>NZ_NEVM01000001.1:0-1200000 GCF_002261225.1 Bordetella genomosp. 10
GGCGCCGGCGCGGCCGTGGGCGCCGCCCTGGCCGTTGCCGCCGCGCGCGCCGCCATTGGCCGAGCGGCCATTGCCTTGCGAGGCGCGGCCGCCGCCGCCGCCGCCGCCGGCGCGGTTGCCGTTGCGTCCGCCGCCGTTGCGCGGGCCGCGGCTGTCGCGTTCGTCGTCCTCGTCGTCGCGCTCGTGCGCCGGCACGCCGGCGGGAGGCGTCCAGCCCTGGATTTCGACGCGGTCCACGGTCTTGCGGATCAGTTTCTCGATGGCGCGCAGCAGCTTCACTTCGCTCGGATCGACCAGCGAGATGGCCGCGCCCGTGGCGCCCGCGCGGCCCGTGCGGCCGATGCGGTGCACGTAGTCCTCGGGCACGTTGGGCAATTCGAAGTTGACGACTTGCGGCAACTGGTCGATGTCCAGGCCGCGCGCGGCGATGTCGGTGGCGACCAGCACGGTCACGCTGCCGTCCTTGAAGCCGGCCAGCGCGCGCGTGCGGGCCGCCTGGCTCTTGTTGCCGTGGATGGCGGCGGCGCTCAGGCCGTCCTTGACCAGTTTTTCGGCCAGGCGGTTGGCGCCGTGCTTGGTGCGCGTGAACACCAGCACCTGGTGCCAGCCGCTTTCACGGATGATGTGGCTGATCAGGTCGCGCTTGTGATGCTGCTCGACCAGGTGCACGGTCTGCTTGACCAGCTCGGTGGCGGTATTGCGCGGCGTCACCGAGACTTCGCCCGGGTCGTTGAGCACGCCGCGCGCCAGGGTGCGGATCTCGTCGGAGAACGTGGCCGAGAACAACAGGTTCTGGCGCTTGGCCGGCAGCAGGGCCAGCACCTTGCGGATGTCGCGGATGAAGCCCATGTCCAGCATGCGGTCGGCTTCGTCCAGCACCAGGATTTCGACGCCCGACAGGTCGACCGTCTTCTGGCCGGCATGGTCCAGCAGGCGGCCCGGCGTGGCGACCAGGATGTCCAGCGGCTTGCGCAGCGCGCTGATCTGCGGATTGATATTGACGCCGCCGAACATCACCATGGACTTCAGCGGGGCGTACTTGCCGTAGGTCTGCACCGATTCCTCGACCTGCGCGGTCAGTTCGCGCGTCGGCGTCAGGATCAGGCAGCGCGGGCGGCCGGGCTTGCGCACGGCGGCGGGCGTCTGCATCAGGCGGTGCAGGATGGGCAGCGTGAAACCGGCGGTCTTGCCGGTGCCGGTCTGGGCCGCGGCCAGCAGGTCGCCGCCTTGCAGCACCAGCGGAATGGCCTGGGCCTGGATGGGCGTGGGGGCCGTGTAGCCGGTTTCGGCAATGGCGCGCAACAGGGAATCGGCCAGCCCGAGGTCGGCGAAAGAGGTATTGGCAGTCAAGTACAACTCCAGCGGCAGCCTGTCGCTCAAGTTGAGAGACTCCAATCAAGGCGGACGGAAACAGGAGAAAAGGAAGGCCCGGCGGGCCGGTCACGGCGGCGAGCGCCGCGCATGGGATGTGTGCCGATTGGCATTGCACACGGCGCGCATTGTAGCTGAAGCCGGCCGGGCGCCACGGCGCCGCCGCAGGGTTTGGACACAGGTGGCGCGGCGCGCCTGTTACTTCTTTCTCCAGGATTTCCCGGATTGACGCCGGGAGGCCTTGTTGAAGATACGTTGGTAGTGTTCTGTAACCGTTTGCTGGGTTTAAGTACGCATTCAGCCGTGCGGGGCCATTTGTAACTCCTATAATCCCCCGCTTGATTCAACCGGGAAGTGGGAAGCCTCATGAAAAAATCACTAGGTGTCGTGGTAGGCGTGATCGTGGTTGCGGGGGTGGCCTGGGTAGGCGCATCCTGGTACACGGGCAAGCGCGTCGAGGCCGAGGTGCGCCAGCGCGTGGACGAAGGCAATGCCAAGCTGCAGGCCTTCCTGCCGAACGCCAAGATGAAGATCGCGGTGAGCTCCCTGGAGCGGCATCTCTTTTCGACCGATATCCAGTACAGCCTGACCATCGAAGGCGTGACCGTCGAGAAGGACAAGCCAGTGCAGGACGTCGCCTTCCTGTTGCATGACCATGTCGAGCACGGTCCTTTCCCGCTGGCGCGCCTGAAGCGCGGCGCCCTGGCGCCGGTGATGGCGACCAGCGATTTCGAACTGGTCGACAACGACACCGTGAAGAGCTGGTTCGAACTGACCAAGGGCGTGGCGCCGTTCTCCGGCCACGCCACCCTGCATTACAACCGCGACGTCGACGGCAACCTGGTGCTGCAGCCGGTGGACTTCCAGCGTCCCGACGCCGACCTGAAGTTCTCCGGCATGGACCTGCAGGTCGCCGTGACCGCCGCCGACAAGGCCGCCAAGGTCAGCGGCAAGATGGACTCGGTGAGCCTGGACATCAAGGATGCCGAGGCGCCGGGCAAGATCCAGGTCACCGGCATGACCTTGAACAGCGATATGCACCAGGGCCAGGCCGGCCTGCAGGTGGGCACCAACCAATTGGCCATCAAGCAGATCAGCGTGGTGCATGCCACCGATCCGGCCATCCTGCTCAATAACTACACGCAGAATGCCGAACTCACCGAAAGCGGCAGCGGCTTTTCCGCGCGCGCTGTCTACGACGTCGGCATGATCAACCTGGGCGGCCAGGACATCGCCGGCCTGCGCCTGGGCTTCGGCGGGCGCAACATGGCGACCGATGCGGTGAAGACCCTGGTCGAGCTGTATGGCAACGTGATCTCGCGCGCCATGAAGCAGAACCCCGAGCAGGATCCGCAGCAGGCGTTCGACCTGCCGGCCGAGGATCGCCAAAAGGCGATCGCCGCTGGCAAGGCCCTGCTGGCGGGCAATCCCACCTTCTTCATCGATCCCATCCTGGTCCACAACGCCAAGGGCGAGTCGCGCTTCAACCTGACGCTGGACCTGGGCGATCCGGGACCGACGGACCAGCCCGTCGACGAGATGGTCACCAAGCTGCTGCACAAGCTGGACGCCAAGCTGACGGTGTCGGCGCCGATGGTCACCAGCATCCTGGCGCAGCAGATGCAGCAGCAGGCCGGCCTGGATGCCGCGGCCGCCGAGAAGCAGGCCGAGGCCACGACCCAGGCGCTGACGCAGATGGCGGTGGCGACCGGCTACCTGAGCAAGGACGGCGACAACGTGGTCGGCACGCTGCACTATGCCGACAAGGTGGTCGACCTGAACGGCAAGAAGATGCCGCTGGAGGAATTCGCCATGATGGTCGCCAGCATGGCGATGGGCATGCATTCGCAGGAAGGCATGGACGGTGACGATTCCGACGAAGGCGACGAGCCGGAAGAGGCCACGCCCGGCGCCGCCGTGCCGGTGGTCCCGCCGCCCGCGGCGCGAGGCGGCTCGCGCGGCAAGTAAGCCGGCGCGTCCGGTCCGGCCACGCGCCGGACCGGCGCGGTTTCGGAAAGCAAACGGCCGGGAGCGATCCCGGCCGTTTGTCTTTCCGTCCTCGTTATTGTTTTTGCTTGCGCGCCCGGCGCGGGTTGCCGATGCATCGCCCTCGCTCGCGTTCGCGTCCGCCTGGCCCCGGCATGTCCGCGCGCGGTTTCAGGTACGCTTCCAGTCTTTCCCTTCCCCTTTCCCGGCGGCGGCGTTCATTGCCGCCGTCCGAACTAGCCATGTCCCACTTTCCCTACGACGCCGTCCTGTTCGATTGCGATGGCGTGCTGGTCGATTCCGAACCCATCACCAATCGTGTCCTCACCGCCATGCTGGGCGAGCTGGGCTGGCGGCTCACGCTGGAAGAGACGCTGCGCATTTTCCTGGGCAAGACCGTGTTCGACGAGGCGCCGCGCATCCAGGCCGAGACCGGCTACCGGATCGACGACGCGTGGATAGAACGGTTCCGCGCGCGCCGCAACGCGGCCCTGGAATCGGAGTTGGAGCCCATCCCCGGCGCGCCCGAGGCCGTGCGCGCCCTGCACGCGGCCGTGCAGGGCCGTATCGCGGTGGCCTCGGGCGCGGATCGCGTCAAGCTGCGTTTGCAACTGGAGAAGATCGGCCTGCAGGACTGCTTCGGCGAACACGTCGTCAGCGGGCAGGAGCAGGCGCGCAACAAGCCCTGGCCCGATGTCTACTTGGCGGCCGCGCGCACGCTGGACGTCGATCCGGCGCGCTGCGCCGTGGTGGAGGATTCGGTCACCGGCGCCCGCGCCGGCGTGGCCGCGGGTGCGACGGTGTTCGGCTATAGCCCCGGCGGCCCGGGCCACAGCGATGCCCAGGCCCTGCTCGATGTCGGCGTCGTGCACGTGCTGCGCGACATGCGGGAACTGCCGGCCGTGCTGGCCGGCTGGCAGGCGCGATAGCGTCGCGTCCCGCGCTCGCTGGCAGGCGGGTAGCCCAGGTAGTGTCGCGCCCTGCTTGCCTGGGCGCGGACTTGCAAGTTACGACGCCGATCAACCGCCCGCGGTGGCGCAGGCCTCTTCCGCCGGCGCCGCGTGCTTCGCGGTCGCAGCAGTCGTAGCGCTCGCAGCGTGCGCGGACATCGCGCGGCGCGTGGCGCGCGTCAGCCAGGCGGCCACCAGCAGGGCCAGCGCCAATACGGCCGCCGCCGCCCATCCCAGCGCGCCCAGGCCGTAGGTGGCGATGACGCGTCCGCCCAGGGCCGCGCCCACCCCGATGCCGATATTCGCGCCCGAGATGTTCAAGGACGCCGCGAAGGCCGCCGCATGCGGCGCCGCCTTCATCACGCGCGCGTGGCACACGATGAACAAGGCCGACTGCGCGATGCCCCACAACGCCAGGACAGGCGCCAGCCATAACGGCGCGTGCATCACCGACGCCACGGCCGCCAGGGCCGCCGCCATGAGCACGCTGAACAGCGCGGTGGCGCCGATCGGACTGCGGTCGACCATGCGGCCGCCCAGCGTATTGCCGATCAGCCCGACCGCGCCGAAGGCCATCATGGACCAGCCCACCACCTGGCCGTTGAATCCCGCCAGGCGTTCCAGCATGTCGGCCAGGTAGGTGTAGGCGGTGAACATGCCGGTGAAGACCAGCAGCGAAAGCAGCACGTGGCCCACCAGCACGGGATCGCGCAGGCTGCGCAACTGCTTGGCCAGCGAGCCGGCGTGCGTGCTGCCCGCCACCGCCGGCATATAGCGCTGCAACAGGCCGGCCTTGGCGAAGGCCAGCACCGCCAGGACCATGAAAGCCGCCCGCCAGCCGAAGGCGTCGGCAATGAGGACGCCGATGGGAATGCCGAGCACGGTCGCCACGACGATGCCGAACGCGACCATCGACACCGCCCGGCCCGCCTTCGCCGGTCCCACCAGGCTGATGGCGGTGTCGCTGGACAGGGACCAGAACACGGGCAGCGCGAGCGCGGGCACGAAGCGCGCCACGCCCATCACGTAGATGTTAGGCGCCCACGCCGCCATGACGTTCGCCACGCCGAATATGGCCAGCGCCGCCACGAAGACGCGCTTGCGCGGCAAGGCCGCCATCAGGGCGGTGGAGAAAGGGCCGGTGGCGGCCACGGTGAAGGCGAACAAGCTCACCAGCAGGCCCGCCTGCGCGACCTCGACACCCAGGTCGCGGGCCATCGCGGGCAGCAGGCCGATGATGACGAATTCGGTGGTGAGCACCGTGAAACCGGCGGCGGAAAGAAGCAGGATGGGCAACAGCATGAGGGAATGCGTAGGGATGCGCGTGCCGGGGCAGGTGCTTATCGGACGCCGCCCGCGACCGCGGCGCGATCACGGCTGGCGTATTGCCAGCGTTGCAAGCTTAAGGGAAACAGGGGGGAGGAAAAAGCGGCGGCGGCCGGAAACTTTAGTCAGGCCGCGCCGACAATGGACTTGCCGGCGCGGCCCGGGCGGCCCCGCGCGCGGCGTTGGTGTTCATTCATCGCCGGCCGCGCCGTCGATCACGGCGCGGCCGGCGGACATCAACCGCGGATGGATTCGATGCGATGAACGTGCTCGTGACGGAAGCGGAAGCGCTGCTTGAGAATGCGGCCGTTTTCCGCCATGCACGAAACCAGGTCCGTGGTGTAGGTCGTGGCGCCGTTGAACGGCGTGTTGTAGATGACGCGAGCGGCGATGCCGGGGCCATGCTCCGGCTGCAGATGAACGATGTCGCCCACATGGATGGGCGTGTTGTCCAGCGTATGGGTGGAACGACGCGTCAGTCGAGGTTGCATCATGGTGGTCATTGTTGGGTACTCCAATCTAGCTATGGTGTTGTTATGGTCCGCCCCCGGGGCGGACATCTGGCTTTGTGCCGGGCGCGAGGTCCGGCGCCGTTTCGCGCCGGGCCGGGAAATATTCACCGGCCGCCGATTCGCGATTCGGGAGGGCGCCCGGCCGGACATGCGTCAAGGCGCGGGTGTCGATACTCGTTATATGGTGTCCCAATTACGTGACGGGAACATTGCTGCGGATGGCGTATCGGCCTCGTTCCTAAGGATGAGACCATACGGCCGGAAAAGGCCACGCAAAAGTGCACAAAACGCTACGAGAACCGACGGCAGCGATTATTCGAATGACGAAGCATTCCACCACCCGCCACGGGTAGACGATCCGGAGAGAACGGCAGGTGGGACGTTTTCGACGCCAGCGGGATTTCCGTGTTTTTTATAGAGAGGACGGGGAAATCGCCAGCGCGCACTTGGCTGCGTGAATCACAGGAAAAGCCTGCGATGCCAGCCGCGTCGGCTATCGGGAAAAGTGCCAGGGATCGATTGAATCTGCCTGGAATGACTATCCTTGGAGCCGGACGCCGAGCCCGCAATAAAACGAGCATTTCGAATGTTACGTCATTTGCGTTCAAAAGTCAACATCCGTCTTCCAACCTCGCCCTTTCCCCCGCAAGCATGGCGGCATCGCGGTCCCCCGCGGCCGCGGCGAACGCTAGAATGCCCCATTGCGCGACGGCTTTCGCCAGCGCATGTGTGGAGGCCCCCGGCCGCCATGGCCAAGACCAACGACAACCCCGCCCGCCGCCGGCGGAACCGGACAGGCAGGCATTGAACACGACCGAGACATCCCTTTCCACGACGTCCTCTCCCCTGGGCGACCTCTGGCTGGCGGAAACCATACGCCTGCGCGAGGAACACTGGGGGCCGGTGGACGACGCCCAGGCGGTCCGCCAGGCGCGTCTGTCGCCGGAGCCCCTGCCGCAACGCATCCTGCTGCGGGCGCGCTTGCTGGGCCGGCAAACCGGACTGGACGCATGCCTGGCGGCCTGGCGCCGCGCCGCCGCCGTCGGCCTGGCGCTGCTGCTGGGTCTCGGCCTGCTGGCCGGCATCGGCGCCGCCCTGGGCGCGCTGGGCGACGGCGCCCGCCCCGTCAACGTATTGCACGCCCTGGGCGCCTTGCTGGGCCTGCATGCCCTGACCTTCCTGTTCTGGCTGGCCGCCAGCGTCTTTGCCGTGCCGTCGCATGCCGCGGCCCAGGGACTCGCGCGGCTTTGGCTGTGGGTCAGCCGGCGCCTCGCGCGCGGACCGGACACGGCGCTCGCCGCGCAGGCGTTTTCCAGCCTGCTGGCGCGCGGCGGCGGCCTGCGCTGGCTGTTCGGGACCGTAAGCCATCTGGTGTGGCTGCTGGCGCTGACCGCCGGGCTGGCCACGCTGCTGCTGGTGCTCTCCACCGCCAGCTATCGCTTCATCTGGGCCACGACGCTGCTCGATCCGCAAACCTTCGTGCGCCTGACGGATCTGCTCGGCTGGCTGCCGGCGCGGCTGGGTTTCCCCGTGCCGGACGCGGCCCTGGTGGCGGCCAGCGACGGCACGCGGCAATTGCCCGCGCTGGCGCAGGCGCAATGGTCGATGTGGCTGATCGGCGCCCTGGTGACCTATGGCATCCTGCCGCGCCTGCTGGCGTGGCTGCTCAGCGTGTTCATGCTGCGGCGGGCCTTGGCCAGGCTGCGCCTGGATCCCGATATGCCCGGCTACGCGGGCCTGGCCGCCCGGCTGGCGCCTATCGCCGACACCCTGGACGATGACGCGCCGCCGTTGCCGCAGCAAGGGCCGCGCATCGGCCATGCGAACGCGGGCGCCGTCGGCGTGGCGCCCACGCTGGTCGGGCTGGAGGTGGCGCCGGACCTGCCGTGGCCGCCCGCCGCCCTGCCGGCGGGCGTGGCCGACGGCGGCAACCTGGATACGCGCGAACAGCGGCGGCGCCTGCTCGACACCCTGGCCGCGAGGCCGGCGCCGCGCCTGCTGATCGTCTGCGACGCGCGCCAGACGCCGGACCGCGGCGCGCTGGCCTTGATCGCCGAGCTGTCCGCGGCCGCGCAAGCGACGCGATTCTGGCTGCTGGGCGACGAGGACGGGACGGACGCCGCGCCGTCGCGCGCCGCCGCCTGGCGCGATCAACTGCGCGCGGCCGGCGTGGCCGGCGAAGACATGCTGCGCGACGCCGGGCCGGCGCTGCGCTGGCTGGAGGCAGACCATGGATGACACGTCCGACGATCGCGCTCGCCCGGCGCCCGGGGCCTCGCCGGCGGACCCGTCCCCGGCGGCGCCTCGGCCCCCGGCGGACGGGACGCCGGCCGCCTCCGGCCGTCCGTTGCAGATCGCCCTGGTCGGCCATACCAACACCGGCAAGACCTCGCTCCTGCGCACGCTGACGCGCGACGCCGGCTTCGGCGAGGTGGCCGACGCTCCCGGCACGACGCGACGCGTGCAAGGCGCGCAGCTTCGGCTGGACGGGCGGCCGGTGCTGGCCTGGTACGACACGCCGGGCATGGAAGACAGCGTGGCCCTGCTCGACTACGTCGACCGCCTGGCCGGCGCGGAACGGCTGGACGGCCCCGCGCGCATCCGCCGTTTCCTGGACGCGCCGGAGGCGCGCGGGCGCTTCGAACAGGAAGCGCGCGTGCTGGCCAAGATGCTGGAATGCGACGCCGCGCTCTATGTCATCGATGCGCGCGATCCCGTGCTGGCCAAGCACCTGGACGAACTCGCGCTGCTGGCGGCTTGCGGCAGGCCGCTGCTGCCCGTGCTGAATTTCGTGCGCGCGCCGGCGCATCGCGCGGCGCAATGGCGTGAAGCCATGGCGCGGCTGGGCCTGCATGCGCTGGTCGAATTCGATACCGTGGCGCCGCCGCTGGACGGCGAACGGCAGCTATATGCGCGCCTGGCCATGTTGCTGGATGCGCGGGCCGGCACGCTGCAGGCCTTGTCCGACCAGTTGGCGCGCCAGCGCCAGGAACGCCGCGGCGAGGCGGGCCGGCTGGCGGCCGGCATGCTGCTGGACATCGCGGCGCTGCGCCTGGCTTCGGCTTCCGACGAGCCCGCGCTGCGCGCCGCGGCGCAGGACTTGCAGGATCGCGCGCGCCGGCGCGAGCAGGCCTGCATCGACGCCCTGCTCGCGCTCTACAACTTCCGCCACGAAGACTATGACGCCGAGGCTCTGCCGCTGACCGGCGAACGCTGGGGCATGGATCTTTTCCATCCGCAGGCGCTGAAGGACGCCGGCGTGAGCGTCGGCATGGGCGTGGCCGCCGGCGCCATGGCCGGCGCGGCGGTGGACCTGATGCTGGCCGGCGTCAGCCTCGGCACGGCGGCGCTGGTCGGCGCCGCCACCGGCGGCTTGTGGCAAAGCGTGGAGCGCTACGGCCAGCGTCTGCTGGGCAAGCTGCGCGGCTACCGCGAACTGAGCATCGACGACGCCGTGCTGCGCCTGCTGGCCCTGCGCGCCCGCCGCCTGATCGACGCGCTGGACCGCCGCGGCCACGCGGCGCGCGACCCGTTGCGGCTGGACGAAGCCCAGACCGACGGTGACCGGGCCTGGCGGGAAGGCAAATTGCCGCCGGAACTCAAGGAAGCCCGCAGCCGCCCAGAGTGGTCCACGCTCAACGCCGCCCACGAAGACACCCCCCGCCGCGCCGCCGCCGTCCGCACGCTCGGCGAGCGCCTGTCCGGCGCCGACGGCGCCGCGCAGTCTGCCTAGGCGCGAGCCTTGGTCCCGATCATGCCGGGTTTGCAGGGTCGCGCGTCAACAGATTCATTAGCTCAACGTTGATGAAAACCTTTTCACGTCCCACAGCCAGTTCACGCAATATATTCATCGTGACAAGGTCTTTCAGTATCTTCGACGCTGTTTGCCGCTGTGCAATGCCACTCTCGACAATGTTGGAGATTCGGCAGTACGGCTGAGCGAAGATCAGTTCGAGCAATTCGTGACTGTACGTCTTCGGTGCTTCCTGGCGTAATTTGTCTCGTGTGCGTTCCATGAGATCGCATATTGCTTTGATCTTCATCGACGTCCACTCGGCGGTGCTGCGAACCGCTTCCAACATGTACAAGATCCACTCTTCCCACGTTTGTTCCGTCGTCACCTTCAGGAGTAGGCGGTAGTACTCCTGTTTGTGCTGAATGATGTATCGGCTAAGGTAAAGAATGGGTAGCTCGAGCAATTTCTCGGAGATAAGAAACAGAAGATTGAGCACGCGTCCGGTCCGGCCATTTCCATCGCTGAATGGATGGATGGCTTCGAACTGATAATGCATCATCGCCATGCGTACCAGAGGGTCGAGACTCTCTTCCAGGTGGATGAACACCTCCCAGTTGGAGAGAAGGTCGCGAATAACCTGCTCGCCCTCAGGGGGCGTGTAGATGATTTGTCGAGTTGCGTCATTCATGAGAGCGGTCCCGGGCACTCTCCGAATATCCATGTCGACGCCTTTGATCGTCCTGCAAACTTCGACCGCGGTGCCAGCGGTCAATGGACGTTCTTCCAGAGAACGGTACCCTCGATGAAGAGCCGTGCGATACCGTAGCGCTTCCTTCGTGGCAGGATCCGCGTGCGCCTGTTGTGCTTCATTCGCAAACTGAAATAAGCGATCGGTCGTCGTAACGATGTTCTCGATTTCCGAGCTGGCCTGAGCCTCGAGCATCGGCAGGACGTTGATCAGCATGCCCTGGTTAGGAATGCGATTGGCGGTGCCTGTCAGCTCTGCAAGGGCTGCTCGTGCTCCGATGCATGCCTTTAACACGCGCTTTGTCTCGACCTCGACTTTGGGTGGCAGTTGGGGGAGGTCGTTGTACGGCAATTCGGGGTTGAACATGTGCCGTAGTCCTGTGACGTGTCGAAAAAATGGATTATTTTATACATATCTGAGTGATATGTCGATTTTTCCCCAATTTTTCTACATGAGACCGGTTGAGATGCAGGCTCTTAACACGTCGTTGAGCCAAGCTGTAGAGCAGGACGACGTGTATGTTCTCTCGACAGGTACCCGAATCATGTCGATATTGGCGCCGATTTTCGACACGTCTTGAAGACGTGTTCACGGCGTCGACATGACGCCCGGACGTGCAACGGCCCGCAAGCCGTGGCCGGCCGTTCAGCACAGATCGTCAGATAGTTGTTTGTGGTGCCGGCTAGAGGAATCGAACCCCCGACCTTCGCATTACAAGTGCGCTGCTCTACCAACTGAGCTAAGCCGGCTGTGAACGGGCCGCCGCCGAGGGGGCGGCCCGTTGCGGGAGGCGTATTGTAAACGTCTCCGGACGCGGGCGGCCGGCGGGGCCGCGGCGCTTTTATTTGACGATGGTCAGGCGCGGGCGCGGCGGGGGATCGTCGGGGGGCGGCTCGTCGCCGCGCGGCTCGGTTTGCCCGGCCGGCGTGTCCGCCACGGGGTTCTCGCCTTCCGCGGCCGGTTCGTCGGCCTGCACTTCGAAGCCCATGCCGGCGCCCGTTTCGCGCGCGTAGATCGCGCTGACGGCGCCCACCGGGACCGAGACGTCCTCCACGATCCCGCTGAAGCGGGCCTGGAACTCGATGAGATCGTTGCCCAGGCGCAGTTGGTTGGTGGCCAGGTTGCCGATGTTCAGCGTGATCTGGCCATCGCGGACATGCGCCGGCGGCACCATGGTGCGGGCGTTGACCTGCACGACGATGTACGGGGTATACCCGTTGTCCGTGCACCACTCGTGGAGGGCACGGATCAGGTACGGTTTGGTCGACGATTCGCCCATGCCGGTCCCTTAGCGACGCATCACTTTTTCAGACGGCGTCAGCGCTTCGATGTAGGCCGGGCGCGAGAAAATGCGTTCGGCGTACTTCTGCAGCGGAGCCGCGTTCTTCGGCAGCTCGATGCCGTAGTGGTCCAGGCGCCACAGCAGCGGCGCCACGGCCACGTCCAGCATGGAGAATTCGTCGCCCAGCATGTACTTGTTCTTCAACAGCATGGGCGCGAGCTGGGCCAGGCGGTCGCGGATGTTCTGGCGCGCGCGGTCCAGGCGCTTTTCGTCCGGCTTGCTGGTGCGGTCTTCCAGTTCCGACACGTGCACGAACAATTCCTTTTCGAAGTTGAACAGGAACAGGCGGGTGCGCGCGCGCATGACCGGGTCGGCCGGCATCAGTTGCGGATGCGGGAAGCGCTCGTCGATGTACTCGTTGATGATGTTCGATTCGTACAGCACCAGGTCGCGTTCGACCAGGATGGGCACCTGGCCATAGGGATTCATGACCGAGATGTCTTCGGGCTTGTTGTACAGATCGATGTCCCGGATTTCAAAATCCATGCCTTTTTCGAACAGCACAAAGCGGCAGCGTTGCGAAAACGGACACGTGGTTCCGGAATAAAGCACCATCATGGCGATAAGTCCTTGTATGAAAAGCGAAAGGCCAGCGCCGCCAATCTAGCAGGCGCTGGCCCCAATTGCCAGGGGGGCAGCAAGGGCGTTGCTGCCCACGGAGGCTCCAGGAGAGCCCCGCCAGCCCCCGGCGGGGCAAGCTGGTTTACCGGACGTGCTTCCAGTAGGAAGCATTAAGGCGCATGGCCACGACCAGGAAAAGACCCAGGAACAGCAACACCCAGACGCCCAGCTCCTTGCGGAATTGGGCGACGGGTTCGGCCATCCAGGTCAGGAATGCACTGAGATCGGCGACGTCGTTGTCGAATTGGGCCGTAAGCGCCGGATTCGAGGCCTTGAACGTCGCGTTGAAGCTTTCACTGCCATGGAAATGCTCAACCGCCTCCTTCTTGACGGTGGCATAACCCTGCGCATCGTAAACGGTGGTCGTGCGCTCCCAGCCGGGTTCGCCCCCCTTGCCTTCGACTTCGTGCATGGCCACCGTCGTCAACTCGCGCGGGCCTTGGCGTTCCCAGAGCACGTGCGGCATGCTCACGTTAGGGTACACCAGGTTGTTCCAGCCGGTCGGCCGGCTGGTATCGCGGTAGAACGAACGCAGATAGGTGTAAATATAATCGGTTCCGGGCGCGCCTGCAGTCTGGGACTTGGCCCGGGCGATCACCGACAGGTCCGGCGGGATGGTGCCGAACCACTTTTTGGCGTCCTTGGGCGGCATGGCGACGGTCATCAGGTCGCCCACTTTCTCGCCCGTGAACATCAGGTTTTTCTTGATCTGGTCGTCGGACAGCCCGATATCGCGCAGCTTGTTGTAGCGCATGGACGTGGCGGCGTGGCAGTTCAGACAGTAGTTGACGAAGAGCTTGGCCCCGTTCTGCAGGGCCGCCATGTCATTGGCGCGGTCCGGCGCCCGATCCAGGGGATATCCACCTTCTGCCGCCAGCGCGGCGGTGCACGCGAGCATCAACGCCGCGGCACCCATCAGCTTCTTGATCATGATCATTCCGTTCCTGGTCCTGGGGCTTAGTGGGCGTGAAAGACGACGCGGTCGGGCACGGGCTTGAAACTGCCCAGGCGGCTCCAGACCGGCATCAACAGGAAAAATGCCAGGTAGTAGAGCGTCCCGACCTGCGACGTCAGGTTCAGCGCCGGCGACGGCGGCTGGGTGCCGACATAGCCGAGGACGACGAAATTGACCATGAAAATGGCGTAAAGCACCTTGTGCCAGCCCGGCCGGTAGCGGATGGACTTGACCGGCGAGCGGTCCAGCCAGGGCAGGAAGAACAGGATGACCACGGTGCCGCCCATGGCCACCACCCCCCAGAACTTGGCGTCCAGCACGCGCAGCAGCACGGCGATGACCAGCAGGATGACCGGCACCACCAGGCGCCACGCGCCCTTGAACCCGCCCTTCAGGAACAGGGCGATGGCGCCGAGCACCGCCGCCCCGGACAGGACCCAGGTGAAATCGTCGGTGGTGGCGCGCAGCATCGAGTAGAAGGGCGTGAAGTACCACACCGGCGCGATGTGCGGCGGGGTCTTCAGCGAATCCGCCGGGATGAAGTTGTTGTATTCGAGGAAGTAGCCGCCCATCTCCGGGCCGAAGAACACGATGGCGGCGAAGACGATGAGGAAGCCCGCCACGCCGACGATGTCATGCACCGTGTAGTAGGGATGGAAAGGCACGCCGTCCAGCGGCCGCCCGTAGCGGTCCTTCGGTCCCTGCTTGATCTCCACGCCGTCCGGGTTGTTCGAGCCGACTTCGTGCAAGGCCACCAGGTGCGCCGCCACCAGCCCCACCAGCACCAGCGGAATGGCGATGACGTGGAAGGCGAAGAAGCGGTTCAGCGTGGCGTCGGACACGACGTAGTCGCCGCGGATGAAGATGGCCAGGTCCGGCCCGATGAAGGGAATGGCGGAAAACAGGTTCACGATCACCTGCGCGCCCCAGTACGACATCTGGCCCCAGGGCAGCAGGTAGCCGAAGAAGGCCTCGCCCATCAGACAGAGGAAAATCGCCACGCCGAAGATCCAGACCAGTTCGCGCGGCTTGCGGTAGGAGCCGTAGAACAGGCCGCGCAGCATGTGCAGGTAGACCACCACGAAGAACATCGACGCGCCGGTCGAGTGCATGTAGCGGATCAGCCAGCCCCCCGGCACTTCGCGCATGATGTATTCGACCGACTGGAACGCGCGTTCCGCGTCGGGCTTGTAGTGCATCACCAGGAAGATGCCGGTGGTGATCTGGATCACCAGCACCAGCAGCGCCAGCGAGCCGAAGAAATACCAGAAGTTGAAATTCTTCGGGGCGTAGTACTCGGAAAGATGCGCTTTCCAGGTCGAGGTCGCCGGAAAGCGCCTGTCCACCCACCCCAGCAAACCTGTCGTCTCGACGTTTTTTTCGCCAGCCATGAAGCAGCTCCTTTGCTATACGTGGCGTATCTGATTCTTCTATGCCGCGGTCCGGCCCCCGCTTCCAGGGGCGTGGATACTAGGCCTTGTTGTCTTCGTCGACGCCGATGATGATGCGGGCGTCGCTCAAATACTGATACGGAGGAACTTCGAGGTTGTCCGGCGCGGGCTTGTTCTTGAAGACGCGGCCGGCGAGGTCGAAAGTGGAGCCGTGGCAGGGACAGAGAAAGCCGCCCTCCCAATTGCCGGGCATGCCGCCGGACGAGCCCGTCTCGAAGTGGGCGGTCGGCGAACAGCCCAGGTGCGTGCAGATGCCGACGCAGACGAACAGCTCGGGCTTGCGCGAGCGGTATTCGTTCTCGGCATACTTGGGCGTGAAGCCCGGACGCTTGGATTGCGGATCGGCGACGAGCGGATCGTTGACCTTCAGGCCGTCGATCTGCTCCTTCGAGCGGTGAATGATCCAGACCGGTTTCCCGCGCCATTCGACCGTGATCATCTGGCCGAGGGGGATGTCGCCGACGTTGACTTCAACGGGAGCGCCGGCCGCGCGGGCCTTGGCGGAGGGGGCAAAAGTGCTTACAAAGGGTACGGCGGTTGCGACTCCCGCGACCCCGCCCAGAGCACAGGCTGTGGTTACCCAGAAACGTCTTGATGGGTCCGGCGGCAAGTTGGTGGGTACTGCGCCTTCGTCATCTCCATGCACCATCGTGTTCTGACTCATCTTCCATCCTTGTTATGCGACCGCTGCCCGTTGGGACAACGGTGTGTAGCATTCCCCCTTAAAAGGGGTGTGGATATGTGGCTGGCCATTTGTAACAATGTAGCAACCGCGTATTATAGCCCCAGCCCAATCAAGGGCGTATCACAGCACAGGAGCGCATATGAGCAAAGCGACTGGATTTCTGAAGGATTTCCGTAATTTCGCCGTCAAGGGCAATGCCGTCGATCTGGCGGTCGGTGTCATTATCGGCGCGGCGTTCGGCAAGATCGTCGACTCCCTGGTGAAAGACATCGTGATGCCTCTCGTCAATTTCATTCTGGGCGGATCGGTGGATTTCTCCAACAAGTTCATTGTCCTGCATATGCCCGAGGGCTATAACGGCCCGATGACCTATGCCGAAATCCTGAAGGCCGGCGGCAACGTCTTCGCCTGGGGGAGTTTCGTCACGGTCCTGATCAACTTCATCCTGTTGGCTTTCATTATCTTCCTGATGGTCAAGGCCATCGCCGGCGCGCGTTCGCACCTGGACGCCACCCCGGCCGGCGCCACCGCCGACCAGAAGCTGCTGGCGGAAATCCGCGACCTGCTCAAGGCGCAGCAAACGCAGCAAACCCAACTGCCGCCGCAACAGCCGCCGGCCACCCCGGGCGCGTGACGGGGCGGTACCGCGCGGCGCGCGGCGTGGCGTGGCCATGCCGCGCGCGGCCATGGCGGCACGGCGCCGGCCTACACGGGATTGTCGATATCGACGAAATCCACGCGTATGCCGAATTGGCGGGCCACGGCCTCGCCCAGCGCCTGCACCCCGTAGCGCTCGGTGGCATGGTGGCCGGCGCTGATGAAGGCGGTGCCCGTTTCGCGCGCGGTGTGGACGCAGGGCTCGGAGATTTCGCCGGTGATGTAGACCTGTGCGCCGGCGTCCAGGGCCTCCGCGTGCATCCCCTGCGCGCCGCCCGTGCACCAGGCGATGCGGCCTACCGGCTGGTCCGGGTCGCCGATCGTTTGCGGCGCGCGCCGCAGGCGCTCGGCGATGCGCGCCGACAATTCGCCCACCGTGGCAATGCCGGGCGCGCTACCCAGCCAGATCAGGTTGTCGCGGCCACAGGTCCGCGGCGCGCCGCTGGCGTCCGCCTCCGCCTCCAGGCCGAGCACCCGCGCCAACTGGGCGTTGTTGCCCAGTTGCGGATGCGCGTCCAGCGGCAGGTGGTAGGCGAACAGGTTCAGGTCGTGCGCCAGCGTCAACGCCAGCCGCGTACGGCGCGGGCCGCGCACGCGCGCATCCTCGTTGCGCCAGAACCAGCCGTGGTGCACCAGCAACGCATCGGCGCCGCGTTCGATGGCGACGCGCAGCAAGGCTTCGGTCGCGGTGACTCCAGCGATAATATGGCCCACCGATGCCTTGCCTTCCACTTGCAGCCCGTTGGGGGCGTAGTCCTTGAAACGCGCCGGTTGCAGCGTCTGGTCCAGCCAAGCCGCCAGTTCGTGGGTGTCAATTCTGTTCATTGCCTTGCCTTCCTAGGATCATGCGCCGACTCTGGCTGATATTCGCCCAGGCCGTCACGGTCTGTCTTGCCATTCTATTCGTGGTCTCCGTGTTGCGGCCCGACTGGGTGAGCCTGGGCGGCCGCGCCGCGCCCACCGCGCCGGCGGAGCCGCAAACCGCGACGCCCGAGCCGGCCAAGCCCGCGCCGCCGCTGTCCTTCGCCCGCGCCGTGGCGCGCGCGGCCCCGGCGGTGGTCAACGTGTACACGGCCAAGCACGTCGACGTGCCCCTGATTCCCATGCCCAGCGATCCGGCCTTGCGCGACCTGCTGGGCCAGTTGCCGGGCGCCTCGCGGCGGCACGAATCGACCAGCCTGGGGTCCGGCGTCATCGTGCGCGCCGGCTACGTGCTGACGAATTACCACGTGGTGGAGGCCGCCGACGCGATCGAGGTGGCGCTGGCCGACGGCCGCGAAACCGCGGCCCAGGTGGTCGGCGCCGATCCCGAGACCGACCTGGCCGTGCTCAAGCTGCCCGCCCAATTCGGCGAGACGCCCGTGGCCACGCTGGGGTCGGACGGCGGGCTGAAGGTGGGCGACATCGTGCTGGCCATCGGCAACCCGTTCGGCGTGGGGCAGACGACCACGCAGGGCATCGTGTCGGCGCTGGGGCGCAACCGCCTGGGCCTGAACACCTACGAGAACTTCATCCAGACCGACGCCGCCATCAACCCCGGCAATTCGGGCGGCGCCCTGATCGACGCCACCGGCGACGTGGTGGGCATCAATACCGCCATCTATTCGCAGTCGGGCGGCTCGCTGGGCATCGGCTTCGCGGTGCCCATCGACACGGCGCGCGCGGTCATGGAAGAGATCATCCGCAGCGGGCAGGTCAAGCGCGGCTGGCTGGGCGTCGAGCCGCAGGACCTGACGCCGGAGCTGGCGCGCGCCTTCCGCCTGTCGGGCAACAGCGGCGTCATCATCGCCGGCGTGATGCGCGACGGACCGGCGGGACGCGGCGGCCTGCGGGTGGGCGACATCGTGCGCAGCATCGACGGCAACGAGGTGCAGAACACCACCTCCATGCTGGCCATGATCGCCCTGTTGCCGCCGGGCCAGGAAGTGATCGTGACGGTCTTGCGCAACGGCCGCCTGGTCAACCTGAAGGTCAAGATCGGCGTTCGGCCCCTGCGGTCCAGGTAGGCGGCAGCCGTCCCTGGGCGACCAGGCGCACCACCGCGACGATCTTGCGCCGCTCGGCCGCGGTCAGCGTGGCCATCAGGCGCTTCATTTCCGCTTCGTCGTCCCCGCCGCGCGAGGCCCGCGGCGCGGGCGGCGGCCGGTCGATGGCGGGCGCGCGCCGCCGTGCGCCAGGCCCGTCGCCGTTCAGCCACTCCGGGCTGACCGACAGGGCATGCGCCAGCTTGCCCACCGTGGCGTGCGACGGCGCGTAGCCGGGCCGGTCGGCGAGGATGCGATGAATGGAGGTTTGCGGGACACCGGACAGGCGGGCCAGGTGCCGCTGGCTGCGTATGCCGCGCCAGCGCATCAACGAGGAAAGGCGGTCAGCGATGTTCATGCGCCTACTGTACGGAGCGGTATCGCGGCGTACAAGCGTGCGGCAGTCCTGTTTTTGCGTCCGCCTTCGGAAGGCGCGGTAGGAATCGTCCGAAAATGCCGCCGGTGGGGCGATGGACCGATGCGCGATGCGGCGGCGCCTAGTCCTTTTCCACCAGCGCGTTCTCCCCGCCGGACTCGCCACGCTTGTTGGGCTGCACCATGCGCGCGCAGATCAGGCCGAGTTCGAACAGCAGGCATAACGGCACCGCCAGCAGGAACTGGCTGACGACGTCGGGCGGCGTCACCACCGCGGCGATGACGAAGGCGCCCACCACGACGTAGCCGCGCGCGCTGCTGAGCTTCTTGACCTCGACCACGCCGAAGCGCACCAGCAGCACGACGATCACCGGGACTTCGAAGGTGATGCCGAAGGCCAGGAACATGGTCATCACGAAGCCCAGGTAGGCCTCGATGTCCGGCGCCGTGGTGATCGAATTCGGCGCGATGTGGGCGATGAAGCGGAAGATGGTGTGGAAGACGACGAAATAGCAGAACGCCATGCCGGCCAGGAACAGCACGGTGGTCGAGACGATCAGCGGCAGCGCCAGGCGCTTTTCGTGCTTGTACAGGCCGGGGGCGACGAAGGCCCAGGCCTGCCACAGCACGACCGGCAGGGCGATGACGAAGGCCGCCATCATGGTGACCTTCAGCGGCACCATGAAGGGGGTGATCACGCCGATGGCGATCATGTGCGTGCCTTCCGGCAGCGACGCCAGCATCGGGCGCGCCAGCAGGTCGTAGATCTTCGCGGTGCCCGGGTACAGGAACAGCACGACGAAGACCACCAGCACCGCGAGCACCGCGCGTATCAGGCGCGCGCGCAGCTCGATCAGGTGGGACATGAAGCTCTCTTCCTGTCCTTCTTCTTGCGGGACTTCCTGGCTCACGTGGGCGTACCGGTAGGCGGTTGAGTGGGCGCCGCCGGCTTGGCGGGCGCGGGGACCGAGGGCGCGGGCACGCCATGCAGCACCGCCTCGGCGGCGGCAGCGGCTTCCGAGGCGGCCGGCGCGGGCGCCGCAACCGATTCCGCGGGTATCGTCAGGCTGGGCGTTTCCGCCGCGGCGGCGACGGTGGCTTCGGCGGTGGGACCGGCGCCGGCTTCGGCCGGGGCGGTCTCGGGATGCGCCGGCAGCCCGTTTTCGTCCACCACGGGCGTCGACAGCGACAGCGCGCCGCTGGCGGCCTTGGCGGCGTCGTCCAGTTCCTGGCGCAAAGCCTCGGCCGGCGCGCGCAGCGATTCGGTGGTGTCGCGCAGCGAGGTGTGCACGGTTTGCGCCGCGTCCTCCATCTCGCTCTTGAACTTGCGCAGCTCGTCGAGTTCGATCTCGCGACGGATGTCGCTCTTGACGTCGTTGACGTAGCGCTGCGCGCGGCCCAGCAGGTGGCCGACCGTGCGGGCGACCTTGGGCAGGCGTTCGGGACCGATGACGATCAGCGCAATGACGCCGATCACCACCAGTTCCCCCATACTCATATCAAACATACGACGGCCGTAGAGGGAATAGGCGCCCGCCGGCGGCCGCCGCGTTGCGGCCGGCCGCGCATGGCGCGGGCTGCGGGATCAGGAGTGGGTTTTTTCCTTGGCCTGGACGTCGATGGTGTCGCCGGCGACGCGCTGCTGCGCCGGGGGCTCGGCCTCCGTGCGGTCGCTGCTGGCTTCCTTCATGCCTTCCTTGAAACCCTTGACGGCGCCACCCAGGTCGCCGCCGATGTTGCGCAGCTTCTTAGTGCCAAAAATCATCGCCACGACGACGAGGACGATCAACCAATGCCAAATGCTGAGACTGCCCATGACGGTTCTCCGTAATCAAGCGTTCGGGGCTGCGCGGCCCGCCCAGGGCCGCGAACCGCCAATAATGTGGAAATGCAGGTGCGGGACTTCCTGTCCGCCCTCGGCGCCGGAATTGACGACGATGCGGAAACCGCCTTGCGGCCCCGGATTGCAGCCGTTTTCGGCCGCCAATTGGGGCACCATGGCCATCATTCTACCCAACCAGCCCGCATCCTCGGGGGCGACCTCCTGCATGGACGCGATGTGGCGGCGCGGGATGAGCAGAAGATGCACGGGCGCGGCGGGATTGATGTCATGGAAGGCGACGAAGTCGTCGTCTTCGTAGACCTTCCTGGCCGGAATCTCGCCACGGCCGATCTTGCAGAAGATACAGTTTTCGCTCATGAGACCTCGATGCGGTGGGGCGGCCCCGGAAACGCCTGTCAGGACGCCGGCCGGCTGGCCTTTTCGGCCAGGCCGGACAAGCCCTCGCGGCGGGCCAGTTCGGCCAGCACGTCTTCGGGCCGCAGATTGTAATGAGTCAGGGCGACCAGGCAATGGAACCAGAGGTCGGCGGTTTCGCTGACGATGCGTTCCGGCACCCCGTCCTTGGCCGCCATGACCAGCTCGGTCGCTTCCTCGCCGATCTTCTTGAGGAAGGCGTCCGGACCGCGCGCGAGCAGCTTGGCCACGTAGGACGAGGCCGGATCGCCGCCGCGCTCGGGGCGGCGGCTTTCCAGCGTATCGGCGACGCGGGCCAATATGTCGGAGGTAGCGGGCGAATTCATTTGTAAATCAGCTCCGGATCCTTCAGGACGGGATCCACGGTGGTCCAGGCCGCGTCCGCGCCCTGGCCGTCCAGGCGGCGGAAAAAGCAACTGGCGCGGCCGGTGTGGCAGGCGATGCCGCCCTGCTGCTCTACCTTGAGCAGCACCACGTCGCCGTCGCAATCCAGGCGCAGTTCGCGGACCAGTTGGGCATGGCCGGATTCCTCGCCCTTGCGCCACAGGCGCTGGCGCGAGCGCGACCAATACACGGCGCGGCCGGTCGCGGCGGTTTCGGCCAGCGACTCGCGGTTCATCCAGGCCACCATCAGGATCTGGCCGTTGGCGGCGTCCTGTGCGATGGCGGGTATCAGGCCGTTCTCGTCGAATTCGACGTCGGCCAACCAGGCGGGAGAGTTATCCATCATGCGTCCAATCGTACCGCAATGCCTTGATCGGCCATGAAACGCTTGCATTCGCCCACGGTGTGCTGGCCGTAGTGGAAAATGCTGGCGGCCAGGACGGCGCTGGCGCGGCCGGTGGTGACGCCGTCGGCCAGATGCTGCAGCGTGCCCACGCCGCCGGAGGCGATCACGGGCACGGGCACGGCGTCGGAGACGGCGCGGGTCAGGGCCAGGTCGAAGCCGGACTTGGTGCCGTCGCGGTCCATGCTGGTCAGCAGGATTTCGCCGGCGCCGTATCGCGCCATGCGGCGCGCCCATTGCACGGCGTCGATGCCGGTGGCCTTGCGGCCGCCGTGGGTGAAGACTTCCCAGCGGTCTTCCTCGCCGGGCGCCGAGACTCGGCGCGCGTCGATGGCGACCACGATGCATTGCGAGCCGTGATAGTCCGCCGCCGCGCGCACCAGTTCCGGGTTGGCGACCGCCGCGCTGTTGATGCTGATCTTGTCGGCGCCGGCGTTCAGCAGGCGCTGGATGTCCGATACCTGGCGCACGCCGCCGCCCACGGTCAGCGGGATGAAGACCTGCGAGGCCACCTGCTCGATGATGGGCAGGATCAGGTCGCGGCCGTCGCTGGTGGCGGTGATGTCGAGGAAGGTGAGCTCGTCGGCGCCCTGCTCGTCATAGCGGCGGGCGATCTCGACGGGGTCGCCCGCGTCGATCAGGTTGACGAAGTTCACGCCCTTGACCACCCGCCCGGCGGTGACGTCCAGGCAGGGGATGATGCGGCGCGTCAAGGTATTGACGCCGTCGGCCTGCGGTTCGCTGCTGGCGATGGCTGTCATTGCTTGCCCAGTTCGTCGGCGCGCGTCTGCGCGGCCTGGAAGTCGAGCGCGCCTTCGTAGATGCTGCGGCCCAGGATGGCGCCTTCGACGCCCTCTTCCTCGACGGCGCACAGGGCCTCGATGTCCTGGATGCCGGCGATGCCGCCCGAGGCGTAGATGGGGATGCGCACGTGCTGCGCCAGGCGCACGGTGGCGTCCACGTTCACGCCGGACAGCATGCCGTCGCGGCCGATGTCGGTGTAGATGATGGCTTCGCAGCCGTAGTCCTCGAACTTGCTGGCCAGGTCCAGCACGTCGTGGCGGGTCAGCTTGCTCCAGCCGTCGGTCGCCACCTTGCCGTCGCGCGCGTCCAGGCCGACGATGATGCTGCCGGGGAAGGCGCCGCAGGCATCGTGCAGGAAGCCCGGGTTCTTGACCGCGGCGGTGCCGATGATGACGTAGGAAATGCCGTTGTCGAGATAGCGTTCGATGGTGTCGAGGTCGCGGATGCCGCCCCCGATCTGCACCGGGATTTCATCGCCCACGGCTTCCACGATGGCCTTGATGACGGCCTCGTTGCGCGGCTTGCCGGCGACCGCGCCGTTCAGGTCGACCAGGTGCAGGCGCCGCGCGCCCTGTTCCAGCCAATGCGTGGCCATGGCCGCGGGGTCTTCGGAGAACACCGTTGCATCGTCCAGGTCGCCCTGGCGCAGGCGGACGCAGCGTCCGTCTTTAAGGTCGATGGCGGGGATCAGCAGCATGATTGATAGCGCGTAAAAATTTTCGTTGGTCGGAACAGAACGGGCCTGGTCGGGCAGGCAACGACGCCGCCGGAAACGGCGGCGTCCAGGCAATCACGGGCGCCAGTCCACGAAATTGCGATACATCCGCAATCCATGTTCGGCGCTCTTCTCGGGGTGGAACTGCACCGCGAAAATGTTAGCCGTGGCTACCGCGCAGGTAAAGGAACCGCCGTAATCGCTTTCCCCAACGATGACGGAGGGGTCGGCGGGCATGGCGTAGTAACTGTGCACGAAATAGAAATGGGCATGGTCGGGTATCCCTTCCCAGATGGGATGAGATCGCGACTGCCGGACTTGGTTCCACCCCATGTGCGGCACTTTCAGCAATTCCTGCCGGGCCTGCCCGGGGTGTTCCTCGTAGGCGCCGACGGGCGTGGCGTACTGGGGGCCGCTGAAGCGGTGCACCACCCCCGGGAAAATGCCCAGGCAGATGGTCGGGCCTTCCTCGCTGGTGTCGAACAGCATCTGCTCGCCCACGCACACCGCCAGCAGCGGCTTGTTGCGGGCGGCGCGCATGACGGCGTCGCGCAGGCCCGATTCGTTGAGCGTGCGCATGCAGTCGGGCATGGCGCCCTGGCCCGGGAAGACGACGCGGTCGGCCGCGTCGATGCCGGCGGCCTGGTTGCAGATACGGATGTCGGCGTCCGGCGCGGCGTGCGCGAGGGCGCGCGCCACCGAGTGGAAATTGCCCATGCCGTAGTCGACGATAGCGATGGAAGTCACGAAGATATGTCCGATAGCCGGATTACAGAACGCCCTTGGTGGACGGCACCACGCCCTGGCTGCGCGGGTCGCGCTCGATCGCCATGCGCAACGCGCGGCCACAGGCCTTGAAAATGGTTTCGCACTGGTGATGCGCGTTCTTGCCGCGCAGGTTGTCCACGTGCAGGGTGATCAGCGCATGGTTGACCAGGCCCTGGAAGAATTCGCGCGTCAGGTCGACGTCGAACTTGCCGATGCGGGCGCGCGTGAACGGCACGTGGAACTCCAGGCCGGGGCGGCCCGAGAAGTCCACCACCACGCGCGACAGGGCCTCGTCCAGCGGCACGTAGGCATGGCCGTAGCGCATGATGCCCTTCTTGTCGCCGATGGCGGCCGTGATGGCCTGGCCCAGCGTGATGCCGACGTCCTCCACCGTGTGGTGGTCGTCGATGTGCAGGTCGCCCTCGGCCTTGACCTCGAGATCGATCAGCCCGTGGCGGGCGATCTGGTCCAGCATGTGGTCGAGGAAGGGCACGCCCGTGTCTATGCTCTGGCGGCCGGTGCCGTCCAGGTTCAGCGCCACGCGGATACGCGTTTCATTGGTGTTGCGGGTAATTTCAGCGGTACGCATGGAGTGCTCGTAAAGAACGTTCGTATAAGCAGCGGGCGGGGAAGCGGGCGGGACGGGTCATGCGGCGGAAGCGCGCGCCGGGGCGCGGCCAAGGATTTCCCGCAATGCCGCCAGCAGCGCCGCGTTTTCCGCGGGGGTGCCGATGGAGATGCGCAGACAGTTCTTGAGCAAAGCGTCGCCGTCGCCGAAGGCACGAACCCATATTTTGCGCGATTTCAGCGCCTGGTGCACGGCATCCGCCCCTAACTCCCCGGAAAACCTGACCAGCAGGAAGTTGGCGGCGGACGGATGGACCGTGGCGCCCGGCAGTTCGGCCAGGGCGCGCGCCAGCGGCTCCCGGTCGGCGCGCAGCCGCGCCGCCTGGCCGTCCAGCACGTCCTTGTGGCGCAGCACCGCCAGCAGCACGGCTTCGGTCAGCACGTCCACGTTGTAGGGCGGCCGCACCTTGTCGAATTCGCCTATCCAGGCGGGCGGGCCGGCCAGGTAGCCGAAACGCAGGCCGGCCAGGCCCAGTTTGGAGACGGTGCGCAGCACCACCGCGTTGGGCAGCGTGGCCGCGCGCGGCATCCAGGTATGGTCGGCGAAGGGCTGGTAGGCCTCGTCGATGACCACCAGGCCCGGCGCCGCGTCGAGGATGGCCTGCACGTCCGCGGCCGGCCACAGGCCGCCCGTGGGATTGTTGGGCAGGGCCAGGAAAATGACCTTGGGCCGGTGCGCGGCGATGGCCGCCAGCATGGCGGGCAGGTCCAGCTCCAGGCCGGCGGTCAGGGGCACGCCGACGTAGCGCGCGTGGTTGTAGCGCGCCGCCATCTCGAAGATGACGAAGGACGGCGCGGGCGCCAGCACCACGTCGCCCGGCTCGCAGCAGGCCTGCACGATCAGGTGGATCAGCTCGTCCGAACCGTTGCCGAACAGCAGCCCGGCGCCGGCCGGCACGTCGAAGGCCTGCCGCACCGCCTGGCGCAGGGCCGCGGGGTCGGCGGGGTAGCGGTTCAGCGCCGTGGCCCGCACGGCGGCGGCGACGGCGTCGCGCACCGCCTCCGGCAGGTCGTACGGGTTCTCCATGGCGTCGAGCTTGATGCCGCCCTCGGCATGGCCGACGGAATAGGCGGCCAGGGCCTGGATGTCGCGGCGCACGGTGGCCGCCGCGCGGCCGGCCGCCTGGTCCCCGGGCCGGGTAACGGCCGCGGCCGGCGCGGCGCCGCGCGGATCGCCGTTCATTTCGGGTCGAGCCGGTATTCGGCGCTGCCGGCGTGCGCCTGCAGCCCTTCGCCGTAGGCCAGCTCGGCGGCGATGCGGCCCAGCGTCTGGGCGCCTTCCCGCGAAACCTGGATCAGGCTGGAACGCTTCTGGAAGTCGTAGACGCCCAGCGGCGAGGAGAAACGCGCCGTGCGCGAGGTCGGCAGCACGTGGTTGGGCCCGGCACAGTAGTCGCCCAGCGATTCCGAGCTGTAGCGGCCCATGAAGATGGCGCCGGCGTGGCGGATGCGGTCCGCCCATTTCTCCGGATCGGCCGTGGAGATCTCCAGGTGTTCCGGCGCGATGTCGTTGGCGATGGCGCAGGCTTCTTCCAGGTCGCGCACGTGGATCAGGGCGCCGCGGTTGGCCAGGCTGGTGCGCAGGATGTCGGCGCGCGGCATGGTCGGCAGCAGTCGTTCGATGGCGGCGGCCACCTGGTCCAGGTAGGCGGCGTCCGGGCACAGCAGGATGGCCTGCGCCAGCTCGTCGTGCTCGGCCTGCGAGAACAGGTCCATGGCGATCCAGTCGGCCGGCGTCTGGCCGTCGCAGATGATGAGGATCTCGCTGGGGCCGGCGATCATGTCGATGCCCACGGTGCCGTAGACGCGCCGCTTGGCGGCGGCCACGTAGGCGTTGCCGGGACCGACGACCTTGTCGACCTGCGGGATGACCTCCGTTCCGTAGGCCAGCGCACCCACCGCCTGGGCGCCGCCGATGGCGTAGGCGCGGTCGACGCCGGCGATGGCGGCGGCGGCCAGCACCATGGGGTTGCGCACGCCGTCCGGCGTCGGCGTCACCATGATCAGTTCCGGCACGCCGGCGACCTTGGCGGGGATCGCGTTCATGAGCACCGAGGACGGATAGGCCGCCTTGCCGCCCGGCACGTACAGGCCGACGCGGTCCAGCGGGGTGATCTTCTGGCCCAGCACGGTGCCGTCGGCCTCGGTATAGGTCCAGGTCTCGCCGCGCTGGCGCTCGTGGTAGGCGCGCACGCGGGCGGCGGCCGCTTCCAGGGCCTGGCGCTGGCCGGCCGGCAGCGACGCCAGGGCGGCATGCCAGCTATCCTTGGGGATTTCCAGGGCGGCGACGCTGTCGGCCTGCACGCGGTCGAAGCGGCGGGTGTATTCCAGCAGGGCGTCGTCGCCGCGCGTGCGCACGGCATGGAGGATGTCGGCGGCGGCGCGGTCGATCGATTCGTCCTGCGCGGCCTCGAAGGCCAGCAGGTTGCGCAGGGCGGAGGCGAAGCCCGCGTCGCGGGCGTCAAGGCGGTTGATCAGTGCCATGGTTCTATCCCATACCAGGGCCGGCCGGCGGGCGCGTTCCTGGCTTAAAAGAAATCATCATGCCATACGCGGCGCGCTGGCTTTCTGGAAGGCGTCGAGCAGCGGCTGCAGGCGGTCGCCGCGCGTCTTCAGCGCGGCCTGGTTGACCACCAGGCGCGAGGAGATGTGCATGATGTCCTCGACCGCGACCAGGTTGTTGGCGCGCAGCGTGCCGCCCGAGGACACCAGGTCGACGATGGCGTCGGCCAGGCCCACCAGCGGCGCCAGCTCCATGGACCCGTACAGCTTGATCAGGTCCACGTGCATGCCCTTGGCGGCGAAGTGCTCGCGCGCCGCCGTCACGTACTTGGTGGCCACGCGCAGGCGCGCGCCCTGGTGCACGGCCTTCTGGTAGTCGAAGCCGGTGGGCACGGCCACGCACAGGCGGCACTTGGCGATGTTCAGGTCGATGGGCTGGTACAGCCCGCCCGGATGCTCGGCGGAATGCTCGATCAGCACGTCCTTGCCGGCGATGCCCAGGTCGGCGGCGCCGTATTGCACGTAGGTCGGCACGTCCGACGCGCGCACGATGATCAGGCGCAGGCCGGGATCGCTGGTCGGGATGATCAGCTTGCGGGAATTCTCGGGATTCTCCGCGACTTCGATGCCGGCCTCGGCCAGCAGCGGCAGGGTTTCCTCGAAAATGCGTCCCTTGGACAGGGCCAGCGTCAGCGGCGCGTCCAGGCGGCCGTTCTGGGGAATGGTGCTCATGCGTTTTCCTTGCCGTATCGGGTCTCGTCTCGGGCTTCCATGGGGAGCGCGGCGCCGGGGCGCATCAGCGTCCCGCCTCGTATTCCGCCGGGGTCAGGGTGCGCATGGACAGGGCGTGGATCTCGGCCTTCATGCGGTCGCCCAGGGCGGCGTACACCAATTGATGGCGGGCGATGGGCCGCTTGCCCTCGAAGGCCGCGCTGACGATGACGGCGTCGAAATGCGAACCGTCGCCCTGCACGTCGATATGCTCACAGGACAGGCCGTCGAGTATGTATTGTCGGACTTGTTCGGGAGTGGGAAGCATGGTCTTCAATTCCGGAGTTTGTAGCCGCTGGCCAGCAGGCGCAGCGCGTGGGCGGCCAGCGCCAGGAACACCACCCCCACCACCGCCAGGCTGCGCCAGGGCGACACGTCGGAAACCGAGAAGAAGCCGTAGCGGAAACCGTCGATGGTGTAGAACAGCGGGTTCCAGTGCGAAACGCCTTGCCAGAAGGCCGGCAGCGTATGGATGGAGTAGAACACGCCGGACAGGAAGGTTGCCGGCATGATGAGGAAATTCTGGAAGGCCGCCAACTGATCGAATTTCTCCGAGTACAGGCCGGCCACCAGGCCCAGGCTGCCCATGATGCCGCAGGCCAGGAAGGCGAAGGCCAGCACCCATAGCGGATGGGCCGGGTGCAGCGGGATGAAGAACAGCGCCACGATCCAGACGCACAGGCCCACCGCGATGCCGCGCACGATGGCGGCCAGCACGTAGGCCAGGAAAAGGTCGCGGTACGACAGCGGCGGCAGCAGGATGAACACCAGGTTGCCCGTGATGCGGCTCTGTATCAGCGATGACGAGGGATTGGCGAAGGCATTCTGCAGCATGCTCATCATCATCAGGCCCGGGATCAGGAACGAGGTGTACGCCACCGTGCCGTACACGTGGACCTTGTCCTGCAGGACCTGCGCGAAGACCACCAGGTACAGCAGGGCGGTGATGACGGGCGCGGCGATGGTCTGGAAGCTGACCTTCCAGAAGCGCATCAACTCCTTGCGCAGCAGCGTGGGGAAGCCGGAGCCGGCGTTCAGGTCGGGCGCCACCAGGGGCAGCGCGCGCGGTTCGATGGGCGGCGTCACGAGACCACCTCCGTCAGGCGGCTGTCCTCGTCCCGTTCCTCGTCGTAGGCGCCGTCCTCGCCGTGCATGATGCGCACGAAGGCGTCTTCCAGGTCGACGCCGCCGACGCGGGCCAGCAGCGCCTGCGTGGTGTCCAGCGCGACGATGCGGCCGCCCTTGAGCATGGCGATGCGGTTGCACAGCGTCTCGGCTTCTTCCAGGTAATGCGTGGTCAGCATGATGGTGTGGCCGGCCTTGTTCAGGCGGACGATGAACTCCCACAGCGTGCGGCGCAGATCGACGTCCACGCCGGCGGTGGGCTCGTCCAGCACGATGACCGGCGGCCGGTGCACCAGCGCCTGGGCGACCAGCACGCGCCGCTTCATGCCGCCCGAGAGCGCGCGCATATTGGTGTCGGCCTTGTCGGCCAGGCCCAGGTTGAAGAGGATTTCGTCGATCCAGTCGTCGTTGCGGCGCAGGCCGAAGTAGCCGGACTGGATGCGCAGGGTCTCGCGCACCGTGAAAAAGGGGTCGTAGACCAGTTCCTGCGGCACCACGCCCAGCGAGCGGCGGGCGATGCGGTAGTCGCCGACCACGTCGTGGCCACAGACGCTGGCGCGGCCGCTGGTGGCGCGGGCCAGGCCGGCCAGGATGGAAATCATGGTGGTCTTGCCGGCCCCGTTGGGGCCCAGCAGGCCGAAGAACTCACCGTGCTCGATGTTCAGGCTGACGTTGCGCAGGGCCTGGAAACCCGGTTTGGCGGGCTGGCCCAGCCATTTTTTCCATCCGGGACTGCGCGGGGCGTAGATTTTCGAGACGTTTTCGAGACAAACGGCGGACATGGGACGACCAGGGGGCCCGTAAAAGAGCGAATCCCGCATTATACGGTCGCCGCTACCCGGGATGCCCGGGCGGCGCGCGGGGTCATGGCGCGCCCTTTCCGGCTGCCCGGCCCCGGGCCTGGGCAGCCATGCCCCGAGGCGGCGTCGCCCCGGGACCGCGGACTGTTACTGATTGCGCTGGTTCAAGGCCTTGATCAGGCCGTCGATGCCGCCCTGGTTGATCTGCTGCGCGAACTGGTTGCGGTAGTTCTGGATCAGCCAGATGTTTTCCACGTTCAGGTCATAGATCTTCCAGCCGCTGGCGGTCTTTTCCAGGCGGTAGTCGAGGCTGGTGTTCTGGCCGTTGGACTGGCTGATGGCGGTGCGCACCACCACGTCGTCGGCGTTGGCGTCGCCGCGGAACGGCAGGGTCTTGGAGGTGGTCTGGGCGTCCACGCGGGTCAGGGCGCCGGCATAGGTGCGCACCAGGGTGCCGCGGAAGGCCTCGGCCAGGGCCTTTTGCTGCTCCGGCGTGGCCTGGCGCCAATAGTGGCCGGCGCTCAGGCGGGTGGTTTTCTCGAAATCGACGTAAGGCAGGATGTGCTGCATCACCACCTGGTTCACCCGCGCGACGTCGCCGGGCTTCACGCCGCCGCCCGCTTTCAGGGCATTGAGCGTTTCGTCGGCGACCTGCTGGACGAACTTGTCGGGCGCGGCGTGGCTGTCCGGCTGCGCGCGTGCGACTTGGGCGGCGCCCAGGCCGAGCAGGCCGACCAGGGCCAGGCGTTGCAACAGGGAAATGGCGGGAAACCGCATGGAGACTCCTTACTGAAACAGGGTGACGGCGGCACGCGCAAACGGCGTGCCGCCCGGATTAGCGTTTGGCCGGCGCGACGGTGCCCGACTGGTTGGCGCCCGGCGCGGGAACGGTGGGCGGGTTGGACTTGGCGTCCGGCGCGTCGTCATCGTAGTCGGGCAGCTCATCCCGTCCCTTCTGGCCCAGCACCATGGCGTTGCGGCGTTGCAGGTAGGCGTCGCGCACGAAACTGTAGGGATCCAGGGCGATGCGGTCGACCATGTCGGTGGCGTCCAGCAGGCTGGCGCGGCGGTCGACGATCTGCAGGCCGTAGAGCGAGTTGCGCACCCGCACGTTGTCGATGGCGCCGACGCTGGTGTAGCTGTTGCCGACGAAATCGCCGGCCAGGCCGACGCCGTCGCGCACCGAGCTGGAGCCCCAGAGCGGCAGCACCAGGTAGGGGCCCTGCGGGAAGCCCCAGACGCCCAGGGTCGTGCCGAAGTCGTTGGGAATGCGCGGCTGGCCGTTGGCGGTGGCGACGTCGATGCAGCCGCCCACGCCCAGGGTGGTGTTGAACAGGAAGCGGCCCACCGTGTTGATGGCGTCCAGGCCGCGGCCCTGCAACATGCTGTTGGCGGCCGCCCAGACGTCGGCGACGTTATTGAACATGTTGTGCACGCAGGTGCGCACCGGCTGCGGCGTGACGTAGGTATAGCCGACGGAGATCGGGCGCAGGAAGTTGCGGTCGACGGCGTCGTTGAACGAATACACGCCGCGGTTGAAGCCTTCCCACGGGTCGCGCGGATCGGGGTGCTGCACGGACGCGCAGCCCGCCAGGGTCAGTCCGGCCGCGGCCAGCGACGCGCCGCGCAAGAAACCGGTCCGGGAGAAAGCGGCCCGGGGAAAACCGGTCCGGAGGAAAGTCGATTTGTTCATATTGTTGCTTTATATCCAGGCTTCTCGGAGAAGACGCCGCGTCAGGGACAGCCGGCGCCGCGGAAGTGCTAGTTTTTTGGGGCCCCATCCCCGGCCGGCGCCGAGCCCTGCTTCTCGGCCGTTCCATAAAGGAACTGGCTGATCAGGTTCTCCAGCACGACGGCGCTTTGTGTATAGCGGATTTTGCCGCCATCGGCAAAATTCTCTTCCTCGGTGCCGGCGGTGACGCCCACGTATTGCTCGCCCAGCAGGCCGGAGGTCAGGATGGCGACCGAGGAGTCCTTGGGAAACTTGAAGCGGCTGTCCAGCTCCAGCGTGACGACGGCCTGGAAGGTCTTGTCGTCGAACGAGATGCCGGAAACGCGGCCGACCACCACGCCGGCGCTCTTGACCGCCGCCCTTTCCTTCAGGCCGCCGATGTTGTCGAAATTGGCGGTGACGCGATAGGTCGGGGCAAAGGAGAAGGAGCTGAGGTTGCCGGCGCGCAGGGCCAGGAACACCAGGGCGGCGGCTCCCAGCAGCACGAACAGGCCTACCCAGAAATCGGTTTTTTCGCGTGACATAAGTATCCGTGTCAGGAGTGCGTATCAATCAGCAGGGTTGAATCGTTGCAGCGCCGGCGCGGTCAACTGCCGAACATCAGCGCGGTCAGCAGGAAGTCGATGCCCAGCACGGCGAGCGATCCCACCACCACGGTGCGGGTGGTGGCGCGCGCCACGCCTTCCGGCGTCGGCCTGGCCTGCCAGCCTTCGTAAAGCGCCACCAGCGTGACCGTGATGCCGAACACCACGCTCTTGATCACGCCGTTGGCGACGTCGCTCCATACGTCCACGCCGCCTTGCATCTGCGACCAGAAGGCGCCGGCGTCGACGCCGATCAGCATCACGCCGACGGCCCAGCCGCCCAGGATGCCCACCATGGAAAATACCGCGGCCAGCACCGGCATGGCGATGATGCCGCCCCACAGGCGGGGCACCAGCACCCGGCGCATGGGGTCCACCGCCATGACTTCCATGGCCGACAATTGCTCGCCGGCCTTCATCAGGCCGATTTCCGCCGTCAACGACGTGCCCGCGCGCCCGGCGAACAGGAGGGCGGTCACCACCGGTCCCAATTCTCGCACCAGCGACAGGGCCACCAGCAGGCCCAGCGACTCCTCGGAGCCGTAGCGCCGCAGCGTGTAATAGCCCTGCAGGCCCAGCACGAAGCCGACGAACATGCCGGAAACGGCGATGATCAGCAGGGAATAGTTGCCGATGAAGTGGATTTGCTGCGAGACCAGGCGCGGCCGCCGCAGCGCGATGCCGCTGCGGCCCAGCAGCGCCAGGAAGAAGCGGGTGAAGTAGCCGAGGCCCTGGATCGTGCCGCGCACCCAGCCGCCCAGGCGGGAAATGGGACCGGGCCGGCTCGTTATGCTGCTGTCCGTCATGGCTTGCTCCCCTGCTGCTGGCGCGCCAGCCAGCGCGCGAAGGCCGGGGTCTCGGGATAGTGGAAGGCGACCGGGCCGTCGGGTGCCCCGTCGAGGAACTGGCGCACGTAGGGATCCTGCGAGGCCTTCAGTTCCTGCGGCGTGCCGGCGGCCGCCAGGCGGCCCTGGCCGACCAGGTAGACGCGGTCGGCGATGGCGAAGGATTCCTGCACGTCGTGGGTGATCAGCACAGAGGCGCAGCCCAGGCGGTCGGCCAGGTCGCGGATCAGGCGGGCGGTGATGCCCATGGAAATCGGATCCAGGCCGGCGAAGGGCTCGTCGTAAAGGATGAGCTCCGGCTCCAGCACCACGGCGCGCGCCAGGGCCACGCGGCGCGCCATGCCGCCGGAAATCTCGGCGACCTTCAGGTGCGCCGCCGCGCGCAGCCCCACGGCCTGGAGCTTGTCCAGCACGCGCGCGACGATCTCGCCTTCGGCCAGGCGGGTGTGCTCGCGCAGGGGAAAGGCGACGTTTTCGAAGACGTTGAGGTCGGTGAACAGCGCGCCCTGCTGGAACAGCACGCCCATGCGCTTGCGCAGGTCCTGCAGTTGCGCGGGCGTGGCCCGGGCCAGGTCCTGGCCGAAGGCGCGCACCGTGCCGGCGCGGGCCAGCAACTGGCCGGTGGCGGCGCGCAGCATGGTGGTCTTGCCCGAGCCGGAGCCGCCCATGATGGCCACCACCTGCCCCGGCGCCACCGTCAGGGTAATGCCGCTAAGGACGGTGAATTCGCCGTATCCCAGGGAAACGTCGTCGAATTGCAGCGCAGCGTCGGTATGGTTGTCAGGTAAATCGGGCATAGGGGTGATAGCAGTGGACGACGCATGCCGTCCCCCGAAACTGGACCGCACATTGTATCGCCTGAGCAGGAGGGGCGCTCCCGGCCTGCCCGGAGAGTCCGGCCGGCCCGCCGTTTCCACACGGAAAGGACGGGCCGGCCGGGCTGGCAGCATTAAACCCCAACTCCAGCCAAAATCTCGCCTAATTGTGGATAAATTCGGTGATTTTTAGCGAATTTGCATGAGCAGGAGCTACGCCCGCGACACATCCTGCTGCTTCATGGCGGCAGATGTGCAGGAACATGGAAAACACTTGTCCGCCACAGCGTCGAAACGGATCGCGCGGCGGCGTCTTTTCATGGCGCTTTTTTCATGTGGGCGAAGACACCGCGGAGCCGGGTCCCCCGGTCCGCGAGTGTCGCCCCCCTTTGAGGGGGCCCGCGAAGCGGGTAGGGGGTGGGCCTCCCTTGGCGGCCCGGCGGCGAAAAAAAGGCCGGGCGCAAGTCTCGGTGCCCATCCAGGGCGTAGCGGAGCCGGCTTTGCCGGTCCGCCAACGCCGCCCCCTTGAGGGGGCCGCGCGTAGCGCGGTAGGGGGTGGGCCCTCCTCAGCGCGGCAGGTCGCTTTCGCCCATCAGGAAGGCATCGACGGCGCGGGCGCACTGGCGGCCTTCGCGGATTGCCCAGACCACCAGCGACTGGCCGCGGCGCATATCGCCGGCGGCGAAGACCTTGTCCACGCTGGTGCGGTAGTCGTCCGTGTTGGCACGCACATTGCCGCGCGGGTCGCGCTCGACGCCGAAGGCGTCCAGCACCTTCTGGACCGGCGACACGAAGCCCATGGCCAGCAGGACCAGGTCGGCCTTCAACTCGAATTCCGAACCCTCGACTTCCTGCATCTTCATCTGGCCGGTGGCTTCGTCCTTGATCCACTCGACGCGCGCGGCCACCAGCTTCTTGACCACGCCGTTCTCGCCCTTGAGCGACTTGGTGGTGACGGCCCAGTCGCGCTCGCAGCCTTCCTCGTGCGAGGACGAGGTGCGCAGCTTGACCGGCCAGTAAGGCCAGGTCATCGGCTTGTTCTCGGATTCGGGCGGCTGCGGCAGCAGCTCGAACTGGGTGACCGAGGCGGCGCCGTGGCGGTTGCTGGTGCCCACGCAATCCGAACCGGTGTCGCCGCCGCCGATGACGATGACGTGCTTGCCCTTGGCCAGGGTCTGGCCGGTCAGGCGGTCGCCCGCCACGGCCTTGTTCTGCTGGCGCAGGAAGTCCATGGCGAAGTAGACGCCCTGCAGCTCGCGGCCGGGCACCGGCAGGTCGCGCGGCGTTTCCGAGCCGCCGGTCATGACCACGGCGTCGAATTCCTCTTTCAGCGAGGCCGGGGTGCGGGTGGTCAGGCCGTCGGCGGCGTCGGCGGCGTCGCCGATGTAGGTCGACGGGCAGAACTCCACGCCTTCGGCTTCCATCTGCGAGATGCGGCGGTCGATCTGCGACTTCTCCAGCTTGAAGTCAGGGATGCCGTAGCGCAGCAGGCCGCCGATGCGGTCGCTCTTCTCGAAGAGCGTCACGGCATGGCCGGCGCGCGCCAGTTGCTGGGCGCAAGCCAGTCCGGCCGGGCCGGAGCCGACCACCGCGACCTTCTTGCCGGTCTTGCGCGAGGGCGGCTGCGGCGCCACCCAGCCTTCTTCCCAGCCCTTGTCGATGATGGCGTGCTCGATCGACTTGATGCCCACCGCGTCGTTGTTGATGTTCAACGTACAGGCGGCCTCGCAGGGCGCCGGGCAGATGCGGCCGGTGAACTCGGGGAAGTTGTTGGTGGAGTGCAGCACGTCCAGCGCCTTGCGCCATTGCTGCCGGTACACCAGGTCGTTCCAGTCCGGGATGATGTTGTTGACGGGGCAGCCGTTGTTGCAGAACGGAATGCCGCAGTCCATGCAGCGCGCCGCCTGCTGCTTGGCCTGGTCGTCGTCCAGGTGCAGCACGAACTCGCGCCAGTTCTTCAGGCGCGCGGCGGGCGCGGCGTAGGCTTCGTTCAGGCGCTGGAATTCCAGAAAGCCGGTGATTTTTCCCATGGTAGTGCTAAGTCCTATACCTGTTGGCGGTGCGGGCGGCTGGTAGCTCAGGCGGCCATCTTCTGCGGGTTGGCCGCGCGCCACATTTCACCCAGCGCGCGCTTGTAGTCGGTCGGCATGACCTTGACGAACTTGCCGCGCGAGGCTTCCCAGTCGCCCAGGATTTCGCGGGCGCGGAAGCTGCCGGTGTAGCGGAAGTGGTCTTCCACCAGGCGGCGCAGGATGGTTTCGTCGGTCTCGCGTTCATGGCCGCGCTGCGCGCTGTGCCAGACGTCGATGTTGTTCAGCGCTTCCTGCTCGCTGTGCGGCAGGACGCTGTCCAGCTCGACCATGGACAGGTTGCAACGGTGGCGGAAGCTGCGGTCCGGATCCCAGACGTAGGCCACGCCGCCGGACATGCCCGCCGCGAAGTTGCGGCCGGTCGCGCCCAGCACGACCACGGTGCCGCCGGTCATGTATTCGCAGCCGTGGTCGCCGGTGCCTTCCACCACCGCGGCCGCGCCGGAGTTGCGCACCGCGAAGCGTTCGCCCGCCACGCCGTTGAAGAAGGCTTCGCCCGACAGCGCGCCGTACATGACGGTGTTGCCGACGATGATGTGGTCCGGGCCGAAGCCGCGGAAGTCGTTGGGCGAGCGCACGATGATGCGGCCGCCCGACAGGCCCTTGCCGACGTAGTCGTTGCCTTCGCCCACCAGGTCCATGGTGATGCCGTGCGCCAGGAAGGCGCCGAAGCTCTGGCCGGCGGTGCCGTTGCACTGGATGTGGATGGTGTCGTCCGGCAGGCCTTCATGGCCGTAGCGCGAGGCCACCGCGCCCGACAGCATGGCGCCGATGGTGCGGTTGCGGTTGCGCACCGGGACGATGAAGGACACCTTTTCGCCGCGCTCGATGGCCGGGCGGCTGCGTTCGATCAACTGGTGGTCCAGGGCGGCGGCCAGGCCGTGATCCTGCTCTTCCACCTGGCGCACCGGGCCGTCCGTGGCCGGCTGGTAGAACACGCGGCTGAAGTCCAGGCCGCCCGCCTTCCAGTGGTCGATGCCGGCGCGGGTGTCGAGCAGGTCGGCGCGGCCGATCAGCTCGTCGAAGCGGCGGATGCCCAACTGGGCCATGATCTCGCGCACTTCCTCGGCGATGAAGAAGAAGTAGTTGACGACGTGCTCGGGCTTGCCCTGGAACTTGGCGCGCAGCACCGGATCCTGGGTGGCCACGCCCACCGGGCAGGTGTTCAGGTGGCACTTGCGCATCATGATGCAGCCTTCGACGACCAGCGGCGCGGTGGCGAAGCCGAATTCGTCGGCGCCCAGCAGCGCGCCGATGACGACGTCGCGGCCGGTCTTCATCTGGCCGTCGGCCTGCACGCGGATACGGCTGCGCAGGCGGTTCAGCACCAGGGTCTGCTGGGTTTCGGCCAGGCCGAGTTCCCAGGGCGTGCCGACCTGCTTGATCGACGACACCGGCGAGGCGCCCGTGCCGCCGTCATGGCCGGCGATCACCACGTGGTCGGCCTTGGCCTTGGCCACGCCCGCGGCCACCGTGCCCACGCCCACCTCGGACACCAGCTTGACCGAGATCGAGGCCTTGCTGTTCACGTTCTTCAGGTCGTGGATCAACTGGGCCAGGTCTTCGATGGAGTAGATGTCGTGGTGCGGCGGGGGCGAGATCAGGCCCACGCCCGGCACCGAATAGCGCAGCTTGGCGATGTATTCCGACACTTTGTGGCCGGGCAACTGGCCGCCCTCGCCGGGCTTGGCGCCCTGGGCCATCTTGATCTGGATCTGGTCGGCGCTGCTCAGGTACTCGGCGCTGACGCCGAAGCGGCCCGAGGCCACCTGCTTGATCTTGGAGCGCAGCGAATCGCCGGCCGCCAGCGGCACGTCGGCCTCGATGCGGTCCTTGCCCAGGACGCTGGCCAGCGTGTCGCCGTCCTTGACGATGCTCTTGCCGCCGTTGCGCATTTCGCCGCGGTAGCGCAGTTCGTCCTCGCCGCCTTCGCCGGTGTTGGACTTGCCGCCGATGCGGTTCATCGCCACCGCCAGCACCGAGTGGGCTTCGGTGGAGATCGAGCCCAGCGACATGGCGCCGGTGGCGAAGCGCTTGACGATGTCCTTGGCGGACTCGACCTCGTCCAGCGGAATGGCGCGGGAGGGATCGAAGCGGAATTCGAACAGGCCGCGCAGCGTCATGTGGCGGCGGCTCTGGTCGTTGATGATCTGCGCGTATTCCTTATAGGTGCGGTAGTTGTTGGCGCGCGTGGCGTGCTGCAGCTTGGCGATGGAATCCGGCGTCCACATGTGCTCTTCGCCGCGCACGCGGTAGGCGTATTCGCCGCCCGCTTCCAGGTCGTTGGCCAGCACCGGGTCGCTGCTGAAGGCGGCGCGATGCAGGCGCAGGGCTTCCTCGGCCACCTCGAAGATGCCGATGCCTTCCACCGTGCTGGAGGTGCCGGTGAAGTACTTGTTGACCAGGGTCGACTGCAGGCCGACGGCTTCGAAGATCTGCGCGCCGGTGTAGGACATGTAGGTCGAGATGCCCATCTTGGACATGACCTTGTTCAGGCCCTTGCCGATGGCCTTGATGAAGTTCTTGACGGCCTTTTCCGGATCCGCCATCTGCTCCAGCGCTTCCAGCGCCAGGTAGGGGTGGATAGCTTCGGCGCCGTAGCCGCCCAGCAGGGCGAAATGGTGCACTTCGCGCGCCGAGCCGGTTTCCACCACCAGGCCGGTGTTGGTGCGCAGGCCGGCGCGGATCAGGTGCTGGTGCACCGCCGAGGTGGCCAGCAGGGCCGGGATGGCCACGCGGTCGTTGTCGACCAGGCGGTCGGACACGATCAGGATGTTGAAGCCGCTGCGCACCGCGTCGACGGCGCGCGCGCACAGGGCCGCCACGCGGGCCTCGATGCCCTCGCGGCCCCAGGCGGCGGGATAGGTGATGTCCAGTTCCTGGCTGCGGAACTTCTTGCCGGTGACCTGCTCGATGTCGCGGATCTGCGCCATGGCGGCGCTGTCCAGCACCGGCTGCGACACTTCCAGGCGCAGCGGCGGGTTGACGTTGTTGATGTCCAGCAGGTTGGGCTTGGGCCCGATGAAGGACACCAGCGACATCACCATCTGTTCGCGGATGGGGTCGATGGGCGGGTTGGTCACCTGGGCGAACAACTGGCGGAAATAGCTGTAGAAGGTCTTGGGCCGGTTCGACAGCACGGCCAGGGGCGCGTCGTTGCCCATGGAGCCGATGGCTTCCTCGCCGGTGGTGGCCATGGGTTCGAGAATGAACTTGTAGTCTTCCTGGGTCCAGCCGAAGGCCTGCTGGCGGTCCAGCAGCGAGGACGCGGAGCGGGCCGGCGTGGGGGCGCTCTTGGGCGCCGGCAGCGATTCCAGCTTGACGCGCAGGCGCTCGATCCACTGGCGGTACGGGCGGGCGTTGGAGAGCTGCGACTTGATCTCGGCGTCGTCGATGATGCGGCCTTGTTCCAGGTCGATCAGGAACATCTTGCCCGGCTGCAGGCGCCACTTCTTGACGATGCGGTTTTCCGGGATGGGCAGGGTGCCGGATTCCGAGGCCAGGATGACCATGTCGTCATCGGTGACCAGGTAGCGGGCCGGGCGCAGGCCGTTGCGGTCCAGGGTGGCGCCGATCTGGCGGCCGTCGGTGAAGGCCACCGCGGCGGGGCCGTCCCACGGTTCCATCATGGCGGCGTGGTATTCGTAGAAAGCGCGGCGGCTTTCGTCCATCTGCGTATGCTGCTCCCAGGCTTCCGGGATCATCATCATCATGGCGTGCGCCAGGGAATAGCCGGAGTTGACCAGCAGTTCCAGGCAGTTGTCGAACGTAGCCGTATCCGACTGGCCTTCGTAGACGATGGGATAGAGCTTGGGCAGGTCCTCGCCCAGCACCGCCGACTGCATCATGCCTTCACGGGCGCGCAGCCAGTTGAAGTTGCCCTTGACCGTGTTGATTTCGCCGTTGTGGGCGATCATGCGGTAGGGATGGGCCAGCGGCCAGGCGGGGAAGGTGTTGGTCGAGAAGCGCTGGTGCACCAGGGCCACGGCCGAGATCGTGCGGGTGTCGGCCAGGTCGCGGTAGTAGCGGCCGACCTGGTCGGCCAGCAGCAGGCCCTTGTAGACCACGGTGCGCACCGAGGCCGAGGGCACGAAGTATTCCTTGCCGTGGGCAAGGCGCATATTCTGGATGGCGTGGCTGGCGGTCTTGCGGATGACGTAGAGCTTGCGTTCCAGCGCGTCCGGCACCATCACGTCGGCGCCGCGGCCGATGAACAACTGGCGGATCACCGGCTCCAGGCCGCGCACGGCGGGCGACATCGGCATGTCCACGTCGACCGGCACGTCGCGCCAGCCCAGCACCACCTGGCCTTCGGCGCGCACCGCGCGCTCGAGTTCCTGTTCACAGGCCAGGCGCGAGGCGGTTTCCTTGGGCAGGAAGACCATGGCCACGCCGTATTCGCCGGGCGGCGGCAGGGCCACGCCCTGCTGGGCCATTTCTTCGCGGTACAGCGCGTCGGGGATCTGGATCAGGATGCCGGCGCCGTCGCCCATCAGCTTGTCCGCGCCCACGGCGCCCCGGTGGTCCAGGTTTTCCAGGATCTTCAGGCCCTGCTGGATGATGGCGTGGCTCTTGCGCCCCTTGATGTGGGCGACGAAACCCACGCCGCAAGCGTCATGTTCGTTGTTCGGGTGGTACAGGCCCTGCGGCGCGGGCATGCCGATGCGCGAGGCGTCGATGGGCTGTTCCGGCGGACAGGAGGGGGAGGTCAAGGATACGGACATGTCGCGCTCCAGGGCGTGGGGCTGCTGAATAAAGAGAATCTACGGCCGCAAGATTGCAGCGCAAGACGCGACGATACTGCGGTGCAGCGACGGCAGCAAGAAGAATAAATAGGGTTCGTCCCTAATTTATAATTTTAAATGTTTCATCCATATAAATCGGGGACATATTGAATCGAAACGAGATCCGTCCCTCTGCGGATGGCCAATAAAAAACCGGGACGGGCCCGGTCTTCTTGGGGTTTCGCCTGGCAGGCGGTGTCTCAGGGTGTTTCGGTCGGCACCGGTTCCGCCGGCTTCTTGCGCGGGCGTCCGCGCTGGCCCGGCGTGACCCGGCGGCTGGCGGTATGGGAGAGGGAGGCGATGAAGGACGGTCCGCCCAGCGCCCACTGGCCTTGCACGGCTTGGTCGATGCGCTGGATCTGCTCCTGCGACAAGCCTTCCTGCAGGCGCCGCCGGTAGTTCGCCTGGCGGTCGAAGGGGGTGTTGCCGCAGGACCAGTAGTCCGCGTGATCCGACATCCAGCCGGCCTGGGTGGCGGCGGTGCCGGTGTGGCCGGCCGCCGAGGACCAGGGCCACAGTTCCGCATCGTGGGTGGCGCCGCTGCGCACCGGATAGGTTTCCAGCCAGACCAGCGCGGGCAGCACCCAGGCGCCGGGTTCGACCAGCGCGGACCGGTAGCGGCCCGCGAAGACGCGGCCGCCGCGCAGGCGCGCCGCCAGGTTGCGGCCCAGCGTCTGCATCAGGCGGGGCAAGCCCTCGCCGTCGACCGGCGTGGCCAGCAGCAGTATCCGGTCGCTGGCCAGCACCCATCCATGCAGCGCGACGCGGTTGCGCGTGGCGGTCTCGCCGAGCCAGGTGGCGACCTGGTTCAGGGTATCCGCCGGCGCCGGCTGCGAGGGGGCGGCCAGCGGATGGATGAAATTGGCGAGGACCAGTTGAGGCAGTCCGGGAGCGTACAGTCGGGGCAGGCGTGCCATAGGATCTCAGGTCTTGAGCATGCGGCGCGCAAAAGAGCGCAGTGGCAATAAATGGTACCGCGTAAACACCGCCGTGCAATAGCAAGTACATCCTAGATTACCCGACTCCCCGGGCTTGCGGCACCCCGGCGGCGGATTCCGGCAGGTTAAGATTTCCCTCGCCCGCGCCCTGCCCCGTGCTGCCATGTCTGCATCCGGCGCCCGGCTTGCCTCCGTGCCTTACCTTATTACCTATATACCTATACAGGAGTTTCCCCATGGCTGGTCTGGAACTGGTTTCCCAGCATCGCTGCTTCGGCGGCTGGCAGCGCTATTTCCGCCATGACTCGGCCGAGATCGGCCTGCCGATGCGGTTCTCCGTCTTCCTGCCGCCGCAGGCGGAGCATGGCCGCGTTCCGGTCCTGTTCTACCTGGCCGGCCTGACCTGCACCGAGGAAACCTTCATGATCAAGGGCGGCGCCCAGCGGGTGGCGGCCGAGCTGGGCCTGATGCTGGTCGCGCCGGACACCAGTCCCCGCGGCGCGGGCATCGCCGGCGAGGACGACAACTGGGATTTCGGCACCGGCGCCGGCTTCTACCTGGACGCCACCCAGGCGCCCTGGAGCAAGCACTACCGCATGGACAGCTACGTGACCCGGGAGTTGTATGGCATTGTCACCGGCGAACTCCCGGGAGACGCGGCTCGCGCCGGCATCTTCGGCCATTCCATGGGCGGCCACGGCGCCCTGGTGCTGGCACTGCGCAATCCGGCCAAATTCCGTTCGGTATCGGCCTTCGCGCCCGTCGCCGCCCCCAGCCAGTGCCCCTGGGGCCACAAGGCCTTCGGCAACTACCTGGGACCGGACCGCGACGCCTGGGCGGCCTACGACGCCACCGAACTGATGCGCAAGGCGCAGGCGCCCTTTCCCGGCGGCATCCTGGTGGACCAGGGCCAGGCCGACGCCTTTCTTGCAGAGCAGCTCCACCCCGACGCCTTCGAAACCGCCTGCATCCAGGCCCGCCAACCCCTGGACCTGCGCCGCCACGAGGGCTACGACCACGGCTACTACTTCATCTCCACCTTCATGGAAGACCACCTCCGCTTCCACGCCCAGCGCCTGCAGGCGTAATTGCAGCAGCCCCCTCTGGGCACGGTCCATCGGCGGCGCCGTGCGAAGCTCAGTGGGGGTGGACCATACCGTTGCCACGAGGCACACCTCATCGGGGGAGCCGCGGAGCCGGCTTTGCCGGTCCGCCAGCGCCGCCCCCTTGAGGGGGCCGCGCGAAGCGCGGTAGGGGGTGGGCCTTGTTACGCCTTGTGTATATCCGAAGCGGGCCGGGGGCGGCACAACGTTGACAGCGTCGATATACTGAATCTGTCGAAAGCCTTAGGGGGTAGCCTGATTGGCTGTAGCTCCTTTCTTGTGGATTCTTGGTCCGGCCGTCGTGGCCTTGCTCATCGGCGCCGGCCTGTTCTTCGGGCGCGGCGGGCCGCGCGATGCCACCGGGCGCAAGCAGTTCCGGTTGCGCCCGGTGCGCCGCCTGGTCGGTCTCCTGATCGTGGCGCTGGCGGTGGTATCGGGGCTGTTGGGGGGATCCCTCTACCAGTTCCACCGCCTGACCAGCGACCAGCCGGTGGCCACGGTCCGGCTGGAACAGCAGGGCGAACGCCAGTTCATGGCGACCGCCCAGTTGGAGGGAGAGGCCAAGCCTCGCCAATACCAGTTGCGCGGCGATCAATGGCAGATCGACGCGCGGGTGGTGCGCTGGGAGTTGCCGGCCCTGCTGGCGGGCGTCCCGCCGCTGTACCGCATGGACCGCCTGTCGGGCCGCTACGACGACCCGGTCGCCGAGCAGGCGCAGCCGCGCACGGTCTATCCGCTGGGCGGCACGGCGGCGCCGGACCTGGGGACGCTGAAGCACCGCTTCCCCAACTGGCTGCCGTTCGTGGACGTGCAGTTCGGCAGCGGCGCCTACATGCCGATGTTCGACGGCGCCCGCTACCGCGTGTTCCTCGACCCGCGCGGCGCCCTGTTCGTCCGGCCGGACGACCCGGCCACCGCCGACGGCCTCAAGCAGCGCGGCTGGTAGGCGGCCGGAATCGCCAGCGGCGCCCGCCGCTGGCCCGTCCACCGGCACGACGGGACGGGCCCGGCAGCTTAGGCGGGAACTATGGCCCTCATGCACATGTCCAATTAGCACTCATGCACTTCGAGTGCTAACATCAAGTCCACTCTATATAAGGTTTCCTGGAGAAAAATCACCATGAAACAAGCAAATTCCTCGTTGACCGTCTCCGGAAACGCGCTGACGCTGGCCATCGCCAACCCCGGCGCGCTGGGCACGATCGACGCGTACATTTCGGCGGTCAACCGTTTGCCGGTGCTGACGGCTGAGCAGGAAACCTCGCTCGGCCGCAAACTGCGCGACCATGACGACCTGGACGCCGCCCGTGAACTCGTGCTGTCGCACCTGCGACTGGTGGTCTCGGTCGCCCGCCAGTACCTGGGCTACGGCTTGCCGCACGCGGACCTGATCCAGGAAGGCAACGTCGGCCTGATGAAGGCCGTGAAGCGTTTCGATCCCGAGCGCGGCGTGCGCCTGGTGTCCTTCGCCGTGCACTGGATCAAGGCCGAGATCCACGAATACATCGTGAAGAACTGGCGCCTGGTCAAGGTGGCGACCACCAAGGCCCAGCGCAAGCTGTTCTTCAACCTGCGCAGCATGCGCCCGGACGGCAAGACCCTGGCCAGCCATCAGGTCGACGACATCGCGCGCGAACTGAACGTGCGCCGCGAGGACGTCAGCGAGATGGAAGTGCGGATGTCCGGCCGCGAACTCTCCCTGGAAAGCCAGGACGAGGACGACGACAGCTACGCGCCCATCGCCTACCTGTCCGACGAGGGCCGGCAGGAACCGACCCGCGTGCTGGAGCGCAAGGCGCGCGAGCAGATGCAGGGCGAAGGCCTGAACGGCGCGCTGGACAAGCTGGACGACCGGTCGCGCCGCATCATCCAGGCGCGCTGGCTCCAGGACGACGGCGGCGCCACGCTGCATGAGCTGGCCGACGAGTTCGGCGTGTCGGCCGAACGCATCCGCCAGATCGAGGCGGCGGCGCTGAAGAAAATGCGCGGCACCCTGGCGGCGTAACGCGTTGATACAAACCGCCGGGAAAAAACATAATTCCGGCGAAACTTAATCCACGCCGGGGCGCCTAACCAACTCGGGCTGCGTGCTGAAGCAATGCCAGTATCGCGGCCCTCACCTGTCTCGGCTTCTCCTCTTTCCCCTCCCCTATGAGACGGGTGGTTTACGGGGCACCATCGCGGTGCCCCGTTTTTTATGCGCGGCGAAAACATGGCAGGCGCGCCGGCAGCGGGCCCGCCCTCGCTCAGGCGGCCTGGTCCGCTTCCAGTTGCGCCCACCCTTGCAGCATCGCTTCCCAGGCCCGGGCGTCCAGCCGCCGCACGCCGGTGGCCAGCGAACCGTCGGGATACAGCTTGAGCCAGCGGTAGCCGGGCGCGCTGTCGTCCAGGCGATGGCGGCCGTCGCGGATGGTGAACTGGAAGCAGGTGGACGGCGTCGCCAGCAGCCGCATGTTGCCGCGCCGGCGATCGAATTCCTGGTGCACGTGGCCCCAGAGCACGACGCGGATATTGCGCCAGCGGCCCAGGTGGCGGAACAGCTCGGCGGCATTGTCCAGCATCATGGTGTCGTGCCAGTCGGGCGTCATGGGAACGGCGTTGTGATGCAGGGCCACCAGCACCGGGCGCGGGCCGGCGGCGGCCGCGGCGGTGTCCAGCAATTCCAGTTGATGGCGGTCGAGATGGCCGGCGTTCGAACCGGCCACCGTGGAGTTCAAGGCGATCACCCGCCAGGCGCCCACGTCGCTCACCGGCTTGGCCCAATGGCCCAGGGTGCGCGCCAGGACCGCGGGCGCGTCATGGTTGCCGGGCAGGCAGCGCACCGGCAGGCCCAGTTCGCCGACGATGCGGGCGAAGCGGCGATAGGCGGCTTCGCTGCCGTCCTGGGACAGGTCGCCGGTGGCCAGCACCAGGTCGGCGTCGCCATGCTCGCGATGCGCCTGGTCGACGACGGCGCGCAGGCTGGCCTCGGTATCGACGCCCAGCATCAGGCCGGCGTCCGCGCAAAGGTGGGCATCGCTCAAGTGAATCAGCAGGACCGGCCGGTCGGCGGGAGCCGGGAAGGATGGCCGGAACGCGGGGCCGGTGTTCGCGGGCGGATGGACTGGTGGCAAGGTACGACTCCGGCAACTCTACGGGTGGCGCGGTACAGCGCGCCGGTCTTCACCTTAGCGAAATTCAGCCATGCGCGGCATCCTCCTTCCGGCAATTCGGGTAACGAAAAGTGCTTCCGAGTGCCCCGGATTTCCCCTCGCCATGCGCGGTAAAGCGCGAGCGCGCGGCAAAGTCCGCTATCCTCTACGGTCAACGGGATAGAGGCCGCGGGATAGAACGACATGGATGTGGGATTACTGGTTTTCGGGCTGGCGGCGCTGCTGACGCTGGTGTGCTTCATGCCGCCGCTGGCGGGACGCCTCAAGCTGCCGTATTCGGTGCTGCTGGCCATCGTCGGCTGTCTGCTGGGCATCGGCGTGCACGTGCACGGCTGGGCGCCGCCGGTGCTGGGCGACATGCTGGACTCGATCGAGAAATTCGAGATCTCGTCGGAAACTTTCCTTACCGTTTTCCTTCCCGTCCTGCTCTTCGAAACCGCCTTGTCGATGAACGTCCGGCGCCTGATGGACGACATCGGTCCCATCCTGATGATGGCCATCGTGGCGGTCGTGGTCTGCACGGTGGTGGTGGGCTACACCCTGCACATGCTGTCGCCCTACGGGCTGGTGGCCTGCCTGCTGCTCGGCGCCATCGTCGCCACCACCGACCCGGCGGCGGTGGTCAGCATCTTCCGCGACCTGGGCGCGCCCAAGCGCCTGACCACGCTGGTCGAGGGTGAGAGCCTGTTCAACGATGCCGCGTCCATCGCCTTGTACTCGGTGCTGGTCGGCATCATGACCGGGCAGAGCAAGCTGTCGGTCGGCAACGTGTTCACCGACTTCGTCATCCACTTCCTGGGCGGCGGCCTGGCCGGCTATGCCATGGGGCGCCTGGCCTGCGTGCTGTTCGCCTGGCTGCGCGGCTTCCCGGCGGCGGAAATCACGCTGACCCTGACCCTGGCCTATCTCACCTTCTACGTCTCCGAGCACTACCTGGGCGTGTCCGGCGTGGTGGGCACCGTGATCGCCGGCCTGGTGGTGGGGTCGACGGGCCGCACGCGCATGGCCCCGACCACCTTCGAATACCTCACCAGCGCGTGGGCGCAATTCGGCTTCTGGGCCAATTCGCTGATCTTCCTGTTCGCCGCCATGCTGATCCCGCGCATCATGGAGCAGGCCACGGGCGCCGACGCCTGGCTGATCGTCGCGCTGTTCTTCGCCACCCTGGTGGCGCGCGCCATCGTGGTGTTCGGCATGCTGCCCCTGCTCAAGCTGACGCGGCTGCGCACGCGCGTGAGCCGCGCCTACAAGACGGTGATGTGGTGGGGCGGCCTGCGCGGCGCGGTCTCGCTGGCCCTGGCCCTGGCGGTGACCGAGCGCCAGGACGTGCCGGAGGCGGCGCGCCAGTTCGTCGCGGTGGCCACCACCGGCTTCGTGCTGCTGACGCTGTTCGTCAACGGCATCAGCCTGCGGCCGCTGATGCGGCTGCTGCGCCTGAACGAGTTGTCGCAGATGGAGCTCACCCTGCGCAACCAGGCGGTGGTGGTGGCGCTGGAGGATTTGCAGGGCAGGACCGAGGAGGTCGCCAGCGCGGATCACATCGGGCCGGAAGTGCGCGAGCGCATCCGCGCGGTCTTCGACGCCAGCTTGCAGGAGGTGCGCGACGGCGAGGTCAGCCGCATGTCGCTGGACGCGCGGGTGTCGGTGGGCCTGGCCATCCTGGCGCAGCGCGAGGAGGAAATGTTCTTCGACGTGCTGAAGGCGCAGATCGTCGACTGGCGGCTGGCGGAGTCGCTGCTGGCCCGCTCCGAACGCCTGGAGGACGCCGTCCGCGCTGGCGGCCTGAGCGGCTTCGAGAACGGCATCGCGGCCGACGTGCGCTATTCGAAGGGCTTCCGCGTGGCGCTGCGGGTGCATTACCTGTTCGGCTTCCAGCGCTGGCTGGCGGCGGAACTGGGGCAGCGCTTCGCCGCCCTGATGTGCAAGCGCACCGTGGCGCAGCGGCTGATCGTCTTCGCCGGCCAGCAGATCAAGCCGCTGCTGGGCGAGGAAACCGCCGAGGTGCTGGTGCGGGCGCACCAGCGGCGCCTGGACGCCATCGAGAATGCCTTGCAGGCGCTCAACCTGCAATATCCGTCCTACGCGCTGTGGTTGCAGGAAAGCTACCTGGGCCGCGTGGCGCGCCAGTTGGAGCGCATGCGCTATCGCGAGATGCTGGGCCAGTCGCTGATCAGCGGCGAGGTCTATGCCGACCTGGTGCAGAAGCTGGAGGCGCGCTGGGCCCACATCGACCGCCATCCACCGCTGGACATCGAGATGAGCGCCACCGAGCTGGTCAAGCGCGTGCCGCTGTTCGAAAAGCTCAGCGCGGATTCCCTGCGCGCCATCTGCAAGCTGCTCAAGCCGCGCCTGGCGCTGCCGGACCAGCGCGTCCTGGGACGCGGGCGCAACGTGGACGAAATGTGCTTCGTCGCGTCCGGCGCGGTGACGGTGCATCTGCCGGACCACACCACGGTGGAGCTGGGCAGCGGCGAGTTCTTTGGCGAGCTGGCCCTGCTGGGCGAGCAGTTCATGATGCCGGAGGTCACCTCGCTGGGCTACAGCAAGCTGCTGATGATGTCGGCGCGCGACTTCCGCGCCCTGCTGGCGCGCGACCCGACGCTGCGCGAAGGCATAGAGACGGTGGCGCGCCAGCGGATGCGGGCCATCGAGGTGTGGCGGCAGTTTTCGTCGGCGAACGCCGCGCCGCCGACCCAGCCGCAGTCATGACCGGGCGCCGGGGCGCGACATCAATTCATCGGCGATGACCAGCGCGGCCTCCAGCGTGAACTCGCCGGCCGCCACCATGGCCAGGGCGCGCTCGGCGTCGACCGTGGCGATCTCCATGACCTCGCCGTCGCGGTTGGCCGGGCGCACGTGCGCCGGCAGCACGCAGCGGCTGACCATCAGGTCTTCCACCTGGTAGCCCTCCGGCAGGCGCCGGTGCATGCGCAACACGGTGCGCATGGGCTCGCGCGCCTGGATGTCGGGCGCGTCCAGCCCCGCTTCCTCGCCGCATTCGCGCACCAGCGCCAGGTCCAGGTCCTCGCCGCTGCCGGCTAGGCCGCCCACCAGCGTGTCCCACATGCCGGGATCGGTGGATTTGCTCAAGGCCCGGCGCGCGATCCACAGGCGGCCGTCCGGCGTCCAGGCGTTCAGGTGCACGGCGCGGGTCAACAGGCCCAGCGGACGGACCGCGGCGCGCTCGATGGCGCCCACCGGGCGGCCCTGCTCGTCCAGCACGTCCAGCAATTCGTCGCGCCAGCCGCGCAGGCAGTCGGCCTCGCGCAGCCGCTGGGCGACCCGGGCCAGCAGGCCGTCCAGGGCGGCGCCCGGCGCCAGCCCCGCGCCCAGTTCCAGGGCGTCGTCCCGCACCGTCGCCCCGGGCAGATGCCGCAGTGCGTCACAGGCCGCCAGCGTGGCTCGGCCACAGGGCCGGCCGGCCACCAGGACGGGGCGCGACAATTCGGGCGCCGGCTCCACCGCGCGCTCGCGCAGCAAGGCATAAAGGGCGCTTGCCCGGGTCGCCGGCGTGGGCGTCTGCCCCCCGTCCGCGGCGGGACCGGCGGTGGGCGGGACGGCGTCGTCCGGGGGCGGGGTATGAGTCGATTTTTGCTGCATGGCGGCGATTCTAGTGCAGGGCGGCGGCTCGTGTGGCCGGGTAGTCAGCAATTACATGGGGTGACGTGTCCGTTATAATCCGCCAGTTTCTTTGTGATTCGAGCTGGATCGAAGGGAGGAGGTGTTCCCTGAGAATCCGCCAACCAATAATTACGCGTTTCCGTGTCTTTCCACGGTGTAACCGCGGTTGGGTAGGGCCTTCGCGTACATGCATAAAGGGTCAGCATGAAGAAGTGGTGGAGAGGGATACCCGGCGCCTGTGCCATGCTGGTCGGCGGCGCGGCTCGGGCGCAGGTCAAGGACATGCCCGGAGGACCGAAGGTCGATCAGCTAAATCTGCACGAAGGCGTTACGCAGATTGCGCATGATGTGATGTGGCTGCACTGGATGATGCTCACCATCTGCGTGGTGATCTTCATCGGCGTCTTCGGCGTGATGTTTTATTCCATCTGGGCGCACCGCAAGTCGCGCGGCGCCGAGCCCGCCACCTTCCACGAACACGTCGGCGTCGAAGTCGCGTGGACGGTCATCCCCTTCTTCATCGTCATCGCCATGGCGCTGCCGGCCACCAAGGCCGTGGTCGCCATGAAAGATACGTCCAGCCCCGACCTGACCATCAAGGTCACCGGCTATCAGTGGAAGTGGGGGTACGAGTACCTGGACGGCGCCGCCAACGGCGTCAAGTTCTACTCCAACCTGTCCACGCCGCGCGCCCAGATCGAGAACCGCGAGCCCAAGGGCGAGTTCTACCTGATGGAAGTCGACAACCCGATGGTGGTGCCGGTCGACCAGAAGGTGCGCGTGATCACGACGGCGGCGGACGTCATCCACTCCTGGATGATTCCCGATTTCGGCGTCAAGCAGGACGCGATTCCGGGCTTCCTGCGCGATACCTGGTTCCGCGCGGAAAAGGTCGGCACGTACCGCGGCCAGTGCGCGGAGCTCTGTGGCAAGGACCACGCCTTCATGCCCATCGTGGTGACGGTGCTGTCCCAGGAAGACTACGCCAAGTGGGCGGACGACCAGAAGAAGAAGATGGCCGCGCAGGCCGACGATCCCAACAAGGACTGGTCGGAAGCCGAGCTGGTCGCGCGCGGCGAGAAGGTGTTCGGCGCGAACTGCGTGGTCTGTCACCAGGCCAACGGCAAGGGCGTGCCGGGGTCCTTCCCGGCCCTCGACGGCGACCATATCGTGCTCGGCCCCAAGGCGGAGCAGATCAAGACCGTGCTGCACGGCCACCCGGGAACGGCGATGCCCGCTTTCGGCGGCCAGTTGAACGACGTGGAAATCGCGTCGGTGATCACCTACACGCGCCATGCCTGGGACAACAAGGGCAAGGGGCAGGACCCGACCGTCAAGCCGGCCGACGTCAAGGGGGCGCGCTAAGCGCGCCGGATGCGGCGGCCGCGAGCCGTCGCGCTAGCAACCGAGCATATAACCCGGTCCCGCCAGAAGGGACCGGCGCCCAAGCGGCAAGGAGTCCATCATGAGCAGCGTCACTGTCGACCACGTCTCGCCGGGCCAGCACGGTCACGATGACCATCACCACGGTATCCCCACGGGCTGGCGGCGCTGGTTGTTCGCCACCAACCACAAGGACATCGGGACGATGTATCTCATCTTCTCGTTCGTCATGCTGCTGGAGGGCGGCACCCTGGCCCTGTTGCTGCGCACGGAGCTGTTCGAGCCGGGGCTGCAATTCTTCCGGCCCGAGTTGTTCAACCAGTTCACGACCATGCACGGCCTGGTGATGGTGTTCGGCGCCATCATGCCGGCCTTCGTCGGCTTCGCCAACTGGATGATCCCGCTGCAGATCGGCGCCTCGGACATGGCCTTCGCGCGGATGAACAACTTCAGCTTCTGGCTGCTGCCGGTGGCGGCGCTGATCCTGACCGCGTCCTTCTTCGCCCCGGGCGGCGCCACCGCCGCCGGCTGGACCCTGTACGCGCCCCTGTCGCTGCAGATGGGACCGGGCATGGACATGGCGATCTTCGCCATGCACATCATGGGCGCGTCCTCGATCATGGGCGCGATCAACGTCATCGTGACCGTCCTGAACATGCGCGCGCCCGGCATGACGTTGATGAAGATGCCGCTGTTCTGCTGGACCTGGCTGATCACCGCCTTCCTGCTGATCGCCGTGATGCCGGTGCTGGCCGCGGCCATCACCATGGTGCTGACCGACCGCCATTTCGGCACCGGCTTCTTCAACGCGGCCGCCGGCGGCGACCCGGTGCTCTACCAGCACGTGTTCTGGTTCTTCGGGCATCCCGAGGTCTACATCATGATCCTGCCGGCGTTCGGCATCGTCTCGGCCGTGGTGCCGGCCTTCGCCCGCAAGCGCCTGTTCGGCTATGCCTCGATGGTCTACGCCACCTCCGCCATCGCGGTGCTGTCCTTCATCGTCTGGGCCCACCACATGTTCACCACGGGCATGCCGGTGACCGGACAGCTCTACTTCATGTACGCCACCATGCTCATCTCCATCCCCACCGGGGTGAAGGTGTTCAACTGGGTGGCCACCATGTGGCGCGGCTCGATGACCTTCGAAACGCCCATGCTGTTCGCCATCGGCTTCATCTTCGTGTTCACCATCGGCGGCTTCACCGGGCTGATCCTGTCGGTGGCGCCGATCGACATCCAGGTGCAGGACACGTACTACGTGGTGGCGCATTTCCACTACGTGCTGGTGGCCGGCTCGCTGTTCGGCCTGTTCGCCGGGTCCTACTATTGGGTGCCCAAGTGGACCGGCTACATGTACAACGAGAAGCTGGGCAAGTTCCATTTCTGGATGTCGCTGATCTCGTTCAACGTCACCTTCTTCCCCATGCACTTCCTGGGGCTGGCCGGCATGCCGCGCCGTTACGCCGACTACGCGGCGCAGTTCACCACCTTCCACCAGATCGCCACCATCGGCGCCTTCTGGTTCGGCCTGTCGCAGTTGATCTTCCTGGTGGCCATCCTGCGCTGCTTCGCCGGCAAGGGCGAGCGCGCGCCGGCCAAGCCGTGGGAAGGCGCCGAAGGCCTGGAGTGGACGGTGCCGTCGCCGGCGCCCTTCCATACCTTCACCGAACCGCCGGAGGTGAAGTAAGCATGACCCCCGAACAACGCCGCCGCAACAAGGCCGTGGGGATAACCCTGCTGGCCGTGGTGCTGGCGATTTTCATCTGGGCGCTGTTCAAGGGGAGCAGCCTGTTCGCGCCGCTCGCCCGGGGCGGGGTTTGAGCGCGCGGGCATGCGGGGGACGGCCATGGACGAGGACAAGGCGATCGCGGAGGGAGCCGGGCAGCGCAAGCTGTCCTTCCTCCAGACCTTGAAGGCCGTGGCCTGGGGCATGCTGGGCATCCGCAAGGGCGCGGGCTACCGCGAGGACACGGCCCGGCTCAATCCGGTCCACCTGGTGGTCGCGGCCCTGCTGGCGGGCGTGCTGTTTGTGGTTGTGCTGATTTCCATCGTGCGCTGGGCGGTCGCCAGCCTCAGTTGAACAAGTATTCGAATATCCGTACCTGGGAGAACACCATGAGTGCAGGCCACTCGGTCGAAGCGAAAGATGCGCCCTACTACTACGTGCCGGCGGATTCCGGCCATCCGGTGCGCTGCGCGCTGGCGCTGCTGATCACCGCCCTGGGCGCGGCGGCCTGGGTCAACGGCGTCGGCATCGGCAAGTGGATGGTGCTGGTCGGCGTGCTCAGCGTGATCACCGTGCTGTACTTCTGGTTCGGCGACGCCATCGGCGAATCGGAGGGCGGCCTGAACAGCAAGCGGGTGGACGTCTCCTACCGCTGGGGCATGAGCTGGTTCATCTTCTCGGAGGTGATGTTCTTCGCCGGTTTCTTCGGCGCGCTGTGGTACGTGCGCACCATCTCCACGCCGTGGCTGGGCGACCTCGACCACAAGCTGCTGCTGTGGCCGGACTTCTCCGCCGTATGGCCCAATTTCGGGCCGGCCGGCGTGGTGGAGCACTTCCAGACCGTGGGGCCGTTCTGGCTGCCCACCATCAACACCGCGCTGCTGCTGAGTTCCGGCGTCACGCTGACCATCGCCCACCATGCCCTGCGCGACAACCATCGCGGCAAGACCATTTTCTGGCTGGCGTGCACCATCGTCCTGGGCTTCATCTTCGTGGCCTGCCAGGCCACGGAATACCACCATGCCTATACCGAACTGAACCTGAAGTTCAGCTCCGGGGCGTACGGTTCGCTGTTCTTCATGCTGACGGGTTTCCACGGATTCCACGTGATCATGGGCGCGACCATGCTCACCGTCATCCTGGTGCGCCTGCTGCGCGGCCATTTCACCGCCGACCATCACTTCGGTTTCGAAGGCGCCGCCTGGTACTGGCACTTCGTCGACGTGGTGTGGCTGGGTCTGTACCTGTTCGTGTACTGGCTGTAAGGGAGCGTCGTCGTATAAGGGGGAGCCGGCTTACCGGATCCCCGTGCTTTGGATCCAGCCCAGTTGGTGCGCCAGCAGCACGAACAGGAACAAGGCCACCGACAGGCCGATGCGCACCGTCAGCGCATTGACGGTACGATTGGTCGTTCCCTTGTCCTTCATCAGGTACACCAGGGCGGAGCCCAGGCTGACCAGGATGCCGATGAAGGCGACGACGACGAGCACGCGCATGGCAGTCTCCCCGGGCGCGGACGCCCCAAATAATATGGAATCGTTGTAGGTATACATGGTACGTCCTCACGGCACCGCACGCACGCTGGCCGCTCTGCTGTTGCTGGCCATGGCCGTCGTGGTGCTGGTATCGCTGGGGCGGTGGCAACTGCGCCGCGCCGATGAGCGCCGCGCCATCCTGGCGGCCATCGAGCATGGCCGTTCGCAGCCGCCGCTGATGCTGACCGCCGCCACGCCCGCGGCCGAGCTGAAACCGTGGCGGCCGGCGCAGGCCAATGGCAGCTACCGCGACGACCTGACGGTGGTGCTGGACAATCGCAACCGCGACGGCCGTCCCGGCTATTGGGTCGCCACGCCCTTGCTGCTGAAAAACAGCAACCCTCCGACCGCCGTGCTGGTGCTGCGCGGGTGGATGCCGCGCGCCGAACCGGGCCAGCCGGCCGCCGTGGCGCCGCCCGCGCCGCCGGACATGCAGCACGTCACCGGCGAGCTCGCCGAGCGCGTACCGCGCTTGTTCGAACTCTGGCATTTCGGCAACGATGCGGTGGATACGCTGCCCCCGCGCCTGCCGGCCGCCGGCGGCAAGCCGCCCACGGTGCAGAACCTGGACCTGGCCGCCTATGCCGAGGCCAGCGGCCTGCGCCTGCTGCCCACGGTGCTGGAGCAGAGCGACGCCGACGAGGACGTGCTCAAGCACGACTGGCCGCAGCCTTCGGTCGATTTCAACCAGAACCAGGGCTATGCGCTGCAATGGTTCGGCTTCGCAAGCATCGCCGGCATCGCCTTCCTGGTGGTGGCGTGGCGCGCGTTGCGGCGGTGGACCGCAGGGGGCCCGGGTGGAAAGGGCCGGACCGGAAGTTAAACTGCTTGCTGGCCGGTCCCGACGCGGGGACCCCGGCACGCGAAAAAGACAGGAATCCCGCTTGTGACGATGCCCATTACGACTGCCGGCGATACGCGCGCGGCGCCGCGCCGGCGCGGCGCGCTGACCGTGCTGATCGTCTTCCTCGTGTCGCTGGCGCCCGTGGTCGCCGCCGTGGTTTTCTACCTTAACCCCGAATGGTGGCCGCGCGACGGCAGCAACTATGGCGCCCTGGTCGAGCCGCAGCGCGACCTGCCCGGGCCCGCGCAACTGCCGCTGGCCACGCTGGACGGCCAGCCCTACGACCTGCGCCAGTTGCGCGGCAAGTGGCTGCTGATGGCCGCCGACGGCGGCGCCTGCCCGGAATCCTGCGCGCGCAAGCTGTTCATCATCCGCAACACCCACGCCAGCCAGGGCAAGAACGTGGACCGCGTGGCGCGCGTCTGGTTCATCACCGACGACGCGGAGGTGCCGCGCAAGGTGCTGGACGCCTACGTGGGCACGGTCATGGTGCGGGCGCGGCCCGAGCAACTGGCGGCGTTCCTGCTGGATGCCGGCGCGGGCAGTGGAAAGGGCAACGGGACCGGCGGCGGCGCGGACGAAGCAGCGGCGGCCGGCGCGCTGGCCGGGCCGATGTGGCTGGTCGATCCGCTGGGCCACCTGATGCTGCGCTTCCCGCCCGACGCCGATCCGGTCAAGGTGCGCAGCGACCTCAGCAAGCTGATCTACAACTCGCGCATCGGCTAGTATGCCGATCACGACGCAATTCGAAGTGACCGCAGAAGTGAATGCCTCCGCCCTGGACGCCATCGTCCTCCGTTACCGCAAGCTGGTTTTCTTTACCTGGTTCCTGACCCTGGACCTGATCATGTTCGGGGCTTTCGTGCGCCTGACCGATTCCGGCCTGGGCTGTCCCGACTGGCCGGGCTGCTACGGCAGCGCCTCGCCCCTGGGCTCGCTGGCCGACATCCACCAGGCCAACCAGGCCATGCCGTTCGGCGCGGTATCGCTGTCCAAGGCGTGGATCGAGATGGTCCACCGCTATGCCGGCTCGCTGCTCGGCATGCTGATCATCGCCATCGTCTACATGGCCTTCCGCTACCGCGGCCGCCTGGGGCGCTCGCCGCTGCTGGCCGTGGCCGCGCTGGTCATCGTCTGCGTGCAGGGGGCTTTCGGCGCCTGGACCGTGACCCATCAACTCATGCCGGCGGTGGTCACGGCCCACCTGGTGTTCGGCATGCTCACCCTGACCATGATGACCTGGCTGGCGGCGCGCGAGCGTCCGTACCAGGCGCTGGCGGCGTCGGCGGCGCGCTGGCGCGGGTGGATGACCGGCGGCCTGCTGCTGCTGTTCATCCAGATCACGCTGGGGGGCTGGGTCAGCACCAACTACGCCGCCCTGGCCTGCATGGACTTCCCCATGTGCCAGGGGCACTGGGTGCCGCCCATGGACTTCGCCGGCGGGTTCTCGGTCTTCCGCGCCCTGGGCGAGCTGCCGTCGGGTGAGATGATCTCGCAGTACGCCCTGACCGCCATCCACTGGACGCACCGGAATTTCGCCTTCGTGGTGTTCGTCTACATGGGGATCCTGGCCTGGCGCATGCGGGCCGAACCGGGCCTGCGCGGGCCGGCGACGCTGGCGCTGGCCCTGCTGGCGGCGCAGTTGCTGACCGGCCTGACCACCATTTTCTTCGAATGGCCCCTGCTGATCGCGGTCCTGCACAACGGCGGCGCCGCCGGCCTGGTCCTGGCCGGGGTGACGCTGCGGGTGCGCCTGGCCACTGCCGGCCGCGCCGCCCTGCGCAGCGCCTGAGCCCGCCGCGCCATGGGGCAGCCGCGGCGTGCAGGAGGGGCGCCGAGGTGGAAAGGCGGTCGAAAGTGGGAAAAAGGGCTGAAAAGGGCGGCAAAAGCGGCCGCGCTAACCGTTCCTGGGACAATTTGTCCAATGTAAACAGGCTCTTGCAACCCGTCCCCGACGCCCGCGACGGCGCCGAGCGGAGTTAGAATAACGCCACCATGACCAGCCTTGCCGCCCCAGACCAGGGATTGCTCCGTCAATACCTGGTGCTTACCAAACCCCGCGTTACCCAGCTTGCCGTCTTCTGTGCCGTCATCGGCATGTTCCTGGCGACGCCCGGCCTGCCCGACCTGAAGCGCGTGGCTTTCGCCACCCTCGGCATCTGGCTGCTCGCCGCGGCCGCGTTCGCCATCAACTGCCTGATCGAGCAGGAAGTCGACGCTCGCATGCTGCGCACCGCGCGGCGTCCCACCGCGCGCGGCACCATCCTGCCGCAGCAGGTGCTGATGCTGTCCGGCTTGCTGGGGGGCGCCGGCATGCTGGTGCTGTACAACCTGGTCAATCCGCTGACCATGTGGCTGACCTTCGCCACCTTCGTCGGCTACGCCGTCATCTACACCGTCATCCTCAAGCCGCGCACGCCGCAGAACATCGTGATCGGCGGCCTGTCGGGCGCCATGCCGCCCGCGCTGGGCTGGGCCGCCATCGCCAATGCGGTGCCGGCCGAGGCCTGGGCGCTGGTGCTGATCATCTTCATCTGGACGCCGCCGCATTTCTGGGCGCTGGCCCTGTATCGCAGCAAGGACTACGAGAGGGCCGGGCTGCCGATGCTGCCGGTCACGCACGGGCCGGAATACACGCGCCTGCAGATCCTGCTGTATAGCTGTGCCCTGCTGGGTTGTACGCTGATTCCCTACGCCTTGCGCATGAACGGCCTGTTGTACCTGGCCGCCGCGCTGGTGCTGGGCGGCATTTTCCTGCGCTATGCCTGGCGGCTGTATCGCAACTACAGCGATGCCTTGTCGCGCGCGATGTTCCGATATTCCATCTTGTACCTGGCGCTGTTGTTCGGCGCCCTGTTGATCGATCACTGGCTCGGCCTGCTGCTGGCGTAGGCAGGCGGTGGCGCGGCGCGCGCCCCGCGCGCCGATTCGCCGTTGCGCACCCCGTCCCAGGCCTTACCGGAGACCTCCCCCATGTCCATCGTTCCCGCCCGCCGCGCCGCCTTGCGCGCACTTGGCAGCGTTGCCCTGCTCGCCGCCCTGGCGGCCTGCAAGGACCGCCCGGCCTTCCAGGGCAGCAGCATCGAGGGCACGCACCTGGGCAAGGACGTGGCCATGGTCGACCAGGACGGGAAGCCGCGCGCCATGGCCGATTTCGCCGGCAAGGTGGTGGTGGCTTTCTTCGGCTACACGCATTGCCCGGACGTCTGCCCGACCTCGCTGGCGGAGTTGGCCCAGGTCATGCAGACGCTGGGGCCCGACGCTTCGCGCGTGCAGGTGGTGATGATCACCGTCGATCCCGAACGCGATACGCCGGAGGTGATGAAGCAGTACGTCACCACCTTCAATCCCGGCTTCGTCGGCCTGACCGGCAGCCTGGCGCAGTTGAAGACGGCGGCGACGTCGTTCAAGGCCTATTACGCCAAGGTGCCGACCAAGGACGGTTCGGACTACAGCATGGACCACAGCGCCGCCTTCTACCTGCTGGACCAGAAGGGCGAAGCCCAGGTGCTGGTCAACAACAACGCGGGCGCCGACGTGCTGGTGCACGACATCAAGCTTCTGTTGGGGTGATGCCGGCGGCCTCCAGCCAGGCGGCATAGGCCAGGCGGCCTTCGTCGCCCAGGTCGGCGGCGCGCAACTCGTGCGCGCCGGCATATATGAGCAGCGCATAAGGGGTCGCCAGGGCGGCCGCCTCCCGGCTCAGCCGCGCTTCTTCGCCCGTCGACGGCGAGCGCGCGCGCCAATAGTTGATGGCCTGTTCCAGTTGCGTGATCGAGATCGGCGTGGTGTCGTCCATCGGCCCATTCTCCCAGTAGCGCCTGTCCGTGTGGGCGGCCGTCAGAGTCTGGTCACAGGTGTTTCCGACATCTCTGAATAGCCTTGCAAATCTTGCAAACGGTCACCTTGCGCACGGCTTGTAAGCGGATACCGATGCTATACATCCGCCATGGATGGCTTTGCAAGGAAAACGACATGAACACCCATACCGTTCCCTCCCAATCGGAATCGCGCCGCGGCCTGCATCCGCTGGTGGCGACCGCCGCGGTTTGCGTCATCGTGCTGTGCGGCGTCGCGGTCGCCGCCATCGGCGGCTGGCTGCCCACGTCGAGCGGCCGGCAGGATGCGGCCAACCCGGCCGTCACGGCGCAGGCCGACCCCGCCAACGCCAACCTGGCGCCCGTGCCCGGACAGGCCTCGCAGGGCGCGATACAGCCGCAGCAGGGCGCGGCGCGACAAGCGCCGGCCGCCGCCGCGCAGCCCAACGTCCCGCCGCAGTACGCGCCGCAGCAAGGCGTGCCGCCCGCCGCCCAGAACGACGCGGCCCAGTGCCCGCAATGCGGCACCGTGGTGTCCGTGGGCCAGGTGCAGGTGCCGGTGCAGGATCGCAGCAATCACATCGTCGGCACGGTCGCCGGCGGCGTGGTCGGCGGGGTGGTGGGCAACCAGTTCGGCGGCGGTGGCGGCAGGACCGCGCTGACCGTCCTGGGCGCCGTGGGCGGGGCTTTGGCAGGCAGGGAAATCGAGCGTAATATGAACCAAAAAACCGTGACGCGTTATCAATTGGTTGCCCGCACCAATGATGGCCGCACCCATACTTTCCGCAGTGATACGCCGTTCCAATATTCGACGGGCCAAGCCATACGCGTGGAAAACAACCAACTGCTGCCGCGGTGAGCGCCGGCAGCAGGCCACGCGGCGGGTCTCCGAACGCGCGGGACGGTCAGGCCCCACGAGAGAGACAGATGACCGACCCGCAAAACAATCCCTTCATCCTCCCCGGCTTGGGGCAATCCGGCGACGCGGCCGGCAACCCCTTGCTCGCCAGCATGGAAATGATGCGCAAGGCGTGGTCCGGCCTGATGGGGCCGGGCGGCCTGGCGCAGGTCATGCCGATGACGCCTCCCTTGAACCTGGAAGATCTCGACCGCCGCATCGCGGAACTGCGCACGGTGGAAAGCTGGCTGCGCCTGAACCTGTCCATGCTGGGCAGCACCATCCAGGGGCTGGAAGTGCAGCGCTCCACCATCAACACGCTGCGGTCCTTCGTCGATAGCGTGGGCAGCCAGGTGGCGTCCGGCGGGCAATGGGGCGATGCCTCGCCGCTGGAGGTGGCGCTGGGCCTGAAGCCGATGGGACAGCGCGCGCGGCCGGGCGCCGATGCGGCTTCCGGCACGGCGCCGGCCGGCGGCCGTCCCTATGGACAGGCCTTTTCCGCCGCCGATCCTCCGGGGGCCAACGACGAACCCGAGGACGAAGACATCGAGATGCCGGAGGATCACGCCCGGAACGCCGCCGCCGGACCGGGAACCATGGCTGACGAAAAGCTGTCCGCGGCCGCCGACAAGCTGGCCGAATCCGGCGCCGCCGCCGAGTCGGGCGTGGGCGCGACGCCGGCCTTCCTGGGCAACGCGGCGCAATCCGCCTCGGAGGCCTGGTGGAATCTGCTGCAGCAGCAGTTCGGCCAATTGGCCGCGGCGACGGCGGCTTCCATGCCGGCCGCGATGGCGGGCATGGCTCCCCCTGCGCCCGACGCTGGCGCCGCGCCTGCCGGCGATGGCGCCGGCGCGGGCAAGTCGGCCTCCAGGAAGGCAGGCGCCGCGAACGCGGCCCCTGCCAAGGCGGCTGGAAACAAAGCGGCTGGGACGAAGACAGCCGCAACGAAGGCGCCCGCCAGGAAGACCGCCGCCAAGCCGGGCGGGGACGCCAAGGCCGCCGCCGTCACCGGCACGCGGGCGCATGCCTCCGCCCAGCCTGCCCGGCCCGCCGGCGCCAAGGGTTCGAGCAAGCCGTCGCCGGCCGCGCGAGCGCCCGCGAAGAAACCCCTTTCCAAGACCGCGGCCAACGGCGCGCCGCGCAACGCGGCCCATGCCGCGGGCGCGCGCCGCCGGCCGCTTTCGTAAAATGCCATTCCGCCCGGGCCGCATCGCGGCCCTTCTCCCGCCCCGCCGCCTGCGGCACGGGGCGCTCTTGCGAAGTTTCTCCCTATGCTGAACATCGTCATTCTGGCCGCGGGGCTGGGTAAACGCATGCAATCGGACCTGCCCAAGGTCCTGCATACCCTGGCCGGACGGCCCATGCTCGATCATGTCCTGGACAGCGCCCGCAGCCTGCAACCCGCCCGCATCGTGGTCGTGGTCGGCCATGGCGCGGACCGGGTGCGCGCCGCCTATGCCGGCCAGGACGACCTGCACTTCGCTCTCCAGCAGCCCCAGCACGGCACCGGCCACGCGGTGGCGCAGGCCGCGCCGCTGCTGCTGGAAGGCGATGCGGACGACGCCACGCTGGTGCTTTACGGCGACGTGCCGCTGGTCCAGCCCGAGACCTTGCGCCGCCTGCTGCAAGCGCGCGGCCAGGGCATGGCCGTGCTGACCGAAACCGTGGCCGATCCCACCGGCTACGGCCGCATCGTGCGCGACGCGCAGGGTCAGGTGACGCGCATCGTCGAGCACAAGGACGCCAGCGAGCAGGAACGCGCCATCCGCGAGGTCAATACCGGCATCATCGGCGCGCCCACGGCCCGCCTGAAGAACTGGCTGACCCGCATCGGCAACGACAACGCCCAGGGCGAGTACTACCTGACCGACACCGTCGGGCTGGCCGTGGCCGACGGCGTGCCGGTCGGCGCCGCGCAACCGGCCGCGGCGTGGGAGACGCTGGGCGTCAACAGCCGCGTGCAGCAGGCCGAACTGGAACGCATCTGGCAGCGCGAACAGGCGCGCCGCCTGCTGGAGGCCGGCGTCACGCTGGCGGACCCGGCCCGTTTCGATCTGCGCGGCAGCATGGCCGTGGGCCGCGACGTCTACATCGACGTCGGCTGCGTGTTCGAAGGCCGCGTCGAGCTGGCCGACGGGGTGCGCATCGGGCCGCATTGCGTACTGCGCGACGTCAAGCTGGGCGCCGGCACCCAGGTCGAGGCCTTCAGCCACCTGCAGCAGGCCCAGGTGGGCGCCGAGGCGCGCATCGGTCCTTATGCGCGCCTGCGCCCGGGCGCCGACCTGCGCGACCGGACGCACGTCGGCAATTTCGTCGAAGTGAAGAACGCGGTGATCGGCACCGACAGCAAGGCCAATCACCTGACCTATATCGGCGACGCCGACATCGGCGCGCGCGTGAACGTCGGCGCGGGCACCATTACCTGCAACTACGACGGCGCGAACAAGCATCGCACCATCATCGAGGACGACGTCTTCGTCGGCTCCGACACGCAACTGGTCGCGCCGGTGCGCGTGGGCCGCGGCGCCACGCTGGGCGCCGGCACCACGCTCACGCGCGACGCCCCCGCCGAGCAATTGACGGTCTCGCGCGCGCGCCAGGCCACCATCCCCGGCTGGACGCGGCCCGTCAAGAAGAAACCATGAAGGACACCTCCGATTCCCCGGCCGGGACGGCGCCTGGCGCCGCGTCCGGCGGCCCGGCTTCGACCCCCCCGGGCAAGGCCGCCGTCCAGGACGGCCTGCCCACCCCGCGCCGCTACTGGGCGGCCAGCGTCGTGTTGTTGGGCATCAGCCTGTCGGTGCTGGACAGCACCATCGCCAACGTCGCCCTGCCGACGATTTCCCATGACCTCGGCGTCGATCCCGCGGATTCGGTGTGGATCGTGAACGCCTATAGCGTGGCCCTGGTGGTCATGCTGCTGCCCCTGTCGTCGCTGGCCGAGCGCGTGGGTTTTCGCCGCATGTTCGCCATGGGGCTGGGGTTGTTCACCGTGGCGTCGCTCGGTTGCGCCATGGCCAATTCGCTGGTGACGCTGACGCTGGCCCGCATCTTCCAGGGCGTGGGCGCGGCCTCGCTGATGTGCATGTTCGGCGGGCTGGTGCGCCATATCTATCCGCATGCCAAGTTGGGGCGGGGCATCAGCCTGAACGCGACGACGGTGGCCGTGATGTCGGTGCTGGGGCCGACCATCGGGTCGGCCATCCTGTCGGTGGCCGCCTGGCCATGGATCTTCGCCGTCAACGTGCCGCTGGGCATACTCGGCATGTTCTGGCTGCGTTTCCTGCCGGACGTGCCGCGCACCAATACGCGCTTCGACGCCATCAGCGCGCTGCTGAACATGCTGACGCTGGGCGTCTTCATCATCGGCGTCGACAAGCTGGTCGCCGACCCGGTGAAGGGCGTGGGCCTGATCGCGATCTCCCTCGTCACCGGCTATATCCTGGTGCGGCGCGCCACGAAGCAGACCGCGCCCCTGGCGCCGGTCGACCTGTTGCGCATACAGCCCATCGCCTATGCCGTGGCGGCGTCCGCCTGTACCTTCGCGGCGCAGATGGCCTCCTATGTCTCCCTGCCGTTCTTCTTCCAATCGGTGCTGGGGCGCCCGCAGTTGCAGGTGGGTATGCTGATGGCCGCCTGGCCCATCGGCACGGCCGTCGTCGCGCCGCTGGCGGGGCGCCTGTCGGACCGCTTTTCGGCGGCCACGCTCAGCGGCGTGGGGGCCGCGGCCATGGTGCTGGGCCTGGTGGCGATGACGCTGCTGCCGCACGACGTGGGCAACACCACCATCATCGTGGTCATGTTCGTGTGCGGCCTGGGCTTCGGCTTTTTCCAGACGCCCAACAACCGGTCGATGATCGGCTCGGCGCCGCGCTCGCGCAGCGGCGCCATCGGCGGCCTGCAGGCCACCACCCGGGTTTTCGGGCAGAGCTGCGGCACCGCGCTGGTGGCGACCGCCTTCGGTCTGAGCACGGCCCATGGCCCGTCGCTGGCCCTGATCCTGGGCGCCGTCTGCGCCGGCGTGGCGGTCCTGGTCAATACGGTGCGTTTCAAGGCGGTGGCGCCCGTGGCCTAGGTCCCTGGGTCGCGTCGACACGGCGTCACGCCGCGGCGACGCTGGAAAGCAGCGCGCGGGCGGACCTGGGCCGGCTCGCGCCGAGGCGGCTTCCGCGCGAGCCGTCGCCGCGAGGGCGGGCCCTATAATCCCGTGCATCGGGCGCGTGCTTCGTCACGCGCCATGTTTTCTAGGGCGAATGCGATGAAGATTACCGTGGTGGGTACGGGCTACGTGGGCCTGGTGTCGGGTGCCTGTCTGGCTGAAATGGGCAACGACGTCATGTGCCTGGACGTGAATAGCGCCAAGGTGGCCTTCCTGCGCGAAGGCGGCATCCCGATCTACGAACCGGGCCTGGAAGACCTGGTGCGCCGCAACGTCCAGGCCGGCCGCCTGCATTTCACGGACGACGTCCCCACCAGCGTGGCGCATGGCGACGTGCAATTCATCGCCGTCGGCACGCCGCCGGGCGAAGACGGCTCGGCCGACCTGCAATACGTCCTGGCCGCCGCCCGCGGCATCGCGCGCCACATGGCCGGCCGCAAGATCATCGTCGACAAGTCGACCGTGCCGGTGGGCACCGCGGACAAGGTGCGCGCCGCCGTCAGCGAAGTGCTGGCGGAGCGCGGCGTCGATCTGCCCTTCAGCGTCGCGTCCAACCCGGAGTTCCTCAAGGAAGGCGCGGCCATCCATGATTTCATGAGCCCGGACCGCGTCGTCGTCGGCGCCGACGACGATTACACCATCGGCGTCATGCGCAGGATCTATGAGCCCTTCCAGCGCACGCACGATCGCCTCATGGTGATGGACGTGCGCTCGGCGGAGCTGACGAAATACGCGGCCAACGCCATGCTGGCCACGCGCATTTCCTTCATGAACGAAATGGCCAACCTGGCCGAAGCCGTCGGGGCCGACATCGAGCAGGTGCGCCGCGGCATCGGCGCCGATCCGCGCATCGGCTATCAGTTCCTCTATCCGGGCGCTGGCTACGGCGGTTCCTGCTTCCCCAAGGACGTGCAGGCCCTGGGCCGCATGGCCGGCGAGCACCAGTTGCCGATGCGGGTGATCGAGGCGGTCGAGGCCGCCAACGACGAACAGAAGTTCCGCCTGGCGCGCAAGATCGTGCGCCGCTATGGCGAGGACTTGAGCGGCCGCAGCTTTGCCTTGTGGGGCCTGGCCTTCAAGCCCAACACCGACGACATGCGCGAGGCCCCCAGCTTGACCGTGATCGAGGAACTGACGCGGCGCGGCGCGACCATTCGCGCCTACGATCCGGTGGCCATGGACGAGGCCGCCAAGGTCCTGGGCAAGAATCCGCGCGTGAGCTTCGTGGCCGACATGTACGATGCCCTGGAAGGCGCCGACGGGCTGGTGCTGGTCACGGAATGGAAAGTCTTCCGCGCGCCGGACTTCGAGCGCGTGCGCGCCTTGCTGAAGACGCCCCTGATCCTCGACGGCCGCAATCAGTACAACGCGGCGGACGTGAAGGCCGCGGGCTTCGAATACGAGGGTATCGGCCGCGCATGAAGATCCTGCAGCTTAATTTCGAGAAGGGCTGGCGCGGCGGCGAGCGGCAAACGCTGTACTGCATGATGGCCTTCCGGGATGCGGGGCACGAGGTGGAGCTGCTGGCGCGGGCCGGCGCGCCGCTGGCGCAGCGTGCCGCGGAGCAGGGATTCAAGGTGCATGCCGTGTCCGGCGTGCCGGGGCAGATCGGCTTTCTCGCCGGCCGTGGCCGGCGCTACGACATCATCCACGCGCAGACCGCCAATACGGTGACCTGGGCCGTGCTGACCAAGCCGGCGCACCGGCGGCCGGTGGTCTTTTCGCGGCGCACGTCCTTCGTGGTCAAGCCCAACGAGGAATGGAAGACCGGCTTCAAGTGGCGCCACGTCGATCTCTTCGTGGCGATCAGCGACATGGCGGCCACCGAGCCGCGCCGGCTGGGCCTGGCGCCCGTGATCATCCGCAGCGCGGTGGCGCCCATGCCGCCCGACGCGGCGAACCAGGCGCGGCTGGCGGCGGAATTCAAGGTGCCGGGCAAGCGGATCATCGCCACGTCCGCCGCCTTGATCCACGACAAGGACCCGCTGACCATGATCCGGGCGGTGGCGGAACTGGCGCGGACGCGGCGGGACTTCCTGTTCGTGCATTTCGGCGCGGGCGGCAACGAAGAAGCGCAGGCGCGCGCGCTGGTGGCCGAGCTGGGCGTGAAGGATGTCTACCTGTTCGCCGGTTTCCGCAAGGGGGTGGAGGATTTCTATCCCTGCATGGACGTGTTCGCCATGACGTCGCGCGAGGAAGCGCTGGGCAGCAGCGTGTTCGATGCCTTCCTGCAGCGCGTGCCGGTGGTGTCGACGGACGCCGGCGGCCTGAAGGAAAGCCTGGCCGACGGGCGCGGCATTCTTTGCGCGGTGGAGGACTACCGCGCCGTGGCGCGCGGCATGGCGGCCTTGCTGGACGACGATGCCCTGCGCCAGGCGATGACCGCGCGCGCCTACGACTACGTGCGCGTCGAGCACGACGTCGGCACGATGGGCGGCCGCTACCTGGACCAGTTCGAGCGCCTGTTGCGCGAACGGGGCGAGGCGGCGCGCCTGGAAGGCTGAGCGGATCCCGCCGCATCACATCGCATCGCATTGCGTGTCGCGTGCAATGCGCAAGGCGTTACGGTCCGGGGCCGCCTACGGTTCCAGCGGCGTCACCGCCATGCGGGTTTCGAACTTCGAGCGGTGCACCGAAAAAAAGGTCCGCACGTTGCGCACGTTGGCCTGCGCGGTGAACGCCCGATGCACCAGCGCATGGTAGGCGGGCATGTCGCGCACCTGCGCGATCAACACGAAGTCCGGGCCGGGCGATACGCGATAGCACTGGAGGATGGCGGGTTCGTCCCGCATGCGCGCCTCGAATTCCGCCATCTTTTCCGCGGCCTGGACGTCCAGCGTGATTTCCACGATGGCGGTCAGGGTGCTGCCCAGTTGCGCGGGATCCAGGATGGCGACCTGTTTTTCGATCACCCCGGTCTCCACCAGGCGGCGCACGCGGCGCAGGCAAGTGGGCGGCGAGGCGTGGACCTTGCCGGCCAGTTCCTGGTTGGTCAGGGAGGCATCCTCCTGCAACTGGGCGAGGATGCGGCGGTCGAGGTCATCCAGAGGGATGGCGGCGGGGAGCACCATGTTGCGATAGAAAATTCCATAATCTTCGGTATGTATTTCTTAAATTTCATACGTACCTAATCATTGAATATTAGTTCATTTTCGTCGGAACAAAGAAATCTTATTTCTCCTTCACCCGCCCACAATGGCGCCTGTCTTTCTTTTTTCCGGAGCCAGCCATGTGCGGAATCGTCGGTGCCGTCGCCCAACGCGACATTACTCCTGTCCTGGTCGAGGGCCTGCGTCGCCTTGAATACCGCGGCTACGACTCCTGCGGCGTGGCGGTCTACGCCGACGGCGAACTGCGCCGCACGCGCAGCACGGAGCGCGTGTCCGAACTGGCCGCGCTGATCGCCCAGGAACACCTGACGGGCTACACCGGCATCTCCCACACCCGCTGGGCCACGCACGGCGCGCCGGCCACGCACAACGCCCACCCGCACTTCTCGGCGCATGGCAAGGACAAGCCGCGCATCGCGCTGGTCCACAACGGCATCATCGAGAATCACGACGAGCTGCGCGCCGAATTGCAGGCGGCCGGCTACGTCTTCGAAAGCCAGACCGACACCGAAGTCATCGCGCATCTGGTGAATCACCTGTATTCCGGCGATTTGCTCGAAGCCGTGCAGCAGGCGGTGCGCCGCCTGCTGGGGGCCTATGCCATCGCGGTGTTCTGCCGCGACGAGCCGCATCGCGTGGTGGGCGCGCGCCAGGGCTCGCCCCTGGTGGTCGGCCTGGGCAAGAACGAGAACTTCCTCGCCTCGGATGCCTTGGCGCTGGCGGGCACCACCGACCAGATCATCTATCTGGAAGACGGCGACGTCGTCGACCTGCAGTTGTCGCGCGTGTGGATCACGGACGACCAGGGCCGCGCCGTCGAGCGCAAGGTCAACACCGTGCAGGTTCACAGCGGCGCCGCCGAGCTGGGGCCGTATCGCCATTTCATGCAGAAGGAAATCTTCGAGCAGCCGCGCGCGGTGGGCGACACCTTGCAGGACATCGAAACCATTACGCCGGAGCTGTTCGGTGACGGCGCCTACAAGATATTCAAGGAGGCGGACTCCCTGCTGATTCTGGCTTGCGGCACCAGCTACTACGCGGGCTTGACCGCCAAGTACTGGATCGAGTCCATCGCCAAAATTCCCGTGGCGGTGGAGATCGCCAGCGAGTATCGCTATCGCGACAGCGTGCCCAATCCGCGTTCGCTGGTGGTGACGATTTCCCAGTCGGGCGAAACGGCCGACACCCTGGCCGCGCTGAAGCATGCGCGCAGCCTGGGCATGGAGCACACCCTGACCATCTGCAACGTGGCGACCAGCGCCATGGTGCGCGAATGCCGGCTGGCCTTCATCACGCGCGCCGGCGTGGAAATCGGCGTGGCCTCGACCAAGGCCTTCACCACGCAACTGGCGGCGCTGTTCATGTTGACGCTGGCGCTGGCGCAGGTGCATGGCCGCATCACCGATGAAGAAGAGGCCGAGCACCTGAAAGCGCTGCGCCACCTGCCGGCCGCCATCAGTTCGGTGCTGGCGCTGGAGCCGCAGATCATTTCCTGGGCGGAGCGTTTCGCGTCCAAGGAACACGCGCTTTTCCTCGGCCGCGGACTGCACTATCCGGTGGCGCTGGAAGGGGCCTTGAAGCTGAAGGAAATCAGCTACATCCACGCGGAGGCCTATCCGGCCGGCGAACTCAAGCACGGCCCGCTGGCCCTGGTCACGGACCAGATGCCCGTGGTCACCATCGCGCCGAAGGATGCCTTGCTGGAGAAGCTGAAATCCAACATGCAGGAAGTCCGCGCGCGCGGCGGCGAGTTGTACGTGTTCGCGGACGCGGACAGCCAGATCGTGCGCGACCCGGGCATGCACGTGATCCGCATGCCCGAGCACTACGGCAAGCTCTCGCCCATCCTGCACACCGTGCCGCTGCAGTTGCTGGCGTATCACACCGCCTGCGCGCGCGGCACGGACGTGGACAAGCCGCGGAACCTGGCGAAGAGCGTGACGGTGGAGTGAGGGGGCTGTTCAAGCTGGGCGGCCGGGGAACGGAGGTGCTGTCGGTCTGCGCGAGGCGTCTCGGCGGCGTCACGGCGCGGCGGGCGGGCCGACACGTCATACACTGCACGTGACGGGCTCATCCGAATAGCGCGGCCGAGGCGACCAGCGAGCATATGAAAATCAACTGCGACTTCTCCGATTTAAGACTCATCCTCAACATAGCGGAAACGTCCAGCCTGACCGTCGGTGCGGAACGTTCGCACCTTTCGCCGCCGGCGGCGAGCGCGCGCCTGAAAAAGGTGCAGGAGTCGATAGGGCAGGCGCTGTTTCACCGCACCGCCAATGGGCTGATGCCGACGGCCGCGGCGCATACATTCATCGGCGGCGCGCGAGCCATTCTCCAGCAACTGGAACGCCTGGAGCAGGAGATGGAAAGCCAAGCCAAACGGGTATCGAGTTGCATACGCCTGTTGTCTACGGTTCTGGCCGTCAATGGCCTGGTCAGGGATGCGATAGAAGCATTCATGCTCACGCATCCGGATATAAGCTTCAACCTGCAGGAGCGCTCGTCGCGGGACATATCGAGCGCGCTGAAAGCGAAGCAGGCGGAAATCGGCGTGCTGTCGCTGAACGATATTCCCCGCGATGACCTGCTGGTCTACCACCCGTTGAAAATCGAGGACTTGGTATTGATAGCGTCGCCGGCCCATCCCCTGGCCGCCGAGGACTCCGTCGAATTCGCACAGGCGCTGAAGTTCGATTTCATTTCCCTGTACGAGAAGTCGCCTTTCTATCAATTCATAAAGGGCGCCGTCAGCCAGGAAAAAGCGCTGATGAAAATACGGATCCATACCCAGAACTTCGAGGCACTGTGCGACCTGGTGGCGGCGGGTCTCGGTATCGCATTGATTCCCCATAGCGAAGCCATCCAGAAATCGAAATACTTCAACTATCGCATCATAAGAATGATGGATAAATGGGCGGTCCGGGAGGTGTATATAGCCACCCATCGGGACAAAACCGCCGACCCGGGGATCAAGGCCCTGGTGGACTGGATCCTGCAGTCCCAGAACATGAAGAACGATGTGAGCGGGCTCGCGTTTCCGAAAACCTAAAAACGATCCCGATCTGGCGGTCGACGGGCCGCATTGCAAGTCGCCGGTCCTTCGGGGCGGCAAGCCGCGTGAATTCCAAAGATTTGAAAACGCGGCTGATAATTTGCGAATTGATTCCTCCATTTGCCTATGCAACCATCGAATCGCGAACCGGCAGGAGACCGGACTTCGTCATCGATCTGATTTTGCTTTCGTCCCGCTTCCCTTGCCCATGGGATTTCGCCATTTTCGGCGGCCCTGGAACAGGACTGCGCAAAATCAGGGATGGTTCAAAAATACATAAGCCCAAATCGAGGAATTTTCATGGCCGACCCTATCGACGGCGCCCAGACCCGCAATTCCGGCACGGATTCCCTTGTCGCGTTCATCATGGCAGCAGGCACGGCGGAATTAACGGCCGACGTGGTGGAGAAAACCAAGCACCATATCGTGGACACGGTCGCCGCCATGATTTCCGGCCTTACCCTGGATGTGGGCAAGCGCGCGCTGCAGATCGTGCCACTACTCGAGGGCCGCCCGGAAGCCGGGGTGGCGGGCAGCCCTGTCCGGCTGCCGTTTCAGCATGCCGCGATGGTCAACGCCATGTTGGCCCATGCGGATGAAACCGACGACTCCCACGAGAAATCCAAATTTCATCCCGGCTGCGGCATCGTGCCCGCCGCCCTGGCATTGGCCGAGCGGCAGAAGGCAGACGGCCGCGACATCGTTCGCGCGGTGGCGCTGGGCTACGACGTGGGCGCCCGTGTGTTGGAAGCGCTCGGGCCCATGCCGCTGAACATGGCCGGGCACGCTTCCCACGCCATCGGGCCGCTGTTCGGCTGCGCAGCGGTAGCGGCCAATTTGCTAGGCTTCGACGCCTCCAGGACAGGGCATCTGCTGTCATACGCCGGGCACGAGACATCAGGGTTATCGTGCTGGATGTCCGATTCGGATCACGTGCAGAAAGCCTTCGTATTCGGCGCCATGGCGGCGAAGAATGCGCTGTTCTCGGCATTGCTCTGCGAACAGGGCTGGACCGGATGTCCCGAGGTTATTTCCGCCGAGCGGGGATTGCTGCACGCCTACGGCACGGGAGAAGGCGGGCGATCGCTCGATGAACCGATGATCCTGGGTAACGAGATTCTCCATTCCGATATCAAGAAATGGTGCGTCGGCTCTCCCATTCAAGCGTGCCTGGACAGCCTGGAGGCGATGCTGCCCTCGATACCTGCCGACGTGGAACAGATACGCTCGGTGGACGTTGAAATCCAGGCCAACGAGGTGTTCATCGTCGAAGCGAGGGCCATGCCCAATATATCCTTGCAACATCTGCTGGCGCTGTTCCTCGTGGACCGCGAACTCACATTCGACTCGGTGCACGATGTCGGCCGAATGCAGGACAGCCGAGTGCTGGCGGTGCGCAAGCGCATCTCTCTGATACCCAGCATCGAGTTGCAGGAAGCGGGCGGCCGCCAAGCCATCGTTCGCGTCAACCTGGCCGACGGGCAGACGCTGCGCCATCACACGCCTTGCGTCAGGGGCACCTGGAAAAACCGCATGTCTCGCGATGAAATCGACGCCAAGGCATTCGGACTTGTCGAACCGATACTGGGCCGGTCGCGCGCGCGCGACCTTCTGGACGGTCTGTGGAAGCTGGAGACCTTGAGCAATGAGCGTTGGGTGGCACTTACCGGCCTGTTTACCGGGGAACTGCCCAGGGGCTGCTAACACGGCCAGTGCGTGACGCCTTCCCGTGTTGACAGCCCCTGAATCCCCTTCCTGATTCGACCGCGAGCACGGGTGGCCGGAATGCCTTGATTCCGGCGCCAGGAACATCAAACGACGCCGGACCCACGCAATTCGGCGACATGCGCCGCCGACAGACCGAGTTCGCGTAGCACCTCGTCCGTATGCTGTCCGGGCGTGGGGGCAAGCGAGCGGACGCCGCTGGATGTGGCGCTGGACCTGATGGGCTGGCCGACCAGCCCGATGTTGCCGAGCACGGGATGCATGACATCCCACCGCGTGCCCAGATGGCGCACTTGCGGATCGTCGAATGCCTGCGAGACTGTGTTCACCGGCCCGCAGGCCAGGCCTTCCCGGCTGAGTTTGTCTATCCAATGGGCGCTGGTATTGCCGGAGAAAATAGCCTGCAGCGCTCCGTTCAAAATATGCCGGTTGGCCGAGCGCTCCCGGTTGCCGACGAAGCGCGGATCGGCCAGCCACATGGGACGGTCCAAAGCCCGGCACAGGCGCTGCCACATGGTCTGTCCGGACGCGCAGATGGTGATCTTGCCATCCTGCGTGTCATAGACCCCGGTAGGAATGATGGTCGGATGGTCGTTGCCGGCCTGGACGGGAAGCTCTCCTGCCACCAACCAGCGGGCGGCCTGGAAATCCATGACCGCCAGCAGCGACTCCAGCAGGGACGTCTGAACCCATTGTCCCGCGCCGGTCCGTTCGCGCTGCAGCAAGGCCATCAAAATGCCGAGCGCGCAGTAAAGGCCGGCCGTGGTATCGGCGATTGCGACGCCGGCGCGCACGGGCCCATGGGCGGGCAACCCCGTTACCGACATCATTCCCGTCATCCCCTGGATTATCTGGTCGTAAGCGGGACGTTTGACATACGGGCCATCCTGGCCGAATCCCGAAATACTTGCGTAGATCAGCCCTGGATGGTTCTTCTTCAAGGTTTCGTAATCGATCCCCAGGCGATGCTTTACCTCGGGCCTATAGTTTTCAACTACGACATCAGCCGTTTCGACCAGGCGCCGGAATATCTCTACGCCGGCCTGTTTTTTCAGGTTCAAGGTCAGGCTGCGCTTGTTCCGGTGCAGATTCTGGTAATCCGGTCCCAGATGGGTTCCTCCCATTTCCGTCTCGAGATTCGGCTCGACCGGCAATTCGACCTTGATGACATCGGCACCCCAGTCGGCCAATTGACGCACCGCCGTCGGACCCGAGCGCACCCGCGTCAGGTCGAGAATTCTGTAGCCGTGCAAGGGTAGCGAAGCATTTTCGGTCATGGTCGTCTCTCCAGTCCGCCGGGGCTATAAAAAGACAGGGTCTTGCCCGGGGCTTTACAGAATCGCATGCCGGTAAACAAGGCACAATTCGCGAATATTGAGATTGAAATTCTAAAATTCGGAATCGAGGGCTTCCATTTATTTCGCCGGCCCGTTCCTTCCGGGCACGATCCTGGAATTTCAAAAAGACAAAGTTGCTTTTCCAGAATTGCGAATTTTTATCCGCAATGCATTCTGGGAGAATCGCCACATCGCATTGCGGTCAGCCGATGTGGTCATGCCGGTGCCTCGCATTCCAAAAAAGAACAGGCAACTTCCGGCGCTCCTCCGCTATCCAGGGTCGCTGCATCAAAACAAAGGACACGATATGCCTTCGTCTTCCGAGCCACGTCTACACGTAAGCCGGCAAGGGCCGCTGGCCCTCGTCAGCATGGATAACCGCGCCAAGCTGAACGCGCTTACCTTCGATATGTGGAACAGCCTGCCCGATATATTGGCCGGCCTCGATCAAGACCCGGGGGTCCGTGCGATCGTGCTGCAGGGGGAGGGAGACAAGGCATTCGCCTCCGGCTCCGATATCTCGCAATTCGAAAAGAAGCGCAGTTCGCCCGAAGACACCGCGTTGTACAACGCGACGGTCGAGCGGGCCGTCGACGCAGTGCGCCTGGTCAGCAAACCCACGATCGCGCGCATTCGCGGATATTGCCTGGGCGGGGGCTTGGCGCTGGCTTTGCACTGCGATCTGCGCTATGCGACCGCAAACGCCATATTTTCGATACCCGCCGCCAAAATCGGCGTGGCTTACAACCCGCTCTGGCTACATCGTCTGGCGTGGCTGACAGGGCCGGCAGCCGCCAAGGAAATCCTTTATACGGCGCGGCGTTACGACAGCCAGACTGCGCAGCGCATCGGCTTGGTCAACGCCGTATTGGAAGGACGGGAAATCGACGATCTGCTGGACAGGATCTGCGAACTCGCGCCTTTGACGCACATCGCTTCCAAGCTGGCTATCGACCAGGCCTGCTCGGTCAAGGGCATGGACGTATCGGTTTGCAGGGACGCCGTCGATCTGTGTTTCGGCAGCAGCGACTATATCGAAGGGCGCAAGGCTTTCGCGGAAAAGCGCCCGCCCCGTTTTACGGGTTCCTGAGCCTCTGGTCAAAACTTTTTTTAAGAAATCGCGGCCCGGCAACCATTGCCGGAAACCAGGTGGCGGTCATCTTCCGACGAGTCGGAAGGAGTCCGATACTGCGCAAAAAAAACCACGCGATTGTCCCGCTGATCACCAACGCGGTAAATCCCCGCCGCTTTTCATATAACAATTGATGGAGACAAAATGAAGAACCTGTTATTGGCAATATCCGCCACCGCGATAGTGACCGCGGCGCCCCTGGGGGCCCAGGCGGCAGACGACTATCCCAGCAAGCCGATCACCATGCTGATAGGTTTCGCGCCGGGAGGCGGTTCCGATATCGTGGGCCGTGTGATCGCCAGCCACATGGCGCGGACCTTGCACACGAAAGTCATCGTCGAAAACAAGGTCGGCGCGGGTGGCGGCATCGCGGCGCAGGCCCTGACCCGGGACCAGCCGGACGGCTACACGATCATGCTCTCGACCATCGGCGCACTGGCTGTGAACCCGCATCTGGACACGCATGCGGGCTACAACCCTGAAAAGGACTTTAGCTGCATCTCGCTGGCCGCCGAACTGCCCGTGGTGATCGTGGCGAATACGGCGACGGGGCTGAATTCGCTGGAAGACCTGGATGCCGCGCTCGAAAAGACGAATACGCTCAGCTACGGTTCGTCCGGTATTGGCAGCGCGGGTCACCTGGCAGGCGAGCTGTACAAGCAGATGCGCCATATCCAGGGCTTTACCCATGTGCCTTATCGCGGCGGGATGCCAGCAATGAACGACCTGCTGGGCAACAACGTGCCCATTCTGTTTTCCGCGATCAGCGAGGTCGTGCCGCATATCCGCGGCGGAAAGATCAAGGCCCTGGCAGTCACAAGCCTGCATCGCGCACCCCTGCTTCCGGAGGTCAAGACCCTGGATGAAAGCGGCCTGGCCGGGTTCAACGCTACGAGCTGGTACGGATTCGTCGCACCTGTCGGGACGCCGGCGCCCATCATCGACAAGCTGAACAAGGCGATCGTCGCCGCCCTTGCCGATAAGAAAGTGGTGGAAGTCATGTCCCGTTCCGGCATGACGCCGCTGCCTTCTTCTCCCAAGGAAATGCAGGACTATATGACCAGTGAAAGCGAGAAGTGGGGCAAGTTGATCGAGGACGCGCATATCCGGCCTTGATGGCAGCCCTTCGATCCGCTGTTTCGGCATGCCCTAGAAGTCGAACTGCGCCGACACCATGACGGTGCGGGGCGATCCTTCGGCCAGACTATTGGTGAAGGAATACGACGACCAGTACCGCCGGTTGGCCACGTTGAGCACTTGCGCGCGCAGGGTGACCGGTTTGCCGTTGGCTCGTTCCCAGACATACCGCGCACCCACGTCGAAGCGCGTCCAGCCGGGGATTTTCTGCTGGTTCGTCGCGTCTATGTACTGCGACGAGGTATAGACCGCGTTGCCGGTCAAGGTCAGCCTGGAAATAAAGGGCGTGTCCCATTCAAGACCCATGTTCGCCTGGAACTGCGGCACGCCGTAAGGACGGTTGCCTTGCGTGCCGGGCGAGTTGGTCTTGGTAAGGCGCGCGTCGGTATATGCCATGCCGCCCTGCAGCCGCACGCCGGTCGCGGCTTCGCCGAATGCCTGGAATTCGATGCCGCGATTGCGCTGTTCGCCATCCGCCGAATAGGTATTGCTTGCCGTGTCCACGGTTCCGCTCGGCTGCTTGACCTGAAACAGGGCAACGGTCGTGGTGACCTTGCCCCAATCGACTTTCGTGCCGACTTCGTATTGGCGCGAGACGTAGGGCGCCAGCGTCTGGCCGCCGTTGGCGTAGGCCGCGGGAACGACGATGCCCGGCTGCAGGCTTTCGATGAAGTTGGCGTAGAGCGAGACGTTTTGCCAGGGCTTGACGACGAACGCCACGGCGGGCGTCAGGACACTGCGCTTGTAGTTGGACGAAACCGCTCCCGTCGTCGCATAGTTTCTCGTGTCGATGCGCTGCGAGCGAAGCCCTGCCGTCAACTGGATGCGTTCATCGAGGATGGAAAGCGTGTCCGCGGCGGCGATGGATGAATGGGCGGTGATGGACGAGAGCGGCGCATCCGGCGCGTAGGTGGAGAGGTTCGGCGCCGCGAAGCTGCCGGAATCGTGGATGTTCCCGCTTTCGGAGGCGAAGAGCGTCTGGCCGAAGGAAGCGCGGCGCCGGTAGTAGTCGCCGGTGAACGAGACCTGATGGTTGACCGGACCCGTATCGAATTTTCCCCTGATGCCGACCTGGGCGGAGGCGCTATCCTCCACGAACTTGGTGGCTCGGGGAAAGAACAGCGCATCGCCGGCCGGATTTTCCAGCAGCCCTATGCCGCCGAGAATATCGGACGTGTTGTGCGCGAAACCGGTGGCGGCGAACGCCGTCCAGTCGGGCGCGAAGTCGTACTCGGCCTTCGCCATGCCGAACGTATCCTCACTGTTGAAACGGGTCCAAGACGGGTAGTTGTCGGTTGCCTTGGGCGGAGAAGGCACCTTGAAGTCGTTGGACAGGAAGTCGAGGGTGTCGTAGAACCCCTTCAACTTCCGCTTCTGGTAGCCACCGTCCAGCGAGAACCGGAATCTGTCCGCCCGGTAATCCAGGCCCAGTATCCCGGCCGTGAGTTGTTCCGATGTGCCGTTGGCGCGCATGTCGCCGTCGCGCAGCGTGCCGTTGAAGCGGATGCCCCATTGCTTGTTTTCGCCGAATCGCCGCCCGATGTCGACGTGCGTGCCGAATTGGGAATCCGAACCGTAGGTCGTGGTCAGGCGGGTGATGGGATCGTCCGTCGCGCGCTTGGGAACGACGTTGATGGCGCCGCCCACCGCGCCATTTGGCGAGATGCCATACAGCAGCCCGCTGGCGCCCCGCAACAACTCCACCCGTTCGACGAAGTCGGTGCCGACGAAGTTGTAGGGCAGGACGCCGGCCAGGCCGTTGAGGAACACCTCGGGGTTCATCAACGGAAAGCCCCGGATGTAGACCTCGTCGGCATAGCTGCCGGCGGGCCTGTCGACTCTCACGGCGGGATCGTTCATGAGGACATCGCCGATGCTCTGGGCCTGGCGGTCCTCGATGGTCTTGCTGGTATAGCCGACGACGCTGAAGGGCGTGTTCATCATGTCGCGGTTGCCCAGCATGCCGACCTGCGCGCCCGTGGCTACCTGGCCGCCGGCATAGGCGGGCGGAAGTGCGCTCGCGGGAGCCCTTCCTTGCACCGATACGACCGGCAGCGTTACGGGCTCGGCGCCGGGGCCCGATTGCGTGGCCGGGGCGCGGCGCAATATATAGCCGGCCGGCGTTTTCGCGATGGTGTAGCCGCTGCCTTGCAACAGAATGGCGAATCCCTCGTTCACGCCGTACGCGCCTTTCAGCCCCGGCGAGCGCAAGTCCTGGATCTGGTTCGCGTCCATGGCGATGGCCACGCCCGATTGCTGCGCGAAGTGATTCAGCACGACAGCCAAGGGCCCGGGCGCCACGTCGTACTGGATGGTCTGAGCCGGCGTTTGCGCCTGGCCGGGAGATACCGCGCCCAGCATCAGCGTCGCGACGAAAGCGAGATGGACAGCGAGGGAAAGCGGCTCCGGACGGGTGCGGAGAGGCGATGCGGCCAGCGGTTGCGCCGCGGCAGGCGACACGGACATGATGGAAGTTCCAGGGTTCGTTGATCTTCAAGGCCCGGGACGGGCATCGAACGCCAATGAACCGCGGGGACATGAGGGCATCGCCCCTGGCCAGCGCGCGGTAATTGCCGTTCTCATGGTCATGACGGATGAGAACGGACAAGCGGAACCGGTCCTGGCGTTTTTTTTCGACTATTGGGCGGGAGGCGCATCGACCCATACCAGCCATGGCGACAGGGTACGGATGCGCAAGGCTGGGAAATTCGCCTGCAGCAGTTGCAATGCGCGGTCGGGATCGTCGAGCGGCAGCACGGCGCTGACCTTGAAACGCTCGATCTGTGCGCGGTCGTAATGGATGTGCCCGGTCCGGTAGCGCGCAAGTTCGTCCAGCACCTCGTTCAGCGGCCGGCCCTCCACCACGAGCTGGTGGTACTTCCATGTGTCGGACAAGCTGCGCGTATCGACGGATTCCGCCGGCCCGACGGCGTCGGCCGTGATGCGCACGCGCTGGCCCGCGGCGACTTCCGTGCTTGCGGCGCTGCCCGCCGCCCGCTGTTCGGCGGTCTGCACCGCGACGCGCGATTCGATCATGCTCAGGATCGTATCGTCGTCCTCCTTGTCCACGACGAAGCGGGTGCCGAGGGCGCGGATGCTGCCGTGCGCCGTTTCGACCACGAAGGGACGGTTTGCGTCCTTGGCTACATCCACCAGGATTTCGCCTTGAACCAGTTCAATGGTGCGCCGGCGAGCGTCGTAGCGCAGGTTGACGGCGCTGGCGCTGTCCAGCGTGATGCGGGTGCCGTCCGCGAGCAGGCGGGTTTCCCACTTTCCGGTCGCGGTGCGGATGTCGGCCATGAGATACCCGGGCGGCCAGGCGCGCATCGCCATCCACGCCGGCGCGCCGATGACGAGGGCGGCCAACAGCGCGACGCCGGCATGTTTGATCCGGCGGCGTTTTCGCTTGTTGGCGACGACCGCGTCGATTGCCGCCCGCGCGGGACGCGGATTGCCGTTCGCCGCATCCCGCACACCGCGAAGCTGGTCGATGATCCGTTCAAGCTGGTTCGCCTCGGCGGCATGACGAGGGTCCGCCTGTTTCCATGATTCGAACTCCAGGCACGCCTGCTTGCGCGTGGCCTCGTCGTCGTCAGTAAGAAGAACGATCCATGCCGCCGCTTGTTCGGCGATCGTGTCGGCTGCATCCGGCGTGGGAGAAGCGGAGGCGGGGCGGCCCATGAAGCGTCTTGCCTGGCGTCGCGTCATGCGCCGTGTTCGGCCAGGGCCGGACAGCGAGCGCGAAAGGACAGCAGGGCCTGGACCAGGTATTTCCTCACCATGCGCGTGGAGACGCCGAGGCTGGCGGCGATGTCCGCATGGGTCTCTCCGTCCAGGTAGTGCCGCAGGAAGGCTTCGCGCACCTTGGCGGTCATGTCTTCCACGGCGGCGCCGATCTGTTCCAGGGCCTGGACGGCCATCAGCACGCTTTCAGGCGAGGGATAGGTGGGCAGGCGTTCGGCTAGCCTGGCCATTTCGGCCAGATAGGTTCGTTCGACGACCGCCCGGCGGGAGCGATCCACCAGCAGGCGCTTGGCGATGGTGGTGAGGTAGGCGCGCGGTTCCTCGATGCCGACCAGCGCGTCCCGGGTCGCCAGGATACGGACGAAGGTGTCCTGGGCGATGTCGGCGGCGTCCTGGGCGCCGCCCAGCTTGCGCCGCAGCCATCCCAGCAGCCAGCGTTCGTGGTCGGCGTACAGCGTTTCGATCTGCTGGAGGGGATTGAGTTCGGATATGGGCACGGCGACCTCTCCCACTGGCTCCACGGGAGGGGACGCCCGGCGTATGGCATAAGTTTGAGAATCGTTCTTATTCTATATGTCTGTCTCAGGCTTGCACAATGCGGGGAGTGTCGATTGCCCTTGGCGGCGGCCCAGCCAGCAGCGAAAAAAGCCCCCACGCCGCGCGGCTTACGCCGCTTGCTGTCCCCCGAGGGGGCGGTTTTGCCTTGGGGGGCCCGGCAGCGAAAAAACGTGCGGCGCGGCACGTTTTCAGCTATAAATAGCAACCATTCTCATCTGAAGTGGTCTGTTAATAGGGGTCGTCTCGTGTCGCCTGTGGAATCCGCCGAGCAACGAGGATTGCACGCGCTGTACCGTGATCATCATGGTTGGCTGCAAAACTGGCTGCGCAAGAAACTGAACAATACGTTCGAGGCGGCCGATCTGGCCCAGGATACTTTCGTCCGGGTCCTCGGCGCCTGGCGCAAGCAGGGAGACCTGCAACTGCGCGAGCCGCGGGCGTATCTGACGTCGGTGGCCGGCCGCGTGCTGCTCAACCACTGGCGGCGGCTGTCGCTGGAGCAGGCCTATCTGGAGGCGCTGGCGGGGCAGCCGGAGGCCTTGTCGCCCTCTCCCGAAGCGCGCCTGCTGGTCCTGGAGGCCCTGCACGAGATCGACGCCCTGCTCGATACCCTGTCCCCCAAGGTGCGCACCGCCTTCCTGTACGCGCAACTGGAAGGGCTGACCTACGCCGAGATCGCCGTGCGGCTGGGCGTGAGCGAGCGCACCATCAAGCGCTACATCGCCACCGCCTATGAAGAATGCCTGCTGGCGATGGCATGAGGATGCCAGGGTGAGCCCCATCTCATGAACGCCTCCTTGCCCGCGCGTCCTTTGGACCGGGCCGTCGCGCGCGCCGCGGCGGCGTGGCTGGTGCGCCTGCGGGAAGCCGCGACGCCGCAGGATATCGAGGACTGCCTGCGCTGGCGCAACGCCGATCCCGAGCACGAGCGCGCCTGGCGCCTGGCGCAGCAGCTCGACGCGAAATTCGAGGTCGTGCCGCCGCGGATCGGCATGGCCGCCATCGGGCGCGCGCGGCGGGCGAGCCGGCGGGCCGCGATCAAGTCGCTGGCCGCGCTGCTGGTGGCCGGTTCCTCCGGCTATCTCGCCTATTCGTCGGTGCCATGGCGGACGTGGGTGGCCGACGAGCGCACGGCCACGGGGGAGCGGCGCCAGGTCGTCCTGGCCGACGGCACGCGCGTCGACCTCAATACCGCCACCGCCATCGACGTGGCCTTCAGCGAAACCGAACGGCGCATTTTCCTGCGCGGCGGCGAGGTCCTGGTCGAAACCGGGCATGATGCCGGCCGCGCCGGCGCCGCCTATCGCCCCTTCATCGTCCAGACGCGGCAGGGGCGCATCCGGGCACTGGGAACGCGCTTCGTCGTGCGCGACGGCGCCGACGATACCCTGGTCGCGGTGCTTCAGGGCGCGGTGGAGCTGACCCCCGACGGCGCGCCCTCGGCGCGCCGCGTCCTCGACGCCGGGCAGCAGGCCCGGTTCACCGCCGCCCGGGTCGGCGCCGTCGCGCCCGCCGACGCGCACGCCGCCGACTGGGCGCGCGGCATGTTCGTCGCCGACCAGATGCGCCTTGCCGACGTGGTGTCGGAACTGAGCCGTTATCGGCCCGGGGTGCTGCGCTGCGATCCCGCCGTCGCCGACCTGAGGCTTACCGGCGCCTTCCAGCTCGACAACATCGACGTCATCCTGGACGCCTTGCCCAGGACGCTGCCCGTGCGCGTCGTGTACCGCACCCGCTATTGGGTCACCGTGGCCGCCGCCGATACCCCCGCGGGACGGTGAACGCTTTGCCCATCCTTCCGGTCCGCCAACGCCGCCCCCTTGAGGGGGCCCGCGAAGCGGGTACGGGGTGGGTTTCCCCTGAAAAAAATCCGCGAATCCTGTCCCCTTTCCTGCGCTCGCGTTTCATAGCCATAGAAGCCGCTCCGAAACCGATCGATTCCAAGGAAAGTCCATGGCTGCTCGCCACCCCTGCCCGCCGGCCCGCCGCTCCGCCGAGAACGGCGCGCCCCTCCGCTCCCTGCGCCTGACGGCCCTCGCGCTGGCGCTGCGCGCCTTGCCCGCGGGCTTCGCCCTGATCGGCCTGGCCGCGTCCTCGTTCGCCCATGCCGCCGGCGATGCGCCCGCCGCGGCTGGCCGCAAGGTCTATGCGGTGCCGGCGGGCGCGCTGGGCGCCGCGCTGGCGGAATTCGGCGGCCAGGCCGGCGTGACGGTGCAGGTCGATTCCCGCATCGTGGCCGGCCGGCGCACGTCCGGGCTGAGCGGCGCCTATACCGTCAGGGAAGGGTTCGCCGCCCTGCTGGCAGGCACCGGGCTGGAGATCGTCGACGAAGGAACGGGCGTGTTCCTGGTCCGCCGGCGCCTCGCCACGGGACCGGACGGCACGCCGACGACGCTGCCCGAGGTCTCCGTGCTGGGCGCCGCGGTGGACGCCACCACCGAGGGTTCGGGTTCCTACGCCGCGAACGCCGTGACGATGTTCGGCAACACGCAATCCCTGAAGGACATTCCCAGTTCCGTGTCGGTGCTGACGCGCCAGCAGATGGACGACCAGAACATCACGACCATCCGCGACGCGATGCGCTATTCCACGGGCATCGCCTCGATCAACTACACGGGCAACAGCAGTAGCAGCAGCGGCGCCACGGCGTACTACAACGCGCGCGGCTTTCCGGTGAACGTGTCCCTGGACGGCTTGTCCATCCTCAACGGCATCCAGTATTCGACGCTGTTCGATATGGCCATGTACGACCGCGTCGAGGTGTTCCGCGGACCCGCCGGCCTCCTCGATGGACAGGGCTCCCTGGGCGGCAGCGTCAACCTGGTGAGCAAGCGGCCCACCGACACCCTGCAACTCAAGAGCGAGACCTCCATCGGCTCGTGGGCCGACTATCGCCAGATGATCGACGTGTCGGGCCCCTTGAATGCCGCCGGGACGCTGCGCGGCCGGGTGGTCGGCGTCGCCGCCAAGGCCAACTCCTTCCTCGACGGCGAGCACTCCCGCGAAGGCATGGGCTATGCCGTCCTGGAATACGACATCACGCCCCGCACCACCTTCTCGGTGTCGGCGGGCTATCAGGACACGCCGACCTACGAGACGGACTGGGGCGTGGGCTATGACACGGCGGGCCAGGTCGTGCGCGGTCCGCGCGGCCGTTCGCAGAACTTCGCGCCCGACTGGTCCTATTCCTTCAACACGATCCAGGAAGGCAAGGCGGCGCTGACGCACCGCTTCGACAGCGGGTGGAAGGCGGAAGCCGCCGTGCTGTCGCGCGAGAACCGCACGCACGCGAAATACGCCTTCGCGCTGCAACCGGACGGGGCCACGCGCACCGCGGATTATTTCGGCCAGAACCAGTTGATCGACGACGACTGGCTGGCCACGGACGTCCGCGTGTCCGGTCCGATCACCATCCTGGGCCGCCGCAACGACGTCCTGCTGGGCGCGAACTACACCACCTTCCACCAGCGTTTCCGGGGCGGTTCGGAAGACCTCGGCACCTACGACATCTTCAAGGTGGATATTCCGGAGCCCGCGATGCCCTATACGTCGGGAACACGGCAGCGCGTCGGCCAGTTCAGCCTCTACGGCCACGTGAACTCGCACCTGACGGACGATCTTTCCCTGGTGCTGGGCGGCCGGGAGATGTACTTCCGGCAGCAATCCAAGACCACCATGCCCGCCGGCGGCGACTGGACCACCACCGCGAAGGAGAACGGCAAGTTCGTGCCTTATGGCGGCTTGGTGTTCGCCATTACCCCGCAGGTCTCCGCCTATACCAGCTACTCCAAGATATTCTCGGTGCAGACGGACACCACCGCCTCGGGCGGCGCCATCGCGCCCTTCACCGGCGAGCAGTACGAGGTCGGCTTGAAGGGCAGTTTCCTGGAGAACCGGCTGAATGCGACCCTCGCCGCCTTCCGCATCAACGGCGACCACCTGGCGGTGGCCGACCAGGCCCATCCGGGATTCTCCGCGGCCAGCGGCGCCGTGCGCAGCCAGGGATGGGAGGCCGAACTGTCCGGCGAGCCATTGCCGAACTGGAACGTCGTCGCGGGCTATACGCTGACCAATACCCGGTACACGTCCAGCCCGACCGACCAGGGCGCCTCCTACGACGGCGAAACGCCGCGGCACCTGTTCAAGCTGTGGAACACCTACCGCTTTACCCAGGCGCCATTGCAGGGACTCAGCGTGGGCGCGGGCATGTACGTGCAAAGCAATACCTACCGGCTGTCTCCGCAATACCATCAGGCCGGCTATGCGATCTATTCGGCCAAGGTGGGCTACCAGTTCAATTCCCACCTGTCGGCCGACGTGACGGTCAACAACCTCTTCGACAAACGCTATTACTCCCGCGCCCCGGCTTCGCTTTTCGCCGAGTACGGGGCGCCGCGCAGCGTCATGCTCACGGTGCGGGCCAGCTATTGATCCATCAATGGCCGTCGGCGTCGTGCCGGCTCCGCCGCAACATAAGCAGATTTAATGCTTAGGTGCAGCTTTGCTTCATCCGCCGCGCGCATCGTTGACGGCTCGCGCGGCGCATCCCTACCCTTTGCGATGTCAATCACCAACAGGAACGGCATCACATGGAAACGCGGGTAGATGTTGCGGTCATCGGCCTGGGCGCGATGGGCAGCGCGACGCTGTACCAGCTCGCCAAGCGCGGCGTAAAGGCCATTGGAATCGAGCGCTACGCGGCGCCGCATGCGCTGGGCTCCAGCCATGGGGAGACGCGCATCACCCGGCAGGCGGTAGGCGAAGGACCGGATTACGTCCCGCTGGTGCTGGCGTCGCACCGCATCTGGCGGGAACTCGAGGCCGCCACGGGCGCTTCGCTGCTGAATGCCTGCGGCACCTTGATCATGTCGCCGCGCGACAACAAGGCGCTTCATCACGGCATGCCGGATTTCGTCTCACGCTCGATAAAAAGCGCCACCGCCTTCGATATTCCCCATGAGGTGATCGACAGCGCGGAGATCGCGCGCCGCTTTCCCCAGTTCGTCGGCCTGTCCGGCCGGGAATGGGCCTGCTACGAACCCGGCGGCGGCTATGTCCGCCCGGAGGCCTGCATCGAGGCCCAACTGGGGCGCGCGCGGGCGCTCGGCGCGGAGATCCGCAGCAATACCGTGGTGCAAAGCGTCGCGCAGGAGGCCGGCGGCGTGCGCATCGTCACCGACCAGGGCGTCATCCTCGCCGACCGGGCCGTGGTTTCGGCCGGTAGCTGGTGCGCCGACCTGCTCGGGGGACCGTTCGAGCGTCTCCTCACCGTCACCCGCCAGTTGCTGCACTGGTATGAAATCGAAGACGTGAGCGCCTATGGCGCGGCCGCGTCCCCCGTGTTTATCTGGATGCACGGCGAACGCGAAACGGATTACTTTTACGGCTTCCCGCCCTCGGCGGGAGATCCGCGCCTGAAGGTCGCGACGGAGCAATATGCCACCAGCACCACGCCTTATGCGATGGACCGCGAGGTCGCGCCGGAAGAATCGGCGGCGATGTACCGGGACCATGTCCAGGGCCGCCTGGCCGGCGTGACGCCGCGCGTGGCCAAGGCGGCGGCCTGCCTCTACACCGTCACGCCCGACCGCCGCTTCATCATCGACCGCCATCCGGAGCAGGATCGCATCACCGTCATATCCGCCTGCTCGGGGCACGGTTTCAAGCATTCCGCCGGCATCGGCGAGGCCGTGGCGCAGTCCGTGGCGGAAGGCCGCAGCGACGTCGACCTGGCGCCGTTTTCCATCGCGCGCTTTCGCCAGGCGTGAATTGCAGGAAAGCCCGCGCGCGACGAGCGTGGCGCGCGGGAAACACAAAAGCGTCGCTACAGGCGCATCCATATCGACAAGGGGTAGTCATGATGAAATCGTTTTTGCGCGGCGCGGTTTTCTCGGTCGCACTCGCCGGTCTTATGAATGCGGCCATGGCCGCCGATGGCGTCGACGCCATCAAGAAGCGAGGCACGCTCGTGGTGGGCGTGAAGGCCGACTACAAGCCTTTTGGATTCCGCTCGCCGGAGGGCGCGATCGTCGGCATCGAGCCCGACCTGGCCGCGGACATCGCGAAGCGCTTGAACGTGAAGCTCGAGCTCGTTCCCGTCGTGGCGTCGAACCGCATCGAATTCCTCCAGCAAGGCAAGATCGACGTGCTGATCGCGACCATGTCCGACACGCCGGAACGGCGCAAGGTCGTCCAGGCGATCGATCCGCCGTACTACTCCGATTTCGTCAACGTGCTGATGCCCAAGTCGACCCAGGTTCACGATTGGCCCGACCTCAAGGGCAAGACGCTGTGCGCCACCTCGGGCTCCTGGTACAACAAGGACGTCGCCCGCACCTATGGCGCCGAGCTCTCCGCGTTCGACGGTTCGGAGAAACCGCTGCTGGCGCTCAAGCAGGGGAATTGCGTCGGCTATGTCTACGACCAGACCTTCATCCAGGGCCGCCTGCTCGAGGCCGACTGGAACGGCGCCTACGCCATGCCTTTGAAGGGCGTCCTGCCCACCCGCTGGATCATGGCCGTGGCGCCGGGGAACGAGACGATGAAGGCCTTCCTGGAAGGCGCCACCCGGGACTGGATGAAAACAGGCCTCATCGTGGACGAGGAAAAGAAGTTCGGCATCACGCCGACGGAATACGCGCGCACCATGCACGAACAGGCGGCAGCCGCCAAATGATCCGGCTCATGGCGGCGAGCTTGGTCCGCCACGAGGCATGAACGAGGGGCCGCGACGCACGCGCGTCGCGGCTGCCAGGCTGGCCACTTCGGGATCGCGACATGGATTTCATCGCGGGATGGTTTCGCCGCCTGTACGACACGACCGGTCTCAATTTCACGGTCTTCTACGACCCTTACGACTGGCATCGCTACGTAGACGGCTTGAAGACGACGGCGCTGCTTTGCGTCGTCACGATTTTTCTCAGCCTGCTGATCGGCGCCGTGGGCGCGCTGCTGCAGGGCGCGTCGTCGCGCTTCGTGCGCAATGCGGTGCACGTATTCGTGGTGGCGTTCCGCAATACGCCGCCGTTGGTGCAGATCTTTTTCTTCTATTTCGGCATCGGGGCCATTCTTCCCGCCGGCCATAACGCGGACGGCATGCGGCTGCCCCTGATCGGCAATCTGCAATGGGCCATCGTGTCCCTGTCGCTGTTCGCCGGCGCCTTCAATGTGGAGATATTCCGCTCCGGCATGGAGGCCATTCCCAAGGCCAGCATCGAGGCCGCCGAGGCGCTGGGCTATACCCGCACCCGGGCCTATGTCCACGTCATCCTGCCGCTGGCGTTGCGGGTCTGCCTGCCGGCGCTCAACAACAACCTGGTCAATCTCATCAAGACCACGACGCTGGCTTATGCGATCGCGGTGCCCGAGACGCTTTATGAGACGAAACAGATATGGGGCGAGTCGCAGAACGTGCTCGAGATGATGCTGGTGCTGTTCGTCACCTACGGCGTGCTGGTCGGCATCCTGGTGTGGATCATGCACGGGTGGGAACGCATGCTTCGTATTCCGGGGTACGGACGATGAGGCCGGGTTCCCCTGTCTCCGCCGCCGCCGCGCCCGTCGAGCCGGCACCGCGCGCGCCGTTCGCCGTCCTGCTGCCGTTCGAGATCAAGCGGACCCGGTATGCCGCCGGGCCGCGGTCGATCCGCCTGCTGAAGTGGGGCGGCGCGGCGGCCGTGCTCGTGGCGGGTTCGGCCTGGGCGCAGGCCCGCGCGGTGCCGTTGCCGCCGCTGGAGGTCGTCGTCAAGTGGGCGCCGTTGCTGTTGCAGGGCTTCGCCTTCAACATCCTGATTTCGCTGATCGCCATGTCGCTGGGCACCGCCGCCGGGCTGGGATTGGGCGTGGGCCTGCTGTCGGCGAACCGGGCCGTGAAGCGCGGCTCGTGGGCGACCACGCAGTTTTTCCGCAACGTGCCCTGGCTGGTCCTGCTTTTCTGCGTCATGTTCCTGGTCCCGTACCAAGTCACGGCGTTCGGCCTGCGCATCCCGCTGCCCGACTGGATCAAGGCGACCGTCGGTTTCGCGCTGCCGGTGATGGCGAACGTCGCGGAGATCGTGCGCGGCGCGGTCCTATCCGTGCCGCTGACGCAATGGGAGGCGGCCGAGTCGCTGGCCTTTTCTCCGCGACGGACGTTCTGGCGCATCATCCTGCCGCAGTGCCTGAAACGCATGACGCCGCCCTGGATGAACCTTTATTCGCTGGTCGCGATGGCGACCGTGGAGGCCTCCATCGTCGGGGTTTCGGAAATGCTCACGCTGACCGCCGACGTCCATTCGTCGGAAGGCAGCCGTCCCGAGCTGTTCGCGCCGCTGTACGGCTTCGCGCTGATCTGCTTCTTCCTGTACTGCTATCCGATCGACCGTCTCACGGCTCGGCTGGAGCGCCGTTTCCATGTTCACTGAGCATACGGACCCCGCATGGCTGAATCCCCTGTCGCGACTTTTCCCTGGACGCCGGCCGATCCCATCGTCCAATTGATCGGCGTGCGCAAATCGTTCGGCGCGGTCCAGGTGCTCAAGGGCATCAGCCTGGACGTGATGAAGGGCGAGGTGGCATGCATCATCGGGCCCTCCGGCTCCGGCAAGTCCACGTTGATACGCTGCATCAACGCGCTGGTCCCGCTGGATGCCGGGACCCTGCGCGTGGAAGGCCTGGAAGTGGCCGATCCCAAGGTGGACAAGCTCGCCCTGCGGCGCAAGGTGGGCATGGTGTTCCAGCAATACAACCTTTTCCCGCACAAGACCGCCTTGCAGAACGTGATGATGGCGCCCGTGCAGGTGCTGGGCCAGGACAAGCGCGAGGTCGAGGCGCGTGCCAGGGCGCTGCTGGAAAAGGTGCGCCTGTCGGGCAAGGAGAACAGCTATCCGGGGGAGTTGTCGGGCGGGCAGCAGCAGCGCGTGGCCATCGCGCGTTCATTGGCGATGCGGCCGGCGATCATGCTGTTCGACGAGGTGACGGCGGCGCTGGATCCGGAGATGGTGAAGGAAGTGCTGGTCACCATACGCGAGCTCGCGGAAGAGGGCATGACCTGCCTGTTGGTGACGCATGAAATGGCGTTCGCGCGCGAAGTCGCCGACCACGTCTACTTCATGGACCAGGGCGTGGTGGTCGAACATAGCGAGCCGGAAGCGTTCTTCACGTCGCCGGGCGATGCGCGGACACGCCGTTTCCTGTCGCAGGTGCTGTAGCGTCCGGCAGCGTGATGCCGCTGGCCAGGCGCGGGTCGAGCTTTTCCAGGCGGGGCAGCAGCTCGGACACCACGAGTTCGCGGCACAGGCGCCAGATGTCCGCGACGAAGCCTTCGTGCTGGTCGGCGCGCGCCAGCAGGTACAGCGTGCGCGAAGCCTGCAGCTCTTCCACGTAGGAAAAGCTCACGCCGCGGCACAGGTGTTCCGCCTGCAGGATGCACAGCGGCGTGGTCAGCGCCCAGCCCAATCCCTCGGACACCATGGCCGTCAGCGTATCGGCGGTTTCGAATTCCAGCAGCGCCGCCGACCGGATCTGGTGCCGTCTCAACACTTCCTCGACCTGCGTGCCGACGTGCGATTCGGCGTTGTAGCGGATCAAGGGCAGGCCGGCCGTCAGTTGCCGCAGTTCGGCGACGGTGGATTGGCCGCGGTGGAAAGCGGAGGGGATAATGGCGACGAAGGGTTCGGTGAACAGCGGATAGCTGGCGAGGGCGGAGCGGTCGTCCATGAACTCCGATGAAATGACCAGGTCCAGCTCCCGGTCCAGCAGTTGCTGGTCCAGCGCCGGCGTCAGGCCCGTCCGCACGGCCAGCCGCGTGGTGCGCGCGGCCAGCGCGCGCGCCAGGCGGCCGCCGCAGGTTGCCGCGAAGGAGTCGATGAGGCCCAGGCGGATGCTGGGATTGACGCCCTTGGCCCGCTCGGCGACCGCGTTGGCCAGGTCCAGCACGCTGTCCAGGACGGCGCTGCCGCGGTCCGCCAGGACATGGCCGGCGGGCGTCAGCGAGAGCGGCCGCTCCGTGCGATTGACCAGGATCGCGCCGAGTTGGTTTTCCAGGTTCCGTATGGTCTGCGAGACGGCCGATTGGCTGATGCCCAGGCGCGCCGCGGCGGTCGACATATTCCGTTCCTGCGCGGCGATCGTAAAGGTGCGCAGCGCGTGCATGTCGATGAGGGGTAGCTGCTTCATGAATCGTGTCGGCGCCTTCGTTGCTACGAGTTTTACCCGACCGGCGCGCGGCGAGGGATGCGATCTAGGGTAAATCCCCGGTCCGGCCTGCATCGCCGCCTGGAGAATGTTGTCCAGCGGCGGCGTATTTCGCGCATCGGGATAGTCCCGGCTCGACGTTGCTAACGATAATGTTTATCATTACGTTTCAATCGGACCCCCTCACCCGCTTTCGCCATGGACCCGCATGCCACCGCCGGCGCGCACGCAGCGCGGCTCTTCGCCAGTCACCAGCCCTGGCTGTTGCGACGACTGCGCCGTTACCTGGGCTGTGCAGAGGACGCCCAGGACGTGGCGTCGGATACGTTCGTGCAGGTCATCCTGCATCCGGACCCGCGCGCCATCGCGCAGCCCGAGGCGTTTCTCACCACGGTCGCCAAGCGCCTGGTGGCGCGGTTGTGGCGGCGCCGCGCCATCGAGCAGGCGTATCTCGAACGCTTGCAGTGGCAATGCGAGGAAACCGCGCCTTCGACTGAACACCAGTTGATGGCGGTCCAGGCCTTGCAGGAAATCGACGCCTGGCTGAGCAAGCTGCCCATACCCGCCCGCCTGGCCTTTCTCTATCGTGTCATGGACGATATGAGCCACGAGGGCATCGCGGCCCGGCTGGGCGTCTCGGTGCGCACCGTGGGCCGCTATCTGCGCGAGGCCATGCTGGTCTGCGCCTCCATGGACGACGGCGCGGCGAGGGGCGGATCGTGAAAGGGATGACGCCGGAAATGGACCGGGCGCTGCTCGCGCGGGCCGCGGACTTCCGCGTGCTGCTGGATTCGGGACGCGCCACGGCCGCCGACCGGCAGGCCTGTGCCGCGTGGCGCATGCAGTCGGAGGCGCACGAGCAGGCATGGATGGCGCTGGAGCGCCGGCTGGCCGCCTGTACGGAAAGCCTGCGTCTGCTGGCGGGCCAGTCGCCGGGCCAGGGCAAGACCGTCAAGGACGTGCTGACGCTGCCCAATCGCTCGCGCCGCATCGCCCTGCTGGCATTGGCCGGCGCCGCCGGGACGCTGGCGGCCGGCGCCGTGGCGGATCGCTGGACGCCGCTGGCGGCCCTGGCCGCGGCCTACAGCACCGGCACCGGGGAAAGGCGCAGTTGGCGCCTGGCCGAGGGCAGCACCTTGACGCTGGACGCGCGTTCCAGCGCCGACGTCGAGCTGGAGCCCGCGCGCCGGATGCTGGTGCTGCGCGCCGGCCAGGCCATGCTGGACGCCACTGCCGGCGCGCCCTTCGTTGCCCGCTCCTCGCAATGCCGCGCCGAGCTGCCCGCGCAAACCGCGGGCGGCTTCATGATCCGCTGCGCGGACGGGCGCACGCTGCTGGTGGCGATGAAGGGCGACCTGGCCGTGCAGCCGGCCGAGGGCGAGCGCTTCGTGCTGGCGCAAGGCCGGGGCTGTTGGGTGGAAGGCGGCCGCGTCACCTTGCTCGACGCCATGCAGGCCGCGGCGGAGACGGCCTGGCGGGGCGGCCGGCTGGAGGTCCTGGACCAGCCCCTGGCCGTCGTGGTCGATGCCTTGCGCAATTATCGGCCGGGCTATATCCGCGTCAGCGACCAGGCGGCCCGCCTGCGGGTGCAGGGCGTGTTCTCCCTGGACGATCCCGAGTCCGCCCTGCACGCGCTGGCGGAGACCCTGCCGCTCCAGGTGCGGCGCTACGGCCCCTGGCTGGTCGATATCCGGCTGCGGGAAACGCCGGCCGGCCCGAAAGGTTACAAGACGTAAATTATTGTCCGGTCCGGGCGGCTCGCGGCACATGCCAGGGAAGACCAACGCGCCCTCCGAGCCCTTATGTCCATCCGCAAGTTCGCCCCCCTGCCCGTCGTCGCGATCCTCGCGACCTCGCCCTTGAGCGCCGCCTTCGCCCAGCAGGCGGCGCGCCATCACTACGATCTGCCCGCCGGCCCCCTGGGCGCGACGCTGAACGCCATCGCGGTCCAGGGCGGCCGCACCCTGACCCTGGATCCCGCCCTGGTCAGCGGCCGCAACGCGCCGGCCATCCACGGCGACTACACCGTCGAGCAGGCGCTGGACGCCGCCCTGGACGGCAGCGGCCTGCAATGGGCGATCGCCCCGCACGGCGCGCTTACCGTGCAGGCCGCGGCCGCGCGCGGGGGCGCCGCCACGCTGCCCACGGTGCGGGTGGCCGGCAACGCGCTGAACGACGGCTACCAGCCCATCCTGGCCGCTTCGCCCAAGTTCACCGCGCCCTTGCTGGATACGCCCAAGACGGTCGACGTGATCCCGCAGGCGGTGATCAAGGACACGGCTTCCTCCTCCTTGCAGGACGTCATGCGCACCATGCCCGGCATCACCTTCGCGGCCGGCGAGGGCGGCGTGCCCCTGGCGGATCGCCCGGTCATCCGCGGCTTCAATTCGACGTCCAACCTGCTGGTCGACGGCATGCGCGACATCGGCGCGCAGACGCGCGACGTGTTCGACCTGGAGCAGATCGAGGTGACCAAGGGCCCGGACTCCGTGTATTTCGGCCGCGGCGGCGGCGGGGGCAGCATCAACATGGTGACCAAGGCGCCGAAGCTGGACAATTTCGCCGAGGGCCAGTTCTCGCTGGGCACGGCGGACTACTGGCGGCTCGCGGCCGACGGCAACTGGCAGTTGTCCGACCATTCCGCGTTCCGGCTGAACGTCATGGGCAACGGGGGCCACGTGGCGGGGCGCGACAGCGCGGTGGACTTCGACAAATGGGGCGTGGCGCCGTCGCTGGCCTTCGGGCTGGGCACGCCCACCCGCGTGACGTTGAACTACTACCACTTGCAGGACAACGGCATGCCCGATTACGGCGTGCCCATCGATCCGCGCACGGGCTCGCCCTACAAGGACGTCAGCCGCCGCACCTTCTACGGCCTGAAGGACCGCGATTTCCGGCATACGCAAACGGATATCGGCACCATCGGGCTGGAGCACGACATCAACGACAGGCTCACCATCAAGAACATGACGCGGTATGGCGAGTCCACCAACAGCTATGTCGCCACCGCGCCCAACGGCGCATCGCCGGTGTATGCCGACGTCAACCTGCCCGGCACGCTCCAGGGATCGGTGTTCCGCATGGCCAAGAGCCAATGGACCCGGACCTCCACGCTGGCCAACCAGACCGATCTTTCCGGCAAGTTCGACACGGGTCCGTTCAAGCACAGCTTCGACCTGGGCATGGAGCTGAGCCACGAGAAGTGGACCGTCGACGGCTGGACGGTGACCAGCAGCAATCCGCACGCGGCGATCCAGAGCGGCAGTTCGCCGCAGTGCCAGGCCTATGCCGATCTGTGGGCGTCGTATGACTGCACGACGCTGGACGATCCCAACCCGGGCGACGCCTGGCAGGGCACGGTCAAGCGCAACCGCAACCCCACCTACTACAAGACCGATACGCGGGCCTTCTACGCCTTCGATACGATCGAGCTGACGGAGAAGTGGCTGGTCAACGCGGGCGTGCGCTGGGACCACTACGATACGCAAAGCAGCAAGAATGGCGACACGATCGCCCGGCAGAAGGACGACTTCTTCAACTACCAGTTCGGCGTGGTCTACAAGCCGGCGCCCAACGGCAGCATCTACGCCAGTATCGGCACCGCTTCCACGCCGGCGGCCCTGGGCAGCAGCGACTACGACAAGGTCAGCGCGGCCAACAGCGCGTTGAAGCCGGAGCGCAGCACCAGCGTGGAAATCGGCACCAAGTGGAACCTGTTCGACGAGAAGCTGGCGCTGACCTCGGCGCTGTTCAACATCGACCGCAAGAACGCCAACATCCAGGTCGACACCGGCGTCTACGAGCAGGCCGGCAAGAGCCGCGTGCGCGGTTTCGAGCTGGGCCTGGCGGGCGACGTGACGCCGAAATGGAAGGTCTACGGCGGCTATACCTACATGGACAGCGAGATCAAGCGCGGCGCCTACAACGACGCCACGGTCGGCCAGCCCCTGCCCGACACGCCGCGCAACAGCTTCAGCCTGTGGTCGACGTATCGCGTCCTGCCGCAATGGACCGTGGGCGGCGGCGCTTACTACGTCGGCAAGCGCTTCGGCACGGCGTGCGACCGCGACTGCTGGGCGCCTTCGTATTGGCGCTTCGATGCCCTGGTGGGCTACCAGGTGAACAGCCATCTGGACCTGAAGCTGAACGTGCAGAACGTCTTCGACAAGGTCTACTACACCAAGGTGCATTACTTCATGGGCGACCTGGGCCCCGGCCGCTCCGCCATCCTGACCGCGACGGTGCGTTATTGAGCGAGGGGAAGGGCACACCCATGAGCGCGCCGGGCCGCCCCAAGCGCGAATCCTCCCTTGGGGAGGAGGCGCGTAGCGCCAGGAGGGCACACCCATGACCGGTACGCCTCGCCTGCGCGGCTGGGCCTTCGTGCATCGCTGGTCCAGCCTGGTATGCACGCTGTTCCTGCTGATGCTGTGCCTGACCGGCCTGCCGCTGATCTTTCACGACGAGATCGACGACATGGCGGGCGATTCGCCCTTTGCCGCGGAGGGGCCGGCGCAGACGGCCTCGATGGACGAGCTGGCCGCCATGGTGCGGCAGGCCTATCCGGGGCGGCGCATCCAGTTCGTCGCGTGGCTGGAGCAGGAAGGCACGTATCGCTTCGGCCTGACCCGTCCGCGGGACGGCGGCGCGCAGGTGCAGCCCTTCGCGCTGGTCGACGGCCGGCATGCCCGCATCGTGGGCGGCGCCTGGAGCGAGAAGGACTGGCGCCACGGCGGGGTCATGTCCTTCCTGCTGCGCCTGCATACGGACATGCTGGCCGGCACCGCCGGCAGCCTGGCGCTGGCCGCGATGGGACTGCTGTTCCTCGTTGCGCTGGTGTCGGGCGTGGTGCTGTACGCGCCGTTCATGCGCAAGCTGCCTTTCGGCACCGTGCGCTACGGGCGCTCGCGCGCCTTGCGCTGGCTGGACCTGCACAACCTGCTGGGCATCGCGACCCTGGCCTGGGCGGCCGTCGTGGGGATCACCGGCATCGTCAACACGCTGGACACCTTCGTCTTCCAGGCCTTCCAGGCGCGCATCGACGAGCGCTCGCGCGCCAGGCCCGCTCCATCGGAAGGCGCCGCCGCGGCCGGCGGAATCGGCTTGCAGCAGGCCGTCGACGCGGCCCTGCGCGCCTTGCCCGACGGCAAGGTGGACATGGTGGCCTTCCCGGGATCGATGTTCGCCGGCGCGCGGCATTTCGTCGTCTACCTGACGGGCAGCACGCCCTTGACGTCGCGGCTGCTCCAGCCCGTCGTGGTGGACGCGGCCAGCGGCGAGGTCGACGAGGTCGAGGCGCCGCCCTGGTACCTGTGGGCGCTCGAAGGCGCCCGGCCCTTGCACTTCGGCGACTACGGCGGCCTGCCCTTGAAGGTCATCTGGGCCCTGCTGGACGTGATTTCCATCGTCGTCCTGGGCAGCGGCGTCTATCTATGGCTGCGGCGCGTGCGAGGCCGGCGGGGCCGCGCGCCCGCGCATGGCGGGTGAACACGGGTACGAGGGAGACCCGAGGGGCCGCCTTCCCGGCTGTTGTTATCTGGCTGCATCGGACCGGGCTGTTACACCCGGCCCCCGCCGCGATCGCCGGACAGGCGGCAAGCGCGCCTGAAAGACAGGGTATGCTTGCGCCTCGCTATCGATAACCCCGTAAAATGCGCCCGCCGCCGCGATGTATCGGCGCAACGCTTTTACGCCTGCGATGTACGTCGACCTTCTCACCCTCTATTTCCTGGCCATCGGAACGCTACTGGCAAGTGCCGGATTGACGGTCTGGGAGAGCAAGACCAATCCGCCGCGCCGCAAGGAACTACGAATCCTGGCGGTGGGATACGCTACGCTCGCGCTCGGCTGCGTGGGGGTCATCCTGCGCAGCCACCTGCCGGGCATCAGCGGCGGCGCGATCTGCAATCTGGTGTTCCTCAGCGGCTACCTGCTCATCCTCGACGGGGTGGCCATGCTGGGCGGCAGGCAGTACCGCGCCTTTTCGGTGGGACTGGTGGTGGCGATGGCGCTGATCTGGGTGGGCGGCGGCCCGCGCTGGCAGGACGTCGTCTGGAACTATGTCAGCGCCTTTCCCATCGCTATCGCCAGCGGGCTGACGGCGCGCGAGATGCTTCGCTGCGAAGGGATGGAGACCCTGCATTCCCGCCACATCGTCGTGGCGGCGACCGCGATCCATGCCGGGCTGTATCTCTTCAGGGCGATCATCCTGCCCTGGCTGGTCCTGGCCTACGGGCCGCAGATGCAGGCGCTGGCCAGCAAGGCCACGCTTTACGAGGGCGTCCTGTATTCGGTGATCCTGCCGATGACCCTGCTGAAGCTGATCCGCGAGGAAAGCCATGGCCACCTGTTGCGGGAATCGCGCACGGACTACCTGACGCGGCTCGGCAACCGCCGCTGGTTTTTCGAAGAAGGCGCGCGCGTCATCGCCCGCCGCGGCGGCCAGGGGCCCATCGCCGTGCTCGCCTTCGACCTGGACCAGTTCAAGGGCATCAACGACCTGTACGGCCACAAGACGGGCGACCACGTGCTGAGGGCGTTCGCCGAAATCGCCCAGAGCGTGCTGGGCCACAAGATCGTGCTGGCGCGCATCGGCGGCGAGGAGTTCGCCGCCTTGCTGGTGGGCCACGACGCGCTGCGCGCCGAGTCATTGGGCGACACGGTCGGCAAGTATTTCTCCGAGATCATCGCCACCGGCACCGCCGGCATCGCGCTGCGCGCCACGGTCAGCGTCGGCCTGGCGCGATACGAAAAGAAGGTGCCCGACCTGATGGACATCCTGTCCGCCGCCGACCAGGCGCTGTACAGCGCGAAGTCGATGGGGGGGAATCGTCTTGAGGTGGCCCCTCCCGGCCTGGCGCTCAAGAGCGCCTAGACGGGCGCCTGTCCGCCGCCGCGCCGGCAGGCGCCTTGCCGGAAGAACGGGCATGGCCCGCCCCCGCGATGATCGGGGCCAGCCGCGCGACGGCTTGCGCCAGGTCCGCCGCCGCGAAACCGCCGAAGCCCAGGATCAGGCCCTGCCGCACGGGCGCGGCGTCGCCGGCGTAGGTCGGCGAAAGCGCCCGCACGGCGATGCCTTGCGCCGCGGCCAGGCGCGCGACGTCGACGTCGCGCAGGCTGTCGTCCAGCCATACCACCAGGTGCATGCCCTGGTCGCCCGGCTGCAGCGTGGCCAGCCCCGGCGGCAGGTGCTTTTCCAGCAGTCCTATCAATAGCGCGCGGTTCTCGGCGTAGGCGCCGCGCACGCGCCGGATGTGCCGGTCCAGGTGTCCTTCGGCGATGAAGGCGGCGAGCACATGCTGCTCGGCGGTGGGCGAGAAGCGGTCCATGAGTGTCCGCGCGCCGCAGAACGCCGGCACCAGGTCGTGCGGCGCGATGAGATAGCCCAGCCGCAGGGACGGGAAAAGGATCTTGCTGAACGTGCCGAGATAGACGACGCGCTCGCAATCCAGCCCCTGGAGCGCGGGGAAGGGATGCCCCGCATAGCGCATCTCGCTGTCGTAGTCGTCTTCCACGATCCAGGCGTTGCGCGCCCGCGCCCATTGCAGCAGCGCCTCGCGCCGCGGCATGCTCATGGGCATGCCCAGCGGATACTGGTGCGACGGCGTGACGAAGGCCACGCGCGCCCTGGGCGCCTTGCGCAGGCCTTCCTCGACCATCAGGCCCTCGTCGTCCACGGGAACGCGCACCATGCGTTCGGGCGGACCGTTGGCCGCCAGCGTCGACGTGATTCCCAGGTAGGCCGGATCTTCCACCCAGGCCTGGTCGTGCGCGTCCAGCAGCACCTGGCAGGCGAGGTGCAGGCCCTGCTGCGTGCCGGCCGTGACGATGACCTGGCCGGCGTCGCAGCGCACCGAGCGCGAGCGGCGCACGTAGTCGGCGATGGCCAGGCGCAGCGGCCGCAGTCCCTGGGGATCCGAGTAGCCCGACGGGGCGCCGATGCGCGAGGCGCGCACGCGGTTGCCTATCTTGCGCCAGGTGTCGTCCGGGGCGATGGCGCCGAGCGGGACCGAGACCGAGAACGGCACGTTGGGCACCGGCTGCATGGTGCTCGCGATGGCGGCATAGCGGTGCGCCGGCGCGGGCAGCGGACGCAGCGGCGCCGATGCGGGCACGGGCGGCCCGCCGGCCTTCGCGGCCGGTCCGCCTGCTCCGGCCATTCCCGCCGACCGTCCGGCTCGCCTTGCCGTTTCCGCCAGCGCGCCGGAGACCACCGTGCCCGCGCCGCCGCGGGCATCCAGGAAGCCTTCGGCGACGAGCTGTTCGAAGGCCTCGACCACCGTGCCCCGGGCCACGCCCAGCGCGGCGGCCAGCACGCGGGTGGAGGGCAGCGGCTCGCCCGGACGCAGCGCGCCCTTGCCGATGGCGTCGCGCAGTTGCCGGGCCAGTTGGCGGCCCAGTTGGCCGGCCGCCCGGTCCAGCGGGGCCAACACCGGCAACTCCACCGTCCTGGCCGTTCTTCCCATGCCGCTTCCCGCTTCCGCTTCTATCCGGCGGCCGTGGGCGCGGAGCGCGCCAGGCCGTCGTGGGCGTCGAGCAGACGCTCGCGCCACGCATGGATGGGATCCTCCGGTTCGAGCAGCGGAGTGGCGCTGACGCATCTTGCCCACATGAACATGCCGAAGACGCAATAGTCGGCGTACGCCGGCGCGTCGCCGTCGACGAACGCCCGCGCCTGGAGGATCTGGCGCAGCGGCGCCAGCGCCTGTTTCAGCGCGCGCAGGTGCGCCGCCTGGTCCGCGACGACCGCTTCGAGCGGCTTGCCGAAGGCCTGCTCGCGGGAAGTACGGAAATACGCCTGGTCGACGGGGTCCAGGCAGGCGTGGATGTCGAGCAGGATGATGCGGGCGATGGCGGGCAGCAGCGCGCGGTCGGCCCACGCGTTGACGAAATTCGCCAGCGGCATCGGCGCTTTTTCCAGGAACAGGGGCGGACGGTCCGGATAGCGCGCTTCCAGGTGTTGCGCGATGCGCCATGAGTCGTGCACGGCCTGGCCGTCGTCGACGAGCACCGGCACCTTGCCCTGGCCGGAAAAGGCGATCGCTTCCCGATCGGTGAAACGCCATGGGCGGCACTCGGCGCGCAACTGTTTATGGGCCAGCGCCATGCGGGTCTTCCAGCAGTGGGGACTGAAACGCACGGCGGGATCGGCCGCCGCCAGTTCGTACAGGATCAATGCCATGTTCCGCGCTCCGTATGGGGTCGGCGCGCGTCCATCCCGGCGCCGCCGCTGCAAGGTTAGCACCGCCCGCCGCCTGCGGCGACCCGATTCTGGTCCAGAAAAACAGGCCCATAACGGACCTGTGTGCTGGTCCGCTATGGTGGCATGATGGCGCCTGGATCTGGAGCCCCGCATGTACATACCCGAACATTTTTCCGTCGAGGACCCCGCTGCCCTGCATGCGCTGGTCCGCGCCCATCCCCTCGGCGCGCTGGTGACCCACGGCGCGGGCGGGCTGGACGCCAACCACATTCCCTTCGAACTGGAGGTCGCCGCCGACGGGCAGGCCACCCTGCTGGCCCACGTGGCGCGCAAGAATCCCGTGTGGCGGGACGCGCGGGACGGTGACGAGGTCCTGGTCGTATTCCGCGCCGATGACGCCTACATCTCTCCCAACTGGTACCCCAGCAAGCACGAGTTCCACCGGCAGGTGCCGACCTGGAACTACCTGGTGGTCCACGCGCATGGCCGCATACGCATCCGCGATGACGAGAAATTCGTGCGGGGCGTGGTGGCGCGCCTCACGCGCGCCCACGAGAAGTCGCAGCCCAAGCCGTGGAAGATGACCGACAGCGCGCCCGAATACATCGATGCCATGCTGCGCGAAATCGTCGGCGTGCAGGTCGACGTGACGCGCCTGGTCGGCAAGGCCAAGCTCAGCCAGAACAAGGACAGGCGCGACCTCGAATCCGCCGCCCGAGGCGTGCTGGCCGCCGGCGCCGTCGAACTGGGCGAACGCATGATGGCCTGTGCCCGCGACGGCGAGCCCGGCTTAGGCCGCCGCGGCCTGGACATCAAATTTTCTTAACTCATTCCTCAAAAAGAGTGGCTGTCGCCACGGGAGCGATGTACTTAGACTCGCTGCACCCTTGCCGTCATCGCCGGGGGCGTCGGCGGGTAGCCTGAGTGTTGTCGGTATGGAGCCCGGCCCGGCGCGGACCGGATCGGACAGGGCCCTGCACATACCTATAAATCCAATGGAGACAACATGAAGCTGTTGACTCGTTTCCTCGCCGTCCTGGCGTGTTGCGCCTGTACGGCCGCCCATGCCCAATATCCGGAAAAGCCGCTGCGCCTGATCGTTCCTTTCCCGCCGGGCGGCAATATCGATGCGACGGCGCGCATCATTTCCGCCGGTCTTGGCGCGCGGCTGGGCGGCACGGTCATCGTCGAGAACCGTGCCGGCGCCGCCGGTCTCACGGGCTCGGAATTCGTCGCCCGGTCGGATGCGGACGGCTATACCGCCCTGCTGGGCTCCACCGGCGCGCTGGCGCCGGCGCGCGCCCTGCATCCCGGCACGCCGCTGCACCCCACCAAGGACTTCGTGGCCGCCGGTCCCCTGGCGCGCGCGCCGCTGGTGCTCGCGGTGCGGCCCGACCTGCCGGCCGGGGACCTCAAGTCGTTCATCGCGTATGCCAAGGCGCATCCCGGCAAGCTGACGATGGCCTCGGCGGGCGTCGGCACCGCCGCTCACCTGACGGGCGAGCTGTTCCAGAAACTCAGCGGCACCCGGTTCCTGCACGTGCCCTACAAAGGCAGCAGCCTGGCCGTGGCGGACCTGCTGGGCGGGCACGTGGACCTGACGTTCGACCAGTTGGCGTCGACGCTGGCGCAGATCAAGGCGGGCAAGCTGCGCGCGCTCGGCGTCACGACGGCGCAGCGCACGAGCATCATGCCGGAACTGCCCACGCTGGCCGAGTCCGGCCTGCCGGGCTTCGAGGCCAGCACGACCACGGGCTTGCTGTTCCCGGCCGGGACGCCCGCCGCGGTCATCGCCAAGGTCAACGCCGCCTTGCAGGAAGTGCTCAAGCAGCCGGACGTGCAGCGCCAGTTCCGCGACCTGGGCTCGGACGTCCTGCCCGGATCCGGCGCGGACTTCGACCGCATCCTGCGCGACGAGACGGCCAAGTGGGACGGCGTGATCAAGGATGCCGGCATTGCCCCGATGGAATAGCGCACGGAAGCACAGCCGGAAACACAGCGAGAGGAAAGAAGATATGCAGCATACCGATGATTCCGCGGCCCCCGTCTGCCTGCCCCCGCTGGCTCGCGCATCGCGGCCGCGCCAGCCGTTGCCGGCCAACGCGACCGACTGCCACTGCCACGTCTACCAGGACTTCGACCGTTATCCGCTGAACGCGCAACGCTCCTATACGCCCGCGCCGGCGACGCTGGAGCAATATGCCGCCATGTGCGAGCAGGTCGGCATACAGCGGACCGTCCAGGTCAGCGCGAGCGTCTATGGCACGGACAACTCGCTGACGCTGGCGGTGATCGCGGCGCTGGGGCAGCAGCGCGCCCGCGGCGTGGCCGGGCTGGCCGCCGACGTGACGGCGGCGGATCTCGACCGGCTGCACGCCGGCGGCATGCGCGGCGTGCGCCTTTCCACGCACGTGAAGGGCTATGGCGGCACGGCGGGCCTGGCGGCCATGGCCGAGCGTATCCGGCCCTACGGTTGGCACGTGCAGGTGCACGTGGCGGACATCGCGGAACTGGTCCCGCTCCAGGACACGCTGCTGCGCGCGGCCGCGCCGCTGGTGTTCGATCACCTGGGCGCGGTGCGCGGCGGCCAGGGGGTGGACCATCCAGGATTCCAGGCGCTGCTGCGCATCCTGCGCGAGCGCGACGATTGCTGGGTCAAGATATCCAGTTGGTACCGGCGCTCGGATAGCGGCGCGCCCGGCTATGCCGATATGGCGCCCATCGTGGCCGCGCTGGTCGAGACGCGGCCCGATCGCCTGGTCTTCGGCACCAACTGGCCCCATCCCGCGTTGTTCGCGCCGTCCGCGGTGCCGGACGACGGCCATCTGATCGACCGCTTCTGCGACTGGGTGCCCGACGCGGAGGCGCGGGAACGCATCCTGGTCCGCAACCCGGCCAGGCTCTACGGCTTCGAGGAGTGAATCCCCGGCCCCGCGTCCGCCCGCGCCTGGTGCAGCATGTGCAGCGTGATCTTCCGCACCTCGGCCTTGCTCGCCTCGATGTGCGCTTTCAATAGCGCGCGGGCGCCGGCCGTGTCGCGGGCGAAGATGGCCCGCAGCAGGGCCGCGTGCTCGTCGTAGGTGGCGTCCACGCGAAAGTCCCGGGTGAAATCCAGGCGCCGCACGAGGCGGATCTTTTCCGTCACGTCGTGGTGGATCTGCGTCATTTCCTCGTTGCCCGCCGCGGCGACCAGCGCCTCATGGAAGGCTTCGTCCAGCAGGCCCACCAGGCGCCAGTCGCGGATGCGCTGTTCCGGCGCGACCAGCCAGGCCTCGTGCAACGCGCCGAGGATGCCCGAAGGGTCGATGGACTCGCGCTGGCATAGCGCCTCCACCGCGGCCAGTTCGAGCACGACGCGCACGTCGTAAAGATCCTCGAAGCGTTCGAACTCGAACGGGCGCACCTGCCAACCCGCCCGCTGGCGCGGGATCAGGAAGCCTTCGCGCTGCAGCCGCACCAGGCCCAGCCTGACCGGCGTGCGGCTGACGCCGAGCCGCGCGCTGATGTCCGCCTCGGAAAACAGGTCGCCCGGCAGCAGGCGGAATTCGAAAAGATCGCTCTTGATCCGTTCATACACGGCCTCCGCCAGGGAGTTCGACGCCGGCGCCGCGCGCCGTGGAGAGGGGCCAATTTGGACGGAAGCACGCATGCGCAAACCTCGATGTAGATCGTTATGCCTCCCGGGGGTCCTGCCCGTGGATTCCCATGTCGCGATGCTGCTTGCGGCGCGCCTCGATGGTGCGCTCGGCATCGGCATTCTTCGTGGGATTCCACCTCCCATACGGATGCGGATTCCTCAAGCAATACGTATGCCATGACGGGCGCCGGCGGCCGCCGGCCCTTGAATTCGCTGAATTTTCGCTGTACGCGACGGTCCGGCGCCGGCGCGATGCCGGTCTCCGAGCCAGCCTGCGGACTGGTATCCGGGCGCGCGCCCAGGCACCAATAGGGTGCGCGCGGTTCATAACGGCGCACGCGCATGGGCCGTTTCGGTGCGCGGGCCGCGCGCGGCGCCGTTGCCGCCGTCCCGCCCGCGCGCTCGGCCGCAGAAAATCGCCCGAGGAAAAATTGGCATGCCTATTGCTTTGTCCCTGTAGCCGACCCAAGCGCGCGCATCACGGAGACAGCGTCGTGCGCCGCGCGCGGCATCGGATAACACCGGTTCTTCCATCGCTGCAAGGGGAGATGAAGCGCCGGCCCGACACGACCGGCCCGTGGGGCCCAACGAAGACCATCCATCCAGGAGCTGTTCATGCAACGCAGACTCGTACTCAAACAATTGTCCGCCGCCACGATGCTGGCCGCCATGGGTTGGGTTCCCCAGGCCTTCGCCGCGGGCGACACGATCAAGGTGGGGATACTGCATTCCCTGTCCGGCACGATGGCGATCTCGGAAACGGCGCTCAAGAACGTGGCGCTGATGACGATAGACGAGATCAACAAGCAAGGCGGCGTGATGGGCAAGAAGCTGGAGCCCGTCATCGTCGATCCGGCCTCCGACTGGCCCACCTACGCCACCAAGGCGCGCCAGCTCCTGAGCCAGGACAAGGTCGCCGTGGTGTTCGGCTGCTGGACCTCGGTGTCGCGCAAGTCCGTCCTGCCGGTGTTCAAGGAACTGAACGGCCTGTTGTTCTATCCCGTCCAGTACGAGGGCGAAGAGCTGGAGCACAACGTCTTCTACACGGGCGCCGCGCCCAACCAGCAGGCGATTCCCGCCGTCGAATACCTCATGAGCAAGGACGGCGGCGGCGCCAAGCGCTGGGTGCTGCTGGGCACGGACTACGTGTACCCGCGCACCACCAACAAGATCCTGCGCGCCTTCCTGCATTCCAAGGGCGTGAAGGATGCGGACATCTATGAGGAATACACGCCTTTCGGCCATTCCGACTACCAGACCATCGTCGCCAAGATCAAGGAATTCTCCGCGGGCGGCAAGACCGCCGTGGTGTCGACCATCAACGGCGATTCCAACGTGCCGTTCTACAAGGAACTGGGCAACTCCGGCATCAAGGCGACCGACATTCCGGTGGTGGCGTTCTCGGTGGGCGAAGAGGAACTGCGCGGCGTCGACACCAAGCCGCTGGTGGGCCAACTGGCGGCATGGAACTACTTCCAGTCCATCAAGAACCCGGTCAACGCCGAGTTCGTGAAGAAGTGGAAGGAATACGCCAAGGCGCAGAACCTGCCCAACTGGCAGACCGCGGTGACCAACGACCCGATGGAAGCCACGTATATCGGCATCCATATGTGGAAGCAGGCCGTCGAACAGGCCAAGACCACCGACGTCGAGAAGGTGATCGCCGCCGTGGGCGGGCAGACCTTCAAGGCGCCGGACGGCTTCACCATCGAAATGGACAAGACCAATCACCACCTGCACAAGCCCGTCTATATCGGCGAAGTGCAGGCCGACGGCCAGTTCAGGGTTGTGTGGAAGTCCAAGGGCCCGATTCGCGCGCAACCGTGGAGCCCCTACATCCCGGGCAACGAAAGCAAGCAGAACATGTAAGGGAACCAGGGCGACCATGCTAAAGATGCTGTATTTCGAACGGCTGCGCCGGTGCTTGTCCGGCTTGACGCTGGGCGTGGCCGCCCTGGCCGTCTGCGCGCATGCGCAGACGCCTTCCGCCTCCACGGCGGCGCCGCAAGGCGCCGCCGCGGCGGGGCAGAACGCCGCGCCCGCGGCCATGCCGCAAGGCGCCGTCGCGCAGGCGCCTTCGCCTACGCAGGCAGCGGCGCCCGCCGGCCTGGACGAGGCCTTGCTGGCCCTGCTGGCCAGCGACGACAACGATGAAAAGATCGAGGCGATCGGCAAGCTGGCGCGCTCGACCGATCCCAAGGCCGCCGCGCTGTTGCTGGCGCTGGGCCAGGACCACGTCTATCTTTCCCCGGAAGGCAAGCTGCTGATCAGCGACGACGACGGCGCCACCGGACGCGATCCCTTGAGCGGCGCCGCGGCGCCGATGCCCGAAGGCTCGGACACCCTGACCATCAACAACCGCGTTCGCGGCGCCATCGACGACGCCCGCGCCATCGCGCAACTGCACGCGCCGGATCCGGCCGCGCGCCTGGCCGCGGCGCAGCAACTGCAGCAGGCCGGCGACGAGACCCTGCTGCCCGTGCTCGACGACGCGATCGGCAAGGAAACCGACGCCCAGGTGCGGTCCGCGCTGCAGACCGTGCGGGCGCGCCTGCAATTGAGCGCCAGCGACCCCGCCGCGCGGGCCGCCGCGGCCCGCACGCTGGGCGAGACCGGCAATCCCGCCTTCCGCGCGATGCTGGCGGCGGTGGCGCAGCCCAGGCCCGACGGCAGCTACGCGGAGCCGGACGCTTCCGTGCGCGCCGCCGCCACGCAGGCGCTGCGCGGCATCGACCGCCACATGACGACGGTGGAATGGGCCGGCAACGTGTTCTATGGCCTGAGCCTGGGCAGCGTGCTGCTGCTGGCCGCGCTGGGGCTGGCCATCACCTTCGGCCTGATGGGCGTCATCAACATGGCCCACGGCGAACTCATCATGATCGGCGCCTACGCCACCTATACGGTGCAACTGGTGTTCCGCCAGTACCTGCCCGGCTGGATCGACTGGTACGTGCTGGCGGCGCTGCCGGTGGCCTTCATCGCCACGGGACTGGTGGGCATGGCGCTGGAGCGCACGGTCATCCGCTGGCTCTACGGCCGTCCGCTGGAAACGCTGCTGGCGACCTGGGGCATCAGCCTCATCCTCATGCAGGCGGTGCGTTCGCTGTTCGGCGCGCAGAACGTCGAGGTGGCCAATCCCGGCTGGATGTCCGGCGGCATCACCGTGATGGACGGCCTGGTGCTGACCTACAACCGCATCGTCATCGTGCTGTTCGCCTTCCTGGTCGTGTTCTTCGTCTGGCTGCTGCTCAACCATACCCGCCTGGGCCTGTTCGTGCGCTCCATCACCCAGAACCGCGCCATGGCCGATTGCCTGGGCGTGCCCACCGGACGCATCGACATGCTGGCCTTCGGCCTGGGGTCGGGCATCGCCGGCCTGGCGGGCGTCGCGCTGTCGCAACTCGGCAACGTGGGGCCGGCGCTGGGCCAGGGCTACATCGTCGATTCCTTCATGGTGGTGGTGCTGGGCGGCGTCGGCCAGTTGGCGGGCACCGTCATCGCCGGGCTGGGCCTGGGCTGGGTCAACAAATTCCTCGAACCCTATGCCGGCGCCGTGCTGGCCAAGATCACCATCCTCGCCCTCATCGTGCTGTTCGTCCAAAAACGCCCGCAGGGCCTGTTCGCCCCCAAAGGCCGGAGCGCCGAATGAATCCTGCCACCGACCTTCTGGCGCTGACCCGGCGCCCCTTGTTCCCGCCCAAGGTCTGGGCGCTGCTGATCGCGGCCTGCGTGGCGATGGCCGCCATGCCCGCGCTCAACCTGGCGTTCCCGGCGGGCCATCCCCTGCACGTGTCTTCCTACATGGTCGCGCTGGGCGGACGCTTCATGTGCTACGCCCTGGCCGCCCTGGCGCTGGATCTCGTGTGGGGCTACGCCGGCATCCTCTCGCTGGGGCATGGGCTGTTCTTCGCGCTGGGCGGCTATGCGCACGGCATGTACCTGATGCGGGCCATCGGGCATGACGGCGTGTACCAGAGCGACCTGCCCGACTTCATGGTGTTCCTGAACTGGAAGCAGTATCCCTGGTACTGGGCCTTCACCGATCATTTCGCCTACGCGATGCTGCTGGTGGTCCTGGTGCCGGGCGTGCTGGCCTTCGTGTTCGGCTACTTCGCGTTCCGCTCGCGCATCAAGGGCGTGTATTTCTCCATCATCACGCAGGCGCTCACCTATGCCGCCATGCTGCTGTTCTTCCGCAACGATACGGGTTTCGGCGGCAACAACGGCTTCACCGACTTCAAGCGCATCCTGGGCTTTCCCATCACGGCGCCCGGCACGCGCGCCGCGCTGTTCTGGATCACGCTGGCCGTGCTGTTCGGCTCGCTGATCGTCGCCCGGCTCATCACCCGCTCCAAGCTGGGCCGCGTGCTGACCGCCGTGCGCGACACGGAAAGCCGCGTGCGCTTCCTGGGATACGAGCCCCTGGGCTTCAAGCTTTTCGTCTGGACCCTGTCGGCCGTGCTGTGCGGCATCGCCGGCGCGCTCTACGTGCCGCAGATCGGCATCATCAATCCCGGCGAAATGTCCACGGCCAACTCCATCGAAATGGTGATCTGGGTCGCCATCGGCGGGCGCGGCACCCTCATCGGCCCCATCGTCGGCGCGGGCGTGGTCAACAGCCTGAAGATCTGGTTCACCAGCGTATTTCCCGAGTTCTGGCTGTACGCCCTGGGCCTGGTGTTCGTCCTGGTGACGCTGTTCCTGCCGCAGGGCATCGTGGGCCTGGTGCGCGCCTGCGCGCAGCGGCTGGCGCAAGGCAAGTCCGGCAAGACCGGCATGGGCGGCGCCGGCATGGCGCAGGAGGAGGGCACGCCATGAATACGCCCAATCGCGTGAATCCGGGCGGCCTGGACACCACCCACGGCGCCATCCTGTACCTGGAGGACATCACCGTCAGCTTCGACGGCTTCAAGGCGCTGAACAACCTGACGCTGGATATCGGCGTGGGCGAGCTGCGCTGCATCATCGGGCCCAACGGCGCGGGCAAGACGACCATGATGGACGTGATCACGGGCAAGACCCGGCCGACGTCGGGCACCGTGTTCTTCGGCCAGACCATGGACCTGACCGCCATGACGGAGGCGCAGATCGCCCATGAGGGGATAGGCCGCAAGTTCCAGCGCCCGACCGTCTTCGAACACCACACCGTGTTCGAGAACCTGGAGCTGGCGATGAAGACGGACAAGCGCGTGCGCCCCACCCTGTTTTCGCGCCTGTCCTCCGAGCAGGTCGACCGCATCGCGCAGACGCTGGACCTGATCCGCCTGCGCCCGCTGGCGGGACGCGGCGCCGGGCTGCTGTCGCACGGCCAGAAGCAGTGGCTGGAGATCGGCATGCTGCTGATGCAGGAACCCAGGCTGTTGCTGCTGGACGAGCCGGTGGCGGGCATGACCGACGCCGAGACCGAACGCACCGGCGAACTCCTGAACGAATTGCGCGGCAAGCATTCGCTGATGGTGGTCGAACACGATATGGATTTCGTCACGCAGATCGCCGGGCAGGGCAAGGTGACGGTATTGCACGAGGGCTCGGTCCTGGCGGAAGGCACGATGGCCGCCGTGCAGGCCGACCCTCGCGTGATCGAGGTCTACCTTGGACGTTGAACGGGGTCCCCATGCTTGAAGTCAAAACGATCAACCAGTACTACGGCGGCAGCCACACCTTGCGCGGCGTATCGCTGTCGCTGAAGCGGGGCGAATGCCTGACGCTGCTGGGCCGCAACGGCGTGGGCAAGACCACGCTGCTCAAGTGCCTGATGGGCGTGCTGCCGGTGGCCAGCGGCGGCATCGCGCTGGACGGCGAGGACATCACGCGCCTGGCGCCGCACCAGCGCGCCGCGCGCGGCATGGCCTACGTGCCGCAGGGCCGCGACATCTTCGCGCGGCTGACGGTGGAGGAGAACATCCTCATGGGCATGGCGACCAAGCCGGCCGCCCGCGCCCGCCGCATCAAGGAGGAAGTGTTCGAACTGTTCCCCGTGCTCAAGGCCATGCTGGGCCGGCGCGGCGGCGACCTGTCCGGCGGCCAGCAGCAGCAACTGGCCATCGCGCGGGCGCTGGTGGCCGAACCGAAGCTGATCATCCTGGACGAGCCCACCGAAGGCATCCAGCCTTCGATCATCAAGGACATCGGCCGGGTCATCCACATGCTGCGCCAGCGCGGCGATATCGCCATCCTGCTGTGCGAGCAGTATTTCGATTTCGCCAGGGAGCTGGCCGACCATTTCGTGGTGCTGTCGCGCGGCGAGGTGGTCGCGCGCGGCGACAGGACCTTGATCGACGGCGACGACGTGCGCCGCCATCTGTCGGTCTGATTATCGGCCTGATGGCTGGTCCGATCGCCGGTCCGATGCCGCCTATTTCGCCTCGGCCTCGGCGCGCGCGATGGAGCCGACCATGTCGTACTCCTTGCCCACCCATTTGCGGCCCAGCGCCTCGATGGTGCCGTCCGCCTTCATGCCGGCGATGGCCTTGTCCACCGCCTCGCGCAGCTCGGGTTCGCCCTTGCGCAGGGCGGCGGCCGACAACTGGTAGGTGAGCGGATCGCCCACTTCCTTGATGGGCAGCTTGCGTTCCGTGGCGTAGCGCAGGCCGCCGAAGTGCGAAATGATGACGGCGTCGATGCGGCCGATGCCGAGGTCGGCGAAGATCAGGCTGCCGTTTTCATACGTCTGTATCGTGGCCTGGGGCAGGTGCGCGCGCGACCACGATTCGTTGGACGAGCCCGTGGTGACGCCCACCCGCTTGCCGGTCAGGTCCTTGTCGCCGTGGATGTCCTTGTTGTCCTGGCGCACGAAGATGCGGAAGTCCTCGACGCCGTAGGGCGCGGAGAAGTCCACTTGCAGCATGCGTTCCGGGGTGGGCGTCAGGTCGTTCATCACCAGGTCGTATTTGTCGGTCTTCAGGCCGGCGACGAAGTTCTTGAAGGAGTCGGCCACGAACTCGACCTTGGGGATGCCCATGCGGCGCGCGACTTCCCGCGCCATGTCGACGTCGTAGCCGGCGGGCTGGTTCTGTTCGTTGAGGAAGGACCACGGCGGCGAACTCTGGGTGTTGGCGATGCGGATGACGCCGTTGGCGCGGATGCGCTCCAGCGCGCCGCCGGCCTGCGCCGCCAGGGGCGCGGCCAGGGTGGCAAGGGCGACCAGGGCGGCGGCCGGGAGCAGCGGCAGGCGGATCTTCGACAAGTAGCGCTTCAACGGATGGATCTTCGGCAGCATGATGGATTTCCCTTGAGGATGTCCCGCCGCTTGCCGCGCTTGTGCGGCCGGGGCGGTCGTGGTTGGATTGGACGGCTGGGTCAATCGCCGAGGCGACCGAGGAACTGGCGGCAGCGTTCGCTGGCCTGGTCGCCGAAGAATTCGGCGGGCGGACAGTTGGCGAGGATATGGCCTCCTTCCATGAAAACGACGCGGTCCGCGGCGTCGCGCGCGAAGCGGGTCTCGTGCGTCACGACCAGCATGGTCATGCCTTCGGCGGCCAGCTCGCGCATGACGTGCAGGACGTCGTCGCGCAGCTCCGGGTCCAGCGCCGAGGTCGGCTCGTCGAAGAAGATGACTTCCGGCGCCATCGCCAGCGCGCGGGCGATGGCCACGCGCTGCTTCTGTCCGCCGGACAGCTTGCCGGGATACTGCGCGGCTTTTTCGCTCAGGCCCACGCGGTCGAGCAGCCGCATGCCGGCCTGGATGGCGGCGTCGCGCGCCACGCCCTTGGCCAGCAGGCCCTCGATGACGTTCTGCAACGCCGTCATGTGCGGGAAAAGGTTGAACGACTGGAACACCATGGCGGTGCGGCGGCGGATGTCCTGCACCGCGCGGCGGCGGTCGCGATCGCCGGTCCCGCCGTCGCAGGCCACGCCTATCCCGCAGATCTCGACGTGGCCGTCGTCGGGCGTTTCCAGGAAATTGAGCGAGCGGATCAGCGTCGTCTTGCCGGAGCCCGAGGGCCCCATGATGACGACGACCTCGCCCGTCCGCACCTCCAGGTCCACGCCGCGCAATACCTGGTTGGCGCCGAAGGCTTTTTTCAGTCCGCGCACGCGCACGGTGTGGGAGAGATCGCCGTTCATTGGTAGCGCCTCGACAGGTGGGTCTCGAGCACGGTCTGGAGGATGGTGAGGATCTGGTTGATCAGCCAGTAGATGGCGCCGACCATGACGAACATCTCCATGTAGCGGAAGGTCGTGGCGCCGATCTGGTCGGCCACGCGCGTCAGCTCGACGACGGTGATGGTGGAAGCCAGCGAGGTGTCCTTCATCAAGGCGATCAGGCGGCTGCCCAGCGGCGGGATGGCGATGCGCAGCGCCTGGGGCAGGATGACGCGCCGCAGGGTGCGCGCGTAGCCCATGCCCATGGACCAGGCTGCTTCCCACTGGCCCCGGTCCACGCCGGAAATCCCCGAGCGGAAGTTCTCGCTCAGGTAGGCCGCCGAGAACAGCGTCAGCGCCACCAGGGCGGCGGCCACGGGGCCCACGACGATGCCGTAGGCGGGCAGGCCGAAGTACACCAGCAGGATCTGGATCAGCAGGGGCGTGCCGCGGAAGACGGACACGTAGGCGAAGGCGAACCAGCGCAGCACCCTGATGCCGGAGATGCGCGCCAGGGCGATCGCCATGCCCAGCACGCAGCCGCCGATGAACGACGTCGCCCCCAGGAACAGGGTCATGAGCAGCGCCGGTCCCAGCAGGGGCGCGGCGCGTTGGAAGAGTTCCCACATGGATTTTTTCCCCTTGTCTTGTGGGTTTGGGTGGGTCGGACGGGCGCCGGTCCCGCGCGGGCGGCGCCCTTTCCGTCATGGCCTCATGCCGTCATGCCTCACGCCGTCATCGCGTCATGCATGCTGGCCGTAGGCTTCCAGGGCGCGTTGCAAGTCCTCGCGCAGCAGCTCGCGCGACTCCAGCCCGATGGAGAGCCGGATCACCGCCTGGTCGGTCCGCGCGTACACGCGGTCGGCTTGCAGCGGCGCGGGATAGTAGGCCGCCAGGCTGTGCGTGCCGCCCCAGCTCGCGCCGATGGAGAAATGCGTCAGCGCGTCGAAGAAAGCGTGGTGGGCGCGCTCGCCGGCGGGTTGCAGGACCATGGAGAACAGGCAGCCGTTGGTGCGCATGTCGCGCTTCCACAGCGCGTGTCCCGGATCGGATTCCAGCGGCGGATAAAGCAGCTCGCGCACCTGCGGCTGCCCGTCCAGCCAGCGGGCGATGTCTAGCGTGGCGTCGCTTTGCGCGGCCAGGCGCACTTCCAGGGTCTCCATGCCGCGCATCACCAGGAATGCGTCGTCGGGGCTGACCTGCAGGCCCATGATGCTCTGGGTCTCGCGCAGCACTTCGTAGTGGCCGCGGTCGTTCATGCTGATCGCCCCGACCAGCAGGTCGGAATGGCCGCCGAGGAACTTCGTGGCCGCTTCCACGCAGAAGTCCACGCCGTGCTCCAGCGGGCGGAAGCCCAGCGGGCTGGCCCAGGTGTTGTCCACCATGGTCAGCACGCCGCGCCGGCGGGCGACGGCGGCGATGGCCGGCACGTCCAGCATTTCCATCGTCACCGTGCCCGGCGATTCCATGCAGATCATGCGGGTGTTGGGCTTGATCAGGGACTCGATGTCCGCGCCGATGTCGGGCTTGTAGAACTCGACCTCCACGCCCATGCGCGCCAGGTAGTTCTGCGCATAGGTCTTCAGGGCACCGTAGCACGCCGCCGAAATCAGCAGATGGTCGCCGCCGCGCACGAAGCCCATCACGCAGCCCATCAGCGCCGCCTGGCCGCTGGGCGTCACCACGCAGTGCTTGCCGTGCTCCAGCGCGGCGATGCGGCGTTCCAGTTCGCGCGCGGTGGGCGTGCCGGTGATGCCGTAGCTGAAGCCGTCCGGCTGGCGGGCCTTGCGGTTGGCGAAGTCCTGGAAGTTGTCGAACACCACCGTGGAGCCGCGCATGACGGGAGGCGACAGGCTACGATAGGGCTCATTGGCTGTAGTTATGGATTTCATGGTTTCTATTGGCGAAGGCTGCGGTTGACGCGACCGGACAAGTTTCAGTCATTTCTCCCTATTCGCTCAATATGGCGGTTCGTTTAGGTCAATAAGCGGGGCTTATAGATTGGATATGCGCGAAATCCAGGTGTTCCGGGCGGTCATGCGCGCCGGCACGACCAGCAAGGCCGCCCACCTGCTGGGCATCTCGCAGCCCGCCGTTAGCCAGGCCATTCGCCGGCTGGAGACGGCCGCCGAGCTGCGCCTGTTCGAACGGGTGCGGGGCCGGCTGGTGCCCACGCAGGAGGCCAGCGCGCTGATCGAGGAGGTGGACCGCTGCTTCTCCGGCTTCGAGATGATCGAACACCGCATCCGCAGCCTGAAGTCGTTCGGCCTGGGCCGGCTGGCCGTGGGCGCGCTCCCGGCGCTGGGCACCGGCTTCATGCCGCGCGCCATCGCGCACTTCGAGCTGGCGACCCGGCGGGTCCAGTTGTCGTTCCAGATCCTAAGTTCGCGCGAGGTCTACCAGCGCGTGCTGGCGGGACAACTGGACTTCGGCTTGATGGCCGACGAACTGGACGTCTCGGGGCTGGAGCACTCGGAATTCCTGCGCGTGCCCGGCGTCGTGGCGATGGCGGCCTCGCATCCGCTGGCGCGCAAGCCCGTGATCGAACCGGCCGATCTCGGCGCCCATCCCTTCATCGCCCTCAATCCGGAGGACGCCAGCCGCCGCCGCCTGGAGGCGATGCTGCACGAGCGGGGGCACGAGATCAATCCCATCCTGGAGACCCCCTATTCCAACACCATCTGCGAGCTGGCGATGCGCGGCCTCGGCGTGGGTCTGGTGCATCCCGTGATGGCATTGGACTACCTGCAACGGGGCGTGGCGCTGCGGCCCTTCGCGCTGGAGGTTTCCTTCTGCACCCTGCTGGTCTTCCGCCCCGGCAATCCGCTGTCGGAAAACGCCAAGGCCTTCCTGCGCAGCATGCGCATCCAGTTGAACGCCGACCTGGCGCAACTGGCGCCCGTGCTGGGGAATGCGCCTTGCTGAAGGGGGGGAGTAGTCGCCCCGACCCCCTTTTGCAAGGAGACCATCATGACCGAAGAGAATCGACCTTCCTCCACGCCCGAGAACCTGCCTGACGCCGGCGCCGGCGCCCATGAGAAGGCGCCCGATGAAAAAATCCGCAGCCGCAGCGCCGACCCCGGACAAAGCAGCTACGGCGGCTTCAGCGGCGAGGATCCGCGCCGGCAGTCGCAGGACCTGCGGAAGACGGATAATGCGGACAAGGGAGGCCAGGGCCGCGAGTGAGGGACGCCTCCCGAACGGCGGCTTGGCTATTGGAGCGACCCAACGGCGAGAGGCAGAGATGAAAGATCTCATCACTTGCGTCAAGGCGATGGCGGTGGGCGCCATCGCGATGTATTACCTGGACCCGGATTCGGGAAGACGGCGGCGGGCCCAGTTGCGCGACAGCATGCGCGCCGCCTGCGATGGCCTCGGCCAGCGCGTGCGCGCCGAAGGCCGGCATGCCGCCCACCAGATGCGCGGCCTGAGAGCGGAAATCGACTCCAGCGTCACGGCCAGCGTGGTGGACGACGTCACGCTGGTGGAGCGGGTCCGCGCGGCGCTGGGGCGGCTCGTCGGCAGCCCGGGGGCGATCGACGTGTCGGTCATCGAAGGCATCGTTTCCCTCGCGGGGCACGTGCTGACCGCCGAGCATGAACCGCTCATCAACGCGGTGAGCGCGATGCCGGGCGTGCGCTCCGTCGCGGACCATCTGGCGGTCTACGACGAGCCGGGCAACATTCCCGAATTGCAGGGCGGATCGCCTTCCTGACGCTGCTCCCCGCATTGCCTTTCCCCGTGGCCGGACCCTCGCCGCGGCTCGGCGGCTGACATCAAATTTCCTGACGTCAGCCGTCAAATAGCGTCGATATACAGCGCGGCGCCGCGTATCTAGACTGCCTCGAAATCTTCACCATGGAGTTCGAGATGGATACGCACGTGCAAGCCCCGCCCGCCACGCCCGCCGCCGCTGGCCGCTACCCCGACCGCGGCCAGCCGCAGGCGTGGACCGCCCGGCAGGCCGATGAGGACCGTTCCTGGGTGCTGCGCCTGGCCCCCGCGCACGTGGAAGCGCTGCACAAGGCGCTGGCCCATGCGAAGACGGTGGGCAAGCCGCTGCTGCAATGGGGGCAGGCCGATTTCCCGCTGGACGAGGCCACGCAGGCCATCCTGCGCGAGGCCATCGCCACCACGCAGGGCCGCTGGGGCATGTGCCTGCTCAAGGGCTTTCCGGTCGACGTCTGGAGCGAGGAGGACACCCGCCTGGCCTATTGGGGGATCGGCCTCTACATGGGCGTGGGCCGGCCGCAGAATCGCGCCAGCGACGTCATGACCGACGTGCGCGACGCCGGCGGTTCCTACAAGACCAAGGGTGGCCGCGGCTACAACACCAACGCCGAACTGGATTTCCACATGGACTCCTGCGACGTGGTGGCGCTGATGTGCCGCCGCACCGCGAAATTGGGCGGCAGCAGCAAGGTCGTCAGCTCCATCGCGCTGCGCGACGAGGTCGCGCGCCTGCGGCCGGACCTGCTGGAGGTGCTGCACCAGCCTTACTACCACAGCTACCAGGGCGCGCAGGATCCCAGCCAGCCGCCCTACTATCCGCTCTCCATTTTCGGCAACCACCCGGCGCAATTCGCGGCGCGCACAAATCGCAAGAACCTGGTGGCGGCGCAACGCGATTTCCCCGAGGTCCCACGCTGGACGCCGGCGCAGGCCGAGGCGCTGGACCTGCTCGACGAATTGATGGCCGGCGAGAAGCTCTGCTACAACATGGAGCTGGAGCGCGGCGACCTGCAATTGCTCAACAGCTACGTGACGCTGCACTCGCGCACCGCCTTCGAGGACTACGAGGAACCCGACCTCAAGCGCCATCTGCTGCGCCTGTGGCTGGCGGTGCCGATTTCCCAGGAACTGCCGGCGGACTGGGACGTGTACTACATCGACGTGCGCGGCGGTTCGGTGCGCGGCGGCATGCGGGGATCGGGCATCTCGCCCGAATTCCTCGAATACGAACAGCGCCACGCGAAGGCGCTGGGCATGCTGTTCGAGCCCTGGGCGCCGAAGGTGCGCAAGGAAGACGGCATCCTGCCGGGCGGCCAGGCTTGAGGCGGAGGACCGGCAGACCATGACCACGAATTCCACCTCCACGCTTTCCACCTCCATCCCTTCCACGGCGCCGTCCGCGCCCGTTTCCCTGAAGGCGCGCCTGCGCGAAAACCGGCCCGTGCTGGCGCCGGGCGTCTACGATCCCTTGAGCGCGTTGCTGGCCGAGCAGGCGGGCTTCGAAGCGCTGTACCTGTCCGGCGGCGCCGTTGCCTATACGCAATTGGGGCGCTCCGACGTGGGCCTGACCACGGCCAAGGAGGCGGTCGACGTCCTGGCGCGCATCGCCGATCGCGTCGCCACGCCCATCATCGTCGATGGCGATACCGGCTTCGGCAACGCGCTGAACACGCAGCGCGCGGTGCGCGATTTCGAGCGCGCCGGCGCGGCCATGATCCAGCTCGAGGACCAGACCTTTCCCAAGCGCTGTGGTCACCTGGAAAACAAAACGCTGGTGTCCACGGCGGAAATGTGCGGCAAGCTGCGCGCGGCCCTGGACGCCCGCAAAAGCGAGAACACGCTGATCATGGCCCGCACCGACGCCGTGGCGGTGGAGGGACTGGACGCGGCCCTGGAGCGCGCGCAGGCCTATCTGGACTGCGGCGTGGACGCGCTTTTCGTCGAGGCCCTGCGCACCGGCGAGGACATGGACCGGGCCTGCGGACGTTTCGCGGACAAGGTGCCGATGCTGGCCAACATGGTCGAGGGCGGCAAGACGCCGGTGCAGGGCGTCGATGCGCTGGCCCGGCGGGGTTACCGCCTGGTCATCTTCCCCGGCGGCACGGTGCGCTTTCTCGCGCGCCAGTTGCAGCAGTATTTCAACAGCCTGAACGCCACCGGCTCGACGGCGGCGTTCAAGGAGCAGATGCTGGATTTCGACGGCCTGAACGCCGTCATCGGCACGCCGGAGCTGCTGGCGCTGGGGCGCCGCTACGAAGGCTGAGTGCGCGGGGAATGACGCTGAAAGCGCCTTTACAGGCGCTTTTTTTATTTGTCGCAGAGGCCGGCGCACCCGTGCAAACCCCCATCGGGTAATCCAGTATTTTTATCGAAACGCGAATAATCCCGCGATAATTTTCGTTGGATTGCCTAAAACCCATTCCCTATCATCTGCGTCATATCCCTTACGGAATCAAGGAGCAGCGCGGTGTCGGCTTGGGCGATCGGTATCGATATCGGGGGCACGTTCACGGACGTGGTGGCCCTGAACTACGAGGGCGGCGGACTGCGCACGCTCAAGGTGTTGACCACGCACGGCGATCCCGCGCAGGGCGTGGCCGACGGCGTGAAGACGTTGGTCGGGCAGTGCGGCATCGCGGCGGCCGACGTGCGCCGCATCGTGCATGCGACGACCCTGTTCACCAACGCGCTGATCGAACGGCGCGGCGAACCGACGGGCCTGCTGACCACGCGCGGCTTCCGCGACGTGCTGGAGATCGGCAACGAGCGCAAATACGATCTGTACGACCTGCACATCGAGGCGGCGCCGGCGCTGGTGCAGCGGCGCTGGCGCGCGGAGATCGGCGCGCGCATGGATGCCGGCGGCCAGGAGCTGGCGCCGGTCGAGGCGGACGACGTATGCGGCGCCGTGCAGCCGCTGGTCGACGAGGGCGTCGGGTCGCTGGCGGTGTGCCTGCTGCACGCCTATGTCGATCCGCGCCATGAGGCCGCGGTGCGCGACATCCTCGCGCGGCATTTCCCGGCGCTGGAGGTCACGCTGTCCAGCGACGTCGCGCCGGTGATCCGCGAATTCGAACGGATGTCCACCACCTGCGCCAATGCCTACATCAAGCCGCTGGCCAACCGCTACCTGACCTCGCTGCAGGACAGGCTGGGCAAGCTGGGCCTGCCGACGGACGTGCTGATGATGCTGTCCAACGGCGGCCTCTGCCACGTCGACGAAGCGCGCCGCACGCCCATCGAATTGCTGGAGTCCGGCCCCGCCGCCGGCGCCATCTCCGCGTCGCACTACAGCCTGCGCGATTCCCTGTCCAACCTGCTCGCGTTCGACATGGGCGGCACCACCGCCAAGCTGTGCCTGGTGGAAAACGGCAATCCGTCGATCGCGTACGGTTTCGAGGCGGCCCGCCAGAAGCGTTTCGCCGAGGGCAGCGGCCTGCCCATCCGCATCACCACGGTCGACCTGATCGAGATCGGCGCGGGCGGCGGCAGCATCGCCCACCGCGACGCGCTGGGCCTGCTGAAGGTCGGCCCGCAGAGCGCCGGTTCCGAACCCGGCCCGGCCTGCTACGGCCGCGGCGGCGAGGATGCCACGGTGACGGACGCCAACCTGGTGCTGGGCTACCTGAATCCGGACTATTTCGCCGGCGGCACCATGGCCATCGACCTGGAACGGGCGCGGCACGAACTGGCGCGGGTGGGCGACTCGGTCGGCCGCGACGTGGTCGGCGCGGCCTGGGGCATCCACGACATCGTCGCCGAGAACATGGCCGGCGCCGCCCGCGTGCACGTGGCCGAGCGCGGCCGCGATCCGCGCGACTTCGTGCTGCTGTGCACGGGCGGCGGCGGCCCCCTGCACGGCTACTACGTCGCCCAGAAGATAGGCGTGCGCACCCTCGTCTGCCCGCCTGCGGCCGGCGTGGCCTCGGCCTACGGCCTGCTGGTGGCGCCCGCGCGCGCTGACCGTTCGCGCACCGTCAGCATGCGGCCGGGCAGCGATTCCCTGCGGGTGCTGGAAAACGCCTATACCGAACTGGAAGGCCAGGTGCTGCAATCGCTGCAGGCCCTGGAGGCGACTTTCGGACCGGTTCGCCTGTCGCGCTATGCCGACGGCCGTTTCGTCGGACAGGGTTTCACCCTGACGGTGCCCTTGCCGCCCGGCCCCTATTGCGAGGGCGGGGACGCTGACGGCAGCGCCGGGGAGGACGATGCGCAGGACACCCGCAAGGCCCTGCTGGCCGCCTTCGAGGACGCCTACCGCGAGAAGTTCGGCCGCACGCCGCCCGATGTGCCCATCGAACTCCTCAACCTGCGCGTCTCCGGCGAGGCGCCGCCGCGCGAGACGCCGCGCGACGAAGGCGTCGCCGCCGGCGCCGTTGCCGCGCCCAAGGCGCGCCGCCTCGTCTACTTCCGTGAACGCGGCGACTACGTCGACACGCCGATCTTCGACCGCGCCAGCCTGCGCGCCGGCTTCCGGGCCGACGGCCCCCTGCTGGTCGAGGACGAAGGCTCCACCCTGGTGGTGGGACCGCGCGGCCGCGTCACCCAATCCGCCACCGGCAACCTGATCGTCGAAATCCTGGAGCAGGCATGAAGCAGCCCACCCGACCGGCCGACTTGGCCGAGGATCCCATCTTCCTGGAAGTGTTCTGGGCGCGCATACGCTCCATCGTCAACGAAGCCGCGAAGATGATCGTGCGCACCTCGTTCTCGACGCTGTCGACCGAGGCCAACGACTTCGCCCTGGTGCTGACGGACTCGCGAGGCCGTTCGCTGTCGGAGAACAGCGGCAGCATCCCGTCCTTCATCGGCACCCTGCCCCGCACCGCGCAGGCCGCCATCGCGCGCTTCGGCACGGAGAACATGCGGCCGGGCGACGTGTTCATCACCAACAATCCGTGGATAGGCACCGGCCACCTGAACGACGTGACGATGATCAAGCCCCTGTTCCACCAGGGCCGCATCGTGGCGTTCGCCGCGTCCACCGCGCACGTGCCCGACATCGGCGGCAAGATACGCTCGGTCGACACGCGCGAACTGTTCGAGGAAGGCTTCCACATGCCCTTGATGCATTTCCTGCGCGAGGGCAAGGACGATCCGACCCTGCTGCAATTGCTGCGCACCAACGTGCGCACGCCGGAGCAGACCGTGGGCGACATCTGGGCCCAGGTCGGCGCGCTCGAATTGATCGGCCGGCGCCTGGAGGCCTTGCTGAGCGAATACGGCATGGACGGCATCGACCCGCTGGCGCACGCCCTGTTCGAGCGCAGCGAGGCCGCGATGCGCGCCGCCATCCAGGCCTTGCCCGACGGCAAGTACCGCTACGAAATGCAGACCGACGGCTTCGAGGAGCCGTTCCGCTACGCCATCGAGCTGCGCATCGAAGGCGACGCCATCACCTGCGACTACGCGGGCACGTCGCCGCAGCAGCCGCGCGGCATCAATTGCGTGCTGGCCTATACGATGGCCATGTCGGCCTACGCCATCAAGGCGCTGCTGCTGCCGGACCTGCCGAACAACGATGGCCTGTTCCGTCCCATCACGGTCATCGCGCCGGAGGGCTCCTTGCTGAATCCGCGCGAGCCCGCGCCGGTCGGCGGCCGTTCCTGCACAGGCCATTACGTGCCCACGGTGGTGTTCGGCGCCATGGCCCAGGTCCTGCCCGAGGCGGTCATCGGCGGCGCCGGTTCGCCCTTGTGGGTCGCCAATTTCAGCGGCACCCGTGAAAACGGCCGGCCCTTCGCCACCGTCCTGTTCTACAACGGCGGCATGGGGGGATCGGCGCGCAAGGACGGCGCCTCGGTGATGGCCTGGCCCAGCAACATCTCGCCCACGCCGGTGGAAGTCGCCGAGCGCGAGGCGCCGCTGCTGTTCAAGTACAAGGCCCTGCGCGGCGACTCGGGCGGCGCCGGCCGGCATCGCGGCGGGTTGGGGCAGGAAGTGTGCTTCGTCAGCCGCCACGCCACGCCGATGTCGGTGATCTTCATGACCGAGCGCACGCGCATTCCGGCGCCCGGCATCGCGGGCGGCGAGGAAGGCGTCTGCGGGGAAGTCCTGATCAACGGCGAGGCCATCGACAACCGCAAGACGCATTGGGTGATGCCGGGCGACGAAATCGTCCTGCGCACGCCCGGCGGCGGTGGCTATGGACCGCCACCTGAACGGGACGACCGCCATGCGGCGCATGACGCCAGGCAGGGATATGCAGGCCCACCGGCATGACCCGGCAATGGCGCGCGGCTTCCGCGCGCCATTGTCGCAATCGGGGGGAGCTCGGGACGAATTCATCGACCAGGCGCGGAAGAACAACCACTCCGCGTCACGCCAACCACAACGCAAGGGGAAATCCATGAAGCAATCCGCAGTCCGGCAGTTTCTCGCCCGCGGCGCCTGCGCGCTATCGGCCCTGTTCTGTGCGGCCGCCGCCAGCGCCGCCTATCCCGACCAGCCCATCCGCATCATCGTGCCTTATCCGGCCGGCGGCTCCACCGATCTCACGGCCCGCCTGCTGGGCCAGAAGGTGGGCGAACAACTGGGGCAGACGGTGATCGTGGAGAACCGGCCCGGCGCCGGCAGCAATATCGGCACCAACTACGTCGCCAAGTCCAAGCCGGACGGCTACACGCTGATCCTGGCGACCTCGACGGCGCTGGCGGTCAATCCCAGTCTTTATTCCAACCTGCCTTTCGATCCGCAGAAAGACCTGACGCCCATCATCATGACCAGCACCATGCCCAATGTGGTGGTGGTCGGCAATGGCAGCAAGGCCCATACGCTGAAGGAGCTCAACGCGATGCTGAAGGGACCCGGCGGGCCTTTCAGCTACGCCTCCGCCGGCAACGGCACGCCCTCGCACCTGGGCGGCGAGCTCTACAAGCGCGCCCTGGGCGCGCCGCTGGTGCACGTGCCCTACAAGGGCGGCGCGCCGGCGCTGACCGACCTGGTCGGCGGCCAGACGACGTTCATGATCGCGGTGATGCCGGAGGCGATGCCCCTGGTCAAGGACGGCAAGCTGCGCGCGCTGGCGGTGACGACGCGGAATCGCCTGCCCGCCTATCCCGACCTGCCCACGGTGGCCGAGGCGGCGATACCCGGCTACGAGCTGGTCGCCTGGTACGGCATCCTCGCGCCGGCCGGCACGCCGCCGGCCATCGTCAGCACCTTGAACAAGGCCTTCGACAAGGCCCTGAAGGAGCCGGACGTGGCGCGCAAGATGCAGGACATGGGCTTCGACATTACCGGCGGCGCGCCGGAGGTCCTGTCCCAACGCATGAAAACCGAGACGCCGGTGTGGAAGGACGTCATCGAGAAGGCGGGCATCAAGATGGATTGACCTTGCCCGATGGCGCCGCGGCCGCGATGCGCGTATGGGGCGGCACCGGTGTATCGCGCAGCACCTGGCGCAGCAGCGCCAGGAAGGCTTCCGCGCCGGGCGACAGCGAGCGCAGGCGGCGCGAGATCAGGCAGATCTCGCGCATCAATTGCGGGGACTTCAGCGGCCGGAAGTGCAGCTTGTGGGCGTAGCCATGCTGCACCGTCAGGGCCGGCACCACGGAGTAGTTGCCCGCGCTCTTGAGCAGCGAGAACAGCGACGTGGTGCTCGACGCCTCGTTGCGATGGCCTTCGCGCTGCCTGAAGCCGCGCGCGTGCTTGCGCAGGAAGGAGTCGATGCCCGTGTCGGCGCTGAAGCCGATATAGCGTTCCGGGCCGAGCTCGCTCCATGCCAGGGGCGCGCTCGACCGCGCCAGCGGATCGCCGGCGGCGACGAGCACGCCGTAGCGGTCCGCCAGCAAGGGCGTGTAGAGCAGGTCCTCCAGGCCGCGATGCCGCGACGCCACGGCGAAATCGATGGCGCCTTCGGCGACGAGTTGCTCGACCTGCTGCGCGCCGGCATCGCGTATCGACACCGTGATCTGCGGGAACTGTTCGCGAAAGAGCTCGATGACCTTGTAGAGGTAATAGTCGATCATCGACGCCGCGGCGGCGATGTGCAGGTGTCCGCGCTGCACGCTGGCGAAGGCCTTGAGGTCGGCGATGGACGCATCGAAGCGCTTGACCATCTGCTCGGCTTCCGCCAGATAGCGTTCCGCCTCTTCCGTCATCGACACGCGGCGCGTGCTGCGGTCGAACAGCTTGACGCCGACGGCTTCCTCGAACTGCTGGATCACGTGCGTCAGCGAGGACTGGGTCATGTACAGCCGGGCCGCCGCGGCGGTGAAGGAACCGCTGCGCGCCACCGCCACGAAACAGCGCAAATGACGCAGGGAAACGTGGTTGGACATGGCCCATCCTTTATTCGGATTTCACGAAAGAAAGACAAAAATTATTCAATGGAAAGGATACAGGCCCGGGCGTAAGCTTCAAAGCCATTCCTTCCCCCGGCCCTCCTGCTTCCTCTTCCTGAACCATGACACTTCACCTGGCGCGGCGCACGCATCGCATCAAGCCTTCTCCCAGTTCCATGGCCGGCCAGCGCGCCCGCGAATTGAAAGCGCAGGGCCGCGACATCATCAGCCTGTCGGCCGGCGAGCCGGACTTCGACACGCCGGAGAACGTGGTGGAGGCGGCGATCCGCGCGATGCGGGAATCGCGGACCAAGTACACCGATATCGGCGGCACGCCCGAATTGAAAGCCGCGATCCGCGAAAAATTCCTGCGCGAGAATTCGCTGCAATACGGGACGCAGGAAGTGATGGCGGGAACGGGCGCCAAGCAGGTCATCTTCAATGCCTTGATGTGCACGGTGGAGGAAGGCTGCGAAGTCATCATTCCCGCGCCGTACTGGGTGTCGTACCCGGACATCGTGCTGCTGGCGGGCGGCAAGCCGGTGTTCGTGCAGGGATCGCCGCGCCACGGCCTGAAGCTGCAGCCCGACGCGCTGGAGCGGGCCATCACGCCGAACACGCGCTGGCTGATCCTCAATGCGCCCGGCAATCCCGGCGGCGGCGTCTATACGGAGGAGGAATTGCGCGACCTGGCGCAGGTGCTGCTGCGTCATCCGCAGGTGTGGATACTCACGGACGACATGTACGAGCACATCCTGTTCGACGGCCGGCGCTTCAAGACCATCGCCCAGGTTGAGCCGCGCCTGTACGACCGCACGCTGACGGTGAACGGCGTTTCCAAGGCGTATGCGATGACGGGATGGCGCATCGGCTATGCGGGCGGCCCGCGCGACCTGATATTCGCGATGACCAAGATGCAGTCCCACAGCACGTCGAATCCGTGCTCGATCAGCCAGGCCGCGGCGGCCGAGGCCTTGACGGGACCGCAGCACTTCATCCCGGAGCGCGCCGCGATTTTCCAGCAGCGCCGCGACCGCGTCGTGGCCCTGCTCAATGCGTGCCCCGGCGTGACCTGCTCCGCGCCGCAAGGCGCTTTCTACGTGTATCCCTCCTGCGCCGGCCTGCTCGGCCGCCGCACTCCCAGCGGCAAGGTCCTCGAATGCGACGAGGACGTCATCCTCTACCTGCTGGACGAGGAGAACCTGGCGGTGCTGCAAGGCGCCGCCTACGGGACGTCGCCCCATTTCCGCATCTCCATCGCGTCGTCCATGGACGTGCTGGAAGAAGGCTGCGCGCGCGTGCGCCGCGCCTGCGAGAAACTGGCGTAGCCGGGAGACCGGCGTCACGTAAACCGCCCACCAGAAAAACTAGCTTTTGAAGCTAGTTTAAATATCCCAAGCCCCAGCCTGCGCGTCTTACGATCCTCCTCACTTTCCAGGAGGCAAGGTAGACGATGGCGAATCAGGCATGGCAATTCGATGATTTCCACATAGGACATCGTTTCCCCCCGTCCCGCTACAGCATCGGCGCGGAGGACAGCGACGCATTCCTGCGCACGTACGCATTGGGGGCCGTTCGCGCCGAGCCGCCCGCCACGCCCCCGGCGGCCGAGGAAAGCCGGCCGGTGCGGCCCGTGCATCCCACGCTGGTCGCCAGCTTCCAGCCGCAACATGCCGCATTCGCCTGGCCCGCCGGCGTGCTCCACGCCCGCGAAAAGGTCCGCCTGTCGGCCCCCGTCTACCCGGGCGAGGCGCTGGAGGCGCGCGTCGGCGTCAAGGACAAATACGAGAAGAACGACCGCAAGTTCGTCGTGCTGGAAATCCTCGTCCGCAAGCTGGAGAACGGCGTCGACGCGTTGACGGTGGAACGCACCCTGGTCTGGCCGACGTGAGGCGCGCCATGAATCTGAAGAAGAACGACCGCTACGTCGCCACCATCGCGGGCGTGGCGCAAGAGGATGTCAACCGCTTCGGCGCCCTGCATGGAACGACGGGCAGGACGCATACCGATCCCGAATACGCCGCCCGGCATTTCGGCGGGATTATCGTGCAGGGCGCGCTGGTCATGGCGCCGGTCATGGAACTGTGCGACAGGCTGCTCGGCGAGGCCTGGTACCAGGACAGCGAGATCGAGACCAAGTTCGTTGCCTTCACGCGGCTCGGCGACGTGGTGACCGTGACGGTGGACGTGCAGGAAAGCAGCCCCGCGCTGTTGCGGCTCGGCTATGCCTGCGCCTTGCCGGACGGCAAGGTGGTGCAGGCGGGGACGATTACCCGCCGCGCCGGCTGAGGCCCAAAGGCCTGGTAAAGGAGGGCGCGCCGCGCGCCGAGAAAAAAGATAGAGGCGCTGCCTCACCGGCCGCCCGCATGACGGCGAGGGACGCCGTGCGCGGAAAGAAAACACCGAAGAAAACCAGCGAGGAGACAACCATGAAGAAGATCCTGACCGGCCTGGCGATCACGGCCCTGGCCGCAGTGGCCTCGGGCGGCGTGATGGCCGCCTATCCCGACAAACCCATACGGTTGATCGTACCGGCCTTGGCCGGCGGCGCCGCCGACACGCTGGCGCGCATGATAGGCAAGCGGCTGACCGAGAAATTCGGTCCCACCGTGATCGTGGAGAACAAGCCGGGCGCGGCGGCCATCATCGGCATGACCGATATCGCCAAGGCCAAGCCGGACGGCTATACGCTGGGCATGACCTTTTCGGGCGCGATGTCCATTAACCCGTCGCTCTACGAGTCGCTGAGCTACGACCCGATCAAGGACTATTCGCCCATCGCCATCGTCGCGGTATCGCCGTTGATCATCACCGCCAGTCCCAAGCTGGGGGTCAAGACCCTGCGCGGTCTGCTGGACCTGGCCAGGAAGGAGCCCGGCAAGCTCACTTTCGCCTCCACGGGCACGGGCTCCACCCAGCATCTGTCGATGGAGCTGTTCAAGTCCACGGTGGGCGTCGACATGCTGCACGTGCCGTACAAGGGCAGCGCGGCGGCTGTCATCGACGTGCAGTCCGGCCTGGTGTCCACGCTGAGCGACAACGCCATCACCGTGATCCCGTTCATCCAGTCGGGCCAACTGGTGCCGCTGGCGGTGGAGACGCCCCAGCGCATTCCAGCCCTGCCCGACGTGCCCACGGTGGCGGAGCTGGGCTATCCCGGCTACCAGGCGGTCGGCTGGTATGGCTTGCTGGCGCCCGCGGGAACGCCCGAGCCCATCGTCGCCAAGCTCAACGGCGCCATCAACGAGATGCTGGAGGACCCGGCCTTCACCCAATGGCTGGCCCAGCAGGGCATGGAGCCGCAGCGCGATACGCCGGAAGGCTTCCGCCGTTACGTGGCGCAGGAAAAGGACAAGTGGGCGCGGGTCATCAAGACGGCCGGCGTCCCGCGCCAGTCGATGCGTTGAGCGCGTCCTGCTTTTCATCCCGTTATCACAGGAACAACATGCCAGTCGTCACTTCCTCCCTCAGCGGCGCGGTGCGCACCGTGCTCATCGACAATCCGCCCGTCAACGCCACGTCGGTGGACGTGCGCCGCGGCCTTTGCGCGGCTTTCGAAGAGGCCGCGGCGGATCCGCGCACGCGCGCCGTCGTGCTGGCCTGCGCGGGCGCCACCTTCGTCGCCGGCGCCGACATACGCGAGTTCGGCAAGCCGCCCCAGGACCCGCACCTGTCCGAGGTTATCGCGCTTGTCGAAGCCTGCGGTAAGCCGGTGGTCGCGGCCATACAGGGCACCGCCTTGGGCGGCGGCCTGGAACTGGCCCTGGGCTGCCATTACCGGGTGGCGGGCGAGGGCGCGCGCATGGGCCTGCCCGAGTCCACGCTGGGCGTCGTGCCGGGCGCCGGCGGCATTCCCCGCCTGGCGCGTCTGGTGGGCGTGCCCAAGGCGCTGGAGCTGGCGACGTCGGGCAAGCCGGTAACGGCTTGCGCCGCGCGCGAGATGGGGCTGGTGGATGCCGTGACGACGGACGATCCGCGGGCGGCCGCGCAACGCTACGCGGAGGATCTGCTCCAGCGCGGGGCGGGACCGCGCCGCACGCGCGACCTGCCGCTGGCGCCGCCGCCGGCAGGCTATTTCGACGACATCCGCGCCCGGCTGGCCGTCAGCCACCGCGGCCAGGAAGCGCCCCTCGTATGCGTCGACATCGCCGAACAGTCCCTGCTCCGCGATTTCGACGGCAGCGTCGCCTATGGACGCGAGCGTTTCCGCGAACGGGTGGCGTCGCCGCAGGCGGCCGCCTTGCGGCATGCGTTCTTCGCCGAGCGCGCGGCAACCCGGCCCGCGGGACTGCCGGAGCCCGACGCGCCGGTGCGCCGCGCCGGCGTGGTGGGCGGGGGCACGATGGGCACGGGCATCGCCATGTGCTTTCTCAATGCCGGCATCCCCGTCACGCTGGTCGAGCAGAATGAACAGGCGCTGGCAGCCTGCCTGCGCAACATCGGCAAGACCTACGAATCGGACGTGGCCAAGGGGCGCCTGGACGACGCCGCGCGCCAGCGCCGCCTGGACGGCCTGCGCGGGACCATGGCCTTCGAGGACCTGCGCGACTGCGACCTGGTGATCGAGGCGGTGTTCGAAGACATGGCCGTCAAGCGGCAGGTGTTCGCCAGCATCGAGGCGCACGCGCGGCCGGACGCCATCATCGCGTCCAACACCTCGTACCTGAATCTCGACGCGCTGGCCGAGGGCATGTTGCATCCGGAGAACGTGGTGGGCATGCACTTCTTCAGCCCCGCCCACATCATGAAGCTGCTGGAGAACGTGCGCGGCGCGCGCAGTTCGCCGCAGGCCCTCGCCCGCATCCAGGCCCTGGGCAAGCGCCTGGGCAAGGTCGCGGTGATGGTGGGCGTGTCCGAAGGCTTCGTCGGCAACCGCATGCTGTCGCGGCGCGCGCGCGAATGCTACTTCCTGCTGGAGGAAGGCGCCCTGCCGGAGCAGGTCGACCGCGTGCTCCACGACTTCGGCTTCCCCATGGGACAGTTCCAGCTCAACGACCTGGCGGGGCTGGACGTGGCCTGGCGCGCGCGCCAGGGCCGGCTCGACCGCCTGAGCGAGCGCGAGCGCGCGTGCGGCATCCTCGACGAACTCGTGGCGCGGCGCAAACGCCTGGGCCAGAAGAGCGGCGCGGGCTTCTATCGCTATGACGCGCAGCGCAAGCGCACGGTCGATCCCGAGGTCTCCGCGCTGATCGAACAGGACGCCCTCCGGCGCGGGTTCTTGCGCCGGACGATAGGCGACGAGGAAATCCTGGAGCGCTGTCTCTACGTCATGATCAACGAAGGGGCGCGCATCCTGGAGGAAGGCGTGGCCACGCGGCCCGAGGAAATCGACGCCATCTGGATGAACGGCTATGGCTTTCCCCGTTATCGCGGCGGCCCCATGTACTACGCCGACCGGATCGGCCTGCCGCGCATCCTGGCGCGCATTCACGCCTATGCGGAGCAGGTCGGCGCGCAGTATTGGACGCCCGCGCCGCTGTTGGCCGAACTGGCCCGCAAGGGCGCCGGTTTCTATTCCTCCTGAAACGAGAGACCCGGGCCCATGCCGAATCGAGACACCGTTTTGAGGGAACCGCCGTTGAGCGGCATCAAGGTGCTGGACATGACCCGCATCATGGCGGGACCGTGGTGCACGCAGAACCTGGCCGACCTGGGCGCCGACGTCTACAAGATCGAACGCCCGGACAGCGGCGACGACACCCGCGGCTGGGGGCCGCCGAACCTGATGGACGCCCGCGGCGAACGCACCCAGGAATCCGCCTACTACCTTGCCGCCAATCGCAACAAGAAGTCCGTCGCCCTGGACATCGCCACGCCGCAAGGCGCGCAAGCCTTGCGCGACCTGGCCCTGCATTGCGACGTCTTCGTGGAGAACTTCAAGGTGGGCGGCCTGGCCAGGTATGGCCTGGACTACGCCATGCTCAAGGAGATCAATCCGCGCCTGATCTATTGCTCCATCACCGGCTTCGGCCAGGACGGGCCCTACGCGGGCAAGCCGGGCTACGACTTCGTGATTCAGGCCATGGGCGGCCTGATGAGCATTACCGGCGAGCGCGACGACCTGCCCGGCGGCGGCCCGCAGAAGGCGGGTAATGCCGCGTCCGACCTGATGGCGGGCATGTACGCCACCACCGCCATTCTGGCTGCCCTGCACGAACGCGCGCGCAGCGGGCAGGGACAGCATATCGACATCTCCATGCTCGACTGCCAGGTGGCCGCGCTGGGGGTGCAGAATTTCAACTATTTCCTGTCGGGCGAGGTCCCGCGCCGGGAAGGCAATGCGCACGTCAACCTGGCGCCCTACCAGGTCTTCGCGGTGGCGGACGGCTTTATCGTGCTGGGCGTGGGCAACGACAGCCAATACCGGAAGTTCTGCCACGCGGCGGGCCGACCCGATCTGGCCGAGGATCCGCGCTACCGGACCAATACCAGCCGCGTCATCCACAAGCCGACGCTGATTCCCGAATTGGAGCGGCTGTTCCTGACGCGCGACCGCGACACGTGGCGGCGCCTGCTCGACGAGGCCGGCGTGCCGGTGGGCATGATCAACGACGTGGCCCAGGTTCACGCGGATCCGCAGGTGATCGCGCGCGGCCTGAAGTTTTCCCTGCCCCATCCCATCGCCGGCAGCGTGCCGCAGGTACGCAATCCCATGCGCCTATCGGGCAGTCCGGTGACCTATCGCAACGCGGCGCCCTTGCTGGGCGCCGACACGCAGGACATCCTGGGACGGCTGTCCGGTTACGACAGCGCGCGCATCGCGGCTTTGATGGCGTCCGCCGAGGCGCGGCAGGATCGCGGCGCGGCGCCCCCTCCGCCATCCATGCCTGATGAAAGAGGGAGAACATAGCCGGCTTGGCGTCGCGTCGCGGGGATCGTGTCCTTCCGGGGCGCGACACGCCACTGGATACGACCCTAGAGACCGCGCACCATATCGTAGATTTCGTGCAGCAGGGCCACCCGCGCGGATTGCCTGTTCCAGAGCAGGCCCACGCTGCGGAAGTGCTCATTGCCGGGCAGCGGGATTTTGCGCAGCTTGATGTCTTCCAGCAGCTCGCCCGCGCCGTCCGGCACCAGCGCGACGCCCAGGCCGCGTGAAACCAGCCGGGCGATGATTTCTATCGACGCGGTCTCGATGCGGATCTTGGGATGGATGTCGTGCTGGCGGAGGTATTGCGCGGCCAGTTGCCCGCCCCATAGCTTGCGGTCATAGCAGATGTGGGGATTGGCGCGCAGCAATTGGTTGGGATCGACTTCGGCCAGGCTGGCCGGCGCCAGCACCACCAGGGGTTCGTCGCGGACGCGCCGCCATTCGAGATTCTTGGGCATCTGGAATTGCGGCTGCAGGATCAGCGCTGCATCCATCTCGCCGTCGCACACCTGCGCGTACAGGTGGACCGAATATGCCTTCACCAGGTTGACCTCCAGGTTGGGATGCCTGGCGATCACGCGCTCCATCAAGGGCGGGATCAGGGTGCTCATGGCCGAGTCGAAGGCGCCCAGCGACAGGCGGCCGACCACGATGGGACCTTGGCCCGCCATCTTGAGATTGCGCACCTCCTCCATCACGCGGCGCGCCTGCGCCAGGATTTGCAGTCCCTCGGCGGTCGCCGTCACGGAGCGGCCGGAGCGGGTGAGCAGGCGATAGCCCAGCTCGTCCTCTACTTTCTTGATGCGCAGATTGACGGCCGCGGGCGTCAGGCCGTTCTGGCGCGCCACCTGCGCGATAGAGCCGGCTTCCACTACCTGGATGAAGTCTTGAAGAAAAGCCGTGTCCATGTCCGGGATCGATGCGCCGGCGGCCATCGGCCGCCGGCGGGTTGCATGTCACCCGAATGGTACAGAGAAAACCGCGCCCGGCGATCAGGAGTGGTCGAGGGGGCTGGGCTGCGCGTTGATCTGCAGCTTGTAGATCCAGACCGGATAACGCACGTCCATCTTGCCGTCGTTGAAGCCGGGCGTCAGGCTCTGCTGCGACGCGGGGATCCACAGGTAGCCCGCGCTGTCTATCCACAGGGCGTCGGCCCAGATCAGGCGGTTGTCCTCGATGACGACGGTCTGCTTGCCTTCCGGCGAGATGCGCAGGATGCGGTGCTTGTCGGTGTCGGTGACGTAGATATTCCCGCGGGCGTCGATGGCGGTGCCGCCGGTGGTGGGCGTGTTCACCCATTTCTGATCGACGTGGCCGTCCACGTCCATGGCCGAGGCCGACGGGTCATCGAGCCAGCGCGTGGCGATGCGCGCCATCGGGCCGGAGGCCGGCTGGATGTAGAGCCACTTGCCGTCAGGCGAGACTTCCAACTGGTCGGCATGGATGGCGATCGGCTGGCCCTTGGCGTCCGTGACCGTGTGGCCGTCGGCGCGCAGGGGACGCGACGCCGTCAGCGCGGGATGGCGGTCGAGCACGCGGCGCGCGGCGCCGCTGCGCAGGTCCAGCACCACCAGTCCGGGCTCGCCGGCGTCGGTCAGGTAGGCGTAGGGGCCGTTGAAACGGACGTCGTCGATGTAGCTGAAGGGCTTCACAACGGACGCGAGGTCGTAGACCCGCAGCAGGGCCCGCGTTTGCGGATCGAACTGGAACAGGCGGGCGCCGCCCTGGACCTTGGGCTTGGCGATGCCGGACGCGCCGGCGTCGACGATCCACAGCTTGCCGTCGGGTCCGATGCGCAGGGCGTTCACGTGCACGAAGCCGTTGCCGATGGGACCCGCGACCGAGGAGAGGACGACGTTCCAGTTGGCGTCGGGAAAGGGAAAGGGCTGGCCCTGGGCGTCGAGTTCCGCGACCTGCAGGCCGGGGTTGTCCGCCTGCGGGTAGCTGACGAAGACGCGGCCTTCGGCCGTGGTGGTGACGCCGTTCCAGACGCGTTGCCCTTGGAAGACGGGCACCAGCGGCGTCTGCGCCTCGGGTTTGCTGGCGCAGCCCTGGATGATGAAAAGCGCCAGGCCGGCCAAGGCGATGCCCGCTGCGCGGGACAGGGTTCTCGCTATCCTCATGCTGTTCTCCTTTACACGAACGGGGCGGCACGCCTCGCCGGACAGGACGTCGCGGCGGGACGTTCCGGATGGAATGCCCCGCTGGATAGCAAATGCCGGACCCGCGGACGGCTCCTTTCGGCGGATACTGGATGGATCTGCGGTCCTTGGCGCCCGGCCCGAGGTGCCGCCAGGCCGTCAGCCCTTGACCAGCCCGCCGTCGACGATGAGGTTCTGGCCGGTGACCGCGCGCGCCCACGGCGAGAGGAAGAAGGCGACGACGTCGGCCAGTTCCTCCGGCGTGGTCACGCTGCGCAGCGGCGTCAGCCCGGCGATGAGGTCGAATACCGCCGCCGGGGTGGCGGCGCTGGCGTCGGTGACGCGCAGCAGGCCGCCCGAGACCATGTTGACGGTGATCCCGTCCGGCCCCAGATCGTTGGCCGCCGTCCGCGTCAGGGCCAGCAGCGCGGCCTTGGCGGCGGTGTAGTCGTGATACGGCACTACCGGATTCTGGAAGAGATTGGTGCCGATGTTGACGATGCGTCCGAAGCGCGCCGCCCGCATCGCGGGGACGGCGGCCTGCAGCGTGTTGACGCAGCCCTTGAGCGCGCCGTCGATCTGCTGCTGGAAGCGGCTCCAGGCGATCTCGTCTATCTTCGGGCGGGCGTCGCCGTCGAAGCGGAAGTCGGCCAGGGCGTTGTTGACGACGGAGACGATGGGACGCCCGAAATGCGCCTGGGACCGTTCGAACAGCGCGCCCACGGCGCTCGCGTCGGTCACGTCGGCTTGCAGGGCGATGGCGCGGGGGCCCAGTTCCGTGGCCAGCGCCTGGGCCGCCGCCTCGCTGCGGTGGTAGTTGATCGCCACGGCGGCGCCTTCGCGCGCCAGCGCGCGGGTAATGGCCGCGCCCAGTCCGCGCGCGCCGCCGGTGACGAGGATGCATTGTTCGTTGAGTTTCATGCTGGAATTCCTTGCTTGGGTCATCGCGTTTGGGTCATCGCGCCGGCGCGGCGCCGGGCCCGCCAGGGGCCTGGGCGGAACCCACTCAGGACACGGCGCTAGGCCGTGCCCGTCTTCGTCCCGGTTTTCATGCCGCCGGACGCGGGCATTTCATCCACCGCCACCTTGCGCACGAACTCGTAGACGCCGTGCAGATGCTCGCGCATACAGGCGGCGGCGCCGTCGGCGTCGCGCGCGGCCAGGGCGTCGCAGATGCGCCGGTGCTGCTCCAGCACCAGCGAGGCCTTGAGCTTCTGCTTCAGCGCCAGCCGCCGCACGCGGTCGACGTGGATCTTCGATTGCTGGATCACGCGCCAGACGCGCGGCTTGCCGGCGATCTCGGCGATGCGGGCATGCATGGCCTCGTCGGCCTGGTAGAAGCGCGCCATGTCGCCGGCCTGCTGGGCGGCTTCCTGTTCGCGCAGGATCGCCGCCAGGGCGTCGACGCCGGCCTGGTCGATCTTGCCGGCCGCCTCGCGGACCAGCGCGCATTCGAGGTTCTCGCGGATGAAGGCGGCCTGCGTCACCTCGTCGATGCGGATGGGCGCGATGAAGGTGCCCACCTGCGGGAAGACGTCCACCAACCCCTGCTCGCCCAGCTTGATCAGCACCTCGCGGATCGGCGTGCGGCTGACCTCGAACATGGCGCCCACTTCCGCCTCGGAAACGCTGGCGCCCGGCGCCAGCTCGCCCGACAGGATGCGTTCCAGCACCTGCTCGTAAAGCAGGTCCGAGAGGGGACGCCGGGAGATGCGCTGGTTGCGGAAGGATTTCATGGGACGCTCGGTTGCCGGGTGGGTATTGTACGGGCAAGCATCCTTACGTATACTAGTATACTAGTATTCAAAGATCCGATTCCGAGATCCGATCCACGGGTTCGATTCACGGCTCACCTCCGGGCGAATCGCATCCGGCCGAATCACATTCGAGACAGGCAGCTTCCCGCATATGAAAATCACGGACGTTCGCGTCACCCCGGTCGCCTTCCGCGATCCTCCCGTCCTCAACGCCTCCGGCGTGCACGTGGCCTACGCCCTGCGCGCCATCATCGAGGTGGAAACCGACACCGGCCACGTCGGCCTGGGCGAGACCTACGGCGACCTGCCCATCCTGCAGAACCTGGAAAAGGTGCGCGCGGCGCTGGTCGGCCTGAGCCCGTTCGACCTCAACGGCCTGAGGCGCGCGGTGCGGACGCACATCAAGACCGACCTGAGCCAGGGCTTCGCCAACCTGAACCCCGGCACCCACGCGGCCAAGGCGGGCACCAATGTGTTCGGCGCGTATGAGGTGGCCTTCCTCGACGCGCAAGCGCAGATCGTCGGCGTGCCCCTGGTCGAGCTGCTGGGCGGCCGCTGCCGCGACGAAGTGGCGTACAGCGCCTACCTGTTCTTCAAGCAGGAAAAGCACCTGGACGATCCGTATCCCGCCGACGACTGGGGGCCCATCCTCACCGCCGAACAACTGGTCGGCAGCGCGCGCCGCATGGTCCGGGACTATGGCTTCAAGAGCATCAAGCTGAAGGCCGGCGCGCTGGATCCGGACTACGAGGCCGAATGCATCCTGGCCCTGCGCGAAGCCTTTCCCGGCTATCCGCTGCGCATCGATCCCAACGCCAACTGGCGCCTGGAAACCGGCCGCCGCATCGCGGCGAGGCTGAAGGGCGTGCTGGAATACTACGAAGACCCGGTGCCGGGCCTGGCGCAGATGGCGCAACTGCACCGGGAAACGGGCGTGAAGATGGCGACCAACATGGTCGTCACCAGCATGGACGAATTCCGCGAGAACGTGCAGTTGAACGGCGCGCAGGTGATCCTGTCCGACCATCATTTCTGGGGAGGCCTGCTGGCCACGCGCCAACTGGCGCAGATGTGCGAGACCTTCGGCTATGAGTTGTCCATGCACTCGAACAGCCATCTGGGCATCAGCCTGATGGCGATGACGCACGTGGCCGCGTCCATCCCCAACCTGCACTTCGCCTGCGACACCCACTATCCCTGGAAGACCGAGGACCTGGTCGAGGGCGGACCCGTGCCCTTCGTCGACGGCTGCGTGCGGCTCACCGACGCGCCCGGCCTGGGCGTGAAGCTGGACCGCGCGAAACTGGTGGAACTGCACCGGCAGTATCTCGATTGCGGGATGCGCGTGACTTCCGAACAGGGCGCCTATATGCGCCGCTACGATCCGTCCTTCCCGCTGGAAAAGCCGCGCTTCTGAGGCGCGGCGCCATGCGCCGTCCCGGGCCGGAGGGCGCATGGCGGTGAATGGTGGCAAATGCCGGCAAATACCGGCATTTGCCGGCCCGAGCACGGCCTGTACGACCATACCTATACCCATTCTTCATGGAGACAATCATGGATCTTGCGTCCAAGCATCCCGCGCACGGCGGCGCCGCCGTCATGGGCCGCCGCCGCGTCCTGGCCGCCCTCGGCGGCATAGGGCTGGCGGCGTTGACGGCATACTCGGCGCTGGGCGCGGCGACGGCGCGCGCCGCCGACGCGGCCGCCGTCGCCAACTGGCCCGAGAAACCCGTGCGCCTGATCGTGCCTTATCCGGCGGGCGGCGCTTCCGACGTGGTCGCGCGCCTGATGGCCAAGGAATTGAACGCGGTCTGGAAGCAGCCGGTGGTGGTGGAAAACCGCGCGGGCGCCAACGGCAATATCGGCGCCGCCATCACGGCCAAGGCGGCGCCGGACGGCTACACGCTGCTGCTCATGGACGTGAGCAGCCTGACGAACTCGCCGGCGCTCTACCCGGACCTGAACTACAGCCCCACCAAGGACCTGGCGGCGATCACCATCGTCGAGTATTCGCCGCACCTGCTGGTGGTGCGCAAGGATTTCCCGGCCAACAACCTGGACGAGATGATCGCCTACGCCAAGGCGCATCCGGGCAAGCTGAACTTCGGCGAGACGCAGGGTTCGATCACGCACCTGGGCGGCATCGTGCTGGCCAAGCAGGCCGGCATCGACATCAATTTCATCGGCTACAAGGGCGGCGCGCAGATCGCCACCGACCTGGTCGGCGGCCAGATCGACATGACGCTGAACAGCTACCTGGCCACGCACGCCCTGGTCGAGGGCGGCAAGGTGAAGATGCTGGCGGTCGCCAGCCCGGGCAAGTTCCCGCCCATCCCCGACACGCCGGTGCTGAAGGATCGCTTCCCGGATTTCGTGACGGGAAGCTGGCAAGGGCTGCTGACCACGGGCGGCACGCCGCCGGCGATCGTCGAGAAGATCTACAAGGACGTGGCCGCCATCGTGGCCAAGCCGGACATGCAGGCGAAGTTCGCGGAACTGGGCGCCGTGCCGGTGCCCGGCACGCCGGCCGACTTCCACAAATTCCTGGTGGAGAAGACCGACTTCTGGACCAAGGTGATCAAGGAGAATCACATCTCGGTCAACTGATCGGCGACGGGTGAGGGAACGGCGGGCGCCCGGTGGACGGGGCGCGGCGGGCCCCGTCCGGCGTCCGTCCGCGATCGAATCAGCTCGCCGCCGCCAGCGTGCCGGGCACGTCCGCGCCGTCGAGCCAGGCTTCGATATTGCGCTGGACGCCGCGCGCGAACTCGGCGTAGACCTGCTTGGCGACGAAGCCGCAGTGCGGCGTCAGCAGCACGTTGGGCAGGCCCAGCAGCGGATGGCCGTCCGGCAGCGGCTCGCTGTCGAAGACGTCGAAGGCGCCGAAGCCGGGCCGGCCCGCGCGCAGGGCCTCGACCAGGGCGTCGGTATCCACGAGTTCCGCGCGCGAGGTGTTCACCAGCAGGCTGTCCGGCTGCATCAGGGCCAGGCGTTCGCGGTCGAGCAGGCGGCGCGTGCCGGCCGCCGGCACCAGGTGCAGGCTGACCACCCGCGAACTGGCCAGGAGTTCGTCCAGGCCCACCGCCCGCGCGTCGTGTTCGCGCGCGCGTTCGGGGGTCATGTTCGGGCTCCAGGCGACCACCTCCATGCCCAGGGCGCGGCCGACCGCGGCGACCCGCTGGCCGATCTGTCCCAGGCCGATCAGGCCCAGGCGCTGTCCGTGGAGCACATCCGGCAGGACGGCCGCCGCCTCGGGATCGCGCCAGACGTTGCGGCCGGGCGTGAGCATGAGCTGCGGCAGGCGCCGCGTGGCGGCCAGGATCAGCGACCAGGTCATCTCGCAGGTGCTGGCCTTGGACGGTCCCCATTCGGTGTGGCTGACCACGATGCCCGCCCGTTGCGCGGCCGCCGTGTCCAGCGTCTTGTTGCGCGTGCCGGTGAACACGATGTGGCGCAGGCGCGGCAGCTTCGCCAGCAGGCCGGCGTCGACCGGCGTGCGGTCGCGCATCAGCACCACGCAATCGGCCCGCGCGAGGGCGGCCTCCAGCGCGGCGCCGCGCAGCGCGACGTTGTGCACGGTCACGTCGGCGGCGCGCCGGATGGCCCGCCAGTCCACGCCGTCGCGCAGGGCGTTTTCCCAATCGTCGAGAACGACGATTGCGCGCGGGCTAACGCGCGAACTATCCCCCGTCATTGGGTGCCCTCCTGTCGCTGCGCGACCCCCTTCCCGTGGGAGGATTCGCGCTTGGGGCGGCCCGGCGCGCTCATTGCCCACCCTTGCGCGCCAGCGCCACCAGCCCGCGCGCGTCCGGGGCCTGGCCCAGCTTCCAGCAGGCGTCCATCAGCTTGCGCACCTGGCCGGCGCCCAGGACGGGATCGGCCTGGCTGCTGAACTTGGCTTCCAGGTCCTGGTCGGACATCGGGCGTTGCAGCGAACCGATGGCGTGCTCGACGAAGACGTGCACCTTGCGGCCGTCCTTCAGCGTGGCGACCGCGTCCACCGAGGCCTCGTCGATGTTGTCGTCGATCGTCGCGACCACCTTGCGGCGCACGCCGACCACGTCCTCCCGCGTGACGATGTCGTCGGCGTATTCGCTTTCGGAGGCGCGCCCGAAGATCAGGCCCGCGGCGCAGCCGTGATAGACGCTGAACTTGCCTTGCAGGCCGTCGGCGGGCTCTTTCTTGCCGGTCAGCTCCAGCACCAGCGAATGCACGCGCAGGTCGATGCGTTCCAGGTTTTCCGCGGTCACGCCTTGCGCGCGCAACTGCACGCAGGCGTCGATGCTGGGATGGATGACGATGCCGCAGGCGAAGGGCTTGTAGGTGTTGAAGGAGATCTCGAAGCGCTTGCCCAGTTCGTCGGTGATCTCGTTCCAGTCGAATTTGGTCGACAGCACCTGGGCGAAGCCGCGCGGCGCCTCGATGGCGCGCTTGCTGGCGGTAAAGCCTTCACGCGCCAGCAGCGCCGACATCAGGCCGGCGGAGGCCGCGCCGCCCGGATGGAAGGGCTTGGTCATGGTGCCGAACTGTTCGCGCAGGCCGACCGGCTGCGAGGCCGCGATGCCCAGCGCCATCTGCGTCTTGTCCGCGTCCAGGCCCAGCAGGCGGGCGCAGGCGGCCGCGGCGCCGAAGCCGCCGGTGGAGCCGGTGATGTGCCAGCCGCGGTCGTAGTGGTGCGGATAGACCATGTTGCCGATGCGGCACGACACGTCGATGCCGATGACGATGGCGTCGATGATCTGGCGGCCGCTGGCGCCGGTCAGCTCGGCCAGCGCCAGCACCGCGGAGCAGACCGGGCCGGCGGGGTGGATGATGGTCTTGAGGTGGGTGTCGTCGAAATCGAAGGTGTGCGAGGTGATGCCGTTGATCAGCGCGGCGCTGGCGATGTCCACCTGTTCGCTGCGGCCCAGGATGCTGGCCTGCGCGGAGGGCTGGAGCACCTGCACGGCGCGCAGCGCGGCCTCGCCCGCTTCATGCCCGGCGGCGCCGACGGCGCAGCCCAGCCAGTTCATGAAGGTGCGGTGCGCCTCGTGCTCGACGGCGTCGTCCCATCCGCGCGAGGGATGGTTGACGATGTATTCGGCCAGGATGCGGGTGACCGGCGGCGCGTTGTGATCGGCATCGATCTTGGTGTTCAGGGCCATGTGTGTCTCTCGGGAAGCAAGGAAAATCGGGGGGCTCGGCGCCTGTGTCAGGCATCGAGATGGATATTCTGCGCCTTCGCCAGCTTGGACCAGCGTTCATAGTCCTTGCTCACGTAGGCGGCGAACTGCGCGGGCGACATCGGCATGGGCACGATGGCTTCGGTGTCCAGCGCCTTGGTCAGGTCGGGATCCTTCAGGACCTTGTTCAAGGCGGTGTTCAAGGTCTGCACCACGCCATTGTCCATGCCCGCCGGACCGGAGACGCCGTACCATTGCAGCACGTCGTCGAAGCCGGGCAGGCCCAGCTCCTTGAAGGTCGGGACGTCGGGGAAGGCCTTGTTGCGCGTGTCGCCGGACAGGGCGATGGCGCGCACGGTGCCGGCGCGCAAGTGCGGCACGGCGGCGGCCAGGCCCGGGAACATGAACTGGGTCTGTTGCGCCAGCAGGTCGGTGAAGGCCGGGGCGATGCCCTTGTAGGCGATGTGGACCATGTGCGTGCCGACCTGCTGTTGCAGCAGCTCCATCAACAGGTGGGTCAGCGAGCCGGCGCCGGCCGAGCCGTAGTTCACGTTGGTCTGCGACTTGGCGTAGGCGACGAATTCCTTCAGGTTGTGCACGGGCAGCTTGGCATTGACCACCAGCACGTTGGGCGTGCCGCCTATCATGCCTACCGCGGTGAAGTCCTTGACGGGATCGTAGGGCACCTTGCGCGTGGCCGGGCTGGTGCCCAGCGTCGCGACGTAGCCTTGCATCAGCGTGTAGCCGTCGGGCTTGGACCGCATGGTCTTCTGGCATGCGATCACGCCGCCGCCCCCGCTCTGGTTCTCGACGATGAAGGTCGTGCCCAGTTCCTTGCCGACGGCGTTGGCCGTGGCGCGGCCGACATAGTCGCTGCCGCCGCCGGGCGCCACCGGCACGATGTAGGTCACGGGCCGGTCCGGGTAGCCGGACGCGGCGAAGGACGGCATGGCATAGGGCAGGCCGATCGCGGTCGCGCCGGCGCTCAGCAGGAAGGAACGTCGATTCATGGGTTGTCTCCTCGTTGAAATTTTTTTAGGTATGGACGTGACGCCGCCCCGGCTTTGCGCGGGCGTGCGCGCCGGGTCCGGGCGGCGCCCTCGATGTCCTCGATGCCGTGGCGTGGCGGACGGCGCGCATCACATCACCGACAGGCGGTCGTGGGCGTTGATGACGTGCCTGGACAGCAATTCGGCGTATTCGGCGGCTTGCGCGGGCGAAGTCACCGCGCGCAAGGCGTCGACGATCTGGCGGTGCTCGGCGTTGGAGCGGATGCGGTGCGCTTCGTTGGACAGGTTCTTCAGGCGCGCCAGGTGCAGTTTCTGGATGACGTCGCGATAGGCCTTGGCGATCTCGCGGTTGCCGGCGTATTCGATGAACAGCCAGTGGAATTCCAGGTTGAGGCTGTAGTAGGCCTGGGCGTTGCCTTCGCGGATGGCCGCGTCCATCGCGTCGACGCAGTTGTCCAACTCGCGCACGAGTTCCTCGCGCTCGTCGTCGGGCAGTTGCGCCGCCATGCGGCCGGCGTGGCCGTCCAGCAGGGAACGGAATTGATAGAGGTCCTTGACCTCTTCGTCGCTGAGTTCGCGCACGTAGACGCCGGAATGCTTGCGCGAGACCACCAGGCCGGCGCTTTCGAGTTCGCGCAGGGCTTCGCGCACCGGCACGCGCGAGACCTTCAACTGCTCGACCAGCTCCGATTCGCGCAAGGCCTGGCCGGGCGCGTAGGTCCCGGAAAGAATGCCGTTGAGCAATTGGTCGCGCACCAGCTTGCCGAGGGAAGTGTTCTTGATGTCCTCGAACGTCACATGGCCGGTAGTGGAAGCGAGCCACTTCATGGAAAGTCTCCTGCTTGATACTTTGTAGAATCGTATACGATTAGACAACTTCGACGCGAAGCCTGTCAATCGCCCTAAGGGAAAACCTGGAGTGTATTTTTGGAGCGCCCCTGTTGCGGGCGTTTCTTCATCGCGTTAGCCTATAAAAAAACAGCGAATTAAAGTTCGCATTCCGAATTCAGCGGAAATGCGCCGCGGCTCGAGGGTCCGGCGATGGAGACAGACATGAAGCGCCTCGCGCTTTTTTTTACCGGCCTTTGTCGAATTAAAATTCGCATTCCGAACTAAAAGGAAAGCGATGATGAAAGACGCCACGATGAAAGCCCCCGTCCGCGCACAGGCTCGCCGCTCGAAGGCCGACGCCGCCAATGCCGATGCCGCCGCCGATACCGGCGCCGTGGACGCCGCCGGCGACAAGGCCGGGGCAAAGGCGGCGGACCGGGCCGGCAAGAACACCGTGCAGTCTCTCGCCAAGGGTTTCCGCGTGCTCGAAGCCTTCACCGCGCGCGAACCGGAACTGACCATGGCCGACGTCGCCCGCCGCTGCGGCATGGACAACGCCACCGCCTTCCGTTTCCTCAACACGCTGGTCGACATCGGCTACGTGCAGCGCGTGCCGGACAGCCGCCTCTTCCGCCTGTCGTTCAAGGTGCTGGACCTGGGCTTCAACGCCATCGCGCGCTCGGACCTGCGCGCGCGGGCCCGCCCCATCCTGCGCCAACTGGTGGGCGAAGTGAACGAGGCCGCCTCCGTCGGCGTGCTGGAAGGCGCCGACGTCATCTACGCCGAACGCATCCAGGCCGGCCTGACGCGCCTGGGCGTCGACATCCGCATCGGCAGCCGCGTGCCCGCGTATTCGACCGCGGTGGGCCACGCCATCCTGGCCTGGCTGCCGCGCGAAACGCAGCTCCAGGTGCTGGAGGCGCGGCCGCGCGAGCGCCTGACCGACACCACCGTCACCGAATTGCCGGCCATCCTGGAACGCCTGGCCGCCGTGCGCGAGTACGGCTATGCGCTGTCGAACCAGGAAACCGTATCGGGCCTGTTCGTCATCGCCGCCCCGGTGCTGGACCCCGACGGCGTGCCCCTGGCCGCCCTGAGCGTGGCGGCGCCGGCCTTGAATACCTCGCTGTCCGCGTTCGAAGCATCCACCGCCGCGCCGCTGGTCGCCGCGGCGGCCGAATTGTCCAAGGCCTTGCAGACCACCGGCGGCTTCACGTCGCCTCGTATCACCTAGTCGTTCCCGTTCCAGGCCCCCACGTCCGCATACAGGCGCCACGCCCGGGACAGGGCCACGCATCCAGGAGACCGCAGTGTCCAGTATCGATTTCAACGGCATCATCCCGGCCATCGCCGTGCCTTTCAACCAGGACTACAGCATCGACGAGCCCGAGCTGAAGCGCTTTTCGCGCTGGCTGGCGGGCCAGCCGGGCATCCATGCCCTGATGACCAACGGCCACACCGGCGAGGTGTTTTCGCTGACGCCGCGCGAGCGCGCGCACGTCACGCGGCTGACGGTCGAGGCGGCGGGCGACATCTGCCCCGTGATTTCCTCCATCGTCTGCGAAGGCATCAACGACGCCGTCGAGCAGGCGGGCATGGCCAAGGAAGCGGGCGCGCGCGGCCTGGACATCATGCCGCCGCATCACTGGCTGCGCTTCGGCTTCAAGCCCGAGCATTGCATCGACTATTTCACCGCCATCGGCAAGGCCAGCGGCCTGCCGCTGGTGGTGCACGTATACCCGGCCTGGACCCGCGCGTCCTTCTCGTGCGAACTGCTGGCCGAACTGGCGCGCTCGCCCCACGTCGCCGCTTTCAAGATCGGCACGCGCGAAATGAACAAGTATGCGCGCGACCTGCAGGCCATCCGCGAGGCCGATCCCACCAAGGCCTTGCTGACCTGCCACGACGAGTACCTGCTCGCTTCCATGGTCCAGGGCATCGACGGCGCGCTGGTGGGATTCGCTTCCCTGGTGCCGGGCCTGATCCACGAACTGCTGCAAGCCGTGCGGGCCGGCGACCTGAAACAGGCGATGGCGGTGCAGGCCCGCATCACGCCGCTGAAGGACGCGGTGTACGGCGCGGGCGAGCCCACCGGCGAGGCCCATGGCCGCATGAAGGCCGCCATGGCGCGCGCCGGCATCATCCGCAGCGCCACGGTGCGCCCGCCCACGCACGCCCCCAGCGAGAAGGAGCTGCGCGCCATCGACGCGGCCCTGCTGGCGGCCGGGTTGACGGTGCAGGCGGCCGCCTGAGCCGCCGTCGATACGGGGTCGCCCCCGTCGGACGAGGAGACAGAACCATGTGGAGCAATACCCAGCCCCGGCTGCACAGCGTGGACGCGCCGGCGCCGCGGCCGCCGCTGATCGGCATGCGCGCGGCGGCCAAGACCTACGAGACGCAGACGGGCGCGGTGCGCGCGCTGGACGGCGTCGACCTGGACATCGCCGACGGCGAATTCGTCAGCATCGTCGGCCCCTCCGGCTGCGGCAAGAGCACGCTGCTGCGCATGCTGGCGGGCCTCGACCCTTGCGAGGAAGGCGAGCTGACGCTGGAGGGCCGGCGCATCGACGGTCCCTCGCGCGACGTCGGCGTGGTCTTCCAGGCGGCGAACCTGCTGCCCTGGCTGACGGTGCGCCAGAACATCGAGCTGCCTACGCGGGTCGGCGGGCGCCAGGGGAAAAGCGAGGTCCGCGTCGACGATCTGCTGGAGATGACCGGCCTGGCCGATTTCGGCGCCCGCTATCCCTACGAGTTGTCCGGCGGCATGCAGCAGCGCGCGGGAATCTGCCGCGCGCTGGTCCGCAACCCGCGCACCCTGCTGATGGACGAGCCCTTCGGCGCGCTCGACGCGTTGACGCGCGAACGCATGAACCTGGAGCTGCAGCGCATCTGGCAGGCCAACGGCAAGACCGTGATCCTGATCACGCACAGCATCTCCGAGGCCATTTTCCTCGCCGACCGCGTGGTGGTCATGTCGGCGCGGCCGGGCCGGGTGCTGTGCGACCTGAAGGTCGACATCCCGCGCCCGCGGGGCTTCGACACCATCATCGGCCATCCGGAATACGCCCGCCTGGCGCGCGAGATCCGCGGCCTGCTCAATGCCCAGGGAGATATCGAGTGAGCACGACCCTGCAACCCGCGGCCGCGCAGACGGCCGCCCAGCGCGACGGCCATGCCGCCGCCGCCGCGCCCCGCGAGGGCGCGCGCAAGACGCGTCCGCGCGCCCGCCGGGGCGAGGTCAGGACGTCCTGGATCACGCTGGCGGGCCTGGCGGTGCTGATCGCCGCCTGGTGGCTCAGCGTCCGGCTGCTGCACGTGCCGTCCTACATCCTGCCCGATCCGCTGGCGGTGGTGCGCGCGCTGTGGTCCGGCCTGGCGGTCTCGCCGGCCAGCGCCACCGGCTATTACCTGCCGCTGTGGAGCACCTTCTGCAACGCGGCCATCGGCTTCGCCATCGGCACCGGCGCCGGCCTGGTGCTGGGGTCGCTGATGGCGGAGAGCCGCACCGTGGAGCGGCTGCTGATGCCCTACGCCTTCGCCCTGCAGAGCCTGCCGAAAGTGGCCATCGCGCCGCTCATCGTCATCTGGCTGGGCTTCGGCGACGGCTCCAAGATCGCCATCGCCGCCCTGCTGTCCTTCTTTCCCATCCTGATCAACAGCTTCACCGGCCTGCGCGCGGTCGAGCCCGAGCGCATCGACCTGATGCGCTCGCTGTCGGCCAGCCGCCTGGAGACCTACCGCATCGTCAAGCTGCCCAACGCCGCGCCCTATATCTTCGCCGGCCTGGACATGGCGGTGGTGTACGCGCTGCTGGGAACGATCGTCGCCGAATTCCTGGGCGCGCAGCAGGGCATGGGCGTGGTCATCACCCAGGCGCAGGCCGTGACCGACGTGGCGGGCGTGTTCGCCGCGCTGGTCATCCTGGGCGCCATGGGCATCCTGCTGCACGCGGTGGTGCGCAGGCTGGAGAAACGGGTAGTGCATTGGGCGGACCGCAACAAGCGATAAAGGAGAACAAGATGCGGATGGAACGGAGACATTTTCTTTTCACGGCCGGCGCCATCGGCGCGGCCCTGGCGGCGCGGCCGCGCGGCGCCTTCGCGGCGGACCTGCGCACCGTCAAGCTGGGCGTGGGCCTGAAGGCCATGAGCCCCATCGTCATCAACCTGGCCATCGGCGAGGTGCTGGGCTACGCCAAGGAGGAAGGGCTGGCGCTGAACGTGCTGGCGCTGGGCACCAACGGCAACGTGCAGGTGGCGGTGGACCGGGGGGACGTCGACGTGGGCGTCGGCGTGCCCTCCTTCGGCCTGCCGCTGCTGGCCAAGGGCGAGTGGAAGACGTCGAAGAATTTCTATCAGTACACCTATCCCTACAAATGGGACATCGCCGTGTCGCCGGATTCCACGGTGGCCAGCTACGAACAGCTCAAGGGCAAGCGCATCGGGGTGTCGGACTTCGGCGCCACCGACTATCCGGTGACGCGCAACGTGATGCGCACGCTGGGCCTGGACCCGGACAAGGATTTCAAGTGGATCGCGGTGGGCAACGGCGTGCCGGCGGGCGTGGCCCTGCAGCGCGGCGCCATCGACGCGCTGGCCTACTACGACACCGGATTCGGGCAGATCGAGGCGGCCGGCATCCCGTTCAAGCTGGTGCCGCGGCCGGCCAAGCTGCCGCTGGTCGGCGGGCAGTTCCTGGAGACGCGGGTGCAGACGCTGGAAAGCCAGCGCGCCGTGATGGTCGGCGTCGGCCGCACCGTGTGCAAGGCCTCGCAGTTCATCCTGGCCAATCCCAAGGCCGGCGCGCAGGCCTTCCTGCGCATGTATCCCGAGACCGCGCCGCGCGGCAGCACCCAGGAAGCCGCCGTGGCCGCGGTGCTGCAGGCCATCAGCCGCCGCATCAAGCTGTACGAGCCGCCCTACGCAGGGGCCAAGATGGGCAGCATCAACGTCCAGGAGCTGAAGACGGAAGCGGAGATGAACGATTTCAAGATCAGCGACTACAGCCCTTTCTACACCAATGCGCTGATCGACGACATCAACAATTTCGACCTGGCCAAGGTGCGCCAGCAGGCCAGGGACTACAAGTGATGGCGGGGGCCGAGGCGCGCCCGCCGGCGCGAGTCCTCGTGACCGGCGCGGCGTCGGGCATAGGCGCCGCCATTGCTGCGGCCTTGCGGGCCGCCGGCTGGTCGGTGGTGGGGCTGGACCGCACTCCCTTGCCAGCCGGCGCCGCCGATCATGGCCCCGGCGGCGGGAAGGTGGCGGCCGGCGCGATCCACGGCGCCGCGGACCATGGCGCCGCGCCCGGCGCGCAGGCGCACTTCCAGGTCGACCTGACCGACGATGCGGCCCTACGCGACGCGCTGCGCGCCATCGGCCCCGTCGACGCCGTGGTGCACGCGGCCGGCTTCATGCGCACCGCGCCGCTGGGCCGTCTGGATCCGGTCGACGGCGAGGCCATGTGGCGCATCCACGTGCGCGCGGCCGAGGTCCTGGTCGACGCGCTGGCCCCCGGCCTGCCCGACGGCGGCCGCGTGGTCCTGGTGGGCAGCCGCACCGCCAACGGCGCGGCCGGGCGCAGCCAGTACGCCGCCACCAAGGCGGCCCTGGTCGGCATGGCGCGCTCATGGGCCGCCGAACTGGCCCCGCGCGGGATCACGGTCAACGTCATCGCGCCGGGCGCCACCGACACCCCCATGCTGCGCGATCCCGCGCGCGGCGGCACCCCGCCCCGCCTGCCGCCCCTGGGCCGCTTCGTGCGCCCCGACGAAATCGGCGCCGTGGCGGCCTTCCTGCTCGGCCCCGGCGCGGGGGCGATCACCGGCCAGCAGATCGTGGTCTGCGGCGGCGCTTCCCTGTAGCCCGCCGCGGCGCTTGTCCAGGCAAGGGTGGCGCGGGCGCCACACTTGAGGGTGGCGGAAATACCGCTCCGGCCCCGGTTCCCTTAGACTCCTTGACATAGATCATGGTGCGCCGGGGCGGGGACGCCAACAATCTCTCCGAGTTCATACGGAGATCGTCCCCATGTTCGCAGTCTTGCCGGCCAGTCCTTGCCGCATGGCCCGGTGCTGTCCACGCTCGCGCTCGCCGGGGCGCAGTTTCGCTTCCTTCCTTCCCTTCGTATCGCCTGTTGTATCCGCTGTACGCCCGTCCCCCTGGCGATACACGTTTTCGATGAGGTGAGCCGTGAGCAGGAAACGATGTCCGTCCATTCTCGCGCGCGCCGGCGCATTCGGCCGCGCCCATCCCACCGCCCGTGAAGTCGCGCTGGTGGTGATCGTCAAATTGACGCTGCTGGTGGTCCTGCAGCTTCTTTTCTTCTCGAATCCGCAGAAGAACGCCTCCTTCGGCGCCAATCAAGTTTCCGCCGCCCTGGTCGGATCCCCCACGCAACCCTCGGAGACCGGCCATGATCGATAGTCATGTCGTCGACCTTTCCCGCCTGCAGTTCGCGGTGACCGCGCTATACCACTTTCTCTTCGTGCCCCTGACCCTGGGCCTGTCCTGGATCCTGGTGATCATGGAGTCCGTCTACGTGATGACGGGCAAGCAGGTCTACAAGGACATGACCCGCTTCTGGGGCAAGCTGTTCGGCATCAACTTCGCCATGGGCGTGGCCACCGGCCTGACCATGGAATTCCAGTTCGGCACCAACTGGTCGTACTACTCGCATTACGTGGGCGACATCTTCGGCGTGCCGCTGGCCATCGAGGGCCTGATGGCCTTCTTCCTGGAATCGACCTTCGTCGGCCTGTTCTTCTTCGGCTGGGACCGCCTGACGCGGGTGCAGCACCTGATCGTCACCTCCCTGGTGGCGCTGGGCTCGAACCTGTCGGCCCTGTGGATCCTGGTCGCCAACGGCTGGATGAATTTCCCCGCCGGCGCGCATTTCAACTACGAAACGATGCGCATGGAGCTGACCAACCTGTCGGACGTGCTGTTCAACCCGATCGCGCAGGTCAAGTTCGTGCACACCGTGTCGGCGGGCTATGTCACCGCCGCCATGTTCGTGCTGGGCGTGTCGGCGTGGTACCTGCTGCGCGGGCGCCACGTCGCCTTCGCCAAGCGCTCCTTCGCCATCGCTGCCGGCTTCGGCCTGGCCTCGACGCTGTCGGTCATCGTGCTGGGCGACGAGTCGGGCTACACCACCGGCGAAGTGCAACAGATGAAGCTGGCGGCCATCGAGTCCGAATGGGAAACCCAGCCGGCGCCGGCCTCCTTCACCCTGTTCGGCGTGCCGAACCAGGCCGAACAGCGCACCGACTACGCCGTGCGCGTGCCGTGGGCCCTGGGCCTGATCGCCACCCGCTCGGTGACCGAGCCGGTGGTGGGCATCAAGGACCTGGTGAAGGAAAACCGCGTGCGCGTGGAGAACGGCATGCTGGCCTACAGCGCGCTGCGCGACCTGCGCTCGGGCGATACGTCCGAGCTGACGCGCGAACGCTTCGCGGCGCATCAGAAGGACCTGGGCTATGGCCTGCTGTTGAAGCACTACACCGACAAGGTGGTGGACGCCACGCCGGCGCAGATCGATCGCGCGGCGGCCGATACCGTGCCGCCCGTCGCGCCGGTGTTCTGGTCCTTCCGCATCATGGTCGGCCTGGGCATCCTGTTCCTGGTCACCTTCGTGCTGGCCTTCTGGTTCAGCGCCCGGCGCCTGGTGGACCTGCCCCGATACCGCTGGTTCCTGCGCTGGGCGGTGTGGGCGATTCCCTTGCCCTGGCTGGCCGCCGAGTTCGGCTGGATCGTCGCCGAGGTGGGCCGCCAGCCGTGGACCATCGCCGGCATCCTGCCCACCCGCCTGTCGGCCTCCACGCTGCAGCCCGGCGACCTGTATTTCAGCCTGGCCGGCTTCATCCTGTTCTATACCGGACTGCTCGTCGTGGAAATGTTCCTGATGGTGCGCTACGCCCGCCGCGGCCCGGACTACCACCCGGAGCCGGTGCGCGGACAGACCCTGCCGCCCCTGGCCGGCAAGTCGGCTTGAGGAGCCCGCCATGATTGACTACACCGTTTTGCAAGTGATCTGGTGGGTGCTTATCGGCGCCCTGCTGATCGGCTTCGCCCTGACCGATGGTTTCGACATGGGGGCCTGCGTGCTGCTGCCCTTCGTCGCGCGCAACGACACGGAGCGGCGCGTCGTCGTCAACGCCGTGGGCGCCACGTGGGAGGGCAACCAGGTCTGGTTCGTGACCGCGGGCGGCGCCACCTTCGCGGCCTGGCCGCGCGTGTACGCCACGGCGTTCTCGGGTTTCTACATCGCGCTGCTGCTGGTGCTGTTCGCGCTGTTCTTCCGCCCGGTCGGCTTCGACTACCGCGGCAAGGTCTCGGATCCGCGCTGGCGCGGCTTCTGGGACTGGGCGCTGTTCGGCGGCAGCCTGGTGCCGGCGCTGGTGTTCGGCGTGGCCTTCGGCAACCTGCTGCAGGGCGTGCCGTTCGAGTTCGACGCCGACCTGCGTTCGACCTATACCGGCAGCTTCTTCGCCCTGCTGAATCCCTTCGCCCTCCTGTGCGGGCTGGTCAGCCTGAGCATGCTGGTGACCCATGGCGCCGCCCTGCTGCAGTTGAAGACCGACGGCGCGGTGCGGGCGCGCGCCGCGCGGGCCCAGCGCTGGGCCGGCCTGATCGGCCTGGTGCTGTTCGCGCTGGCGGGCGTCTGGGTGGCGACGGCGCTGGCGGGCTTCCGCGTGCAGGCCAACGGCACGGCGGTGAGCGCTGCGGGCGCCTGGCTCGACAACTATGCGCGCTGGCCGGCGATGATGATCGCGCCGGCGCTGGGCCTGCTGGGCCTGGCCGGCGCGGCGGCGCTGTCCGGCCGCCGTTCGGGAACGGCGGGCTTCCTCAGCTCCAGCGTGGGCATCGTCGGCATCATCCTGACGGCGGGTTTCTCCATGTTCCCCTTCGTCATGCCGTCGTCCACCGATACGGCGCACAGCCTGACGGTGTGGAATTCCACCTCCAGTCCGCTGACGCTGGAAATCATGCTGTTCGCCGTGATCGTGTTCCTGCCCATCGTCCTGCTGTACACGAGCTGGGTCTACAAGGTCATGTTCGGCCGCGTGACCAGCCATGCCATCGAATCCGACCAGCACACGCTGTATTGAACTGAATCAACGGGAGAGTGCAATGTGGTACTTCACATGGATACTGGGCCTCGCCGCGGCGGTGTTCTTCGGCATCATGAACGCGATGTGGCTGGAACCGCGCCTGAACGACGAGCAATAGGAAAGTAGGAAAGCCCCGGCGGTAGGAAAGCCCCGGCATCAGGCCGGTGCTACCGGTTGGCCGGGCGCCGGGGCCCTGCCTTGGGTTTGCCCGGAGGCGGGGGGAATACCCGGGCGCACAGGAAATCGACAAAGGCCCGGACCTTGGGCGAGGGGTGCTTGCTGGCGGGCCAGAGCACGTGGAAAACGCCCGTGCCGGCGGTGTGATCGGCCAGGACGACACGCAGCCGGCCATCCGCCAGCAGATCCCTGACCGAGAACTCCGGCAGATAGGCGATGCCCAGGCCCTGCAAGGCAAAGCACACCCGCGTTTCGATGTTGTTGCAGATCATCGAGGTCGGCAGCGCCAGTTCGGGCGCGCCGGCGGCGCGGCGCAAGGCCCATGTCTCCAGCTTGCCGCTGTTGGGAAAGCGATAGTGCATGCAGGCGTGCCGCAGCAGATCGGCGGGCGCCGCGGGCGTGCCTCGCCGCGCCAGATAGTCGGGCGACGCCACCAGCATCGAACGGAAGGCGCCCAGCCGCCGGGCCGACAGGCGCGAATCGGTGGGCTCGCCGGTCCTGACGACCGCATCGAAGCCTTCCTCGATCACGTCGACCAGCCGGTCGGTGAAATCCAGATCCAGCTCGATCTCCGGGTACTCGCGCATGAACTCGCCGAGCACCGGCAGCACCAGCGAGCTGACCAGGGGCAGGCTGACGCGCAGCCGGCCGCGCGGCGCCGCGGTCGCTTGCGACAACTCCAGTTCCGCCGCTTCGATTTCGGCGATGATGCGGCGGCTGCGCTCCAGGAACAGCGTCCCTTCGGCGGTCAGCGTGATGCTGCGCGTGCTGCGGTGGAACAGGCGCGCGCCGAGCTTTTCCTCCAGCCGCGCCACGCTCTTGCCGATGGCGGATGCCGATACGCCCAGCAGCCGCCCGGCCGCGACGAAGCTGCGCGTCTCGGCGACTTGCACGAAAACCATGAAGCCGTTCAGGCTGTCCAGCACACCCACCTCGATTGCGGACAAACAGGTCCGCTCAGACAGGAACTGTAGCCTACTTTTTCTTTAATCCCCCGCTTTCTATCGTGACGGGCATGTCCATCGACGTAAGGATCTCCCCGTGACGAGTCCCGTGTTTTCCCTTCGCACCGGCGTCCCGCCCGCCCACCTTCCCGCCCGCGTCCAGGCCGCTGTCCAGCAAGCGCTTGACGAGCGCCGCCTGGTCGGCGCCGTGATACTCATTGCCCGCGACGGCGAACTGATCCACCGCCAGGCCGCCGGCTGGGCCGATCGCGAAAGCGGCCGGCCGATGTCCGTGGATGCGGTCTTCCGCCTGGCGTCGGTGAGCAAGCCCATCGTTTCGGCCGCGGCGCTGGCGCTCGTGGCGCAAGGCCGGCTGGGCCTCGATGACGGTATCGACCGCTGCCTGCCCGGGTTTCGGCCACGGCTGGCTGATGGCCGGCCCGCGCGGATCACGGTCCGGCAATTGCTCAGTCACACCGCCGGATTGGGTTACCGCTTCTTCGAGGCCGTTGCGGATGGCCCCTATGCAAGGGCCGGCGTGTCGGACGGCATGGATGCGTCCGGCATCGGCCTGGAAGAGAACCTGCGTCGTATTGCCAGCGTCCCGCTGCTGTACGAACCGGGCACGGCCTGGGGTTATTCGCTGGCGACCGACGTGCTGGGCGCCGTGATCGAGCGCGTGCATGGCGCGCCGCTGGATGCGGCGGTGCGCGAGCTCGTGACCGGCCCGCTGGGCATGGAGGACACCGGTTTCGTCGCGCCCGATGCGCGGCGCGTGGCCACCGCCTATGTGAATGACGCGCCGGCGCCGCATCGGCTGGCGGAGGGCGAAACCGTTTCGTCCGTCGAGGGGGCGGTCGGCATTTCCTATAGCCCCGCGCGCATCTTCGACCCGCGGGCGTTCCCTTCGGGGGGCGCGGGCATGGCGGGAACGGCCGAGGATTTCCTGCGGCTGCTGGAAGCCTTGCGGCAGGGGCGCGGCGCGTTCCTGCCCGACGAACTGATCGCGGAGATGGCGCGGGACCAGACGGACGGCCGGGAACTGCCGGACCTGCCGGGCTTCGGCTTCGGACTGGGTTTTTCGGTGTTGCGCGACCGGACGCTGGCCGATTCGCCCGAATCGGCGGGCACATGGCGTTGGGGCGGCGCCTACGGCCATTCCTGGTTCGTGGACCGGACGCAGGGACTCAGCGTCGTCGCTTTCACGAATACGCTGTACGAAGGCATGTCGGGGCGCTTCGTCATGGATCTGCGCGATGCGGTCTATGGCGCATTGGAGCTGCGATGACGGCCCATCATCGAGACCGCCTTCCCCTCGCCTCGCTGCTGGCCCTGGCGCTGGCTGGCTTCGTCACGATCCTGACCGAGGCCTTGCCGGCGGGGCTGCTGCCGCAGATCGGCGACGGCCTGGGCATCTCCGAGGCGCTGGCGGGGCAGCTCGTTACCGTCTATGCCCTCGGTTCGCTGGCGGCGGCGATCCCGCTGACCGTCGCCACGCAGGGCGCGCGGCGCCGTCCGCTGCTGCTGGCGGCCATCGCGGGCTTCGCCGTCGCCAATACCGTCACGGCGTTTTCCGGCAGCTACCTCCTGACGATGGTGGCGCGCTTCCTGGCGGGCGTGTCGGCCGGGCTGCTTTGGGCGCTGCTGGCGGGCTATGCCGCGCGCATGGCGCCCGAGCACCTGAAGGGCCGGGCCATCGCCGTGGCGATGGTGGGCACGCCGTTGGCGCTGTCGCTGGGCGTGCCGGCCGGGACGTTTCTCGGCAAGCTGGTGGGTTGGCGGATGTGCTTCGGCATCATGAGCGGGCTGGCGCTGCTGCTCATGGCGTGGGTGCGCGCCAAGGTGCCGGACTTCGCCGGACAGGCGGCGGGCAAGCGGCTGCCGCTGCGGCATGTGTTCACCGTGGCCGGCGTGCGGCCGGTGCTGTTCGTGGTGCTGGCCTTCGTGCTGGCGCACAACATCCTCTATACCTACATCGCGCCGTTCCTGGCGGCGGCGGGCATGGCCGGCCGGACAGACCTGGTGCTGCTGGCGTTCGGCCTCGCGTCCCTGCTGGGCATCTGGATCGTCGGCGCGCTGGTCGACCGCCATCTGCGCGCGCTGACGCTCGCCAGCACGGCCTTGTTCGGCCTGTCCGCGCTGGCGCTCGGCGTGGCGGGCAATGCGCCCGCCGTGGTGTACGCGGCGGTGGCCGCCTGGGGCCTGGCCTTCGGCGGCGCGGCGACGCTGTTCCAGACGGCCCTCGCCAAGGCGGCCGGGAACGCGGCCGACGTGGCGCAGTCGATGCTGGTCACGGCCTGGAACATGGCGATCGCCGGCGGCGGCATCATCGGCGGCGTGCTGCTGGACCGCCTTGGCGTCGCCGCGTTTTCACCGGCATTGCTGGCGCTGCTGGCGGCGACGCTGGCCGTGGCGTGGGCCGCCAGGCGGCACGGTTTTCGCCCCTCGTCCGGGGGCGGCAACCCGCAACGGCCTGCTTCTCAGATCCAGCCCAGCCAGCGCCAATAGGTCGCGGCGAACAGCAGCATCAGCGCGTAGCCCACGAGGGTGAGCACGATGCCTATCTTGGCGAATTGCCGCGCGTTGAAGGTGTCCGTGCCCAGGCACACCATGTTCTGCGGGGCGTTGATGGGCAGGAGGAAGCCGTAGCTGACGGTGAAGCCCAGCAGCATGGTCATGCCGGGCCGGCTGAATTCGCCGGGCAGCGTGGTCAGCACGGAAATCAGGATGGGCAGCATGGCCGAGGTCAGCGCGGTGGCGCTGGCGAAACCCAGGTGCACCAGGATGAGGAAGGCCGACAATATCGCGAAGATGGCGACCGCGCCCAGGGAGTCCAGGCCGGTGTGCAGCACCACCTGTTCTCCCAGCCACTTGCCGGCCTGGGTGGTCAGCAGGGTCGTGCCCAGGCTGATACCCACGCCGAACACGATGACGGTGCCCCAGGGGATGCGCGACTGCACGTCCTTCCACGTCATCACGCCGATGCGCGGCAGCATCAGCAGGACCAGGCCCACGTAGGTGGTGGCCGTGGTGTCGTAGCGATGCAGGCGTCCTTCGGTGGCCCACGCCAGCAGCAGCAGGACGGACACGCACATCAGGCGCTTCTGCGGGCCGGTCATCGGCCCCAGCTCGGCCAGCAGGCGGTCTATGGTTTCGCGCCCGCCCGCGATCTCGTTGGCTTCCGGCGGCATCAGCTTGAGGATGGCGGCGATCAGCACCACGGACATGACGATGGCCCACGGCGCGCCGGCGACCAGCCAGTCCGCCCAGGTGACGCGCTGGCCCAGCATCTTGTCCATGAAGCCGATGGTCAGCAGGTTCTGCGCGGCGGCCGTCTGGATGCCGACGTTCCAGATGCTGACGGCCTGGGCCACGACGATCATGATGCCGGCGGCGACGTTGGAGCGCTTGTCCACCGCGAAGGCGGTGATGATCCCCATCATGATGGGCACCACCGCGGCGCTGCGGGCCGTGGCGCTGGGCACCACCAGGCTGAGGACGATGGTGACGGCGACGCAGCCGATCAGGACGCGGCGCGTGCTGGTGCCGATGCGGGACAGCGTCAGCAGGGCGATGCGGCGGTCCAGCCCGGTGTGGGTCATGGCGGCCGCGATGAACAGCGCGCCGGCGACCAGGGCCAGCGCCGGATTGGCGAAGCCGGTCAGCGCCATGCCGATCGCGGCGGAAGTGCCGTATTCGACGGCCGGGTTCTGGATGTTGGGCGCGGTGCCGACGAGGAAGGCGATGAGCGCCGTGATGATGATGGCGCTGGCCTCGTAGGACACCGCCTCGGTGATCCACACGACGACGGCGAAGGCGAGAATCGCCAGCATCCGGTGGCCCGCCACCGGCAGGCCCGCGGGCAGGGGGATCAGCAGGACCGCGACCAGGGCGACGACGCCGGCCGCCAGTCCCAGCGGGATGGCGGCCTTGCCGGGCTTCTCGGGTTTGCTTGCGGGGAGCGCCGAGGGGGCGGACGAGGGCATGACAACCTCCAGTTTCGGTCGTCGCCCCGGGTCGTTGTCGATCTCGTCGTCGATCAGGGCGAAAGCCCCGCTGTCGCGGGGCGGGGGATGGCCGCGCGCGGCATGCTACTTTCCGGCGAGCGCCGGCGCCGGAACGGACTGGGATTGCGGCGTGGAGGCGCCCGCCGGCGCGTCGGCGAGCCAGTCCCGCCGCACCAGGAAGTGCTCGGTCAGCCGCGCTTCGTCGGTATTCGCCTCCGGCCGCCAATCATATCGCCACTTGGCGACGGGCGGCATGGACATCAGGATCGATTCGGTGCGGCCGCGGCTTTGCAGGCCGAACAGCGTGCCGCGGTCGATGATGAGATTGAACTCCACGTAGCGGCCGCGCCGGAATTGCTGGAAGTCCCGCTGGCGCTCGCCGTAAGGCATGTGGCGCCGGGCCGTGACGATGGGCAGGTAGGCGGCCAGGAAGGCGTCGCCGACGGCGCGGGTCAGGGCGAAGTCGCCATGGAAGCCGAATTCGTTGAAGTCGTCGAAGAAGATGCCGCCGATGCCGCGCGCCTCGTTGCGATGCGGGAGATAGAAATAGTCGTCGCACCAGGTCTTGAAGCTGGGGTAGAGATCCTCGCCGAACGGCTGCAGCGCGTCGCGGCAGGTGGCGTGGAAGTGGCGGGCGTCTTCCTCGTTGCCGTAGACGGGCGTGAGGTCCATGCCGCCGCCGAACCAGTAGACGGGCGTCGCGCCGCCGGTGGCGACGAACAGGCGCACGTTCATGTGGACCGTGGGGCAGTAGGGGTTGCGCGGATGCAGGACCAGGGAGACGCCCATGGCCTCGAAGCCGCAGCCCTTCAGGGCCGGACGCTGGTCGACGATGGCGCGCGGCAGGGTCTCGCCCTGCACGTGCGAGAAATTGACGCCGCCGCGCTCGAAGAAGTCGCCTTCCTCGATGACGCAACTGCGGCCGTGGCCGCACAGGGCGTCGGTGGGCGGCCGGTGCCAGGGATCGACCATGAAGGCCTTGCCGTCGAAGGCCTCCAGCGTCGAGACGATGCGGTGCTGCAGTTCCAGGAAATAGGCTTTGACGGTATCGGTATCGATGGACTGGCTCATGGCGGTTCTCACGGCGCGGCCCTCGCCGGCATCTGCGGGCGCCGGACCGGGCGCTGGCGGGGCAGGATTGCCCCTGCATGCAGTCTAGGGAGCCCGCGGCGCCGTGCATTGATGGAGGTCAAGGCGCGGCCGATTCGGCCGGCGGCGGTCCGTTGACGGGATGTCAATGTATGTTCGCAAATGAAAATCGCCGAATGTCGTATGCTTGAGCGTACGCAAGGATGCCGGCGGCCGCCACGAACAATGACGACGCCGGCATCCGTTTTCATGAATCCGCTTTTCCCGGCTCGCTTCGTTTTTCCATGCATCGTAGAAAACTGCTGAAGGCCTCCCTGGCCTTGACCGCCGCTACCGGCCTGCCCGCCAGCGCGTTTTTCGCCGCCTCCGCCTACGCCGCCGACCCGACCAAGCGAGGGACCGGCGCGAAGTTCGACTTCAAGCAACTGCAGACGCGCGCCCGCGACCTGGCCGGCGAAACCTTCATCGATGGCCGCCAGAAGCTGCCCGAGACGTTGTCGAAGATGACGCCGCAGCAGTTCAACGCCATCCAGTACGATCCCGCGCATTCGCTGTGGCACGACCAGCACGGCAAGCTGGACGTGCAGTTCTTCCACGTCGGCATGGATTTCCGCCAGCCCGTGCGGATGCATACCATCGACCCGAAGACGCGCGAGGTGCGCGAGATTCCCTTCCGGCCGGCCCTGTTCAATTACGCCGACAGCGGCGTGGACGTGAACCAGCTCAAGGGCGACCTCGGCTTTTCGGGCCTGAAGGTGTTCAAGGCGCCCAACATCGCCAAGTACGACATCGTCTCCTTCCTGGGGGCCAGCTATTTCCGCGCGGTGGACAACACCGGTCAGTACGGCCTGTCGGCGCGCGGCCTGGCGATCAACACCTACGCCGGCGTGCCCGAGGAATTCCCCCACTTCACCGAATTCTGGTTCGAGACCCCGGCCGCCGGCGCGACCCGCTTCGTGCTCTACGCGCTGCTCGATTCGCTGAGCGCCACCGGCGCCTATCGTTTCGACATCGATTGCCTGGCCGACCGCGTGGTGATGGACATCGACGCCTATCTCTACGCGCGCCGCGATATCAAGCAACTGGGCATCACGCCGATGACCAGCATGTTCAGTTGCGGCGGCTACGAACGCCGCATGTGCGACACCATCCATCCCAACATCCACGATTCCGACCGGCTGTCGATGTGGCGCGGCGAGGGCGAGTGGGTGTGCCGGCCGCTGAACAACCCGGAGCGCATCGCCTTCAGCACCTTCCAGGACGAGAATCCGCGCGGTTTCGGGCTGGTGCAGAGCAATCACGATTTCGCCACGTACCAGGACACCGTGGACTGGTACAGCCGCCGTCCCAGCCTGTGGGTGGAGCCGACCACGCCCTGGGGCAAGGGCACGGTGGACCTGATGGAGCTGCCGACCACCGGCGAGACGCTGGACAACGTCGTGGCCTTCTGGAATCCCCAGGAGCCGGTCAAGGCGGGCGCGGAATTGCGCTTCGGCTACAAGCTGCACTGGGCCGCGCTGCCGCCCGTCAAGCCGACGCTGGCGCAGGTGCTGGCGACCCGTTCCGGCATGGGCGGCTTCACGGAAGGATGGGCGCCCGGCGAGCATTATCCGGACAAGTGGGCGCGCCGCTTCGCCATCGATTTCGTCGGCGGCCCGCTGCGCGGCATGGACAAGAACGAACGCCTGGAGTCCGTGGTGACGGTCAGCCACGGCGAGGCGCGCGACCAGCAGATCTTCGCGCTGCATCCCGCGGTCGAGGGTTTCCGCGCGATGTTCGACTGGTATCCGACCGGCGACAGCGTGGACCCGGTGGAGATGCGCCTGTTCATCCGCCGCATCAAGGACAAGAAGGTCCTGAGCGAAACCTGGCTGTACCAATACTTCCCGCCGGCGCCGGACAAGCGTAAGTATCCGGCGTAGGGGGCTTCGGCCTGGCCGGTTCAGACCCCCAGCCAGGCCATGCGGGCGGCCGTGTCGGCGTTCAGGTCCGCCATGGCGCCCGCGTAGCGGATGCGGCCCTGGTCCAGCACATAGGCGCGGTCCGCGACCAGCGCCGCGAAGTGCAGATTCTGTTCCGATAGCAGGATGCTGGCGCCCTGGCGCTTGAGCGCCAGGATCATGGCGGCCATCTGTTCGACGACGACGGGGGCCACGCCTTCGGAAGGTTCGTCCAGCAATACGAGATAGGGATTGCCCATGAGCGTGCGCGCCACGGCCAGCATCTGCTGCTCGCCGCCGCTCATCTGGCCGCCCGCGCGATCGCGCAGGGTGGCCAGGTGGGGGAATTGGGCATAGAGCCGCGCGGCGTCCCAATCGGGGCCGGCCGCGCCGTCGGGCCAGCGGCGCGGCGCCTGGCGCGCCAGGGCCAGGTTCTGGTCGACGGTGAGATCGGTGAAGATGCGGCGTTCTTCCGGCACGTAGCCCAGGCCCAGGCGGGCGATGCGGTGCGCCGGCCAGCCGGCGATGTCGCGGCCCATGAACGCGACGCGGCCCTGGCTGGCGGGCAGCAGCCCCATCAGCGTCTTGATGGTGGTGGACTTGCCGGCGCCGTTGCGGCCCATCAGCGCGACGACCTCGCCGCGCCGCACTTCCAGGTCGATGCCGAAGAGAATGCGCGCGGCGCCATAGCCGCCATGCAGGTCCTGGACCCGCAGCAGCGTTTCTCCCACGGGCGGCGCGGCGGGCGCAGGACGCGGCGCCGGGTCGGCCGGCGCGGCGCCCTGGCCATCCTCGCCGGCGACCCTGTCCGTGAACGTCGCGCCGCTGCCGAAATACACCGCCTGGACCCGCGCATCGTCGCGCACCTGCGCCGGCGTGCCTTGCGCGATGAGCTTGCCGCGGGCCAGCACCAGCAGGCGGTCGGCGTGGGCGAAGACGACGTCCATGCTGTGCTCGGTGAACAGCACCGCCATGCCGCGTTCGCGCACCAGCCGCTGGGTCAGGGCCATCAGCGCATGGCGTTCGGCCGGCGCCATGCCGGCGGTGGGCTCGTCCATCAGCAGCAGGCGCGGCGCGCCGGCCAGGGCCACGGCCAGTTCGACGCGCTTGACGTCCCCGTAGGCCAGTTCGCCGCAGGGCCGCTCCGCCTGGGCCTGCATGCCGACCTGGTCCAGCAAGGCCAGGGCGGCCTCGCGCCGCGCGGCGCGCGCCGGCCGCCAGGCACGGAAGATCTTGCGGTCTTGCGCGAGCAAGGCCGTCTGCACGTTTTCCAGCACGGTCATGCCGGCGAAGGTGGCGGCCACCTGGAAGGTGCGGCCCACGCCCAGGCGCGCGATCGCGCGCGGCGGCAGGCCGGTGATGTCGCGGCCGTCCAGCCGCACCTGGCCGGCCGAGGGGCGAAGCTGGCCGCCGATCATGTTGAAGGTGGTCGACTTGCCCGCGCCGTTCGGACCGATGAGGGCCAGCATCTCGCCCGCTTCCAGGTCGAAGCCGATATCGTCGACGGCCCGCACGCCGCCGAAGGCGCGCGACAGGTGCCTGACTTGCAGCAAGGTCATGGCGCGGCCCTCCGGGCCTCGCCGTTGCGCCACGCCCGCGCCCGCTGCGCGAGGCGCAGGGCATAGCCGGCGATGCCTTGCGGAAAGGCCAGCACCAGCAGCAGGATGGACAAGCCCAGCAAGGCGCGCCAATAGTCCGTCGCGCGGATCGCCATGTCCTGCAACACGGTGTAGACGGCGGCGCCCGCCAACGGGCCGGCCAAGGTCTGCACGCCGCCCAGCAGCACCATCACCAGGGCGTCGACCGATTTGCCCATGCCTATCATGTCCGGCCCGATGCTGCCCTTGGAAAAGGCGGCGAGCGCGCCCGCCAGCCCGGCGAAGACGCCCGCCGCCGTGAAGGCCGCCCATTGCACGCGCTTGACCGGGATGCCGGCGGCCTCGGCGCGCAGCGGCGAGTCGCGGCCCGCCCGCATGGCCAGGCCGAAGGGCGAGAACAGGATGCGCCGCAGCAGCACGGTGCTGGCGGCCACCAGCGCCAGCGTCAGGTAGTAATAGGCGTCGCCGGACAGGTAATCGGCGGGCCAGACGCCGATGATGCCGTTGGAGCCGCCGGTAAAACCGTCCCACTGGAACACCACGGACCAGACGATCTGGGCGAAGGCCAGCGTCAGCATCGCCAGGTAGACGCCGGACAGGCGCACGCAGAACCATCCGAACAGCAGCGCGCCCAGGCCGGCGGCCAGCGGCGCCAGGGCCAATGCCAGCGGCATGGGCAGGGCGGCCGACTTCAGCAGCAGCGCCGCGCCGTACGCGCCCAGGCCGAAGCAGGCGGCGTGGCCGAAGGAATGCATGCCCGCGGGCCCCATGATGAAATGCAGGCTCAGCGCGTAGAGGGCCGCGATCAGCACATCCAGCGCGAGCACCGGCGCATAGGGAAACCAGGGCGCGAGTCGCGGCAGCACGGCCAGCGCCAGCAGCACGGCCAGGCCCAGCGCCTTGAGCGCCGGCGTGGCGGGCCGCAAGGGCGGCTCGGGCGGCGCCGGATTGCGCGCGGCGGCCTGGGGCCGGCCCAGCAGGCCCCAGGGACGCAGGACCAGCACCAGCGCCATCACCACGAATTCCGCCACCAGCGTCATCTTGGGAAAGGCCAACTCCACGCCCGCCACCGTGACCACGCCCAGGCCGATGCACAAGGCCTTGGTTTCCGCGATCAGCAGCGCGGCCGCGTAGGCGCCCGGTATCGAGCCCATGCCGCCGACCACCACGATGACGAAGGCTTCGCCGATCGCGCGCAGGTCCAGTCCCAGGCTGGCGGCCTCGCGCGGCAACTGGACGGCGCCGCCCAGTCCCGCCAGCATCGCGCCCAGCGCGAAGACGCCCGTGAAGAGCCAGGCCTGGTTGACGCCGAGCGCGCCGAGCATTTCGCGGTCCTGGGTGGCGGCGCGCACCAGCGTGCCCCAGCGCGTGCGGGTCAGCAGCAGCCACAGCAGCAGCAGGACCAGGGGGCCCAGCGCGATCAGCACCAGGTTGTAGACGGGGTAGAGACGGTCCAGCAGCTTGACGGCGCCCGTCAGGCCCGGCGCGCGCCGGCCCAGCAGGTCTTCCGGTCCCCACAGCCACAGCGTGGCGTCGTTGATGATCAGCACCAGCGCGAAGGTCGCCAGCAACTGGAACAGCTCGGGCGCGCGGTAGATCCGCCGCAGCAGGACGATCTCCAGCAACGCGCCCAGCGCGCCCACGGCCAGCGCGGCCAGCAGTATCCCCGCCCAGAAGCCCAGCGGCGTGGCGCCGATGCGTTCGACGATGGAATAGGCCGCGTACAGGCCCAGCATGTACAGCGAACCGTGCGCGAAGTTGACGATGCGCGTGACGCCGAAGATCAGCGAGAGGCCGGCGGCGACGAGAAAGAGCGATGAAGCTTCGGCCAGGCCGTTGAGCAACTGCGCCAGGAATCCCGTCAGATCCATGGCCGGGCGATGAACATGATTTCCCCTTGATTCTTGTCGGCGGCGCGGCGGCTTGTGATGTGCGCATCGCGCGTCGATGGCGCGAGTATACGGCCCGGTCCGTGACAACCCTGCCGCTAGCCGGGTTTGTAAAAGGATTAATTCTCGTTTGTATTAATATTAACTGGCGATCCATCACACCCGGGAGGTTCCATGCAGGCCCTCACCTCGCATCTTTCCTTGGCCAGCGCCGCTGGCGGCGGCCTCGCGCGGTGGCGCGGCGCCATCGCCCGCGGCAATCGGGCATTCGAGCAGGCCGACTATCGGCAGGCCCTGGCGCGCTATCGGACGGCGCTGGCGCAGGCCGAGGCCTTGCTGGGCGCCTGCGACGACATCGACGGCGCGCTCGCCGCTTTCGTCGTGGCGCATCACAACCTGGCCGATACCTGGCTGCGCCTGGGCCGCGACGACGAACGGGGCGAGCATCTGGCCGCCGCGCATGAAGCTCTGCACCGCATGATGGCCGACGACGCCATGCCCCCGGCCTGGCGCGAGGCGGCATTGCGCCACAGCCGCGTGAGCCATGCCGAACTGGTCCGTTTCCTGGCCGCCTGCCCCGGGCACGCGCGCGCCCGCGCCGCGCATGCCCTGAATGCCGCGGCGGCTTTCCAGGAGCAGGGCCCGCATTGAGCAGCCACCCGGCGCCCTCGCCGTTATGCCGCGGCGCGCCCCGTCATCGCGGCATGCCGCTTCTCTTCTTATTCCAACGATTCATTCACGCGAACCCGCACTGGAGATTTGCCATGTCCTACACCCTGCCCAAGCTGCCCTATGCCTACGATGCGCTGGAGCCGAACATCGACGCGCAGACCATGGAGATCCACTACACCAAGCACCACCAGACCTACATCAACAACGTGAACGCCGCGCTGGAGGGCGCGGGCCTGCCCTTTCCGCCGGTCGAGGAACTGGTGGCCGGCATCGACAAGCTGCCTGAAGCCGTGCGCGGCGCGGTCCGCAACAACGGCGGCGGCCACGCCAACCACAGCCTGTTCTGGACGGTGATGTCGCCCAAGGGCGGCGGCAAGCCCGCCGGCAAGCTGGCGGCCGCCATCGATGCGGAGCTGGGTGGTTTCGATGCGTTCAAGGAAGCCTTCACCAAGGCCGCCATTTCGCGCTTCGGCAGCGGCTGGGCCTGGCTCAGCGTGACGCCGGCGAAGAAGCTGGTGGTCGAAAGCACCGGCAACCAGGACAGCCCCTTGATGACGGGCAATACGCCCATCCTGGGCCTGGACGTGTGGGAGCACGCCTACTACCTGAAGTACCAGAACCGCCGTCCCGAGTACATCGCCGCGTTCTACAACGTGGTGGACTGGAACGAGGTGGCGCGCCGCTACGAAGCGGCCCTCGCCTGATCAGCGCTGATCAGAGCAAGCTGCGCAAGGCGCCCAGCGCGTCGGTGAGCTGGGCGCTGGCGGCCGACGCCTGCACGGGCGCCGCCGCCGCGGTCTGTCCCAGGCCCGCCGCGCCGGCCAACTGGCCGGTGGAGGCGGCCTGCTTGAGGCGTTCCTGCAGTTGCTGCGTGATCTGCGCCTGCTGTTGCGGCGTCATCGCTTCGAACTGCTCCTTGGTGATGCCCATGCCGGACAGCATGGTGTAGAACATCTGCTGGGGCAGCGAGGACGAGGTGTACTGGCGCAGCGCATCTTCGGCGGAACCGGTCGCCAGGCTGGACGCGCCGATTGAGGACGCGCTGGACGCCGCGTCGGCGCTGGCGATCGACGTCGACACGGTAATGCCCGTGTCGTTGCTTGCCGTGGCATCGGCGTCGCCGGCGGCCGTCGACTGGGTTTGCGCGCTCACGCCCAACGCCTGGGACAACTGCTGCTGGAAGCTGTCGCTGTTCTGCGCATCGTCGGCTGCCGTGATGCCGTGCTTGTGGTTCGAGAACAGGTTGGTCTTGGGAATGATCAGGCCGAGATCGCTCATGGTGCCGCCTTGCGTGTCGCGTCCGCCGCGGGACGCTGGAGCGGGAATTATAGGGAGCGGCGCGGCAAAAGTAGATGAGATTCGACGGCGCGTAACGTTGCGCTCGATCACATTTCTGTAACGGCGCGGGCCTGGACTATTCTTGCAAAGGTCCACTCATCGATCCCGCCATCCGCCCATGCGCCTGCAACTGTTGTCCGACCTGCATCTCGAACACAATCACGACTTCGTCGCCACGCCCGCGCCCGGCGCGGACCTGCTGGTGCTGGCGGGCGACATCGGCTCCTGTCGCGGCGACGGGCCCGCCGACCCGGGCGAGCACGATTTCGCCCTGCGCCAGTTTTCGCCGCGGCACGGCTGGCCCACGCCCGTCCTCTACATTCCCGGCAACCATGAATACGACCGCGTCGATTTCGATGCGGCGCATGCCCGCCTGCGCGAGCTCTGCGACGCGCTGGACATCCGCTGGCTGGAGCGCGAAAGCCTCGTGGTGGACGGCGTGCGTTTCATCGGCACCACCTTGTGGGCCGATTTCGATGCCCTGGCCACCCCGCGCGACGGCATGAAGCAGGTGCTGGACAAGCGCGGCAAGGCCTATCGCGCGGCGGACTTCTACCTGGCCAAGGCCGGCACCGTGCGGGACGGCCAGCCCTTCATGGCCGAGCAGATGCGCGAGCAGGCGCTGGCCTGCCAGGAATGGCTGCGCGCCGCGCTGGCCCGGCCGCACGACGGGCCCACCGTGGCCGTGACGCACTTCGCCCCCACGCTGGCCAGCGCGGACCCGCGCTACGGCGTGACGCCCGGCACCGCGGGCTTCTGCAACAACCTGGATGACTTGCTGCCGATGGCCGACCTCTGGCTGCACGGCCATCTGCATTGCGCCTTCGACTACGTGAAGGACGGCTGCCGCGTCGTCGCCAATCCGCTGGGCTACGAGGACAAGGGCGAGCAGGTGGACTTCCAGCCCCATCGCCTGGTCGAGGTCGCTCCGCGCGCGGCGTCCTAGCTCTCCGCGAATTTCCCGGTCCTGGCTCCCCGCAGCCCGGCAGGGCCGGCCGGAAGGCCTCCGGGGCCAGAAATCCGCAAGCAGTGCCCAAAGCCTGATGAGTTTTCCTGATGATGTAGTCAGAAGAACTCGTCGCGCTCCACGCGCGCTGCCATTACGATATGCGGATTATTCGACCTATCAGGAGACAGAGCATGCGATCGTTCCTGCTCAACGGCGGCCGCGCCCTGCTGGCCGCCGTGGCGTTGACCACGGCCCATTCCGCGTTGGCGGAGTTCCCCGACAAGCCCATCACGCTGGTCGTCGGCAGCGCGCCGGGCGGCTCGAACGATGTGTTCGCGCGCATACTGGCCAAGCGCCTGGGGGAATCGATGAAGGCCACCATCGTGGTCGAGAACAAGCCTTCGGCCGGCGGCATCCTGGCCAACGTCCTGGTGGCGAAGGCGCCGGCCGACGGCTACACGCTGGCGGTCGTCTCCTCGACCTTCACCACCGGCGCGGCGGTGCGCGACAACCTCAGCTACGACCCGGTCAAGAGCTTCACCCACGTCGCCATGCTGGCCAAGGGCCCGCTGCTGGTGACCGTGGGCAAGGACTCGCAGTTCAAGGACATCCAGTCGCTGGTCGCCTATGCCAAGCAGCACCCGGACAAGCTGAACTATGGCTCGTCGGGCACCGGCAGCATCAACCAGTTCGCGTCGGAAATCTTCTGCGAATCGGCCGGCATCAAGATGACGCACGTGCCCTACAAGGGCATGGGGCCCGCCACCAATGACCTGATGGGCGGCCAGATCCAGATGCTGATCGCCAGCGCGCCTTCCATCCTGGGCCAGGTCAAAGGCGGCGCGGTGCGCGCGCTGGGCGTGACGGCCGCCGAGAAGTCGCCCATCGCGCCGGACCTGCCCGCCCTGGAGCAGGTCGGCTACAAGGGCAGCGCCGTGGACCTGTGGTGGGGCGTGATCGGCCCGGCCAACATGCCCAAGCCGGTGACCGACAAGCTCAATGGCGCCATCAACGACGCGCTCAAGTCGGCCGAGATGAAGGACTTCTTCCTGAAGGAGGGCGCCGAGCCCGCGCCCGAATCGCCCGCGCAGTTCAGCGCCTTCGTCACCGAGGAACTGGCGCGCTGGAAACATGTCGCCCAGGCCAAGCACATCAAGGCCGATTGATCCGCGCCGCGGAAGACCGCCATGGACACCTCTTCGTCACCCGCCGCCGCCGTCGCCGTCACGCCCAAGCCGGCCTCGCCGGCGGCGGCGCCGCGCCGCCTGCGCCGCATCCTCTCGCTGGATGACCTGGAGCACGCGGCGCGCCGCCATCTGCCGCCGCCCATCTTCGCCTACGTATCGGGCGGCTGCGAGACCAATATCGCGCGCTACGACAACCGCGCGGTGTTCGACGAATACCGCTTCGTGAGCCGCGTCCTCACCAGCACCTCCAAGCGCAGCCTGCGCACGCGGATACTGGGGCAGGACTGGGCCATGCCGTTCGGCATCGCGCCCATGGGGATGAGCGCGCTGTCGGCCTACCAGGGCGACCTGGTCCAGGCGCGCGCGGCGGCGCAGGCCGGCATTCCGATGATCATGAGCGGATCGTCGCTGATTCCGCTGGAGCAGATCGTCCAGGCGTATCCGCAGGCCTGGTTCCAGGCCTACGTGCCGGGCGAGCCGGCGCGCATCCTGGCGCTGATCGACCGGGTGGAGCGCGCCGGCTACGGCACGCTGGTGGTGACGGTCGACACGCCCGTCAGCGGCAACCGCGAAAACAATACCCGGGCCGGCTTCTCCTCGCCACTGCGGCCCAGCCTGCGCCTGGCGTGGGACGGCGTGACCCATCCGCGCTGGCTGTTCGGCACGGCCCTGAAGACGCTGTGGCGCCACGGCATGCCGCATTTCGAGAATTCGCAGGCCACGCGCGGCGCGCCCATCCTGTCGCGCAACGTCCTGCGCGACTTCGGCGCGCGCGATCACCTGGATTGGAGCCACTTCGACCTGATCCGCGACCGCTGGCGCGGCCGCCTGGTGCTCAAGGGCGTCCTGCATCCGCGCGACGCGGTGCTGGCGCGCGAGCATGGCGCCGACGCCGTCATCGTGTCGAATCACGGCGGGCGCCAGCTCGATGGCGCGGCCTCGCCCATGCGCGTGCTGCCGGCCATCGTCCAGGCGCTGGGCCCCGATTATCCGGTCATGCTGGACAGCGGCATCCGCCGCGGCACCGACGTGCTGAAGGCCCTGGCCCTGGGCGCGCATTTCGTCTTCGTCGGGCGGCCCTTCAACTACGCGGGCGCCATCGCCGGACAGGCCGGCGTGGCGCATGCCATCGACATCCTGCGGCAGGAAGTGCATCGCAATATGGCGCTACTGGGCTTGAACGGGCCGCGCGACCTGGGCGCCGATGAATTGCTGCACGTGGCGCCGGCCGCGCTGTCGCCGGCGGTTCCTGCCTAGCGTTGGGCTCCGGGTTCCGTCATGGGCCCGGACTTTGGGACATGAGGCTAACGAGCCAGGGCATTCCTGAACGGCCCCGCCTTCCTCGAAATAAACTGCCCCCTAAATAATTACGATTCGTATTTTCAAAAACAATCTGCATTGATCTGCATCATTTCAATTTAATTTTTTCCTTTCCGATGTCGTAATCGAACCGCGACTCTATCGGAAATGCGAAATGTTCAAAAAACTCAGCGTCCGGGCCATCCTGACTTCGGCCCTGGCCATTTTTTTCGTCCTGTTCGTGGTGCTCGGCCTGGCCGCCTACCAACAGCTCAATGACAACCGGCAAGCCATCCGCATGCTGCTCGACACCAACGTGACGCGGGCGGACGCCGCGCGCCAGATCGCCGCGGAACTGTTGCGCGGGCGCCTGGCGGTGACCATCGCCATGACGCAGTTGAAGGACGGCGACAAGGCGACCGCGCAGCAGACGGCGGGACGCAGCCTGGCCTATTCCAAGAACGCCGACAGGTTGTCGGCGACCTTGCAGGAGCGGCCGGACACCTCGGAGCAGGGCGGCCCGCTGTTCCAGCGGATGATGTCGACCTACCTGGCGTATCGCAGCCAGGCCTACGAACCGCTGGTGGCCGCGGCCATGGCGGGCGACCTGGAGACCGCGCTGCGCCTGACCGACCAGAAGGTCACGCCCATGGGCGCCACCTACACGCAGGCCATCAATGCCTATGCCGAGTATGCCGCGCAGGTCGGGGCGTCGGTCGCCAACGGGGCCGCCAGCAACATCGCCATCGCGCTGGAAGTGGCCATCGGCGCCGGCGTTTTCGTCGTCCTGCTGATCGCGGGCCTGTTCATCATCTTCACCCGCACCGTGTTCCAGCCGCTGCGCGAAGCCGGCCAGTTGTGCCACCGCATCGCCGACGGCGATCTGACCAACCGCATCGACGTCGGCGCCGACACCGAGATCGGCGCCCTGCGGCGCGCGCTCAAGCACATGCAGGACAGCCTGTCGCGCACGGTGGCGACGGTGCGCCAGAGCGTCAATGAAATCCACGGCGGCGCGCGGGAAATCTCCGCGGGCAACCAGGACCTGTCCTCGCGCACGGAAGAGCAGGCGGCGTCCCTGGAGGAAACCGCGGCCAGCATGGAGGAACTGTCGTCCACCGTGCGGCAGAACGCCGACAACGCGCGCCAGGCCAACCAGATGGCGGTCGAGGCCTCGGACGTGGCGCGGCGCGGCGGCGACGCCGTCGGCCAGGTGGTGGACACCATGCGCGATATTTCCGACAGCTCGCGCCGCATCGCCGAGATCGTCAGCGTGATCGACGGCATCGCCTTCCAGACCAACATCCTGGCGCTGAACGCGGCGGTGGAAGCGGCCCGCGCCGGCGAGCAGGGCAAGGGCTTCGCCGTGGTGGCCAGCGAGGTGCGTTCGCTGGCGCAGCGCAGCGGCCAGGCCGCCAAGGAGATCAAGTCCCTGATCGACGACTCCAGCCACAAGGTGTCGATGGGATCGAGCCAGGTCGAGCACGCCGGCGCCACCATGCAGGAAATCGTCGGTTCCGTGCGGCGCGTCAGCGACATCGTCGGGGAAATCTCGGCGGCGTCGGAAGAGCAGTCGCGCGGCATCCAGCAGGTCAACCAGGCCGTGACGCAGATGGACAGCACCACGCAGCAGAACGCGGCCCTGGTCGAGCAGGCCGCCGCCGCCGCCGGTTCGCTGGAAGACCAGGCGCGCCGCCTGCAGGACGCGGTGGCCGTGTTCAAGCTTGCCACGCACGAGGTGATCGAGGTCTCGGCCGGCGCCTTGCCGGCCGCCCGCGCCATGGCCTTGCCGGCTTGATTGCCGCGCGCGCTTTTCGTCCCTGTTCCCCGGCGCCCGGCGCGGTAGCGGATATGATGCGCGGTATGCGATCCGCCGCTCGCCGCGGGTCTCCACGCCACGGATAAACAGACGAGGAGCCACTCATGAAAAAAACCCTGCAACGCATCGCCGGCCTCGCCTTGTCGGCCGGCCTGGCCGCCGCCGCCGCCGCCGGCGCCGCGCCGGCGGCCGACACGGGCGACTGGCCGTCGCGCCCGGTCACCATCGTGGTGCCCTATGCGCCGGGCGGTTTCGCGGATACGCGCGTGCGCGTCATCGCCCGCAAGCTGGAGCAAAAGCTGGGCCAGCCCGTGGTGGTGGAAAACAAGGCCGGCGCGGGCGGCGTGGTGGGCACCACCTTCATCGCGCGCGCCAAGCCCGACGGCTATACCCTGGGCACCGGCAACCTGGCGCCGCTGTCGGTCAATCCCAGCCTGATGCAGGACATCCCCTACGACGTGGCCAAGGACCTGGCTCCCGTCATCCTCATCGAAAACAGCCCGCTCGTGCTCAGCGTCGGCCCCACGGTCAAGGTCGACAACGTGCAGCAACTGATCGCGCTGGCCAAGAAAGAGCCGGGCAAGCTGACTTTCGGTTCCTCCGGCGTCGGCGGCGCGCACCACCTGTCCGGGGAAATGTTCCGCGAAGCGGCGCATATCGACATCATCCACGTGCCCTACAAGGGCGGCAGCCTGGCCGCCACCGACCTGATGGGCGGCCACATCACGATGATGTTCGAAATGGGCTACTCCGCGCTGCCGGCCATCCAGGGCAAGAAGATCCATCCCCTGGCGGTGACCTCGGCCAAGCGCCTGGCGGTGCTGCCGGACGTGCCGACCATGGCCGAGGCGGGGTTGCCCGGCTTCGAGTCCTATAACTGGCAGGGCATCATCGCGCCGGCCGGCACGCCCGCGCCCATCATCGCGCGCCTGAACCGCGATCTCAACGACATCCTGCGCGACCCGGAAATCGTCAAGGCCATCAACGACACCGGCAGCCAGGCCGGCGGCGGAACGCCGGAGGAATTCGGCGCCTTCATCCGCAGCGAGACGGCCAAGTGGGCCAAGGTGATCAAGGAAGGCAACATCACGCTGCAGTGACCGCGGCGGGACCCGGGGCCGGCGTAGCACCTGTGCGCCGGAACGTGTCCCAACGTGTCCGCGGCGCGGTGCGGCGCCCCGCGCCGCCCGCGGGTATGGCCTGCGACTTGGTAAAGATTTTTCGCAATGTGCTTACCGGGACCGCGCCGGTTCCCCTCGTATACTCGGCCCAGTCCGAAATCGCGCAAAGGAGGCGGCATGAATTTGGCATGGATGCGGGAACGAGAGGAAACGGCCGCGCGGCGGCCGGCTTTCCGGGGTCTGGGCGGAAGGGGGATGTGCGCGGCCGCGCTGGCCCTGTCCCTGTTGGCGGGATGCTCCTCGACGGAGAACGTCAAGGATTCCTACGTGGCGCTGTCCAACGCATCGTCCGCCGCCCTGGTCCGGATCCATCGGCCGCTGTCCTATGACGTGGAGAAGGTGGGCAAGGTCCAGATCGCGGCCGATTCGGTATGGAGCCAGGTCGGCGCGATTCCCCAGGGCGACGTGTTCCGCCAGACCGGAGCGCCCCTGCTCGTGAACGGCGCGCGGGAAGCCATGATGGTGGTCTCCAGCGACCGGATCCAGGGTTTCTTCTTCGACAACGGCCTGTTCGTGCCGGTCGACAAAGGCGCCAGCGTCACCGTCGTGCGCCGCTGATCCTATCGGTTCCGCATGCCCCTTTCGCCGCTGCCGTCCGGCCTGATCGTCATCCACAGCAACTTGTCCGAGTCGCTGCGAGACGTGCTGGTCGGCTGGCTGGACCGCCATCCGCTGGGGCCGCTGGAACAGGAAGTGGTGCTGGTGCAGAGCAGCGGCATCGCCCAATGGCTGAAACTGGCGCTGGCGGCGGATGCGGCCGACGGCGGCAGCGGCATCGCGGCGGGGCTGGATTTCCTGCTGCCTTCGCGCTTTCTGTGGCGCGCCTACCGCATCGTGCTGGGCGCGCAGGCGGTGCCCGAGGTTTCCCCCTTCGACAAGCCGCGCCTGATGTGGCGCCTGCTGCGCCTGCTGCCGCAGGTGATGGCGCAGCCGGTCTACGCGCCCTTGCAACGGTTCCTGCGCCGCGACGACGATTGCCGCAAGCGTTACCAGTTGGCCGAGCGCCTGGCCGACCTGTTCGACCAATACCAGGTCTATCGCGCCGACTGGCTGGATGCCTGGGCCAAGGGCCAGGACGTCCTGCCGCGCGACGGCGGCCCGCCGCGCGCGCTGCCGGACACCCAGCGCTGGCAGGCCGCCTTGTGGCGCGCGCTGCTGGACGACGTGCTGGCGCAGGGGCGCGAGGGCGACGGCGGCGGGGCCGCCTATGCCGCGCCTTCCTCCGACGGCCGTGCCGCCGTGCACGAGGCCTTCATGCGCCGCGCCGCGCAACTGGGCGACGCGGCGCCGGCCGGCCTGCCGCGCCGCATCGTGGTGTTCGGCATCTCGACGCTGCCGCGCCAGTCCCTGGAAGTGCTCGCGGTGCTGGCGCGCTGGACCCAGGTGCTGATGTGCGTGCACAACCCCTGCGAACACTATTGGGCCGACATCATCGAAGGCAAGGACCTGCTGCGCGCCAGCCATGCGCGGCAGGCGCGGCGCGCGGGCGCGCCGGACGCCATCGGCGAGGACGCCTTGCACCTGCATGCCCATCCGCTGCTGGCGGCCTGGGGCAAGCAGGGGCGCGACTTTATCGGCCTGCTGGACGAGCACGACGACCGCCATGCCCGCGAGGCCTTCCTGGCCCGCTACGGCGACTACACGCAGCGGCTGGACCTGTTCCAATCGCTGGATACCGGCGACGCCGCGCTGCTGCGGCAATTGCAGGACGACATCCGAGACCTGCGCCCCCTGCATGAAAGCCGCGCGCGTTGGCCAGAGGTCGATGCGGCGCGGGATATGTCCATCCGCTTTCACGTCGCGCACAGCCGCCAGCGCGAGGTGGAGATCCTGCACGACCAGTTGCTGGCCGCGTTCGACGAGGATCCGTCGCTGCGGGCGCGCGACGTCATCGTGATGGTGCCGGACATCGAGGCCTATGCGCCGCACGTGCAGGCCGTCTTCGGCCTGTACGCCGCCGACGACAGGCGCGCCATTCCCTACACCCTGGCCGACCGCGGCAAGCGCCACGTCGATCCGCTGCTGCACGCGCTGGAGCATTTGCTGCAGTTGCCCTATGCCCGCTTCGCCGTCAGCGACCTCATGGACCTGCTGGAAGTGCCGGCGCTGCGCCGCCGCTACGGTATTGAGGAAGACCAGTTGCCGCTGCTGCACAACTGGATGCGCGGCGCCAATATCCGCTGGGGCCTGCATGACGAGCAGCGCCGCTCGCTGGGCTTGCCCGGCTCGGCCACGGCGGCCGCGCCCAATACCTGGCTGTTCGGCTTGCGGCGCGTCCTGCTGGGGTATGCGGTGGGCGCGCGCGGCGGCGATTGGCAGGGCATCGAACCGTATGGCGACGTCGGCGGCCTGGACGCCGCCCTGCTGGGCAACCTGGCCGAGCTGGTGGGCGCGCTGGAAGGCTGGTGGCGCGAGCTGGCGGAGCCGGCCAGTCCGGAACGCTGGGGCGAGCGCCTGCGCGGCCTGCTGCTGGCATTCTTCGACGAGGACGACAGCGCCGACGGCCTGGTGTTGCGCCAGTTGCGCGGCCAGTTGCAGACCTGGCTGGAGATCTGCGAGGAAGCCCATGTGACCGAGCCCCTGCCGCTGTCGGTGGTCGGCGAGCACTGGCTGTCGGCCATGGACGAAGGCGGGCTGACGCAGCGCTTCTTCGGCGGCGCGGTGACCTTCGCCACCTTGATGCCGATGCGCGCGATTCCCTTCCGCCACGTGTGCCTGCTGGGCATGAACGACGGCGATTATCCGCGGGTGCGCATCCCCATGGATTTCGATCTGATGGGACGCGACTACCGGCCGGGCGACCGCTCGCGCCGCGAGGACGACCGCTATCTGTTCCTCGAGGCGCTGCTGTCGGCGCGCGACCGCTTGTACGTGTCGTGGGTCGGCCGCAGCGTGCGCGACAATACGACGCGCCCGCCGTCGGTGCTGGTGGGCCAGTTGCGCGACCACCTGGATGCGGGGTGGCGCCTGGCCGGCAGCGAGGCCGGCGATGGGAATACGGGGGACGGCGGCGTCGCGGCGGCCCTGACCGTGGAGCATCGCCTGCAGCCCTTCAGTCCGGATTATTTTGCGCCCGATCCGCGGCGCTCGCCCCTGTTCACATATGCGAAGGAATGGGCGCGCGGCGTTGGCGATGCGCCGGCGGTCGGGCAGGCGGGCGGCCCGGGCGCGGCGCAGGGCCTGCGGCTCTTGCCGCCCGTCGTGCGGGAAGAGCCGCTGTCCTTGCGCGAGCTGGCCGATTTCCTGAAGGCGCCCGTGGAGGCCTTCTTCCGCCAGCGCCTGCAGGTCAGCTTTTCCGCCGAGGACGTCGTCGCCGAGGACATCGAGCCTTTCGCGCCCGACGCGCTGGAGCAGTGGCAGTTGCAGGACAGGTTGATCAAGGCCCAGGCGCGCGCCCTGCAGGCGGGCGAGGGGCCGGCGCCCGCGCGCGACGACGTGCTGGCCGCCTGCATGCGGGCCGGCGAACTGCCGGCCGGCGCCTTCGGCGAGTTGGCCGCGGCCGATCTCGCCGCGCCGCTGGACGAAATGATGGAACGCTATGCCGCCGCCCTGGCCCGCTGGCCCGAGCCGGTGGGCGGCGAACTGGCGGTGCGCTTCGGCATTTCCGCCGGCTTCGCCGCTTCCGCCCATTCCGAAGATACTGGTGCGCTTGATGCGCTTGGGGGGGGCGCCGGGGCTGGTGCCTCCGCCGTTTCCGGCGCGCTCATCGATGCCACCTCCATGGGCGGCTCCGGCCTGGCCCTGGAAGATTACCTGGGCGGCCTGCGCGCCAACGCCCAGGGCGAGCGGTGCCGGCTGGTCCTGGAAAGCAGCAGCCTGATCCCCAAGGGCCGCTACCGCGCGGACAAGGTGGTGGCGCACTGGGTCGCCCACGTCGCGGCGCAATTGAGCGGCCAGCCGGTTACCACCATGGTCATCAGCAAGGCGGGCGATATCGAGTTCGCCCCCGTCGCGCCGGCGCGCGCGCGCGCGTGGCTGACGCTGTGGCTGGCGGCGTGGGAAACCGGCATGCGGCGGCCCTTGCCGTTGGCCGTGGGCGCGGCGTTCGAATGGTTGACCCGCTTGCCGGAGGACGCCGACCAGGGCGCCGTGGCGGCGGCCCCGCAGGATGGGGAAGCGATCGTGCCGGGCATCGCGCGCGATCCGGCCGACGACGTGCCGCCGGCGGCGCTGACCGGCGCCCGCGCCACCGCCTGGCAGCAGGCGCGCAAGGTATACGAAGGCGCGGCCATGGTGGAAGGGGAAGTGGACCGCAGCGCCTACCTGCAAGCGGTCTATCCCGATTTCACGGCCCTGACGCGCGGCGGCGAATTCCAGGCGCTGGCGCGGGCCCTCCTGCGCCCCATGCGGGCCGCCCTCTACGCGGACACCAAGCCGGGCGGCAAAGCGGAAGGCAAACGCGGGAACAGAGGCCGCGATTCCGCCGGAGGCAGCGATGATCCGGCCTGAGCGCGATACCCTCCCTGTCGATCTCGACGTGTTGCGCTTCCCGCTGCGCGGCAGCCGCCTGATCGAGGCCAGCGCCGGCACCGGCAAGACCTACACCATCGCCACGCTGTACGTGCGCCTGGTGCTGGGCCATGGTGGCGACGAGGGACTGGGCCGGCCCCTGACGCCGCCCGAGATCCTGGTGGTCACCTTCACGGACGCCGCCACGCAGGAACTGCGCGACCGCATCCGCACCCGCCTGGCCGACGCGGCGCGCGTCTTCCTGACGGACCCGGAGGATGCCGATGCGGCCCCCACCGGCGACGTTCTGTACGACCTGCGCGACGAGTACCCGCCCGAGACCCGGGGCGCCTGCGCGCGCAAGCTGCAATTGGCGGTGGAATGGATGGACGAGGCCGCCGTGTCCACCATCCACGGCTGGTGCAACCGCATGCTGCGCGAACACGCCTTCGACAGCGACAGCCTGTTCCAGCAGACGCTGGAGCAGAACAGCGCCCCCTTGCTGGCCGAAGCGGCGCGCGACTACTGGCGCGTCTTCATCGCCGGCCTGGACAGCACCGGCGCGCGCGAACTGCGCGCCTGGTGGGCCGACCCGGACGCCTTGCGCGAAGACGCGGCGCGCCTGTTCAGGTATGCCCCGCAATTGGAAGGCGTCCTGGACGCGGCGGACGCCTCGGCTTCCGGCGACGCGGCGACGGATCCGTCTTCGCCCGGGGCCGCCGCCCAGCGTGAAGAGGCGCTGGCCGAGCCGGCCGCGCTTCTGGCTACGGCGCGAGGCGAGCGCACGCGCAAACTCGCCGCGCTGAAGGCCGCGTGGCCCACGTGGCTGACCGAACTGCGGGAAATCTTCGACGCCGGCGTGGCCGCCAAAAAGGTGGACGGCCGCAAGTTCCAGGCGCGCTATTACCAGGGCTGGCTGGATACCTTGCAGGCCTGGTGCGAAGACCCCGAGCGCTCGCTGCCCGAACTGTCCGACACCGCCTGGCAGCGCCTGTCCCCGGCGGGCATGGAGGAGGCCTGGAAGGGGCAGCCGCCCGACCATCCCGCATGCGCGGCCCTGGCCGAGCTGCGCGAACAGGTGCTGGCGCTCCCGTCGGCGCGCAACGACATCCTGAAGCACGCCGCCGCCTGGATGCGGCGCCGCTATGCGCAGGAGCAGGCGCGCCGCGCGCAGATGGATTTCGACGACCTGCTGGGGCAGCTCGATCGCGCCCTGGCCGGCCCCAACGGCACGGCGCTGGCGGCGGCCATGCGGCGGCAGTTCCCCGTCGCGCTGATCGACGAGTTCCAGGACACCGATCCCGTGCAGTACCGCATCTTCGACGCGGTCTACCGGCTGGCCGAGCAGCCGGCGGACTGCGCCCTGATCCTGATCGGCGATCCCAAGCAGGCCATCTACGGTTTCCGCGGCGCGGATATCTACACCTACCTGCGCGCCCGCGCGGCCGTGGACGGACGGCTGTACGCGCTGAAGACCAATTACCGGTCGACCCACGCGATGGTGTCGGCGGCCAATCATTGTTTCGAAGTGGCGGAGCGCCATCCGGAAGGCGAAGGGGCTTTCCTGTTCCGCACGCCGCGCGGCAATCCGGTGCCTTTCACCGGCGCGCTGGCCCGTGGCCGCGCCGACCGCCTGATGGTCGAGGGCGGCGATGCGCCGGCCCTCACGGCCTGGTGGCTGGCCGGCGGCGAGGACGGCGCGCCGGTGGGCGTCGGCGCGTATCGCGAACAGATGGCCGCCGCCTGCGCCGGCGAGATCGCGCGCCTCATGACCCTGGGCCGCCAAGGCCGCGCCGGTTTCGTGGACGAGGATAAGCGCGGCGACGCCCCACGCCCCCTGCGCCCCGCGGACATGGCCGTGCTGGTCAACAGCGGCCGCGAGGCGCAGATCATGCGCCGGGCCTTGGCGCAGCGCGGCGTGCGCAGCGTCTACCTCTCGGAGAATCAGTCCGTCTACCGGAGCGCGCAGGCCGCCGACATCGAGCACTGGCTGCGCGCCTGCGCCGAGCCGGACGATCCCCGCCTGCTGCGCGCGGCGCTGGCCACGCCGACGCTGGGCCTGTCATGGGAGGCCCTGGACCGCCTGAACAGCGACGAATGGGAATGGGACCGCCGCGTCGACCAGTTCCGCGGCTACGGCCGCGACTGGCGCGTGCTGGGCGTGCTGCCCATGCTGCGGCGCCTGCTGGACGACTTCGACGTGCCGGCCCGGCAGCGCGCCGGCGGCGCGGCCGATGCCACCGCCGGCGAACGGATACTGACGGACCTGCTGCACATCGCCGAACTGTTGCAGCAAGCCAGCGTGCAGTTGGAGGGCGAGCACGCCTTGCTGCGCCATCTCGCGGAAATGCGCGCGGCCGCCGCCGAGGGCCAGGACAACGACGCCCTGACCATACGGCTGGAAAGCGACGCCGACTTGCTGCGCATCGTGACGGTCCACAAATCCAAGGGCCTGGAATATCCCCTGGTGTTCCTGCCCTTCGCCATGGCCTTCCGGCCCGTGGGCGTGGACGATCTGCCCCTGGCCTGGCATGACGCCGACGGCGATTTGCGCGTCACGCTGGAGCCGGACGAAGGCGCGCGGGCGCGCGCCGACCGCGAGCGCCTGGGCGAGGACCTGCGCAAGCTCTACGTCGCGCTCACCCGCGCGCGCTATGCCACCTGGCTGGGTTGCGCGCCTGTCGCCAACGCGCAGGCCAGCGCGCTGGGCTATCTGCTGGCGCAGGGCCGGCCGCTGGATGCGGCGGCTTTCGGCGCCGTGCTGGATGAATGGCGCGACGGCCATCCGCACATCGCCGTGGCGCCCGCGCCGGTCGAATCCGACGCCGTCTACCGCGCCGCCGGCATCGCCGCGGCGGACGGGCGGGCCCGCGAGATGTCGCGCGGCGTGCGGGAACATTGGTGGGTGGCCAGCTACTCGGCCTTGCGCACCGTCGAGGACGCGCCGCGGGAAGAGCCCGCCACGGCCGCCGATGACGTCTACATGGAGGAAGCGTCGGCCGGTCCCTTGCCGGACGCCGACGAGATGTCCTCCATCGCGGCGGCATCCGGGGCGGAGACCGCCGCGACGGGCCGGGGCGACGCGGCCATGCAGTTGAGCCTGGGCAATGCCGGCCCGCTGCACGGTTTCCCCGCCGGCGCCGAAGCCGGGACGTTTTTCCATGAACTGCTCGAATGGGCGGCCGCCCAGGGTTTCGGCCAGGCGGCCGCCGACGCCGATGCCTTGCAGGCGGCGGTGGCGCGGCGCTGCGAGGAACGCGGCTGGGACGAATGGGCCGCGCCCTTGTCCGATTGGCTGCGGCATTTCCTGCGCCTGCCGCTTGCCTTGCCGGCCATGCCCGGGGAGGACGATGGCCGCACGGAAGGCGGCGAGCCGGCCGCGGACCGCCCGTCTTCCGCGCGGCCGGGTGGGCCCGGACCGGTCGCCTTGGCCGACCTCGATCCGCGCGCCTGCGTATCGGAGATGGAGTTCTGGTTCGCCGCGCATGACGTTCCGGCCACCCGCATCGACCGGCTGGTATGCGCGCACGTGCATCCGCGCCATCGTCGCGCCGCGCTGGCGCCCGCCCGCCTGAACGGCATGCTCAAGGGTTTCATCGACCTGGTCTTCGAATACGAGGGGCGCTATTACGTGGCCGACTACAAGTCCAACCGCCTCGGTCCGGATGACGCGGCCTACGATGCCGGCGCCATGCTCGGCGCCATCCTCGGCCACCGCTACGAACTGCAATACGTGCTCTATCTGCTGGCGCTGCACCGCCTGCTGCGCGCTCGCCTGCCGGACTACGACTACGACCGCCACATCGGCGGCGCCGTCTATCTGTTCCTGCGCGGCAGCCATGCGCCGGGCGGCGGCGTATATGTCGACCGCCCCCCGCGCGCGCTGATCGAAGCCCTGGACGCCCTGTTCGCCGGCCATGGCGACGGCGGCGCGCATGCCGCAAGGGAGGCCGCATGAGCGCAACTCCGCCCTCAGGCGTTTTCGCTGCCGGAGCCGGCGCGCTGGCATCTCCCGCGCGCGCGGGTGGCCGCCGCCGCGGCGCCGCCGCCCCGTTGGACGATGCGGCCAGGTTGCGGGCGACGCTGGAGGACTGGGTCGGACGGCGCTGGCTGCGCCGGCTCGACGTGGTGTTCGCCGATTTCCTCTGGCGCGAAATCCCCGACGCGTCTCCGCGCCTGATCCTGGCGGCGGTGCTGGCCAGCCATCAACTGGGCCATGGCCACGCCTGCCTGGACCTGGCGGCGGCGCTGGAAGACCCCGCCGTCACCCTGGCGCTGCCGCCCGAAGATGCGCCGGCCGCGCCGCGCGAACTGCCGCCGGCCTTCTATCCCGCCCAGTTGCTGGAGCAACTGACGCTGCGCGACTGGCTGGCGGCGCTGGACGATCCGCGCCTGGTGGGCAACGGCCCCGGCCGCACGCCGCTGGTGCTGGCCGGCGGCGCCCGCCCGCGCCTCTACCTGCGGCGCTGCTGGCAATACGAACAGGACATCAAGCAGGGCATCACCCAGCGCCTGCAACGCAATGCCGCATTGCAGGCGGCATTGCCCACCGCGAGCCTGCGCGGCTACCTGGACGCGCTGTTCGCCGACGCGCAAGCGGGCGAGGACGGCGTGGACTGGCAGAAAGTCGCCTGCGCCACGGCCGCCGGCAGCGCCCTGACCATCATCACGGGCGGACCCGGCACCGGCAAGACCACGACCGTGGTCAAGGTCCTGGCCGTGCTGCAAGCGCTGGCGCTCGACGGTCCGGGCGAGCCGCTGCGCATCCGCCTGGCCGCGCCCACGGGCAAGGCCGCGGCCCGGCTCAGCGAGTCGATTTCCGGCGCGGTGCAACGCCTGGCGGCGCTGGATGGCCTGCCGCGCGCCGGCGCCGTGCGCGCCGCCATCCCCACCAAGGTGAGCACCCTGCATCGCCTGCTGGGCAGCCGCCCCGGCACCCGCCGCTTCCGCCACGACCGCGACAATCGCCTGGGGCTGGACGTGCTGGTCGTCGACGAGGCCTCCATGGTGGACCTGGAGACCATGGCCGCCGTGCTGGACGCCTTGCCGCCCGCCGGCCGCCTCATCCTGCTGGGCGACCAGGACCAGCTTGCCTCGGTGGAGGCCGGCGCGGTGCTGGCCGATCTCTGCGTGCACGCGCGCGAAGGCCGCTACACGCCGGCCACCCGCGACTGGCTGGCGCAGGTCAGCGGCCAGCGGCTGCCGCCGGCGCGGCTGGACGACCAGGGCGCGGCCCTGGACCAGGCCGTGGTCATGTTGCGGCACAGCCACCGCTTCGCCGCCGACAGCGGCATCGGCCGGCTGGCCGCGGCGGTGAACGAGGGCGACGTCGCGGCCGCTCGGATGTTCTGGCAAGCGCCGGCCGACGGCGTGCGCAAGCTGGTCGGCGCGGCCTGCGAACGCGCCTTCCCGGCCCTGGCGCTGCACGGCCGCGACGAGGACACGGCCGCGCCCCTTTCCGAAGGCTACGCCGACTACCTGGCCATCATCCGCCAGGGCCCGGCCGACACGGATCCCCGCACCCTGGACGCATGGGCCGCCGCCATCCTGAAGCAGCACCAGCGCTTCCAATTACTGGCGACCTTGCGCAATGGAGAGTGGGGCGTCGCCGGCCTGAACCGGCGCGTGGCGGCCCTGCTGTTCGAACAGGGGCTGATCGCCCAGCCCGACGGCTGGTACGCCGGCAGGCCGGTGCTGGTCACCCACAACGACTACGCCCTGGGCCTGATGAACGGCGACATCGGCATCACGCTGCCGGTGCCCGGCGCCGACGCCCACGCCCTGGGGGCCGGCCCGCACATGGACGCGGACCCGCAAGGCGGCGGCGACCCGCAAGCGCCGGCCGCGGTCCTGCGCGTGGCCTTCATGAGCAGCGACGGCAGCGGCCGCATCAAATGGGTACCCCCCAGCCGGCTGCAATCGGTGGAGACCGTCTACGCGCTGACAGTGCACAAGTCCCAGGGCTCGGAATTCGAGCACGCCGTGGTGGTGCTGCCGGAACGCCCCGGTCCCATCCTCACGCGCGAACTGCTCTACACCGGCATCACCCGCGCGCGGCGCCGCCTGACCCTGCTCAGCCCGGGCGGCGAGGCGGTGCTGGAGCAGGGCATCGTGCGCCAGGTGCGCCGCGCCAGCGGCCTGTTCCCCGAACGCGCGGACGGCGAGGCCGGCGCCGGCCCGGCCGTCAGCGATCCGGCGCCAGGTACAGGCTTTCCTTGATCTCCTCCATCACCACATAGCTGCGCGACTCGGCCGAATTGGGCAGGCGCCGCAGCATTTCCCCCAGCAGGTGGCGGTAGGCCGTCATTTCGCTCAGGCGCGCCTTGACCAGGTAGTCGAAATCGCCCGAGACCAGGTGGCACTCCATCACCTCCGGGATGTGCATCAGTTCCTTGCGCACTTTCTCGAAGACGTCGCCGGACTTGGCCGACAGCTTGATCTCCAGGAACACCAGCAGGCCCTTGCCCAGCGCGCGCGGATTCACCCGCGCGTAGTAACCCGTGATGACGCCCTCGCGTTCCAGCCGGCGCACGCGCTCGGTGCAGGGGGTGGCCGACAGCCCCACCTGCTCGGCCAGTTCGGTCATGGACAGGCGGCCCGACCGCTGCAGGATGTCGAGGATTTTGAGGTCGGTGCGGTCGAGTTCGCGCATTTCACTATCCAGGGCGTGAAAGGAGGGGCGGCACCCTGGATCTTACCTATTCCAAGGCTGAATTTCAGTGAAATACACTCCCGAGGTGTGCTTAGACTAGCTACTTCTCCTCCCTCTTCTTGATGGTTATCGGCGATGCGTGTCCTGGTTCTCGGCGGCGGTGTCATAGGTACCTCCACGGCTTATTATTTGTCGCGACTGGGCGCGTCCGTGACGCTGGTGGATCGCCAGTCCGGCCCGGCCCAGGAAACCAGCTACGGCAACGCGGGCCAGGTGTCTCCCGGCTATTCGACGCCCTGGGCCGCGCCCGGCATTCCGCTCAAGGCCCTGAAGTGGATGTTCCAGCGCCATGCGCCCCTGGCCATCCGCCCGGACTGGACGCTGGACCAGTTGCGCTGGATGGGCGCCATGCTGTCCAACTGTTCGCCCGAGCGCTACGCCATCAATAAGGAGCGCATGCTGCGCCTGGCCGAATACAGCCGCGACTGCCTGCGCGCGCTGCGCCAGGACACCGGCATCCAGTACGAACAGCGCACCGGCGGCACCTTGCAGTTGTTCCGCACCGAGGCGCAGATGCAGGCCGCGCGCCGCGACATCGCCGTGCTGGAGGAAAACCGGGTGCCCTACGAACTGCTGGGCGCCGCCGACCTGCGGCGCGTGGAACCGGCGCTGGCGGGCACCGCGGACCGCCTGGCCGGCGGCCTGCGCCTGCCCAACGACGAGACCGGCGATTGCCGCCTGTTCACCGTCCGGCTGGCGGAGATCGCCGCGCGCCAGGGCGTCCGGTTCCGCTACAACGCCGACGTCCGCGCCATCGAGGCCCGCGACGGCCGCATCGTCGGCGTCCGGGTCGGCGACGAGGTGCTCGAGGCGGACAACTACGTGGTCGCCCTCGGCAGCTATAGCCCGCGCCTGCTCAAGCCCTTGGGCATCCGGCTGCCGGTCTATCCGGTCAAGGGCTACTCGCTGACCATCCCCATTACCCATGCCGACAAGGCGCCGGTCTCGACCGTGCTGGACGAAACCTACAAGGTCGCCGTCACGCGCTTCGACGATCGCATCCGCGTGGGCGGGATGGCCGAACTGGGCGGTTTCGACCTGCGCCTGAATCCGCGCCGGCGCGCCACCCTGGAATTGGTGGTCAACGACCTCTTCCCGGACAGCGGCGACGTGGCGCGCGCCGAATTCTGGACCGGCTTGCGGCCGATGACGCCCGACAGCACGCCCGTGGTCGGCGCCACGCCCTTCCGCAACCTTTTCCTGAACACCGGCCACGGCACCCTGGGCTGGACCATGTCCTGCGGCTCGGGCAAGCTGCTGTCGGATATCGTCACCGGCCAGCCGCCGGAGATTTCCCTGTCCGGCCTGGATATCTCGCGCTACGGCTTGTCCCGGAACGCGCCGGCGGCGACCGCGGCGCCGGCCTGATTCGCCGCCACCGGCTGCCCTTGCAGCACAGTGAGCAGGGCGGAGGTGGAATAGGGTTTTTCCAGCAGTTCGAAGTCGTGCACGCCTTCTTCGGCCAGCACGTGGCTGTAGCCGCTGGTCAGCACCACCCGCAGGGCCGGCCAGCGCTGGCGGATGGCGGCGCCCAGTTCCAGGCCGCTCATGCCGGGCATGACCACGTCCGAGAACACCAGGTCGAACGCGCCGTCGCGCCTGGCCAGCATATCGAGCGCGCTGCGGCCGTCCGTGACCCAGATGACCTCCACGCCCAGCTCGGCGAACAGGCTGCTGGCGAAGCCGCCCACGGCCTCGTTGTCTTCCACCAGCAGGACCTTGCGCGCCACCAGGGGCGGTTCGCTGGCCTCCACATTCGCCGGAGCGAGGGGCAGGAACGATCCCGAGCCCGATTCGGATCGCGGGAAATACAGGGTGAACGTCGTGCCCACGCCCAATTCCGTCTGCACGGCCAGTTCGCCGCCGGACTGCTTGGCGAAGCCGTAGGCCTGGCTCAGTCCCAGGCCGGTGCCCCGGTTCACCGTCTTGGTGGTGAAGAAAGGCTCGAAGATGCGCGACAGCAACTCGGGCGGGATGCCGCTGCCGGTGTCCGACACCGACACCGCGACGAAGGCGCCCCGGGCGCCGGCATGGTTGCGCACCGCCGGCAGCTCGTCGGTATTGCGCGCGGCGATGCGCAGCATGCCGCCGCGCGGCATGGCGTCGCGCGCGTTGATGACCATGTTCAGCACGGCGGTCTCGAACTGGCTGGGATCGGCGCGTATGCGGTCCAGCCCTTCCGGCAGGTCGAACTCCACTCGCACCGGCGAACCCACGGACGTCAGGATCAGGTGTTCCATGCCCAGCAGGCGGCTGGCCACGTCGAAGGTCTCCGGCCGCAGCGGCTGCTTGCGGGCGAAGGCCAGCAACTGGCGGGTCAGTTCGCTGGCGCGCGTGGCCGTGTCGACGATCGCCGCCAGGAAGCGGTCGCGCTTCTCGGGCGCCAGGTCCGGGCGGCGCAGCAGCTCGGCCGACGAGCGGATGACCGTCAGCAGGTTGTTGAAATCGTGCGCCACGCCGCCGGTGAGACGGCCGATGGCTTCCATCTTCTGCGCCTGGCTCAGGGCATCGCGGCTGCGATCCAGTTCCAGTTGGGCCTCGCGCCGTTCCGTCACGTCGCGGGTGATCTTGGCGTAGCCCAGGAATTCGCCGTTCTCGTCATGGATGCGGTCGATGACCACCATGGCCCAGAAGCGCCGGCCGTCCTTGCGCACGCGCCAGCCTTCATGCTGGTACCGGCCCTGGGTGCGGGCGGTTTCCAGCGCCTGCCAGGGGTCGCCGCGTTCCCTGTCCTCTTCCGTATAGAACATGGAAAAGTGGCGGCCGATCACTTCTTCCTCGGCATAGCCCTTGATGGCCTGGGCGCCGGTATTCCAGTTGGAAATACAGCCGTCGCGGTCGAGCATGTAGATGGCGTAGTCGCGCACGCCCTGCACCAGCAGGCGGAAGCGCTGTTCGCTGGCGTAGAGCGCGTCGCGCACCACCTTCTTGTCGCTGATGTCGCGCGTGACCTTGGCGTAGCCGATGATGCCGCCGTCCGGGGCCCGCACCGGATCGATGACCACGCTGCACCAGAAGCGGCTGCCGTCCTTGCGCACGCGCCAGCCCTCGGCCTCGAAACTGCCGTGCTCGGCGGCGGTGCGCAGGGCCTGGGCGGGCACGCCGCTGGCGCGGTCTTCCTCGGTATAGAAGCGGGAAAAGTGCTGGCCGATGATTTCCTCGGCCGTATAGCCCTTGAAGCGTTCCGCGCCGGGATTCCAGCTACTGACGTAGCCTTCCGCGTCGAGCAGGTAGATCGCATAGTCGCGAATGGCGGCGACGAGCAGGGCGGTGCGCCGGTCGTCGCCGATTTGCAGGACGGAGGCGTGCGTCGCGGGGACGGTTGAGGTCATTGTCTTATGGTCTGGAGCGGGCGAGCATACGCCGGGGAAAGTCTAGCGCAAATCGCAGGCGTTTCCCTGCCGCGCCCGGTAAAACGAGCGAGTAAATGCAACGCACCTTGCAACGCGCGCCGCAACGCCCGCCCGCCGCGTCCGCGGCCGTCAATCGACGATGAACAGCCTGGCCCCGATGCCGGTCGACGAGCGATGCGCCTCCGCCTGGTCGGCCACCTGGTAGCTCATGCCCGGCAGTAGCGTGAAACGGCGGCCGTCCTCCAGTTCCGTATCCAGTTGCCCTTCCAGGCACAGCAGGATGTGGCCTTTGCTGCACCAGTGGTCGGCCAGGTAGCCGGGCGTGTATTCGACCATGCGCACGCGGATGTCGCCGAACTGGCGCGTGCGCCACAGCGCGTGGCCGGTGTCGCCGGCATGCCGGGTGGGTTCGATGGCGGACCAGTCCGTGGTGCCGAAGGGGATGTTGCTGATCTGCATGCTGGCTTCGCTCTGGTGTGCCGGCCGGGGGGAGGCGGCGTGGGTGGTTCGTTCTCGGGCTTGCGTGGCGCGCTTCGTTGTGCACCGCGGCCGTGCCTTCCGGTCCGCGCGCCGCGCCGCGCGGATCAGTCGCGGAAATTATCGAACTGCAGCGGCAGGTCCACGTCCGTCTTTTTCAACAACTGGATGGCCGCCTGCAGGTCGTCGCGCTTCTTGCCGGTCACGCGCAGCTTGTCGCCGTTGATCTGCGTATCCACCTTGAGCTTGGCGGCCTTGATGGCGGCGATCAGCTTCTTGGAAACGGCCTGCTCGATGCCTTGCTTCAGCGTGATCTTCTGGCGCGCGCCGCCCAGGTTGACGTTGGCGTCGGCGGCGTCGATGCAGCGCGGGTCGATGCCGCGCGCGGTCAACCGGCCGCGCAGGATGTCCAGCATCTGCTTGAGCTGGAACTCGGACGGCGCGACCTGGGTGATGACGAATTCCTCGAGTTCGTACTTGGCGTCGGTGCCCTTGAAATCGAAGCGGGTCGACAGTTCACGGTTGGCCTGGTCGACGGCATTGCTCAATTCGTGTTTGTTGACTTCGGAAACGACGTCAAAAGAAGGCATGATGGTGTCCTGTGCAATGATGAAGCGTGCGGGCCGGCGCGCTGGCCAGCGGGGCAGGCATGATTTTCCCACGCCCGGGCGCCGGCCGCGATCGCGTTATGCTAACTCCCCATGCCAGCAGGAGGAACACCCATGCATCCAGGCCATCCGCCGCAGCCGAAAGAGGTCGCGATCAGGCGGCGCGCGCAGCGCACCATCGCCCTGTTCGAGGCCCTCAAGGGGGTGGGGGCGCTCGCGGCCAGCATCGGCCTGCTGAGCCTGCTGCACCACGACCTGCGCAAGATGGTCATCGATTTCATCGGCCACTTCGGGCTGGATCCCGGCGGCCGCTATCCGCGAACGCTGCTCCATTACGCCGACGTCCTGCAGGACACCAGCGTGCGCCTGCTGGTCGGGCTGGCCGCCGCCTACGTCGTGCTGCGCCTGATCGAGGCTTATGGCCTCTGGCACGACCACGTCTGGGGCGAATGGCTGGGGGCGCTCTCCGGCGCCATCTACATCCCCTTCGAGGTGCGCCACCTGCTGCACGCGCCGTCCGCCTTCGCCGCCGCGGTGGTGGTGGCCAACGTGCTCATCGTGGTCTTCCTGGGGTCGCAGTTGTGGCGGCGCCGCGCCGCGCCGGCGCGCGCCTGAACCGGGGACGGCGCGCCGCCCCCGCGCCGCTCAATGCGTGCGGCCGCGCACTTCCACCCGCTGGCTCCACTCCATGGCGGTCTTGACCACCAGCGTCACCAGGGCCATGCAGGCCAGCAGGGCCGCGGCGGTGAAGGCGCCCACGGTCTTGTAGTCGTCGTTGAGCTGTTCGATCAGCAGCGGCAGGGTCACCGTCTTGCCGCGGATCGCCCCCGACACCACGGAAACGGCGCCGAATTCCCCGACGGCGCGGGCATTCGTGATGACGGTGCCGTACAGCAGCGCCCACTTGATGTTGGGCAGCGTGATGTGGCGGAAGATCTGCCAGCCGTGCGCGCCCAGCGTCAGCGCGGCGTATTCCTCGTCGCTGCCCTGCGTCTGCATCAGGGGGATGAGGATGCGCGCGACGAAGGGCGAGGTCACGAAGACCGTCACCATGACGATGCCGGGCCAGGCGAACATCAACTGCACGTCGTGCTGGCCCAGCCAGCCGCCGATGGCGCTTTCCGCGCCGTAGACCACCAGGTAGCACAGGCCCGCCACCACCGGCGAGGTGGCGTAGGGGATGTCGATCAGCGTGGTCAGGACGGCGCGGCCGCGGAATTCGTAATGCGTGACGCACCACGCCAGCAGGATGCCGAAGACGATGTTGATCGGCACCGTCAGCACGGCGGCCAGCAGGGTAAGGAGGATGGCGTGCTGCATGTCGCTGTCCACCAGGTTCTCGACCAGCATGGACCAGCCGCCCGAGAGGGCGCGGGCGAAGATCAGCAGCAGCGGCAGCAGGAGCAGCAGGGCGGCGCCCGCCACGCCGATGGCGATGAGCGTCCATTGACGCCAGTTCTTGGGTTTGCGCATCTTCTCGGTGTCCTCAGCGGCCCGGCCGCTGCCAGGGCAGCAGGCGGCCTTGCAAGACCTGCAGGGTGAACAGCAGCAGCAGCGACGCCGCCAGCACCACGGTGGCGATGGCGGAGGCGGCCGGATAGTCGAATTCGGACAGGCGGACGAAGATCATCAGCGAGGTGATCTCCGTCTTCAGCGGGATATTGCCGGCGATCATCACCACCGCGCCGAATTCGCCCAGGCTGCGGATGAAGGCTTGCGAGGCGCCGGTGAACAGCGCCGGCACCAGGGCCGGCAGCAGCACGCGCCAGAAGGTCTGGCGGTCGGTGGCGCCCAGCGTATGGGCGGCCTCCTCGTATTCGGGGCCGATTTCGGCCAGCACCGGCTGCACCGAGCGCACCACGAAGGGCAGGCTGGTGAAGATCATGGCGATCGTCAGGCCGGGAAAGGCGTAGCTGATCTTGTAGGGCGCGAACCATTGCCCGACCCAGCCGCCCGGCGCCAGCAGCACCGACAGGGTCAGGCCGGCCACGGCGGTCGGCAGGGCGAAGGGCAGGTCCACCAGCGCGTCCAGGAACAGCCGGCCGGGAAAGCGGTAGCGTTCCAGTATCCAGGCCAGCAGCAGGCCGAACACCAGCACCACCAGGGTGGAAATGGCCGCCCCTTCCAGCGTGACGCGGTAGCTGGCCAGCACGCGCGGGTCCGTGATGGCGCGCCAGTACTGCGCCAGGCTCATCTCGCCGGCATAGGCGAAGAGCGCCGCGATGGGAAAGAGGATGACCAGCGAGATATACAGGCTGCTCACGCCGAAGCTCAGGCCGAAGCCGGGCAGCGTGGGTTTTTGCAGGAAGAATTTCGGCATTGGGCCTGGTTTGTGGATAAAAGCCGAATGGCCGCCATGAGGCGGCCGGCACGGATGGCGGGCAAGGACGATGAGCCCGGACCGGTAAGCGCCGGACCGGGCGGCGCGCTTATTTGCCCGCCAGCAACTGGTCCAGCACGCCGTTGGCCGAGAAGTGTACCTTCGTGATGTTGTCCCAGGTTCCCAGCACGTCCGTCGGGTTGATCAGGTGGACTTCCGGGAACAGCGCGGCGTTGGCCTTCGCCACCTGCGGATCGCGCACGCGGTAGTAGAAACTGGCCAGCAGCGCCTGGATTTCCGGGGTGTACTGGAACTTCAGATAGGTTTCCGCCAGCTTTTCCGTGCCCTTTTCCTTGGCGACCTTGGACACGATGGCGACCGGGAACTCGGCCAGCACGCTGACGGGCGGGACCACGACCTCGAAGCCCTGGGCCTTGAACTCGTCGCTCTTGGCGATGTTGTTGACCTCGGACTCGAACGTCAGCACGGCGTCGCCCTGGTTGTTCTGGGCGAAGGCCACCGTGGCGCCGCGGCCGCCGGTGGGGAAGCTTTCGACGTTGTGCAGCAGCTTGCCGACGAAGGCGCGGGTCTTGGCGTCGTCGCCCTTGAACTTCTCGTTGGCGTAGAGCCAGGCGGCCAGGTAGGTATAGCGGGCGTTACCCGAGGTCTTGGGGTTCGGGAACACCACCTTCACGTCGTCGCGCACCAGGTCGTCCCAGGTCTTGATGTGCTTGGGATTGCCCTTGCGGACCAGGAAGGCGATGGTGCTGTAGTACGGCGAGCTGTTGTCGGGGAAGCGCTGCTGCCAGTTCTTGTCGACCAGGCCGCGCTGGGCCAGGATGTCGACGTCCGGCACCTGGTTGAACGTCACCACGTCGGCCTTCAGGCCCTGGATGATGGACTGGGCCTGGCGCGACGTGCCGCCGAACGATTGCTCGATCTTGACCTTCGTATCGTTGCTCTTGTTCCAGCTTTCCTCGAACTTGGGATTGATGGCGGCGAACAGTTCGCGCGAGATGTCGTAGGAGGAGTTCAGCAGGACTTGCTGCTGCTGGGCCTGGGCGGCCGCGCCCGCGAGCAGGGAGGCGGCGGCGAAAGAGGCGGCGAAAAGACGGCTGATCAAGGAAGGCTCCGCGAAACGGGGTGGTCCGGCAGCGCCGCGGCGGGCGCCGGCCGGGCCGGTTTCTCCGCATATGCGTATCGCGCTGTAACTGGCGGGATGATGCCGGGGAGCCTAACTAACGTAAAAGAATAAATACTCGTTTGTATATTTCTTATGGAAATATAATACCCCGTGACCCTATCTTCCCGGCAGATTGGCGCGGATCAGCAGCCCGGCCACGGAGTCCGTCGGCGGGATATTGGGCAGGGGATCGCCCGGCCCGAACCAGCGGGCGTCGACGATCTCCGTGCCGTCGACCTGGATCTCGCCGTCCAGGTATTCGGCGGTGAACGCCAGCATCAGCGAGTGCGGGAAGGGCCAGGACTGGCTCTGGAAATACCGCAGTTGATGCACGCGCAGGCCGACTTCCTCCTGCACTTCGCGGTGCACGGTTTCCTCCAGCGATTCGCCCGCCTCCACGAAGCCGGCCAGCGCGCTATAGCGCGCCGCGGCGAAATTGGCGTTGCGCGCCAGCAGGATGCTGTCGCCTTTCTTGATCAACACCATCATCGCCGGCGAAATGCGCGGGTAGTTGCTGTGGCCGCAGTTGGGGCACTTCAGGCAGAACTCGTTGGCCACCCGCTCGGTCGGCGTCGCGCAGACGCCGCAATAGCGGTGCGTGCGCGCCCATTCGGCCACCTGGAAGGCGCGGCCGGCCAGCACGCCCGTCGGCGCTTCCAGCTCCCCCATCACTTCACGCAGGCGGCGGAAGACGTAGCCGGGAGGCGGCGCGCTGTCGCGGTCGAGCGCCAGCGCCAGACAGGCCTGTCCCCGGTGGGTGCCCACCGCCTGCCAGGCCGCCTCGGGGTCGGCCAGATGATGGCGGATATCGTCCAGGGGCAGCACCGGTCCATCCTCGCGCACCAGCAATTCCCCGCGGCGGAAGGCGAAGAGGTAGGCCCCGGCGGGGGCGGACGAGGGGCTGGAGGTATCCGGGGGCAGCGACATGAATAAATCCTGTGCGTGTTCGGTGGACGGAGGCGGTTGGACGGTGGAAAGGGCGGCAGGCGGGCCTGGCGCACCCGGGATCATGAGGAAAAAAGGGGGCCTGACGTGCAAAGCCCCTTGCGTGGCAAGGGGCTTGGGGCGGCTCGGGCCGCGGCGGCGTCCCGGGGCAGGTGCTTGCGGGCGGCTGCTTTCCGCATGGCCGTCGAAGGGATCATCCCTTCAGGGCTTTTTCGATTTCCGCGTGGAAGGCCTGGGGATCGTAGTCGCCCAGATAGCGCTTGATGATGCGCCCTTGCTTGTCGATCAGGAACGCCGTCGGGGTCAGCCGCACGTCGCCGAAGGCATGCGCGACGTCGCCCTTTGTGTCCAGCGCCACCGTGAACGGCAGCTTGCGCGTCTGCGCGTAGTTCAGCACGTAGTTGGGCGGGTCGTAGTTCATCGCCACCGCCACGGTCTGGAAGCCCTGGGCCGAATACTTGTTGTAGTCGGCGATGGTGTCCGGCATCTGCTTGATGCAGGTCACGCAGTCGGTCGCCCAGAACTTGACCAGCACCACCTTGCCGCGCAGGTCCTGCAAGCTGAGCTTCTGGCCGTCGATGGCGGCGAAGGAGACGTTGGGGGCGGCCTGCGCGGGACGCCAGACGAACCAGGAGGCGATACCCGCCGCCACCACGAGCGCGAAGACGAAGACGAGTTTTTTCATTTGATCGGCATGGATTCAACGGCCGCGCCGCCCGGCGCGCTCGAGGTGCTATCCGCGCCGGGAGCGTTCACGACCGGCGCCGAACCCGGCGATTTGGTGCTGGTGCCGGTCGGATCGCTGTAGGAGCCCGACAGGCGCACCGCCTCTTCCCGGCTGATGGTATTGAAGAGTTTTACCACTTTATGCACGCCGCTGACCTCGGCGGCCGCGTTGGCGGCATATTCTCCCTCGGTCTGGGTGACTTTTCCCTGAAGGAAGACGACGCTGCGGTCGGTCGTCACCGAAATCGATCCCGAGGGGACGAACTTGGTGTTGAGCAGGCTGGTGCGCACCTTGGAACTGAGCCAGGTGTCGTTGGAGCGGGTGCCGAAGCTGGCCGGCGCGCCCACCACCATCTCGTTGTAGACGGTCTTGACGCCTTCCTGGGTCTTCGCGATGTTCGTGGCCTGGGCCTTGGCGGCCTCGGTCGGCGCGTCGCCGGTCAGCAGGACCTGGCCGTCATACACATTGGCGTCGATGCGCACCGAGTCGCCGAGCTTCTGGGAAATGGCGTGCTGCACCTTGAATCCCAGGTTCTGGTCGTCCAGTTGCGCGCCTGAGGAGCGGCGGTCGCTGACCACCACGGCGGTGCCGGCGGCGGCGCCGCCCATCACGACCGGCGCGATGCAGCCCGACAAGGTCAGGGCGGCGCCGGCCAGGCTCAGGGCCAGCAGGGCGGTGCGGGTGCGGGTGCGGTTTCGGGGCATTCTCATTATTCGGGGTCTCCCAGCAGCAAGGCATCGATACCGTCGCAGAGCGCGTGCAACATCAGGCCATGGACTTCCTGGATGCGCATGGTGCGGTCGTGCGGTACGCAGATATGGATATCGTGATCCGTCATGAGTTCCCCAACGGTGCCGCCGCCCTTGCCGGTCAGGGCGATGACGTGGACTTCGCGTTCGTGCGCCGCCTCGATGGCGCGCACCACGTTGGGGGAATTTCCGCTGGTCGAAATGGCCACCAGCACGTCGCCGGGCTGGCCCAGGGCGCTGACCTGGCGTTCGTAGATTTCCTCGAAACCGTAGTCGTTGCCCACGGCGGTGAGAATGGCCGTGTCGGTATTCAGCGCCACGGCGGCCAGCGGCAGGCGCTCGCGCTCGAAGCGGCCCACCAGTTCGGCGACCAGGTGCTGGGCGTCGGCGGCGGAGCCGCCGTTGCCGCAGGCCAGGATCTTGCCGTTATTGGCGATGGCGCTGAAAAGCATGTCGGCCGCGGCGGCCAGCAAGGGCGCCAGGGCGTCGCGGCTCTGTTCATGCACGGCTACCGCGTCGTCGAAGTGCGCGGTCATGCGGGCGGTCATATCCATCATGGCGGCGATTATCTCACGGGGAAGCGGTCCTTTTTTCTATCCAAGGGTGACGATTTTCGTCGTGGATCCGTTGCCGTGGATCGGCCGCGTCGATGGGGGCAGCGGCGACGGTGGAATGGCGGGATGCTGGAATGCTGGAATGCTGGAATGGCGGATGGCGGATGGCGGATGGCGAATGGTGGATGGTGGATGGCGGAATGCCGGGATGCCGGGATGCCGTCTGGCCGCCGGTTATACCGTGGCGCCTGCGTCGCCGGCTCACTCCTCGGCGAAGGCGCCGCGCAGCCAGGTTTCGCCCGCCGCGTCATAGGCCACCACGTCGAAGCGGACGGCCGGCAGGACGCCGCCCCAATGGCGCCGGGCGAGCGCCGGCAGCAATTGGGCGGCCGCCCGGCGCAGGCGGGTGCGCTTGGCGTGGTCGACGCTGGCGGCGGCGCCGTAGCGCGCGTGCGTGCGGGCCCTGACCTCGACCAGCACCAGCGTATCGCCGTCCCGTAATGCCAAGTCGATTTCGCCCGTCGCGCAACGCAGGTTGCGCGCCAGCGGCAGCAGTCCCGCCCGCGCCAGGGACGCCAGCGCCCGGTCCTCGTAGCGGTCGCCATGGCGCTGGCTGGGCGAGCGGCGCGCCGGCCCGGCATCTTCATCCTGGTTCGCCGCCTGCCCGCCCAAGGCCGCTTTCCTTTCCCGCCGCCGCAGGCGCTGGCGGCGCAGCCGGCAAGCCTTGCGCTGGGCTTCACGCGCCAGCGCGAAGGCCATGTCGATGCTGTCTTCCGGCGGGGCGCAGCAAATGTCCGGCGCCGCGGCCCGCGGCATGGCGGCAGCGGCCGCGTGGCCCGGGGATGGGGAATCGGGAGATGAAGATTCCGGGAGGGGGGATTCGGCCCCGGTCTTCCCTTGCCGGCCGGCGGCGGCCTTGGCTCGCGGTTCCACCGTCCGCGATGGTTTGCTGGCATTTCTCACTGGACTACTCTCCTGTCGCTGCGCGACCGCCTCCCCAAGGAAGGATTCACGCTTGGGACGGCCCGGCGCGTTGATTGGTGTGCCCTCCTGTCGCCGCGCGACCTCCTCCCCAAGGGAGGATTCACGCTTGGGGCGGCCCGGCGCGTTCATAGGGGGACAGGCATCGCTCATAGTGGAGGCGGATCGCGCGTTGGGGAAGGGACTAAACTGTGGCCATATCCTGGAGCCAGGTTCCTCACCATGAACGCATCCTCCGCAAACGTGCCTGGGCAGGAAGCCTGGGCGCGTATCGCCGATCGAGTCGCCGGCCAGCAGTGGCCGGCATCCACCCTTTACGTGGTCGCCACGCCTATCGGCAACCTGGGCGACCTGAGCCTGCGCGCCTGGCAGGCCTTGTCGCGCGCCGACGTGATCGCCGCCGAAGACACCCGCGAAAGCCGTGTCCTGCTCGACGCCTGGGGCATCGCCACGCCCATGATGGCTGCGCACCGCCATAACGAGGCCGAGGCCGCCGGGGCCATCGTCGCCCGCCTCGAACAGGGCCAGCGCGTGGCCTTGATTTCCGATGCCGGCGCGCCGGCGGTCAGCGATCCCGGGGCGCGCATCGTGCGCGCCGCCCGCGCCGCCGGCTTTGCGGTGGTGCCGGTGCCAGGTCCCAGCGCGGTCATCACCGCGCTCATGGGCAGCGGCGTGACCACCGATGAAAACCCCGCCTATGCGTTCGCCGGCTTCCCGCCGGCCAAGGCCATGGCGCGCACGCGCTGGCTGGAGCGCTGGGCCGCCGTGCCGGCGCCCGTCGTGCTGTACGAATCGCCGCATCGCGTGGCGGCCACGCTGCAGGACATGCTGGCGGTGTGCGGGCCCGAGCGCGAGGTGACGGTGGCGCGCGAATTGACCAAGCGTTTCGAGGAGATCGCCACCATGCCCTTGCGGGAGGCCGCGGACTGGCTGGCCGCGCAGCCGCATCGCACCCAGGGCGAGTTCGTGCTGATCCTGCATGCGGCCGCGGGCGGCCAGGATGCCGACGAGGCCGACGCTACCACGGACGCCTTGCTCGATGCGCTGCTCGACGCCTTGTCGGTGCGCGACACGGCCCGCGTGGCGGCGCGCATCACCGGCTTGCCGCGAGACGTCCTGTACAACCGCGCGCTGGCTCGCAAGCAGCGCGAGGAACAGACAGTCTGAATTGGCGATGGCCGCCGCCGCTCGTATACCCCGGGCGATCACGGCCGCGATCGCCCGATACGCCGATACGCCGATAGCCGCGCGGCCGGCTTCGTCGTCCAAGGGAGGATTCCATGTCCGCTGTGACCGACACCGACACTGACGTCTATGTCATCGTCCCCACGCCCGTCGGGCCGATGCGGCTGGTCGCGCGCGGCGGCCAGTTGGTGGGGGCATGGTTCATGGACCCCGGCGATACCGTGGCCGCCGGATGCGGGCCGTTCTATCGCCCGGAGGCGGAAGTGGCGGCGCCCGACGATCCTTTCCTGCGGAAGGCCGTCGCGCAACTGACCGACTGGTTCAGCGGCGCGCGGCGCGATTTCGACCTGCCCCTGGCGCCGCGCGGGACGCCCTTCCAGCAGCAGGTCTGGCAGGCCTTGTGCGAACTGCCTTTCGGCGCCCTCGAAAGCTATGGCGACCTGACGCGCCGCATCGGCCGTCCCCCGTCCGCTGTGCGGGCAGTGGCCCAGGCCGTGGGTCGCAATCCCATCTCCATCATCATTCCTTGCCATCGCATCGTCGGCAGCGATACTTCCCTGACCGGTTTCGGCGGCGGCCTGGCGCGCAAGCGCACGCTGCTTTCCCACGAAGGCCACACCTACGGCCAGTTGACGCCGCGCACGCGCCGCCAGAACACCGACCCGGCGCAGGGCACCCTGGCCTGGTAGGACCTTTACCGCGTATCGCTATCGCCGGAGCCCTTACCGGCGGCGATAGCGGCGCGATGGCCCCGTGTTCTGCAACTTCGCGCCCATGAGCGCGTGTCCGCGCGCACGCCGGCGTTGCGAACCCTCGCGATCACTACGGCTGGCGCTGTGGTTTGCGCCCTGCCCGCGCACGCATGCGTCGATTTCATTTGAGGCATGAACTTCCGGGACACGAGACTGGCCCAGCCTGTCGTCGGCCTTCGGCGCGGTCGCCGCGCTGCGCGCCGGCGATATCAGCGCGTGATGATGCTGGGCAGGATGCCCGTGCGGTCGGCGACCGATTGCAGGGCGGCCTCGGCGGCGTTGCGGTCGCTGTACGGACCTACGTGGACGCGATAAAGATTTCCCGTCTGCGCCACCTGCGCCTGCGGCAGGCCGGCGGCGGCCAGGGGGCCGTTGACGCGGGACACCAGCGACTGCGCATTGCCGGCCTGGCTGAACGCGCCCAACTGCAAATAGACGCTGCCGGCCGTCGCCGCGCCGCTGCGCGCCAGGGCGGGCGCCGGGATGACCGGCGCCGGCGCGGACGACGGCAGGGCGGTCATCGTGCCCGCGGCCGGTGCGGCCGGCGCCAACGGTATGGGAATGGACGCGGACGGCTCGGTCACCGGCGCCTCGCCTTCGGCGGCCACCGCGGCCACGGCGGGCGCCGGAGCGGCGGATGCCGTGCCGCGCGCCGCCGCCGCGGCGGCCAGGCGTCGCGCCTCATCCGGCAGGATGCGCTCCACCGTCACCTCGCCGCTGCCGGGCCCGATGATCCCCAGCTTGTAGGCCGCCACGTACGACAGGTCCATGATGCGGTTGTCGTGGAAGGGGCCGCGGTCGTTGACCCGCACGATGACGCTCCTGCCGTTGATGGCGCTGGTCACCCGCGCATAGCTGGGAATGGGCAGCGTCGGATGCGCGGCCGTCATCGCGTACATGTCGTAGGGCTCGCCGATGGAGGTCGAGTTGCCGTGGAATTTCTTGCCGTACCAGGAAGCGACGCCCTCTTGCCTGAACGGGCGGTCGGAGGTGTCCGGCACATAGCGCTTGCCGAACACGACGTAGGGTCGGTTGGCGCCGCTGGCGTAGGGCTCGACGCGCGGCACGGCGTCGGGAATGGCGTCGATGTTGGCGGGGATGTTGTCGCCCGGGCCGTCGTCCTTGTAGTACCCGCCGCCACGCTTGTGCCCGGTGCTGGAACAACCCGCGACCAGCAAGGCCGCCAGCACCATGCAGAGCAGCATCCCGATGCTGCGCGCCCCCTGCCGCGCGCCGGCGGCACGCTTTCCGCCAGTGGCCTCGTCCCGGGAAAAACACGTCCACGCCAGCCGCGGCCGTGTCGCTTGCCGCTCCGGATCGGGATTTGTCTCGGTCCCTTCAGGGGCGGCGGCGAAGCCAAGGCGCGGAAAGCGAAAAATCATGCGTGTTCTTCGGGTAATTGCGTGCGATGTCTCACTAGTAGAGGGGCGTAGTCGCTGAAACGTTCCTTCAACTGCTCAACAATATAAACCGAACGATGCTGGCCACCGGTGCAACCGATGGCAACGGTCAGATAACTGCGCGTGTCCTGGGCGTAGCGCGGCAGCCATTTCTGGATGAACCCGCTGATGTCGTCGATCATCTGGCCGACGGCTTCGAAGCTGGAGAGATAGGCGGCCACCGGCGCGTCGCGCCCCGTCAGCGGCCGCAGCGCGGGATCGTAATAAGGATTGGGCAGGCAGCGCACGTCGAAGACCAGGTCGGCGTCCCGCGGCACGCCGCGCTTGAAGGCGAAGGACTCGAAGGTCAGCAGGATGGCTTGGCGGTCCGCCTGCACCAGGTCGCGGATCCAGGCGCGCAACTGGCCCGGCGTCAGCGACGAGGTATCGATGACGTGCTCCTGGTCGCGCAGCGGCGCCAGCAGTTCGCGTTCGAGCTCGATGCAGTCCAGCAGCGAGGGCGTCTTGCCGTTGCGCTGCAGGCGTTCGGTCAGGGGATGGCGGCGGCGCGATTCGGAATAGCGCTGCACCAGCGTGTCGGTGTTGGCGTCGAGGAAGACCACCCGCAGGCTGGTCCCCATATTGCGCAGCGTGTGGATGGCGGCCGGCAGTTCCGCCAGTTCGCCGGGCGAGCGCACGTCGATGGCGACGGCCACGCGCTCCATCCGGTCGGTGCGCGCGCTGGCGATGAAGTCGGCCAGGAAACGCACGGGCAGATTGTCGACGCAGGTGTATCCGGAGTCTTCCAGCAGGCGCAGGGCGACCGATTTGCCGGAGCCGGAAATACCGGTAATTAGAACGACTCTCAACATAGTGAGCACGATTGTTGCATGAAATTGCTGGAGAAATATGGCTGGTCTTATAGAAGAGAGGCAATTGTGCAAATCAGGGAGCGAGAAAGGAAGCCGCCCCGCAGCCTTCCGGTTCGATTCCCATCGGATGCTTCCCCGCCTCGATTCGCGCTCATCGCCGCCTGCCGCGGACCTCCGGCGTTCCCTTCTTCCCTGCGCCGAGGCCGCGCATCTGCTATGGTCTTGCCTGGCCGCCCCCCGCTCGGGATGGCGGCCGGGTTGTTGCATCGCACTGCTTTTTCCAATAACGAATAGGTGCGTGACCGTGTCGTCGAATTGCTTCACACCATCCCTGGCGCATGCGCGCCGCCTCGCGCCGTCGTGGCGCCGCGCCGTGGCGTTGGCCTTGCCGCCGCTCCTGTGTTCGATCGCCGTTTCCATCGCCGCGCCTTGCCGGGCGCAGGCCGAGGGCTCCGCGGCCCGCCCGGTCCAGGCCGGGACCTTCCCGGCCAGCACCGCAGCCTCCGCAGCTTCCGCAGCCGGCACCACCGCTGCCGGCGCGGCGCAGGGCGCGGCGTCCGCCCCCGGTGCCAAGCTGGAGCCGGGCACCATGCGGGCGCGCCTGGCGGCCTGTACGGCCTGTCATGGCGAGCAGGGCCGGGCGGGCGCCGACGGCTACTACCCGCGTCTCGCCGGCAAGCCGAGGGACTACCTCTTTCACCAGTTGCAGAACTTCCGCGACGGCCGCCGCCAGTACCGGCCCATGGCGCACCTGCTGCGCGACCTGCCGGACGCCTACCTGCGCGACATCTCCGCCTGGTTTTCCGACCAGCATCCGCCTTATCCCGCGCCCGCCCCGACCACGGCCGATGCCGCGCAGATGGCACGCGGCAGCCAGTTGGTGCGCCAGGGCGACAAAGCGCGCGGCCTGCCGGCGTGCAGCGCCTGTCACGGCGCCGCCCTGAGCGGCGTGCTGCCGGCCATTCCCGGCCTGCTGGGCCTGCCGCGCGACTACATCGGCGCGCAGATCGGAAGCTGGCAGAGCGGCCTGCGCCGTGCCGCCGCCCCCGACTGCATGTCTGACGTCGCGCGGCGATTGGAGCCCGCCGACATCGCCGCCGTCGCCGCATGGCTGTCGGCCCAACCCGTCCCGCAAGCAACCGCCTCGCCGGCCAGCGGCTCGGCGCAAAGCGACGCTTCAATGCAAGGGCAGGCTTCGATGCAAAGCGACGCCTCGCCGCAAGGCAATACCGCCGCGAACAGCGGCGCCACCGTAAGCGAGGATCGCGCGGGCTACGTTCCCGCGCCGGCCGGCAGCCTGACCTTGCCGGTCCAATGCGGCAGCCAGGAGGACGCACGATGAGCCGGAGCACATGGCGACGTATGGCCGCTCGCGGGCTGGCGGTCCTGCTGCTGTTGCTGGTCGCGGCCACGGGCCTGTTGTACTGGCTGGGAACGCGCGAGGACGCGTCCGCGCGGACGGCCGCCGCCGCGCCCGTCGCCGATCCGGCCCAGCGCGTGGCCCAAGGCGCCTACCTCGCCCGCGTCGGCGACTGCGCGGCCTGCCATACCGTGCGCGGCGGCGCGCCCTATGCCGGCGGCGCGGCGATCCCGACGCCGTTCGGCACCTTGTACGGACCCAACATCACGCCGGATCCGCAAACCGGCATCGGCAACTGGACCGCCGACGATTTCTGGCGCGCCTTGCATCATGGCAAGCGGCCGGACGGCCAATTGCTGTACCCCGCCTTCCCGTACACGGAATACACCCACGTCACGCGCGCCGACGCCGACGCGCTGTACGCCTACTTGCGCAGCCTCCCGGCGGTGCATCAGGAAAACCGGCCGCACGAACTCGACTTTCCCTACGACCAGCGCTACCTGCTGGCGTTCTGGCGCGCGCTGCATTTCCGGCCGGCCGCGGAACCGGATGCCGGCGCGCCCGCGACCGTGACCGCGAACGTGGATGCGAACGCAAACGCGGACGGCAGCGTCGCGCGCGGCCGCTATCTGGTCGAAGGCCTGGGCCACTGCGTCGCCTGCCATGCGCCGCGCGACGCCTTGGGCGCGACCACGGGCCAGGGCCTGCCCGGCGGCGACATCCTGGGCCTGGGCTGGTATGGCCCGTCCCTGCACGCCGGCCCCGCGCCGGACGGGTCGTCGCCCGGCCTGGCGCAATGGACGGCCGCCGACATCGCGGCCTTGCTGCGCGACGGCGCCTCGGCGCGCGGAAGCGCCAGCGGGCCGATGGCCGAAGTGGTGACCGGCGGCACGCAATACCTGAGCCCGTCCGACGCGCTGGCCATCGCCAACTACCTGAAGTCGCTGCCCGCCACGCCCGCCGTCGATGCTGCGCCGCCGGGCGAATCCACCATGCGGCGCGGCGAAAAACTCTACGGAACGTATTGCGTCGCGTGCCACCAGAGCCAGGGCGAGGGCCGGCCGCCCGCGTGGCCGCCGCTGGCGGGCAACATCAGCGTCACCGCGCCGTCGCCGCAGAACGCCATACGCGTGGTGCTGGACGGCGGATTCGCCCCCGCCACCGCGGCGGATCCGCAACCGCACGGCATGCCGCCTTTCGGCCAGGTGCTCAATGACGACGACGTGGCGGCGGTGGTCAGCTACATCCGCAATCAATGGGGCAACCAGGCCGGCGGCGTCACCGCCTTGCAGGTCAAGCGCGCGAGATAGGCGATAAACGACAGGCGATACGGGATAGGCGCGGATCGTGCCTCGACGAGGCTCCCAATGCGCTCGATTCAGCCTGGGCAACCAAGCTTGGGCAAATGAGGCTCGGGCTTGGCTGCAAGCGCCGCGGGGATTCCCGCGCCGCCGCCTCGCGCCGTCGTCCTACTTGCTGCTTTGGAGAATCGCCATGGCCTGGCGTTCCATGAATTCGCCCAGCGTGTCGATGCCGCGCAGCTTCAGGATGGTGTTGCGCACGGCCGCCTCCACCAGCACCGCCAGGTTGCGCCCGGCGGCGACCTGCAGCATGACCTTGCGGATAGGCAGGCCCAGCATGTCCTGGGTAATGTCCTGCAAGGGCAGGCGCTCGAACTTGTCCTGCGCCGTGGCGCGCACCAGGTGCACGATCAGCTTCAGGCGCATTTTGCGGCGGACCGAGGTCTCGCCGAAGATGGTGCGGATATCCAGCAGGCCCAGGCCGCGCACTTCCAGCAGGTTCTGTAGCAAGGACGGACAGTGGCCTTCGATCATATTGGGCGCGGTACGCGACAGTTCCACCGCGTCGTCGGCGACCAGACCGTGGCCGCGCGAAATCAATTCCAGCGCCAGTTCGCTCTTGCCCAGGCCCGATTCGCCGGTGATCAGCACGCCCAGTCCGAGCACGTCCAGAAACACGCCGTGCACCGTCGTGGTCGGCGCCAGTTTCTTGCCCAGGTAAATGCGCAGCAGGTCGATCAATTGCGCGGCGGCCACCGGCGTGCCCAGCAGCGGCACCTGGTGCTGTTCGCACTGCTCGATCAGGTCCTGCGGCGGCGACAGGCCGTCGGCGAGCAGAATGGCCGGCACGCCGCCGATCAGCAGCTCGTCCATGTGGTGCATGCGGCGGCGCAGATCGAAGCGCGAGTAATACGCCAGTTCTTCCTGGCCGAATACCTGGATGCGGGAAGGGTGGATCAGGTTGAGGTGGCCGACGAGGTCGGCGGCCGCCATGCCGTCATCGGGGATCACGCGCTCGGCGGCGCCCTGTCCCGCGATCCAATTGAAGGGGATAGTGTCGGCGTTGTCGTCGACCAGTTCCTGGACGGTAAGCATGGCGGTATCGGAGGGGTCAGAGTTTGCCCGTCGTCAGCATGCGATGCACTGCAGCCGGATCGGTTTCGGTGTAGAGCGCTTCGCGCAGCGGCTTATTGGACATCAAATGCGCCAGTTCGGCGAGGATGTCCAGGTGCTGTTGCGTCGCCGCCTCGGGCACCAGCAGCACCAGCAGCAGCGTCACCGGCTGGCTGTCCGGCGAGTCGAAGGCGACGGGTTGCGCCAGGCGGATGAAGGCGGCCAGCGCGTGTTCGAGATTCTTCACGCGTCCATGCGGGACGGCCACGCCCTGGCCCAGACCGGTCGAGCCCAGGCGTTCGCGCGCGAACAGGCTATCGAAGACGGTGGATCGCGCCAGGCCGTTGTTGTTTTCGAATAGCAGGCCCGCTTGTTCGAATGCGCGCTTCTTGCTGGTGGCCAGCAGATCGAGCACGACGTTCCCCGGGGGCAGGATGCGGGACAAATGGTTCATTGACGGATTATAGGGTGATTGCGGCGCTGCAAAAAACGCACCACGCCGCGCTTCATCATACTGGCGGCGCTGAGGATCCGGAAGGACGCAGGCCGCCATCCATTTCGGCGAACAAGGCCACCAGCCCCTCGACGAAAAGCGCCACCTTTCTGGATTGCCTGCGGCTGACCGGGTGGATGGCGTAGAAGCTCGCCGGCTCCGGCTCGAAGGCGTCGAGCACCGTCACCAGCCGCCCGGCCGCCAGATGATCCGAGACCTCCCACCAGGACTTCTGCGCGAGCCCCAGCCCCGCGACGGCCCAGGCGACCGGCAAGCCGGAATCGGTCGCGGCGAGCGCGCCCGTCACGCGCAGTTTTCTCGCCGCGCCGGCATGCTCGAAACGCCATTCCGCCTGCAGGTGGGATTGCGTGTTGAACACCAGGCAGCGATGCGCGGCAAGCTCGTCGGGATGGCCCGGCGCGCCATGGCGATCCAGGTAGGCCGGGCTCGCGACCACCACGCGCCGGGTGTCGAACAGATGGTGCCCGATCAGGTTCGAATCGATGGCGGGCCCGCCTCGGATCGCAATATCGAAGCCCTGCGCGACGATGTCGGCAAAGCGGTCGTCGAGCGTCAGATGGGTGGCGATGCCGGGATGGCTGGACGCGAATTGCCCGATGAACGGCGCGATCCAGCGCTGTCCCAAGGGATTCGGCGCCGTGACGCGCAGCGTGCCGCGCAGGGCGGTGGCGCTATCGACGATCCGGCTTTCCAGCGCATGGAAGTCCTTGATGATGCGGGTGGCTTCCTGGAAATACGCCTCGCCCGCCTCGGTCAGCGACTGGCGCCGCGTGGTGCGCAGAAGCAGCGGCACGCCAAGCCGCTTTTCCAGGCCGGCCACGCGGTCGGCCACGACGGACGGCGCCAGGCCAAGGCTGCGGGCGGCCGCGGAAAAACCGCCCTGCCGCACCACCTCGACGAAGATTTCCATCTGCGTGATGGCATGCATCGATTTCGACCATTTACCGGAAAGTCTTCCCGAAATTAGACCATTTTTCGATATCCGAAGGTAGCCGAGCATTACCGCAATGCAGCATTTTTTGCTGCTCCGCCTTCTACCCTGGAGTGTCCGACATGGTCCGTTCAAGCAAGCTTTCCCTCACTTCGGCCACGGCCGCGGTCGTATTCGCCGCCACGGCCTCCCTGGCCCACGCCGACGACAGCAACCTCGTCGCCACGAAAAAGCTGCGCTGGCAAACAGCCGATGCGCTCGCCAATGAAGCGGTGCGCGTGTGCGCGACCCGCGGCTACTCCGTCACCGCCACCGTCGTCGACCCGACCGGCCATCAGCAAGCGGTCGTCAAGGGCGACACGGTGCCGCTGCAATCGCTGTCCGTCTCCTATCGCAAGGCCTACACGGCCTATTCCTATGGCATGGCCTTCAACAAGGATTCCACCAGCGAACTGATCGCCGCGAAGGTGACCGGCCCGCTTGACGGCGGCGTGCTGGCGACCGTTCCGGAAGTCCTCTTCATCCCCGGCGGCGTCACGCTGCGGACGGCCGACCGCACCGTGATCGGCGGCATCGGCGTGTCGGGCGCCCCGGGCGGCGACAAGGACGAAGCCTGCGCCCAGGCGGCCGTCGACAAATACAAAGGGGATTTCCATTGAAAATGGCTGCCCCTGCCGCCGCGGCCGCTACGACTTGATGAAATCCACCAGGGCCCGTAGCGCCGTCGGCAGTTGGCGCCGGCCGGGATAGTAGAGAAAGAAGCGGCTGGGCATCGCGCTCCAGGCATCCAGGACGAGGACCAGCCGGCCGGCGGCAATATCGTCCGCGACCATCGCCTCGTAGACATAGGCTATGCCCGCGCCGTCGCGGGCGGCCTGGATCATCAGTACGTCGTCATCGAGCAACAGAGGTCCCGACACGTCGATGCGCAGCGGCTGCCCCTCGGCCTGGAATTCCCACGCATATAGATTCCCGCTCGGAAAACGCCGCCCGATGCAGGCATGGCCGAGGAGGTCGCGCGGCGTGCGCGGTATGCCGCGCGCGGCCAGGTAATCGGGCGACGCCACGCAAACGAATCGCTGCGGCGGCCCGACCGGCGCCGCCACCATGTCGCCGGCCAGGCTTTCCCCGAAGCGCATGCCGGCATCGAAGCCGGCGCCCACGATGTCGGCCAGTCCATCGTCGGTCACCACTTCGACCTGCACGCGCGGATGTGCCGCCGCGAAGCGGGCCAGTATCGGCGCCAGCAGCAGGCGGGCCGCCGGGCGCGGCACGTTCAGGCGCACCTTGCCGGCGGGCACCGCCTGCAAGGCCGTCACGTCCGCCAACGCATCGGCCACCTCGCGCAAGGCGGGGTCGAGCCGGGCCAGCAGGCGCTCTCCGGCTTCGGTCGGCGTCACGCTGCGCGTGGTGCGATGGAGCAGCCGCACGCCCAGCCGTTCTTCCAAGCCGCGCAGGGCGTGGCTCAAGGCCGAGGCCGACACGCCGCGTTCGGCGGCCGCCTTGCGAAAACTGCGGTGACGCGCCACCGCCGCGAAGGTGTCGAGTTCATGCAGGTTGGGAGGCATATTGATGAACAAAACTCAGTAGTTCATCAAGCATAACGCGGCTTGTCGCGCGGTATCCACCACGAGACACTGGCGTCTCTCCATTGAACGAAAGGTGGGACCATGCAGCAGAAGCGTCTCGGCAACGCCGATTTCACGATTTCGCCCATCGGGCTGGGCACCTGGGCCATCGCCGGTCCGGGCTGGGAGTTCGGCTGGGGCGCACAGGACGACGCCGATAGCCTGGCCGCGTTGGAATACGCCGTCGAACGCGGCGTGAACTGGATCGACACGGCCGCCATCTACGGCCTGGGCCATGCAGAGGAAATCGTCGGCCAACTCCTGCGCCGCGTGCCGGCATCGCGGCGCCCGCTGGTGTTCACCAAGGGCAGCCTGGTGTGGGATCGCGCCACCGGCCGCATCTCGCACTCGCTGGCTCCGTCCTCGCTGGCGCGCGAGATCGAGGACAGCCTGCGCCGCCTCCAGGTCGAGACGATAGACCTGTACCAGCTCCACTGGCCGGCCTTCCCGCCGGGCGGCCCGGACGAGGGCATCGAGGCCGCGCTGTCGGTGCTGGCCCAGGCCCGGGAGCAGGGAAAGATCCGCGCCATCGGCGTCTCCAACTTCGACGTGCCGCAACTGCGACGCGCCCAGGCGGTCACCGGCATCGCTGCGCTGCAGCCGCCGTACTCGGCGCTGATGCGCGAGGTTCAGGCGGAAATCCTGCCGTTTTGCGAGCAGGCAGGCATAGGCGTCATCGCCTATTCCACGCTGCAATCGGGCCTGCTCACGGGAGCGATGACGCGCGAGCGTATTGCCGGCCTGCCGGAGGACGACTGGCGCAAGACACGCAGCCCGGACTTCCAGGAGCCTCGGCTGACCCGCAACCTCGCGCTGGTCGAAGCCTTTCGCCGCATAGGGCAGCGGCATGGACTGACGCCGGCGGCCGTGGCGATCGCCTGGGTGCTGGCGCATCCGGCCGTCACCGGCGCCATTGTCGGTGCGCGCCGTCCCGCGCAGGTCGACGGGCTGATCGGCGCGGCGGGTTTCCGCCTGAGCGCGGACGAACTTGCCGAGATCGCGCCGCTGCTGCCGGAAGGCATGGGCACGAACGTTCCCGAGGCCACGTCCTGAACGGCGCGTGATCGTCGCGGTATGTCGATGAATGCTGGGGGGATGCTGCGGGAGGGTTTTCAGGCACCGATGCCCCGTACTGCGAAACGCGGGGTCATCGGCGACTTACTCGGATGGCAGGCCTTGCACCTGCTGCGCGTTCCCTGGCCGGAGGCCGGGAAATCAGCTCAGACTACGAGTGTTTGCGAGGCGCTGTGCGGGACTTAGACCGCTATGGGTTGCCGCTTCACAGACTCGTTGTCGTGGCTTTGCACCTTGTCCTTGTGCTTGATGACCTGACGGTCGATTTTGTCGGCAAGCAAGTCGATGGCCGCATAAAGGTTTTCGTCCTGGGCCTCGCAGTGGATGTCCTTGCCGCGTAAACGCATCGTGATTTCCGCACAATGCCGCAGCCGTTCGACCGAAAGCATGACTTGCGTATCGATGACGTGATCGAAATGCCGGAGTACTCGCGCCAGCTTGTTGACTACATATTCCCGGAGGGCCGGGGTGACGTCGAGATGACGACCGCAGATGCTCAGATTCATAGTGCAATCTCCTTCTGCCAGAAAACAAAGGGGGGCGCATGATGCGCGTTGCTTGCGTAACAGTCCTCCTCTGCAAAAACAGGTGGTCGGTAATCCTAGTGTAATGACTCTGGGTCGTAATTCAAGACCCGGGAAGCCCTATCGACGTCCTTTTTACAAGCCGCTTCGCCGCTCCCCCGCGCGGTGCGCGGGCGCCGACAGACGGCGTTACATACGGAAGTGTTCGCCCAGATATACGCGGCGGACGGCGGGATCGCTGATGATGTCTTCAGGATTGCCGTCAGTTAGCACCTTGCCTTCGCTGATGATGTAGGCGCGGTCGCAGATGCCCAGGGTTTCCCGCACGTTGTGGTCGGTGATCAGCACGCCGATGCCGCGGCTCTTGAGGAAGCGCACGATACGCTGGATTTCGATCACCGCGATCGGGTCCACGCCGGCGAAGGGTTCGTCCAGCAGGATGAAGCGCGGGCTGGTGGCCAGCGCCCGGGCGATTTCCACGCGGCGCCGCTCGCCGCCCGACAGGGAGATGGCGGTGTTGCGGCGGATGTGGCCGATCTGCAGCTCGTCCAGCAGCGATTCCAGGTTTTCGTTGATCCTGGCGTTCGAGATCGAACGGCCGTTCTGGTCCACCTGCAATTCCAGCACCGCGCGGATGTTCTGCTCCACCGTCAGGCGGCGGAACACCGAGGCGTCCTGCGGCAGGTAGGACACCCCCAGCCGCGCGCGCTTGTGTATGGGCAGCGCCGTGATGTTGAGGTCTTCGATCTCGATACGGCCGGCATCGGCCGGCACCAGGCCGACGATCATGTAGAAACTGGTCGTCTTGCCGGCGCCGTTGGGGCCCAACAGGCCCACCACCTCGCCGCTCGATACCGACAGCGATACGTCCTGCACCACGGTGCGGCCGTTGTACGTCTTGCGCAGGCCGGTTGCCCGTAGTTGGCTGGGCGGGCCCACCGGCTTGGCGGGATTGGTGGAAGTGGCTTCAGTGATCATCGTGGACGGGGTAGGGGGCGTACGGCCCGCGCGCGGCCTCGCGGTCGGGACCGCGGCGGGAAGGGACGGTATTCAGGACGGCCGGACCGATCAACGGGTGGTCTTGGCCGGCGGGGGAGAGGGCAGGGGCGCCTTGGCGGCCTGGGCGCGGCGGCACTCCTCGATGGCCGCGTCGGTGCGCGCGCGCGGCTCCACGATGGAACGCACGCGGCCGCCAGGCGCCGACGAGCCGGGACCGCCGATGGCCTCGTAGGTGCCGGCCTTGTCGTTGTAGCGGACCCGTTGGCCGCGGATGGTGTCGAACTGCTTGCCGCAGATGTAACGCGTGACCACGGCCTGGCCGATCAGGTCGAACTGGCTCTTCGGGCCGTCGTATTCGGCGCGCAGGCCCACGCCTTCGATGAGCTCGAAGTTCTCGGGGCGTTCCTGGCGGATGTTCACCATCCGGCTGGTGTTGTTCATGGTCGCCACGCCGAACTGGCCGCCTTGCGCGTCCTCGTGCAGTTCCAGCTTGTCCGACTTCATGGTGAGCAGGCCGCGCGTCATGATCACGTTGCCGGTGAAGACGCTGGTCTTCTTCACGTCGTCGTAGTGCAGCGTGTCGGACAGGATCTGCGTGTTCGGTTCCTCTTCCGGCGTGGCCGCCTTGCCGGTGCTGCTCTTGGCCGGCGCGGCGCTGCCCTGGCCGGACTTGGGGGCGGCATTCGCCGGCCCCTGTTGGGCGGCCACGGAACCGGCGGCGCCCGCGAGCAGCACGCCGAACAGCAGGGCCGAAAAGGAAAAAGGTCGGATTTGGGTCATGGTTTTTTTTGTTGCGAGGCGGATTCGGTATGGGAAGGCGCGGGCTTCGCGTCGTCGGCGGCTTTGCCGTTGCCCGACTTGCCGGAAGACGAGGAATGTCCCTGCGTGTCGGTATTGTCGATGTTGACGTTGGACGCCGAAAAGACCTCGAGCTGACGCGTCTTGTTGTTGTATTTCATGCCGGTGCCGTTCATCGTCGATTTCCCGCGCGTGACCAGGGCCGGCAGGTCGGTGTACATGACGTCGTCATCCGGCAGGATGATGAGCTTTTCGCTGTGCACGTCCATGGGCGGCGTGTCGGCGTCCGGCATGCGGTGCAGATGGGCCTGCTTTTCCATGACGATGCGCTTGCCGCCTTCGTACATGGTGCCGGTCAGCGACGTGCCGATGGTGACCGGCGATCCGGGGCGCAGGCCGACCGCGCGCGGCATGGTGACGACGTAGGAATCGTCGTCCGGATAGTGTTCGCCGTAGTCGCCTTCCAGCCGGTTGATGGGCTTGCCGTCCACGTCCGTGCGCACCATCGTGAAGTTGCGCGACCAGGAGTCCATTTCGTGGGTGTAGCGGCGCGGCGGGTCGTTCTGCACCGCCCGTTGCGTATAGTCGGCCGCCCACCACGTGCCGACCACCAGGGCCAGCAGCAGGAACAGCGCGATGAGGGAGGGGAAGCGTTCTTTCATTCCTGCCTGTGTTTATTGGATGACGCCGGAGCCCAGCAGGCCGGGCGTGGACAGCAGCGCGCCCAGGCGGCCCTGCGCCGCCAGCAGCAGGTCGCAGCATTCGCGCGCCGCGCCGCTGCCGCCAGGCTGGCTGGATATCCAGTGCGCGCCTTGCGAAACGTAGATGGGGGCATTGGGCACGCTGGCCGAGAAGCCGGCGCGCTGCATGGCGGGCAGGTCGATGATGTCGTCGCCCATATAGCCCGTCTGGTCCAGGGAGACGCCATGACGCTGCGCGAGTTCCGTCAGGGCCTTGCCCTTGTCGCGCACGCCCTGCATGACGTCGGCGATGCCCAGTTCGGCCGCGCGGCGAGCGACGATGGCGCCGGCGCGGCCGGTGATCAGCGCCACGCCGATGCCGCCCTCGGCCAGCAGGCGCAGGCCGTGGCCGTCCAGCGCATGGAAGCGCTTGAACATTTCGCCGTTTTCGCCGTAGTAGAGGCTGCCGTCGGTCAGCACGCCGTCGACGTCGAACACCATCAGGCGCACCGCCGCGGCGCGTTCCTTCACCAGGGGCGCGACGCGCGCCAGGACCAGCGCTTCGGCCGGATGCGGCCGGGTTGCTCCGCTTGCCATCATGTTCATACCACCTTTGCCGCCATCAGGTCGTGCATGTGCAGCGCGCCCAGCAGCGCGCCGTTTTCGTCCAGTACCAGCATCTGGCTCAGACGCAGGGTATCCATTTGTTCCGCCGCCACCACCGCCAGCGCGTCGGGCGGCACGGTGCGGGGCGACCGCGTCATGCCCTCCGTGATGGTCAGACCGCGGATGTCCCCATGGCGTTCAATCAGCCGGCGCAGGTCGCCGTCGGTGAAGATGCCGATGGGATGGCGATTTTCGTCGATTACCACGGTCATGCCCATGCCCTTGGCCGACATTTCCTCCAGCGCCCGCGACAGGGGGGCGTCGGGGCCGACGGTGGGCAGGGCGGCGCCCTTGCGCATGACGTCGCGCACGTGGGTGAGCAGGCGGCGGCCCAGGGCGCCGCCCGGGTGCGAGCGGGCGAAGTCCTCGGGCCCGAAGCCGCGCGCTTCCAGGCAGGCGACCGCCAGGGCGTCGCCCATGGCCAGCGCCGCCGTGGTGCTGGCGGTGGGCGCCAGGTTCATCGGGCAGGCCTCCTGCGCCACGCTGACGTCCAGGTGGATATCCGCCAGCTTGGCGAGCTCGGACGCCGGCTTGCCGGTCATCGCGATGACGTGGGCGCCCATGCGGCGCGCCACCGGGACGATGGTCAGCAGCTCCGAGCCGGAGCCCGAATAGGAGATGGCCAGCATGACGTCGTCGGCGGTGATCATGCCGAGATCGCCGTGCGCGGCTTCGCCGGCATGCATGAAGAAGGCCGGCGTGCCGGTCGACGCCAGCGTGGCGGCGACCTTGCTGGCGACGTGGCCGGTCTTGCCGATGCCGGTGACGACGACGCGGCCGCGGCAGTGAAGCAGCATGTCGACCGCCTGCGCGAAGCTGTCGTCCAGGCGCGCCTCGAGGTCGCGCAGGGCTTGCGCTTCGATGGCCAGCGTGCGGCGGGCCGAGGCCAGGGTTGCCTCGGGAGTCGTTGCGGGAAGAGCGTTCATTGGCCGATTTTAATCGCAGCGCGGCAAGTTGCCCCCGGATAGTGGCTATGGCATCCTGGCGGCTCGCCTCGCGCTCGCCTGGTCCGCCCCGTCCGGGACGCCGCGCCGGGGTCCCGTCCCGCGGGCCATAGCTGCCTTGCATCCCGTTTCTTTACATTTCATCAGGTTTTCTCCATGTCTTCGATTCCGGCCCCCGTCCTGGGCACGCCCCTGTCCCCCGCCGCCACCCGTGTCATGCTGCTGGGAGCCGGCGAGCTGGGCAAGGAAGTCGTCATCGCCCTGCAGCGCCTGGGCGTGGAGGTCATCGCCGTCGACCGCTATGCGGACGCGCCCGGGCAGCAGGTGGCGCATCGCGCCCACGTCGTGTCCATGACCGACCGCGATGCCCTGCGCGCCGTCATCGAGCAGGAAAAGCCGGACGTCATCGTGCCGGAAATCGAGGCCATCGCCACGGACCTGCTGGTCGAGCTGGAGGCCGCCGGCGCCGTGCGGGTCACGCCGACCGCGCGCGCCGCCCAATTGACCATGAACCGCGAAGGCATCCGCCGGCTGGCCGCCGAAACGCTGGGCCTGCCCACCTCGCCCTACCGCTTCGTCGACACCGAGGACGAGCTGCGGGCGGCCATCGACGGCGGCATCGGCTATCCCTGCGTCATCAAGCCGGTCATGTCCTCGTCGGGCAAGGGCCAGTCCGTGCTCAAGGGCCCGGAGGACATCGCCCGGGCCTGGCGCTATGCCCTGGAAGGCGGCCGGGTCGGCGCCGGCCGCGCCATCGTCGAGGGCTTCATCCACTTCGACTATGAAATCACCCTACTGACGGTGCGCTCGCGCGGCGCCTCGGGCGAGGTCCAGACCGGCTTCTGCGCGCCCATCGGCCACAAGCAGGTGGACGGCGACTACGTCGAAAGCTGGCAGCCGCATCCCATGTCCGCCAAGGCGCTGGAGGCCGCGCGCGACATCGCCCTGAAAGTGACGGGCGAACTGGGCGGCCTGGGGATATTCGGCGTCGAATTGTTCGTGGCCGGCGACCAGGTCTGGTTCTCCGAGGTCAGCCCGCGTCCGCACGACACCGGCATGGTGACCATGATCACCCAGGCGCAGAACGAATTCGAGCTGCATGCCCGCGCCCTGCTGGGTCTGCCGGTGGATCCTTCCCTGCGCCAGGCCGGCGCCAGCAGCGTCATCTACGGCGGCGTCGACGCCCGCGCGGTGACCTTCCACGGCGTGGCCGAGGCCCTGGCCGAGCCGGGCACCGACCTGCGCCTCTTCGGCAAGCCCGAATCCTTCGTCAAGCGCCGCATGGGCGTGGCGCTGGCCACGGCCGGCGACGTCGAGGCCGCCCGCGCCAAGGCGCTGCGCGTCTCGGGCAAGGTCACGGTCAAGGCGGCGGACCAGGGCCAGGGCTGAGGCCCGGGCTCCCGGCCCCCCGGCCATCCGGCCCGTCGCGTCGTTTCGCCGTGCCGCGCATCGCTCTCCGGCGCAAGTCTCTCCGGCTGATCGGCCTGGCGGCCGTGGTTGCCGTGGCGGCCGCGGCCTGGTGGGGGTGGGAGAGCCGCTGGGTGTCGCGCCAGCGCTTCTGGTTGCAGCAGGAGATCGCCAAGGTCCAGTCCGCCGCGCCCGCCGGGCAGGTCGGCCTGGGCGGCTACGTTGCCGATATCCAGGCCTTGCCGGTCGGCGACGAACGAAACATGTCGTCGGCGACCTATGACGCGCAGCGGCGCGTGCTGGTCAGCATCACCAACCGCGATCCCCATCTGCTCGAGCTGTCCCTGGACGGCGCGCTGCGGCGGCGGATCGACCTTTCCGGTTTCCGCGATCCCGAGGCCGTGGAATATCTCGGACCGGGCCGCTACATGATCGCCGAGGAGCGGCGGCGGCGCGTGACCGAGGTGGCGCTCGACGAGCGCACCGAAAAAGTGGCGTTGGACGCGCAGGCCTCGCGCCAGTTGACGCTGGGGCCGCCGGACGACGACAACCGCGGCTTCGAGGGGCTGGCCTACGATCCCGCCCGGCGCCGCCTGTACATCGCCAAGGAAAACGATCCCGTCCGCATCTTCGAGGTCGACGGCCTGTTCGCCCCTTCGGGCCAGGCGGTGAACGTCAGCGTGGGGGTGGATCCGGCGCGCGACCGGCGCCTGTTCGTGACCGATATCTCGGGAATGGTCTTCGATAGCCGCACGGAGCACCTGCTGGTGCTGTCCGACGAGTCCAAGCTGGTCATCGAGATGGACGCGGCGGGACGGCCGGTGGGCATGATGGACCTGCGCGCCGGCCATCATGGCTTGCGGGACGACATTCCCCAGGCGGAGGGCATCGCGCTGGACGACGAGGGCAATCTGTACATCATCAGCGAACCGAACCTGTTCTACCGCTTCCGGAAAGAAAAAGCCTCCCCGTAGGGAGGCTTTTGCCGCATTACTTTTGCCGGGTTACTTGGCGGGCTTGACCGACATGGCCAGCGTGAACTGGTCGCGGCGGCCTTCGTACGTCAGGCCCTTGCGGAAGGCCCAGATCGAGCTTTCGAAGTGCAGGGGGATCAGCGCCACGTCGTCGAGGGCGATCTTGGTCGCCTGCTCATACAGCGCGCGGCGCTTCTCCGGGTCCACCGTGACCGACCCGGGAATGTAGAGCTTGTCGAAGGCCGGATTGGAATAGCCGCCGTAGTTGCTGGTGCCGAACGACTTGGGCGCGTCCAGCGAGACTACCCACAATTGGAACAGCGCCGACGCCTCGCCCACTTCCGACGGCCAGCCGCCCAGCGAGAAGCTGAACTCGCGCTTGGCGCGCTTGGGGAAGTAGATGGAGGCGGTCATCGCGTCCACATTGGTCTTGATGCCGATGCGCGACAGGTACTGCGCCACCGCCTGCATGATCTGGCCGTCGTTGATGTAGCGGTCGTTGGTGCCGGAAATGGTCAGTTCGAAGCCGTTCGGGTAGCCGGCCTCGGCCAGCAGCTTCTTGGCGCCTTCGGGGTCGTACTTGATTTCCGGGGCCTTGGGCAGGCCGCCGAACATGCCGTCGGGCATGAACTGGTAGGCCGGGGTGGCCAGGCCGTCCATGATGCGGGCGTCGATGGTCTTGCGGTCGATGGCCATGGAGATGGCGCGCCGCACGCGCACGTCCTGCAGGGGGTTCTTGCCGTCGGGCGCCTTGACGAAGGGGCTGGGCGAACGCGCCACGTCGGGTTGGAAGAACACCAGGCGGGTCGAGGGCGTGGCGACGTAGCCGAACTTGGGGTTGTCCTTCAGGCGCTGCAGGTCGCGGGCGGCCGGGTTCTCGATGACGTCGAAGTCGCCCGACAGCAGGCCCGTCAGGCGCGGGCCCGCATTGGGCACCGGCACCATCTTGACTTCCTTCCAGGCCGGCTTGGTACCCCAGTAGTTTTCGTTGCGCTCCAGTTCGACGCCCGTGCCCTTGATCCAGGACTTCTGGACGTAGGGACCGGTGCCGATGGCGTCCTTGCCGTTGTTGAAGTCGGCATTGGTCGGCCAGGGGCCGGTGACGCCGCAGCCATGGTCGGGGTCGAACGTCAGCTTGCCGTGCGGGAGGATGCCGTTCCAGATGATGGACAGCGAGCGCGCCAGTTCCTGCGGCATGACGGGCAGCGGCTCGCGGGTCTTGATGATGACCGTGTGCGCGTCCGGCGTCTGCACGTCCGAGAACAGCTTGGTGAACGTGGCGTAGGAGTCGGAGATGTTGGTCTTGTTGTTCAGCGTGCGGCAGATGGTGAACAGCACGTCTTCCGAGGTGAAGGGCTGGCCGTTGGAGAACTTCACGCCGTCGCGCAGCTTGATTTCCCAGGTCAGGTCGTCGGTGTTCTTCCAGGAGGTCGCCAGGCGCGGCACCAGTTTCATGTTGGCGTCGCGTCCGATCAGCATCTCGTACACATGCGCCGCCAGGGCTTCGTTGGCGGTGTTCTTGTGATAGTGCGGATCGGCTGAAGTGGCTTCCGCCGAGACGGCGATCTTCAGCGACTGGGCCTGCGCGGGGAGGGTCGCGGCGATGCCGGCGGCGGCGAGCAGCCCCAGGGTAAGACGAGACAGCATAGAAACTCCGGAAGGAACGTACGGCGCCATGACGGCTCCAGCCATGGCGACGCACCGTTTAGGACGGGGGCCGATTATCCGGATGGGGGGGAAACACTGTCAATTCGCTGTTACCCGCAGGCGTTTGCCGGGGCGCGAATCGGAAGAAGGGGGGAAATCGAGGAGGGAGGAAGTCGGCGGCCGGGGCGGTTCGCGCGACAGTCCGATGGGACGAGGGGCGAACCGCGGCGGTCGCGGGCTTTTTTGATGTCGAGGGCAGTGAAACTGCTCTCATCGTGCGGCGAATTCGCCAATACTGCCGCGAATTCGCCGACGCTTGCTGCCTGCCTTGGCGCCGGCGCTTGCAGAGGCCGCGGGTACGCAGGGTACCGGGTTCTGCGAGTGCTGCAACAGCTACCAAGTGGCTGCAACGATACTGCTATACCTCGTAAATCCCGCTAAGTACCGGCAAGCGCACGAGACCGGCAGGGTATGCGCGAGAGCGCCTGTCGCTGCGGGTGCTGCTTGCCGCCACGTTGTGGGCGACATACCAGGTACAACTACTACTGCTTGCTATTTACTGCTAACTGCTGCTATCGCGGCGGAAATCGGAAACATCCACCGAGGCGCTTGCTTACCACTGCGAGCCGGAGAAGCGGCTGCTGGTGGCGCGGGCCTGGTTCATCGTTTCCTGCACTTCGTCGATGAAGTCGAAGAAGGCGCCGACAGCGCGCTTGATGGCGGCGAAGGGGTGGGCGGCGGTTTGTTGGGTCATGGTGGCATCCAGAATGTCGCGTTCGAGGGCGTCGGTCAGGCGGGCGTGGTTCAGGGCAATGTTCGTCATGGTCTTTCTCCGGGGTGTTGCGTCATGTGCTGCATCAGTGAAAACCATTATAGGGAATACCCTAGGTGCAGCGCAACATGAAATTAGGGGTAAACCCTAGTTGTGTTGTAAACAAGCATGACAGTGCCCCCGGCAGACGGGCGGAGGAGGGGCCACAGGCGGTGGTTCAAGGGGATAAGCGCCATAAAAAATTATTTACCGTCCAGTCGGTAAGTAATTAGAATGGACGCCATGAGCACGACATCCCCTTCATCCACGCCTGTCCCGGCCATCGCGGCCGACGCCTCCGCGCCGCCGCGCCCGCGCGCCGGCCGTCCGCCTTCCATGCCGGCCCCGCGCGCCAGCATCCTGGCCGAGGCCGCGCGCCTGTTCGCCGAGAGCGGCTACGAGAACAGCGCCATGGCCGACGTGGCGGCGCGGCTAGGCATGTCCAAAGCGGCCATCTATCACTACTTCCGCACCAAGCAGGACATCTACGACGCCATCATCATCGAGACGCTGAGCACGCTGGGCCAGGCCGTGGCCGACGCCGTGGCGGCCGCCGAGGGGCCGGCCGCGCGCCTGCGCGCCTTCATGCTGGCGCATGCCCGCCACCTGGAGGCGCACCACGCGAAATTCGTCGCCATGCTGATCGGCTATTCGGGCATGAGCCCGGTGTACCGCGAAGACGCGGCCCGCTTGCGCGACGACTATGAACATCTGCTGCGCGGCTTGATCGCCGACGGCGTCGCGCAGGGCGTCTTTCGCGGCATCGACCCCGCGGGGACCGGCCGGGCCATCCTGTCCATGCTGAATTGGATGGCGCGCTGGTACAAGCCGGGCCAGGGCCAGAGCGCCGAGTCGGTGGCGGAGGGCTATTACGACCTGCTGCTGGGCGGCCTGCGCCAGACGCCGGCGGCGGCCGGCGAGGCGCCGCCGCCCGCGCATCCCTGAGTCGGATACCGGGCCGCCGGGCCCTTGCGCGTTCATAAGCATCGCAGTTCGTACGCAACGCAATTCAGACGCATCGCAATTCATACGCAACGCACTCATACGCATCGGAAATACCCCAGGAGATCCACGATGGCCCTCGACCATGAAACCCTCAACCTGTTGCTGGAAGCGGTGCGCCGTTTCGTCGACGAACGGCTCATCCCCGCCGAGCACGAAGTCGCCGAGACCGGCGAGATCCCGCCGGCCATCGTCGAGGAAATGCGCGAACTGGGACTGTTCGGCCTGTCCATCGCGCCCGAATACGGCGGCCTGGGCCTGACTATGGAAGAAGAAGTCCAGGTCGCCATGGCGCTGGGCCACACCTCGCCGGCCTTCCGCTCCCTGGCCGGCACCAATATCGGCATCGGCTCGCAAGCCATCGTCATGGCCGGCACCGACGAGCAGCGCAAGCGCTACCTGCCCAAGCTGGCCAGCGGCGAGATCATCGGCTCCTTCGCCCTGACCGAGCCGGAGGCCGGCTCGGACGCCATGTCGCTGCGCACTTTCGCCCGGCGCGACGGCGATCACTACATCCTCAACGGCACCAAGCGCTTCATCACCAACGCGCCGGTCGCCGGCCTGTTCTCCGTGATGGCGCGCACCAGCCAGGAACGCAAGGCCGACGCCATTTCCTGCTTCCTGGTGGAGGCCGGCACGCCGGGCCTGACGCTGGGCAAGCCCGACAAGAAGATGGGGCAGGCCGGCGCGCTGACCTGCGACGTGATCTTCGACAACTGCCGCGTGCCCGCCTCGGCGCTGCTGGGCGGCCAGGAAGGAATCGGCTTTCGCACCGCCATGCGCGTGCTGGACAAGGGCCGCCTGCATATCTCGGCGCTGTGCGTCGGGACGGCGCAGCGCCTGATCGCCGACGCCGTGCGCTACGCGGCCGAGCGCAAGCAGTTCGGCAAGCCGATCGCCGAGTTCCAGCTCGTCCAGGCCATGATCGCGGACAGCCAGACGGAAGCCTACGCGGCGCGCTGCATGGTCATGGATGCCGCGCGCAAGCGCGACCGGGGCGAGAACACCACGCTGGAGGCGGCCTCCTGCAAGCTCTACGCCGCCGAAATGGTCGGGCGGGTGGCCGACCGCGCGGTGCAGATCCACGGCGGCGCGGGCTACGTATCGGAATACGCGGTCGAGCGCTTCTATCGCGACGTGCGCCTGTTCCGCATCTACGAGGGCACCACGCAGATCCAGCAACTGGTCGTCGCCCGCGAAACCATGAAGGCGCACGGTTATTGAATCGAGCGCGCCGTCCGGTCGTCCAGTCGGTCGTTCGTTCGGCCGACACCGGACGTCGTCCCCCCCGTTTGGGGCAAAATAGCCCCAGCGCGGCAACCGGCCGGCTCGCGCCGTGCGGCCGCCTTGCGGCTTTCGACGGCCGCGCCCCGCATGGCCAGACCGCGGCGGACGGTGTCCGCCTCCCTCAATCGCTATTTCTCGGTTTTATGTCCACTCGTCCTGCTCCCCTGACCGGTATCCGCGTCCTCGACCTGACCCGCGTGCTCGCGGGCCCCTGGTGCACCCAAAACCTGGCCGATCTCGGCGCCGAGGTCGTCAAGATCGAGCGGCCAGGCGCGGGCGACGATACGCGCGGCTGGGGGCCCCCGTACCTGAAGGACCAGGACGGCAACGATACGAGCGAGGCGGCGTACTACCTCTCCGCCAACCGCAACAAGCTGTCCGTCGCGCTGGACATCGCCACGCCGCGCGGCGCCGAACTGGTGCGCGACCTGGCGCGCCAGAGCGACATCCTGGTGGAGAACTTCAAGGTGGGCGGCCTGCGCAAGTACGGCCTCGACTACGAGAGCCTGAGCAAGGAAAACCCCGGCCTCATCTATTGCTCCATCACCGGCTTCGGCCAGACGGGGCCCTACGCCTCCCGTCCCGGCTACGACTTCATGATCCAGGGCATGGGCGGGCTCATGAGCATCACCGGCGAACGCGACGACCTGCCGGGCGGCGGCCCGCAGAAGGCCGGCGTCGCGGTGGCGGACCTGATGACCGGCATGTATTCGACGGTGGGCATCCTGGCGGCGCTGCACGAGCGCGGCCGCAGCGGCCTGGGCCAGCATATCGACATGGCCCTGCTCGACTGCCAGGTCGCCATGCTGGCGAACCAGAACCTGAACTACATGACCTCGGGCAAGGCGCCGCGCCGGGCGGGCAACGCGCACCAGAACCTGGTGCCCTACCAGGTCTTCGCGGTCCGCGACGGCCACATGATCGTGGCGGTGGGCAACGACAGCCAGTTCCGCGCGTATTGCGGCGTCATCGGCCTGCCCGAGCTGGCGGACGATCCGCGCTTCAACACCAACCCGAAGCGCGTGGTCAATCGGGAGGCGCTGGTGCCGCTGCTGGTCGAGCGCATGGCGCAAGGCGAGCGCGACCGCTGGCTGGCCGACCTGGAGCGCGCGGGCGTGCCCGCTGGCCCCATCAATACGCTGGACCAGGTGTACGAGGATCCGCAGGTGGTTTTCCGCCAGATGAAGCGGGAGCTGCCGCACCCGGCGGCCGGCACGACGCCCATCGCGGGCAGTCCGCTGCGCCTGTCGGGCAGCCCGGTCGAATATCGCCACGCGCCGCCCATGCTGGGCGAGCACACCGCGCAGGTGCTGCGCGAGCGCCTGGGCTTGTCCGAGGCGGAGATCGAGGCGCTGGCGTCCGGTCGATGAGCCGGCGCGCCGGCCTCGCGCAATCCGATTGCCGCACGCGGAGCGACCGCGCAAGTCCGTCGCTCCCGGCATCAACGCCGGCGCCATTCCGGGCGCCGGTCCGGTATCCGTAGCAAAGCAGGAGCAGAAGAAATGAAGCCGATCGAAACTGTGGGCGTGCTGGGCGCCGGCGCGATGGGACGCGGTATCGCACAGATCGCCGCCCAGGCGGGCTTGCGGGTCAAGCTGTTCGACGCCAGCGCCGACGCCGTGCAGGCGGCATGCGCGAGCTTGCGGCAGACGTGGGACAAGCTGGTGCAGAAGGGCAAGATGGAGGCCGCCGACGCGGAGGCCGCCTTGCAGCGCGTCGTCGCCTGCAAGGCGCTGGAGGAACTGGCTGACTGCCAACTGGTGATCGAGGCCATCGTCGAGCGCCTGGACGTCAAGCGCGAAGTCTTCGGCAAGCTGGAAGCGGTGGTGGCCGACGATTGCATCCTGGCGTCGAACACCTCGTCGCTGTCGATCACGGCGATCGCCTCGGGCTGTCGCCTGCCGGGCCGCGTCGCCGGCTTCCATTTCTTCAATCCCGTGCCCTTGATGAAGGTGGTCGAGGTGGTCGACGGCCTGCGCGGCGACCCCGCCGCCGGCGACGCCCTGATGGCGCTGGCGAGCCGCATGGGGCATACGCCGGTGCGGGCGCGCGACATGCCGGGGTTCATCGTCAACCACGCCGGCCGCGGCCTGAATACGGAAGGCTTGCGCGTCGCGCAGGAATCGGTGGCGACGTTCGACCAGATCGACGCCATCATGCGCGAACAGGCCGGCTTCCGCATGGGCCCCTTCGAGCTGATGGACCTGACCTCGCTCGACGTGTCGCATCCCGTGATGGAGTCGATCTACCGGCAGTTCTTCGACGAGGCGCGGTTCCGGCCGTCGCCCTTGACCACCGTGCGCCTGGCCGGCGGCCTGATCGGCCGCAAGGCGGGCGAGGGCTTTTACCGCTACGTCGACGGCCAGAAGCAGACGCCGGCCGAAGCGGCCGCGCCCGCCTTGCCGGGCGGACTCAAGGTATGGGTGAGCCCCGTCCACCCGCAGGGCCTGGAATGCGCGCAAGGCTTGCTGAAGCAGTTGAAATCCGGCCCGTTGCAGGCGGGTTTCGAGCTGTCCACCGCCAGCGAGGCGCCCGATGACGCCTTGATCGTCGTCACGCCCTACGGCGAGGACGTTTCCACCGCGGTCTACACGCAGGGACTGGACCCGGCCCGCACGGTGGGCATCGATACGTTCAACGGCCTGAAGGGCGGCCAGCGCCGCACCTTGATGGTGTCGCCGGCCACCGAGCCGCGCTGGCGCGACGCGGCGCATGGGCTGTTCGCCGCCGACGGCGCGGCCGTCAGCGTGGTGCAGGACTCGCCGGGCTTCGTGGCGCAGCGCATCGTCGCCTGCATCGTGAACATCGCGGCGGACATCGCCCAGCAGCGGATCGCCACGCCGGAGGACATCGACCAGGCCGTGCGGCTGGGCCTGGGCTATCCCATGGGTCCGCTGGCGCTGGGCGACGCGCTGGGCGCGGCGCGCATCCTGGAGATCCTGCGCAATATGCAGCGGGTGACCGGCGACCCGCGCTACCGCCCCAGCCTGTGGCTGCAGCGGCGCGTGCAACTGGGGATGTCATTGCAGGCGAAAAGCCTGGCTTGATGCCAGGGGCCTGAGGAGGGGCGGACGCGCCATCCGGCCGTCCGCGTCTCCCTTCAGAGCACCACGAGATTATCGCGGTGCACCAGTTCCGGGTCGGTCATGCTGCCGAGGATGGCGGCGATCTGCGTGGAGGGCTGCCGCATGATGCGGCGCGTGTCGGCCGACGAGTAGTTGACGAGGCCGCGCGCGCACTCGCGTCCTTCCTGGTCGACGCAGGCGATGACGTCGCCGCGTTCGAAATCCCCATGCACCTCGGTCACGCCGATCGGCAGCAGGCTCTTGCCTTCGTTCATCAGCGCGTGCACCGCGCCGGCGTCCAGGACCACGTGGCCGCGCAGGCGCAGATGGTCGGCCAGCCATTGCTTGCGCGCCGACCAGACCGGCAGCACGGCGCGCAATTCGCTGCCTATGCATTCGCCCTGCGACAGCCGCACCAGCACGTCGCGTTCGCGGCCCGAGGCGATGACGGTATGGGCGCCGCTGTGCGCGGCGCGCTTGGCCGCCAGGATCTTGGTCAGCATGCCGCCGGTGCCGACGCCGCTGCCGGCGCCGCCGGCCATGGCCTCCAGCGCCGGGTCGCCGGCCTGGGCGTGCGAGACGAAGCGCGCGTCCGGGTTCTTGCGCGGATCGGATTCGTAGAGGCCGCGCTGGTCGGTGAGGATGATCAGCGTGTCCGCTTCGATCAGGTTGGTGACCAGCGCGCCCAGCGTGTCGTTGTCGCCGAAGCGGATTTCATCGGTGACCACCGTGTCGTTTTCGTTGACGATGGGCACCACGCCCAGCCGCAGCAGGGCGAAAAGCGTGGAGCGCGCGTTCAGGTAGCGATGCCGGTCGGCCAGGTCTTCATGCGTCAGCAGGATCTGCGCGGTGCGCAGGCCATGCTCGGCGAAGGCGGCTTCATAGGCCTGCGCCAGGCCCATTTGCCCGACGGCCGCGGCGGCCTGCAGCTCGTGCATCACCGACGGCCGCTTGCGCCAGCCCAGGCGCGCCATGCCCTCGGCGACGGCGCCGCTGGAGACCAGCACGATCTGCTTGCCCTGCTGGCGCAGCGAGGAGATCTGCGCGGCCCAGTGGGCGACGGCGGCGCGGTCCAGGCCGCGGCCTTCATTGGTGACGAGGGAGGAGCCGACCTTGGCCACCAGCCGGTTGGCGGCGGCGACGACGGAGACGGACTCGGAGACAGCTTGGTTGGCAGCGATCATGGCGCGGGCCGGGGCGGTGCGTTGAAACGAAACCCGGAGGCGGCGCGGGTCCGGCCGGGGCCGGTGGGTGCCTGCGCCGCCGGTGGCGGGCGGAAACCTGCGGAGCGATCCCCGCGGGCAGGGTGACGGAACGGAATTATGGCTTATTCGTCACCGCCGCGCGGCGGAGTCTCGGCGGGCGCGGCCAGGCCCCGCGTGCTGTCGAAGCGTGGGTCCTCGTGCACGTAGGTGCCGTCGGCCTGGTCCTGGGCGATCTGGTCCTTGCGCTTTTCCGCGTCCAGGTAGTCTTGCAGCGCCCAGATCAGGTCCTGCGTGCCTTCGCCGGTGAGGGCGGACACGGCGTAGACCGGGCCCGTCCACTCGAAGGCCGCGCAGAAGCGCGCTTGCAGGTCGGCGGCGTCGTCGGCCACCATGTCCAGCTTGTTCAGCACCAGCCAGCGTGGCTTGCTGGCCAGCGTCTCGTCATAGCGGCGCAATTCCTCGACGATGGCGCGGGCGTCGGCCACGGCCTGGGGGATGGGATCCACGTCCGGGTCGGGCGAGGAGACGTCCACCAGGTGCAGCAGCACGCGGGTGCGCGCCAGGTGGCGCAGGAACAGATGGCCCAGGCCCGCGCCTTCGGAGGCGCCCTCGATCAGGCCGGGAATGTCGGCCACCACGAAGCTGCGCGAGGCGGAGGTGCGCACCACGCCCAGGTTGGGATGCAGCGTGGTGAAGGGATAGTCGGCGATCTTGGGGCGCGCGTTGGAGATCTTGCTGATCAGGGTCGACTTGCCGGCGTTGGGCAGGCCCAGCAGGCCGACGTCGGCCAGCACCTTCAGTTCCATGCGCAGGCGGCGCTGCTCGCCTTCCTTGCCCGGCGTCCACTGGCGCGGCGCGCGGTTGACGCTGGACTTGAAGTGCAGGTTGCCCATGCCGCCCTGGCCGCCGGCCGCCAGCACCACTTCCTGGCCGTGGCGGTTGAGGTCGAACAACTGCTCGCCGGTGTCGGCGTCGTGGATGATGGTGCCGACCGGCACGCGCAGCACGATGTCGGCCGCGGCCGCGCCGTACTGGTCCGAACCGCGGCCGTTCTCGCCGTTGCGGGCGCGGTGCAGGCGGGCGTAGCGGAAGTCGATCAGGGTGTTGATGTTGCGGTCGGCGACGGCCAGGATGCTGCCGCCGCGGCCGCCGTCACCGCCATCCGGGCCGCCTTTGGGAATGAATTTCTCGCGGCGAAAGCTCGCCACGCCATTGCCGCCCTTGCCGGCAATGACTTCTATGGTGGCTTCATCGACGAATTTCATGATGGGGACCGGATAAGGATGAGGGGAAGAATACGTGGGTGCGCTTCAGGCGGATGCGCTTCGGCAAACGCCAGGAAGAGCAAACCCCAATGAAGCGAACTTTCTTTTTAATGCAAACCGCGGAAGGTAAAAAGGCCCTGCCGCGTGTGGCAGAGCCTTTTCAGCCGTTCCTACCGTAGGGAAACCCGAAGGATTCCGGACGGCAATTACTCGGCAGCGACGATCGAAACCGTCTGCTTGTTGCCGGCGCCCTTGATGGCGAACTGCACCTTGCCATCGACCAGCGCGTACAGCGTGTGGTCCTTGCCCATGCCGACGTTCACGCCGGCGTGGACGCGCGTGCCGCGCTGACGCACGATGATCGAGCCAGCCGGGATCAGTTGGCCGCCGTAGGCCTTGACGCCCAGGCGCTTCGATTCTGAGTCACGGCCGTTCCGCGTAGAGCCGCCGCCCTTTTTCTGTGCCATTTTTTAGCTCCTGCTAAATAAGGGTGTACCGGATGGGCGCATCAAGCCGTGATGGCTTCGATACGGATCTCGGTGTAGTTCTGACGGTGGCCCTGATGCTTCTGGTAGTGCTTGCGACGGCGCATCTTGAAGATCTTGACCTTGTCGTGCCGGCCATGCGCAAGAACCGTAGCCTTGACCAAGGCGCCGGAAACGAGGGGCGTACCAATCTTCAACTGGTCGCCTTCGCCAACGGACAGCACTTGATCCAGGGTGATTTCTTGCCCAATGTCAGCAGGTATCTGTTCTACCTTGAGTTTTTCGCCTGCGGCAACGCGATACTGCTTGCCGCCGGTTTTTATGACCGCGTACATGGGTTAATTCCTTGGATGAGTTCTGTAAAGAACGAGAAAACTTCGGCGCACGGGCGCACCCGCACGGAATGCCGAATCGAGGATTCTAGCCCGCCAGCCTGGCAAAGTCAAAAAACCCGCGCCGGGTCAACGAGTTACGTGTCGCCCGGGGGCAACGGGGGGATCCGGCGGGGCGCGGCGCGGCGGATGGCGCGGGAAGGCCTGCCCCGCCCCTGCCGCCGCCGGCTTAGCCCGTATAATCCTCCGATCCCCCGGGGCGCAGGCAAGCACGCGCGCGGGGCACAAGTTACACGGGCCGCCGTTCGGCCCGCTCAGACCGCCGGAAATGTTTTGAATCTCCCCGATCTTATCGCTCCCATCGCCGATGACATGAAATCGGTGGATGCCGTCATCCGCGGCCGCCTGGATTCCGAAGTCGTGCTGATACGCACGATCGGCGATTACATCATCGGCGCCGGCGGCAAGCGCATGCGGCCCGCCTTGCTCCTGATGATCGCGCGGGCCCTGGGCTATGCCGGCACGCACCATCACACCCTGGCCGCCGTGGTGGAATTCATCCACACCGCCACCTTGCTGCACGACGACGTGGTCGACGAGTCCGACCTGCGCCGCGGCCGCCAGACCGCCAATGCGGTGTTCGGCAACGCCGCCAGCGTGCTGGTGGGCGACTACCTGTACTCGCGCGCCTTCGAGATGATGGTGGACGTCGACTCGATGCGCGTGATGGCCATCCTGTCGCAGGCCACCACCGTCATCGCCGAGGGCGAGGTGCTGCAACTGCTCAACGTGCACGACCCGGACGTGTCGCAGGAGCGCTATCTGCAGGTGGTCCGCTACAAGACCGCCAAGCTGTTCGAGGCCGCCGCCCAGGTCGGCGCCATCCTGGCCGGCGCCACGCCGGAGCAGGAGGAAGCGGCCGCGGCCTATGGCCGCCACATCGGCACCGCCTTCCAACTGGTGGACGACGTGCTGGACTACAGCGGCGACGCCCAGGCCCTGGGCAAGAACGTCGGCGACGACCTGCGCGAAGGCAAGCCCACCTTGCCGCTGATCCGCGTCATGGAAGTCGGCACGCCCGCGCAGCGCCAGTTGATCCGCGACGCGATCGAAACCGGCGACGCCGATTTCGCCGCCGTGGCCGCCGCCATCAACGATACGGACGCCCTGGCGCATGCCCGCGAAGCGGCCCGCGCCGAAGCGGAACTGGCTCGTTCGGCGCTGGCAAATTATCCGGTTTCCACTTATCGCGAAAGTCTGTTAGAATTCTGCGCTTTCGCGGTGAATCGAGATCGATAGCGATCGCGATAGCAAACACCATCAACCGATGGTCGTGAAAAACGAGTAGTGAAAAACGGGGCGTAGCTCAGCCTGGTAGAGTACTGCGTTCGGGACGCAGGAGTCGGAGGTTCGAATCCTCTCGCCCCGACCATTGATTTGGTCAAATTTCCCTTGTACCGGCAAGGACTGAAACGCACAGCATATCGCTGTGCGTTTTTGTTTTTGGGTGCCGGGTTGCTTCGGCAAGCGCTCACGCAAGCGCCGTCGTGAAGCCGTCGCCGAGTTGCAGGGCGAACCAGGTTTTCAGGTTGGCGGAGCCGGTGGGCTGGACAGGGACCCACAGGTAGGCATCGGTCGAGGTGGCGGTGCTGGTGACTTGTCCATAGCCGTTATTCCCCCACAGGTACACGGCCCGGGAGCCGTCGGTCTGTTCCACGACCACGCCGGAATTGGCGGCGTTCGCCTCGAGCGCCAGGTAGGATCGGATGCCGACGGACGGCAGCGTCTGCGATACGGGCATGGGCGTGGTGTAGGCGGAAGCGATCTGGTCGCCTATGCCCAACTGGCCCGACGTGCCTCGTCCCCATGCCCAGAGCATGTTGTTCCTGTCGCGGGCGAGGACATGGGTCTGGCCGGCCGCCACCCCCAGCCATTGGCCGGCTTTCGCCGTGGCCTTGGTCACGTCCCGCACGGTGGTGGCGGTGACGGAAGGCGCCACGGCGGAGATCTGCTTGAAGGTGTTGTCCCCCCAGATCCACAGGTCGCCGCTGCTGCTCACCGCCGCCCCCACGTCGATGCCGACGCTTACCTGGACGATATTCGCGCTCGACGCGAACAGCGGTTCGGGCGCGGTCAGGTAATTGTCCGGCAGGTCGATGCCGACGGCGCCTTTCGTGTTGTCTCCCCAGGACCACCAGATGTTGTTGTCGGTCTTGCCGATGGCGAGGTCGCGCTTGCTGTGGATCTCGACCCAGCGGCCGTATCGGGTGTTGAAGCCGCCGAGATTGGTCAGGCTGTAGAAGGGCGTGGCCTGGGCCTGCGTGCCGAGCACGCCCGCCGCGGAGAGCCCGGCGCCCCAGAGTTCGCCGCTGCCGTCGATGATGAGCGTGTGGAACGTGCCGGTGGCGACGCCTACCGCGTTGACGATGGTGCCGATACGCTGCGGGGTCGTGTACATATTGGCCTTTCCGGGGCCCAATCCCAACTGCCCCTTGTCGTTCTTGCCCCAGCCCCATACGTAGCCGTTGGCGTCGATGGCGACGGCGTGTTCGTAGTTGGCGCTGAGCGCGACCCAGTTGTTCTTGTCGAAGGGCGAATTGATCTGGTCCTGGCCGGTCTGGGGATGGCGGAAGGAAGCGTGGCTCATGGCGGTTCCGATGGAAGGAGGTGGTTGGATGCGGGCGCCGGATCGGCTCAGGCTCGGTTGTGTTCAGTGGGCGCCCGGTTGGCGCTCAGTTGGCGACCACGATGCTCATGTAGCCATCCGTCGATTGCACGTTGCTTGCCTTCAGGTTCGCCGTTCCCAGCGTGTTGCCGGCGTACAGGTCGACGGACGCCTCGCCGGCCGCGTCGGTCTGGACCGGGTCCGCCGTGAGGGCATGCGGATCGTTCGGGCTGAAGCTCACGATGCCGGGTTGGTCGAGCGAGAACTGGACGAATTGCCCGGGAACGGGTTTGCGGTTGCCGTCGAGCAGCGTGAAGATGGCCTTGGCGGTCGAGTTGGGCAGGACTTTCTTGTAGTTCGCATCCGGCTTCAAGGTGTAGATCGCGGGCAACTCGTTGTCTATCGTCAAGTTGAAGTTCGCGCCTGCGTCGACCGTCCCGTGCGCCTGGACCGCGACCGCGCCGGTCGTGGCGGCGGCGAGGAGACGAGGCGCGACGGCATGCCCGTCTTCGCCGCCGCGCACGGTGACCGAATGGCTGTCGCCCGAGACGATGGGGGCGGTCGGGTCGGACAGGTCGAAGGTGGCGAGATCCGTCGTCGAGACGGTGAACGTCACCAGGTATTGAGGCACCGGCGCGTTGTCCTTGCTGGAATCGACGGCCTGCACCCGCAGGCGCTCGGGGAAGTACTGGCCCTTGTCCGTGTGTTGGTTATCCCCCTCCGTCTTGTTGAGATTGATGTGCACCTCGTCCCACACCCGCTCGGTGAAGTGGGCGGTCTGGTCCGACGTATCGGTCTGCGGATCGCCGTGAAACGTATCGGTGGGATAGGCGACGACGCTGAAGCTGCCGGTCGCCGAATTCGTCGTCGCCCTCAGGGTGGTCGCCGTGGCGTGGCCGTTGGCGACGGGGACCACGCATTGCGTGTCGTCGGTTTCGTCGGCGAACCTGCCGGACGCGGTGCCGTTATAGATCTTGAACGTGACGGTCCCTGTCGTGGCGTCGGCGCCGCTGCTGTTCTTCACCGAGACGGAGAGCGGCACGGCATAGGCACCCCCTATCATCGTGTCCTGGAAATCCGCGGCCGGGTCGGCATAGACGGTGGTGGAGGCGGTCGACGTGGGCAAGACCGTCAGGCCGAAGGGAAGCGCGGCCTGCGCCACGGTGGCATCGGCGGTGACGGTGACGCTTCCCGATACGTCGCCCGCCTTGATGCCCGGCGCGTTGGCCAGGCCGGATTTGTCGGTCCGGACGGTGGCCGAGGTGGCGGCGTCTCCCGCCTGTTCCGGAGCCGATGCGTAGACGAATTGCGCCGGGCCTTGCAGGCTGAAGGTGACCAGCAGGTTTTCGATGTCCTCGTTGTCGGGGCCGGCGACGTGCGCCACGACCGGAATGGGGAAGAGTTCGCCGGGTTTTGCCTTGTTGTTCGTATCGCCGCTCACCGCTGTCAACAAGGCGTGCTTGCTGCGCCATACCCGCTGGCGGAAGGTGTAGGTATGCGTCGAATGCGGCGTGTCGGCGACGACCTCGAAGTAGCCGTAGGACTCGGTCTTCTGCAGGACGTTGTCGCCTTGCAAGGTGGTCGGCGCGACGGCCGCGCCGTTGTTGACGGGCGCGTCCGCCGAGGTGGCGCCGTTGAAGCTGCCGGCCGCATCGCTCGTGGCCTGGCAGGTGAAGGTGATCTGGCCCGAGGTGGCGTTGTCGCCTTGCGCGTTCCTGACGGTCACCGTCATGGGACTGGCGAAAGGCACGTGAACCACCTGGTCTTGCAGGTCGCCCGAGCCCAGGCCGATGGAGACGCCCTCGTCGGACGGCACGACCGAGGTCATCGTGTAGGTCGGCTGGTCGGCGGACGCCAGGCAGGAGAGGGTGGCCGTGATGGCGCCGCTTTGTCCGCGCACCGCCTGTATGCGGGGCGCGGTGGCCACGCCATGTTCGTCCGTGGCGACGATGACGCTGGTCGGGCTCCATTGTTCGACCGGCGTACTGCCGGTGGCCTCGAACTGCCCCGGCCCTTGCAGGGCGAACGTGACCCGCATGCGCGCCACGGGCTGGGGCGTCGAGGCGGCGTCGTGAACGGTGGCGGTCAGCGGCGTCGGGAAGAACTGGCCGGGCGCGGTCGTCTGCCCGTTCTTGCCGTCGTCCCGGGCGAGGCTGGCGACGGCGCCGTTCCATACCCGTTCCGTGAAGCGGCCGACCTGCCCCGAGTCGTCGGTGCGCGGGTCGTTGTTCTGGGTGTCGTAGGTGTCCGCGTAGGCGCAGACGAGATTGGTGACGTAGCCGGCGGCCGGGAAGGCGCCGGCAATGGCGTTCAGGGGCGTGGCGGTGGCGTAGCCTTCGTCGACCGCCACGGATATGGACGTGGACGTCGTATCGCCTTTGTCGAAGGCGAGGGCGAGCGGCTGGCCGTCGGTGGCCGGATAGACCGTGAAGACGACGTTTCCCGCCGCCGCGGGGTTCTTGGATTTGTTATCGACCTTGGCCTGCAACAGCGTGGTGAACTTGCTGCCGGCGAGCTGGTCCTGGTCGTCGCCTTGCTGCGCCGTGACGTAGGCGGCATCGGCGGGGCCCTGGGGGTCGACCACGTGCAGGATGAAGTGTATCTGCTGGGTGGCGAATTTCGACGAGACGCTGACCTGTATGGTGCCGAGCGTGCCGCCGGCCTTGATCCTGGGGGCGTAGGCGGCGCCGTATTCGCAGAAGACCTGCGCGCTGGTGGCGCTGATGGTGGCGAAGCGCTGGTTGCTGCCGGCCTGGTCGAAGGTGGCGTCGCCGATGATGTCGAAGCGCACGGCCATGCCGTGCGTGCCTTGCGTGGAGCCGGTGCTGTCCGCGATCTTCACGGAGATCGGCGCTTCGAAATAGCGATTGAAGGCGGCGCTCGTGCCGTCGCCGGAGCGCGTGGAGAGGACGGCCGTGGGGGCTTTCCAGACCCTGACCTTGAACAGGCCCGCGTAGGGCAGCGTGTTCGCATCGAGCGGCGGCGCTTGCAGGGCGATGTCGTGGGCGACGACGTAGGCGACGCCGTAGTCCGGGGGATCGACGACGGGCACGCTCGAGTCGGGATCGGAGACGGACTCGGCGGTGACGACGCCGGATTGCGGCTGGGCCAGCGCCACGTAATAGGAGCTCACCGTCGCGGTCGACAGCGGATAGACGGCGTTGCCGAAAGGGCGGGTGAATGCTTCCCACAGGATGGTCGGCGTCGTTTCCGCCAGCGTGCCGCCCGTCGGCCCCGTATAGCCCCGGACCCAGAGCGTGGCGTCGTTGCCGACGAGCACGTCCTGGACCTGGGGGTGCTGGTCCGCTTCGTGCAAGGTCCAGTCCACTCTCACGGACACCGGACCGCCGGAAGAATCGTCGGGGCGGGCGGCTGGCTGCCGCGCCGACGCGCCGTTTCGATTCGGGGACGGCGGCGCTTCCCGCGATGTCTTCCCCGTCGTGGCCGTGGCGGTGGCGGGATGGCTGGCTGAGGTCGGGGCTTTTTTCATGGACGTTCTCTTGCACGGGGCAGCGCATTGGATCGGGGACTCGCCGGCCTTCGCGTCGGATGCCGCGCGCCGGCTCGCCGGCAACTCGGCCGGCCGGGCGCGTCAGACGATGCTGAGCGCGTAGGGCACGGTGTCCTGGGAAAAGGGCGATGAAGCCCTGACCGCGATGGCGCCCACCGTCGGGCCGGCCTTGATCGGGGGCGCGATGGCGACGCCTTGCTGCGAGATGACGATGGCCCGCAGGCCGGCGTTGGTGATCTCGCAGTAGCGGGTGGTGACGCCGGAGGGATCGAATGTCGCGCCGCCGCTGGTGATGTCGAAGACGACCTGCATCCCCTCGACCGCGTGCGTGGAGCCGACGCTGTCCGTGGTCGCCAGGGACAGCGTGGCGGAAAAGTTCCTGTTGGGGGCGGTCGTCAGCTTGTCCCCGAAGATATAGGCCAGCCTCGCCGTCGCGTCATGCCACACCCGGATCGTGAACAGCGCCGCCCAGGGCGCGCATTGCGGCGAGAAAGGCGGCGGGGAAGCCGTGTTCGTTTCGTAGCAGGCGATGTAGGCCAGGCCGTAGTCCGGGGATATCGGGCTGGCGCCGGTGACTTCCGCCGCGACGAAGCCTTTGCCGCTGACGAGGGTCTGGCCGCTTTCCCCGTGTTGCGCGCCCGCGGCGGCGTTCACTTCATCGGGCGTCACCGTCGCCGTGGCGTCGGGGATGGTGCCGGCGCCGTAAGGCTGGGCGGCATAGGCGAACTTGATGGATTGGGAAACGACCGGATCCGACGGCCCCTGCAAGTAATAGCGGGCCTGGGCCACCAGCGTATCGATCTGCTGTCCCGGCAACACGTCCTTGATGGCGGGATGCTGGCCTGTGAACTGCTCCATGCATACTTCCATGCGGACGTAGCCGGCCGCCTGGGGGGCGTCGGGACGGGTCGAGCCCGGCGACCAGGCCAGGCTCGCCGAGGGGGCGCCCATGCATGTCACGTCGAGGTTCAGGGGCGACGGCTGGCTGGCGCCTTGGGACGATACGGGTGTCATGGTTGTGCTCCGCTTTTTGTCGTTCGGTTTGGACGGTGGTCAGGCCTTGGCGCCGCGCGCGGATGCGCTGCCGGCGCCGATGATGATGCGTTGCACGCCATCGGCGGACTGTGGCTGGGTCGCCGTCACGGTGGCGGTCCCGGCGTTGTCGCCGGTCCAGATGGCATGGGCGACCTGGCCTCTGTCGTCCGTCTTCGCCAATACGCTCAGGACGCCGGGATCGTTCATCTTGAAGCTGGCCAGGCCGGCGGGCGTGATGGTCAGGGTGACGTCCACCCCGGCCGGGGCCGCCGCGCCGTTCTTTTTCAGCAGGAACTGCGTGAAGTCCATATCGTCGGGATCCGCGACAACGTCGGCGGCGGGCGTGGGCTCCAGGGTGTAGATCCGGGGCAGCGCGCCGCTGTCTATCGTCAGCTTGAAATCGGTTCCCGGGTCGGCCTTGCCGCAGGCCTGGACCTGGACCACGCCGGTGCTCGCGTTGGCGACGATGCGGGGCGCGATGGCATCCCCGTTCTCGTTGCCGCGCACGATCACCGTATGGTTGTCGCCCGAGACGATCATGACGTCGGGGTCGGACAGGTCGAACGCGGCGAGTTCCGGCGACGCGATGACGAAGGTCACCAGGTACTCGGGGACGAAGGCGTTGTTGTTGTGGGTGTCGGTGGCCTTCACCGCCAGGTGCCCGGGGAAACTCTGGTTCGTGGTCGTGTGCTGATCGTCTCCCGCCGTCTTGGCGAGCGCGACATACTGCTTGTCCCACACTCTTTCGGTGAAGTGCGCGGTCTGGTCCGAGGTGTCGGTCGGCGGATCGCCGAAGAAAGTGCTGGTCGGATAAGCGACGACGCTGAAGCTGCCGGTCGCCGAATTCGTCGCCGCTTTCAGGTCGGTCGCCGTGGCGCGGCCGTTGTCGACGGGCACGACGCATTGCGTGCCGTCGGTTTCGTTGGCGAATCCGCCGAGCGCGGCGCTGTTGTAGATCTTGAACGTGACGGTTCCGGTCGTGGCGTCGGCGCCCGCGGTGTTCTTGACGGAGACGGAGAGCGGCGCGGCGTAAGTGCCGCCGGCCATCGTGTCCTGGCAGTCGGTGGCCGGGTCGGCATAGACGGAGAAGGCGGCGGTCGACGGCGGCAATACCGTCAGGTTGAAGGGAAGCGCGTCCTGCGCCACGGTGGCGTTCGCCGTGACGACGACCGGGCCGTTGTCCGCGCCCGCCTTGATGCGCGGCGCGTTGGCCAGGCCGACGCCGTCGGTCCGGACGGTGGCCGAGGTGGAGGTGTCGCCCGTCTGCTCCGGCCGCAGTTCGTAGACGAATTCGGCCGGGCCTTGCAGGGTGAAGGTGACCAGCAGGTCTTCGATGTCTTCGTTGTCGGGGCCGACGACGTGGAGGATGAGCGGCAAGGGAAAGAACTCGCCCGGCTTCGTCCTGTTGTTCGTGGCGCCGCTGACCGCTTTCAATATGGCGTGCTTGCTGCGCCATACCCGTTGGCGGAAGACGTAGGGCTGCGTCGTGTGGTCGGTCGCGGCGGCGATTTCGAAATAGCCGTAGGACGCGGTTTTCTGCACGACGTCGTCGCCTTGCAACGTCGCCGGCGCGATGGCCGAACCGTCGGCGACGGGCGCGTTCGCCGACGCCGCGCCGTTGAAACTGCCGGTCGCGTCGTTCGTGGCGCGGCAGGTGAAGGTGACCTGGCCCGAGGTGGCGTTCTCCCCTTTTGCGTTCTTGACGGCCACGGTCATGGGGTTGGCGAACGCCACGTGGACGACCTGGTCCTGGAGGTCGCCCGAGCGCAGGCCCACGGAGACGCCCTCGTCGGGCGGAATCACCGACGCGATGGTGTAGGCCGGCGTGCTGTTCGAGACGGGGCACGAGAGGGTGACGACGATGCTGCCGCCTTGCCCGCGCAGCGCCTGTATACGGGGGGCGGTGGCCACGCCGTGCGCGTCGGTGAGAACCACGACATGGTCGGGGGCCCATTGCTCGACCGGGACATCGTCGTTGCCGTCGAATTGCCCCGGCCCTTGCAGCGCGAACGCCACCCGTATCCGGTCCACGGGCTGGGGCTGCTTCCAGGCGCCGTCCAGGACGGTGCCGGTCAGGCGGTTGGCGAAGAACTGCCCGGGCGCCGTCGTCTGCCCGTTCTTGCCGTCGTCGCGGACGACGGAGGCGATCTTGCCGCTCCACACGCGTTCGGTGAATCGGGCGACCTGGCCCGTGTCGTCGGTGCGCGGGTCGTTGTTCTGGGTGTCGTAGGTGTCCGCATAGGCGCAGACGAGATTGGTGACGTAGCCGGACAGGGAGACGGTGCCGGAAAGGGCATTCAAGGGCGTGGCGGTGGCGTAGCCTTCGTCGACCGGCACGGATATGGAGACGGACGTGGTTTCTCCGCTGTCGAAGCTGGCGGCGATCGATTGGCCGTCGGCGACCGGATAGACCGTGAAGACGATGTTGCCCGTCGCCGCGGGATTCTTGAGTTTGTTGTCGACCTTGGCCTGCAACGGCGTGGCGAATTTGCTGCCGGCGAGCTGGTCCTGGTAGTCGCCTTCGTGCGTCGCGACGTAGGCGGCGTCGGCGGGGCCCTGGGGGTCGACCACGTGCAGGATGAAGTGAAACTGCTGGGCGGCGAATCTCGACGAGGCGCGCACCTGTATGGTCCCGACCTTCGAGCCGGCCTTGATTCGCGGCGCATAGGCGGTGCCGTATTCGGAGAAGACCTGCGCGCTGGTGGGCCCGATGGTGGCGAAGCGTTGATTGCTGCCGGCCTGGTCGAAGGTGGCGTCGCCGATGATGTCGAAGCGCACGGCCATGCCGTGCGTGCCCTGCGTGGTCCCCGTGCTGTCCGCGATCTTCACGGACAGGGGCGTCTGGAAATAGCGATCGAAGGCGGCGCTCGAGCCGTCGCCGGTGCGCGCGGAGAGGACGGCCGTGGGGGCTTTCCAGACCCTGACCTTGAACAGGCCCGCGTAGGGGAGGGTGTTCGCGTCGAGCGGCGGCACTTCCAGGGCGACGTCGTGGGCGACAACGTAGGCCACGCCGTAGTCCGGGGGATCGACGACGGGCACAGTCGGGTCGGGATCGGAGACGGACTCGGCGGTGACGACGCCGGATTGCGGCTGGGCCAGCGTCGCGTAATAGGAAGTCACCGTCGCGGTCGACAGCGGATAGACGGCGTTTCCGAAAGGACGGGTCAGCGGTTCCCACAGGATGGGCGGCGTGGTTTCCGCCGGCGTCCTGCTGGTCGGCCCCGTGTAGCCCCGGACCCAGAAACTGGCGCTGTCGCCGACGAAGGCGTCCTGGATCTCGGGATGCTGGTCCGCTTCGTGCAAGGTCCAATCCACTCTCACGCACACCGGACCGCTGAGCGGCGTGTCGGCGAGGTCCGCCGGATTCGGCGGCGCGTCCGTGGATGACGGCGGGGCGCCGGCGCGCGTCGCATTGCCTTCCGGGCTTGCCGTCGGATGCTTTTGCTTCATCTTCGATTTCTCCTGTGTGCGGCAATGTCGGCGCGTGGGAAAGGGGCCGGGACGGGCCGCCCATATGTCGATGCGTCGATGCTTCGATACGTCGATACGTGGACGCGTGGATGCCTCGATGCGCGGCCAGCTATCCCAGCGTTCCGTACTCCGCGTCGCCCCATCCCCACAGGCTTCCCAGCTTGACGGTGGGCGAGGGCGGCGTCGTCTGCTGGACCTCCGCGGCGCTTGTCGGGGAGAAGACGTTGTCGACGGAGTAGGAGATGAGGTAGTCCCCGCCATTCGGCACCACCGCCACCTTGGCGCGGGGCACGTTGTACGGATAGGGCGTGAAGGGGACGGTGGCGGACTGCGACCAGTCCGATCCGGGAACCAGGTTTCCGCCTTGGTCGAATCTCAGGCCGATCAGCGTGACCTGGCTGGCCGCCGTGATCAGGTCGGTCTTCGGGATCGAGGCCGAAATGTCGCCGCTGATCCGGTCCAGGTCGATCACGTTGTTCGTGACGTCGAAGCGGGGCGCGGGCAGCTTGCCGGGCGTCGGCGTATACCAGTTGCTGCCGTCGATGCGCGCGACGTCGGAGGAGAATTTTTGATATCCGTCCGGCGCGGTGGTGCTGCTGTGCTGCAGCCGTTCGACTTCGAACGATACGATCGCGTACTGGCTCTCGGCGGGCGCGGGCGTCAACGACTGGAACGTGAAGACGCCCGACGTGAGGGGGTGCGCCAGCGTCCTTGGACTCGCATATCTCCGGCCATTCGTCGAGCCGGTGTCGTAGATCCACCAGACGGCGGTGACGATATCGCTGTCGCGCAGCGAGAGGTCCGTGTTGAAGTTGTTCTTCAGCGACGTGACGACCCGCATGCCGGCCGACCGGTCCTCGGTATTGGCCGGCGTCACCTCGGGCTTGTCGAGGTATTGCCCGGTGTTGATGATCTGCGGCTTGGCGACGTCCGAATAGGACGTGTTGCCTATCTTGTCCGTCACGCTGTACCAGCACCATGCCTCGCCATTGCAAATCTGGTCTTGCTGGATGCGGACCGCCTGGAAGGGGGTGGCCTGGGGATTCGTGGCGGGCGGTTCCCAGCAGCCCCAGTACATGACGGTGGTGTCGCTCGCGCCCCCATCGGCCACTTCGGGCGTCGAGGTGACGTCGCTCGCCGTCTGCAGTTGTTTGCTCGTGTTCAGGGGAGAAATGGTGGGGGCGTAGAGATCCATGGTGGCGTCAACCCTGTCGGTGATGGCGAAGCCGCCGGCGGTCGAAAGACGGACCGGCCACGCCTGTTCTGGAAAGCTCGTCCGGCGCCCGTGAGCACGTTTTCGAAGCGGGCTCGCTTGCGTTGCCCGCGGTGTGTGCGGGAGTCCGAATTGTGTCCCAGAAGCCTCGGGAGCCTGGCGTAATCACTAGTAACGCGGCGCTACGCGGAGGGCCGTGGAGAGGCGGAGAGGAAGCGAAGGGAAGCGAAGAGGGAGATGTGTTCGTACACCCGTGAAGGGCGTACGAGATGCCGGCGGCGCGGACGTCGAGAGTTGCGTCGCCGCCGGCGATCGGCCGGCGCGAATCGCCGCACCGATCGTCGTGCGCGTGGAAGCGCTTGTGTGTATCTGACTGCGCTGGACCGCGCTTGACCGCGCGTCAGCGCGCGGCGGCCGCGTGCTCGCGCAACACGTCCATGGCGGCCTGCACGCCGCCCGCGCGGTGCGGGACGCCGGCCAGCGCCAGGCCCATTTCGACGCCGGCCAGCGTGCCCATCAGGCTGAGGTCGTTGAAGTCGCCCAGGTGGCCGATGCGGAAGACCTTGCCGCTCAGCTTGCCCAGGCCCTGGCCCAGCGACATGTCGAAGCGGTCCAGGACGATGGCGCGGAAGGCGTCGGCGTCATGGCCTTCCGGCATGCGCACGGTCGTCAGCACCGGACTGTATTCGGCCGGATCCGCGCAGTTGTTCTCCAACCCCCACGCGGCCACGGCCGCGCGGGCGGCGGCGCCGTGCCGTATGTGGCGCGCATGGACCTGCGCCAGGCCGGCCTCGCGCAGCATGTCGCAGGCCTCGGACAGGCCATAGAGCAGATTGGTGGCCGGCGTGTAGGGCCAGCTTCCTTTCTGGTTGGCCTGGATGATGTCCTGCCAGTTCCAATAGCTGCGCGGCATGCCGCCGCGTTCGGCCGCGGCCAGGGCCTTGGCGCTGATGGCGTTGAAGGAGAGCCCGGCCGGCAGCATCATGCCTTTCTGCGATCCAGAGATCGTGACGTCCACGCCCCAGTCGTCGTGGCGGTATTCGACCGCGCCCAGCGAGGACACGGTGTCCACCATCAGCAGGGCGGGGTGGCCGGCGCGGTCCATGGCCGCGCGCACGGCCGGCACGTCGGACAGCACGCCCGTGGAGGTTTCGTTGTGCACGATGCACACGGCCTTGATGCGATGTCCGTCGTCCGCGCGCAGCCGCCGTTCGATGGCGGCCGCATCGACGCCATGGCGCCAGTCGCCGGGCAGCGTCTCCGTGTCGAGGCCCAGCTTGCGCGCGAGGTTCTGCCACAGCGCGGCGAAGTGGCCGGTCTCGTACATCAGCACCTGGTCGCCCGGCGCCATGGTGTTGACCAGCGCCGCTTCCCACGCGCCCGTGCCGGAGGCGGGATAGACCATGACCGGCTGCGCCGTGCCGAACAGCTCGCCGAGATCCGCCAGGATCTTGCGCGCCAGCACCTGGAACTGGGGGCCGCGATGGTCGATGGTGGGATAGTCCATCGCGCGCAGGATGCGGTCGGGGATATTGCTGGGGCCGGGAATTTGCAGGAAGTGCCTGCCGCCGCGGTAGGGAGGGCGGAAAGTCATAAGAGATCCTTGGTTTTTTTGCATGCAATTTTGCAAGGATGCTAATGGAATGCCGGCGCCACGGCATGCGGGTTTTCCCTAGTATGCGTCATAAGGGGAGGGCCCGGGCCGGCGGCCCTTTTTATCGGTAAAGTTCGAATTCCATTTCGCCCGCGCCCCGTTTTCATGTCCAACGACCTCGACACGCCGCCGCATGCCGGCCTGGATCATCCGGTTTTGCACGATGCCGTGGTCGGCCGCCTGCGCGCCTTGATCGTCCAGGGACGCCTGGCGCCGGGACAGCGGCTGAACGAACGCATCCTTTGCGAACAGTTGAAGGTATCGCGCACGCCCTTGCGCGAGGCCTTCAAGGTGCTGGCCGTGGAGGGCCTGGTGCGGCTGCTGCCCAACCGCGGCGCGGAGGTGCTGCGGCTGACGGAGCCGGAAATCATCGAGCTGTTCGAATTGATCGGCGGCCTGGAGGCCTTGTCGGGCGAACTGGCCTGCGCGCGTATCAACGCCGCGGCGTTGGACGAAATCCGCATGCTGCACGCCGAGATGACGGCCTGCCACGCGCGCCGCGACCTGGCGCCGTATTTCGAACTGAGCCGCCGCATCCATGAGGCCATCAACGCGGCCGCCGGCAACGGCATGCTGACGGAGACCTATCGGCGGGTGAACATGCGCTGCCAGTCCCTGCGCTACCGCTCGAATTTCGACCAGGAAAAATGGGACGCCGCCATGGCCGACCATGCCGCCATGCTGGAAGCGCTGGAACGGCGCGACGGCGCGCGCATGCGCGCCCTGTTGACGGCGCACCTGGCGGCCAAGTGCGAGGCCGTGCTCAAGGCCATGCGCGCCGAGCAGCCGCCCGAGCCGGCCAGGCGCCGCGCGGCGCGCGCCTCGGTGGCGCTGGCCGCGGCGCTGGCGGAATGAGCGCGCCGGGCCGCCCCAAGCGCGAATCCTCCCCCGGGGAGGGGTCGCGCAGCGACAGGAGGGTAGTCCAATGAGCGGGGCGTAATCGGAGCGTGGCGTAATATCACCGGCATTCACTTCTCCCCGGTCCGCCGCCATGTCCGATATCCATTTCTACGAACCTTCCGCCGGCCATGGCCTGGCGCACGATCCCCTGAACGCCATCGTCGCGCCGCGCCCCATCGGCTGGGTGTCCACGCAGGCCGCCGACGGCGCCCTGAACCTGGCGCCCTACAGCTTTTTCAATCTGTTCAACTACAAGCCGCCCATCGTCGGCTTCTGCAGCCTGCGCCGCAAGGATTCGCTGGCCAACGTCGAGGCCACCGGCGAGTTCGTCTGGAACCTGGCCACGCGGCCGCTGGCCGAGGCCATGAACCGCAGCAGCGCGCCGGCCCCGGCCGAGGTGGATGAGTTCAAGCTGGCGGGCTTGACGCCGGAGCCCTCGCGCCTGGTCCGCGTGCCGCGCGTCAAGGAGACGCCCGTCGCCTTCGAATGCAAGCTGACGCAGATCGTGCGGCTCAAGGACAAGGACGGCGGGGATATCGATGCCTGGCTGGTGCTGGGCGAAGCGGTCGGCATCCACATCCGCCGCGACCTGATCAAGGACGGCGTCTACGACACCGCCGCCGGCGAACCCATCCTGCGCGGCGGCGGCCCGAGCGCCTATTTCGGCATTACGCGCGAGAACGAATTCCATATGGACCGGCCCGCCTGGCCTTGATCGCCGGGGACGGTTCGAGGCCGGGGGGCGGCGCGCTCCCTGATCCGCCATCCATTCAGTTTGCCGTCATCCCGGGGCATGACGCTTGCCGCCGGCCCTCGGATGAGCAATCGGAAGGGCATGGGCATGGCCGAGCAGACCGAACACGATCACAGCGCCGCCGACGGGAACGCGCCGGGGGAAGGCCGCCGGGACGACGCGCGAACCGGTAGAAATGACACGTCGTCCCGGGACGACGACGACGCGCGGGCCGGCGGCGGCGCGGAGGGGCGCGAGAACGGCGACACCGGGAAGGATGGCGGCGAGGGCAGGGGTCGCGATGACGGCGGCGGCAGGAACGGTGATGCCAAGGACGGCAAGGATGATGACGGCAAGGGCAAGGACGGCAAGGGCAATGATGGCAAGGGCCAAAAGCGCAGCAAGAAGCCGCTGATCATCCTGGGCATCGTCGCCCTCGTCCTGGTGGTGGGCGGCGCGGTATGGTGGTTCCTCACCCGCAACCAGGTCAGCACCGACGACGCCTATACCGAGGGCAACGCCGTCACCATCGCCCCCAAGGTCGGCGGCTACGTGGTGCAGCTCAACGTCAACGACAACACGCGGGTGAAGCAAGGCGACGTGCTGCTGCGCATCGATCCGCGCGACTACATCGCCGCGCACGACCAGGCCGTGGCGCAGCGCGCCCTGGCGGCCGCCCAACTGGCCCAGGCGCGCACCCAGCTCGCGCTGGCGCGCGTGCAGTATCCCGCGCAGTTGTCGCAGGCGCGCGCGCAGGAGAAGTCCGCCGAGGCCAACCTGACCAACGCGCAGGCCGCCTACCGCCGCCAGCGCAGCGTCGATCCCCGCGCCACCAGCCAGCAGAACGTCGATACGGCCACCGCGCAGCAGCGCACGGCCCTCGCGGAACTCGCCAATGCGCAGGCGCAGGTGCAGGCGGCCGACGTGGTGCGGCAGCAGATCGACCAGGCGCAGGCCTTGGTGCAGGCGCGCGAGGCGCAGTTGCAGGCCGCCGAGGCGCAGGTCGAGCAGGCGGCATTGAACCTGTCCTATACCGAAGTGCGCGCGCCCGGCGACGGCTGGGTCACGCGCCGCAACGTGAACGTCGGTTCGCTGTTGCAGGCCGGGACGACGGTCTTCGCGCTGGTGCCGCCCACGGTCTGGGTGACGGCGAACTTCAAGGAAACCCAGTTGGACCGCATGCGGCCGGGCGACAAGGTGGATATCGACGTCGACGCCTATCCGCACCTGAAGCTGCGCGGGCACGTGGACAGCATCCAGTTGGGCACGGGCTCGCGCTTCTCCGCGTTCCCGGCGGAGAACGCCACGGGCAACTTCGTCAAGATCGTGCAGCGGGTGCCGGTGAAGATCGTCATCGACAGCGGCACGGATCCCGACCTGCCGCTGCCGCTGGGCTTGTCGGTGGTTCCCACGGTGGCGCTGCAATGAGCGCCGCGGCCCAGGCATCCGGCGCTGGGGGCGGGGCCGCCCAGTGGCGGCCGCAGTCCAACCCCTGGACCATCGCCATCGTGGTGACGATGGCGGCGTTCATGGAGGTGCTGGACACCACCATCGTCAACGTCTCGCTGCCGCACATCGCCGGCACCATGTCGGCCAGCTATGACGAGGCCACCTGGACGCTGACCTCGTACCTGGTGGCCAACGGCGTGGTGCTGCCCATCTCCGGTTTCCTGTCGCGCACGCTGGGACGCAAGCGCTACTTCATGATCTGCATCGTCGCCTTCACCGCCTGCTCCTTCCTGTGCGGCATCGCCACCAACCTGGGCGAACTCATCGTATTCCGCATGCTGCAAGGCTTCTTCGGCGGCGGCCTGCAGCCTTGCCAGCAGTCCATCATCCTCGACACCTTCGAGCCTTCGCAGCGCGGCCGCGCCTTCTCGGTGTCCGCCGTCGCCATCGTGGTCGCGCCCGTGCTGGGGCCGACGCTGGGCGGGTGGATCACCGACAATTTTTCCTGGCGCTGGGTCTTCCTGATCAACGTGCCGGTGGGCCTGCTGACGGCGCTCGCCGTGATGCAGGTGGTGGAGGACCCGCCGTGGCAGAAGCCCGTGCCCAAGGGCAAGCGCCATATCGACCTGCCGGGCATCGGCCTGATCGCGCTGGGGCTGGGCTGCCTGCAGGTGATGCTGGATCGCGGCGAGGACGAGGACTGGTTCGGCTCGACCTTCATCTGCGTCTTCGCCGCCCTGGCGGTGGTGGGGCTGGTGGGCGCGGTGACGTGGCTGCTGTATGCGCGCCGGCCCGTGGTCGACCTGAGGGTGATGCGCGACCGCAATTTCAGCCTGGGCTGCGCGACTATCGCCGCCTTCGCGGCGGTGCTGTACGGCAGCTCCGTGCTGATCCCGCAGCTTTCGCAGCAGCAACTGGGCTATACGGCGACGCTGGCTGGCCTGGTGCTGTCGCCGGGCGCGCTGCTGATCACCTTCATGATTCCCATCGTCGGCAAGATCATGCCCAAGGTGGAGACCCGCCACCTGATCGCGGTCGGTTTCTTTCTCCTGGGCGCGGCCTTGTTCTATTCCCACCACCTGGTGCCGCAGATCGATTTCAACACCCTGGTGCTGATGCGCATGGCGCAGTCCTTCGCGCTGGCCTTCCTGTTCGTGCCCACCAGCACCCTGGCCTACGTGACGCTGCCCAAGGAGCTGAACGACGATGCGGCGGCGCTGTTCACCATGTTCCGCAACGTGGCGGGATCGATCGGCATTTCCCTGGCCACGGCGGGCATACGCGAGCGCCTGCAGGCCCGCATGGCGCACATGGTGGGGAACATGTCGCCGCTGTCGCAGCAATACCAGGACTCGGTGCAGCGGGTGGGCCAGGCCCTGCGCGACTATACCGGCGCGGTGGGCGACCAGACGCAGGCCGCGACGGCGCACATGTACCAGACCTTCGTTTCCCAGGCCACCATCCTGGCCTACATCGACATCTTCGCAATATGCGGCATTTTCGCCTGGTGCTTCATTCCGCTGACCTTCTTCTTCTCGTCCACGCGCGCCGCGGGCGGCGCCGGAGGGCATTGAGCATGGCCCGGCCGATGACGAGGAATTCCTTGCGCCGCGCGCCCGGTCCCCGCGTACTGCGCCTGGCCGCGCTGGCGCTTGTCACGCTGCTGTGCGCCGCCTGCACCGTCGGCCCGGATTTCAAGCCGCCGAACGCCGACGCGCCGGCCGACTACGCCGACCGCCAGCGCGCGCCTGCCGCGCCGGCCGCTTCCGTGACGGAAAGCACCGACCCCGATCCGCAATGGTGGCGCGGCTTCAACGATTCCGTGCTGGATTCGCTGATCGATCGCGCCATCGCGGGCAACCTGACCTTGCGCCAGGCCGTGCTGCGCATCGTCGCGGCGCGCCAGCAGGCGCGCGCCGTCGGCGCCCGCGCGCTGCCGCAACTCAACGGCACGGGCAGCTACACCTATCAGAAGCTGGGGTTGAAGGGCATCCTGGAATCGCGCGGCATCCCGGGCAAGATCGATCGGCTGGGCGCGCCGGACTCTCCCCTGAACGACATCTCGCCCGATGCCGGCGCGCAGGCCAGCAGCGCCGGCAAGAAAATCCTGGAGGAAGCCGACAAGCCGGTGAACCTCTACACGCTGGGCGTGGACGCCAGTTGGGAACTGGATTTGTTCGGCCGCGTGCGGCGCGGCGTGGAGGCCGCCAACGCGCAGACCGAGTCGGCCCTGGAGGATCGCAACGACGCATTGGTGTCGCTGGAGGCCGAGGTGGCGCGCACCTATGCGATGCTGCGCGGCGCCCAGTTGCTGGATCGCATCGCCCGCGACGAGGTGCGCGTGTCGCAGGACACCCTGGACCTGACCCGCAGCCGCCAGCAATCGGGCCTGGCCAGCCAGACCGACGTCGAGCGCGCCGACGCGCAACTGGGCGCCATCGCCGCGCAGTTGCCGCAATTCGAGCAGCAGGCGGCCCAGGCCCTGAACGCATTGGCGGTATTGCTGGGCCAGCCGCCCGGCACGCTGGACGCCGAGCTGTCGACGCCCGGCGCGGTGCCGCCGGTGCCGCCCACGGTGCCCGTGGGCCTGCCGGCCAGCCTGGCGCGGCGGCGGCCGGACATTCGCCGCGCCGAGGCCGACCTGCATGCCGCCACGGCGCAGGTGGGCGAGTCCATCGCGGAGTTGTTCCCGGACATCTCGCTGACGGGGCAGTTCGGTTTCCGCGCCACGCAGGCCAGCTACCTGACGCGCTGGGCCAGCCATTTCTATTCGATCGGGCCGCAGGTCAGCATTCCGATTTTCCAGGGCGGCGCGTTGCGCGCGCAGGTGGCCATCGCCAAGGCCGACCAGGCGGCCAGCGTGCTGAACTACCGCCAGACGGTGCTGTCCGCCTTGCGCGACGTCGACGACGCGCTGGTGCGCTATCGCACCGACCAGGCGCGCCAGGCCACTTTGCAACGCGTGGCCGACGCCAACGCCCGCGCCTTCGACCTGGCGCGCGACGGCTACCGCAGCGGGCTCAACAGTTTCATCGACGTCCTCGACACCGAACGCCAACTGAGCGACAGCCGGGTGCAACTGGCGCAGCAGACCGTGCTGGTGACCACGGACCTGGTCGCGCTGTACAAGGCGCTGGGCGGGGGATGGCAGAGGCATGAGGTCGACCCCGCGCGCCTGGGCGACGCCGCCGATGCCGCCGCCGCGTCATCCGCTTCCGCTTCTGGCGATTCCGCGGCCGCCGCCGATCCCGCCGGTTCCGCCAAGCGCTAGCGCCCTGTCCCGCAAGGGCCGGCTTCCGGCCGCACGGCACTGGACCGGCTTCCTGCCCGGCTGCTAAAAAGGTGGGATCAAAGGAGGCAGTGCATGAAACTGGTTTGCTGGAATATCCAATGGGGCCGCGGCTGCGACGGCCGGGTCGATCTGCCGTGCATCGTCAGCGAGGCCAGGCGCCTGGCGGATTTCGACGTCCTCTGCGTGCAGGAAGTGAGCCGGGGCTTCGATACCCGGTCCGCAACGGGGGACGGCGCGGGCCTGCCCGGTGGCACGGGGCCGGACCAGTTCGCGGAATTGGCCGGCTTGCTGCCGGGATACACGGTGCTCGAAGGCGTGGCGGTGGACCTGCCGCCGGCGGTGGACGGCGCCCCGCGCCGCCACTTCGGCAATGCCATCGCGACGCGCCTGCCGGTGCGCCAGGTGTGGCGGCACAGCCTGCCCTGGCCGGCCGATCCCGGCGTGCCTTCCATGCCGCGCATTGCGCTGGAGGCCGTGATCGATAGCGGCAAGGGCCTGGTGCGGGTCATCACCACGCACCTGGAGTATTACTCCGAGACGCAGCGCCTGGCGCAGGTGGAGGCCCTGCGGATCATCCACGCCGAAGGCTGCGCGCACGCGCGCAGGCCGGCGCCGCTGGAGAAGCCGGGCACGCCGTTCGCGGCCACCGACCGGCCCACGGCGGCCATCGTTTGCGGCGACTTCAACAGCGCGGCGGGTGACAGCGCCTATATGCGCATGGTGGCGCCCATGCCGGCCACGGCGGGCGCGCCGGACTTCCTCGACGCCTGGCTGCTGACGCATCCCGGTCCGGTCGCCGGTCCCGGGCGCGCGCCCACCACGGGCGTGCATGACCACGAACAATGGGCCGACGGTCCTTTCCCCTGCGATTTCTTTTTCGTCACCGCCGACCTGGCGGAGCGCGTCGCGCGCTGCGAGGTCGACCAGCAGAGCGCGGCGTCGGATCACCAGCCCATGCTGCTGGAATTGCACTGAATGCGGCCCGTCGCGCCGCGGCGCGGCCCATGGCGGCGCCGCGGCCTCGCAGCGTTGGCCACCCTCGCGCTGGCGGGGATGGTCGCGGCGCTGGCGGCCTGGGGCTTCCTGCGCGCCAGCCTGCCGCGCCTGGACGGCACGGTGGCGGCCGCCGGCCTGGCGGCGCCCGCGCGCATCGAACGCGACGCGCAGGGCGTGACGACGGTGACGGCGGCCAACCGCGCGGACCTCGCCTACGCCACCGGCTACGTGCATGGCCAGGATCGTTTTTTCCAGATGGACCTGTTGCGCCGGATCGCGGCGGGCGAGTTGTCGGCCCTGGTGGGCGCGGACGCGGTGCCGCTGGACCGGCGCAATCGCCTGCACCGCTTCCGCGCCCGCGCCGAGGCCGCGTACGCCGCGCTGGACGCCGACGGGCAGGCGCTGCTGCGGCGCTATGCCGACGGCGTCAACGACGCCGTGCGGGCGCTGCGCGCGCGGCCGTTCGAATATGCCTTGCTGCGCACCCGGCCCGAGCCCTGGCGGCCGGAGGACACCTTGCTGGTGGTCGACGCCATGTACCTGGACTTGCAGTCCGGCGAGATTTCGCGGGTGCTGGGGCGAGGCCTGCTGCGCGACACGCTGCCGCCGGATCTGCTCGCCTTCCTGACGCCGGGCGCCAGCGAGATCGATGCGCCGCTGGACCAGGCGCCCGTCGCGATTCCGGCGTTGACCGTGCCGGCGACGCGGCCGGATTGGCTGGATGCGCCGGTGGCGACGGGGCTCGGGGCCACCACGCCCCGCGCGTCCGCCGCGCCGTTCGGCGCGACGGTGGCGCGCGCCATGCAGGCCGGCCTGGACGGCAATGCCGCCGTCGGCAGCAACAGCTTCGCGGTGGATGGCGCGCACGGCGCCGGCGGCCGCGCCATGGTGGCCAACGACATGCACCTGGGCCTCGGCCTGCCGAACATCTGGTATCGCCTGACGCTCGTGCTATCGGGGCCGGACGGCAAGCCGGCGCGGCGGGTTTCCGGCGTCAGCCTGCCGGGCACGCCGCTGGTGGTGGCGGGCAGCAACGGCGACGTGGCCTGGGGCTACACCAACAGCTATGGCCATTACGTCGACCTCGTGCGGGTGGAGCGCGACCCCGCCGATCCGCGGCGCTATCGCGGCGCCGGCGGGGAATGGCGGCTGGCCGAGGAACACGTCGAGACCATCGCCGTGCGCGGCGGCGAACCCGTGCGCCTGACGGTGCGCGAAACGCCCTGGGGGCCCTTGTTCCGCAGTGGCGATGCCTCCTATGCCATACGCTGGGTGGCCTATCTGCCGGAAGCGGTCGACCTGGGCCTGATGGCCATGGAGCAGGCGCGCGACCTGCCGCAGGCCCTCGCCGCCGCCCAGCGCGCCGGCGTGCCGACGCAGAACATCCTGGTCGCGGACCGCCATGGCCGCATCGGCTGGACGCTGGCGGGACCGCTGCCGGCGTCCACGCTGGACCCGCAAGGCTATCCGGTGCCGGCATCCGCGCTCGGCGCGCGCGAGGCCGCGTTGCGCCGCATGGCGCCGGCCGATTATCCCGTCGTCCTCGACCCCGCGGCGGGCCGGCTGTGGACGGCCAACAGTACACAGCTTGGCGACGCCGCCATGCAGGCGCGCATCGGCGACGGCGGGGCCGACGCCGGCACGCGCAGCCGGCAGATCCGCGACGACCTGCTGGCGCGGCCGAGCAGCAGGGAAAGCGATCTGCTGGCCATACAACTGGACGATCGCGCAACCTGGATCACGCCGTGGCGCGACCTGCTGCTGGCGAGCCTGGATGCCGAGGCCGTCGCCGACCATCCGCGGCGCGCGGAGATGGCGCGCCTGGTGGCGGATTGGAACGGCCGCGCCGATGCCGACGCCGTGGGCTATACGCTGGTGCGGGATTTTCGCGAGGCCTTGTACCAGGCCTGGTTCGGCGGCCTCGACGCGCGGCTGGCGGCGCGCAGTGCCGCCGATCGGCAGGCCGGTCGGCCGGGTTGGCCGCTTGCGCTGGGACGCGCTTCCTCGCGCCTGGAAGCCGTGATGCGGGTGCTGGCGCGCGAGCGCGCATGGGTGCCGCGGCGCTATGCCGACTGGCGGGCATTCATGCTGGCGATGGCCGACGAGGTCATCGCGCAGGACGATGCCGGCGGCGGCTTGGCACAGGCGCGCTGGGGCGACCGCAACCGCCTGGCCCTGGCCCATCCCTTCGCGCGCCTGCTGCCGCCCGCGCTGGGCGGCTGGCTGTCCGCGCCCGCCACGCCGATGCCCGGCGACCTGCATCTGCCGCGCGTGCAACGGCCCGCCTTCGGGGCCTCGGAACGTTTCGTGGTGTCGCCGGGGCAGGAGCAGTCGGGCATCCTGCATATGCCGGGCGGCGCGTCGGGGCATCCCTTGTCGCCTTATTTCCTCGCCGGCAATGCGGCCTGGATGGAAGGCCGCGCCACGCCTTTCCTGCCCGGCGAAGCCGTGCATCGGCTGGATCTGCGGCCGGCGGCGCGGCAGTGATTAACGCGAACGAAGCGTCGGTCCGCTTTACTGCACCCGCACTTCGTAGGCCGTGAAGCGCGTGAACGGCTGCGTGGCCGTGGCGCGTATGCCCCAGTTGCCGCCGTTGGGCAGGTTGTAGGTAATGTCGGAGGCTTCACCGACCTTGTGACCCTGGGCGTCGTACAACGTGAAGACCACGGAGACGCTGTTCAGGGGCCGGCCGGTGTCGTTGTGCAGCGTGCCGGTGATCATGGTCTGGCCGGTGCCGTTGTCGCGCATGGCTTGCAGCGCGTCCAGCGTCACGCCTTGCGGCAGCGATTGGGCGCCGGCCAGGCCGGCGGCGCAGGAGAGGAGGAGGGTGGCGAACAAGCGTTTCATGGCGGCTTCCGGTTTGTTCGAATGGCGTGGCGCGCGATCTGGAAGGATGCGCGCCACGGTCCGGTGATCCCGTGGCGCCGCCGATGACGCATGTAACGTGCCAGCCCCCGTGCCAGCCCCGGCGGACCTACGCGAAATGCAGCGGCAGCCCGGTGATGCGGCGCAGGTCGTCCTCGCTGACGCCGCCGAACCGGTCGATAACGTACACGCCATCGGCGCGGATGTCGAATACGGCAACGTCGGTATAGACGCGCGACACGCAACGCACGCCGGTCAGCGGATAGCTGCAGCGCTCCACCAGCTTGCTGGCGCCTTCGCGCGTGGTCAGCTCCATCATGACGAAGACCTGCTTGGCGCCGATCGCCAGGTCCATGGCGCCGCCGACGGCGGGGATGGCGTCCGGCGCGCCGGTGTGCCAGTTGGCCAGGTCGCCCTGCGCCGACACCTGGAAGGCGCCCAGCACGCAGATGTCCAGATGGCCGCCGCGCATCATGGCGAAGGAATCGGCATGGTGGAAGAAGGCGGTGCCCGGAACCTGGGTCACCGGCTGCTTGCCGGCGTTGATCAGGTCATAGTCTTCCTCGCCCTTGGCGGGCGCCGGGCCCATGCCCAGCATGCCGTTTTCGGTGTGCAGGACGATTTCGCGATCGGCCGGCAGGTGATTGGCCACCAGCGTGGGCAGGCCGATGCCGAGGTTGACGTAGGCGCCTTCCGGAATGTCCTGGGCGACGCGCGCGGCGATCTGGTCACGGGTCAGTTTGCTGCTCATGCTTGCTCCTTGCCGGCGGGCGCGGCATCGATCTGCACCACGCGCTGCACGAAAATTCCGGGGGTGACGACGGCTTCCGGGTCCAAGCTGCCCAGCTCGACCACTTCATTGACCTGGGCCACGGCCACGCGGGCGGCGCTGGCCATGATGGGTCCGAAGTTGCGCGCGGTCTTGCGATAGACCAGGTTGCCCCAGCGGTCGGCCTTCAGCGCCTTGATCAGCGCGTAGTCGGCGTGCAGCGGGGACTCCAGCACGTAATGGCGGCCGTCGATCTCGCGCGTTTCCTTGCCTTCGGCCAGCGGCGTGCCGTAGCCCGTGGGCGAGAAAAAGCCGCCGATGCCGGCGCCGGCGGCGCGGATGCGTTCGGCCAGGTTGCCCTGGGGCACCAGTTCCAGCTCGATCTTGCCGGCGCGGTACAGGCCGTCGAAGATCTGCGAATCGGTCTGGCGCGGGAAGGAGCAGACGATCTTGCGCACGCGGTTCGCGCCCAGCAGGGCGGCCAGGCCGGTGGTGCCGTTGCCGGCGTTGTTGTTGATGATGACCAGGTCCTTGGCGCCTTGCGCCAGAAGGGCATCGATCAGTTCCATCGGCTGGCCGGCCGGGCCGAAGCCGCCGATCATGATGGTCGCGCCGTCCGGCACGTCGGCCACGGCGGCTGCCGCGCTATTAACGATTTTCGAGATCATCGCTATCCTGCTTGTCCGAGAGGGGAAATAAGGCTGTCGATCCGCAAGTCGCCATCAGCGTGCCGGATCCCCTCGGTCGGGGCGGCCGGGCAGGAGAGGGTTGTCTCCATCTATTTGTTCTAATAGCGAACTTTGGTTCTATAATCGAACATATTCCATGACCGTCCACCCTGTGTCAAGACAGAGTGTCCTCAGGGTGAACACATGGCCGAAGCCCACCCCGTTTTCTTCATGACCGATACCGACGCGCCCCGACAGCCCAGCGATTCCTATGTGCAGTCCTTTGCCCGCGGCCTGGCCGTCATCCGCGCGTTCGGTCCCGACGCGCCGCAGATGACGCTGAGCGAGGTGGCCGCCCGCACCGGGCTGACCCGGGCCGGGGCGCGGCGCATCCTGCTGACCCTGGAGCACCTGGGCTACGTGCGCGTGGACGACCGCCGCTTCACGCTGACGCCGCGCATCCTCGACCTGGGGTATGCCTATCTGTCGGCCACGCCCTTGTGGAATCTTGCGCTGCCTTATATGGAAGCCGTGGCCCAGGCCACGCGCGAATCGTGTTCGGTGGCGGTGCTGGACGGGGCGGACATCGTCTACATCCTGAGGCTGGCGGCGCACAAGGTGATGAGCATCAACCTGTCGGTGGGCAGCCGGCTGCCGGCGTGGGTGACCTCCATGGGCCGGGTGCTCCTGGCCGGCCTCGGCGACGAGGAACTGGACCGCCTCCTGGCGGACACGCCGCGCGCGGCCTACACCAGCGAAACCGTCACGGACGCCGGCGCGCTCAAGCGCGTGATCGCGCAGGTGCGCGAGCAGGGTTATGCCTGCGTCGAGCGGGAGTTGGAGCCCGGCCTGCAATCGGTGGCGGTGCCGGTCACCGACCGCGCCGGCAAGGTCATCGCCGCGATGAACGTCAGCGGCCATGCCAGCCGCTATACGCGCGAGGAAATGCTGGCGGCATTCCTCCCGCCGCTACGCGAGGCCGCCGCGCAGATGAACCTGGCGCTGCGGCGCCGCTGATCGCCGTCGCGCGCCGGCCTGTTGGCGCTACCCATATCCGGCGCTACCGGCGGCATCCGACCCTCCTGGCGTGCATCTGAAGGGCCTCATAGCCCGGCACGCTTGCCCGCGGCCCACTGGCGCCGACCGCCGCGCCGGCGGTAAAGTGCCTGCTTCTTCCGTATTCCTTGCAGTCCTTCTTCCATGCTTACCCATCAACGTCGCGCCCTGGTCCTTTTTTCCGGCGGCCAGGATTCCACCACCTGCCTGGCCTGGGCCCTGGCGCGTTATGCGCATGTGGAAACCGTCGCTTTCGACTATGGCCAGCGCCATCGCATCGAACTGGATGCGCGCCTGCGCGTCCTTGAGGAATTCCGCGCGCGCCTGCCGGGGCTTGCCGCGCGGCTGGGCGAGGACCACCTGTTGGACCTGTCCGTGCTGGGCCAGGTGGCCGACACCGCGCTGACCAGCGACCGCGCCATCGAAATGCAGGCCAACGGCTTGCCCAACACCTTCGTCCCGGGCCGCAACCTCCTGTTCCTGACCCTGGCCGCCGCGCTCGGCTACCGTCGCCAACTCGACGTCCTGGTCGGCGGCATGTGCGAAACCGACTTCTCCGGCTATCCCGACTGCCGCGACGACACCATCAAGGCGCAACAGGTCGCGCTAGGCCTGGGCCTGGGCACCCGCCTCACCATCGAAACCCCCTTGATGTGGCTGGACAAGGCCCAGACCTGGGAACTGGCGCAAAACCTGGGCGGCGACGACCTCGTCGAAACCATCGTCGAACACAGCCACACCTGCTACCTGGGCGAACGCGGCTCCCGCCACGCCTGGGGCTACGGCTGCGGCACCTGCCCCGCCTGCGTCCTACGCAAAGCCGGCTGGGAACGCTGGCAGGCCAGCAGGCAACCCCGCCCGCCCCAATCCCAGAGCGTGGGTAACTAGTAAGAAGTAGTGGGTTGTAGGTAGAGGCAAGCCCAAGCCGGTCAGCCAGGCCAGGCGAACCCCACCCCGCGCTCCGTCCGAATCCAGAAAGTCCTGGTCCAACCCGACTGAGTTTCGTCTCGAATCCAAGAAACCCCAGGTCCGTCCAGGGTGGGGCCCATGGGCGGGTGTTGGAGCTAGCCCAGGCGCCGCAGGCGCCGTCGGGAAGTCTGGCGCCGGCGGGCGCCAGACCGTAGCGACCTCCCGCCCGTGGGCCCCACCCTGGACGGGCCGGCAGAAGAACCTCGGGTACACCCCCCCCCCAAAAAAAAACCTCAGGTACACCCACCGAAAGAACCTCAGGAACACCACCCGAAAAACCCCGGGACACCGCTACACCTTGGGAGCAGGATCCTCCCCATCCCCCACCCCCAACCCCCTCTGCATAAGCACCGTATCCCTCCACTCCCCCAGCTTGAACCCCACCGACCGCAACGTCCCCACCGGATGAAACCCGCACCGCGCATGCAGCGCCAGCGACGCCGCATTGGCGCTATCGCCCACCACCGCCAGCATCTGCCGCCACCCCCGCGCCGTGCATTGTTCGATCAGCGTATTGAGCAGCTTCCCGCCCAGGCCCCGTCCCGCCATCCCCGGCTGCACGTACACCGAATCCTCGCAGGTATTCCCGTAGGCGGGCCGCGGCCGGTACAAGGTCGCGTAGGCATATCCCACCACCGCGCCGTCCAGCGTCGCCACCAGATACGGCAGTCCCGCCGCCACCACCGCCGCATGGCGCCGCAGCAGCTCGTCCACGTCGGGTGGCGTCAACTCGAAGGACGCCGTGCCATGCAGCACGTGGTACTCGTAGATGGCCTGGATGGCGGGAAAATCGCCGCTCTGGGCGTCCCGGATGATGAGCTGGGATGAGGAGGACGGGGACATGGCTGCTGCGCTGCAATAGGTGAAAGGGGGAGAACGGCCGCCAGTGTGCACCCGGCCCGGCCGCGGACAAAGCCGGGACGGATTATGCGACGTATAAAAAAGGAAAAACAGGAAGGAAAAACCTGAAAGGGAAAAACCCGAATCCCCTCATCCTCCTCGGGTCCGGCGGCCATTACCCGGCTTAGCCGTTATGATGTTGGGTTTCCCCCCTGGCAAGACCGAGAAAAATCATGCCGCACTATCGTTCCCGCACTTCTACCCACGGCCGCAACATGGCCGGCGCGCGCGCCTTGTGGCGCGCCACCGGCATGAAGGACGGCGATTTCGGTAAACCCATCGTCGCGGTGGTCAATTCCTTTACCCAGTTCGTCCCCGGCCACGTGCACCTGCGCGACCTGGGCGCGCTGGTGGCGCGCCAGATCGAGGAGGCCGGCGCGGTCGCCAAGGAATTCAACACCATCGCGGTCGACGACGGCATCGCCATGGGACATGGCGGCATGCTGTATTCGCTGCCGTCGCGCGAGCTGATCGCCGACTCGGTCGAATACATGGTCAACGCGCACTGCGCCGACGCCATGGTCTGTATCTCGAACTGCGACAAGATCACCCCGGGGATGCTGATGGCCGCCATGCGCCTGAACATACCGGTGGTCTTCGTGTCCGGCGGCCCGATGGAAGCGGGCAAGGTGAAGGCCCCGACCCAGGCCAAGATCGCCGCCAAGATCGACCTGATCGACGCCATGATCAAGGCCGCCGATCCCGCCGTGTCGGACGCCGACGTGGCCGAGGTCGAACGCAGCGCCTGCCCGACCTGCGGTTCCTGTTCCGGCATGTTCACCGCCAACTCGATGAACTGCCTGACCGAAGCGCTGGGCCTGTCCCTGCCGGGCAACGGTACCATCGTCGCCACGCACGCGTGGCGCAAGGGCCTGTTCGAAGGGGCCGGCCGCCTGGTGGTCGACCTGTGCCGCCGCTATTACGAACAGGACGACGAGTCGGTCCTGCCGCGCAACATCGCCACGCGCGCCGCCTTCGAGAACGCCATGACGCTGGACGTCGCCATGGGCGGCTCGACCAACACCGTGCTGCACCTGCTGGCGGCCGTGCAGGAAGCCGGCGTCGACTTCACGATGGCCGACATCGATCGCATTTCGCGCAAGACGCCCTGCCTGTGCAAAGCGGCGCCCGCCACCGACAAGTACCACATCGAGGACATCCATCGCGCCGGCGGCGTCATCGGCATCCTGGCCGAGCTCGCGCGCGGCGGCCTGCTCGACCTGTCGGCGGGCAACGTGCACAGCGGCACGCTGGGCAATGCCCTCGCCAAGTGGGACATCCAGGCCGACGGCAACGAGGAAGCGAAGAAGTTCTACCGCGCCGCGCCCGGCGGCGTGCCCACGCAAGTCGCCTTCAGCCAGGACGCCACGTACCTGACGCTGGACAACGACCGCAAGACCGGCGGCATCCGCGACATCGAGCACGCCTATTCCAAGGACGGCGGTCTGGCCGTGCTGTACGGCAACCTGGCCGAGAAGGGCTGCATCGTGAAGACGGCCGGCGTCGATGAAAGCCAGTTGGTGTTCAAGGGCCGCGCCCGCGTGTTCCAGAGCCAGGACGACGCGGTCGACGGCATCCTGGGCGACAAGGTGGAGCCGGGCGACGTGGTGGTGATCCGCTACGAAGGCCCGAAGGGCGGCCCCGGTATGCAGGAAATGCTGTACCCCACGTCCTACCTGAAGTCCAAGGGCCTGGGCAAGGTGTGCGCGCTGTTCACCGACGGCCGCTTCTCCGGCGGTTCCTCGGGCCTGGTGATCGGCCATGCTTCGCCCGAAGCGGCCGAAGGCGGCAATATCGCGCTGGTCCAGGATGGCGATCCCATCGAGATCGACATCCCCAAGCGTTCCATCCACCTGGCGATCGGCGATGCCGAGCTGGCCAAGCGCCGCGCCGAGATGGAAGCGCTGGGCCACGACGCCTGGCAGCCGCTGGGCCGCGAGCGCGTGGTGTCGCAGGCCCTGCAGGCCTACGCCGCCCTGGCGACCTCGGCCGACCGCGGCGCCGTGCGCGACGTCAGCCAGCTTCGCCGCAAGTAAGCCGCGGGCATGGGGGCGCGGATGCCGCGCTCCACGTCGGCAACGAAGAAGCCACGTCCGGATTGGACGTGGCTTTTTTTCTGGGCCCCGGACTACATGCGATAGCGCAAGGTCGCGTACACCGCGCGCGGATCGCCGTAGTAGCAGCTCACCGTGTCGCAGGACGCCTTGTACTTGCGGTCGAAGAGATTGGTCGCGCTGATCTGCAGGCTGATGCGCTTGTTGATGTCGTATTTCGCCGAAGCGTCGAAGACCGCATGGCCGCCGACCGAGACCTCGTTCGCGCTATCGCCGAAGGTCTGCCCGATGTAGCGCACGCCGGCGCCCACGGTCAGGTTGCCGCGCCAGCCGTCGCCGGGAATGGTGTAGTCAAGCCAGGCCGACGCCAGGTGGTTGGGCACGTGGTCGGGACGCTTGCCGGTATTGCCGTCGATGCCGTCGCTGAGTATGCGTCCGTGCCAGTACGAATAGGCCAGCGAGGCATTCAGGCGCTCGGCCAGGGCGAACTTGCCTTCCAGTTCGAGCCCGCGCACGCCCACCTTGCCGATCTGGCGTTGCTCGGTCTCGGAGATGGCGTCCGGCACGTTCGTCTGCTTCAGGTCGAACACGGACGCGGTGAACAGCGCGTCCGTGCCGGCCGGCCGGTACTTGATCCCGGCCTCGTATTGGGTTCCGTCCTGGGGCTTGAGGGAGCCGCCCACCGTATAGCCGTTGGCCGTGGGCGCCACCAGCGGCTGGAACGATTCAGAGTAGTTCACGTAGGTCGCCAGCCCCTCGGTCCACTTGTAGGTCAGGCCGATGCGCTTGGTGAAGGCGGACGCCGTGTCGTTGTCCTGCGTCCCGGTGTCGTAGTAGATGGCCTTGGTGTTCACGTGGTCCTGGCGCACGCCCAGCGTGAGTATCCAGGGACCGTAGGTCAGTTGTTCCTGGCCGTAGATACCCAGGGCCTGCTGCTTGACGCGCCAGTTCACGTAGGGATCGAGGCTGATGCTCGAACGGCCGGTGTAGACGGGATGGTAGATGTCTATCCCCGGCGCCGTTCCCAGCAGGATGTTCTCGTGCGTGTTGTCGTCGGTGTAGTCGAATCCCGCCAGCGTCTTGCTCTCGATCGATTTCCAGCGCGTGTCGTACTGGACCTGGTTGTCGATCGTGTAGCGGTCGCTCTTGCCCGCCACCGAGAACGCCGTGCGGTCCACGGTGGGATCGACGGTCGCGCCATAGACGTCGGCGTAGTCCAGGTCGACGTGGGTATAGCGCGCGTTGGAGCGAACCGTCCAGCCGTTGCCGAATCTGTGTTCGAACAGCCAGCCGACGTCGGTCTGTCGGGTATTGAAATGGTGGAAACTGGGCTCGCCCAGGAATTTGTTGAGGCTGAGATCGACGTCGGCGGGGAAGGAACGCGCCGTCGAGCTTTCCCGCTGGCTGTAGTCGGCCAGCAGCGTCAGCGTGGTGTTGGCGTCGGGGCTGTAGGTCAGCGCCGGCGCGATATAGAGGCGGTTGTCCTTGGTGTAGTCGTAGCCGTAGTCGGCGTTCTGCCACATGCCGGTGAGGCGGTACTTCCACTTGCCCGCCGCGTCGACGGGGCCGCCGACGTCGAAGCCGGCTTCGTGATGGCCCGCGCCCTGCGTGGTGTAGATCTCGGCGAGCGGTTCGTCGGTCGGGCGCTTGGTGATGGCGTTGACCAGACCGCCGGGCGCGTTCAGGCCGAACAGGCTGGAGGTCGAGCCCTTCAGCACGTCCACGCGCTCCAGCCCATAAGGTTCGACGCGGCTGGCGGTGAACCAGGCGGGGACGCGGGCGGGCAGGCCGTCCCGGTAGGTCCCGAGGGTGGTCTCGTCGAAGCCGCGGATGCGGAAATAGTCGTAGCGGTCGTCGGCGCCGTATTCGTCGACGGCGACGCTGGAGGTATAGGCGATCGCCTGTTGCAGGTTCTGCACGCCGCGCGTGTCCATCTCCTGGCGCGTCACGACGGACACGGCGGCCGGAATGTCGACGATGGGGGTGTCCGTCTTGGTGCCGACCGCGGTGTCCGCCGCCACGAAACCGGCCGTGTCGGTGGCGGCGCTGCCCGTGACCGACACGGTGGGCAGGGTGGTGGCGCCCGTGGCGGGCGGGCGCGGCGCCGGACGCAGCACGTAGCCGCCGTCCGGCTGCGGCGCGGCTTCGATGCCGCTGCCCGCCAGCAGCCGGTTCAACCCGTCCGAGGCGGAATACCTGCCTTGCAATCCCCGCGTGGAGGCGCCCTTGATCAGCGCGACGTCATACGAGAGGTTGACCCGCGCGATGCGGGCATAGTGGGTGAGGGCCGCGTCCAGGGGACCCGCAGGGATGTCGAAGGACAGCGGCGCGGCGGAGGGAGCCGCCTGGGCGTGGACGGCCGGCGTGGTGGCGGCGGCGAGCGTCAGGCACGCGGCGGTCCGCAAGGCGAATGCGAGGGGAAGGCGGCCGGGGCGCGCGGCGTTGCGGGCAGCGCGGCGCGATGGGCGTGAAAAAGTCATGTGTCTCTTCTCGGGGCATGGAGTCCAGGGGGAAGAGGGCGGCGAAAGCAGCGCTCTTTCCTTCAATGCCGGACGAGAAAGGAAATCCCCTCATCACTCGTCATGCGGTCGCCGGTTCCACGCTGATCCAGAACCGTGTATGGCTCACCACGCGCAGGGCGTGGGTCCGCGCCAGGAAGCGCAAGGCCGCGTCGGTGTCGCGCACCTGGTAGACGCCGGAAACCCTGATGCCGGCGATGCGCGGGTCGCAGGCGATGCGGCCCATGCGGTAGCGGGCCAGTTCCGCCAGCAGGTCCTCCAGGCGGGCATCCTCGGCGACGATGACGCCCTGGGCCCAGCTATCGTCGCGCAGGCCGCTGGGCCGCGCGGGCACGGCGCGCGCATGGTCGAACCACCAGCGCTGTCCCGCCTGCGCGAGGATGCCGTCGTCTCCGGCCGCGAGGTGCAGGCGAACCGCGCCCTCCTGCACGCTCAGGCGCGCGCCGTCGTCCTCCAGCCGCAGGTCGAAGCGGGCGCCCGATGCCGGCGGGCCGGCTTGCAGGGCGCCGTACGGCGTCCGCACCCAGAAAGGCCGGTGGACGGGGATGTCCGCGCCGGTGGCGACGAGGATTTCCCCTCGCCGCAATACCAGCAGGCGGCGCTCGGGCCCGAACTCGGCGTCCATCGCGCTGTCGGTGTTGAGGACGACTTCCGTGCCGTCGTCCAGGTTCAGCGTGCGTTGGCCGGCGATGCCCGTGCTGTACTCGGCCAGCAGGCGCTGCCAGGGCGCGCGATCATAGGCGGCCTTGCCGGCCAGCGCCGCCACGCCGCCCACGGCGAACCATGCCAGCACGCGGCGGCGTCCCGAGGCACGGGCGGCCGCGGCGGCTTCGGCGCGGCGCAAGGTGTCGGCCACCAGCGCGGCGGGTCCGCGGCCCGCATCCGTGGCCAGCGATTGCACGCGCAGCCAGGCGGCCGCATGCGCCGGTGCGGCCTGGCGCCAGGCTTCGAATGCGCGTCGCGTTTCCTCGCCGGGCGCGTTGAAATGCAGCTTGACCGCCCAGCCGATCGCCGCGTCGATGACGGTTTCGGGGATGCCGGGATTGCCGCGTCCCGGTTCGGCCGGAACCGGACGCGCGCTCACGATTCGAACCTCGCCGCGTAGCACAGCCGCAGCGCGGCCGCGAGGTCCCGCTCCACCGTCGCCAGCGACACGCCCAGCCGTTGGCCGATCGCCGGGCAGGAGATTCCTTCCAGCCGGGCCCACATGAAAACCTGGCGCGCGCGCCGCGGCAGCCTGGCGAGGGCGTAGTCGATCGCCGCCAGGGTCTGGAACAGGCACAGGCGCTCCTCCGGCGACGGCGCTTCGGGTTCGGGCAGGTGGGCCAGCGCCTCGACCCAGGCGCGCTCCAGCTCGCGGCGGCGCCAGAGGTCGACGAGCAGCCCCTTGGCGATCGTGGTCAGGAAGGCGCGCGGCTGGCGCATCGACACCGGCTCCGGCCTGGCCAGCAAGCGGACGAAGGTGTCCTGGGCCAGGTCCGCGGCGTCGCAGGCGTCGTTGTCCAGCCGCCGTTGCAGCCAGGCCTGCAGCCAGCCATGATGCTCCCGGTAAAGCGTCTGCAAGGCGTGCTGCACCCGCAGTTCGGTCGTCGACAGGGCCCCGGGCCCGGCCTCGTGCATGGACATGGCGAACGAATATAAATAAGAACGATTTTTATTTATATATCAGCCAGCCCTTGCTCTGCAACGCGCGCGGCGGCGCCGCCGCAATTTCTCCACGTTCTGGGTCGTTTTGCTTGCAAGAAAGCGACAGACCGCCGCCCTGCCGGCGGCGATCCCTCTGCCTGGGCCGGTTCGCCTCAGCGGTGGCCGCCTTCCATTTCCCGGCGGAACTGCACCACCGGCGAGTCGGCGTCGTATTCCACGTCGGACCATCGCAGGGCCTGGGTGGCGCGGACGTTGGTCTTGAGCTTGACGTTGTGCGCCAGGCCCAGGGGCAGGTAGCCGCCCTCGACCGAGTCGCGCGCCGGCATCAGGCGGCCGTAGACCGTATAGCCGCCTTCGCCGTCCAGCACCGTGCCGGCGGCGAGTTCGCGCTTGGCGGTGGCGACGACGTCGCCATGCCAGCCGGCCGGCGCGCCCGTGGGCTCGCGCCGCAGGGCGGCGCTGGCGACGCTGATGCCGAGCTCCATGCCCATCAGGTGATAGGGCTTGTACATGGCCGAGTAGTTGCCGCTGGGGTCGGTGACGACGCCGTATTCCTGGAAGCAGCGGCGGACGTAGTCGCTGTCGGCGGCCAGGGTGATGTAGACGCCCCAGCGCAGGTCGCGATAGACCGGCCGGCCGTCGCGTTCCAGCGAGGACACCGTCTCCACCTGGCCGCGGTGATGCAGCATGCCGCCGTCCTCGCGCGGCCGCAGCACGCGCGCCAGGTCGTCGACGCCGCAAGGCGGGAAGTGCAGGCCGGACGGGGACGGCAGCAGGCCCGTCGCGTTGGACACGGCGGCCATCTCGATGGCGCTCTTGGTGCCGTCGAGGAAGCTGTTGAACATCTGCGCGTTGAAGTCGCCCGCCGCCACCATTTCCGGCGTGAAGCCGTAGTAGGGCCAGACGGTGTCGGGCGTGGAGGTGTGGAAGGCCGGCAGGTACTTGGTGCCCTTGCCGGCGGCGATGACCTCGAAGCCGCTGGCGCGCGCCCAGTCGACCATTTCGCAGATCAGCGCCGGCTGGTCGCCGTAGGCGAGGGAGTACACGATGCCGGCCTCGCGCGCCTTGCGGGCCAGCAGCGGTCCCGCCAGCGCGTCGGCTTCGACGTTGACCATGATGATGTGCTTGCCGTGATCGCAGCAGGCCAGCACGTGGCGGATGCCGGCCGCGGCGTTGCCGGTGGCGTCGATCACCACCTCCACGTCGCCGTGGGCAATGACGCGGTCGGTCTCGTCGGTGCAGAAAACGCCGCCGCTGCGGCGCGCGTCGCCGATGGACTTGGCTTGCAGGGCGGCCGCCGGCCAGCCCACCTTGGTGAGCGCCGCGCGGGCGGCATCGGGCCTGAGATCGGCCACCGCCAGCAGGCGCATGCCGGGCGTGCGATGCACCTGGCTGAGAAACATCGAACCGAACTTGCCCGCCCCGATAAGGGCGACCCCGATCGGCTTTTCTTCCGATTCGCGCTGCTTGAGCATGCGATAAAGGTTCATGATTTCGTCTTCCCCCTGCGGATGCCGCCGCCGATGCCGGACCGGCGCCGGCGAGCACGCCTTGAAAGGATAGCCCTTCCAGGCTGCCGTTCGTATGTGACATTTCTCTCCCGCGCAAAAAAGAGAGAAATTTCCGCGGCGTTTGCGTGGAGGCGGCCGAGGGTATTCCCTAGTGCCGCCGGGCAGGCCGTCCCGCGCCGGCGGACGAGCGCCCCGCGTCCCTTACCTGTCCGAGCGGTAGAGCTCGCCGCCCAGGACGTTGCGCCAATTGGCCCAGGTCATCCGCGGCCGTCCCGTTTCCTGCCGGTTGTACGGCGCGTCGTAGATGATGTGGCGCCAGTTCGGGCGCGCGGCGCCGTCGATCGAAGGGCGGTCGTCGACCAGGATGTCGCCCTGCACCAGGGTCTTGTCTCGGGTCAGGATGAGGCGCTCCGTCCAGTCTCGGCCCAGATGGCGCTCGACCCAGTGGTATTTCTCCGCCACGTTGTTTTCGTACTGGCGCAGCGGGGAGCTGCAGATGCGCACGTCCAGGCCCAGGTCCAGCAGCTCGCGCGCCGCCTCGATGGCGCCCGGCACCGGCGGCAGGTTGCGGATGAAGCCCGGTTCGGTATAGATGGCCTCGGCGCGGTCGCGCAGCGCCGGCGCATAGTCCTCCAGGATGTGGAAGGACTTGCGGTCTTCGTATTCGACGGGCGGGATGTCCGGATGACGCCGGCGCCAGGCGTCCAGGAAGGCATGTTCGAAATCGGCCAGCACGCCGTCTTGATCGAGCAGGATCAACATACTTTGCAGAACGTTCCGCGCGGAGAGGGAGGCCGGCCGGGATATCCGGCGGGGCAGAACGCGATGATAACCCCGCGGCCTCGCCTTGCTCTTACCGGCTGGCGGCCTTGACGAGGTAGCGCGACTGGCCGTCCTGCGCCGACTGTACCAGCATGCAGCGTTCGTAATGCCAGTCTAGCGCGGGCGGGGGAGGGGGCGGCGGCATGGCCGTGTCCGCGTTGCGCAGCAGGGTGACGTGCGGACGGAAGGGATGGTCGGGCCGCAGGTCGCCGAGCGCGCCGAGGTCGCGCCACAGGGCGTCCACCTCGGCGGCCAGCGCGGGCGCGCCGTCGCCGGGGCCGGCCCAGACGATGCGCTGGCGCGGAAACACGCCGTAGCGGTCCAGGCGCAGGCTGCCGGGGGCGAAGGGGCGCCGCAGGGTCAGCCGCGTCAGCGGTTCGACCAGTTCGGCCGGGACCTGGCCCAGGAAGGCCAGGGTCAGGTGCAGGGTCTCGGGCCGCATCGCGCGGCCGCCGCAGACGGCCTGCGCCTGCGCGGACCAGGCCGACAGCGCCCGCACCGTGGCGGCGTCCGGCCACAATGCGAAGAACAGGCGGACGGGCCGTTGCGCGGTAGTCGATTGCGCCGCCGGCGCCCCGGCCGCGCCGCGCGCCGCGTCCGGGGACGCTGGCGCGATGGGACAGGCGGGTGCGCCGGACGTAGCGGGCGCGGCGGGATCGGCCGGTGTGTCGCGGGGTCCATCGTTCATGGCGGTTTTCCCATGTGCAAGAAAGAAGCGCCATCGCCACGGTTGGGTGCGTGGCGATGGCGCTTCCTATGATGCCTGAAACACGCCGTCCGCGAGGCGAACGCCGCTATCGGCGGCCGATCAGCGCGCGGCCATGTCGCCGACCGGGGCGGGCGCGGGCGCGGCCTGGGCGGCGGGCTGCTCCACCTTCCCGGTATCGCCGACCTGCGGCGTCGGCAGGCCCCAGCCGCCGCCCAGCGCGCGGATCAGGTTGACGGTGGACAGCGCCCGGGCCCCGTCCAGTTGCACCGACACGCGCTGCTGCGCCAGCACGGTGCGGTCGGAATCGATCACGTCCAGGTAGCTGATCGACCCCTCCCGGTACTGCGTGTGCGACAGTTGCGCCGCCCGCGCCGATGCCTGCACCGCCCGGTCCTGCGCGCCGATCTGGTCGTCCAGGATGCGCAGGTTGGCCAGGTTGTCCTCCACTTCGCGGAAGGCGCCCAGCACGCTCTGGCGATAGTTGGCGACGTCTTCCTCGTAGGCCGCGCGGGCGCGGTCCACGCCGGCCTGGCGGCGGCCGGCGTCGAAGATCGGCAGGCTGAGCATCGCGCCCGTCAACGGACCCAGCAGGAAGGTGCGGCTGGACCATTGGAACAGGTGTCCCAGTTCCGACGATTCATAGCCGGCATAGCCCGTGATATCCAGTTGCGGGAAGAAGGCCGCGCGCGCCGCGCCGATGCGGTCGTTGGCGGCGGCCATCGCGCGCTCGGCGGCGGCGATGTCGGGACGGCGCTCCAGCAGCCCCGAGGGCAGGCCGGCGGGCACGCGCAGGTCGATGCGCGCCAGCGGCGTGGGCGGCAGCGTGAACGCCGACGGCGCCAGGCCCAGCAGCACGGCCAGCGCGTGTTCGGCGGCGGCGCGGCTGCGGTCGATGCCCAGGGCCTCGGACTGCGCCGACGCCAGTTCGGAACGCGCGCGCGCCACGTCCAGTTCGCTGATGTCGCCTTCCTTGTAGCGGCGCTCGACCAGCTTCAGGGTCTGCTCGCGCAGGTCCAGCGTGCGCACGTAGACCTGGCGCTCGGCATCCAGTTGCCGCACCTGGAAGTAGTTCTGCGCGACGTCGGCCTGCAGCGCCAGTTGCACCGAACGCAGCAAGGCCTCGCTCTGTTGCGCGTCGGCGGTGGCGGCGTCGACGTTGGCCGACACGCGGCCGAACAGGTCCGCCTCGTACGAGACGCCGGCCTGCGCGCGCCACAGCGTGGTGGAGGTGGCCGGGCCGTCGTCGGGCAGGCCTTGCGAGGCCGGCGACGCGCGCTGGCGCGTCGGGCCGAAGTTGGCCGTGATCTCCGGGAACAGGCCGGCGCGGGTCTGCCGTTGCAGCGCGCGCGCCTGCGCCAGGCGCGCGGCCGCCGCCTTGAGGTTCTGGTTGGCGGCCTGCGCCTGGAGCTCCAGGCGGTTCAGTTGTTCGTCCTTGAACAATTCCCACCAGGCGCCGCGCAATTGATCCTCGGCGGGCTGGGCGGTCTTCCACTGCCCGGCCTGGTCGGCCGGCAGGGCTTCCTTGAAGGCCGCCGAAGCGGGGGCGGCCGGACGCTCATAGGTGGGCGTCAGCGAGCAGCCCGCCAGGATCAGCGTCGCCAGCAAGGACATGGAAAAGCGTTGCACGTGCTTCATGTCGATTTCATCCAGATATCAATGTTCGGCGGCGATGGCGGGCGTGGGCGCGGCGCCCCCGCCTTCGTTTTCGCGTTCGCCGTGCGCCGTCACCGGCGCTTCATGCTTGGCCGCCGAATGCAGCGGGCGCGGGTTGATGCTGCGCAACACCACGTAGAACACCGGCGTCAGGAACAGGCCGAACAGCGTCACGCCCAGCATGCCGAAGAACACCGCCACGCCCATCGCGTGCCGCATCTCCGAACCGGCGCCGGACGAGTACACCAGCGGCACCACGCCCATGATGAAGGCGATGGACGTCATCAGGATGGGACGCAGGCGCAGGCGGCTGGCCTCGATGGCGGCCTGCAGCGGCTTGTGGCCTTGCAGTTCGAGCTCGCGGGCGAACTCCACGATCAGGATGGCGTTCTTCGCCGAAAGCCCCACCAGCACCATCAGGCCGATCTGCGTGAAGATGTTGTTGTCGCCCTGGGTCAGGTAGACGCCGGTCAAGGCCGCCAGGATGCTCATGGGCACGATCAGGATCACCGCCAGCGGCAGGGTCAGGCTCTCGTACATCGCCGCCAGCACCAGGAACACCAGCAGCACGCTGATCGGGAAGACCCAGATGCCCGCGTTGCCCGCCAGGATCTGCTGGTACGTCAGGTCGGTCCACTCGAACTTGATGCCGCGCGGCAGCGTGGCCGCGGCGACGCGCTCGGCCGCCTCCTTGGCCTGGTCGGACGAGTAGCCCGGGGCCGGGCCGCCGTTGATGTCGGCGGCGGTATAGCCGTTGTAGCGCACCACCATTTCCGGGCCGTAGGTTTCCGACACCCGCACCAGCGAGGACAGCGGCACCATCTCGCCGGCGGCGTTGCGCGTCTTCAGCAGGCCGATGTCCTCGGCGTGGGCGCGGAAGGGCGCGTCGGCCTGGGCCCGCACCTGGAACACGCGGCCGAAGCGGTTGAAGTCGTTCACGTAGAGCGAGCCCAGGTAGACCTGCATGGTGTCGAACACGTCGGTCACCTGCACGCCCAGTTGCTTGGCCTTGACGCGGTCCAGCTTGACGTCGAGCTGCGGCACGTTGATCTGGTAGTTCGAGAAGGAACGTCCCAGTTCGGGCTGCTTGGCGGCTTCCGCCATGAAGGACTGGACGGCGCGGTCCAGGGCCTCGTAGCCCAGCGCGGCGCGGTCCTCGATCTGCAGCTTGAAGCCGCCCAGCGTGCCCAGGCCCATGACGGGCGGGGGCGGGAACACGGCGATGAAGGCATCCTTCAGGCCGCCGAACTTCTGGTTCAGCGACGCCGCGATCTTGTCCGCGCTCAGGCCTTCGCGGTTGCGTTCCTCGAAGGACTTCAGCGTGACGAACACGATGCCGGCGCTGGAGCTGTTGGTGAAGCCGTTGATCGACAGGCCGGGGAAGGCCACCGCGTGGTCGACGCCCGGCTCCTTCAGGGCGATGTCGCCCATGCGCCGGATGACGTCCTCGGTGCGGTCCAGCGCGGCGCCGTTGGGCAGTTGCGCGAAGCCCACCAGGTACTGCTTGTCCTGCGCCGGCACGAAGCCGCCCGGCACCAGGTAGGAGATGCCCACCGTCGCGCCCAGCAGCAAGGCATAGACCAGCAGGCCGGCCGACTTGCGCTTGATCACGCCGCTCACGCCCACCGAGTAGCGTTCCGACGCGCGGTTGAACACCTGGTTGAAGCGCCGGAAGAAGCCGCCCAGCACCTTGTTCATGACGCGGGTCAGCGCATCCGGCTTGGCATGGTGGTCCTTCAGCAGCAGCGCGGACAGGGCCGGCGACAAGGTCAGGGAGTTGAAGGCCGAGATCACGGTGGAGATCGTGATCGTCATGGCGAACTGCTTGTAGAACTGGCCCGTCAAGCCGGTCATGAAGGCCAGCGGCACGAACACCGCCGCCAGCGTCAGCGCGATGGCGATGATGGGCCCGCTGACTTCCCGCATGGCGCGGTAGGTCGCTTCGCGCGGCGACAATCCCGCCGAGATGTTCCGCTCGACGTTTTCCACCACCACGATGGCGTCGTCCACCACGATGCCGATGGCCAGCACCATGCCGAACAGCGACAGCGCGTTGATCGAATAGCCGAACAGCAGCAGCAGGGAGAAGGTGCCGACGATGGACACCGGCACCGCCAGCAGCGGGATCAGCGAGGCGCGCCAGGTCTGCAGGAACACGATCACCACGATCACCACCAGCGCGATGGCTTCCAGCAGGGTGTGGATCACTGCTTCGATGCTGGAGCGCACGAACTGGGTGGGGTCGTAGACCACGTCGAACTTCACCGAGGGCGGGAAGTCCTTGGACAGGTCGGCCATGGCTTCGCGCACCTGCTTGGACACGTCCAGCGCGTTGGCGCCCGGCGCCTGCATGATGCCCAGCGCCACCGCCGGCTTGTTGTCCAGCAGGGAGCGCAGGCCGTACTCGGCGGCGTCCAGTTCCACGCGGGCCACGTCGCCCAGGCGGGTCACGCCGCCGTTGGGCGAGGTCTTCAGCACGATGTCGCGGAATTCCTCCTCGCTTTGCAGGCGGCCCTGCGTGTTGACGTTCAATTGCAGCGGCACGTCGGGCAGGGAAGGCGAGGAACCGATCACGCCGGCGGCCACCTGCACGTTCTGCTCGCGGATCGCGCGCACCACGTCGGTGGCGGTCATGCCGTGTTCGGCCACTTTCTGCGGGTCCAGCCAGACGCGCATCGAGTAGTCGCCCGATCCCCACAGTTGCACGTCGCCCACGCCGGTGATGCGCGACAGCCGGTCCTTGACGTTGAGCACCGCGTAGTTGCGCAGGTAGGTCATGTCATAGCGGTTGTCCGGCGAGATCAGGTGCACCACCAGCGTCAGGGTGGGCGAGCTCTTGGCCGTCGTCACGCCCAGGCGCTGCACGTCGTCGGGCAGGCGCGGCAGCGCCTGCGACACGCGGTTCTGCACCAGTTGCTGGGCCTTGTCGGGGTCCACGCCCAGGCGGAAGTAGACCGTCAGGTTCATGTTGCCGTCGCTGTTGGCCTGCGCCTGCATGTACAGCATGTTCTCGACGCCGTTGATCTGCTCTTCCAGCGGCGCGGCCACGGTTTCGGCGATCACCTTGGGGTTGGCGCCCGGATACTGCGCGTGCACCACCACCGACGGCGGCACCACTTCCGGGTATTCCGATATCGGCAACTGGAACATGGCCAGCAGGCCGCCCAGCAGGATGAGCACCGACAGCACGCCCGCGAAAATCGGGCGGTCGATGAAGAATTTGGAGATATTCATGGTTCGGCTCTTGGTTCGATTCGACGCCATCGGCGCGCGGCGTCCGCGCCCCGGTTGGCCGGGGCGCTGTACGCGCGGTCGATTCGAAGCGACGCTGGGTCGGATGCGGCGGGCGCGGCGCCGCCGGTCATCCGTTGGCGCTTGTGTCCGTGGGCTGGGCCCGTCCGCGGTTCATGTCGCGATTCATGCAGCGGTTCATGCCGCGGCTCATGCTGGATTCGGCGCGGCGGCCGCGGTGTCGGCCTTGGCCGCCGCCGCGTTGCCGTCGGGCGCCTGGCGCTGGCCCACCGTGGGCCAGCTTCCCGCCATCTGCACGACGTGCGGGTCGACCTGGTCGCCCGGCCGGATGCGCTGCAAGCCGTTGACGACGATGCGCTCGCCGGCCTTCAGCCCGCTGTCCACCACCCGCAGCCCGCCCTGGCTGGCGCCCAGCCGCACTTCGCGGTATTGCGCGTGGTTGCTGTCGTCCAGCACCATGACGAAGCGCTTGTTCTGGTCGGTGCCCAGCGCCTTTTCGTCGATCAGCAGCGCCTCGCGCGGCGCGCCGCCGCCCAGGCGGATGCGGGCGTACAGGCCCGGCACCAGGCTGCCGTCGCGATTGTCGAAGGTGGCGCGCACGCGGATCGTGCCCGAGGTCGTGTCCAGGCGGTTGTCGACGTACTGCACCGTGCCCTGGCGCGAATAGCCGTCTTCATTGGCCAGCCCCAGGTCCACCGGCACCGGGGCGCCCTTGCCGGTGCGCGCCGGATTCACGTACTTCAGGAAAGTCTGCTCGTCGACGTCGAAGGAGGCGTACATGCGGTCGACCGAGACCAGGGTGGTCAGCGGCGTCGATCCCGCGCCGGCGGCCACCAGGTTGCCTTCGGTCACCTCGGCCTTGGACACCTGGCCGGAGACCGGCGCCAGGATGTGGGTGTAGCCGAGGTTCAGGCGGGCGATTTCCAGGGCTGCCTGCGCCGCCTTCAGGTTGGCGGCGGCTTCGCGGGCGTCGTTCTGCTTCTGTTCCAGGTCGCGGCGGGCGATGGCGTTGTCGGCGATCAGGCGGTTGGCGCGGGCCAGGTCGGAGGTGGTGTAGGCCACCCGCGCCTGCGCGCCGGCCAGGTTGGCTTCCGCCCGCGACACCTCGGCCTGGTAGGGAAGGGGGTCGATGGTGAACAGTTCGTCGCCCTTGCGCACCAGGGCGCCGTCCTTGAACCGCACGGCGACCAGGGTGCCGGAGACGCGCGGGCGGATCTCCACGCGGTCCACGGCTTCCAGGCGGCCCGAATAGCTTTGCCAGTCGGTGATCCGGCGCTGCACGACCACGGCGACGTCGACGGGAGTGGCTTGGGGGGCGGCGGCGGCCGTTGCGGGGGCGCCGCCGTGTCCACGCAGCACGGCGATGCCGCCGGCCACGAGGATGACGGCCAGCGTGCCGGCCAGGGCAAGGCGATTGCGCGATTTGGTCATTACAGTTCCTTGAGCGGAATGCGTACGGGCACCGATCAGTGTTGCCGCCTGGCGCGGGTGGCGCCGGATCACGTGCGGCGGACGCGTAGCCGCGTCCGGGCCGGGCTGCGAGCCTGGCCTGCGCTGGGGTATTTATGTTTCTTGCCACGCCGGGGCGTGGACGCCCGCGGGGCCGGTCCTTGGCGAAAACCGGCGTCGCGGGTGAGCGATACGTGATCGAGACGATGGGCGGAGCGGCCCGCCGTGGCTGCGGGGGCCGCCTGATCCGTAACCGTTTGGTTGTCGGAATGGCGGCATTCTGGCTGTTTTGTTCCCCGGAATAAATATCTCTACATAAACAACACTATTCGGTGCGGGCGAACAATTATTTGTTCATAATCTCGGCACACCCCTAACACCCGAGGTACGCCATGGACCGCTTCCAGGCCATGCAGGTGTTCACCAGGGTCGTCGACGCCAACAGCTTCACCCGGGCCGCCGACCATCTGGGCCTGCCCCGCACCACCGTCACCACCATCATCCAGAATCTCGAGAAGCTGCTCAACGTGCGGCTGCTCAACCGCACCACGCGGCGCCTGAGCCTGACGCCGGACGGCGCCGCGTACTACGAGCGCTGCATCCGCATCCTGGCCGACGTGGACGAGGCCGAGGCGGCTTTCCAGGACGCCTCGCGGCGGCCGCGCGGCAAATTGCGCATCGACACGCCGGCCGCCATCGGGCGGCTGATCCTGATCCCGTCATTGTGCGAATTCCACGAAAGATATCCGGACATCGAGCTGTATATCGGCATGGGCGACCGTCCCGTGGACCTGGTGCAGGAAGCGGTGGACTGCGTGATCCGCGTCGGCGAGCTGCAGGATTCCAGCCTGGTGGCGCGCCGCATCGGCATGTTCGAGGGCATCAGTTGCGCGGCGCCCAGCTACATCGAGCGCTACGGCGCGCCGACCACGCTGGAGGAGTTGGCCGGCCACAAGGCGGTCAATTATTTTTCCAGCCGCACCGGCCGTCCCTTCGACTGGGACTTCATGGTCGACGGCGAGAAAATCGAAGTGAAGATGGAGGGCGTGGTGTCGGTCAACGATGCCGATGCCTACATGGCGTGCGGCCTGCAGGGCTTCGGCCTGATCCAGCCGCCGCGCTACATGGCCCTGCCTTATCTGCAGAGCGGCGAGCTGGTGGAGATCCTGTCCGACTGGAAGCCCAAGTCCATGCCGATCTCGGTGGTGTATCCGCACAACCGGCACCTGTCGCCGAAGGTGCGCGCCTTCACCGATTGGGCGGCGGAGATCTTCAGCCGCTGTCCGCTGTTGAGCGGCCGCGGCGACACCGCGGACAGCGTCTGCACCTGGGCGGGTGAAACACTGCACCGCGGCGGCGCGGCGAAGCTCGCCGAAAAGGCCGCGGCCAAGGTGCCCGCCGACGCCGGCGTCCTGTCCCTGGCCGCGCAGTTGGAGGAAGCGGGCGACCGCGTCGCCACCGCCCGCACCTGACGCATGAAAGGCTCGCGCCAGTCGCTGACCTCGCTGCGCATTTTCCTTTCCGCGGCCCGCCACCTGAATTTCAGCCGGGCCGCGGAAGCGCTCAGCCTCACCCAGAGCGCGGTGAGCAAGCACATCCAGGCGCTGGAGGCGCGACTGGGCGTGAGCCTGTTCAAGCGCCTGCCGACGGGCCTGCGCCTGACCTACGCGGGCGCGCTCTACCTGGAACGGGTCGGCGCCGCCATGCGCCTGCTCGACGAGGCCGATGCCCTGGTGGCGGGGCCGGGCGCGCGCGTGGCCTTGAACATCGCGGTGTCGCCGTCTTTCGCCCAGTTCTGCCTGATCCCGGGCCTGCGCGAATTCTTCGACGCGCATCCCGACATCCGCATCAACGTGCGGCCGCGCCTGGTACACGGGCGCGAAAAGGCCGAACGCTTCGACGCCGAGATCCAGTTGCATACCGGCCATATGTCGGGCATGTCGGCCCAATACCTGTGCGGCCGCGAAATGGCGCTGGTCGGCGCCGCGTCCCTGTTCGCGGGCAGGCCGGTGCGCGACGTCGACGACCTGGCGGACGTGCCGCTGCTCAAGCGCGCCCAGCGCGGCTACGGCTGGGACGAATGGAAAAGCCAGGTCGCGCCCCTGTGGCCGGGGCCGGCCGCCACCGCGCCCGAATACGAGGGGTTTTCCGTGCTGATGCCGGCGGTGCTCAACGGCCTGGGCGTGGCCATCGCGCCCCTGTGCATGGTCCTGGACCCCTTGCGGGAAGGCGTGTTGCAGCGTCCCCTGGGCGAGACGGTGGAAGGCCGCTACGGCTATTACCTGATGCGTCCGCGCCCGGACGTCGGCGGTCCTTACCTGGACGCCTTTTGCGAATGGATCCTGGCGCGCGCCGCCAGTTTGAACCGGGCGGTCGAAGCGCTGCGCGGGTGAGGGCGCGGTGGCCGGGCCCGCTGAAACGGCGCGGCTTGGCATCCCCGCGGCCGCGTATCGGTGACGGCAGGGGCGACAGCAGACAGCCATTCCAAAATGGAATACCGCATGCCTATATGTCGCTTCCGGCCCGACGGACGGCGTAGGCAGAATGGGATTGTTTCCATTGGTTTCCGAGTCCCGCCATGAGCCTTCCCCAGCCCCTCAAGTCCATCAAGGCCCTATGGGCCGCCGCCTCCCTGGCGTTGGCCTGCGCCGCGCCGGCGGCCATGGCGGCTTATCCCGAACAACCCATCCGCATCATCGTGCCGTACACCGCCGGTGGCAGTTCGGACGTGATCGCCCGCGCCATCAGCGACGAACTGACCGCCGAACTCGGCCAGTCGGTGATCGTGGAGAACCGCGCCGGCGCGGGCTCCATGATCGGCACCGCCTACGTCGCCGCCGAGAAGCCGGACGGCTACACGCTGCTGCTGGCGGACGTGCCTTTCACCATCGTCCCGGCGCTCTACGGCGAGCGCGTCAAGTACGACGCCGCCAAGGATTTCGCGCCGATTTCGCTGCTGGGCCTGTCGCCCATGTACCTCTTCGTCACGCCCACCTTCAAGGCGAAGTCGGTGGCCGACCTGGTCGAGATGGCCAAGGCCAAGCCGGGGTCGATTTCCATCGGTTCCGGCGGCAATGGCTCGCTGACCCACCTGATGGCCGAACTGCTGATGCTGAATACCGGCATCAAGCTGGTCCACATCCCGTACAAGGGCGCGTCGGCGGCGGCCAACGACCTGGCCGGCGGCCAGATCGAAACCAGCTTCACCACCATGCCCACGGCCAGCGCCCTGTACCAGGGCGGCAAGATCCGCCCCCTGGCGGTGTCCAGCCCGCAGCGCCAGGCCGATACGCCCGACGTGCCCACTTTCGAGGAGGCCGGCGTGCCCAATATGACGGTGCAAAGCTGGTGGGGCCTGGTGGCGCCCGCCAAGACGCCCGCGCCCGTGTTGGCGCGCCTGAATACGGCCATGGAGAAGGTCATGCAGTCGCCCAAGGTCAAGAGCCGCTTGAACGGGGTGGGCGTGAACGTCCCCGCCGACACCAGCGCCAAGGCCTTGCAGGTCCTGCTGACGGCCGATTTCGCCCGTTGGCAGGACGTCGTCAAGCGCGCGGGCGTGAAGTTCGAATGATACGAATGACGAAAAACGCCCCCACGCCGCTTGCTGCCCCCCGAGGGGCTTTTTTGCCTTCGGCGGCCTGGCGGCAAAAAAATGCCGAGCGCAAGCCTCGATGCGCATCCAGGGCGTCGCGGAGCCGGCTTTGCCGGTCCGCCAACGCCGCCCCCTTGAGGGGGCCCGCGAAGCGGGTAGGGGGTGGGCCTCCCCTCGCGGCCCGGCGGCAAAAAAGGAGACCCTGATGGAAGACTGGTTGTTGACGGCCGGCGCCGATGCGGCGCTGATGGATGATTTCAACGCGATTTGCGCCTTCGGCGGCCGCCTTTCCGGCTCCGGCCAGGACACGGCGGCGATCGCCTGGGCCCTGGCGCGCATGCGCAAGACCGGCGGCACCGTGCGCAAGGCGCAAGTGCCTTACGACGGCTGGCGCGCCGGCAGCGCCGAATTGCAGTTGCTGGGGCCCGAGCCGCGCGCGCTGGCCTGCCGCGCGCTGCTGCGCTCGGCCCCGACCCCGGCCGGCGGCCTCGTGGGCGAAGTCCTGGATCTCGGCCAGGGGCGCGTGGAGGATTTCGAGCGCGCCGGCGACGCGGTGCGCGGCAAGATCGTGCTGGTCCGCCACGAGTATCCCTTCTCGCCGACGCATTTGCACCGGCGCCGCAAGTACGACCAGGCGGTGGCGCGCGGCGCGGCCGGCTTCCTGATCGCCAATCCCCTGCCCGGGCGCGGCGTGCTGTCCGGTTCGTCGGGCCGCCCGCGCGGCGCCGCCGGCATTCCCGCCGCCTACATCGACTTCGAAGGCAGCCAGGCGTTGGCCGCGGCTGCCGCCGCGGGTCGCTGCGAGGTGCGGCTGCTGCTCACGGGCGAGGAACAGGAGAACGCGCTGGCCGATCTCGCCATTCTCGACATCCCGGGCGGCAGCGATGCCCGCGTCGTCATCAGCGCCCACATGGACGGCCACGACCTGGGGACCAGCGCCCTGGACAACGCCACCGGCGTCGCCGTCGCCCTCGCCGCCGCGCGCGCGCTGGCCCCGCGCGTTTCCGCGCGGACGCATGGCCTGCGGGTGTGCCTGTTCACGGCGGAGGAATGGGCGCTGGCCGGCTCGGCCCGCTACCTGGACGACATGGATCCGGCCGAACGCGCCACGCTGAAGTTGAACATCAACCTGGATACCGTGGCGGGCGACAGCGCGCTCACCGCCATGATCAGCGAGTATCCGGCCCTGGCGCCTTTCGTCGCGGCGGCCGCCGCGGACGCGGACACTTCCGTGGGCACATACCTGCCGTTCATGTCCAATTCGGATCACGCCAATTTCGCGCGCCACGGGATTCCGGCGCTGCGCCTGACCGCGGGCTTCGACCGGCCCGAATCGAACGTGAACAACATCCTGGCGGCCGGCGACGTGGCCGGCGTCGTCGACGAGGCGGACCTGCGCAATGCGTTGCGCGTCACCTGCGCCATGGCGTGGCGCGGCCTGACGCTGCCGCGCGCGGAGCTGGACGCGTTGGCGGTTGGCGGGAAATGGGGCAGGGCGGCGTAGGACGCGGCGCAGGAGAGGGTATGGACCGGTATGGACCGGAAGGTCCGCAAGCGCGGGTTGCGGAGAACGCGGGGCTGGCGGGGCGGGAAATGCCCGGTTAAGGGAAGTGCGCGGTTAAGAGGTTAAGCGGTTAATGAAAACAAGGAACATCAGTTCACTTTTCAGAATTTTCCGACAGCGAAGGTAATCACCAAGGTCGTTCTGGCGAAAGTGATCCACGCTAGAATTTTCGACCTCTTACCCCCCTCGGCTTCTTCCCTCCCCCCAGGCTCCGCACTTCTCCATTGCGTGCCCCCGGCGACCCGCCGCCGAGGCGCGTCGTGGGCCTGCGCGCGCCGCAACGGCCACCGGCCAGGAGTCTTCTCCATGATCCACATTTCGTATTCCGGCGGATGTTATCCCGGCCTGGGTTGCGGCTACGACGACGATGACGAGGATGTGAATGCGCCGCGCCAGAAACGTTCGCTTCCGGATCCCCAGGAGGGATGCTTCGGGCCATTGCTGCCGAGCGACGCCGAGCGACAAAGAGCCCCGGAGTTTGCGTGGCTGGCTTCTGCATGGCAGCTTTTGCCTTGGCGTGGGATGGCATGACAAGGCATGGCGCGACGCAAAAAAATGCCCCCACGCCGCGCGGCCTGCGCCGCTTGCTGCCCCCCGAGGGAGCGTTTTTGCCTTGGGGCGGACCGGCGGCAAAAAAGAAGCAACGCCCATCGAAGACACCGCGGAGCCGGGTCCCCCGGTCCGCCGGTGTCGCCCCCTTTTGAGGGGGCCGCGCGCAGCGCGGTAGGGGGTGGGCCCATCCTTCCGGTCCGCCAACGCCGCCCCCTTGAGGGGGCCCGCGCAGCGGGTACGGGGTGGGCTCCCCTTGCTGCCGCGGAGCCGATCAAAGATCCAGCTTGTTGATCTTCGTGCCTTCGACCGTCAGGTTGGCCATCAGGCCGGCGTTGGTCAGCACGAACGCCACCACTGCCTGGCGGGCGGTCGTGGTGTCGATGGCGCCGTTCGCGCCCACCTTGGCCAGCGCCACCGAGGCGTCGGCGCCCGCCGTCCAGCCGTTGCTGTTGCGGAATTTATCCAGCTCGTTCTGCGTCATGAACATGATGACGACGGCCTTGGACTGGGCGCCGGCCTGCAAGCCGAAGGAGCCGGTCGTCGTGCTGTAGTAGCCCGCGGGGGCGCCGCCCACCTTCAGCACGCCCTGGCCGTATTCGGCGCCGAACATGAAGCCGGCGGCCAGCACGTTCGGGAAGACCAGGATGCCCCTGGCGCGGTTGCCCATTTCACGCGAGCCCGGCACGGAGCTATAGAGACGGTTCAGAGTGGTGTCCGCGCCGCTGTTCAATTCCTGGCGCTTGTTGGCGTTGCTACCGCTGGCATTGTTGCCGGTGGTGGTGCAAGCGGCCAGGGCGGCCGACATGATCAGGGCAGCGGGTATGGTCACGAAATTGCGGCGGTTCATCATTGTTATCTCCGGCTAAGTTGGTAAGGCGGCGGATGTCGCCCGCGCCAAGCATTATTCGCTTGAATCACGGATAGGAAAGCGACACTCGCCTACGAGATGCAACTGCCGTGCCTGACCTCATCCGTAAGGCGGTTTTCCCTCTGGCGGCGGCCCGAAAAGCCCGGTAATTCATCGTTTTTCCACAGGCACCGCGCGCGCTTTCCAGATCCGGTCGCAGTACTCCCGGATGGCGCGATCGGAGGAAAATTTTCCCGATCGCGCCGTATTCAGGATGGACATGCGGGTCCAGGCCTGCGTATCCCGGTAAGCCTGGTCCACCCGGTTGTGGCAGGCGGCGTAGGAATCGTAGTCCGCCAGCAGCATGTAGGGATCGTGGTGCAGCAGGTCGTCGATCAGCGGCGCGAACAGTTCGCTGTCGCCGCGCGAGAAGAAGCCGGAACGAATCAGGTCGATCACGGCTTGCAATTCGCTGTCGCGCCGCAGGAAGTCCATGGGGCGATAGCCTTCGCGCCGCAAGGCATAGACTTCCTCGGCGGTCAGGCCGAACAGGAAGAACACGTCTTCGCCGACCTCGTCGCGGATTTCGATATTGGCGCCGTCCATGGTGCCTATGGTCAGGGCGCCGTTCATGGCGAACTTCATATTGCCGGTGCCCGAGGCTTCCTTGCCGGCCAGCGATATCTGCTCCGACAATTCGGCGGCCGGGTAGACGCATTGGCCGACCGTCACGCTGAAGTTGGGAATGAAAACCACTTTTAGCCGATCGCGCACGTCCGGGTCGTTGTTGATGACGTCGCCGATGGCGGTGATCAGCTTGATCATCAGCTTGGCCCGCATGTAGCCGGGCGCGGCCTTGCCGCCGAAGATGAAGGTGCGCGGCGCGATGTCCAGGTTGCGTTGGGACTTCAGGCGGTGGTAGAGGGCGGCGATGTGCAGCGCCGACAGATGCTGGCGCTTGTATTCATGGATGCGCTTGACCTGGACGTCGTACATCGAATCCGGGTCGACCCGGATGCCGGTCTTGCGCAGGATCAGCGAGGCCAGGTCTATCTTGTTGGCGCGCTTGACCGCGCGCCATTCCGCCGCGAAGGCGGCATCGTCCGCGTAGGGTTCGATGTCGCGTATGCGTGACCAGTCCTTGATCCAGTCGTCGCCGATGCAGCGGGTGACCAGCTTGCCCATGCGCGGATTGCTGAGAGCCACCCAGCGGCGCGGCGTGACGCCGTTGGTCATGCTGGTGAATTTCTCGGGCCACATGGCGTAGAAATCCTTCAGCAGGTCGCGCTTGAGCAGTTCGGAGTGCAGGTCGGCCACGCCGTTGATGGCGTGGCTGCCGACGCAGGCCAGATGCGCCATGCGCACGTAGCGCTCGCCGGATTCGTCGATCAGGGACAGGCGGGCGATGCGGGTCTCGTCGCCGAAGAAGTGGATGCGCGCTTCATTGAGGAAACGGGCATTGATCTCGTAGATGATTTCCAGGTGGCGCGGCAGCACGCGGCGGAACAATTCCAGCGGCCAGCGCTCCAGCGCCTCCGGCAGCAGCGTGTGGTTGGTGTACGAGAAGGTCTGCCGGGTAATGTCCCAGGCGCGTTCCCAGGGCACCAGGTGCTCGTCGATCAACAGGCGCATCAGCTCGGCCACGCCGATCGAGGGATGGGTGTCGTTGAGCTGGATGGCGAAGGATTTGTGGAAGGAGGTGACCGGCTGCCCGCGGTGCTGCTGCAGGCGCAGCATGTCCTGCAGGGAGCAGGACACGAAGAAGTATTGCTGCTCCAGCCGCAGTTCCTTGCCCTGCACGCTCTCGTCGTTGGGGTAAAGCACCTTGGTCAGGTTTTCCGACGTGACCTTCTTGCTGACCGCGCCCAGGTAGTCGCCGCGATTGAAGGTATGGAAGTCGAAAGCCTCGGTCGCCTCGGCCCGCCACAGCCGCAGGGTGTTGGTGGTGTCCACCCGATAGCCGGGAATGGGCGAGTCGAACGGCACGCCGGCCACGGTTTTTTCCGGCACCCAGCGCACGCGGAAACGGCCGCTGTCGTCGGTGTATTGCTCGGTGTGGCCGCCCAGTTTCACCTGCACCGCCCATTCGGCGTGCTGGATTTCCCAGGGATTGCCATAGCGCAGCCAGGCGTCGGTGTTCTCTACCTGCCAGCCATCCATGATGGTCTGGTAGAAAATGCCGTATTCGTAGCGGATGCCGTAGCCGATGGCGGGGACTTCCAGCGTCGCCAGCGAATCGATGAAGCAGGCCGCCAGCCGGCCCAGGCCGCCGTTGCCCAGGCCCGGTTCTTCCTCCTGGCGCAGCAATTCGTCCAGGTCCAGGCCCAATTCGCTCATGGCCAGGCGGATTTCATGGGAGATCCCCAGACTGAGCAGGTTGTTGCCCAGGTAGGGACCCATCAGGAACTCGGCCGACAGATAGGCCACGGTGCGGGCGTTGCGCTTCTGGTGCGTGGCGGACGTATCGAACCAGGACCGCACCAGGCGGTCGCGCACGGTGTGGGCCAGGGACTGGTACAGGTCGTTCTTGGAGGCGATTTCCAGCGATTTTCCCTGCGTATACAGCAGATGATCGAGGAAGGCCCGTTTCAACGACTCCCGGGAGAGGGAAGACCGGTCGTGTTCGGGATGGGCCACGGCGGGGGCGGCGGACACGGCTGCGCTTGCGGGATCTTTCAAGACAAGTCCTCGGGCTAGGGTCTGTCGACACTGGAGCGGTCGGATAAAAAATCCTAATCCAAAAGAGTGGCCGTTTGAAGGCAGGGGGTCAAGGAAAGCGCAACAAAGATGCGCGCCCCGATGTCCGCGCCACGGGCGCGATGCACGCGCCGCACCACTCGGGGGAGGCCGCCGGCGGCGCGGAATAGGGGGGGACGTGGGATCCTTCGTGGGATCCATTGCCGCGATCCTGTTACCCAGCAGAACCGGCGCGCCGTCTGTCATGGTGCAGGATGGCCGTTTTCCATATGTATGCATCTGTAATGCAATTGCGTTGTTTTTTCCGAGACCGACATCATGGCCATCGATCCCGTCTCTCCCGTCCGGGCGCCGCTCGCTCCGATTCCGATGCATCCCGGCCCGGCGCATGACGCCGGCAGGCGCGGCGAAAGCTTCGAGGCCTCGCCCGGCGACCGCCGCGCCACCCTGACGCGCAGCGTCAAGCTGTGGCGCTCGTACAGCAAGGGCGGCGTCAAGAAAAGATATGTCCCGACGCCGCGCAAGAAAACCGCCCGGGAGGAGGTGGACGCTTTTCTCCATAGCGCCAACGGCGCGCAGCTCGTCGCCGGCTCGAAAATCGACGACGCGCGGTCCAGGGAGCGCAAGGAGCGCCTCGAACGCGTGGCGGGCGCCGCCGGCCCGCACGGCTATCCGCGGCTGCTCGACATGCGGGAGAACACGGCCAGGAAGGCCGACGAACACCGCCTTCGCCTGGCGCGCAAGGGCGTTGCCGCGATCCGCCGGGAAGCCGGTGGGTCGGCCGCCGCCCGTGAAGGTGGCGCGGCGGCGGCCGTCGGCCATCGGGCCAGGCTGGCCGAGGCTCGCGAGGACATCAGGAACCTGCCTGTCGACGCCGTGAAGAAGGCCGTGAACGCGCCGCTGGACCGCTTGCCGGACATCACCGGCATCCAGGGCCTGCGCGCGGAGGACATTCGCGGTCTCTGCGCCAGCGTGCTGGAAGCGTCGGCCGGGATATCGCTTGGCGTGGCGCACGCCCTGGCCACGCCGCATCCCGACGAGAAAAAGACGCTGGCGGCCTTCGGCAAGCTCGTCGACTACGCCGCGTGGCAGAACGAGCGCGGCGTGCCGCCGCGGGCAGCGATCGCCGTGGGCATGGAGCGGGCGGATACGCGCACGGTGATTGCCGCGTCGATTGCGGCGATCGCGGCGTGGTCCGGGCACGGCGGCCGCGGCGCCTTGCCGCCGGTCTTTTGATCGATGCGCGGGTCGATGTATCGCGCGATGACGTATTGAGCGATGACGACGTTTCGCACCCTGGTCTGCGGCATCCCGGGCTCCGAAGCGAAGCGCACCGCCTATCGCGTGGTCCATGACGCGTTCTGCGCCGAGGTGTTTCGCGAGCTCGGCCAGCGCCTGGAGGATTGGCCGCCGGCCAGCGCGCGCCGGCTCGCGGCGGCGACGCCGCCGGAACAGGCCGCTTGCCTGCGCGCCTGGCTGGATGACATTCCCGAGGCCTGGCGCCGCGCGCGCGGCCAGCTATGCCGGCTTGCGGGGCATGATGCGCAGGCTTGCCGGCACGCCGGCCGCCTGGCCTGGGTGTTGATCGCCACCCTTTTCGACGGCTTGAGTCCGCCGGTCTTGCAGACCGCGCTGCGGGAGGTGCCCGAGGCGCGCCTGGTCATGCTCTATACGGACGGCGCGTCCCATCTGCCGTTGTTCCGGCATGTCGCGCGCCACGAACTGCAACGCCGCCTGGGGAACGCCAGGTCCGCCTCGCAGGCGGCGGCCAGGGAGATCCAGGAACAAGCGGAAGCGGGCCGGATGCCCGACGTCGGGATGCTGAGGGACTTGTCGCTGGGGTTGCGCCGCCGCCTTGTCCTGGCGCGGGCCCTGAGCCAGGCGCCGGGCGGCCCGTCCGCGCCGGCCGCCGGGTCCATCGCGTCGGCGATATCCGCGTCGCGGGATGGCGCCGGCTTGACGTCGGAGCTTCAGGTATTGCTCGATGTGCTGCTCGCGCTCATGGGCGGCGGCCATCCCGCTCCCGCGCGACGGGACGATGACGAATCCGCGTCCAGTGCATTCATCGCGTCCATCGCGCCCGTTTCCTCCCTCGTCACCCTGGCCGACGCCAGGACGGCCGCGCATGCCTGCGCCTGCATGCGGGCCGCGCTGGCCGTCCACTGCTTCGTCGATTTCGCGCGCAACTGGAACGCGCCCGTCTTCTTCGATGGGGACGGCCAGCCACTGCGCCTGGATCGCCTGCTGGCCGTGCGCGCGGCGCGGGTCGACGACGGCGGCGGCAAGCCGGGAGTACAGATCCAGTTGGCCGCGTGCATCGGCGTGCGCGGCAAGCACCCGCCGGTCACGCTGCTCGTCGTCGCGCAGGTGGACGAAGCCGGCACGGTGGCCGGACTGGCGGATTACGCGCAGTTGCGCAACGCCAGGCCGGTCGGCGATTCAGGAACATTCGCCGCCGTCGTGTAAGGGCCGCCGCGATCATCGAGAAGATGGCCGCGCTTCAAGATGCCCGCGCGTTGCCACGTCACGGCCTTCCCACGTCAGCACGTCACGGCCCTACCACGTCAGGCCCACGCCCGTGCTGTAGATCGATTCGTTCATGGTCTGCCGCGTGCCGCTGACCTGGTCGCGGGCGTACTTGAGATAGAGCGACAGGAAGTTGTTGATGTTGTAGCGCAGGCCGGCCTCGCCATTGATGCTGACTTGCGCGTTGCCGCCGAAAGGCCGCAAGAGTTCGCCCTTGGTGTAGATCTGGAACTTCTTGCCGCTCAGGTAGCGCGAATAATCCCACCGCAGCGCGCCCGCATAGGAGGCTTCGCCCGTGCCGTCGTCGTAGTGGTAGTGGACCCGGCCGGCCAGCGCCGACATCGAGAACGCGCCCAGTTCGTCGTCCCAGAATTGATAGCCGGGGCCCGTGCCGTAGGCGATCTGGCGGCGCACTTCCTCCACGGTGTCGGCGCGGTAGAGAACCCGCGCCTGCCAGAAGGCCTTTTCCGTGAGGAAACGGTCCAGCGTGTAGTCGCCGCCGTAGTTGTTGACGCTGACGCCGTCGTCGTCCTTGTCGCGGTTGTAGCCCAGGTTCAGTTGATTGCGCCACAGGCCGCGGCGGGCCTCGGCGCCCAGGGCCAGGGCATAGACCTGGCTGGAGGTGGTGGAGCGCGTCTGCACCAGGGAGGCGTCCAGCTTGCCCTTGAACGAGGTGTCGCCGAGGAAGGCGTGATTGCGGTTGATGCTGGCCAGCGTGTTCAGTGGCACGTCGGCCTGGATGTCGCGGGTGTCGTCGACGCCCACGACCGCGCCGGACAGGACCACCTTGCCGGCCTCGGCGCGCACCAGCTTGGCCTGGTATTCGCGCGCTTCGTCCTTGTCGCGGATGGTCAATTGGTCGGCGCTTTGCAGCGTGGTCACATGCTTGAAATCGATCCGCATGTCGCCGCCGTAGTCGGTGGACAGCATCAGGAAGCCGCCGTCCAGGGATTTGATGGTTCCGGTCAGGCGGTCGCCATTGTCCATCCAGACCGTATCGGCCAGCGCCGCGCTGGCCGGAAGCATGGCCACGATGAGGGCCAGCAGGTGTTTGCGGTGACGTTTTGCTCGGGGCGCCATGGCGTGAGGCGGCATGTAGGATTCCTTGTTGAGGGTTGTATCGGGTAACACTTGCGGCGAATATTGCACGCCGTTCATGCAAGGGGGAGGCACGGAAGAATGCGCCGGCATGGTGCGCCGGCATGGTGCACATATGCCGCATATGCCGGCCGCGCGCGTTCCGCGGACCGCGGCAAGACCGGGCCGGGACGACGGCGCGCGATGCCGGGCGACCCGGCGCATGCCGCTGCTACACTCGCAGGCACGCCACGGCGGGCGAGCGAGACTGCGCGCCGGCTTGCGGACTGCCTGTGGGGCTCCCCTGTGCTAAAGATATTGCATACCTCCGATTGGCAAATCGGTAAGCTTTTTGGTCAATTCGATTCTGATGATGCGGCGCTGCTGGCGGACGCGCGCTTTCTGGCGGTCGAAGGATTGGCGCGCCTCGCGCGCGAAGAAGCGGTGGACATGGTCCTCGTCGCCGGCGACGTCTTCGACGCGCAGACCGTGGCGGACAAGACCCTGCACCGCCTGTTCAAGGCCATGGAAGGCTATGCCGGCCCGTGGGTCATGATCCCCGGCAATCACGACGCGGCGCTGGCGGAGTCCGTGTGGACGCGGGCGCAACGGCTGGGGGCGGTGCCGGAGAATGTCACGATTTGCCTGCGGCCCGAACCGCTGGTCCTGGCGCGGCCCGCCGTCGCCATCCTGCCGGCGCCGATGACCCAGCGCAATACCTATGCCGACTTGACCGAATGGTTCGCCGGCGCCGGGACGCCGGCCGGCCTGCCGCGTATCGGCATGGCGCACGGCAGCGTGCAAGGCATCCTGGCCGAAGAAATAGATTCCACCAATCCCATCGCCGCCGGCCGCGCCGCGCAGGCGCGCCTGGATTACCTGGCGCTGGGCGATTGGCACGGCGCGCGCCAGGTCGACGAGCGGACCTGGTACAGCGGCACGCCGGAAACCGACCGCTTTCGCGCCAATGCGTCCGGCTGCGCGCTGTTGGTCAGCCTGGACGCCGGCGGCCCGCCGCGCGTGGAGGTCCGGCCCACCGGCCGCTACCGCTGGCAAAGCCTGGCCGCCACGCTGCGCGTGCCGGGCGACGTCGATGCCGTCATCGCGACGCTGGCCGGGCTGGCGGCGCAGGACGTGGCGCAACTGGACATCGACGGCCAGATCGACCTGGACGGCCATCGCCGCCTGCTGGCGGCCATCGAGCAGGCGCGCGGGACGGCGCGGGGCGTGCTGGCGGACCTCGGCGGCCTGCGGCTGGCGCCGACCCAGGACGATATCGATGCCTTGCGCGCCGACGGCTACGTGGGCGAAGTCATCGCCGAACTGCGCGCCGCGCAGGAAGATCCCGCGGCCGGAGAGGACAATGCGCGCATCGCGCGGGATGCGCTGGCGCTGCTCGCCGGCATGCTGGACACCCGCGCCGGGACCGGCGTGGCGGCGGATGGGCGAGGTGCAGCGGCATGAAGCTGTCCCGCATCCGCATCGCGCAGTTCCGCCAATTCCGCGACGCCATCGAGATCGACGGCATCGCGCCGGGCCTGAATCTGTTCACCGGCCCCAACGAGGCCGGCAAGAGCACGATCGTGGCGGCGATACGCGCCGCCTTCTTCGAGCGCTACCGTTCCAGCAGCGCCGACGATTTCCGGCCGTGGGGCGACAGTTCCGCGGCGCCGTCGGTCACGCTCGATTTCGAGCACGACGGCGAGCAGTACCGACTCTTGAAAAGTTTTCTCGGCAAAAAGCGCTGCGAATTGCAGATCGGCGCGCGGCGGCTCGACGGCGCCGAAGCGGAAGACCATCTCGCCGCCCTCCTGGGTTTCCAGCATGCCAGCAAGGGCGCCAGCAAGGCCGAGCATTGGGGCATCCCGGGCCTGCTGTGGATGACGCAGGGCACGGCGCAGAACGTGCGCGAGCCCTTGGCGCATGCGACGGGCCATCTGCGCTCCGTGCTGAACAGCGCGGTCGGCGAGGTGGCCAGCAGCCACGGCGACGAGGTCATCGCGCGCGTCGAAAGCGCGCGCAACGAATTGCTGACCGCTCGCACCGGCAAGCCGACGGGGACCTACCTGGCCGCCGTGGAAAAGCGCGATGCGCTGGCGGCGGCCGCGGCCCAGGCCGCCGCGGAAATCGAGGAATACCGCCACAAGGTCGATACCTTGTCCCGCCTGCGCGCGGCGCACGAGGCCGACGAGGCACAACCGCCCTGGCTGGACGCGCGCGAGCAGGAACGCGCGGCCGCGCGGCGCCTGGAGGACATCCAGGAGATAGAGCGCGACTTGGGCGAACAGCGGATCCGCGTGACGCAGATCGAGGAGCGCATGGCCTTGCTGCGCGCCCAGCTCGATGCCTATGCGGGGGAAGCGCGCACGGCCGAGACCCGGCGCGCGGTGCTGGCGGAAGCGCGCCAGGCGAACGAGAACGCTGCCGCGCTGGTGGCGCCGTGGCGGGAGCGTCTGGACGACGCGACGCGCCAGCACGAGGCCGCCCGCCTCGGCGCGCAGCGCGCGCGCTTGCGCGAGCGGCGCGCGACGATGGACCGCGAGCGCGCGGCCTTGCAGGCGGGCGTGCAGGCCGCCACGCGGACCCTGGCGGCCGCGCAGGCTGAACAGGCGCGCCGGCAGGAGCATGAGCGCCGCGCCGCCGCCTTGCGCATCACCGACCAGGACCTGGCCGCCTTGCGCGAGCAGGCGCGGCTGCGGCGCGAGCTGCAATTGAGATTGTCGGCGGTCGCCACGCGCCTGGAATTCGCATTGGAAGCCGGCCAGGCCATCGAGATCGACGGCGACCGGGTGCAGGGCAGCGGAGAACGCCAGTTGGCGAAGGCCACCGCGCTGACGCTGCCGGGCGTCGGACGCCTGACGATTACGCCGGGCGGGGCGGACCTGGCCGCCTTGCGGCGCCAGGCCGACGAGGCGGGCGAGCGTCTCGCCTCCTTGCTGCAAGGCCTGGACCTGGCCTCGGTGGAGGCCGCCGAAACGCGCGCGAGGGAATACGGCGCGGCCTTGGACGAGGCCAAGGTCGCGGCCGGCACGCTGAAGGGGCTGGCGCCGCAGGGCATCGACGTCCTGCGCGCGCAACTGGACAACGACGAGGCGCGCCTGCGGGAGGTGGAGCAGGCGCTTGCGCAGTTGGCGGGGGAGAACGAGGCGGATGGGGCGGACGGGGCAAACGAAGCGCCGCTTTCCGCCCAGGAAGCCGAAGCCCGGCTGCTCACCCTGGAGCGGTCGCTCAAGCAGATCGGCGCCGAGTTGCACAAGGCCCAGCTCGCCGAGAGCGACAGCCAGGCCCGCGTCGAGGCCGCGCAGCGCGAGTACGATGCGGCCCAGGCCCTGCTGGCCGCTCCGGGCCGCGCGGAAAAGGAAGCGGCGGCGCGGCAGTCGCTGGACGAGGCGCGGGCCGAAGCGGCATCCGCCCGCGCGCGGGTCGAAAGCCTGCTGGCCCAGGTGGAACAGGCGCGGCCCGACATCCTCAAGCAGGATCTCGAACGCTATCGCCGCAGCGCCGAGCAACTGGAGCAGGCGTTTCACCAGCGGCGCGACGCCTTGATGCGCCTGGACGTGGAATTGCAGGCCGCCGGCGCGCGCGGGCTGGAAGAGCGGCAGGCCGAGATCGCGCGCGACCTGGCGCAGGCGCGCCGGCGCGCCCAGGAATTGACGCATCGCGCCGAAGCCCTGGACCACTTGCTGACGCTGTTGCGCGACAAGCGGGCGCTATTGACGACGCAATTGCAGGCGCCGCTCAGGCAGCATCTGCAGCGCTATGTGCAGTTGCTGTTTCCGCAAGGCAGCGTGGACCTGGATGCCGACCTGATGCCGGGCACGCTGGCGCGCGCCGGCGTGTCGGGCCTGGAATCCGCCGCTTTCGACGAGCTCAGCTTCGGCGCGCGCGAGCAGTTGGGCGTCATCAGCCGCCTGGCCTATGCCGACCTGCTGCTGGAAGCGGGGCGGCCGACGCTGGTCATCCTGGACGACGCCTTGGTGCACAGCGACGAGCAGCGCCTGGCGCAGATGAAGCGCATCCTGTTCGACGCGGCCACGCGGCATCAGGTGCTGTTGTTCACCTGCCATCCGGCGAGTTGGCGCGACATGGGCGTCGCGCCGCGCGCGCTGGAAACCTTGCGGATGCGCGGGTGAGGCGCCGCGCCCGAGGGTAGGTCGGGTGGGTCTGGCTGGTCGGGCGGGTCAGGCGTCCGAGGGCAGCCACGGCCGCAGCGGTTCGATATCCACGCCATCCGGCGCATACCAGACCTTGCGCGTGGGATCCCAGCGCGCGCCCAGTTTCTTGACGTGTTCCTTGTCGGCGTAGGGGACTTTCAGGTCCCGCCGTCCGGCCGCCGGCGCGCCACGCGCCGCACCGGCGGTGGACGCGGAGGGGCGAGCGGCCGCCGCCGTCCGCGTCGGGCGCAGCGCCTGGTTGGCCAGCACGGCGGCGTCGGCGCGGGCCCGGGTCGCCCCGATTTCCATGCGCGCGATGTAAGGGCTGCGCCGGCCTTCGTCCGCGGGCGCGATCAAGGTCAGCCGGCTGCGCGCGCGCGTCGCCGCCACGTAGAACAGGTTTTCTTCCTCGCGCGCGGCCCGCAAGGGATGGGGGAATTCGCCGACGGCCAGGAAAGGCAGGATGACGTGATCGAATTCCTTGCCCTTGGCCGATTCGACGCATTCGAGCAGCACCAGGTTCTTGCTACGGCGCGCGGCCACGAAGGCGTCGGCCGCGCCGATCCAGGCGGCGAAGTCCCGCAGCGAGCGGCCGGACGCCCGCGCCGCCGCGACGAAGCCCTGGACCGAGCGCGTGACCACTTCGGTGTCGTAGGGATGGACATACAGTCGCTGGGCCAGGTTTTCCACCGCCACGTCGGCGCAGATCCGCAGCAGCGCTTCGTGCGCGGGCGCGTCGTCCGGCAGGCCGCGCACATGGTCGACCGCGGCGGCCATGTGGCGGCGCGCGGTCTCGGCGCCCACGCGCTGGATCTGGTACTGGAAAAAAGTCTTGAGCAGTTCCGGCTGCTTGGCGATGTCGCGCTTGGCCTGTGCCAGTTCGTCGTCCGTCATCGGCACCTCGCCGAACAGCGCCAGGGCCGCGACGATGGCTTCGCGCACCGGCATGGCTTCCACCGTATGCAGGTTGTCCAGGGCGATCGCCAGCATGCCGCGCAGGAAAAGGATTTCCTCGCGCCGCAGGTAGCTGGGCATGGTCTGGGTGCGGTAGCCGATGTCGGCCTGCATCAAGGCGTTCTCGATGGCGATGGACTGGTGGCGGTCGCGCAGGAGGATGGCGCAGCCGTCCAGCGGACGCTTGTCCGCTTTCCAGCGCCGTAGCGCCGCGACGACCTGCGCGGCGCCGGCTTCGGCGCTATCTTCGTCAGGCGTTCCGCTCGGCGTTCCGTCCGGCGCGGCCGGCCCTGCATAGGTCAAGACGTCCAGGTCGGTCTTCACCGGCAGGCCCGAGCGCACCGGCTTGCGCTTGAACGCTTCCATGGCATGGGCCAGATGCGGCCCATGGCGCCACGTCACCGTCAGCGGGTAGTTCACCGTGGCCGGAAAGCGGGCGGCGAAGCGATGGTCCAGGTACTGTTCGTCCGCGCCCAGGCGCGAATGGATCACCTGGTCGCGGTCGCCCGCGCCGACGAAGTACACGCCCTCGCGCGCGAGCAGCGTCTCCAGCACGGTATAGGCGGCCTCGTTCAGGTCATGTAATTCATCGGCCACCACCAGGCGGCAGCCAGGCAGCGCGTCGGCGCATTCGGGAAAATCGCGCAGCAGGCGCGCCAGGTCGTAGGTGGCGTCCCAGGGACCGCGGAATTGCGGCGTTTCGCCGCCGTCCTGGCGCAGTCTTTCGAACTCCTGCGCCCACAGCAGGTCGGTGAGCGATATGCCGCGGTCTTCCGCGACGTGGGCCAGCGGCTGTTCCTCGTCCTCTTCGCCGGTCTCCAGCGCCAGCCGGGCCTTCAGGTTCAACAGGTTGTCCAGGAACTGGCTGACCGCGCTGTCGTGGGTGCGTATTTCCAATTGGTTGGCGTAGGCCGGATAGGCATCGGCCAGGCCCTCCAGCGCGTCGAGCGCCGGCGCCTTGAGTTCGCGCGCCGACAGCAGTTGCTCGGGCGCCTCGTCTTCCAGGCGGGTCAGCACCCGCTGCGCGAACTCGTCCATGGTGAGCACCGTCAACTGCGCCACGGTGGCGGCCGGCAGGCCGACTTCCTGAAGCCGGGCGCGCATCACCTGGCGGGCCTCCGGCGTGAACGTCAGCGCCAGGATGGCCTGCGGCGACAGGCCGCGGGCCAGGGCCTCGCCCACCCGCAGCGCCAGCGTGGTGGTCTTGGCGGCGCCGGCGTTCGCGTGCACCAGGCAGACGCGCTGGCGCGCCAACTGGATGTCGCGTTGCTCGGGCGTGGGGACCAGGCCGGCGGGGATGAATTGAGGCGTGGGACTGTCGGTCATCGGGGCAAGGGGTGTGCGGGTGGGGAAGGGCGGCTTGGCGGGCGATCAGAATTCCACGAACTTGCCGATCACCACGCCGCAGATGGTGGCCGACGCGTCGATTTCGATCAGGCGGGGGCCGGGCCAGTCCGGATTCAGCGCGCGCAGGTACTTGTGCTCGCCCTCGACGACCAGTTGCTTGAACGTGGCTTCCTTGGAGTCCTCGAAGCGCACCACGACGTTGCGGCCATGTTCGGCGGCGACGTCGGGATCGACGAAGATGATGTCGCCGTCCTGGAACTTGGGCTCCATGCTGACGCCGCGCACGCGTAGCGCGAAGGTGTGCGGACCATGGCGGCGCGGGCAGGCATGCCAGATGTCGGCGTCGCCAGGGGCGTAGTTGTCGATGACCTCGGTCAGCGCGCCGGCCTGGACCCAGGAGATCAGGGGCACCTGGCCCTGCATCGGCCGCGTTCGAGCCAGATCGTAGACCGGGGCGGCCGGTTCGACGCTGGCGGTTCCGTCGGCGGACACATCGGCGGTGAGCGCGGCCTGCCGGACGGCGGCATCGGCGGGCGCGGCCGGGGAGGGCGCGGGAATCGCCTGCCTGGGCGGCGCGGACGTGGGCGCTATGTGCATGGACGGGGATGGGGACGGCGACGAGGTGAGCGCCGCGCGCATGGCCGACGGCGTTGCGGGGAGTCGCTGCGGCGTCGTTCCGTCCGAACGCGGGCCGGCGTGGTCCGTATCCAGCCAGTACAGGCCCAGCCCGAAGGCCTGCTCCACCTTGCGCGCCGTGCCGTCGCCGATGTCCTTGGCGCCCGAGGCATAGCGGCTGACCAGCGAAGGCGTGGAATAGCCGAGCGCGTCGGCGGCTCTCGTCTGGCTGCCGCCGCACAGGCGGGCCACGACGTCGATGAAGTTCAGGCGGCGGATTTCTTTGGCGGATCGCATGGCGCGATTTGACCTCAAATTACCGAAAAGGTAAATACCCGGATGGGTAATTTTTAACTTGTTTTATGACCGTTAAGGTAATAGCATTTTTTCCTTGCCGGCGAAGACCCATGGGCGTTGCCGACGGCATTGCCGGCGTGGTGAACGGCGGACGCGGGAGGCCAGGACACGGAGATCGCCGTCTCCCTGGGCTGCGTGATGGAAGGCAAACAAACCCTGCCGGAAGGGCAGGCGAAAACAACGGATAAGGACCGGATGGGTAGAAGGGGCTGGTGATGGATGGTTCACTCAACGACAGCGTACAAATCGCCGCTTGGATCAAATGGGTCTTCGGCAGTGGAGCAATGGGGGCGCTGGCCTCGGGTTTCTTCCTGCTCGCCCGGCGCATGTGGCGCAGCGACCGGATCGACGCCGTGGACACCTCGGAGAGCACGCGCTCGACCAAGGCGCTGGGCGATCTCACCGTTTCCCTGTTCGAAGAGAACCGCAAGCTGCGGGCGGAGCTGGATCACAAGAATGCGATGCTCATCGCCGCTTACCGGGAGATCCTGGGGCGGGATCATGCATCCATGCCGGCGGCAACGGACGCGTGGGAGGCTGCGGAAGTGGCGGATGGGGCGGCCGGCACGCATGCCGCGCCTCCCTGAGCCGGGCGCCGGCCGGTCGGCGGCGCCGGTTCGCGGCCGGGATCGCGGCCGCGGCCATGTGGATCGCATGGGGACGATCCACGCGGCCGGCGTGGCGGGGTCAGTCCTGGCGGCTGGTCACTTCCACCAGGTGATAACCGAACTGGGTCTTGACGGGACCCTGCACCTGGTTGACCGGGGCGCTGAACACCACCTGGTCGAATTCCGGGACCATCTGGCCGCGGCCGAACGTGCCGAGGTTGCCGCCGTCGCGCTTGGACGGGCAGCTAGAGTGTTCTTTCGCCAGTTGAGCGAAATCGGCGCCGTTTTCGATGGCGGTCTTCAGTTCCTTGGCTTTTTCCTCGGTCGAGACCAGGATGTGGCGGGCGGAGGCGAAAGGCATGGTGTTCTCCTTCAAGATGGAAGGGTGAGAGTAACAAAAAAGGCCCCCACGCCGCGCCGCTGCACTGTCTCTGCGCCCAAAGGCGAGAATTTGCCCCGTCCCTATGTTCAGTAATTAATAATAGGTGCCTTATCAATGCGCACATCGTTGCGGCGTCGGAGGGTAGTCATGCAGTGGGAGCGTTTATTGACGCCGCAGCGGCTGGGCAAGCGGGCCGCGCCCGAGCCGCAGGATCCGCGCAGCGAATTCACGCGCGACAACGACCGCATCGTGTTCTCGTCGGCCTTTCGCCGCATGCAGGACAAGACGCAGGTCTTTCCCCTGGCCAAGAGCGACTACGTGCGCACGCGGCTGACCCACAGCCTGGAAGTGGCGTCGGTGGGCCGTTCGCTGGGCATGCGCGCGGCCGAGCGCATCCGGCGCGTCTGCCCGGACGCGGCCGCCGTGGTGCGGCCGGACGAGGTCGGCATGATCGTCGCCAGCGCCTGCCTGGCGCACGACATCGGCAACCCGCCGTTCGGCCACGCGGGCGAATCGGCGATCCAGGAATGGTTCAGCCGCGCGCCCGAAGGACGCGAATTCCTCTCCTGCAGCGGGATGAGCGCGGCCGAACGGGCCGACCTGGAGGCCTTCGAGGGCAATGCCCAGGGCTTCCGCATCCTCACCCGCCTGCAGTATCCGCAGCAGCGCGGCGGCATGCACCTGACGGCGGCCATGCTGGCGACCTTCGCCAAATACCCCGGCGCGTCGACGGCGGCCGACCCGGCGGGCGAGGCCGTGAGCCGCCACAAGTTCGGCTACATGCAATCCGAGGCGGACCTGTTCGAGGAAGTGGCGGCGATGACGGACCTGCCGCGCCGGCCCGGTCCCGTCGCGGCCTGGCATCGGCATCCGCTGGCCTTCCTGGTCGAGGCGGCCGACGACATCTGCTACCACGTCATGGACATCGAGGACGGCTACAAGGCCGGCGTGGTGAGCCATGAACAATTGCTGGCCCTGCACCAGCCCTGGCGCGACGCGCATATCGACGGCCGCGCGCAGGCCATGGGCACGGACGCGCAAAAGGCGGAGTTCTACCGCGCCAAGACCATAGGCAAGCTGATCGACGACGTCGTCGACCGGTTCGAGGCCTGCCTGCCCGGCATGCTGGACGGCAGCTTCGATCGCGAGCTGATGGTCGGCATTCCCCGGGCCGCCGAATTCAAGCGCTTCAAGGAGGTCGCGCGCGAACGCGTCTACCGCCACCAGGCCGTGCTGGAAATCGAGGCCTGCGGGTTCGAGGTCATCAGCGGGCTGCTGTCGGCCTTTCTCGGCGCGGTGGAGGACAACGCGGCGCGCGGCGAGCAGGGCCAGAGCGTGCGCACCCGCACGCTGTTGCACCTGATGCCGGGCGCGCACCGAGAGTTCGCGGCGCTGTCGCCCTACGAACGCGCCCTGTGCGTGACCGATTTCGTCTCCGGCATGACCGACACCTACGCGGTCGAGTTCTATCAACGCATCCGGGGGATCTCGCTGCCATGAAGCGCATCGTCGTCGGCCTCATCTTCTCGTTCCTGATGTTCTTCGTGGCGCTGTGCTTCTTCGGCGCCGCCCGAGGGAACGACACGCTCCATTTTCCCGGCATCGGCATCGAGCCCGCCGAACTGGGCAAGCTGCTGTTGCTGGCCGCGCTGCTCATCCTGCCCTTCTGGCTGACCTTGCAGATCGACGCCAGGCGCCGGACCCGCCTGACGCGCTACGCCATCCTGGCCAGCCTCGCCGTGCTGGCGTTCTTCCCGCTCCCGTTCCAGGGCGAGTTGCGGCACCCCGCGACGAATCGCGACGGCACGCCCATGATCGACCAGACCTTCAACGACGGCCGCCGGGTCCAGGCCTTCGACGGCCTGTTCGGCTACGCGCCGTTCTGGAACTCCTATTACGTGCGGCCTGCCCGCCACCCCGACTACGACCGCCGGAACAACGAGACCCGCGACCTGCAGGAAGGCAACGCCTTCTGGGGCAAGCGCACGAGCTACCGGCTCTATCCCGACAACGAGAAGGACGACCGCGAGTGCCGCGAGGCCGTCGCCTGGCATCTCCTGGGCTTCTATTACGACGATCGGAAAGACCGGCGGATGCCGTTCGAGATGTCGCCGAAGACGGATCCGCTTTGCCGTCCGGTGCAGGTGCCGGAGGGACTGGTGCGCCGGGACAGGCCCGTCATCGGGATCCCCGCCCTGCCCGGCGGCTGAGGTCTTCTAGCCGCCGCGGTACGCCACGTATCGGTCCAGGACCGCCAGCAGGAGCAGTCCGAGGACCCAGGCCGCGAGCACGCCGCGCGGGGGCAGCAGGCCGGGCAAGGCGGGCGTTTCGGCTTCGGGGGCGCCTTGGGCAACCTGGGCGGCATGGCCGGGCATGCCGCCATCGCCAACCACGCCGGCCGCACCAGTTACGCCGGCCGCGCGGTTGCGCAGGTAGGCGCGGTAGGCCGTGCGCTGCCAGCACCAGATGACCTGCGGGATGACGAAAAGGAAGTTCAAGGCATTGAGCGGCGCGCCCATCGCGCCCATGAACAGGACGACGAGCAGCGTCTGCGGCAGGTTGGCGGCGTCCCGCCATGAACCGGTGATCGTCATGGCGACGGTCGCCAGCAGCCCGATCGCGATCCAGAACGCGAAGTACCCCACCAGCCCTTGCCACAGCGCGATCGGGTAAATGAAGTCGCGCAGCGCCGCCTCCCGGTCCGCGGCGCTCGCCCCGGGCCGGCCCCGCAGGCGGCGGCGCCAGGATCGCCACCAGACCCGCCCCGCACCCAGCAGGCCGCCCAGGCTCAGGAATATCGTGAGGATCTGCGGGCCCCGATCGTCGTCGGGCTTGGGGGCGAGGAGGCTGTCCAGCAGGCCGCTCAGCGGACGGCCGTCCCACGTGTTCAGCAGCACGCCGAAGGCGAGCGCCACCGCGCAGGCGCCCAGCAGCCAGATCAGGATCAGCTTGGGCGCCAGCCGCTGGCGGGCGAAGGTGGGAGCGAAGAGGGCCATGGGGCCGTACTTTACCCCGCGTCCGGGTCCGGCCGCTTGGGTTAACCCTATAAGGGTATTTGCTGGCACAGCCAGACTTGTCCTTGCAGCAGTAATTACTTGTTTGCCAAGGCGGCGCCCGCAGGCCGATGATGATTTCATACGGCGGCGCATCACGTCCCCGTCCAGCGGACCGGTTCCCCTGGGCAAGCCGCCGCTCCACGTCTTCGAAACACGGCACAACATGGCAAACACGCAGGCAGCATGCAGGGCGGGCGTAGACATCGGTGGCACGTTCACCGACGTCGCGTTGGAATACGAAGGGCGGTTGTCCACCGCCAAGGTGCTCACGGACTACGAAAAGCCCGAGCGGGCCATCGTCCAGGGCTTGAAGCTGGCTGCCCAGGAAGCCGGCATTTCCCCGTCCCTCATCCGGTCGATCGTGCACGGCACCACGCTGGCGACCAACGCGCTGATCGAGCGCCGCGGCGCCAGGACCGCCTTCATCACCAGCGACGGCTTCCGCGACGTCATCGAGATGCGCAATGAAGGCCGCTTCGAGCAGTACGACCTGGCCATCCAGTTGCCCGCGCCGCTGATCCCGCGCCGCGACCGCTTCGCGCTGAAGGGCCGCCTGGACGCCAGCGGGCGCGAGCTGGTGCCGCTGGACCTCGACGGCCTGGACCGCATCATCGACGAGATCCGCGCCGGCGGCTTCACCAGCGTGGCCGTGGGCCTGATGCACAGCTACCGCAACGGCGCGCACGAGCGCACGGTGCGCGAGCACCTGCTGCGCGCGCTGCCCGGCGTGGCCGTCTCGATCTCCAGCGAAGTTTCGCCGCAGATCCGCGAGTTCGAGCGCTTCAACACCGTTTGCGCCAACGCCTACGTCAAGCCGCTGATGTCTTCCTACCTGAACCGCCTGGCCAGCGCGCTGGCGGAAGAGGGCATGCGGTGTCCGCTGTACCTGATCCACTCCGGCGGCGGCCTGATGTCGCTGGCCAGCGCGGCGGAGTTTCCCGTGCGCCTGCTGGAGTCGGGCCCGGCGGGCGGCGCCATCTACGCGAGCCACGTGGCCGCGCGCTACGGGCTGGACCGCGTGCTGTCCTTCGACATGGGCGGCACCACCGCGAAGATCTGCCTGATCGAGGACCTGAATCCCAAGACCGCGCGCACCTTCGAGGTGGCCCGCACCTATCGCTACAAGAAGGGCAGCGGCATGCCCATCTCCATCCCGGTGATCGAGATGGTGGAAATCGGCGCCGGCGGCGGCTCCATCGCCCACGTCGACGACCTGAAGCAGGTCCGCGTCGGCCCGGAAAGCGCCGGCTCCGAGCCGGGTCCGGCCTGCTATGGCCGCGGCGGCGAGCGGCCCACCGTCACCGACGCCGACCTGGTGCTGGCCAAGCTGGACGCCAAGCGCTTCGCCGGCGGCTCCATCACCCTGGATACCGACGCCTCGCGCAAGGCCATCGACGCGCACGTGGCCCGGCCGCTGAACGGCGAGACCGTGCAGGCCGCCTACGCCGTGGCCGAAATGGTGGACGAGAACATGTCCAACGCCGCGCGCATGCATGCCGTCGAAAGCGGCCGCGACCTCAGCGAGTACGCCATGATCGCCTACGGCGGCGCGGCCCCGCTGCATGCCGCCCGCCTCTGCGAAAAACTGGGCATGGACCGCCTGCTGGTGCCGCCGGGCGCCGGCGTGGGCTCGGCCATCGGCTTCCTGCGCGCGCCCTTCGGCTACGAGTCGCTGCGCAGCGCCGTGATGCGCCTGAGCCGCTTCGACGCCGAAGTGGTCAACGGCATGATCGCGGAAATGAACGAAGAGGTCTCCAGCTTCCTGCATGAGACCGGACACACCGGCGCCACGCTGCGCGAGCTGCGCGCCTACATGCGCTATGCCGGCCAGGGCTGGGAAATCCCGGTGTCGGCGCCCATGGCGGTGGTCGACCAGGCGGGGCTGGAGGTGCTGCGCGCCAACTTCGTGCAGGCCTATACCCAGTTGTTCGGCCATGAAGTGGCCGGGCTGGACGTGGAGGTGGTGAGCTGGTCGCTGTCGCTGCGCAGCGAAGTGCCGCCGCCCGAGCGCGTCAAGGCCAGCCTGGGCGAGGCCGCCGCCTCGCGCAAGGACTATCCGCCGATCGACAGCCGTCCGGTCTTCGACGCCAAGACCGGCGACTTCCTGGACTGCGCCATCTACGACCGCGCCAGCCTGCCGGTCGGCCTGCGCCTGGACGGTCCGCTGATCGTCACGGAAAAGGAAACCTCGTCGTATGTCAGCCCGGGCTACAGCCTGATCCTGCAAGAGGACGGTTGCCTGCTGATTCAACGTGCACAGAAGGAAGCTGCGTAATGAACGTGAGCAAAAAGGGCGCAACCGCCATCCGCGTCCGCGAACAAATCATGTGGAACCGGCTGATCGCGGTCGTCGAGGAGCAGGCCGTCACGCTGGTGCGCACGGCTTTCTGCACCAGCGTGCGCGAGGCGGGCGACCTGTCGGCCGGCGTCTTCGACGCGCAGGGCCGCATGATCGCCCAGGCCGTCACCGGCACGCCGGGCCACGTCAACTCCATGGCGGAGTCGGTGGGACACTTCGTCGCCAGGTTCAGCGGCAAGCTGTCGCCCGGCGACGTGCTGGTCACCAACGACCCCTGGATGGGCACCGGACACCTGCACGACATCACCATGGTCACGCCGGTTTTCCGCGGCGCGACGCCGCGCCTGATCGGCTTTTTCGCGTCGACGGCGCACGTGGTGGACATCGGCGGCCGCGGCTTCGGGCCGGACGCCGGCGAAGTCTACGAAGAAGGCATCTGCGTGCCCCTGATGAAATTCCACAAGGGCGGCGAAGTGAACGAGGACCTGATCGAGATCCTGCGCAGCAACGTGCGCGAACGCGACCAGGTGATCGGCGACTTCCATTCGCTGGTGGCCTGCAACGACACCGGCCGCCGCCGCCTGGAAGCCATGATGGACGAGTTCGGCCTGGACGACCTGCAGGAGCTGGCGGAATTCATCTTCGAGCACAGCGAACGCGCCACGCGCGAACGCCTGGCGGCCTTGCCGGCCGGCAGCCACGCGTACGAGATGCGCGTGGACGGCTACGAGCAGCCGATCGACCTGCGCGTCAGCGTGCAGGCCAGGGACGGCGCCATGTACGCCGACTTCAGCGGCACCTCCGGGCCCAGCCGCTACGGCATCAACGTGCCGCTGACGTACACCAAGGCCTATGCCTGCTATGCCTTGAAGTGCGCGCTGGCGCCGGACATTCCCAACAACTGGGCTTCGCTCAAGCCCTTCGAGATCACCGCGCCGGAAGGATGCATCCTCAACGCGCCGCGGCCCGCGCCGGTGGCCGTGCGCCACGTGCTCGGCCACCTGATCCCCGACGTGGTGCTGGGCGCGCTGCAGTCCTACCGCCCGGACCTCATCCCGGCCGAAGGCGCCAGCGCCCTGTGGAACCTGCAGATGCGCTTTACCGGCGTGCGGCCCGACAACAGCCAGTCGCGCCATGAAATGCTCATTTTCAACACGGGCGGCACCGGCGCGCGTCCGGCCAGCGACGGCCTGAGCGCGACGGCCTTTCCCAGCGGCGTGCACACCATGTCCTCCGAGGTCACGGAAAGCATCGGGCCCATCATCGTCTGGCGCAAGGAACTGCGTCCCGACTCGGGCGGCGCCGGCAAGTGGCGCGGCGGCCTGGGCCAACGCATCGAGATCGGCGCGCACGACGGCTATCACTTCACGCTGAACGCCATGTTCGACCGCGTCGCCTATCCGGCGCGCGGGCATGAAGGCGGCGGCAGCGGCGCGGCCGGCATGGTCGGCATGGACGACGGCGCCGTCATGCAGGCCAAGGGCACGCAACTGATCCCCGAAGGCCGCCGGCTGGTGCTGGACCTGCCGGGTGGCGGCGGCTACGGCGCGCCGGCCACCCGTCCGGCCGCGCTGGTGCAGCGCGACGTCCGCGACGGCTACATCAGCGAAGCGCAGGCGCGGCGGGACTATCCGCACGCCTTCGAGTAAACGGTAAACCGGCATGCCGGGAAGCGGGCCGGCCGGCCCGCTTCGTATTGCGTCCAAGGTCCGGGCACGGGGAGTGCCCGAGCATAAGGGGAACACGATGGCTATCAATGCAGCGCAGGCATCCAATGAGCTGCGGTTCAAGGGCGCGCGCGGCGGCTCGGACGCGGACGTCCAGGCCGCCGCGCCGCGCAAGGTCGGCAAGGAAGAATTGAATCGCGTCGTCCTGGCCTCGGTGGTGGGCAGTTTCGTCGAGTGGTTCGAATTCTCGGTCTACGGCTACCTGGCGAGCGTGCTGGGCAAGGTCTTCTTTCCGGCCAGCGCGCCCGGCACGCAGCTCATCGCCTCGCTGGCGGCCTTCGCCATCGCCTTCTTCGCGCGGCCGTTCGGCGGCATCATCTTCGGCCCCATCGGCGACCGGCTGGGCCGCAAGCAGGTGCTGACCGTCACCATCCTGATGATGGCGGTGGCGACCTTCGCCATCGGCCTGATTCCCTCGCACGACACCATAGGCATGGCCGCGCCCGTGCTGCTGGTGCTGCTGCGCCTGCTGCAAGGCATCTCGGCGGGCGGCGAGGGCAGCGGCGCGGCCATCTACGTGGCCGAATACTGCTCCGACAAGCGCCGCACGGCGATCACGAGCTGGATCGAGGTCGGCTGCATCAGCGGCTTCGCGTTCGGCGCCACCATCACCACGGTCCTCACCACCTTCTTCACCCCGGAACAGATCTTCGCCTGGGCCTGGCGCGTGCCTTTCCTGCTGGCCCTGCCGCTGGGCGGCATCGGCCTGTACATCCGCAAGCGCCTGGAGGAATCGCCCGCTTTCGAGGCGGTCAGCCAGAACAAGAAATCCCACGCCAACGCGGGCTGGAATTACCTGTTCTCCAAGTGCATGCGCCTGGTGCTGGTTTCCTGCGGCATCATCATCGTGACCAACGTTACGCTGTACACGGTCACCACCTACATTCCCACCTACCTGATCAGCACGCTGACGATAGACGCGAAGTCCGGCTTCCTGATGTCGCTGGGACCGCAACTGTTCCTCATCGTCATGATCCCGGTCATGGGCGCGCTGGCCGACCGCGTCACCCGCAAGCGCCTGATGCTGGCGGGCAGCTTCGGGGTGCTGGTTCTGGCGATTCCCTGCTTCAATATGCTGGTGTCGGGCGACTACGCGGTCAAGGTCGCGGCCTTGCTGGTCCTGAACCTGTGCCTGGCGTCGCTGCTGGGCTGCATCTATTCGATCATTCCGGCGCTCTTTCCCACGCAGGTGCGCTTCACCGGCATGGCCGTCAGCTACAACGTGGCGGTGGCCCTGTTCGCCGGCACCGCGCCCATGCTCAACGCCTGGCTGATCCAGCAGACCGGCAACAAGATGATGCCCGCCTATTACCTGATGTTCGGCGCGGTGCTGGGCATCGTGGCCCTGTTCTACAGCCGCGACAACACCGGGCAGCCCATGCCGGGGGACGAGCCGCGGCCGGAGTAGTTGGCTGGACTGGTTGGCTGGAGCCGCAGCCGCCGGCCCGCCTCCCTTCAGGCGTCGGCGTATTGGTCCGGCCGGCACTTCGACGCGTAGCCGACCACGCTTTCGGTGCAGACTTCCTCCAGCAGCCAGCGGGTGAACTGCATGAGGATGGGCGAGTGCCGGCGGTCCGGGCGCACCAGCAGGCTGAAGCGCGGGATGTGCCCGGCGGGTAGTTGCTTCAGCAGGTCCAGGCCGAAGGGCGCGACCAGGCGCCCGGCGTCGACGCCGCGCACCGCGTCCGCGTAGGAAATCAAGCCCACGCCCAGGCCCGCCAGCACGGCCTCCATCATGGCGGCGTGCGTATGCAGCATCATGATGGGTTGGGAAGGGCGTTGCGTCACGCCCAGCAGCTTGAGCGTGTCTTCCCACAGCGAATTGGCCACCAGCGGCACGACCACCGAGTGCTTGAGCAGGTCCTCGGGTTGTTCGACCGGCAGCCGTTCCAGCAGCCCCGGCGTCGCCACCAGCACTTTCAGGTCGTCGATCAACGGCGTTTCGACGAAATCGGGCGGCGCGCCGTAGCTCCAGTGGATGGCGGCCTCCAGCCCCTTGTTGTTGAACTCGTCCAGCTCCACGCCGATGGCCATGCGCACGTCGATGTCCGGCACCGACGACGTGAAGCGTCCCAGGCGGGGCACCAGGAATTCGGTGGCGAAATACGGGCTGACGTAGAGATAGAGCTGCTGCTTGGCGGTCGCCGGCTGGATGGCGTCCACGCCCTCGGCGAAACGGTCCAGCCCGTCGCGCACGTGCTTGTAGAACTGCTGGGCGGCGTCGGTGGGCGTCAGGCTGCGCGCGCTGCGCTGGAACAACTGCTGGTCGAGATGAGATTCCAGTTGCTTGAGCTGCAGGCTCACCGCCTGCGGCGTCAGGCAAAGCTCCCCCGCGGCCTGGCGTATCGAGCCGTGGCGCATCACCGCTTCGAAAATACGCAGGGTGTTCAGGGGAGGCAGGCGGTAACGCATGGTCGTGGCTGAACCTCGTCCCGCGTGGAGCGGGACTGGGACGGGAGTCGCGGATTACGGATTCCGATCATAGTCGGAAAATGTCCCGCGCCGCGGCGGAACAATCGCCGCGATTATCGGCGGGGCGGCGGGATATTCGTTCGTCCAGGCGCACAGGCAAAGGCCGGCGAGCCCGGTACATTGCGCGGTCCTGGAACTTTCGGAGGCTAGTCCCTTGCGTGCTATCGGTTCTTTCGGCGGGGTGAAGCGCGGGCCGGCCGGCTCCGGCGCCGACGCCGCCGTCCATCTTGCGCCGGCAATATTCAAGGACGTCCCGGGCGCCAAGGACGTCCCGGGCGGCGGCAGGAAATCGCTGGTCGCATGCCTGCTGGACGCCGTGGCCAGGCGCCCGGCATCGGTGTCGAAGACCTGGTCCCGGTATCGGGCGTGCGTCGGGGACCGGCATCCGCCCTGTCAACTGCGAACGGACGCCCGGGAGGCGTTGTGGGATTTCAGCATGGAGGAATTCCGCCGCGTGCTCGCCACGCTGGAAATGCGCGCCGCCGACGCCCGCCCGGTCCAGCGCGCCATGCTGCTGGCCGCCCTGGACATCTGGTGCGAGCTTCATCCGCTGCCGGCCACCCGGCAACCGGACGGCGGCATGGACACGCACCTCAGGCGCCACGCGCTGCGCGCCGTCCTCCAATCCCCGTTCCGCGAGGGGCGGGCGCCGCGGCGGGGCCGGGCGTCCTGAGCCGGCCTGGCCGCGTCCTCGCTTCCTTTCCGTTACTGCGGCGAGACCGTTCCGCGCAGATTGGCGCGTTCCACGGCCTTCTGCACCGTGCCGTTGGCCACCGATGCCTGCACGAAGTCCTTCACGAAATCCTGGCCGGCTTCGCGTCCCTTGGGCACGCCGATCGCGAAGTGCTCCATGCCCCAATGATCGGGCAGCACGCGCGAACCCGGCAGCTTGTCGCTCAGTTCGTACAGGATGGCGTCGTTGGTCGCGAAGGCGTCGATCCTGCGCTTGCGCAGCATTTCCACCGCCTGGGCCAGCGTCGGCACCGGCACCAGCCTGGCCTTGGGATAGAGCGGCTTCAGCTCCTCGCTCGTCGAACTGCCCTTGCTGACGCCGATGCGCAGGCCGCGGCGCTTCAGGTCGTCCAGTTTCTTCAGCCGCGAGTTCTTCACCACCAGCGCGCTCTTCTCCACGTCCAGCACCGTGGGCGAGAAGTCCATGGTCTGCGCGCGTTCCTCGGTCGCATTGGTGAAGGTGAAGTCGGCGTCGCCGTTGGCCACGGCCTGGAGGGCCTCGGCGTTGCTTGGGAAGACCTTGGGTTCGAAGGGCACGCCCAGTTTCTGCGCGAAGGCCTGGCCGACGTCGTAGCCCACGCCGCGCGGATCGTCGCCGTCCTTGCCGGCCACATAGGACGTCGGGCTGCCCTGGTACATCGCGACGCGCAGGGAACCGGTCGGCGCCAGCACGTGCTGGGTGGCGACCAGGCTTTGTTTGGCGGCGTCTTCCGGGTTGGTGTGGGCGCAGCCTTGCAGCAGCGCGGTCAGCGACAGGGCAATGGCGGCCAGGGTATTTCTTTTAAACATAATTTCTCCTAACGGCGTTGGGCGAGCATTCGTCGATGCGTCGGTGGCGCGGGGCTGCCCGGCATGGCCGCATGAAGGCTTGCGAGGGATGCCGGCGCCGGCGCGGGGGGCGCGCCGGGCGGGATGATACTGTTGTCCTGAAACAAATTGCTGACGCCAAGCTGTCCAAAAATAACGGCGTGGATACTAGTTGTATCCACGCCGGCGGGGAAACGCGCGGGAGAGGCGGGATCAATCCACCTTGAGATGGTTGTCGTCGATCAGTTTCTTGTAGACCTGGAGTTGCGACCTGGTGAGGTCGCCCAGTTCCTGGGGCGACGAACCGCGCGGCACCGCCCCCTGGGCGGCCAGCTTTTGTTGCACGTCGGGGTTGGCCAGGGCCTTCTTGATGGAGGCGTTCAGGCGGTCGACGATGGCCGCGGGGGTATTCCTGGGCGCGACGACGACGAACCAGGATTCGAAGGTGAAGGACACCGAGCCGGATTCCGACAGGGTCTTCACGCCGGGCAACTGCGCCAGTTCCTTGGCCGAGCACACGCCGATCAGGTCCAGCTTCTTGCCGTCGACCAGGCTCTTGACGGTGGGCAGCGCCTCGAAGGCCGCCTGGACCTCGCCCGCCGCCACGCCCACCGCGGCCTGCGACGCGCCCTTGTAGGGCACGTGCACGACGTTCAGGCCGTTGCGCGCGGCGAACAGGGCCATGGCGATGTGCTGGGGGCTGCCTATCCCGCCGGAGCCGTAGTGCAGCTTGCCCGGGGCCGCCCTGGCCGCCGCGATGAAATCCGCGGCGCTCTTGTAATGCAGGCTGGGGGTCGTCACCAGCCCCCATTCGAAAGTGGTCGCCAGCGAGATGGGCGTGAAGTCGCGCACGGGGTCCCAGGGCATGTTGGACTGCATGTTGGGCACCATGGTCAGGATGCTGTCGTTGTAGCCGCCCAGGGTGTAGCCGTCCGGCGCCGCCTTGGAAACGCGGTCGGCGCCGATGATGCCCGCGGCGCCCGGCTGGTTCTCGACGACGACCGCCACGCCCAGGTCCTTGGCCATTTCCTGGGCGACGAGCCGCGCGGCATTGTCCACCGCGCTGCCGGCCGCCAGCGGCACGATCATGGTGATGGCGTGGTCGGGATAGGCCGCTTGCGCCGCGGCCGCATAGGCGCCGGCCAGCGCGCAGGCCGCGAGCAATGCCTTGCGCAGGGTGTTCGCCAAGGTGTTCTTCATGGTGGATCTCCTCATGTTCTGTCTCCCCTCGTGCCGGGTCCCGGAAGCCGGATCGAATTGTCGGGACGCGGCGCTAGATCTTGATGTTGAGTAGTTTTCCGGCGTTGCCGTTGAGGATCGCGGCGCGATGGGCGTTCGACATGGGCGTCGCCAGCACCTGATCGACCGGATGTTGTTCCCAGGGAATGGGATGGTCGGTGCCCACCACGACCTGGCCGATTCCCACTTGCGAGATCAGGAAGTTCAAGGCTTCGGGCGTGAACACCATGGCGTCCACGTGGATCCGGCGGATGTACTCCGACGGCTTGTGCTTGAGGACGATGCCGGGGTCGCAGTTCGACGGCGACACGTAGCAGGACCGGTCCGAGCGCGCGGCGTACGATCCCAGGTAGCCGCCGCCGTGCGCGGCGAGGATCTTCAAGCGCGGAAACTTGTCCAGCGTGCCCTCGAAGATCAGGTGTTCCAGCGCGATCGTGGTGTCCAGCGGATTGCCGATCACGTTGGACAGCCAGCCGTTGCCCTGGAAGCGCTTGGCCAGTTCCGGGGTGCTTTGCGGATGGATGAAAAGCGTCGCGTCCAGTTCCTGCGCCTTGGCCCATACCGGATGGAAGCGCGGATCGGAGAAGGAGACGCCGCCCACGCTGCCGCCGATGGCCGCGCCGCGCAGGCCCAGGTCCTTCACGGCATGTTCCAATTGCTGGACCGCCAGGTCCGGAAACTGCAATGCCAGCGAGGCGAAGGCCGCGAAGCGTTCGGGATAGGCGTGGATCAGCGCGGCGAAGCGCTCGTTGTGGATCTTGCAGATGGCGTCCGCCGTGTCCCTGTCCTTGCCGTACCAGAACGGATTGATGGACAGGACCTCCAGGTCCACGCCCATCGCGTCCATCGCCGCCAGGCGGCCCGCGACGGCCGCCTTGTCGTCGGCGGGGATGAAGTGCTCCTGTACGCCCCGCACCGGCGGCAGCACCTTCTTCGCATCGTCGCCCATCAGGGCGATCGCGTCGTGAAAGTAGCAATGCGCGTGGGTGTCGATGACCTTCACCCGCTTGCCGTTGATCCTCAGGGCGGGCGGTGCCTTGGCCGGCTTCGCCGGTCCCGGCCCGGCCGCGCGCGCCGCGTTGCGCAGTCCGCAACCGCAGAACATGATGCCGGCGCTCGCGGTTCCGGCCAGAAATCCTCTGCGCGTCACCATCGCTGTCTCCTTTTTTCGATCCGCCGCCGGTCTGTGCGCCGGCGTCGCGGGGATGCGTCTCGTGGGGGTACGGGCCCTCTGCTGCTACGTCGTCTTCGGTATGGATGCAAGGGCGCGGCGCCTTGGGCGGCCGCGCCGGGACTACGGGAGCGGCGCGGCGCCGACGCTGCGCGCCAGCTCGTCCAGCGTCGCGATCAGTTCGGGGTGCAGCGGCACGCCGTGGGCGATGCGCTCGTCATACGTCATGGCGGACTGCTCTCCCGGCAGGCGTATCTCCTGCGCGCCGGGCAGCGGCGCCGAGGATTTCATCTGGGCCCAGATGTCGTCGATGCAGTCCTCGAACCGCGCCAGCGGCATGAAGGCGGAGACGTCGATGGCGGCCACGGCCTGGCCCGTATTGGTCACGCTCTTGAAATCCTTGTTGAAGTCCACCACGTCCCGGCCGAAGGCGGCGCCGTTCAGCGTGCCGGCCAGGACGCCGAACATCAGGGCCAGGCCATAGCCCTTGGGCCCGCCGATGGGCAGCAGGAAGCCTTCGTCCGAGCGCTTGGGGTCCCGCAGCGGCTTGCCGTCGCGGCCCACCATCCAGCCTTCCGGCATGGACTCGCCGCGCTGCGCCAGGGCCTTGACCTTGCCATAGGCGGCGGTGGTCGTGGCCATGTCCAGCACGATGGGCGGCCGGCTGGCCGCCGGCACGGCGATGGCGATGGGATTGGTCGACAGCAGCATGTCGATGCCGCCCCAGGGCGGCATGTGGTTGGCGCTGCCGACGGCCATGTAGATGCCGATCATTCCGTGCGCCAGCGGCATGCGGGCGTACAGGCCGGCCGGCCCGGCATGGTTGCTGTGGCGGGTGCCGACCCAGCCTATGCCCGAATGGCGCGCCTTCTCGATGGCGAGATCGGCGGCGCGCTTCATGACCAGGTGGCCCATCGCATTGTCGCCGTCGAGCAGGGCGGTGGCGGCGCGTTCCTCGACGATGCGCATGTCGGGATGCAGATTGATGCCGCCGGCGCGTATGCGCTTCACGTAGGCCGGCAGGCGGAACACGCCATGGGCATCGGCGCCGCGGGCATCGGCCTGCGCCATGATGCCGCCGACGGTCGCGGCGTCCTCGGCGGGCATGCCGACGGCGGCCAGGACACCGGAAATGAAACGCTGGAGGTCGGCGACGGGAATGGACGCCTGGCGGTCGACGTGCGAGCGGTTTGCGTTGGACGTGGTCATCTTTTTGTGTGGTTCGCGGCGGCGGGGCGCGCGCCCTTGCGCCGCGCGTCATGGCGGCCCGCGGCGGCGCCCGCGATCCCCTTCCGGACACGGATCGTCCGGTGCCCAGGCAGTATAGGAAGGCGGCGCGCGGAGAACTAATACCGTTTTCCACGCGGAGCCATAGCATTTTGATCTGGCTGGGCGGCGCCCGCGACCAGGCGGGTTCGCGGCAACCGCCCCGCGCGCCGGCGCGGCTACGGCCGCGTCATTCCACCACGCCGATCTTCGCGCGATTGCACAGCCACCAGCCGTAGGAGGGCGGCCACATCTGCCATTTGGGATCGGCATCCAGCTCTTGCGATGCGTGCAAGGCCCAATGCGGGTCGACCAGCGCCTGGCGGCCGACGGCGACCAGGTCGGCGCGATCCTCCGCCAGTATGGCTTCCGCCTGGGCGCCGTCCAGGATGGCGCCCACGGCCATGGTCGGCATGCCGACCCGATGGCGGATGGCGTCGGCATACTTGACCTGGTGGCCCTTGCGGATGGACTGGCGCTTGTGCACGAAATTCATGCCCGAATTCTCGGCGCGGATGCCGCCCGAGGAACAATCGATGAGATCCACGCCCAGCTTGCGCAGCGCGCCGGCATAGACATAGCTGTCTTCCAGGGTCCAGCCGTCGAGGCCGGGTTCGATGTCCGGGCGCCAATCGACGCAGGAAATGCGGAAGAACAAGGGCTTGGATGCCGGCCAGTTCTTGCGCACCGCCGCCGCGACTTCCAGGGGAAAGCGCATGCGGCCATGGATGTCGCCGCCGTACGCGTCGTCCCGGTCGTTGTTCACGGGAGAAAGGAAGGAGTGCAGCAGGTAACCGTGGGCGGAGTGGATGTCCAGGACCTCGAAACCGGCCTCGGCGGCGCGCGCGGCGGCGCGGCCGTAGGCTTCGACGATCTCGCCGATCTCCTCCACGCTCAGCTTGTGCGGCACGTTCCAGCCTTGCACCGTGCTGCTGCCGGTGGCGCTGACCGGTTGCCAGGGCGGTTCGCCGCGGCAGGCCTCCGTTTCGCCCAATGGGCCGAGGCCTTCCCAGGGCCGCTGGCGCGAGGACTTCGGGCCGGCATGATGAAGCTGCGCGGCCGGCAGCACGCCCATGGATTTCATGAAGGTGGCGATGCGGCGCAGGCCCGGTATCTGGTCGTCGGTCCAGAGCCCCAGGTCGCCGTAGGTGTTGCGTCCGCGCGGGTCCACCATCAGGGCCTCGGTCATGACGGTGCCGAAGCCGCCCACCGCGAAGCGCGCCAGGTGCTGGAAATGCCAGTCGGTCGCGATGCCGTCCTGTGCCGCCTTGTACATCTGCATGGGGGCCAGCACGGCCCGGTTGGGAAACGTGACGCCGCGCAAGGTGTAGGGGCTGAACAGCCGGGTTTCCTTCCTATCGCGATTGGTGTCGACGGCGGGGATGATCATCATCGGGCTCCGTAATCCATGGGGGGGGCGCGGTCTCAAGCCGGGCCGCGTCCTTTCATCAGGCGCCGGTCCTTGAATTCCAGCGCGGCGTAGACGGCCGGCATGAACCAGGGCGTGCCGTTGAAGAACGGGATCGACCTGGGCGGCCGGAAATCGAAGGCGGTCCGGCCGGCTTCCCGGTCGCCGAGCAACTGCGCGGCGGCCTTGCTGCCCAGCCAGCGCGCCCATACCACGCCCGACCCGCAGAAGCCGGTGGCATAGAGCACGCCGTCGCGGGTGAAGATGCGCGGGATCATGTCGCGGTGCATGGCGACGTAGCCGAACCAGCTATGCGACAGGCGCACCTCGCGCAGGCCGGGAAAGATGCGCGCCAGCTCCGTGCGCAAATGCGCGGTCGGCCAGGACGGGTCGCCGGAGATCGTGCCGTCGCGGCCGCCGAAAAGGATGCGGCTGCCGTCGGGCGAAGGGCGGTAGTAATAGCTGAGTTCGCGGCCGTCGCTCATCATCATGCGGCTGGGCATGAGCGTGTCCATGACTTCGGGCGCCAGCGGCTCCGTGGCGACGATGCGGCTGCGCACCGGCACCACGCGCCGCCGCAGCCAGGGATCGAAGCCGTTCGTGTAGCCATTGGTGCAAACGAGGACCTGGCCGGCGCGGATCGTGCCGGCGTCGCTGCGCACGTCGAAGGCGCCGTCGCGCCGCGCGATGCCCAATACCGCGCTGCGGTCCCGCACCAGGGCGCCGGCGGCCAGGGCCGCCTTCAGCAGGCCGGCGTGGAACTTGCCGGGATGCAGGCCGCCGATGTCCATGCGCACGTTGCCGCCGCGATAGAAATCCGTGCCTATGTATTTGTGCTGCTCCGCCGGCGGGACGGCGTAGGACTCGATGTCCAGGGTGCGCGCGAGGCGGTCGGCCTCGCGCGCGCCGGCCTCGTACTCGGCCGCCGTCATGGCGCCGGAAAAGCGGCCGACCAGCGCGTAGTCGCAGTCGATGCCCTCGGTTTCGATGAAGCGGCGCAGGTCCTCGCGCGCCGCCTTGCCCTCGGCGACGATGCCCTGCGCGCGCTCGCGGCCGAATTTGCGTTCCAGTTCGGCGAGGGGCGGACGGATATTGCCGCTGGTGATGCCGCCGTTGCGCGTGGATGCGCCTTCCCCCGGATGCTGGCGGTCCAGCACCAGCACGGAGCGGCCGGCGCGCGCCAGGACCAGGGCCGCGGCCAGGCCGGCGTACCCCGCGCCCACCACCAGCACGTCCACGGAAGCGGGCGGCGCGGCCTGCGGCAATGCGCTCAGCGGGGCGGCCTCCCACCAATAAGGCGTGCTCTTGGTCGCGAGTTCGGGCGGGTCGTCGTTCACGGCGTCTCCAGGACGATGGCAGGGGGTGTTCAGCGGCGGCGTGCGGCTTGCGGCTCAGGCCGCGGTCAGTTTCTCGATGCCGTACAGCTTGTTGATGACGAGCAGCGCGGCCACGGCGATCAGCATCTGGATGGTCGAAATGGCGGCGATGGAGGGATCGAACTGGTTCTGCATATAGCTCAGCATGACCACCGGCAGGGTGTTGGTGGAGGCGCTGCCGAAGAAGAAGGACAGCGGCAGGTTGTCCATCGAGATCAACACGGCGAACATGCCGCCCGCGAAGATCCCGGGCCTGATGGCCGGCAGCGTGACGAAGCGGAAGGTATTCCAGCGCGACGCGCCGAGCACGGCGGCGGCTTCCTCGATGTCGTGCGGCACGCTCCGGTAGACCGCCAGCACCGTGCGGGCGATGTAGGGAATGGCGACCACCGTGTGGGTGATCATCAGCGACAGGAAGGAGACGCCCAGCGACATCGCCGACAGCATGTACAGCAGCGAGAACCCCAGGACGATGGCCGCGACGGAGATCGGCGCCAGCAGGAAGGACGAGACCGCGCCGGCCAGGGGCGAATGGGAGCGCGCCGCCCACAGCGCGGCGGGCACGCCGAGGATGGCGCCCAGCAGCGCCGAGCCCAGGGCGATCTGCAGGCTGACTTTCAGCGACTGCATGAAGGGACCGTATTCGAATGCCACCCGATACCAGCGAAGGCTGAGCGCGTGTATGGGAAAGGCGATGTAGCTGGCGTTGGAGAAGGACACCACGACCACCACGATCATCGGCAACAGCAGGAAGATCATGAAGCAGAGGGTGTAGATGCCCAGCGCCAGGGCGGCGCGGTTGCGGCGTGGGCGCCGGCGCGGGGGGAGGACCGCATCGTTCATGTCGTCTTGCCTCCTAGGCGGATACCGTCCTGCGCCGGACGTAGCGCAACTGGAGAACCAGGGCAATGACCGAGCAGAACAGCAGGACATTGCCCATGGCCGACGCGAAGGACATGTCCTGCGTCAGCGTGAACTGCTGGTAGATCAGCAGGGACAGCGTGTTGACCTTGCCGCCGCCGAGCAGCAGCATGGTCAGGAAGCTGCCGTTGGTCAGCACGAAGACCAGGATGCAGCCGGTGGCGATGCCGTCCATGCTCAAGGGCAGCGTGATGCGGAAGAATGCCTGCAGCGGCGTGGCGCCGAGGATCTGCGCGGATTCCTCCAGGCGCCGGTCGACGCCCTTGAGCACCGCGGCGATGGAAAGGACCATGAAGGGCACGAGCACGTGGACCAGGCCGACGTACACCATGAGCTCGCTGTCGATGATGCGCAGCGGCTTGTCTATCAGCCCCAGTTGCATGAACCAGTTGTTGAACAGGCCCTTGCGCGCGAACAGCACGGTCCAGCCGAAGGTGCGCATGATGATGGACGTCAGCAGGGGCCCGATCAGGCAGAACACGATGAGCGGATTCCAGCGCCCGGCATGGCGCACTATGAAATAGGCGACCGGATAGCCGACGATCAGGCAGGCGACGGTGCTGATGATCGAGACCACGAAGGTCTCGACCACGATGCCGGAGTAGTAGGCGTCGGTGAACAGCTTCGCATAGTAGGCCAGGGTGAAGGCGCCGTCCGGCGACGTGAATCCGCGCGCCACGTTGCCCGCCAGGGGCAGCACGAAGAAGCCGAGCAGGAACAGCACCGCCGGCAGGGCCCAGGCCGGTCCGAGCTGGCCGACCAGCGACGCGCGGCGCGCGCGGACGGCGCCCGCCGCGGCCTGTGGGCCGTGGGAGGAGGGCAGGGAAGTCGCCATGGTTTTGCCGGATTGCGCGCTGACGGTCATAGGCGGTTCTCCGCGGCGGGGAGAACGATGGAGTATTGCGGCTTGAAATGGATGCCGACGATCCCGTCCAGGGGATGGTCTATCGGTTCGTCCTCATACACGTAGACCGGCTTGTCCGCGCCATCCACGTTCAGTTCATAGACGTAGTAGCTGCCGCGGAAGACGGAGGCGCGCACCCGCGCGGGGATGCCGCCGCCCATGGTGTCCAGGCTCATCCGTTCCGGACGCAGCGCGATGCGGATTCGCTCCCCTTCGCGCAGGCTGGCGGGAGGCGCGACGCCGACCACGGCCTGCGATCCGTCCAGGCGCACCGGCACCAGCCCGTTCGCGGGCTGGCCCACGACCACGCCCGGCAGGATGTTGGCCGTGCCCAGGAACTCGGACACGAAACCGCTTTGCGGACGCTCGTAGACCTCGATGGGCGTTCCCACCTGGACGACGCGGCCGGTCGACATGACGGCGATGCGATCGCTCATCGTCAACGCTTCTTCCTGGTCGTGGGTCACGATGATGGCGGTGATGCCCAGGTTCTTCTGGATCTCGCGCAGCTCGAACTGCATGCTTTCGCGCAGGTTCTTGTCCAGCGCGCCCAGCGGCTCGTCGAGCAGCAGGATGGCGGGGTCCGTCACCAGCGAGCGCGCCAGGGCCACGCGCTGTTGCTGTCCGCCGGACAACTGGTGGGTGCCGCGCTCGGCAAGATGCTCGAGCCGCACCATGCGCAGCATCTCCATCACCCGCTTCTCGATGTCCGCGGCGGGCCGCTTGTGCATCTTCAGGCCGAATGCCACGTTCTCCGCCACGGTCATGTGGGGGAACAGGCTGTAGTTCTGGAACACCATTCCCAGGCCCCGCTTGTGGGGCGGCAGTTCGGTGACGTCGCGCTCGCCGATATAGACGCTGCCGGTGTCGGGCATGCCGAAGCCGGCGATGATGCGCAGCGTGGTGGTCTTGCCGCAGCCCGACGGACCCAGCAGGGCCAGCATCTCGCCCGGCCGGACTTCCAGCGACAAGGGGTGCAGTGCCTGCAGGCCGCCGTAGCTCTTGCTGATCTGGTCGAGCCGCAAAGGAAGGGATTGCCGCATGTCAGGCCTCCGGGAGTTGGGATGGACGGGCGCCGGGACGGCTTATTTCCGCGCCCGCGCGGCGCCGTCGGGGGCTTCGATGCCGATGCGCTCGCGCATCTCCAGCCACCAGCCATAGGAAGGCGGCCACAGGGCCCAGCCCGGGTCCGCGCCCAGCGCCTGGGCGGCATGCAAGGCCCAATGCGGGTCGACCAGCGCTTCGCGGCCGATGGCGACGAGGTCGGCCTGGCCCTTGCGCAGGATCCCCTCGGCCTGCGGACCGTCGAGTATGGTCCCCACCGCCATCGTGGGCACCCCGGTCGCCGATCGTATGGCTTCGGCGTGGGGCACCTGGTAGCCGCGCGGCAGCTTGTGGCGCCGCTTGGCGTAGTCCATCATCGAGTTCTCCGCGCGGATGCCGCCGGAGGAACAATCGATCAGGTCCACGCCGCGGGCATGCAGTTCGCGCGTCAGGACGATGCTGTCCTCTATCGTCCAGCCGTCGGTCCGCGTATCGAGGTCCTTGCGCCAGTCGACGCAGGACAGGCGGAAGAAGATGGGCTTGCCGGCGGGCCAGTTGCGGCGCAGTTCCTCGGCGATTTCGAGGACGATGCGCATGCGTCCCGCCCGGTCGCCGCCGTAGCCGTCGTCGCGCAGATTGGCCACCGGCGACAGGAAGGAATGCAGCAGGTAGCCGTGGGCGGCATGGATGTCGATGAGGTCGAAGCCGGCCGCCTCCGCGCGCCGGGCGCCCGCGCCGTAGGCCCGCACCAGGGTGGCGATCTCGTCGACGCCGAGCGCCCGCGGCCGATGCCAGTGGCTCAAGGTCCGGCCCTCGCACGAGCTGACCGGCTGCCATGGCGCCTCGCCGCGCGCCGCTTCGGCCTCGCCCAGCGGGCCCAGGCCCTCCCAGGGACGCTGTCGCGCGGACTTCGGGCCGGCATGATGCAGTTGCGCCGCCGCCAGGACCCCTTCGCCATGCAGGAAGTCCACCAGCCGCTTCTGGCCCGGGATGTGCGCGTCCGACCAGATGCCGAGGTCGCCGTAGGTGTTGCGGCCTATCGGGTCGACGATGAGCCCTTCGGTCATCACCGTGCCGGCGCCGCCCACGGCATACTTCGCCAGGTGCTGGAAGTGCCAGTCGGTGGCCATGCCCTCGGCCGTCGCCTTGTACATCTGCATGGGCGCGATGACGATGCGGTTGGGAAAGGTGACGTCGCGCAGCGTGAAGGGACTGAACAGCAGGGTCTGGTTGCGGCCTTGCTCCTGCCCCTTGTCCTGCGCATTGTCCTGCGCATTGGCGGATGGCTTGTTCATCGTGTCGTCTCCCGGTCAGGCGGATGCCAGTTCACGCGGGCGCGCGACCGCGGGTAGTTCGGTGAAGCGGCGCGCGATCTCGTCGAAGCATTCGTAGATGTCGCTGCCGTCGTCCTCGCCGGCGGGCGGCGCATTGCCCACCGCGCGGAAGATCTGGTGCTTGATGAAGTAGCGCCAGGACACGGGCAATTGCGCCAGCAGGGCCGTCAGTGCCGCATAGCGCGCATGCGTCCAGACCTTTTCGTATTCGACGCGGGACGCGCTGTGGCCGAAGGTGGCCGGGGGAACCGGCTCGCGGATGCGCGAGGCCCGCAGCGCCTCGGTGGCGGCGTGGTCCACCACGAGGTCGGACCCCAGGACCACGCCATAGTCTTCCCGCGCGCTGGTTCGCGAAATGAAGCCGCGCGCCACGTCCTGCCGGACCAGGTCCGCCGGGCGCAGCAGCGGGTCGCCGTAGCCGCCGGCGCCGGGCCCCTGGATCAGGATGACGTCGCCGGGATCGCAATTCACGATGTCTATCGAACCCAGTTCCACGCATTGCGGCGTGTCGGGGTTGCGGGCGAAGCGCGACGGCTTGCCGGCCTTGCCGCCCGCCAGGCCCCAGGCCGCGAAGCGCGACCGGTCGCGATTGCGCGCCGTCACCATGGACTGCGGCGCGAAGAGCTGGAACTCCATTTCGAGTCCCGAGCCCCCGCGGTATCGGCCGGGGCCGCCGGAATCCTGCACCAGACCGTAGCGGCGTATGCGTATGGGCACCTCGGCCTCGTTGATTTCCACCGGGGTGTTCTTCAGGTAGGACATGTTGGCGCCGCAACCCTCGGCGCCGTCGCGCAGCGGACCGCCGCCGGCGCCGCCCGCCACCGGCCCGATGGAGGCCATGACCGGACGGCCGTCGCGCGTCGAGGTCTTGACGTTCATGATGGACATGCCGCTGCCGGGCGACGCGGGCATACGGTCCGGCACCACGCGGCAGAACGCGCCGATCGTCGCGACCTGGGACAGGTTGCACATCAGGCTACGCATGCCCACGGCGGCGGGCTTGACCGCGTTCATGACCGTTCCTTCGGGAAGGACGGCGCGCACCGGGCGCATCAGGCCGGCGTTCAAGGTAATGGTGGGATCCAGGCAGTACAGCGCATAGACCGCGCCCACCATGGCCAGCGAATGGCGTTCGTTGCCGCCGGTGGGCACGTTCATGGACGAGACCAGTTGCGGATCGCTGCCGGTGTAGTCCAGGGTCATCGTGTCGCCATGGATTTTCAGCGTCACGCAGACGCGCACCGGATAGCCGTTGGCCTGGTCCTCGTCGGCGTAGTCGGCGAAGAAGTACTCGCCGTCGGGCAGGCCGCGGATGACGCTGCGGGCCTGGGCGTCGGCATAGTCCAGCAGTTGCGACATGCCGGCGCGGAAGGCTTCCTTGCCGAAGCGCCCGATGACTTCGTGGATCTTGCGTTCGCCGACGTTGGCGCAGGCGATCTGCGCGTTCAGGTCGCCCCAGTTCTGCTCGGGCAGCCGCACGTTGGTGTTGATGATCTGCAGCAGGTCTTCATTGAGCTTGCCGTCGCGCATGAGCCGCATGGGCGGAATGCGCAGGCCTTCCTGGTAGCACTCGGTCAGGCTGCGCGACAGCGAGGCGGGCACGGCGCCGCCGACGTCGGTGTTGTGCACATGGTTGCCGACGAAGCACATCAGCTCGCCTTCCCAGAAGACCGGCTTCCACATGTGCAGGTCGGGGGCGTGGGTGGCGACGAAGCCGGAGTAGGGATCGGACACCACGCAGATGTCCCCTTCGCGGTAATCGAAGCGGTCGATGACGCCGCTGTAGTCCAGGCCCGTGTACCACGTCGCGCCGAAGGTCTTGGGCGAGGCCACGGTCAGGCCCTGGGCGGTCATCACCTGGCAGGAGAAATCCTCGGTCTCTTTCACGAAGGTGGAGTAGGCCGTGCGCATCAACGTCCAGCCCATGCTTTCGGCGACGGCGGCGCAGTAGTTGGCCAGGACCTGCAATGTCATATTGGTGTGCTTCACGCTTGCTCCCCTTCGGTAATGCGGAGATTGCCGTACGCGTCCACGCGGGCGGCGTAGCCGGGCGGGACGACGGTCGTGCAGTCTTCCTGCGCGACGATGGCCGGCCCGCCGAAGTATTGGCCGGGCTTGAGGTCGGCGCGCCAGTAATGCGCCGCGTCGTGCGGGGCGCCGTCCATCCATACCCGCACGTGGCCCTTGGGCGTGGCGGCGCTGCGGTCCAGCGCCAGGCGCGGGAATTCGGGCTTGATGGTCTTGCCCGAGATGACCAGCCGGATGCTGATGACCTGCACGGCGGCCTCGGGATCGGCGTGGCCGTAGAGGCGCTTGTGTTCCTGGTGGAATGCGTCGATCAGCGCCTGCATGTCGCCGCGGCGGATGGCGTCGACGTCCAGGCGCGTGTCTATCTCGAAACTCTGTCCGCGATAGCGCATCTCGGCAGAGGGAATCAGTTCGTAGTCGCCGCGATAGCCCTGGCCCTCGCGCAGCCAGTGGACGGCCCGCGCTTCCAGCGCGTCGAACTCTTCGGCGATGCGCGCCATGGAGGCCGGCGCCGCGTCCACGTAGACGGTGGAGAGAAAATCGTTCTTGACGTCGGCGATGAGGCCGCCCAGCGCCGACAGCACGCCCGGCGTGGTCGGGATCACGACTTCCTTCATGCGCAGTTCCCGCGCCAGGAAGCAGGCCAGCATCGGTCCGGCGCCGCCGAACCCGAGCAGGGAGAACTCGCGCGGGTCTATGCCGAACCGGGAAATCAGCGCCGAGGTATCGGTGTACATGCCGGAGACGGCGATATTGACGATGGCCTCGGCGGTTTCCTCGACGCTGCTCTTCAACTTCTCCGCCAGTTCGCCGACGACGCGGCGCGAGGCTTCGCGGTCGACCTTGACCGCGTTGTAGCCCAGGTCGGAATGGCCGATGGCGCCCATGGCGACGAAGGCGTCCGTGATGGTGGCGCGCGTGCCGCCCCGGCCGTAGCAGGCGGGGCCCGGGGTGGATCCGGCGCTTTCGGGGCCGACGCGCAACACGTTCTGGCCGTCCACCCAGGCGATGGAGCCGCCGCCTTCGCCGATGGAGCTGACCGAGACCGACGGGATATAGATCTGGAATTCGCCGATCAGCTCGCCCACGCCGTATTGGGGCGCGCCGTCGATGATGATGGCCACGTCGGCGCTGGTGCCGCCGATGTCCAGGCTCATGCAGCGGTCGATGCCGGCGACCTTGGCGACATAGGCCGCGCCGATCACGCCGGAGGCCGTTCCCGACAGGATCATCTGCACGCAGTCCTGCTTGCCCTGCTCGGCCGTCATCACGCCGCCGTTGGACTTGGTCAGGCGGGGCTCGCCGCGCACGCCGGCCTCGGCCAGGGCCTTCTGCAGGGATCCCAGATATTGGGCCACGCGTGGCTGCACATAGCCGCCGATCACCGTGGTCACCGTGCGTTCGTATTCCCGGATAATGGGCCAGGTCACGCTGGAGCAGAACACGGACATGCCGGGGGCCACCGAGAGGATCACGTCCTTGACGCGCATCTCGTGCGCCGGATTGCGGTAGGAATGCAGCAGCGAGACCACGATGCCGTCGGCCTTCGCCGCCTGCGCGGCCTTGACCGCGGCCTTCACGGCATCCTCGTCCAGCGGCTCCAGCTCCTCGCCCGCGGCGTCCAGGCGGCCCGGGATGCCGAACACCATGTCCCGGGGAATCAGCGGCTCGGGACGCTTGGAAAGCAGGTTGTACATATCGGCGATCTTCAGGCGGCCGATCTCCAGCACGTCGCGAAAGCCTTCCGTGGCGAACAGCGCCAGCTTCAGGCCCTTGCGCTGGATGACGGTGTTGATGCCCACCGTGGTGCCATGCGTGAAGTAGGAGATATCGCGCGGCTTGATGCCGTAGCGCTCCTCGGCCAGGGCGATGCCGGTCATCACCTCGGCGCCCGGCTGGTCCGGGCGGGAGAAGGTCTTCAGGCTCTTCAGTGTCTGCGTCTCTTCGTCGAACAGGGCGAAGTCCGTGAAGGAGCCGCCGATGTCGACGCCTATGCGATATGCCATCTTGCATTCCTCATTCGGTGGAGCAGCCCGGGAACGGGTTATCCGGACGTGCGATGTAACGGCGCCCATGCCGGCGTCCATGCCGGCGGACAGCGCGCGGCGCCTTGCGCCGGCGCCGCGGTCAGCGTCCGATCTGCTTGTTCCAGGCTTCCACCCACTGGTTCTGGAGCTTGTTGATCTCCACGAACGGCGGGAAGGCCAGTTGGTCGAACTTGGTGATTTCGTGCTCGACGGCCGGATCGAATTTCGCCTTGGAATTGCCCACGCCGTAGCGGATGCTGCTGCCGAAGCAGCCCTGGGCTTCGGCGCTCATGGTGAAGTTGGCGAACTCCATGGCCAGCGGGCGGGCGTTCTTGATGACCTGGGTCCAGGTCATGGCGGCCACCGCGCCGGGCGCCGGGCTGATATAGCCGAAATTGTCCTTGTTGCCGTCGTCGATGAAGGCCCAGGCGCGGCCGTCCCAATACATGGCCAGGTCGAACTCGCCGCTTTTCAGGCCGTTGAGCACCTGGTTGGGATCGGTCCAGAACTCCAGGTTCCCGCTCTTCTGCATCTTCTTGATGATGTCCAGGCCGGGCTGGATGTTGTGCTCGTCGCCGCCTTCGAGCTTGGCGAAGTTCCAGATATTGACGCTGGTGGATCCCGGGTAGTTGATGGACGGCATGGCCGCCGTCCAGTCGCCGGCCAGCGTGCCCTTGATGAAGTCCTGCCAGGACTTGGGCGGGTTCTTTACCGTCTTCTTGTTGTAGATGATGCCCATGGAGCCGTAGTTGTGCACCACGCCGTAGCCCTTGCCTATGTCGGCGAAATAAGGGGTGAGGTCTTTGACGTTGGGCGCGTTCTCCGGGGTAATCTTCTGGGCCATGCCGCGCTGGGCTACGTCGAAGGCATAGTCCGAAGGGATGAATATCACGTCGAAGGGCGGATGCTCGGGGCTGGCGGCGATCTGGTTGATCCATTGCACGGGTGTGCCCAGGACCACGTCCACCTTCTTGCCCGTGGCCTTTTCGAAGGCCGCGATGTCGCATTGGCGGAGGCTTTGTTCCCATTGGCCGCCGAACGCGGCGACCGTCAGGTCGGCCGCTGGCGCCGTGTGGGACAGCGTGGCGAGAAGAACGCCGGAAACTACGTACCCAACTCGTTTCGTGTGCATGAGCGACCCCCTGGGAACTGTTGTGACGCGGCTAAAATAATTTCACTGATTAAAAGAACGAGCAAGATTTTTTTAGTGGATTTCGGACTTCCGAGGGTAAACGAGAGGTGGGGGCATATCGGAATCCGGGCCAGAATGCGCTGGGAATCGCTATGGATAGATATCAATCAATTGAAAATAAAGGACAATTGGATGCCTTTCTGGTGCGTCGCAAAAAATCCGGTCCATGGCCGCGGCAGCTTGAAGGACCTTGTGATGGAGTCTGATAATTTCAATGAAAACCCGATTGAATTTCAATGGGCGCCATTGTTAAAATCCTCGCCCGCTACTCTGGGCGCCAGAGGTACCGTGTTGGATGGCTCGAACGGTGTCGCGCAATTCAAGCGGAGGACGCAGTCATCAGAGGAGAGGATGTGATGGATAACGAGAACATCGTGGCGCCCGAGGAAGCCGTCAGGGAGGCCACGAAGGAAGGCCCGTCGGGAGCGGGCAAGGGCGTGGGCGCGATCTTGCGCCGCCTGCGCATGGAGAAGGGTTGGACGCTGCAGGAACTGGCGCGCGCCTCGGGCGTTTCCGTGGGCATGATCAGCCAGATCGAGCGTGACCTGGCCAATCCGTCGGTGCGCGTGCTGACCGCCATCCGGCAAGCCCTCGGCGCGCCCGTGCCCGCCGTGTTCAGCGAAGTGGCGCCCTCGCGCGCAGGCGGGGAATCCGGGGATCCGGCATTCGTGCGGCGGGCGTCGCAGCGGCCTTTCCTGGAACTGGGTTCCGTGCGCAAGGAGCTGCTGACGTCCAGCGGACATCACCATCTGCAGATGATGATCCTGCACATCGAGCCCGGCGGGCATTCCGGCAAGACGGCCTTGAGCTATCCCGCGGAAAAAGGCGGCATGGTGCTGTCCGGCGAGCTGCTGCTCAAGGTCGACGGGCGCGAGGCGCGCTTGAAGGAAGGCGATAGCTTCGTCTTCGACAGCGCGCTGGCGCACAGCTTCAGCAATCCCACGGACAAGCCGACCCAGGTCATGTGGATCATCGGCAGCGTCCAGTTGGACCGCCATCTGTAGCCGTCCAGGCTATACCGCTAAGCCATATCACTTTGATCTGGCTCGTTTCTTGCCGAAATTGAAGACGCACAGGCGGTTGAGCCTGGCCAATTCCGCGAGCACGATCTCGCGCAGCGCCGCCAGCGCGGTGCTGGGGGCGCCCTCGATGCGGGTCGCCATCATCAGGTGGCGGTTCAACTGGACGCCGGACACCTCGGTGAGCGTGACGCTGGCGGCGCTGCGCGGCTCCTTGAACACCGACACCGGCATCAGCGTGCACCAGTCGCCCTCGTGCACCAGTTCGCGGATGGCGTCGACCGAATCGATTTCCGAGTGAATGTTCAGGTGCACGCCCATGGGTTGGAGCTGGCGTTCCACCACGGTGCGGTGCAGCGTGGTCATCAGCAGCGGGATGCGGGACAGTTCGGCCAGCGAAATGATGGGATCCATCTTCATGGACTTCGGCGTGGCCAGCGCGAACGGTTCGCCCACCAGCGGATGCAGCGCGAGCGGACGGCCCGCGCTGGCGCCCATGCTGGTGATGATGGCCATGTCCAGCATGCCTTTCTCCAGCATGTCCAGCAGTTCGGGCGTAAAGGCCTCGCGCACGACCAGTTGCATCCGGTCCAGCGTGCGGTGGCAGCGCTCGAACAGGCCGGGCACCAGCACGCGCGACAGGGTGGGGGACACGCCGAGGACCACGCGGCTTTCGCCGCTTTCCGCCGGCCCGGCCAACTGGCGCTTCACGCGCTGGGCCTCGTCCAGCATGCGCTGCGCGGCCTCGTAGAGCGTCACGCCGGCCTGGGTCAGGCGCACGCCGCGCGCGGTGCGCTGCAGCAGGGGCACGCCCATCTCTTCTTCCAGCGCGTGCATTTGCCGGCTGAGCGCCGGCTGCGCGATCGCGATGGCCTCGGCGGCGGCCGTCAGGCTGCCCGCGTCGGCGATCGCCACGAAGTATTTCAAGGTACGGAGGTTCACTGCCGCTCGCCTTAAAGGTCCATCGCAGAATGATATACCTGCCTGCCCATTCGGCATTGGACGCTGGCGGCGCCGGGTGTCTAGACTTTCAGGATTCGTGACCGCTGGCGGCGGGTCCGCCGCGCCACATATCCTGAATATTGACGAGGAGCACGCAGCATGACCCCCACCGCGCAAGCCCAGGCCCCGGCGCAGGCCGGCCTCAACAAGCCCCAGATCTTCCATCCGGACCAGATGAAGGCTTACGAGCGCGGCGGCGGCGCCCGCACCATTCCGCTGGCCAGCGCCTCCAAGGGCGCGGAAGCCTTCATCAACGGCATTACCGAATTCGGGCCCGGCGCCAGGATTCCCTTCCACTATCACAACTGTGAAGAGAGCGTCATGCTGCTGGAGGGCGACGCCATGTTCGACATCGACGGACAGGAATTCCACCTCAAGCCCATGGACACCACCTGGATCCCGGCCGGCGTCCCGCACCGCTTCCGCAACCTGTCGGAGACCGAGGGAATGAAAATCCTGTGGATCTACGGCTCGGTCAACGCGACCCGCACCTTGGTGGAGACCGGCGAAACGCGGCCGATCACGGCGGAGCACAAGGGCTGACGAGGAGGACGCCAGGCCGGTAGCGCATACCGGCTGCGGCGCAGGCCTTCGGCGCGTCGCCGCGCTACTTTACCGTCTGGATAACCTCGAAACCCTCGAATTCGGGGTGACCGAGATAGAGCGACCGGGTCCCGCCGCCGGCATTGCGATGCGCGGCGCGGAATGCCTCGGACCGCGTCCAGCCTTCGAAGGAGGCCTGGTCGGCCCAGACCGTGTGGCTCGAATACAGGACATGGTCCTCCTTCTTCGGGCCTCTCAGCAGATGGAACTCGACAAAACCGGGCACTTCCTTCAGGTGCGTATCCCGGTTCGTCCACAGTTGCTCGAACTCGAGCTCGGCGCCCGGGGCTACCTTGAAACGGTTCATGGCGATGTACATGGCGGGTGATCCTTGTCGAAACATGATGGCTACGCCACTGTACCCGACTGGGGCCGCCGGCCGCATCGCCATGGGTTCCACTTAAGGGGACTTCAATATATCTGAACTTGCGCCGCTCGAACGTCGCTACAGTGACTCGATCAAGCTGCCAGGAAGAGGATATCAAATGAGTGTCGAAGGCCGCATCGCCATAGTCACGGGCTCGTCGGGAGGCATCGGCGCGGCAACCGCGCGCGCATTGTCGGAAGCGGGGGCGACGGTTGTCGGCGTGGATGTCCGGGAACCGGCCGGCAAGGCGATGCGGTGCGCGGCGTTCCACCTCGCCGACGTCCGCATTCCGAAGACCTTCAGGGATGTCGTTTCGTCCGTTCTCGAACATCACCATCGCATAGACCTGCTCGTCAATGTCGCCGGCGTCGGATCCACGGGGCCGTCGGAGGGAATCAGCGAGGCCGAGTGGGATCGCGTGCTGGAAATCAATCTCAAGGGGACGTTCTTCTGTTGCCAAGCCGTAATCCCCGGCATGAAAAAACAAGGCGGCGGCAGCATCGTCAACATCGGTTCCGTCGTCGGCAAGAACGGCGGCAATGCGCGTTGCTGGATCGATCCCGATGAACAGTCGGGGGTATCGAACGCGGCGTACGGCGCCGCAAAAGCGGGCGTGCATCTGCTGACTGCCTACCTGGCCCGCGAACTGGCAGCAAGCCGGATAAGAGTCAACGCCGTTGCGCCCGGGCCCATCGCGACCCCCATGACGACGGTTTTCCCGGAGGCGCTTCGCTCCCTGATCCCGGTGGGAAGAATGGGCCAGCTCGACGACGTGGCAAATGCGGTGCTGTTTCTGGCCGACGGCAGGAATAGCTTCATCACCGGCGAAGTCCTGGATGTCAACGGAGGCATATGGTGTGACTGACCGGCAGCAGAACGTCGAGTGACGCGTGACGAACGACGTGCTTGAAATAAAACCAAAGAACGAGAGGAGCGGACATGAAAATCTGGTACCAGAGTTTGACTCGAAAGGATCGCTGGCAGGGCTATAACGTCGCCCTGCAGGCGTTACTCGACGCGGCCAAGGAGCCCGACACGACGATAGAAATCCACTGCGTAGAAAAGCGCGGCGGTATCGGAGACCAATTTCATTACCTTGAGTCCATTGAGGCGCAAGAGGTTCTGGAAAATGTCGAGCGCGCGGGCCGTGAGGGTTTCGATGCCTTCGTGATCGGCAACATCGGCGACCCCGGGCTGCGCGAGGCGCGGGAAATCGCCGCATTTCCCGTTTTCGGCCTTTGCGAGACATCGGTTCATCTGGCCGCGATGATGGGCGGCAACTTCGCCCTGGTGACGGGCAACGAAAAACATGGCGCGCGTATCGTCGACAATATCGGCCGCTATGGCCTGCGCGAGAAGCTGCATAGCGTCCGCACGATGTCGGTGGAGCGGTTGGTCGATCTCGAATCCGGCTTCGGCAATACCGCGGCGCGGGAGGCCCTGGTCAACACATTCATCGAGGCCGGCGAAGCCGCCGCGGCGGAGGGCGCGGAGGTAATCATCCCTTCCATCGGCGTATTGATGGTGCTGCTTTCTTCGCAGGGGGTGCACGCCCTGCGGCAGGGGACCGTGCCCGTGCTAAACGGTTCCGCCGCGCTGATAAAGATTGCGGAAAGCGCCGTCAAGCTCAAGAAAATCATGGGCGGCCAATGGACCAGTCGCCGTGCCCATTATGCACAGCCCCCGCTCGATCAGTTGGAAGAACTGCGCGGCGCCTACGGCGACGTATTCCTGACCATGTGAGGTTGCCATGACGACGCGCCGTTGCCGCAGCCGGCGCCGATTGATCCTCGGTGCGGCCGGAAGCCTTGCTCTCCTGGCGCTGCCGACACGGTCAGGCGCCCAATCCAATTATCCGGATCATCCTATCCAATTGATCGTGCCTTATGGCGCGGGGGGCGCCGTCGACATCCTGGCACGCTCCATCGGCGAACTGATGGGCATGCAACTGGGGAAGCCCATCGTCGTCCAGAATCGGCCGGGGGCGGGAAGCAATATCGGATCTCAATTAGTCGCGAGAGCGGCGCCGGACGGCTACACGTTGTTGATGGCATCGCCTGCCAATGCCATCAACCAATATCTGTATCCGAAGATGCCGTACGATGTCTTCAAGGATTTGGAGCCCGTCGGCCTGGCCGCGCAAATCCCCATCGTATTGGTGGCGGCGCCGTCCGTTACGGCCACCACCGTCGCGGACGTGATAAAGCGCGGCAAGGATCGCAAAAACCCGATAACGGTGGCATCGGGAGGCAGTGGTTCGACCGAGCATCTCGCCGCCGAGCTGTTCAAGATGCACACCGGCATCGAATTTACCCATGTCCCCTACCAGGGCGGGGCGGCCGCCTTTCCCGACCTGATGAGCGGGCGCGTCCAATTCATGTTCACCAACCTGCTGGGCGTGCTTCCGCTCATACGCGGCGGAAAGCTGAAAGTCATCGCCGTCGCGGACGATATACGTTCCCCGCTGATTCCGGACGTGCCCACATTATCGGAATCCGGTGTGCAGGGAATGAACGTGTCCGTCTGGTATGGATTCATGGCGCCCAAGGGCGTGCCCGGCGCAGTCGTCCAACGCCTGAACGACGCCATGCGCAAGGCGCTCTCCGATCCGGCGTTGAAGGATCGCTTGCAGCAAAGCGGCGCCCGCATCCTGGCCAAGTCTCCGAAGGATTTCGCCGTTTTCCTGAAAGCGGAATCCACGCGTTGGGGGGACGTCATCCGCACGGCGCATATCAAGCTCGAGTGATGTTCAACCGTAAATCGACGAAGGGCGCTCCTCACGCGAGCCAATCGGATGGTGCTCATCCTTATCGACTTGCGGAACGAGAGCTATGATCGGATTTCAACTCCCCGCGCGAGGTGGCCGGCGTGCATGCGACAGTTGGAATCGGAATCAATTCGCCTCGTTTTGACTTCGCGGATCTATGGCTGTTCGTCTGCGTCGCCCGGAGCGCCAGCCTCACGCTTGCCGCCGAGCGGGCGTGTCTGTCGCTTCCTGCCGCGAGCATGCGTATCAAGCAGCTCGAGACGGCGGTGGGCGCGACGCTGCTCTATCGTCGCCAGCGCGGCACCTCGCTGACGGCCGCGGGCGAATGCTTCCTGAAACATGCCGAACATCTGCTTCGCTACGCCGAAGAGGCTACGGCTGACATGGCCCACTTTGCCGATGGCCGTCGGGGGCATGTAATCATCTGGGCCAATACCACTGCATTCCGGGATTTCCTTCCCTCGGATCTGGTGGGTTTCCTGGCCGATCACCCTGAAATCGATGTCGAGCTTCGCGAACGTCCTAGCGCCGAGATCATTCGCGCGCTGCGCGATGGCACCATAGAGATCGGCATCGTCTCCGAAGCGGCGGATACGGATGGCCTGGAGGCCTTGCCTTACAAGGTGGATGAACTCGTGATGGCCGTGCCCGGGAATCATCCGCTTGCAGCGCGCAAAACGGTTCGCTTTTCCGAGTGCCTGGTATACGACTTCGTCGGGCTCGCGTCGGCCAGCGCCTTACAGACCTATGTCCAGGCAGCCGCCGTCTCCACCGGAAGGCCGTTGAGGCTCAGAATCGAAGTGGCGAGTTTCGACGATCTCGCGCATTTGGTCGGGGCCGGAATCGGCATCGCCGTCTTTCCGATCTCCATCGCCCGCCGGCTGGGCGACGCGATCCGCGTGCTCCAGCTTGACGATCCGTGGTCGATTACGGCGCTGAGGATCTGCCGGAACGGCAGCCGGAATATATCCGGGGCGGCGAACAGATTGGTGGCTTATCTTCAAAGCCGCTCGTCGCTGCCCGGCGGCGGGAAGTTGAAAATGGCCGGCGAAAGGAAGAAGTCGATCTGATGCGCCTGGGCGCAACACGAAGCGCTAGTCCGTGAGTGGCTCGAACGGCGTCCGCGCGCGCGGCTCCAGTTCATCGACGATGCGATGCAGCAGCGCGAACAGGTGCTGGCGTTCCGGCTCGGTCAGGGGCGCCATCTGTTCGGCGTAGGTGGCCTCGGCCATCTTCGCAGTCTGATTCAGGGCGCGCCGGCCCGCGGCCGTCAGGGTCAAGGTGCGCTGGCGGCGGTCTATTTCCGCCTTCTTGCGGGTGATCCAGCCGCGGGCTTCAAGCGCCTGGACGATCTGCGACACGGTGACCTTGTTCATGCCTATGGCCTTGGCCAGGTCGCCCTGGTTGACGCCGTGCAGGTCATGCAAGGCGATCATGACGGAGTACTGGGCCGGCGACAGCGACAGCTTTTCGAAGTTCGCCTCGAAGATGGCGACATAGATCTGGTGGGCGCGCCGCAGCAGGAAGCCGGGCCGCGAGTAAAGCTGGGAGAGTCGTTCGACGTGCTGAGCGGGCATGGATGTGGATAATTGAGGCGCCATGGCGCGGGACGGCGGATTCTTCGCGGTGTCCGGTGCAGGACCCGTCGCCGCGCCGGCTGCCTCGGGCTGTATGAGGGAGGGCGTCAACGGGCCCGCCATCAGGGAGCCCGATGGCCGCTTAGCTCCGCCCCGTCCTGCGCGGACAAGGCCCGGTAGCGGGGCATGGCGGCGCAGGCAAACAGTGCGACCAGGACGAACGCCGCCGAGAAATCCGAATCGGCGGGCGTAGCGCGGGCGCATAGGTTAGCAGACCACTGCACGGCGAGCGCCGACAGGGAGATGCCCAGCATGATGGCCAATTGCCAGGCCATGGTGTTGAGGGTGGTGGCCGAGGCGATTTTCTCGCGGGGCAGATCGGCGTAGGACACCGCGGTCAGGGCATTGAACTGGACTGCCCGGAAGAAGCTGGCCATCGAGACGAAAGCCGTGATGCCGACCAGGCCCCAATGCGGCAGCGAGAAAAGGGCGCAGCCGGCCAAGGCCGCGGCGCACATCAAGCCGTTATAGCAAAGTACGCGGCGGAAACCCCAGCGGCGCAACAGCCGGGTGGTCTGCGTTTTGGTGAAGAACGCGATCGAGCCGCTGATCAGCAGGACGATGCCGCTTTGCAGGGCGGTGTAGCCCAGGCCCAGTTGCAGCATCAGCGGCAACAGGAAAGGCAACGCGCCGTAGCCGACGCGAACCAGGGATCCGCCCCAGAAACCGGCGGCGAAAGTCGGCAAGCGCAGCAGGCGGAAGTCCAGCATGGGCGACGCCAGGCCACGGAAGCGGCGGACGTAGAGCCAGACGCATACTGCGAAGGCCACGGCCAACGCGGCCAGCATGGGCAGGCTGGCGCCATGCCGGGCCCGTTCGATCATCAGGATCAGCAAGGCCAGCGCGGCCCCCGCCAACAGCCATTCGCGCACGTCGAAGGTCAGGTCCGCCCGATGATGCAATTGCGGCATGATGCTGCGCGCGGCCCACAGGCCGGCCAGGCCCACCGGCACATTGATCAGGAATACCCAATGCCAGGACAGATAGGCGGAGAACAGGCCGCCCAGGGGCGGTCCCAGCATCGGGCCCACCATGGCCGGCGTAATGAACCAGGCCAGCGCTTCGACCAGTTGCGCCTTGCTGGTGGTGTGGACGATGGCCGTGCGGCCCACCGGCACCATCATGGCCGCCGCCACGCCCTGCAATGCGCGAAACAGTGCCAGCGTGGCCAGGCTGGGCGCCATGGCGCACAATACCGAGCTCGCGGTGAACAGCCCCACCGCCCAGGAAAACACCGTGCGCGTGCCATGCCGCGCCGCCACCAGTCCGCTCATGGGCACGAACACCAGCGAGCACAGCAGATAGATGGTCATCGTCAGGTTCAAGCTCAGCGGATCGACGCCGAAGTCGCGGGCGATGTCCGGGATGACGGGGCTGATGATGGTGGCGTCCAGTTGCTCCATGAAGTACGCCGAGCCGACCAGGATGGACAGGGGCCGGAAGCTGGTGTCCTTGGCAAGCGTCGCGGCGGCGCCGGCTGGATGAGCGGGGGGAGCGATGGGAGCCGGGTCGCGGGGGGATGAGGACATGTATCTGGAGCCATGGAAAAGAGGAATCGCCCGCCATTTTGCGCGCTTGGGCGACCGCTCAAAAATGACGATAGTAAATAAGCTAACAAATTAATGAGCGTTTGATAGTTAGCCTGCTGACGATACGATGCCTAGCATATCAGTCTGCATCATGGAGCGGGTCATGGCAACTTTCGAACTGGCGACGCCGGAGTGGCTGGCGCGGCACATCGGGCAAGAGGACATCGTCCTGGTCGACACGCGGCCGGTGGCCGAGTATTGGGCCGGGCATATTCCCGGCGCGCGGCATCTGGATCCGTCTCTGTTCTCGGTCCCGCGCACCGATGGTCCTGCGCTGGCACGCCTGCAGGCCGTCCTGACGTGGAGTCTGTCCGCGCTGGGAATCGCGCCGGGATCGCGGGTGGTGGTGGCTGGCGCGCAGAACGAGGTCAACGCCGCCCGGGTGGCGTGGGCGCTGGCGTACGCGGGGGTCGAGCATATCCTCTTGCTGGACGGCGGTGTCGACGCCTGGACGGGCGAGCGGGTGACCGCCGCGCCCGCCGTCACCGCGACACCCTTCACGGCGACGCCGCAGTCCGCTTATCTGGCGACGGCGGAAGAAGTGCTGGCTGCCGTGCGGCAGGCCCAACCCGCTGGCGTGCGCGTCATCGATGCGCGTTCCAGGGAAGAGTTTGCCGGCCAGCGCAGCAACGCCGGCCGCACGGGCCGCGTGCCGGGCGCGCGCTTCTGGGATACGAGCCGGGAACTGGCGGCCGATGGCCGTTTCGCCGCGGCCGCCCAACTGGCTCCCGCTGTCGAGGATGTCGTGGCCGCCGATGAGCGCGCCATCGTCTATTGCGGCGGTGGCGGACGCGCGGCCCGTACCTTCATCGCCCTGCAACTGGCAGGGCATGCCGGCGCCGCGGTCTATCCCGCGTCCTGGAACGAATGGGGCACTTCCGACAAGTTTCCGGTGGAATCCACGGCAGTCTGATCGCCATTCGAGCGCCATCCAGCACCATCCATATAGAGCAAGGGAAGCAAGACATTATGTACGGCATCGTCGTCGACAACGACAGACTCGACCGGATCCAGCCGAAGATTCTGGACATGACCCGCTATCTCGCCAGCGCCTCCGAGGCCGACGGCGTGACGGTGACGCCTTACTCGCCCACGGTGGGCGCGCGCGTGAGCGGGCTGCGCATCGACGGCAATGGCGACGTCGCGCCGGGGGTGCGCAAGCTGCTGTACGGCGCTCTGCTGCGCTATGGCTTCCTGAGCTTCGAACCGGGCACGGTCGGGGTGGAGCACTTCGAACGCCTGGTCTCGCTGTTCGGCAAAGCCAAGTTGATGAACACGCCGTACACGCCCAAGACGGGAAAAAGCGGCGAGCTGAATACCATCGATGCGTCGACCAAGAAAACGCGCATGAACTACATCTGGCATATGGACCAGGTGTTCCAGCCCACCTCGCCACCCTACACGGCGCTGCTGGGCGAGACCATGCCCGCGCTAGGCGGCGATACCTTGTTCGCCAATGCAACAGCGGCTTATGACTTGCTCGATCCGCTGTTGGTGTCCTACCTGGAAACGCTGACGGCGGTTCACGACGCCGATACGATGGGCTATCTGACGCTGGCCTATCACGACCTTGAAGCACGCGCCGAGCAGCGCCGCAAGTATCCGCCCATCGAAGTGCCGTTGATCCGCACGCACCCGGAGACGGGCCGCAAGCAGATCTTCGTCAACGAGCTGTACACGCATCGCATCCTGGGAGTCAGCCGGCGCACCAGTACCGCGTTGTTGGACATCCTGTTCGATGCCCTGAGTTCACCGGAGGTGCAGGCGCGCCATCGTTGGGAGAGCGGCACGGCCTTGATCTGGGACAACCGCACCGTCCAACATCGCGGCGTACCGGATTTCGGCGCGCAGAAGCGAGTCATGCACCGGGCGCTGGTGCTGGCCGGTTGAGATCATTCTTTCCATACGCAGACACGAAATGAATCGCAGAGATTTTCTACAACTGGCGGGCGGCGCGATGGCTGCCAGCCTGCTGCCCGGCGCCACATATGCCGCCGACGCGCAAGACAGGAAGAAAGTACGTATCACGCTGCCTTCGGCGGGCAGCGCGGGCTCGGCCTGGCGTCCGCTGGTCGAGCGCTACAAGCTGGATCAGGATCTGGGCATCGTCCTCGACTGGGTGACGGCGGACCCCGGCAAAATGCAGGTGCAGTTAAGCGCCGGCTCCCTGGATGTGGGCGTCTTCGGTTCGGTGGGCCTGGCGACGCTGGCCAACCGCGGCAGCGACATCGTACTGTTCGGCCCCGCGCTGAATAACCATGGCCGCTGGATCGTGAAGGGGGACAGCGCCTACAAATCGCCCAAGGACCTGATCGGCAAACGCATCGCCACTACCGCCGAAACCAGCGAGACTTACCAGCAAGCGCGTATCGCGGCATCGCTGACGGGCCTGGATCTGAAGAAGGATGTGAAGGTGATCTTCGGATCGCCCACCGCCAACCTGGCGCTGTTCGAACGCGGCGACGTGGATGGCATCATCACCTTGGAGCCCACCGCCACGCGCCTGGTGGGCCGTGGCGCGCGCGAGATCGCTCGCGTCGCCGATATCTGGAAGGAGGCCACGGGCCAGGCGGACGATCCGTTCCTGGTCGGCCTGGCGGCCAGCAAGGGCTGGTATGAGCAGAACAAGGCCACCGCGGCGAAGCTGGCGACGCTGTTCGAGCGTATTGGCGCCACCATCGCCCAGCATCCCGAAAGTCTCAAGCCCATCGCCGCCGAGCTGGGCCTGAAGGCCGACGAGACGCAGGCCATCGAGCTCTTGCCCCAGCGCTTGGCGCCGACGTATTCGACCAAGTGGGACGCCAGCGTCTTCGCTACCATAGACAAGCAGATCGAAGTCGCGGTGAAACTCGGCCTGCTGGACGCGGTGCCCTCGCGCAAACTCTATGTGAAGGCTTGAATGCGCTCCGATAACGCGATTTTGCAAAGCGCCGATGCCGCGGTTGCGGCGGCGCCCAAGGCGCGCGGCGCCGCCGCCTGGCGCTTGCGCGCCTTGCTGGCGCGCGCGTGGCCGCCGGTGCTGTTCTTCGTACTGTTGACCGCGTGCTGGGAAGCCATGGCGGTGTGGCTGCATTCCCCCCTGGTGCCGGGCTGTGGCGCCATCGTGCGTGAGCTGGTGGAGATCGTGCGCAGCGGCTTCGCGTTTACCGAGATCGGCGTCACGTTCCTGCGCATGTCCCTGGGCTTCCTGTTGGCGCTGCTGTTCGCCTTGCCGGTAGGCATTCTGACCGCGGTGTCGCGCAACGCCGAGCGCTTTTTCGAGCCGGGGGTGATCCTGGGGCTGACGGTGCCGGGCCTGGTCTGGGCCTTGTTGTGCGTGATCTGGTTCGGTGTGTCGCTGGCGTCGCCGGTGGTGGCCGTGGCCTTGGGCGTGCTGCCCGCGATGGTGATTTCCGTGCACCAGGGCGTGCGCTCGCTGGAGCAGGAGCGGGTGGAGATGGTGCGGATCTTCCGTCTGCCGCCGGCGCTGGTGCTGCGCAAAGTGTGGCTGCCGCTGCTTTACAGCTTCATCGTGTCGGGCTGCCGCATCGGTTTTTCCATCGCATGGAAGGTCATCGTGCTGGTGGAAATTTTCGGTATGTCCGATGGCGTGGGGTATCAGCTTAACTCCAAGTTCAGCACCCAGGACGTCGAAGGCGTCATCGCCTGGACCTTGGCGTTCTGGATCGCCATGCTGGCCGTCGAGCATGGCATCTTCCGGCCGCTGGAAGTCCATGCCAATCGCTGGAAGCGAGGGAATGCGCGATGAGCAGCAATATTCAACTGCGTGGCATCGCCAAGCGCTATCCGTCCTTGGGCAGCGCCCCCGAACGCACGGTCTTGACTCAGGTGGACCTCGACGTTCGCGCGGGCGAGCTGCTGGCGCTGGTCGGACCCTCCGGCTGCGGCAAGTCCACGCTGCTCAATCTCATCGCGGGACTGGATCTGCCTACGCAAGGGGACGTGAAGTTCGACCGGCCGTTCCAGGGTATCAACCTGGGCGTGGTGTTCCAGCAGCCGCGGCTGCTGGATTGGCTGAGCGTGGCCGAGAACATCGGCATCGTGCTGGCGGGCCGCAGCAAGGACAAGGAAGACGTCGCGCGGACCGTACGGCAACTGCTGCAGCGCGTCGAGCTGCCCGAGCATGCCGAGGCCTACCCACAGTTCCTGTCCGGTGGCCAGCGCCAGCGGGTGTCCATCGCGCGCGCTTTCGCGGTGCAGCCGGATGTGTTGTTGCTGGACGAGCCTTTCAGCGCCTTGGACGAATTGACCGCCCGGCGCCTGCGGCAGTTGCTGCAGGCCATGTGGCTGTCGGGCGAGGGCCCGCGGCCCACCGGTGTGCTGGTGACCCACAACATGCTGGAAGCGGCCCTCCTGGCCGACCGCATCGCGGTCATGGGCGGATCGCCCGCCGGGATCGTGCGCATCATTGACGTCGACGTACCGCGCCCACGCGACCCCGACGATCCGACGCTGTTCGAGGTGCACAGGCAGGTAATGCAGTCGCTGCAAGGCTGAGCCTGTGGAACGCCTTTATTCCTTTACGTACTGGCTGGGGGGAACCGGCAGGCCAAGGTTCTCCCGAAGCGTGCTGCCCTCGTACTCCGTGCGAAACAGGCCGCGCGCACGCAGCACGGGCAGAACGCCGGCGCTGAAATCGTCCAGTCCGCCCGGAAAGTAGGGCGGCAGGATATTGAAGCCATCGGCCGCCCGCGACTCGAACCACTCCTGCAGGGTGTCGGCGATGGTCGCGGCCGTGCCCACCAGCAACAGGTGGCCGCGCGCCGCCGCGACGCTCATGGCCAACTGCCGCAGTGTCATGTTTTTGCGATGCGCCAGATCCAGCAGCAAGGTGGTTCGGCTCTTCATCGCTTCGCTTTCCCCCAAGGTCGGCGGCAATGGCTCATCCAGCGGCAGTCCGGAGATATCGTGGCCTATGAAAAATGACAGCAGGGGAATGGCCTCTTCGATGGCGACGTATTGTTGCATGGCGTCGAATTTCCCTGCCGCCTCCTCTTCGGTGGCGCCCACGATCGGCACCACGCCGGGCATGACCAGCACGTGGTCGGGATTTCTTCCCGCGGCCTGCGCCCGGCGCTTGACCTCGCCGTAATGCTCTCTTGCGGTGTCGAGGTCGTACTGCGCGCCAAAGGACACATCCGCATACCTGGCGGCCAGGTCCAGGCCCGGGCCGGATGCGCCGGCAACGATGGTGATCGGGTAGCCTTGCGGCGGCCGGTTCAGGTTCAAGGGGCCGCGGACAGAAAAGTGCCGGCCCTGATGATCGAGCCTGCGCATTTTCGTGGCATCAAAATACACGCCGCTTTCCTTGTCCCTGGGAAAGGCGCCTTCATCCCAACTGTCCCACAAGCCGCGGACCACCTGGACGAATTCCGTCGCGCGCTCGTAACGCTGCGCGTGCGGCACCTGGGCTTGCCCGCCGAAGTTGCCGGCGGCCTCTTTGCTGAGCGTGGTGACCACGTTCCACGCCGCGCGCCCGCCGCTCAGGTGATCCAGCGACGCGAACATGCGCGCCAGATTCATGGGTTCATGGTAGGTCGTCGACGCCGTAGCGGCCAAGCCTATGCGCCGCGTGACGCCGGACAGCGCGCTGAGCAGGGTAAGCGGCTCGAAACGGCTGACCACGGACGGGGTTGAAGTGGCATCGCTGCCCGGCACGTCCGGGAAGAAGATGAAATCGAACTTCGCTGCCTCCGCGCTTTGCGCGATCTCCCGCATCAGGCCGACGTCCTCGCCACCCGAACGGGCTTGCGGCAGGCGCCAGCCACCCTGGTGATAACCGGCGTGCAGGACAAACAATCCGAGTTTTATCTGCCGTTTCATTTCTTGCTTGAGCGACATTTCAGTTTCCCACCAGGTTCTTTCCAATGCCGCCAGCCACCTGGACGCCGGGATCGACGTCCAGCAGATCGAACAGCGTGGCCTTCAATCCGGAGAACGCCGGGTCGACCCGATTGCGGGGACGCGGCAGGGGATTGTCCACGATGCGTTCAATGCGTCCTGGATGGGCCGCCATCACCACGATGTGGTCGGACAGGTAAGCGGCTTCTTCGATGTCGTGCGTCACCAGGATCATGGTCGCGCCCGAAACCCGCCAAAGCGCCTGCATTTCGTTTTGCAGCTTGAGGCGCGTGAAGGCGTCCAGCGCGCTGAAGGGTTCATCCAGCAGAAGCAGGCTGCGCGAACCCATCAGCAGGCGCGCGATGGCGACGCGCTGCGCCATGCCGCCGGAGAGTTGTCCGGGGAATTTGTCGCCGATATCGGGCAGGTTCACCCGCGCCAGTTGTGCGCGGGCGCGCGTCTTCAGCATGATGGGGCCCAGTCCTTCGTTGACCGCGCCCAACACGACGTTCTGTTCCACCGTCAGCCAGGGGAACAGGCGATGTTCCTGGAACAGCATCCCGCAGGCCGCCTGCGGGCCGTCGACCGTGTGCCCGTCGATATCGATGGCGCCTCCGTGGCCCGGTTCCAGTCCCGCGATCAGCCGCAGCAACGTCGACTTGCCGCAGCCGCTCGGGCCGACCAGGGTGACGAATTCTCCGGGGCGAACCTGAAGGTCGATATTCGACAACACGTCTTGCGGCGAGCCGGCATAGCGTTTTGAGACATCGCGCAGGCGAACCGCTGGCGCGACGGGGAGTTCCTTGGATCGGTCCATGCTAGTCAAGCCATGCTCCCCCGTTCAGACCGCCGAGGCGCGGCGCCAGCGCAGCAGGCGCGCTTCCAGCGGCGCCAGCAGACCGTATTCGAGTATGGCCATGACCACAGCGAAGCAGAGGGTCCAGGCCAGGACGCCGGCCACGTTCTGCGCGCCGAACTCGCTGTTCAACTGGAAACCGACACCGCTGGACAGGCCGAACATTTCGACCAGCACGATGACCTTCCAAGCCAACGACAGCGCCAACCGGGCGCCGCTGAACACCACGGGCAGCAAGCCGGGCAGCCACAGGCGCCGCAGCCGTACGCCCAAGGGCAGGCGCAGCATGGCGGCCACTTCCAGCAGTTCGGCGTTGATGGACCGCACGCCTTGGATCAGGTTCAGCGATATCGCGGGCGCGATGGAAATGGCGACGGCGACGGCCGAACCCACCATGCTGATGCCGAACCAGATGATGCACAGGATGGCCCACACCAGGCCCGGCACCGTCAATCCCACGATCAACATCGGTTCGAAGAAGGCGGCAAGGCCGCGGCGGCGTCCCATGCCCAGCGCGAGCACGAACGCGCAGAGAAAGGCCAGGACGAAGCCTGACGCCACCCGGCCGAGCGTGGCCAACATGTTCTTGACCAGTTGGCCGCTGCCGATGATCTTGATGGTCTCCTGCCAGATATCGCCAAGGCCGGGCACCAGTGGGCTGCGCGCCACCGCCGCCATGGCCTGCCATCCCAGCAACAGGCAGGCGACAGCGGCGAATGCATACCACGCCCGCGGGATGGCGGGAGCGAGCGCACGCGTCATGCCAGGTACTCTTGACTGAAGATCGGCGCGGCGGGACGGGACGCCAGCAGCCCATGCTGGACGGCCAGGTCCAGTTGCTTGTCGATATTGCGCGCCACGCTGTCATCCCACTCAACCGACGTGATGTCGGCGATCCGCTGGGGCAGCAGTTCGATGGCCCTTGTTTCGGAGGCGGGCACGCCCAAGGCGTCCAGGAAGGCTGGCTGGGTGACCAGCTCCGGGTTCTGCACGATCAGCCGGTTTATGCCGAAATACGCCTTGGCGATGGTTCTCGCGGCAGCCGGATAGCGCTTAAGCCAAGCGTCGCTGGATGCCCAGCCCACCAGGAACAAGGACTTGTCGCCCGTCGCTTCGCGCCACAGGTCGCCGACCTTGGCGATTTCGCGGGCGCCTTTGGCGACCAGCCGTGTCGAGTTCGGCTCGATGGCGATGATTGCGTCGGCATCGCCGCGTTCGAACAGGGCCAGGCTGACCAGGGCCGGCCCATAGCTCATCTGGAAGTCTTTTTTCAGATTCAAGCCGTGCAGGGCAGCGGCGAGTTCCGCCTGCCGCACGGTGTCCGTATTGATCGGCAGCGTGGCGACGCGCTTGCCTTTCAGGTCGTGGATGGTTTTGTACGGGCTGTCGGCGCGCACGATCCAACTGGAGTGATTCAGGTCGAAAGGCGCGACCAGTTTGAAGTCAGCCCCTTTTTGATTGGCCTCGGCAACGCCCAGGGCGCCGTAGCCGCTGAAGTTCAGGGCGCCGGACAGCAATTGCAGTTGCATCTGGCCAGGGGCGCTGCCGATGTATTCGATGTCCAGGCCGGACGTATCGATTTCCTTGGACTTCAGCAGCAGAGGATAGAGGGCCGACGTGCTGCCTTTGTTGCCGGCCAGCAGCGTGACTTTGGTGAGTTCGGCCGCCAGGCTGTCCAGGTTGCGTACCGACAGCGTCCCGCCGGCGGCGGCCAGCACGGCCGCCTTCAGCAGCGCGCGGCGCAGGGGTGAAGACATGATCGGTTCCTTTCGTGCGGCTCAGAGATTGAAAGTGCTGTCATTACGTTCCAGCTCGCGCCGGAACGCTTGCCAGGTGCGCTCCGTGTACGTGCCGCCGACGCCACGCCAATAGACGGTGGCGGCCTCCGCCACGACCGCTTCGGCCGGCCGCCGCAATGCGCCGCCCCCAGCCTGCGCGGCGATCTGGATGCCACAGGCGCGCTCGAGGAAGTACAGGTGATGGAAGGCCTCGCCGATGCTGCCGCCCGCGGTCAACAATCCGTGGTTGCGCAGGATGAGAATGCGGTGCTCGCCGATGTCGCGGATCAGCCTGGCCTGCTCTTCCCGATTGAATGCGAAGCCCTCGTAGTCGTGGTATGCCACATGGCCGTGGAAGCGCGCGGCTTGCTGGGACAGATACGTCAGCAGGCCGTGCTCCTGCGCGGACACCGCCACCCCCGGCGTCGTGTGCGTATGCAGGATGCAGGTAAGATCCGGCCGCGCGCTATGGATGGCGCCGTGAATGACGTAGCCGGCCAGGTTGTGGCCGCGTCCGAGCGGGTCGTAGAGCACATTGCCTTCGATGTCGATCCGTACCAGGTTGGACGCGCTGACTTCATGGAAGGTCAAGCCATAGGAGTTGATCAGGAAATAGTCGTGTATCCCGGGGATGCGCGCGGAGAAGTGCGTGAAGATGTGGTCGGTCCAGCCGAAGCGCGCCGCGAGCCGGTAAGCGGCCGCCAGTTCCTCGCGTACGGCCCATTCCGCTTCGCCCACGGCTGCGCGCACTTCGCGCGCATCTGGGAATACGATGGCTTGTGTAGTCATGCTATGTGACGCTCCAGTGTCATGCCAGGGCCACGCCGTCATGGATAGGCGCGTCCGCGGCTTGCTTATCGAGAATGCCGGCCGCGGTCGTCGTGGATTTCGCGTAGCACTTCCGGATGCGCGGTGATGGCCGCGTTGGTTTGGGCGAAAGCGCGAGCCAGCCGCGTGGCGACCGTTCGATTCGCCTCGATCCAGCTTCGTTGCGCAGCCAGGCCGACGAGGAAGGGATCGGCGCTGTCGCCCGTGGCCTCGCGTCCTGCGTCCTACAGGACCAGTTGTTCGTACTGGTCGCGCTGCAGGTCCAGGTCCCAGGTGCCCATCCACTACGCCGTGTAGGCAAAGCGGCCTTCGTCCATGGGGCGGCTGTGCGCGTAGCGGAAGAACTGGTCGCTGATCTCGTGCGGTTCGATGCGGCCGCGGATCGGGGCGGTGATCAGGTGATGCTTGTACGCATCGCGGTTGGCCTGAATGATTTCGGTCGCTTCGTTCACGGCGGCCAGATAGGCCTCGCGTACGTCCTGCGGCAAATCCGGCGAGATCACTTCGGCGCCGCGATAGAAATTCACGCCTATGATGTGCGCGCCTTCCTTCAGCGCCAGGCTGACATAGGGCTCCATCAGGGACGCCGCGCGCAGTGTGCCCGCCTTCAACTGTTCATAGCGCACGTAGGGCTCGCCGACGTGCTCCAGCACGACCTGCTCGCGCGGCAGCGCACCGTCCAGGAATTGCAGGGCGGTGTAGTGGGAGCCCGTGAATTCATTGATGCCGATGGGCACGCCGGCCAGGTCGCGCAGTTCCTGGATCGCGGGATCGAAAGACAGGATGACCTGGGCCACGACCGCCGGACGCAGGGCAAATACGCGGCTGCCCCGTTCGCTGCGGTCGGATCGGTCCAGCCCCGCCCACTCGCACAGGTTGTAGGCGTCGGCCTTGCCGCATTCGTACAGCGACTCCTTCTGCCGTTGGAAAGCGTCCTTGCTCGATGTGACGGGATCGTGCTTGTCGACGAACTGGACATGTAGGCCGCGTTTCTGGAAGAGACCTTGCTCCAGGGCGACCGTGATGGGCAGATCGAAAACGGGAACGTTAGGGGCGATGCGAAGCGTGTATGGGCTGGTCATGGCGGAATGATTTGCGGACTAACCAAAAATAGTTAGTGGGCTGTCTATTTCGCATACTAGGATTCTTCGTGCGCAGCCAGCCAATACCTTTTCCTCATGAATTAATGCGAAGGTGAGTGGCGCCCTGGTCATGGCCATCCAAGAGATTGCACATACGCGGGTGCTTTATGGATTCTCTTCGGCAAGAAGTCGGCGTTGGACTTCGAAATTTGGCGTTTGGACAACGTTGCGGCCATCGCCGCTCACGCCCCCGGGGGGGAGAGACCGCGCGCTCTACGCCGGTGTTGGCGAAATCCATACGTTCTTCAATGAAGAACGCGCACCGTCCGGATCGAAGTCCAGTCCATGCACCCTGCGGTTGTAAAGGGTATAGAACGGGGCGTCCATTAGCGGAAGCAGGGGTAGGTCTTGCATGGCCAGGCGTTGAACGTCGCCGAACAGCTTGATCCGCTTGGCAGGATCAAGCTCACGTTGATAGGCCTCGATGGTACGGTCCATGTCGGCACTAGCGTATCCTGTCGCGGAAATGTAAGGAACGCCGCGGGAGACAGCTTTGGACCAGTACAGCCGCGTGAGCCCCATCTCCGGATCGAACAGCGTCGAGAAACCGTTGATGATGATGTCGTAGTCGTAGTTGGTCCAGATCTTCTTCACGTAGCTGGGCGCTTCGGATGAGACGGGACGGATCTCGATGCCGACCTTGCTGAAATTTTGTCGCAGGTATTCTCCCGCCTGGACGAAGGCGGGGGCGCTGGGCGATAGATCGAGTTGCAGTGAGAAGCGGATGCCGTTCGACTTGCGAGGGTAGCCGGCCTCGTCTAGAAGTTTCTCGGCCAGCGCCGGATCATAGGCGTATTCGGGCTTGTCTTTCGTGTAGTAGCGCTTCAGCGATTTTGGAATGGGACCATCCGAGCGCGCGCTCAGTCCATACCAGACGGTGTCGATGAGCCCTTGCTTGTCGACCGCGTGTGCAAACGCCTGCCGGACTTTGAGATTGCCAGTGATCGGACGCTTTAGGTTGAACATCAGATAGTAGATCTGCGCGTTATAGGAGTAGCCGCGTTGATCCAGCACCAGATTCTTGTTCTTGCGCAGGCGTTCGACGTCCGAGAACGGTACCCCTGCGAACGGCAGGTATAGGATATCCCCCGTCTCCAGGGCAGCTGCGCGGCTAGCCGGGTCGGGAATGTCGCGGAAGATCACCCTATCCAGATAAGGTCTGTCCGGATCCCAGTAATCGGGATTGCGCTCAAGTTCGACGTACTGGCCTTTTTTCCAGTCCTTGAAGCGGAAGGGACCGGTGCCTATGGGCTTGCCATTGTGTGGATTGGTCCGCACATCTGTACCTTCGTACAGATGCTGGGGAATAATCTGGGCTTCTACCGCATTCAACGTATTCAGGATCACGGGCGCGGGGCGGGACAAACGCAGAATCGCGGTGTGCGCGTCGGGCGTTTCGACGTCCCGGACGGCACTGAACGTGATACGCGCACGCGGATGCACTTTCTTCAGCACCTCCAGGATGCTGTAGCGGACATCCGCTGAAGTGAAGGGATGACCGTCGTGCCATTTGACCCCTTCGCGCAACTTCAGGGTGATCGCTAACCCATCGGACGACGTATCCCATGACGTCGCCAATACCGGTTGCGGGTTCTGGTCATCGTCGTAAGTCAGCAGTCCGTCGAATATGTTGGCGGACACCGCGGAGTTGGCGTATTGATTGTTGAAAGTGACATTCAGCGTATTAGGCGGGGGAAAGATCGCGGCGATCAACGTGCCGCCGCGCACCGGCTTGGCGTCGGCGCTTGCCGTTTGCGCGAACGACGGCGTATTCGCTATCAAGGGAGAAAAAATGGCGGCTTGCAGCAGGCGGCGGCGCGAGACGTCGGCTGCATTTTCAGGTTTGGACATGGCGAAGCTCCGTATTGCGGGGAGAAAAACTAATGAGTAAAGGCGTCGAACAGGTCCGCGACATCCGGCACGTCCTCTACAGCCAACAGGTGGTCTACGAGTTCACGCGCGCGGGCATGCCCGATATCCAATCCTTCGACGAGTGCAGCGGCCGCCTTTGCGCGCACGGCGTGCTCATCGATGGATCCGTCCGCGGATGATCCGGGCAGCCGGGACACGGTGATTCCAGTGGTTTTACCGTCCGTAAACTGCAGGCGCAGGGTCGCGGGAGCCATCGTGCCCACGCCTTCCTTGCGAACGACGACGCGCTCGATCAAGGGCTGCAAGGCAGGGTCGAATACCGCCGCTGGGGTAATCTGCGCGACGCCGAAAACGCCGTAATGTAGCGCTGCCGCTACCGCATACTGGGCGCAGAACTGTCCTGTCACTTCCGCGTTGGCGTCGGTCGAGTAGGGCGCGCCCACGAGTGCATGCATCTCTTCCGTGATTGTGAGCTCGACGCGCACGATGGTCTTGGTGTCCAGACAGCCAGGGCCGGCGCGGTTGGCGAGCTGCACGGCAGCCTCGATCGCGGCATGTGCCCGTCCGCAGGCCGGGTAGTGCTTGTACGTGGTCTGCTCCAGCAGGTAGACGCGACCCAATCCCGCAAGGACCCGCGCTGGATCGTGGCTGCCGTAAAGCGCGAACAGCCCATGTCGACCCTCGAAGGTCTCATGCGGACCTGTGATTCCGGCCTGGGCGAGCAGCGCGCTCTGAACACCGGCGCGCGCTGCAAAGGCGGACAGGAGCCGCTTGCTCAACGCTCGTTCGATGTGACCTTGCTGTGTTCCGGCCACTTGGCCAAGTGCGATACCCAGTGCTGCCGCCGTGCCCCTGGCGTCGAGGCCAAGCAGTCTTGCGGCCGCCGCGGCTGCGCCGAATACGCCATAGACCGACGTGCGGAACCAGCCGCCCGGCGCTTGGCCAGCGTGCGCGAGCCGGTAAGCCAGCTCGGATCCTGCCGCGATCGCCGCCATCAGGGCCGCACCGCTGGCGTGAACGAGTTCCGCAACCGCGAGGGCCGCGGGGATGACCACGGCATCAATATGGCTGGCATATGGGTTGAGGGAGTCAAAGTCCAACGCGGCCGCGTAGCTCCCGTTGTGAAACGCCGCGGCAGCGGGCGGAACACGCAAGCCACTGCCGTTCCAAAGCAGGCTCCGAGGCGATCCGCCATCGGCCTCGGTCAGTGCGGATACTGCGCGCATCCCTTCGGAGCGACGTGCAGCCCAAGCTACGGCGACAGTATCCAGAAGGCTGTAGCGCAGCGATCGCCGCGTCGGCTCAGGAAGGCTGGCGGGATCGGAGCCGGCCAGCCACGCCACGATTGATGTGAGGTTTCGGTTCACCGCGCTGCCCCCGTCGGCTGTAGCCAGACGTCGGCGAGCGCCGAGCGTGCCGCGTCCGGTCCCGTCTCTAGTCCGCGGACGCGTTGATTGGAGAAAGTGAAGAACGGCGAGTCCATGATCGGGAGCAACGGCAGATCGGCGCCCAACTCGCGCTGGAGCTCACGGAACAGCGCTTGGCGTTTTGCGGGGTCCTGCTCGCTGCGGTAAGCCTTGACGATGCTGTCCGTCCGCGCACTGGCGTATCCGGACGCGTTGACATAAGGAACTCCGCGCGACGCGCCTTCGGACCAGATGATGCGGGTCAGGCCCAGTTCCGGGTCCAACATGATGGAGTAGCCTTGGATCAGCATGTTGAAGTCGTACTCCGTATAGATCTTGCGGATGTACGTGGGCCCGTCATAGCGCTCGATGTTCAGCGCGATGCCTACCCGCTTGAGATCCTGCCTGATCATCTCCGCCGCTTGCACGTAGGCCTCGGTCGACGGAGAAGGCGTAAAGCTGATCTTGAAGCGTTCGCCGCCCGCTTTTCGCGGCACGCCGGCCTGGTCCAGCAGCGCCTCGGCCTTTGCTGGATCGTAGGGATAGGTAGGCTTGTCTTCCGTGTAGAACTGCTTGAGCGAGCGTGGGATGACGCCATCCTCGCGTTGACTCAAGCCGTACCAGACCGTATCGATCAGGCTTTGGCGATTGATCGCATGCGCGATTGCGCGCCTGACCCTGACATCGGAAATATGCGGACGGCGCAGATTGAATTCAATAACATAGATCTGTGCGCTGTATTCGTAACCGCGCGATTCGAAGCGCAATTGGGGATTCTTGCGAAGACGTGCCACATCGGAATAGGGGACACCGGAGTAGGGCAAATAGTGCAGGTCGCCGACTTCAAGCGCTGCCGCCCGGCTCGCGCCGTCGGGGAGCGAGCGGAAGATCACCCGATCGAGATAAGGTTTGCTCCCTTCCCAGTAATCAGGATTCCGTTCCAGCTCGATGTATTCTCCCTTCTTCCAATTTTTGAAGCGGAAGGGACCCGTGCCGATGGGTCTGAGATTGTAGGGATTGGTCCGGACGTCGGTCCCTTCGTACAGATGCCGCGGGATCAGTTGGCTCTCCGACGGACTCAAGGCGTTCATGATGACGGGGGCAGGCCGAGAGAGCCGGAGAATCGCCGTCAAGGCATCCGGGGTCTCGACGCTGGTCACCGGCGCGAAGGTGATACGTCCGCGTGCATGAACCTTTTTCCACACTTCCAGGACGTTGTAAGCGACGTCGGCCGAGGAGAACGGCGTGCCGTCATGCCACTTCACGCCCGAGCGTAGCCTGAAGGTGATGGCCAACCCATCCTGCGACACATCCCACGCGGTAGCGAGCACGGCTCGCGGCTTCTGATCCTCGCCATAGCTCAGCAGGCCGTCGAAGATATTGGATGACACCACCGCGTTGGCGTATTGATTATTCACCGCGACGATCAGCGCCGAAGGTTCCGGATGCACGGCGGCGATCAGCGTGCCGCCGCGCACGGGCTGATCTGCCGCGTCATTTTCCGTCGCCGCTGCGGCCAAGCTGGCCAGGCGCGGCGGAAGGCCCGACAACGCACCGGCGACGGTCGTCATGGCAAGGAGACGTCGTCGCAGGGGGGCTGGCACTGCCGGATTCTTGGGGGTTACAGGCATGGTGGAGTCAGAGAAATCTGTCGGCGGGATGGGCCTGTCCATGCGGGCCCCATTTCGGTTTGGCGAAGAGACGCTCCACCATGGGTTTGAAAAAATTGAGCGGCAGGCTTTCATAATCCGGGTCGAAGGAGGCGCCGTCATAGCGGTCGCAGAACTCCGCGACGCTGTCGAACCACGGATGGTCGCGGTATCTGTCGCGAGCGTTCCGGTCCCGGCCTGTGAAATGAAAGAAGTAATAGCCTTGAAAGATGTTGTGCTTCTCGACGATCCAGTGGTTCTGCGGGGAAACGAAAGGCTTGAGCACCGCCGCGGCCAGGTCGGCGTGGTTGAACGAGGCCAGCGTGTCGCCGATATCGTGAAGTAGCGCACACACCACATACTCTTCGTCGCGGCCATCACGGTACGCCCGGGTGGCTGTCTGCAAAGAGTGCTCATAGCGATCGATGAGAAACCCTTCGGTGTCGCCCTTGAGCAGTTCCAGATGGGCCAGCACCCGTTCGGGCAAGGCTCGCTTGTAGCCCGCGCGTCTCGCGAGCAGGATGTCGGAATCCGCTTGGTTACGATCCTTCATATGGCGAAACGAGACCGTTGCGGTCAGTAGGCTTGCGTCGCTCGGAGATGCCTCCGGAGCGGTGGTGTGTTGCGTCATGATCGGTTCCAGAGGAAGTCAGGCGTTGTAGCCCGGAAAGTCACGATCTGCCTTGCGGCGGAAGGCCGCCCACTCGTGCTTGGCCTTGGGCGACCAATGGCGGTCCGAGTAGATGGTGCGGCCGCGTTCGATGCTGGCGCGCACCACCTCGGCATCGACGTCGTGTAGCTTCAGGCCGCCGGCCAAGGCGGCCACCTGGATGCCGCAGGCCCGTTCCGTCCGTGCGATCAACGCGAAGGCTTCGCCGATGCTGCGGCCGGCTGCAAGCGTGCCGTGATTGCGCATGAACAGCACCGAGCCATCGCCCAATTGTTCGGCCATACGGGTCCATTCCTCGCTGGGCAGGCGCGAGCCGCGGTAGTCGTAGTAGCGCACCCGGTTCAGCAGTAGCATGGCATTCTGTGAAATAGGCAGGAGTCCGCCCTCCTGCGCGCCCACCGCGGTACCGGCCACTGAATGCAGGTGCATGATGGCCTGGATATCTGGCCGGGCCGTGTAGAGCGCGCCGTGGATTTCATCCGCCGCCGGATTCACGCCGTTCGGGCTGGGGCTGAGCTGATTGCCGTCAAGGTCGATCTTGACCAGGCTGGACGCCGTGATTTCCTCGAAGAAATAGCCGGCGGGATTGACGAGATAGTGATCCGGCTCTCCCGGGACCCGTAGGGAGAAGTGCGTGCCAAGCAGATCGTGCCATCCGTATTGCGCCGCCAGGCGATAGGCGGCGGCAAGGTCGACACGGGCGTCCCATTCCTGCTGGGAGCAGGATGCGCGCACGGAGGAGGGCGTGGAAGTCGCGGAGGGAAGTGCACTCATGGAAGCTCCTGTTCTAAAGGCTGGGGCAGATTGAGGTTGGCGGGGATGGGAAGGCCAAGGTGGTCACGTAGGGTCTTTCCTCGATAGGCATGCCGGAAACGGCCGCGCCGCCGCAATTCCGGCACCAACTGGTCCACGACATCGTCGAGCGCGGCGGGCAGCCATGGCAGCATCAGGTTGAACCCGTCGGCGCCGTCACCGTCCACCCAGGCTTCCATCTGATCGGCGACCTGGGCCGCCGTGCCGATGGCAAGCAGGTGCCCGCGGGCGCCGACAACCTTCTGGTAGAACTGGCGGACGGTAAGCCGCTCCTTGACGGCCATGTCGATCAGCAGCTTCTGGCGGCTGGGGAAGTCGGGGGTGAGGGCCAGCTGCGGGAAAGGGCTGTCCGGGCCCAGATGCGACACGTCGATGCCGAGATGCCGCTTCAGGACGATCCAACCCACTTCGGGTTCGATCAGGTCCTGCAGTCGCTCGTATTTTTCGCGTGCTTCCGCAGCTGTGGCGCCGATGAACGTCATGACGCCAGGCATGATCTTCAGGTGCGCCGGATCACGCCCGGTAGCCGCCGCCTGTGCCTTGACGTCGGCGTAGAACGCTCGCGCGGCTTCCAGGCTGGGCTGTGCGGTGAAGACCACTTCAGCCCGTGTGGCAGCAAAGTGGCGTCCGTCGCTCGACGACCCTGCCTGCACGATGACCGGCTGGCCCTGCGGCGAGCGCGGGATGTTCAAAGGGCCACGCGTTGTGAAATACGTGCCGCGATGTTCCTGCACATGAAGCTTGTTTGGATCGAAGAACAGGCCACTGGCTTTGTCGCGCAGGAACGCGTCTTCCTCCCAGCTGTCCCACAGGGCCTGCACCACGTCGACGAACTCCTGGGCCCGTTCGTATCGCTGGGCATGGCTTCGCACGGTTTGCTGATTGAAGTTCTGGGCTTCGCGGTCGTTGAAGGACGTTACCACGTTCCAGCCAGACCGGCCGCCACTCAACTGATCCAGGCTGGCGAACTTGCGGGCTACGTGAAACGGTTCGAAGTAGCTGGTCGACACCGTGCCGACCAGGCCCAGGTGAGACGTACTGGCGGCCAGCGCGGCCAGCAAGGTCGTGGGCTCCAGGCGGGTGACGCGCGACGTCCGCCCGACCGTTTCGTCGTCCGGATATTGTGCCGCCATCTGGTCACCGAAGAAGATCATGTCCAGCGTGCCGCGCTCCGCCGTCTGTGCCAGGCTTCGATAGAAAGAGAGCGTGGACCCGCCGTCGGCAGGAACATCCGGGTGCCGCCAGGCGGCGATGTGGTGGCCGACATCCAGGGGAAAGGCGCCGAGATGGATATGCGAACGTTTAGGCATGTTGATCGCCTCAGAGGCGCGCGGTGACGTCGTAGGCCTGGCCCAGATGAAACTTGCCCACTGTGGCGGCGGTCTTGTCGTAGTTCTCGTGCAGGGTTTGGAATCTCAGGTCACGGATGAACCGCGAGATGTCGCTGTCTGCGTCCAGTGCGCTGGAACCGGCTACTTGGGCGCCGCGGTCGATGGCGAGCACGGCTGCCGCGATGGCCTGATGCTTGGCGTTCATGGAAAACAGTTCGGCGGCGGCGCTGTCGCGGGTCCAGAGCCAGGCGGCGCGGTAGGTGAGCCAGCGCGCCGCATCGATGGCGATACGCAATTCGCCGATGCGCAGCTGGGCGTAGCCGTCGCCTGCCGTGCCGCGGTTGGGCAGATAGGCCGTCAGCAAATCGAACAGGCCTTCCGACGCCCCTATGTACTGGGCCGCGAAGCTTAGGTGGCTCTTTGCCTGCCATCTCCCCTTGGCCGACTCGCCCAGGGCGCCGAGCTGATTCCGGTCGGGTACGAACACGTCTTTCAGGCGCAGGACCGGGCTGAACGCCCCACGCATGCCGATCGGATTCCACGAGCCGGGCTCTATGGTCAGCCCTTCCACGCCCTGGGGCAGGGCAAGCATAAGGTGGCCGTCCGGGACGGGAACGTCCTTGGCGACCGCCGCAAGGGTATGGTAATGAACTGCATCGGCGAGCGTCGCATAGTTCTTGACCCCGTTGACGACCCACCCGCCAGGCACTTTCTCAGCCACCGTTTGCAGGTTGTACAGGCCGCGCGCCGTCCGGCCGGGTTCGCTGCCGGTGGAGTTGACGAACTTGCCGGCATGCACCACGGGGCCGAGGATACGGTCCACCTGTTCCGCGGAGCCGATCTGCTCAAGACGATGCGAAGCGTTGTAATGGATATGGATACTCTGTGCGGTCGACGGGCAATAGCGTGCGGTCTGCTCCACGACAAGGAGGGACGCCAGCGGGTCGGTGCCGAGCGCACCTCCACCCAAGCCGCCCAAGTCCTCGCTCAGGGATGCGGCGCCGTAGCCAGCGTCGACCAGGTCCTGTAGGTTTTCCACGGGGCTGGCGGTGCCCACTTCCAAGGCGGCGGCGCGCGGCGCGAAACGGGTCCGGCCAAGTTCGCCGACGGTGTTGTAGATAGCTTGCTGCTTGGGGGTGTAATCGAAGTTCATAGCGGAGATGAAAAAAATTTCAGGCGGTGTGCTGCATGCGGAATCCAGCCGCGGCGGGCTGGCCCAGGGCACCTACCAGACTTTCTTCCCACGCCAGGTAGGCACGCGAGTGTTCCTCGCTGCCGGTGTGGCGCTGGTGCAGCCAGAACAGGTGATCGATGCGCAATGCCGGCGGGATGTCTATCTTTCTGTCGTCGACGGCGAGGCCCGCTTCCCGCCATTCTGCGAGCCCGCCGGCTACAGAATGGATGGACAGGCTGGGGTGGCTTTCTCGCAGGTCGATGGCGGCGAGACGGTTCGCATCGTCATTCGTACCGAAGATCAATACCGTGCTGGCCGTGTCCAACGCCGGTGTAATGGCTTTCAGCCGTGAACGATTCGTCCATACGGCGCCCCTGACGCGGTACTGGGCATAGTCGGCGCTTGTTCTGACGTCCAGCACCAGCGCATTCGCCGCCAGCAGTGGTGCGGCGTCGGCGGGCGCCAACGTTTCAGGAGCGCTGGCCAACGGTTCCGGAAGGTCCGCCCTCGCGTCCTTGCGCAGCGCTTCTGGCAATTCAGGGTCGTCGAGCACGACCACCAGCCAGCCCAGTTGTTGAAGCCAGTACGCCGTCACGTCGGCGCGCGCGGCCAGGTCGTCGACCAGTACGATGCGCGCGCCTCGCACGACGGCCCAGCGGTCCAGCGTCTGTACCAACTGGCCGCCGGGGACGTTGATGGTGCCAGGCAGGCGGGCCTTCGAAAATTCCGCCGGGCTGCGCACGTCGATCACGTAGGTCGTTCGCTGCGGATCGCGCTTCCAGTCCTCCAGCAATGCAAGGTTGATCCGTTCGATGCCGGCCTTGTCGGCCAGGGCACGAGCGCGCTGCCGCCCCGTGGCGATGCCTGCCGCACTGAAGGCGGGCGCCGGCTCGCCCGCGCCGTTCACCACTGCCAAGCCGGCCAGTTTCCATCCTTGCGTGCCGCCCGCCAGGGAGTAGACCGGATTCGGTACGCCCGCGCTGATCAGCGACTGTGCTCCCATGATGCCGCGTGTGCGTCCTGCGCAGCTGACGACCACGGGCACCGTGGGGTCCTGCACGAAGTCGGCGAATCGCAGCACTAGGTCGGCATTGGCGCAATGACGCGCGCCTGGCACGTGGTAGCGCGCGAACTCTTCGGCCGTGCGGCCGTCCAGAATCACCGGCGGCTTGGGGCCGGCGCGCCAGGCTTCCAGGTCGCGCGCGCTTACCGCAGGGGTGTGGAAGGTGTGTTCGACGAACTCGGCGAAAGCCTTGCTGGGCACATGGATGCTGGGAAAAAGCGGGAAGCCGGCCTTCACCCAGCCATCGGTCCCGCCTTGAAGCAGGGACACGTTGTTGTAGCCCAGCTGCGCCAGCCTGCGTGACGCTGCCGCCGCGTTTTCCTGTTCGCCAACGAGCACGATACGGGTGCCGCGCCGAGGAACACGCCGCGTGATTTCACTTTCCAGGCGGCTGTAGGGCAGATTGCTGGAGAGCAGCAGATGGCCTTCGCCGAAGATTCCGGGTTCTCGGATGTCCAGCAAGGCAATTTCGCTGGATTCGGTCAAGAGACGCTGCAGTTCGGCAGCAGCGATTGAAAAGGCCTGTGTCATGGTTGATCAGTCGTCCGAGTAGTGGGTGAGGTCGGCGGTTTCAAGGCGGACCGGTGCTAGGTTTTGTGTGGGCGCACGCAAGAAATTGATCACCTGGCCGTCGACGCGTGAAGGACTGGCGGCGGGGTCGCCCTGCGCCGCGACGGCGTGGCACGCGACACCGTGTCCTTGCGTCAGCACCGTCCACGCGGGTGGCGCGACGGCGCAGACCGGCAGCGCGATGGGACAACGGGTGTAGAAACCGCAACCCTGCGGCGGGGCATAAGGGTCCGGCAGGTCGCCCTGCAGCAGACCCCGTCTGGCCCCCGCGCTCCGCTCTTCTGCCGGCGTGATAGCGGGCGCGGCGGCAATGAGGGCGCGCGTGTAAGGATGAGCGGGCTGTCGCCAGATGCGCTCGCGTGGACCGGTTTCTACGATGCGGCCTAGATACATCACCGCTACGCGGTCGGCCAGATGCTGAACGACGCCAAGATCGTGGCTGATAAACAAGTACGCTACGCCCAGATCACTCTGAAGGTCACCCAGCAGGTTAAGGATCTGTGCCTGTAGCGACACATCCAGGGCCGACACCGGTTCGTCGCAGACCACCAGCTTGGGCTCGGGAGCCAGCGCGCGTGCAATGGCGATACGCTGGCGCTGGCCGCCGGAGAACTCATGCGGCAATCGCTCTGCCACGGCGCTCGACAGCCCGACCCGCTCCAGCAATTCGTCCACCCGTTTTGCGGCGGCGCGACGGGTCAGGTCAGGCCTGGTCAGGCGCAATGGCGTGCTGAGTATCCGCCGAACCGTCTGGCGCGGATCCAGTGATCCGCCTGGGTCCTGAAAGACCATCTGGAACTGGCTTCGCAACGGTCGCAGTTTCCGGAGCTTGAGTTCGGTGATGTCCTGGCCGAGGATGCGGATACGCCCCGAGTCAGGGTGGGCCAGGCGCATCACGGCCTTGCCTAGCGACGACTTGCCGCAACCGGACTCGCCGACCAGCCCCAGCGTTTCCCCCGGCGCAACGTGCAGGCTTACGTCCGCCACCGCGTGCAGCGTACCTCTTGCAGTGCGATAGCAAACATGCAGATTGTCGATATCCAGGATGTTCATCCGACTATCTCCCGCTGCAAGGAAGCTTCTTCCTCGGCGCGATGGCAGGCAACCTCGCGCGCGCTGCCAGTGCCAGCGGTGCCCAGGCTACGCAGCGCCGGGACCGCCGCATGGCAGGACGCGGCGGCAATATCACAACGGCTGACGAAGGCGCAGCCGGCGTCTAGCGTGCCGGGCGCCGGAACCGCGCCCGGGATCTCGAGCAAGCGACGGCGCGTTCCCATGTATCCACTGTCGAACTGTGGGCGTGCCTGCACGAGCAGTCGTGTGTACGGGTGCGCTGGTGCTCGGAAAAGCGCCTGGACCGACTGCTGCTCGACGACCCGCCCCGCATACATCACGATCACCCGGTCCGCGGTTTCCGCGACGACGCCAAGATCATGCGTGATCAGGATGAGAGCCATGCCCAACTCGCGTTGGAGCTGGGTCAGCAAAGCCATGATCTGCGCCTGGATCGTGACGTCCAGCGCAGTGGTGGGTTCGTCGGCGATCAACAGAGCGGGGCGGCAGGCAAGCGCCATGGCGATGGCGACACGCTGGCGCATGCCGCCGGAGAGCCGGTGTGGGTAATCATGCAGGCGCCGAGCGGCTTGCGGGATGTGGACCAGATCGAGCAGGGCGTGAGCACGCGCCCACGCCGTCCTGGCATTCATTTTTTCGTGGGCGCGCACCGCTTCGGCGATTTGCGCGCCTACCGTCATGACCGGATTCAGCGCAGCCATGGGGTCCTGGAATATGGTTGCTAGGCGGGAACCGCGCAGCGCGCGCATGTCTTTGTCCGGCAACGCCAGCAGCTCGCGATCCTGGAAACGAATCAGGCCTTGCACGCGTGCGCGCGGCGGCAGCAGGCGGGTCAGCGCCAATGCCGTCATGGATTTGCCGCAGCCGGATTCCCCAACGATCGCCAGCGTCTCGCCAGCGGCCACTGAGAAGGTCACATCATCGACGACCGTGATCGGCGCGGGGCGGCCGGGAAACGTCACGCGCAGGCTATCGACCTGAAGTAATTTCGGGGAGTTCATCGCAGGCGTGCCTTGGGGTTGAAGACATCATTCAGGCCATTGCCCAGCAAGGTAAATGCCATGACCGTGAAGAAGATCGCCAGCCCGGGTTCGGCGGTCATGTACCAGGCGGTGCGCAGTACCTGGCGGGCGTCGCCTATCATGCTGCCCCAGGACATCGCGTCCGTGTCGCCCAAGCCCAGGAATGACAGCGCGGCTTCCGCCAGGATGACCGACGCGATCAGCTCGGACGCGGCCACCATCACCGGCACCAGGCTGTTGGGCAGGATGTGGCGCACGATGATGCCAAGATGACCCATTCCCATCGTGACCGCCGCATTGACATAGTCGTGGCCACGAATGCGCAGTGCTTCGGCGCGCACCAGCCGCGCGATCTGCGGCCAGGCCGTCAGCCCAAGCGCCAGGGCGATGCTGGCTTCGGAGGGCCCTAGAATGATGACGACGGCGATAGCGAACAACAGCGTCGGCATCGTCAGGAAGATTTCGGTGAAGCGCATCAGTGCGTCATCGACATGCCCGCCAAAGTAGCCGCTGACCACGCCAAGGACGATGCCCAGCGCCAAGGCCAACGTCGACGCGCCGAAAGCGACCAGCAGCGATTGACGCGCACCGTGCATCAGCGCGGCCGCCATATCCCGGCCCAGCATGTCAGTGCCCAGGGGGAAGGCCGCGCGGGCGCCAGGCCAGAGGGTGGCGGGCCCGGCCATGTCGCGCGGGTCGCCCGGATAGGCCCAGGCCGCGCTCAACGCGCTCAGCACCACGAAGGCGACCATAAGCAAGCCCGAGACTGCGGCAGGCGAGCGCAGGATGCGGCGGGACAGCCGGTTGTCGGCGCTCATCGGGCCACCTCGATCCGGGGATCCAGGACGGCGTAGAGAAAGTCCACCGCCAGGTTCATGCTGATGACGAGCACCGAGCTACAAAGAAAAATCGACAGGAACAGGTTGAGGTCGCGGGCGCCCACCGCATCGTAGGCCAACCTTCCCAGGCCAGGCCAGCCGAATACGGTTTCGATGACGACCGTGCCGCTGAACAGGCCGCCAAGGTGCAAGCCGGTGATCGTGACGATGGGCAGCAGGGCGTTGCGCAGCACGTGGCGCAGCAGCACGCGCCGCTCGGTAAGGCCTTTGGCGCGCGCGGTGCGGACGAAGTCGAGATCCAGGATGTCGAGCATGGCCGAGCGGGTGAGCCTGACGTAGAGGGCAAGGTAATAGATGCCCAGCGACAGCGCGGGCAACACCAGATGCATTCCGACATCCTTGATGTATTGCCAGGTGTTGGCATAGTCCGCGCCTACGGTGCTGAATCCGGCGACCGGCAGCCAGCGCAGCTTCACGCCGAAGAAGACGATGAACATCAGCCCGATCCAGAACAGGGGCGTCGCGAAGCCTATGCTTGAAAACACGGTGATGCCCGTGTCCAACGCTGTTCCCCGATAGCGCGCGCTGAGAACGCCAAGTGCGACCCCGACGATCAACGCGAACGCCAGCGCACTGAGCGACAGCAACAGTGTGGCAGGAAGGGCGCCGGCGATCAGGGTGGAGACAGGCATGCTGTCACGGAAGGAGTAGCCGAGATCAAGATGGATGACGCGATTCATGAAGGTGAGGAACTGCTTCTGGATCGGCGCGTCCAGGCCATAGAGTTCGCGCATCTCCTGCATGTACTCCGCGGTTGCGCCGCCGGACTCGCCCGCCATCACGTCGACGAGGTCCCCCGGCGCGGCTTTCATCAGCGCGAACGAAACCAGCACGATGACGAAGACGGTTGGGACGACCTGCAGCAGACGGTAAAAGAGGCGCCGCCACACGGGACGGACGCCGCGGTAGGCCATGTCGGCCTTCGGTAGGATGACGGTATTCATCAAGATTTCGCGCGCGCCGGCGCACCTGGAGCAGGGCGTTGAGGGTGGTGCGCAGTGCGTTGGGGAGAGCGATACTTTGTCGCAAACGCGCTGCGATACGAAGTATTTTTTGTTTTTATGAATATTCGATATCGCTAATATTTTTATTCAATGCAAGCATATGCGATAGATATGATTCGCTGCCAGGCATAACGATATGGAGGCGTCACGGATCACGTAGACCTACAATCCGCTTTCACATCACTCGTTCTACGGACTGTCCGCGGCGATAGCGGAGTGACGACATGACCGTAGCTCTATTGCCTAGAGGTTTCTTGTGGAGTTACGCCATCTCCGGTACTTCGTGGCCGTGGCGGAAGAAGAGCACGTCACGCGCGCCGCGCGCCGCCTGGGCATGCAGCAGCCGCCATTGACGCAGCAAATCCAGGCGCTGGAGGCCGAACTGGGGGTGCCGTTGTTCGAACGTCGGCCAAGAAGCATCCAGCTCAACGAAGCCGGCCGTGCCTTTCTGGAAGATGCGCGCCGCCTGCTGCAGGACGCGGATGCCGCAGTCTCGCGGATTCAGCGTTACGCGCAGGCGGCCGATGCCGTGCTGCGCATCGGCATGACCACGACGTCGGCGCTTCACCATCGTACACGCGCGCTGCTGCGGGCGTTTCGTGGACAAAGACCCGAGGTGGTGCTGCAACTGGAAGAGGGGGCAGCGGCGGATCTCCTTGGCGGCCTTGAACGTGGCGAGCATGATGTCGTATTGATACGCGGTCCCGGGCCCGAAGTGTCGACGTTTGCCACCCAGTGGCTCAGCGAAGACGATCTTATGGTGGCCGTGCCGGCACAGCATCCCATCGCTCATTCCGATGGGATCGATCTCGGCGATTTGCGCCACGAGGATCTCATTCTTTATCGGCAGGGTGGCTACATGGGACTTTCCAGCCGCCTCATGGCGACCTTCGAGCGCCAAGGCATACAGCCGCGCGTGGGTGCAGAGGCGCGCAGGTTGCTATCGGCGGTGAATATGGTTGCGACCGGAATGGGTATCACGGTGGTGCCGCGGTCGCTCGAGGCGCTGCGGATAGACTCGGTGATCTACCTGCCGCTGCAGACGCAACCCGTGGACCGCGCGCCCGTCACGATGATTTATCGCCGCACCGATTGCCATCCGTTGTTGCACGAGTTTCTCGATGTCGGTGAACGGGTTGCGCGCAGCATCGGCCCCGCCAGGGACGTGCCCCTGGAAGCCTGACGACGAGGCGTGCCGCGGCGCCATTACAGCATCAGAAGCTGTGCCTCATCCCGATCAGGAATTGTGTCGCGCTCCAGTCTCTGGCCGACACGCCCGTGGTCGCACTGTCGAACCAGGCGCCGTCCAGATAGGAGACGTAGGTGTAGAGGTTGGTGCGCTTGCTCAGCGGATAGGAGTAGCCGAGACTGTAGATCCGTTGCGTGTGTCCCGGCTGGTCGTTGCGGCGCACCCCGCGGTTCGGGTCGCTCAGCTGGTACTGCGCGAGCACTGTGCCCGTGCCAAGCTTTGCGGAGACCCCCAGGGTATAGCCGTTGACCAAGCCGCCGCGGAAGACGGCCGTTTGTCCGGTGTTGTTCGGGAGTATGCCGTTGATGTAGGCGTCACGGTGCTGGGCGAACGCTCCATGCAGGGTGACGGGACCCACATTGACGGTGCCGCCGACGCCGTACTCACGCGGCCGCACATCCTGGTGTACGCCGGATGAGTACGTATTATCCTGGAGAAAGGCCGCCTGATAGTAGCTGACCAGCTGCCAGGTGGAGGCCCGGTAGCGTGTCACGACGCTAAGAATGCGGTCGCTGCCGTTGTTGAAATAGGGATTCGTCCTCCCGTCGGTATTCTGCGCCAGATGACCGTCGAAGGCATAGCTGACGGCGGCTTGCAGGTTGTTGAATGCAGGGCTGATGTACTTCAATGAGTTATCGGCGCGGGGTGTAGTGTTGCTGTTCACGGAACTGCCCCCGCCGGCCAGTTTGAAACTGGTTCCAAATGGGCTGTAGACGCCCGTGTAGTCGGTGGCCGCCAACGTCTGCCGGCCGGCGCGTAGTTCGCCCCAGGAACCGCTCAGGCCGACCCAGGACGCGCGGCCGAACAGCCGGTTGTTCTGCGTGGACTGTCCATTGGCGCTGTCGAATCCGCTTTCAAGCTGGTAGTTCGCCTTCAGGCCGTCGCCCAGATCCTCCGACCCGCGTAGGCCCCAGCGTGAGCCGGATTCGCCGCCGCTCACTAGGTCTTGTGAGCTGCCTTCGCCCTTTATACGAAACGATTGATAGCCTGCGTCAACGATGCCGTATAGCGTGACCGAGCTGGTTGCGGCGAATGAGGGGGTGGCCAGGGATATCGTTGTCAGACCTAATGCGAGCGTGTAGCGTTTCATTATTGATGCTTTGATAAGGTGGGATGGAAAGGGCGCTTTTGAAACTGCGGAGCAAAAGCGCAGGACAAACTCCGCCCTCCGCGCGGATGGCGGATGAATGGAGAAGACGGAAGAGGCGAGGGCCTAGGCGCCAGGAAGCGAGCGGCGGGCCGCAGCGTCTGCGCGCTGAAGCAGCAACGCCAGCAGCAGATCGAGCGTGGGCGTGGCCATGTCAAATTGTCTGGCGTGGCCAGACCTGTGCTGCGAGCGACTGCGCATCGATCTCCAGAGGCTTGCCGGCAAGCAGATCCTGGAGCATCGACGACCGGTGCGGCGTCTGCCGCATGCGGCCCGGCCGCGCGACGATGTCGACTTGCACATCAAGCGCTTAGGAACACGTCCGGTTTCGCTGATACATCGTGCGAAGAGGTCGCATAAAACCGGAGTCTCGGCCACCTCCTTACCGGTGGCCAGAGTGAGGCACGCGATTGGAGACAGCCTGTGCTTATGGAAGTACCGCCACGGCAAGCCATTGACCGCGAATATCACAGGGGTACTTGCGTCTAGGAGCGGCAGCAAGTCGGCAACGGAGCCAGGACGAGTGTGCGCTTCGGCGGCGACGATGACGGCATCCTGGGGACCCAGACCCCGGGCGTTGACCGTGGCGGCAACGGCCACATGCCAGGATTCGTGCTCGCTTTGATAACGCAGGCCATGCGTGCGTATGGCCTTCACCTGGCTCTTGCGGACCACGACACTAACCGGCAGGCCTGTACGCGCCAGACAGGCGGCAAAGAAGGAGCCGATGGCGCCTGCACCGAGAACGGCAATCTTCATCGCCAGCCCGGGAATATCTGGTGCTTGCCGGCGGCCGGCGCCGAGCCAGCGCTCCCCCGCGCCTGGAGGTGGCGCTTGAACATGGCGCTAAGCAGATCGACGCATGCGAGGTCATAACCTGTATGCACGGTATTGAGAATTGACGCGTCAACGGCGGTGAGGGTCTCGTCGTTGATTGAACGGCTGGATAGTACGGGGCGTGGCGACATGGAAGATCGATACTTGGATAAAAGAGACATGCTTGGATAGGTGTTTACGCATTGCCTTCAGTCTCGACTCCATGTGCTGTTCTGTAAAATTCCCGTTCTTGTCGATTCGATATTTTTAGGATATGGCGGTCATTGCGACGTCGGATTGGATCCGTCTGCGAATTACTAAATACCGCCTTGGTTTTGGGCGTCGCAGCGAAAGCGCGGGGCTACTGCTGTTGCGTTAGGCTCTCCGTCGTGGCCCCTCGTATGCACTCTCAACGGCATAAACATCGTTGGAATCGGTCTGTTAATGTGTTGTTCAGCTACACCGCCAGATGCTTCATCACCAGACTTGGTGGTTTCGTTGCCTCTCGGGCGCTAGAGGATGGCGCGTTGCCCGCCGTCCGCGGAGATGGACGCGCCGACGATGTAGCTTGCCCTCTCGCTGGCGACGAAGGCGATGAGATTGGCGATCTCTTCGGGTCTGCCGTAGCGGCCCAGAGGGGAGCGCGCCGCGCCACGCGAATAGGCTTCCTCCCTGTCTATGCCCTGGCGTTGTGCTTCGGCGCGCAGCGTCTCTTCCATTCTGTCGGTCAGGGTAACGCCGGGGTTCACCGAATTGATGCGTATCCCGTAGCGACCATAGAACTGGGCGAGCCCCATTGTCGAAATCAGCAGCGCGGCATTGGCGGCGCTGCCAGGAAGGTGCGTTTCCGTAGGTGCTTTGCCACCCATTCCCACGACATTGACGACTGCGCCGTGCTGACGCTCGTGAACGCCGCCAGGAAGCGTGCCTGCAGCTTCGGCTCTTGCCCGCATGCGTTTCAGGACTTCGTCCTGAATGTAGACGTAGGAGAAGAATTTGGCGCAGAGGCCGGCTTGCCAGGCGTCAGGACCGAGGTCGTCCACTGCGGTGCGCCTGGCGCTGCCGGCGCTGTTGACCAGGATGTCGATCGGCCCAACCTCCAGCTCGACGTCCGCGGCCAGTCGCGCCGCCGCGCCGGCATTGCTGAGGTCCGCCGCCTTTCCCCACAAGACCGCTCCCGATCCTTCCAGCGCCCGCAGCGCCTTGTCCACGTTGGCCTGGCTTCGCGATACGATTGCGACCGTTGCGCCCTCGCGTAGAAACACCCTGGCCGTCTCCAATCCAATTCCTTTGGTGCCGCCTGTCACGAGCACGATCTTGCCTTTCAGATTCAGATCCATATTTAATCTAAGGTAGTTGAGAAAAATTCATAGGCGCGCGCTGACGTCGAAGTGCTCCCCGAGCAGCGCCCGGCCGATTTCAGTGGCTGTCGTGTCCGGATTCTCGTGCAACGATTGATAGCGCAGGTCGCGCAGGAAGCGTGACAGCACGCTGCGCGCCGTGAGGGCACTGGAGCCCGCTATCTGCGCTGATTTTTCGATGACGCTTGTTGCGCACTTCAGTGCGACGTGCTTCGCTTTCATGGAAGCAAGTTCGGCGTTGTCGGTGGCGCCTTGTTGCCATAGCCAGGCAGCGTGATAGAGACTGTTGCGCGCGGCGTCGATGGCGATGCGGATTTCGCCCAGCCGCAGTTGCGTATGCGAATTGCCGGATGTGCCCCGCTTCGGGATGTAGTCGCACAGGAAGTCGACGACGCCTTCGCTTCCGCCGACATACTGTGCGGCGAAGCTGAGATGGCTTTTCGCGGTCCAGCGGCCGCGCGCATAATCGCCAGCTTTACCCAACACGTCACGGTCTGCGACGAAGCAATCTCTCAGGGTCAAGGTGGGGCTGTATGCGGCCCGCATGCCCATGGGATCCCAGGAGTCCGGCTCTATCGTCAAGCCAGCGGCATGCCTTGGCACGGCGAAGAACTGAATCGCGGATTTGCCGGTATCGCCATCGGTGACGACAGCGGATATGGCATTGAAATGCACCACATCGGCCATCGTCGAGTAGTTCTTGACGCCGTTCAACAGCCACCCGCCATCGGTTTTTCTGGCGGATGTCCGTAGATTAAGAAGACCGCGGCCAGTGCGCCCTGGTTCGCTGCCTGTGTTGTTGACGAACGCGCCTTGATCCACGATGGGCTTGATGATTCGCTCGATCTGGTCCGCGTTCGCGGTCTGGTCGAGACGGTGCGAGGTGTTGTAGTGGATGTGCAGGCATTGGGCGGTGGACAGGCAGTACCGCGCGGAGTGCTCGACAATCAGGAGTGACGCAAGCGGATCCAATCCCAACGCGCCGCCGCCCAGGCCGCCGATTTCCTCGCGCAAGGCAGCTGCGTTCAAGCCGGCCGCGACGACGTCTTGGAGGTTGCGGGTAGGCGTCGCGGCCAGGATGTCATGCTCGGCGGCGCGTGGGGCAAAGGCGCTGCGGCCTAGATAAGTCACCTTGTCGATGATGTCCCGGTGTTTCCTGGTGAAGATGGCGTCCATTCCCGTCCTTACTTCTGAATATGGGCAGGAAGGCCGTAGTGCTCCCGCAGTGTGCTTCCTTCGTATTCGTAGCGAAAGAGGCCGCGTTGACGCAGAATTGGGATGACCCCGTCCACAAAGGCGTCCAGTCCCTGCGGCAGCACTGCAGGCATGTAGTTGAAGCCGTCAGCCGCGCCGTTCTCGAACCATTCGGCGATACGGTCGGCAACCTGCTCCACGCTGCCAACCAGGGTCTGATGGCCACGGGCTCCCGCAAGGCGCCCGATCAGCTGCCTCACCGTGAGATTTTCGCGTTTGGAGGATTCCAGGATGATGGTGGCGCGGCTACGGTGCCCCTCTATATTGTCCAGAGCGGGAAATGCCTCCAGGGGAACCGGCTTGTCGAGCGGATAGCCGCTCAGGTCCACACCCGTGAAATGGCGGATCTGGCGCAGACCCGCCTCGGGTACGATCAGCTCTTCCAGATCCTTGGCCAGACGTTGCGCTTCAGCTTCAGTGCCCGCCAGTATCGGACTCAGGCCGACCATGACCCGAAGGTTATCGGGATTGCGTCCCGAGCGCGCGGCTTGCTCCCGGATGCGCCGGTAGTAGGACTGGGCGCCCGCGAGCGTGTCCTGCGCCGTGAACACCGCATCGGCGTGGCGGGCGGCGAATGCAATGCCCGTCTCCGACGATCCGGCCTGGATCAGCACGGGCCGTCCCTGTGGCGACGGCGGCAGGTTCAGCGGACCCAGCACCTTGAAATACTTGCCCTGGTGATTGATCTGGCGGATTTTCGTCAGATCGGCGTAGACGCCATTCGTCTTGTCGTTTACGACAGCACCTGGCAACCAGCTGTCCCAGAGTCGCGTGACGACCTGGACGAATTCTTCAGCGCGCCGATAGCGCTCGGCGTGGGCAAGTCTGTCGTCGAGCCCGAAGTTACGCGCCGCGTTGTCGCTATTGGTCGTCACGATGTTCCAGCCGATCCGCCCCTTGGACAGGTGATCCAGCGAGAGCAGCTTGCGCGCCAGATTGAAGGGCTCGTTGAACGACGTGGATGCGGTGACCGCCAAGCCGATGTGGCTCGTGGCGACACTCAACGCCCCCTGTAGCGCGATGGGGTCGAGTTGCTCGCTGGGACGATAGCCGATGCTGGAGTAGAGCATGGGTTGGTCGCCATAGAAGACGGCATCCAGCTTGCCGCGTTCAGCGGTGACCGCAACCTGGCGGTGCGCTTCGAAGTGGGTGAGATCGGCGCTGGCGGCGTCAGGCAGACGCCAGGCCGCTTCGTGATTCGATCCAAAGGAGACATGGACATTGAAATGAAGTTTTCTCGGTGGCGTTGCCATGACCTGTGCTTTTACTGAAATTCGGGTTGGGAAAGGGGCGGGCCGCGGAAGCGTTGTGGGCGGGTCAGGGTTCTATCCAGGCATCCTTGAGCGAGGATCGGGCGCCATCGGAACTGGTGTCCACGCCGTGCACGCGCTTGTTATAGAAAGTGAAATAGGGTGCCTCCATGACGGGAATCAGGGGCAGGTCTGTCAGGAGTACGCGCTGCAGATCATGAAAGGCTTCATAGCGCTTGCGCGGGTCGAGCTCTTGCTGGTAATGGGCGATCAGGGCGTCGACGCGCGGCGATGCGTAAGCGAACGCATTGACATTGGGCACGCCCTTGGCGCCGGCCTTGGACCAGACGAGACGGGTCAATCCAAGTTCCGGGTCCATCAGGGTGGAGAAGCCCTGGAACAGGATGTCGAAGTCGTAGTCGGTCCAGATTCGCTTCAGGAACGCACCCTGCTCGGTCAGGACAGGCTTGACGTCGATGCCGACCTTTGCCAGGTTTTGCCGGATGTACTCGCCGGCTAGGGGAAACGCTTCGCCATTGATGGATAGGTCCAGCTTCACGGTGAAGCGTTTGCCATCCGGCTTGCGCGGCAGGCCGGCTTCGTCCAGCAGTTTCTCCGCCTCGATGGGGTCGTAAGGATAGGCAGGCTTGTCCTTCGCATAAAAATCGCCCAGTGCCGGCACGATGGGGCTGTCGGCGGTTCGGGCCACGCCGTGCCAGACGGTGTCGACCAGCCCCTGCTTGTCCAGCGCATAGGCGATAGCCTCGCGTACCTTTACCTGGTCTACATGCGGACGGCGCAGATTGAATGCCAGATAAAACACCTGGGCGTTGTATTCATAGCCATGTGGTTCGAACACGAGGTTTGGATTCGACTTCAGCCGCTTCACGTCGGCGAGGGGCACCCCGCCAAAGGGTTGATACTGGATTTCCCCGGTTTCCAGCGCCGCGGCTCGGGTTGCGCTGTCGGGCAGACTGCGGAAGATGACGCGGTCGAGATAGGGTTTGCCGCTATCCCAATAATCGGGATTGCGTTCTAGGATGATTTGCTGCGATTTTTTCCATTCCTTGAATCGGAAGGGGCCCGTGCCGACCGGATGCTGATTGACGGGATTGCTGCGCACATCCGTTCCCTCATAGAGGTGGCGCGGCAGTATCGGCGCTTCCGCCGCGTCCAGCGAGTTAAGAATGACAGGCGCCGGACGCCGCAGCCGGAAGATCGCCGTGGATGCATCCGGTGTATCCACGGCCAGCAAAGGCTCAAAGGTTACCCGCGCGCGCGGACCGACCTTTTTCCATACTTCCAGGGCGGTGTATTGCACATCCGCGGAAGTGAAAGGTTTGCCGTCATGCCAACGGACGCCGCTACGCAACTTGAACGCGATGCTCAGGCCGTCGTCGGACACCTCCCAGCGAGTGGCCAGTGCCGGGACAGCACGGTTGTCCTTGTCGTAAGACACCAGGCCTTCGAAGATATTGCTCCCTGCGACGGCATTGGCATATTGATTATGGAAAGCCGTGCTGAGTTGTGCGGGGTCCGGGTTGACCGCGACGACCAGGGTGCCGCCCCGCACCGGGGTCTGTCCGGCGGCGAGGCCGGTTGGCGCTGCGCCGGCAATGCCAGGAATGGCTAGCGTCAGGTTGGCGCCGACAAGCAGGGTACGCACGAGTTTGCGAAGCATGGGATGGAATCTTTGTAGAAATACGGTGGCCCTGCGTAGCAGGTGTCCCGGAGAGCGCGCGCGGGAGCGCCCCGCGTACCCTCAGAAAGAGGGCACGCAGCAGGGTGGATCGTTGAGTGAGGCCTATTGGCGGCGAGTTACTGCGCGGGGGAGCTTGGTCAGCGCTGGTAGTCTTTCGTCTGTCTGTCGAGGCTGCGGCGCAGCGCCTCCCAGTCATTGCCGCCGATACGCGCCCAGCCGTTCTTGGAGACGATGCGGGACGCTTGCGTCGATGCCCGCTCAATCACCTCGGTCGGTAACTCATTGAGTTCGGTGCTTACCGTGCCGATCTGGGCCGCGAGCTGCATGACGCAAGCGCGTTGTATCCGCCAGGCAAAGCCGAACGCTTCGCCAACGGACTCGCCCACGGTGAGCGTCCCGTGGTTGCGCAGAATGAGCACGCTGCCATCGCCGATATCGGACGCAATGCTATCGCGCTCGTCCTCGTCGGAGAAACCCAGGAAGTCATGGTAGCGGACGTAAGGGAGGATGGAGAGTGCCATCTGTGTCAACGGCAGCAATCCGCGCTTCTGGCTGGCTACGGCCACGCCTTCGCGCGTATGCAGATGGATGGCGCATTTTAGGTCGGGACGGCTGATGTGTACCGCGCTGTGGATGGCCCACGCGCCGCTGCCCACGATACGCTGCCCGGGAATGGCGTCGATAGCTTGGCCGTCGGCCGTCCCATCGAAACCGACCTTCACCAGATTCGAGGCGGTGATCTCATCGAAGAGCAGGCCATAGCGGTTGATCAGGAATTGGTCAGTGGTGCCGGGCACCATCAAGGAGATGTGCGATGACAGCAGGTCTGTCCATCCGAGCGTGGCCACCAGTCGGAATGCCGCGGCAAGCTCGACCCGGGCCGCCCACTCTTCGTTGGAATAGCTGGCGGATTGAGATGGAATGGAACTGGGATTGATGCTCATGCTGGGATCCTTAAACGGTCGTGGCATCGTTGCTGGGTACGGCTTGGCGCCGTGTGGCAGGGCGGTCTATGCCAAGGTGGTCGCGTAATGTGGCGCCTCCGTAATCGCTTCTGAATATCCCGCGAGATTGCAGGATCGGGATGACCTGGTCGACAAAATCGGTCAAGGAAGCGGGCAGGCTGGGCGGTATCAGGTTGAAGCCGTCGGCAGCGCCTGACTCGTACCAGCGGATCAGCTCGCTGGCGACCTGTTCCGGCGTTCCGACGATCGGGTAATGGCCCCGCCCGGCGCTCAAACGGCGCAGTAGCTGTCGCAGGGTGAGCGTCTCGCGATCGGTGAGGTCCTGCACCAGCTCTCGCCGGCTATGCAAGTGTTCCTGACCGGAGCGCCGCGGCGGGATCCGGACCGTTGCGTCAAGGTCGTGTCCGCTGAAATCCTCCCCCGTGATCCGCAGCAGTTCCGCGATGCCATAGCTGGGCAGAATGAGGTTTTCATACGATGACTGCAGCGCGCGCGCCTGCGCCTCCGTACCGCCGAGAAAGAAGCTGATGCCAGGCAATACCAGGACTTGAGCAGGATCGCGCCCGGCCTGCGCAACCTGGGCTTTCGATCCTTTATAGAAGTGTTGTGCGTCCTCCAGGCGTGTTTGCGCTGTGAAGATCGCGTCCGCGTAACGCGCGGCCAAGCGCTGGCCGGCACCGGACGAGCCCGCCTGGAACAGCACCGGCCGGCCTTGCGGTGACCGCGGCACCTCCAGCGGGCCCGCCACCTGGAAGTAGTCGCCAGCGTGGTCGATGCGATGCACCTTGCTGCGATCCAGGAACACGCCAGCCGACTTGTCGGCCCTGATGGCGTCGTCATCCCAACTATCCCAGAGCCCAAGCACCACTTCCAGGAACTCCTCGGCGCGCGCGTAGCGGCTGTCGGGGTCGGGATGCGCCGGCAGCCCGAAATTGCCCGCCGCTTCACGGTTCACCGTCGTCACGACGTTCCAGGCTGCGCGGCCCCGGCTGACATGATCAAGGGAGGCATACCGACGCGCCAGGCTGTAGGGATCGTTGTAAGTCGTTGAACCCGTCGCCACCAGGCCGATGTGGTCGGTGACGCCGGAGAGCGCAGCTACCAGGATCAGAGGGTCCAGCAGATCCCACGGCCGGTCCTGGGACCGTGCATTAAGGACGGGATGATCAGCAAGGAAGATGGCATCCAGCTTGCCGCGTTCCGCCTCCCGCGCTAGATGGCGATAGTGAACGATGTTGACGACGTCCTCCGTGCGGGCTTCTGGCAAGCGCCAGGCGGCTTCGTGCTGACCGATATTGCGCAGGAAGACATTCAGGTGCATTTGGCGTGACGGGCGGTGCTTGGCCATGGCTGATTAACCGATAATCAACGGGTGGCGGCCGGCGCGGCCTCGAAAACCGGCGCGGGACGTTCAATCTGACGGTAATGTGCCTCGCCGCCAGACCGCTTCAACTGTGCGGTCAAGCCGTGTTCCCACGCCAGATATTCTCGGAACCGTTGATGACGGACTGCCTCTTCGGCGTAGACGTACGCGCCGTAGCGCGTATCGTCTTCGCCGGTCAGGCGCTGCTGGTCACCGTTGCCCAACGGTAGGCCGGCGCGCTTCCAGGCTTCGGTGCCGCCCTGGATAGCCCGTACGTCGAGCTCGCCGGTCCGGTGCGCTGCCGCGACGCGGCCCGCCAGAACACCATCGCGCGACGTCAACAGGATGGATTTGCCAGGGAACTTGCTGGCGCTCAATTCCCGCAGGCGGTGGGGTGCGATGAACCAGGCGCCTTCCGGATGCTGCTTCCTGTATTGGAGGCTGTTATCGATGTCGATGATGACGGCCCCGTCCCGCTGCCGCCCGTGGGCGCTCGCGGGAGCGATCCACGGAGTCGGCCCAACGGCGGGATCGAGCCGCAACAGCCTCGGGGCCGGTCCGAGTTGCAAATCGGCGGGCGTGCCTGTGCGGTAAAGATGAACGTCATAGACGCCGAATTGCGCCAGCCAGGCCGCGGCTGCCGGTGCGCGCACGCCATCCCAGTCCGCCAGGACGACGCGCGCGCCCCGAGTGCCGATATGCTTGTCTGGTCCTTGAACCAACTGACCACCCGGCACCCACCACCAGCCTGGAAGATGACCGTCGACGTATTCTTCCTCGGTACGCACATCCAGAAGATATAGGCTGCGGCGCGTGTCAGCGCTCAGGCGGGCCAGGCCGGCGTCGTCGACATAGGACACGCCAGCCCGTTGCAACAGGTCCGCGGCGGCAGCCCGCGCTTGCGTCAAGTGGACCGCGCCGGGTTCAGGCAGTTCGGTCACGCGTCCATGCTCGAGCTGTAGGCCATTCAGCAACCAGGCCATCGTGCCGTCTTCCAGCGCAACGACGGGATTGGGTATCCCCGCGTCGATCAGGGTCTGGGCGCCGACGATGCTGCGAGTTCGACCCGCACAGTTCACCACCACCAGCGTATCGGGCTTCGGTGCGAGTTCGCGAATACGGTAGGGAAGTTCGATATTCGGAACGTTGAATGCCCCAGGTAGGGAGAAGTTCTTGAATTCAGCGGGAGTGCGGCCGTCGACGATGACGACGTCCTCACCACTGGCGATGCGCCGTCGCAACTCGCGCACGTCGATATGAGGCGTCTGCGCTTTCTCTTCGATCCACTCACCAAAGGCCTTGCCCGGCACGTTCTCGTCCTGGAAGACCTCCAGTCCGGCGGCTTCCCAGCCGTCGACGCCGCCTTCGAGTAAAGCAATGTCGGTGTAAGCCAGACGTTGTAGTCTTTCGGCAGCGGCTTGCAGGGTTTGCCCATCGGCATCCACGAGAACGATAGGGGTGTCCAGCCGTGGCACCAGACGGGCGATTTCGAGTTCGAGCCGGAAATAGGGGATGCTGATTCCCCACAGCAGGCTCTTGCGGGCAAAAAGACCCTGTTCGCGCACGTCGATGACGGCGATTTCCGCCGGCCCGAGCAGGGCGTCACGCAGCGCGGTCGGAGAGACCGAGCGAAAATTTGATGAAGTACTCATGGCTACGCTCGCTGTAAAGAGGCTATCTGGATGGTCCGACTATCGGCTTGGCCGGGGCAGCAGCGTAGAAGATGTTAGGCGGCGGGCACGAGACGAGGAAAATACTTGCTTGCTATAAAAATAAGCATATGTATGGGATATAACGAGCGTAAGTCTGCCGCCTCGTGCGGAGGTCCCAGCAAGCGGGTATTGATACGCGGAGGATATGCAAGTCAGCGGGCAGTCGCGCTATCCATCGCTCAACTGCCAGATGACCGGAACAGCGTGGGCGTGGACAGTACTGACAAGGGGATTTCCGCAAGCTCCGCCGCCTTTCCAAGGAAGCCCGCCAACGCGGGGGATCGGGCCTCTCGCCTCGATACGAGGTTCAGCGGCGCCACATAGGATGATCGGGGAGCCAGCGGCCGGTACGTGACGAACTGCAGGGGAAAAGACCGCACGCTGGCGGCCACTACGGCAATGCCCATGCCAGTAGCCACCATTCCCAATGCTGCATTGGTGCGCCGGGGCTCATGACGGACTCGTGGTGCAAAGCCTGCCATCTCACAATTCTGTATCAGCGTCCCGCTCATTCCTCTGTTGGCTTTCTGTATGGGAAGAATGAACTCTTCGTCGTGGAGATCGGCAAGATTGAGGGATTTCGCCTGCGTATACCTGTGCGTGGAGGGCATCGCCACGACCAGGGGCTCGTCCGCGAGCCGTTGGGATTCCAAACCTGGATAGTCGGTCGTTTCTGTTCGAATCAGTGCAACGTCCAGGGATTCGTCGTCAACCGCATTCAGGAGATCCAGCGTTGCCCCATCCTCGATCCTGACCTCCACGTCCGGGTATTGAAGTCGGAAGGCATGTAACAGGGCCTGGGTACGCTCGTGCAAAAGGGCTGATGTAGTCAGTCCGACCCGCAGCATCGATCGGCAGCCCCGCGCTTGAATGCGCACTTTGGCGATGGCCTGCTCCGATGCCTTGAGCAACCGCAGAGCTTCGTCGAGGAAGACGCGGCCTGAATCGTTCAGGGTGATCTTGCGCGGACTGCGGTGGAACAGTTGGACGCCGAGCTCGCGCTCCAGGATCTGGATCTGCTGAGTTAGAGGAGGCTGACGCATCTGCAGGCGCTTCGCTGCACGCGTTACGTTCTCCTCTTCCGCCACCGCGACGAAGTAGCGGAGATGGCGTAGTTCCATGGGAAACTCCTGACGGGGTTGTGGGGGCTCAGGGCCACCCAATCAACTATGGCAGACCAAGCCGTCCTTCAAGGTGGCGACTTCAAAACTCACTTCACCGGCGCGCGCCTGGCGTGCTTCCTGCTGCGCGCCGCTGGCGAGCCATCGCCGCACCACCTTGTCCAGGTAGCGCGCCGACTCGCCATCGGGGCGGCTAAGGATGATCTGCGCACCTTGCCCAGCCCGCACCTTGACGGGGACCGGCTTATAGAAGCGCCAGTCTTCTCGCGCCAGCAGGCGTTTCAGCACTTCGTTATCCTCGGCCAGGATGTCGCAGTCGCCGCTCATGAAGGCATAGGCAGCGTGGACGCTGGAAGCGTATACGAGCGGCTGGGCGCCTTGCTCGCCCGCGAGGCTGGCCGCATAGGGGCTGCCTTGTTGCAGGCACACGCTGTGGCCGGCAGCCTTGTCCGGCAGCGCGGCGCGTAGCGCGATGAGTTCGGCGCGGCCGGTGATGTAGGGGGTCGACACGACCTGTTCAGCCGACGGTGCACTAACGGCGCCCCCGAGCGGAATGCCATAACGGGTGCCGCCAATGATGAGGTCGGCCGCGGGCAGGGAAGGCGGCGCCAGCTTGCCGGAGATGCCGGCGGTTTGCTGGCCGGGAGCGGGCAGGTTGACGATGCGCACAGGCACGCCGAGCGTTCCGGCCACGTAGCGTGCCAAGGCGGCATCATAATCATCCGGCTCGGCCGGCGCGGGCACGCCGGGCGGAGCCGGGCGCGGATAGGCGCGTACGGCCACCACCAGCTCCCCACGTTGCGTGGCTTGCTGGAGCAGGGGGCCACGGGGCAGGGCTTGCCAATCGGGCGTGCCCGCCACCCCTTCCATCCAAAGTCGCGCGTGGCTCAAAAAACCATCCTCCGCCGCGGACGACAGGGTCAGCAGGCTTGCCGCCGCGCCGGCCAGGACCAAGCCGGCAATGGTTGCGCGCAAGCGAAAGGAATGCGACGCCATGACCTGGCCACCCTTATGACGCCAGGCTCTGGCGCCAGCGCAGGCTCCAGCGCTCGATCAGCGACAGCACGAAGTTCAGCAGCAATCCCAGCAGGGCCAGGAGCAGGATGCCCGCGTACATCGACGGGATCTGGAAGACTTCCTGCGAGTTCAACGTCAGGAATCCCAGCCCGGAATGCGCGCCTATCATCTCGGCCGCCACCAGGGCGGTGATGCAATACGTGCCTGCCAGCCTGACACCCGTGAAGATCGACGGCGCCGCCGCCGGCAACACCACCTTGCGGAAGACAAATGCACTGGACGCGCCCATCGAACGGGCGGAGTTGATGAGCAGGGGATCCACCTGCGTGACGCCGCTGATCGTGTTCAGCAACACCGGCCAGAACGAGGCCCAGAAGATGATGGCCACTTTCGACGATTCGCCAATGCCGAAGAACAGGATGAATACCGGGAACAGGGCCAATGCCGAGGTCTGCCGGAACAACTGCAGGATGGGGCCCAGCACCCTCGCGAGCCGGGGCAGGCGTCCCATCAGCAGGCCGAGCAGGACGCCCAATCCGATGGCGAGCAGCAGGCCCCAGAGGGAACGTTGCAAGCTGGCCCAGATGTGCTTGAACAGTTGGCCTTGCGAGAACAACTGCTCGATCGCCTGCAGCACTTGGGAAGGCGGGCTGAGGTACGCTTCACTCACCACATGCAGACGGGGCAGCAGCTCCCACAGGACCAGAAACCCGGCGATCCCCACCAGCCCCAGCCCGTGGTCGCGCAGCCGGCCGCGCGCGCTGTATCGGCTCATGGCGTGGCCTCCGCGGTGCGCGCCTCGTTGCCGCGCTCGGCGGGATTGGCGGTGGCGCCCAATGGCCGCGGCGTTGCCGCGGGATTGAGAAACTGCACTTCGTCCTTGAGGATGTCCCAGGCACGCTGGCGCAGGTGGACAAAGGCCTCGGTGTTGCGCAGTTCCGGATTGCGTGGACGAGGCAGGGGCACGTCGATGATTTCCTTGATAGTGCCGGGGCGCTTCGTCATCACCGCGATCCGGTCGGACAGGAATATGGCCTCGTCCAGGCTATGGGTAATGAACACGATGGTCTTCTTGTGCTGCTCCCAGATGCGCAGCAGTTCGTACTGCAGGATTTCGCGAGTCTGCGCGTCGAGGGCCGCGAAGGGTTCATCCATCAGCAGCACGTCGGGCTTGTAGGCGAGCGACCGGGCGATCGCCACGCGCTGCTTCATGCCGCCCGAAATCTCGTGCGGGTAACGGTTGCCGAATCCATCCAGACCCACCAGTTGCAGGTATTCCTGCGCGACGCGGCGGCGCTCCCGTTTGGGAACGCCGCGTATCTCCAGGCCGAATTCGATATTCTCCAGCACGGTCTGCCAGGGAAACAGCGCATAGCCTTGGAACACGACACCCTGGTTGGGATTGATGCCCTTGAGTTCCTGCCCGTTGATGGCGACGCTGCCCGCGCTGCGCTCGGTCAGTCCCGCCAGGATGCTCAGAAACGTCGACTTGCCGCAGCCTGACGGCCCCAGAATGGAGATGAATTCGCCTTCGCGTATGTCCAGATCGAAGTCGTGCAGCACGCTGATGGTGCTGCGTCTGCCGTTCTCGTCGCGTGCGGCGTACTCCTTGCCCAAGCCCCGCGTGGAGATCTTCTCCGTCATGGGTTCAGGCTGCCTTGGCGTAAGGATTGAAGTCGTTCGTGTAGATGTCCTTGACCGTGACCTTGCCCTTTTGCAGCTTGCCTTCGCGCTCCAGTACATCGATGTAGTACTGGATTGGGGGTTCGGTGACGACCAGGTTTTCCACATAGGCATATCGGTCCACGAATTCGAGCTTCAAGTTGGTGCGCTTGGAGATCAGCTTGCGGGCTTCCTCGGGATTTGCGTTGACCCAGTTGCCGGCCTTGGCGATGGCGGTGACCACGTCGCGCACGGCCTGCGGATGTTCCTTGATGAACTTGCCGTGAGCGCTATACGGAGACATCCCTCCCAGGCCGCCGTCCAGGTCGTAATCACTCCACAGGCGGGTCAACTGGGGAGACTTGTCGGCGCGGCCCGAGAAGGGCGCGTGGATGATCGCGAGGTCGGTGTTGCCGGTTACCAACGTCTGCTCGGCGTTGTCATCCGGGACGACAACGAAGTTGACCTTGTTGGGATCCACGCCGTTCTGGCGCATCCAGGTCTTGGTCACGAACTCCGCGCAGGCGCCGAAGCTGTTGAACCCGATGGTCTTGCCTTCCAGGTCCTTCGGCTTGCTGATGCCACTATCTTTGCGCACGAAGTACTTCATGTGCGGCGCTTCCTGCAGCGTCTTGCCACCCGCCGCGACGACCTTGATGTCGCCGCCCGCGGCCACGGCGGAGATCACCAGCGGCACCATGCGGGAGCCGAAGTCGATTTCGCCGATGCTTGTCAGCGGGATGATCTGCGGCGAGGACACGCGGCCGATGTACTCCGGACGTGTCGTGGTGCCTTCGAAATAACCCAGGTCCTCGGCCAGGTAGATCAGGTCGAACGACGGGTTCAGTGGATACTTGAATGTCGTCTTGTCGCCGACCGCGCGCACGATGGCGGGTGCCGCGAGCAAGCTGGCGCCGGCGCCGAACATGGCCAAGGAGCCGATTTTCCCGAGGGCGTTACGGCGAGCTTTGAAGGTGGACGTAGCGGTATCAGTCATGGATGGGGCTGGGCTCGGAGGATGGAAATATGGCACCGTGTGAGCCGCAAAGTGTACGAGTCGTCATTTGCCCCACTTAATACTTTTTCCAGATAAAAAAATGCCGTGGCGCCGCGAGGGACGATGCGATTCGTTCCTCGCGGCGCCACGGCATCCCCGCGCGACCACGGGTTGCAGCGCTATTTCTCGCCTTTGAGCAGCGTATCGATGCGGGCCAGCGTGCCGGCTTCACCGAACCGCCAGGCGGCATCGAGCAGCGCGTCCGCCGCCGTGACCCCGATGACCGGTTCCGCCAAAGCGCGGAATTTCTCCGTCAGTCCCGCATCCGGCACCGGGTTCTCGGGATGCCCCAGGATGACGCTGGTGCTCTCCCGCAGCACATCGCCATCGGCCAGTTCGACCGTCACATGGGCTGACGCGGGCGACTGGCCCACGACAGGCTCGATCTCGATGCGCGGCAGCAGCGCCTTTATGCGCGGGTCCGCCAGGGTTTCGTCGACGAAATCGGTCCATGCCAGGCGGTAGCCGCTCAAGGCCATCGCCACGCAGCAGGCCACGCTGAACTTGGCCTCCAATCCCGTCGAGGGCGCGGTCTTGCCCGCCGTGACCAGGGCGCCGGGATGCACCTTGACGCGGACGCGCTTCACATCGCGGCCCCGGATGGCATCGACCAATGCCTGTGCCGTCTGGGCCGATGCATGTGTCGCCCGGCAGCTTGCGTAGAGCTTGTAGCCATTGCGCAGCAGCTCGTAACGGGCGTCGAAATCCAGCGGCGGAACCTCTACCTGGCGGTCCTGGATGAACGCATCCAGCCAGCCTCCCTGGAGTTCGAACGCATGATTCGCGCCGATGTAGCCCTCGGCCGCCAGATCGGCCGCCAGGATACCGTCCATCGCCGCCTTGCCCGCATGGAAGGGTTTGCCATGCGTGCCGAAGGACGCCACCAGGCCCCCGGCCGTGGTCGCGGCATTGCTCAGGGCGTGCAGCGAGCGCGTGGCATCCAGTCCATACAGGCTGGCTGCCACCGCCGCCGCGCCCATGCGCCCGACCACCGACGTGGGATGAAAGCCCTTGCGCTGAAGGCTGCGGCCGACGCCCGGCACGAAGCCGCCGCCCAGCCTTGCCATGACTTCCACGCCGGCCACGAAGGCCGCCAGGACGCGTTGCTCGTCGTCGCCATGCTCCTGGCCTATGGCCAAGGCCGTGGACCAGCAGGGGGCGCCGGGATGCCCAGCGCCAAGATAATGGACGTCGTCGTAGTCCATGGCATGCACCGCGGTGCCATTGACCAGCGCCGCCAAGGCAGGCGTGGTGGTCCCGCCCAGGACGATGCGGGCTTTACCGCGCGCCTGCCAGCGGCGCACGGTGCCGCGCAGCGGGACGACCACGGGATCGTGCGCGGCCACCAGAGCCAGCCCCAGGTAGTCGACCAATGCTCGGCGGGCCTCGTGCAGGACTTCGTCCGGATGGCGCCGCTGCTGGCTATCCGCGATATAGCGGCCCAGGGTCTCGCCACGTTCGTTGATACGTGTTTGGGTCATGTCAGGCGTACTGATCCTGTTCAAGGCGTTGCAATAAAGCCTCGGCAGCCGCCGGCGTCAGCACGCGGCCCGCGCAGTTGAGGAATTTCTGCTCAAGCGTTTCGGCGCTGAGCGGCAGGTCATGGGTGGTGCCCACCGCCGCCTCCACATAGCGCTCGTGGACCTGGCCGCCGTTTGTCCGGATGACGACCGTCGCGCCGCTCGGGTTATCGCGCTCATAGACGGACAGGCTCACTTTGGGCATCAAGGCGCGTGTCGCCGTGTCGTTGAAGCGGCTTTCATGCTCGAAATCTTCCATCGTGATGGCGCCCTGGACCAGCGCGCGTGCCACGGCGTAGCTGGTCGAGAACTTGCCGCCCAGCGGATCCACCGGATTCGGCACGTTGATGTGCGGGAAACGAATGGCATGGACGCCGATCGCCACGCTGGCGATATCGTCGGGGCGCAGATCATGTTCCGCACGCAGTGCCAACACGCCATCGAGCACCGGCGCCAGCGCGAAGCAGCAGGGGTAGCGCTTCTGCTTTACGCCTTTCTCGCGGTCCAGGATGCGCGGTTCAGCGTCCCAGTCTTCCGTCAGGAACTGGGGCGCATACGTGTCGGGGCCGCCGTTGAACACCGCGAAATAGCCCTGCGGATGCTCGAAGGCCTGCGCGCCGGCGGTGTGGCCGTTCTTCGCGAGCAACACGGCGAGCAGGGCGTTGCGGTTCGCGTGGCCGACGATCAGCGGCTTGGTCATGCTGCCGAAGTTGGACTTGATGCCGGCGGCGAAGGACGCCGCTATGCCCAGGGCCGTGGCCAGTTGCGCTTCGTTCAACGCCAGCAATACGCCCGCCGCCGCCACGGCGCCGAAAATGCCGATGGTGGTGGTCGGGTGCCAGCCGTGCGTATATTGGCGTCGCCCGACCGTGCTGCCCAGGCGCGCCACGGCCTCGAAGCCGGTGATGTAGGCCTGGAGCAGCGTTTGGCCATCTATGCCGTGTTCGTCGGCGACGGCCAGCGCGGCCGGCAGGATGGCGACCGATGGATGCCCGTGCAGGTAGGAGTTGGAGTCGTCGTAATCCAGCATGTGCGCGGCCTGCCCGTTGAGCAGCGCGGCATCCAGGCTGTTGAGCCTGAGGTCGGTGCCCAGCACGCGGGATTTGCCTTGCGCCGCTGTGGGCTCGATCACCGAGCGCAGGATGGCGCTGCCGTCATGGCGGCTGCCTGCCAGCGTGACGCCAATCGTATCGATGATGGCGGAACGAGCGCGCACGAAGGCGGCTTCGGGTAATTGACGGCGCGAGAAGGCCAGGATGTTGCGGGCGAAAGCCAGCGAAATGGGGAGGGTGGTCATGGTCGTCCGTGTTCAGGGTAGGCGTCGATGCGTGTGTGGATTCAACGGCTGAAGCCGCCAAGCAATTCGCGGAAGCGCTTGTCCTCGCTCCGCAGATAGGCGGCGGTCTGGGCGCTGTCCAGGCGGTGCGCCACCAGCAGTTCGGCATCCAGCATGGCCTTCCATTCGGCGGTGGCGGTGATGGCTGCGAATGCCTTGTCCCAATACGCGACCTGGGCAGGCGTCAGTCCGGGCGGCGCCAGAACGCCCCGCCAGGCGGGCACGACGACGTCGTAGCCCAATTCACGCCACGTGGGCACCTGCGCAAGGGGGCCGGTGGCGCGCTCGGCGCTGGCGACGGCGATGTAGCGCAAATCGCGCGATTCAACGAAAGGATTCAGCGCGAAAGGCGTGGTGACGGCGACTTCCACGTGCCCGCCTATGGTTGCCGTCACGCCCTCCGTGGACGAGTTGAAGCTGATGGCCTTGATCTTCTTCAGGTCCAGGCCCAGTTGTTTCGCCAGGAGCAGCACGCTGACGTGGTTGGTGGTGCCTATCCCGGACGAGATGGAGAACGACACCGAGGCCGGGTCCTGTTTCAGTCTGGCGATGAGGTCGGCCGGTGTCTTGATCGACGATTTGCTGCCGACCGCGAAGACCATCAGTTCATCGAACAGGATGGAGATGGGTGTGAACTGCGAGTACGAGATCGGACTGCGGCCCAGGATATTGTTGGACAGCACGACGCCGCCGACGACCTGCAGGATATTGGCCTCCTTGGCGTGCTTGAGCGTATAGGCCATCGCGACGGCGTGGCCGCCGCCTGGGCGGTTGGACACGACGCTGCCCGCCGGGGCATAGCCGGCTTGCTTCAGGAAGCGCTCCACGTCCCGGCCGGTGCGATCCTGCGCGCCGCCAGGGCCCACGCCGACGACGATTTCCACGGGGCGGTCGGGAACCCATGCGCCGGCTGGGGATTGAGCGCGGGACAAAGCCGGCAGCGCAGCCCATCCCAAGCCGGCGGAAGCGGCAAGAAGGGCGCGGCGGCGCGGCAGGGAGATCGGATCAGGATTCATCGGTGGAGGTCTGTGGTGATGGACGGGAGGAAGGCGCGGTCCGGCCACGTAGCAGGGCGGCCAGGCGGGTCCGGTGTTTCCAGGCGTAAGGCAGGAGGAACATCAGCGCGGCCAGGATCAGGAAGGTCACCGACAGGCCGCTGGATAGAAAGATGGCGGGATCGGCGCTGGACAGGGTCATCGATTGCCGGAACGATTGCTCCAGGCTCTTGCCCAGCACCACGGCCAGCACCATGGGAGCCAGCGGCACATCGAGCTTGCGAAACACATAGCCGACCAGGCCGAAGCCCAGGATCAAGCCAAGGTCCAGCGTGCTGCCGTCGATCGAGTAAACGCCTATGGTGGCGATGGCCAGGATCAAGGGCAGCAGGATGCCGGCCGGGACATGGAGCAGGCGCACGAAGATGAATACCAGCGGCAGGTTGAGCACGAACAGCATGACGTTGCCCAGGTACATGCTGTCGATCAGCCCCCAGACCACTTCCGGATTGCGGGTCATCATCAGCGGGCCAGGCTGCAGGCCGTACATGACGAAAGCCCCGAGCAGCACGGCGGTCGTGCCATTGCTAGGCAGGCCCAGGGTCAGCAGGGGAACCATCGAGCCGCCGGCCGCGGCGTTATTGGCCGCCTCGGGGCCCGCCACGCCCTCGATCATGCCGGTGCCGAACTTATGCTTGTCTTTGTGGATACCGCGCTCCAGGCCGTAGGACAGGATGGTGGCGATGGTGGCGCCGGGGCCTGGCAGGATGCCCTTGACGAAGCCGATCAGCGTGCCGCGCACGATGGGCATGACCGAGCGTGACCATTCTTCGCGCGTGAGCCACAGCCTGCCGCGGATGCGCATCGCGGGCGCCATGCCGCGGCAATGCTCCTCGAAGGTAACGAAGACTTCGGATATCGCGAACATGCCCACCGCCACCGCCAGGAAGCTGATGCCGTCCTGCAGCTCGGGCACTGCGCCGGTGAAGCGGGGCGAGCCGCTCTGCAGGTCTATGCCCACCGTGGCGATCATCAGGCCCAGCACCATGGACAGCAGGCCCTTGGCCAGCGACGCGCCGGTCAGGCTGGACACCGCCGACATGGAGAACAACATCAGGCTGAAGTATTCGACCGGACCGAATTTCAGGCCGAAGCGCGCCAACGGCACGGCCAGCACGCTTAGCGCCACGACGCTGAACGTGCCGGCGATGAAGGACCCGATGGCGGAGACGGCCAGCGCCGCGCCGGCACGCCCGTTCTTGGCCATCTGATAGCCGTCGAGCGTGGTCATCACCGATGCGGATTCGCCCGGGGTGTTGATCAGGATGGAGGTCGTCGATCCGCCATACATGGCGCCGTAGTACATGCCGGCGACCATGATGAGCGCGCTGGTGGGATCCATGCCGAAGGTCAGCGGCAACAGCAGCGCGATGCCCGCCGCGGGCCCCAGGCCAGGTAGTACGCCCACCACGGTACCCAGGATGCTGCCTATCAGCACGAAAAGCAGATTGCGCGGTTCGACGGCTGCGGCGAAGCCGTGCAGCATGTGCTCGAAGTTATTCATGGTATTGCCGCGTTCAAAAGGGGAGGAAGCCGACGGGCAGGGGAACGCCGAACAGGCCGGCGAACAGCAGATAGCTGCCGCCGGCGAAAAGAATGGCGACGGCGGCGCCCGCGTAACGGTTGCCGTGATGAAAGCGCAGGATCAGGCCCAGCAGAAATGCCGCGGTCGCCAGGGCATAGCCCAAGGTCTCGAAAAACAGGAAATAGAGCCCGGTCCAGATCGACACGGTCAACAGCACGCGGAAATCCTGATCGCGCACGTAGCGGTAGAAGCGGGCGCCGTCCGCGCGCAGTGCGGCCCGGGCGCACCCTTGCACGATCAAGACGATGCCGACGATGATCAAGGCGATTGTGAGCACCTCGGGGAACAGGCGCGGCCCCAATGGGTCGCCGAACTGAAGCACGGGAATCTGCGAGATGCCCCAGCCGTAGATCAGGGCAATGATGAGGGCGGCGGCGCCCAGGGCAAGCTGTGTCATTGCGCGGCCCCGCACGATGTGTCTTTGCGCCCGCTCAGCAGCATGGCCACGATGGCGCGGGCCGTGGTGGCGGGCCGCGCTTGCGGACGCAGTACCGACGCGGCAAGCGCGCCTTCGTAGAGCAGCAGCAGTTGGTCGGCCAGCGCGTCGCTGGCGCCGTTCACGCCGTTCTTCCGGTCCGGCTCGGCCTGCAACAGCCGGACGAAGAGGGCACGTAAAAATGCCTTGTGCTCCTGGCCCACCGCGAAGATGGCCTCCGATCGCGGATTCTCCGTCACCGCGATGACGAACGCGCAACCGCGATAGTGTTCGTCGCGGGTCTTCGTTTCCAGGCTGGCGAAGATGGCGTCTACGGCCTCGGCGCCGGATTTGTCTGTGACCAGGTCCAGTAGCTGTCGGCTGACGCATTCATGCCGATGCCGAAGATAAGCCAGCACCAGTCCTTCCTTGCCGCGGAAATGCCTGTATAGCGTCGCGCGGGTGATGCGCAAATGCCGCACGAGGCTATCAACGCCAAGCAGATACGTCCCATGTCGATAAAACAACTCGCCGACCGCCGCGATGATGCGATCACGGGTGGGCAAGGAGGAATCAAGCGATGATGCAGTTTGCATGGCCGGTAGAAAGAACGTTCGTTCTACCGAAGAATACGTGGCGTCCCGGGGTGGACCAACGTCAAATAATTCATCTGCAAATAGCCGAAAGCAGTGACTCTCAGCTGCTGTTCAGCTTGTTGGCCACCGCGTTTCGCGTATTCGAGCTGACGCAATCTCAAGCGCCCTTGCCCGGCAAGGACTAGGTGCGTGTCATCGTGATTGACCTGTCCGAGACGGACCTATAGATCGCCCGCCAGTATTCCCCACCGCGATGATCGTGGCCGACCGCTTTCACGTTGTGCGCCTGGTCAATCAGAACTTTCCCAGGCTATGGCAGCAACGGACCCCGAAGGCCGGAAGAACCGGGGCTCGCTCAGCCTGGTCATCGCCATCACTGGAAGCTGACGGCCTCGCAAAAGGAACGTCGACACTTGTACCTGGCGCAATCGCGGTGTTGCAGGCGCTGTATTTCGCCAAGCAGCAATTGGACAGCTTTGGGAGGCTTCCACTCGCTGCCCGCATTCACGCTAGATCAGCATCCGAACACCTTCGGCGCGGGCCGAGCGCGGGATCTCCTGGAGCATTAGTTCGAGCAAGGCTTCGGCTGCCGGTGTCAGGCTACGCTGGTCAGGCTGGACCAGACACATCTGGCGGTGGCAGGTGGGGTCTTCCAACAGGCGGCATTGCAGCTTGTTTAGGGGAACTCGCTTTGCCGACAACGACGGCAGCGCACAGATGCCCAGGCCCTGATTGATCAATGATTCGATCGTTGCCGTGTGGCTGACCTGGCAACTTGGATTTCGCACGTTTTCCGGCATGTCCGAAGATGGCATCTGCCTAAGCTGCATCGCCAGCCTGCTGGATTGAGAGAATCCAATGATCTGATATGGCTCTAGGTCAATCCATCGAACGCGCCGCAACTTCGTCAGCGGATGACCTTTCGCGAACAGCACGGCGAACTGATCGTCAAAAAGAGGCGTATACCTCAAATTCGATAGTCGGTTCAGCGGACTGGTGATGCCAAAATCGGCTTCGCGCTTCAGTACCCGTTCTTCGGCGGCGTCGGAACTGTCTTCCTGCAGGTGTACAGAAACACCTGGATGGCTCTTCATGAATTTTCCCAGCACCTGCGGGATCACGAGCGCCATGATCGAGGGGACCACGGAAATACTGACATGCCCCCGCGTGCGGGCGCCTAGTGCGCGCATCTTGCCCAAGGCAGAATCGAAATCCTCCAGCAATCTGCGCGCTGTCGGCAGGAACTCTTCCCCCGCAGCGGTAAGCAGCAGCGTCCGCGTCGTTCGATCGAACAGGCGCACTCCTATGGACGCTTCCAGCTGCTGCAACGTCAGCGTCAGCGCGGACTGTGACACGTTGAGTTGAAGTGCGGCCTTGGAAACGCTTTGCCAGACGGCAACTTCCACAAAGCAGCGCAGGTGCCGGAGGGCGGCAGTCATGGCAGGTTCCTATCAAAAAAACTCATTAATCGATCTTATAGTTCTATTGGACGAATAGTACCTCCGCTTTTAAAGTTTCTAGGTGCAAAACGCGCCATTGATCAGAAGGGCGGCGCCCCTCGCTTTTCCTTAACCACGCATGAAAATCACCGACATCAAAGCATCCCTCCACCGAAATGAAATCGATCTTCCCGGTATCGGAAAATCCATTGAGAGCCGCGCATTCGTCTTCGTTGAGGTGGAAACGGACGAAGGCATTTCCGGTCTGGGTATCACGGGGCAGTTCCTGCCGTGGGCCGTGATTACCGCCATCAAGGACCACATACTTCCAACCTTGAAGGGTATGGATCCTTACCACACCGAAAAGATCCATTCGACTGTGTGGAAGAAGTTGAATAATCGCGCGTACACGGGCGTGATTTCCAACGCACTGTCCGCCATCGACATTGCATTGTGGGACATACGCGGCAAGAAAGAAAAGCGTACCGTCGCCGAACTGCTGGGGGGCTACCGGGATTGGGCAAATACTTACGCGACGTTCGGCTATCCGTTTTTCGACGAGGATCAACTGGCCGAATATGGCCGAAAATTTGTGGCCGAGGGCCATCGTGCCTTGAAAATGGTCGTGGGCGAGCCGTCACGCACCTGGCAGGATGACGCCCGTCGTGTGCGGGCGGCCCGCGCCGCCATCGGCCCGGACGTGCAACTGATGATCGACGCGAACTGCTATTTCAATCCCCACGAAGCGCGCTTGTTGTGCCGGGCCATCGAGGAGTGCAACCTCACGTGGTTCGAGGAACCCTTGCAGCAGAATGACGCCCGCGCGCTGGCCGATCTGCGGCAGCACACCTCCATTCCCATCGCTGCCGGCCAGATGGAGGGCCACCGATGGCGCTACCGCGAACTGGTGGTCCATCACGCGGTCGACGTCATTCAGCCCAACGTGCTTTACAACGGCGGCTATACCGAATCCTTGAAAGTCGCGCACCTGGCGCAGGCATTCAATCTGCCTATGTCGAATGGCGGCGGATGGCCGATATTCAATATGCATCTGCTTGCCGGCGTACTGAACGGCGGCCCAGTCGAGTTCCACTACGGGATGTGGCAGACGGGCAAACGCTTCTTTGTCGGCACTCCGGATCCGCTGAATGGCAAGATGGAGATACCCAAAACGCCGGGGCTGGGCTTTACGCCGAATTACGATCAGCTCAAGGACGCCCGGGTCGAGGGGCCAGACGACACGATGAACGATGGCCGCGATGGTCACGGCTACCTGTTGCGTTGATCAATAAATATAAGTGGAGGGACATGACATGGGTGTTTTTACACATCACCCCGGGGGCGGGTGCGTGTTCGCGCTAGGGTTGGCGGCGGTTGGATTATTTGCGTCCAGTCTGCCTGCGCGGGCAGAGGCAGCGGGCTTTCCCGACCGTCCGATAACGCTGGTGGTGCCGATGGCCCCGGGCGGTCCGGCGGACACTGCGGCGCGGGCCGTCCAGGTGGAGATGAGCAAGAAGCTGGGGCAGACGATAGTCATCGAGAATCGCGCCGGCGCTGGCGGGTCCATCGCAGTGAATATGGTGAGGCGGGCGGCGCCGGACGGTTACACTATTTTGATCGCCAATGCGTCTACGCACGCGATTGCTCCCAGCATCTACGAGCGCCTCTCATACGATCCTGTGAAGGACTTCGCGCCTGTGGGACAGATCGTTGTGTCACCCGGTATTCTGGTCGCCTCGCATAAGGTGGCGCCGGACTGCAAACTGGCAACCTTCATCGCTAACCTCAAGAAGGCGCCTGGCAAGATCGCGTTCGGCTCGGCGGGAACCGGCACGCTTTCACATCTGACCGGAGCACGCTTCGAAGCCGCGACAGGAACGCAGATGCTTCACGTTCCCTACAAAGGGCTGGCACCGGCTATCAACGATCTGTATGCGGGGCAGATCGACGTCGTTTTCGACAGCGTAAGTTCGGCGCTGCCGCATGTGCAGAGTGGCAAGTTCTGCGCGCTGGCGGTACAGTCGGCCGCCCGCATTGAGGCGTTGCCGGACGTTCCCACCTACGCGGAAGCAGGGTTGCCGGATCTAAACAGTCCTACCTGGTATGGTGTCGTGGCGCCGGCCCACACGCCGCCGGCGGTGGTCGCCGCGTTGAATACGGCACTGGATTCCGCTCTCAAGGATCCGGTTGTGGTGCAAGCATTCGATCGTATGGGCGTGTATGCCGCGGCCACCACTCCGGAGGAGTATGGCGAGCGGATCAAGCAGGACATCGCAACCTGGAAGCAGCTCACGGAACAGATCCATTTCGAGAAAATACAGCAATAGGGCATCGCTTGAGTTTCAATTACTTAGCTGTACGTTGCCATCAGAATCGGCGCTGCTGTGCCATAACTTGGAATTCTCCACCGAGGATTTCGTTTAACTTGGAATATTCCTAAGCAAAGTGGTGACCGCGTGCCACCGATGGCTGGTAGGGCCGGCGAACGTCGTCTTTCGGCTGTTCATTCAACTGGTCGTTGCAACGGCTCGGCCAAATCGATCTGCCGGTGTTTCGTAGTTCAGCGTCTTCCTCGGCAGTTAATCGATCCGTCCTTGCCCACGAGCGCCGCAATGCTGAGACTTTCGCAAACTTGAATGGCAGGGCATCCCCGCCTGGTCGCCGGCCAGAGCCAACGATCTGCTGTAATAACACTGGCCCGTTCCGGGCCGCCACATCTCCCCTGGCGTCACCATGCGAGTTTCCTTTTTTGGCTGCCGTAGCCTCGGCGGCCTGCCTCCTTTCGGCCCGCGGCTTTGTCGCGCCGGCTCCGCCGATGCCCTCCCAACGACAACCGTGTCGCCATCGACCAGGCCGATGATCCCCGGCTGCCGGCGAACGATCGCTTATCCAGCAATCCGGCGACGCTTCCTCAAGCGGAGCCAATAAAGGTTAAAGGTCGCTGCCGCGGCGCCCATGTCCGGCATTCTTACCGGCAAATCTTCGGCACCGGTGCTCGTCACAACGGCCAGTACAGTTGCCACAGTCCCCCAAGGCGAGCTCCCTGCGATGAAGACGCCTGACGGGAAGCCGGTCACTCCGCCGCCGCAAGCAACGCAAGCGGTGGCCACCGGGTATCATTCCCATTGCTGATATCGAGCCACCGTCGCCTGAGCCTGCTGCAGAGGTAGTAGTCCTCATAAGGGAATCTATCCTAAGAATGCCGGCCCGATTGGGGCCGGGTGTCCTTGGGGGGCAGGAAAGGGCCGCCGATATCGGGGCCCAGGAAACTGGAGACGCAAACCAGCTACTAGATCCAAACGCGGAACGTGACGCGGAACGATTGCGGAATGTTTAGGGGCTCGCGAAGCGCATACTATCAGTAAGAAGCCCTAGAATCCTGTGGTGCCCGGGGCCGGAATCGAACCGGCACGCCTTGCGGCGGGGGATTTTGAGTCCCCTGCGTCTACCAATTTCACCACCCGGGCGGATCGTGCGCGGTGGCCCCTGATGGGGTACGCGTTGGTGCAGAGAGCGGGATTATAGCGGTTTCGGGGAACTTTGCCTGGCGCCCCGGTCCCTATCCCAGCTCGATCGTATAGAACTTCGTATCCACCGCCATCCTCGGGAAGCTCGCCGGCAGGGCGTCCGGTGTCACTTCTGTGAATCCGTGCTTTTCGTAGAACCGGTGAGCCGCCAGGAACTTGGCTGTCGTGCCCAGGTAGATCCGCCGCAACCCGCGTTGCCGGGCCGCCGCCAGCAAGGTTTCCAGCAAGCGGGCGGCGACGCCGAGGTTCCGGCCGCGGTAGGGCGCCGCGACGAACATCTTGCGCAGGGCGGCCTGGTGGTCGCCGATGTCCTTTAAGGCGATGGTGCCGATGACCTTACCTTCGCCCGTGGGGGAGCCGTCCTCCCCGGTCACCGCCACCCAGAAATCGCCCTTGCCCGTCTGGTAGAAGGCCTCGATCGCGGCCAGGTCCGGCTGGTCCTCCGCCGTGATCGGGATCCCGAATTCCTCGCGCTGGATGGGGAGTATGGTGTCCGCTACTCCCTGCTTGTCGGCCGGCCGGTAACGCCGGATTTCGAAGCGAACCCCATTATTACGAGTGCTGCCCAAGTGATTCCTCCCATCGAACCGGCCTCAAGCACGCTTTCGAGCTTCCCCGGCCGGTTGATTATCATAGCCCCCTTGAAATATCCCCCTCCGCCCCTATTCTTACGGCTGCTGGCGCTATCCGCCGGGAGCCGGTAGCGTATCCGGCGGGCCTTTGGCATTCCCTCCTTTCCCAGACCTTGAAGATTTCGACACCATGAACGAAACCGTCTCCTCTACCCCGTCCGAAACCCTGGGCTTCCAGGCCGAGGTGAAGCAACTGCTGCACCTCATGATCCATTCGCTCTACAGCAACAAGGAAATCTTCCTGCGCGAGCTGGTGTCGAATGCTTCGGACGCCTGCGACAAGCTTCGCTTCGAAGCCATTGATAACGCTGCCCTGCTGGAAGGCGACGGCGATCTGGCCATCCGGGTGGACTATGACAAGGCCGCGCGCACGATCACGATTTCGGACAACGGCATCGGCCTGACTCGCGACGAAGCCATTGCCAACCTCGGCACCATCGCCCGCTCCGGCACCAAGGAGTTCTTCTCCAAGCTGACCGGCGACAAGCAGAAGGATGCCCAGTTGATCGGCCAGTTCGGCGTCGGTTTCTATTCCTCCTTCATCGTCGCCGACAAGGTCACGGTGATTACCCGCCGCGCCGGCACGCCCGCCGCAGACGCGGTGCGCTGGGAGTCGGACGGCCAGGGCGAGTTCACCATCGCCGCCACCGAAAAGGCCACGCGCGGCACCGACGTCATCCTGCACCTGCGCGCCGACGAGGACGATCTGCTCAGCGGCTGGAAGCTGCGCGAGATCCTGCGTCGCTATTCCGACCACATCTCCCTGCCCATCCGCATGGCGAAGGAAGAATGGGACGCCGAGAAGGGCGAGCAGGTCAAGAAAGAGGAACTGGAAACCGTCAACCAGGCCAATGCGCTGTGGACCCGCTCCAAGGGCGACATCACCGACGAGCAGTACAAGGAGTTCTACAAGCACGTCGCCCACGATTACGACGATCCGCTGGCCTGGACGCACAACCGCGTCGAAGGCCGCAGCGAATACACGCAACTGCTGTACATCCCCAAGCACGCGCCCATGGACATGTGGGACCGCGACGGCCGCCGCGGCGTGAAGCTGTACGTCAAGCGCGTCTTCATCATGGACGACGCGGAACAACTGCTGCCGTCCTATCTGCGCTTCGTGCGCGGCGTGATCGATTCGGCCGACCTGCCGCTGAACGTCTCGCGTGAAATCCTGCAAGAAAGCCGTGACGTGCGCGCCATCCGCGAAGGCTCGGCCAAGCGCATCCTGTCGTTGCTGGAAGACATGGCGGAAAACCGCAAGGACGACTACGTCACCTTCTGGAACGAGTTCGGCCAGGTGCTGAAGGAAGGCACGGGCGAGGACCAGGCCAACCTGGAACGCATCGCCAAGCTGCTGCGCTTCGCCTCGACGAACTCGGGCGACGACACGCAATCCGTTTCGCTGGCGGACTACGTGTCGCGCATGAAGGAAGGCCAGGACAAGATTTACTACGTCACCGGCGAAAGCTATGCCGCCGCCAGCAACAGCCCGCACCTGGAGATCTTCCGCAAGAAGGGCATCGAGGTGCTGCTGCTGTGGGAGCGCGTGGATGAGTGGATGCTGTCCTACCTGCGCGAATTCGAGGGCAAGTCCCTGGTGTCGGTCGCCAAGGGCGGGCTGGACCTGGACGCCCTGGCGGACGAGGAAGAAAAGAAGCGCCAGGCCGACGTGCAGGAGGAATTCAAGCCGCTGGTCGAACGCCTGAAGACCGCCCTGGGCGACAAGGTGGCCGACGTTCGGGTGACCCTGCGTCTGGTCGATTCGCCGGCCTGCGTGGTGGTCGGGCAGAACGACCTGAGCCCGAACCTGCTGCGCATGCTCAAGGCCGCCGGCCAGCAGGCGCCGGACATCAAGCCGACGCTGGAAATCAATCCGGAGCACGCCCTGGTCCAACGCATCCGCGACGCGGGCGACAGCGATTTCGGCCAGTGGGCCGAGTTGCTGCTGGATCAGGCCATGCTCGCCGAGGGCGGCCAACTGTCGGATCCGGCCGCGTTCGTGAAGCGCTTGAACGCGCTGCTGCTGAAGGCGGCTTGATGATCGCTTGACGCCAATTCGCCGGTGATCCCGCGTAGTCCTTCGAGACGACGCGGCTTCAGAAAAGGCGATGAACGGGCCAGGTTTCCCCAGGGAGGCCTGGCCCTTCTGCTTCCTGGACGGCGCTGGAGATCGATAGCGTCGAAGCGACGCGTCGGCTTTGTCCGACGACGCGGCCAGCTTCTCCACGAGCACCGTGACCAGATCGCGACAGATACTTTCAGGACGATTGCGGAACGGCCGCCACAAAGCGAATTTCAAGCTTCACGCGCCGTCCAAGGCTTCAATGCCGGCCTGGATGGCGCACGCCCCGAGCAGCCATGACCGCACAGAACTTTCTCGATCCCGACTCGCCCCATTACTTTGACCTGCCGCTACGCGAACAAGCGGATCTGCTCCGCGGGCTGGCCCCCGTGCTCGGACGCCGGGCAGAAATCCTGGAGAAGGATATCTGGCTGTGCCAGGTGCTGGTCGCGCTTTCCACTTGGCCGCGCCGCAAGCCGATGGTTTTCGAGAGCGGAATGTTGCTATCGAAGCTATATCGGGTCATCGGGCATTTCCCCGACGACTTGAAGATCGCGATCGACGCCCGCAGCCTGGTCGCCGATATTCCCGGCCTGACGATGCTGCCGGACCTGCTCAAGGCTGCGCTACGTCACCACGTCAACCAGGACTTGGTGCCCGCCCTTCAAGTGTCGTTGGCGCAGGCGATGCCCACCGCCGGGATCCGGGTCAAGGTCAGCGAGGATGCCGGGCAGGTATGGCTTTACTACCCCAGCGCGCTGGGGTATCCGCGCGCCTGTGCGCCCGCCGGCATACGGATGGAATTCGGCGGCCGCCATGCCGCGTCGTCATGCGACACGTTGAGTATCGAGCCGGCCGTCGCCGCCCACGTGCCGGGCCTGACCTTCCCCAGGGCCCGGGTGGCGGTGCTTTCCCCGCAGGTTCAGCCGGGTGGCAGGGCCCGCCGCAGGAAACCGCACGTGGCGCCGAACCGCGGCCAATCGAAGGCGGGACCGGGGTCGGTCTTGCGGCCCGGCGCGATATGTTCGTGGCCCCAGGCGTGGACCAACGGGTAGCGCGCCTTGAGGGCCGACGTCAGCCGGGCCAGCGTCGCGTATTGTTCGTCGGTATAGGGCAGCACATCCGTGCCTTCCAGTTCGATGCCCACGGAAAAATCGTTGCAGCCCTCGCGCTTGCCCAGGCGTGACGCGCCCGCATGCCAGGCCCGCTTGTCGGTGGAAACGAATTGCTGGACGGCGCCGTCGCGGCGGACGAGGAAATGCGCGGCGACGCGCAAGCCCCGCAGGCGCTCGAACCAGGGATGCGCGCCATAATCCAGGCGGTTGCAGAACAGGCCTTCGATATACGGGCCGCCGAATTCCCCGGGCGGCAGGCTGATGTTGTGGATGACCAGCAGGCTGACTTCCGTGCCTCGCGGACGTTCATTGAAATTAGGCGACGGCGTCAGCGAGACGCCGCGCACCGGCTTGAGCCAGCCGTGTCGGTCCAATTGCAAAGACATGCGATCTCCCATAGTTGGCGTTATGACTTGCGTGGCGCGCGGGCCATGCGCGGCGCCAGGGCGCCCGCGGACCTCTTGTTATCGCCGCCATCCCGTGGAGGGACGGCTCAATGCCGCGCCACGCCCAGCCGGGCATGTTCCTGCCCGCAATACGTTTCCCCGGCGCTGAGCACGGCTTCCGAACGCGGCAGGTGGATGCCGCAATGCGCGCAGCGCACCATCTGTTCGGCCTGCTGAACCGCCGCCGGCCGGCCGGGCCGGTCCCCGCCGGCGTTGGCCCGGTTGCCGTGGCCGGGCTGCTGTTGCTGCCGGGCCTGCTCGCGCGCCTGCTGCTGCGCCGCGCGTGCGCCGGCGCGCGCGGCGATGCGCGCGACCGTCATGATGACCAGTCCGATGACGAACCAGAAAATCAGCTTACCCACGTCAACCTCGATGCAAAATCACTTCCAGCACGAACCGGCTTCCGGTATAGGCCAGAATCAGCAAGGCAAAGCCGACCAGCGTCCAGCGCAGCGCCACGCGCCCGCGCCAGCCCTTCAGGTAACGGCCCAGCAACAGCACGCCGAACGTCAGCCAGGACAGCAGCGTGAAAACCGTCTTGTGATCGAAGGGTAGCGGTTTTCCGGTAAGTTCGTACGACGCGATGGCGCCGGTGCAGACCGTCAGGGTCAGCACGCAGAAGCCCACCGAAATCAGGCGGAACAGCAGATATTCCTGCATCAGCAGGGGCGGCTGCACGTCCAGGACGCGGCCGACGATGGTGGCCTGGCCGGCGGGGCTGGGCGGGCGGTGCAGGTGGCGGTCGAGCAGGGCCATCAGGCCGGCATGCAGCGCCGCCACCGTCATCAGGCCGTAGGCGGCCAGGGCGATGACCAGATGGGTGCGCAGCCAGGCGTTATGCGCGTGCGGCACGGTTTGTCCCTGGGGAAAAAGCGCCGCCAGGGCGGTGGTCAGGGTGGCGGCCGGCAGCAGCAGCAATTGCAGCCCGTCGATCCGCACCAGCAGGCTTTCCAGCCAGAAAATCACCATTCCCAGCCAGACGGCGGCCGACAGCGCCAGCGCCCAGCCCACGAACAGGGCCTCGCCGCCCAGGATGCTTTCGTAGAGCGCGATGCCTTGCAAGAGCAGGGCGCCCAGCAGGCACAGGCGGTTGGCCCGGCCCGCCTTCTGCACGTCCTGGGTCTTGCCCAGCCGGCGCCATAGCGACCCCGCCAGCACCGCATAAGCGACGGCGGCGGCCGCGTGAAATACAATGCCTGTTGACATAGAACCCGTATCTTGGATGTGGCCTGGGCGCGACCGGCGCTCCATGGCGCGAAACCGCGCCTTTCTGGCCACGAGTTAGCCGACTAGTTTAAGCGGAAACGCATCTCATGCTCGATAACCTTACCCAACGCCTGTCGCGCGTCGTCAAGACGTTGCGCGGCGAAGCCCGTCTGACCGAGGCCAATACGCAGGAAATGCTGCGTGAAGTGCGCATGGCCCTGTTGGAAGCCGACGTGTCGCTGCCCGTGGTGCGCGACTTCGTGGCCCGCGTCAAGGAAAAGGCGCTGGGCGAGGAAGTCGCCACCAGCCTGAGCCCCGGCCAGGCCCTGGTCGGCTTGGTCCACAAGGAATTGACGGCCCTCATGGGCGGCGACCTGGGACCGGATGCGGGCGAGCTGTCCCTGGCCACCCAGCCGCCGGCCATCATCCTGATGGCGGGCCTGCAGGGCGCCGGCAAGACGACCACCACCGGCAAGCTCGCGCGCTGGCTGGCCGAAGGCAATCACGTACAGAACGGCCGCAAGACCGGCAAGAAGAAAGTCCTGGTGGTCAGCGCCGACGTCTACCGTCCGGCCGCTATCGACCAGTTGAAAACCGTGGCCGCCCAGGTGGGCGTCGACTTCCTGCCGTCCGATCCCAGCCAGAAGCCGGAAGACATCGCGCGCAACGCCGTCGACCACGCGCGCCGCTTCCACTACGACGTCCTGATCCTGGATACGGCGGGCCGCCTGGGTATCGACGAGGCCATGATGCGTGAAATCCGCGCGCTGTACGACCTGGTCAAGCCCATCGAAACCCTCTTCGTCGTCGACGCCATGCAGGGCCAGGACGCGGTCAACACCGCCAAGGCCTTCGCCGACGCGCTGCCGCTGACCGGCGTGGTGCTGACCAAGCTGGACGGCGACGCGCGCGGCGGCGCGGCCCTGTCCGTGCGCCACGTCACCGGCAAGCCGCTGAAATTCGTCGGCGTCTCGGAAAAGCTCGACGGCCTGGAAGCCTTCTATCCCGATCGCATGGCGCAGCGCGTCCTGGGCATGGGCGACATCGTGTCGCTGGTCGAGCAGGCGCAGAAGAATATCGACATCGCCGAGGCGCAGAAGCTGGCGTCCAAGCTGAAGTCGGGCAACAAGTTCGACCTCAACGACTTCCGCGAGCAATTGGGACAGGTGAAGAAGCTGGGCGACATGGGCTCGCTGCTGGAAAAGCTGCCGGCCCAGTTCCAGCAGGCGGCGGGGCAATTGCAGAACGGCCAGGCCGACAAGCAACTGCGCCGCACCGAGGGCATACTCAATTCCATGACGCCGGCCGAGCGCGCCAAGCCGGAACTCATCAAGGCCTCGCGCAAGCGGCGCATCGCCACGGGCGCCGGCGTGCCGGTGCAAGAGGTCAATCGCCTGCTGTCCCAGTTCGAGCAGATGCAGGGGATGATGAAGCAGATGAAGAAGGGCGGCATGGCCAAGATGATGCGGGCCATGGGCGGCCTGAAGGGCCTGGGGAAACTCGGCGGACTGCGGTGATGCGGTAAGCGCATCGCACGGCGGTGACGGCGGCGCCCTGCACGGGGCGCCGTTTTACATTGGGCGATGCATCGAAGGGGCTCCCACGCTTCGCCCCCCAAGAGGCGGCGTGCTTGCCTGCGAACCGCCCGGCAAAAAAAAAGAAGGCCAGGCGAGGCCTGGCCGATTCCACCAGCACGGAAGGGGAAGGATCCGCACCGGTTTAGCCCATCGAAAACGCTGCGGAAGTCCGACGGGCATTGCTGAGATTATCCGTAGTCTCGGCGAAAGTCAGCGCAATGATGTGTAACGATGTGCGTAGCATTCATGCGCAATAAATTGCTCTACAGTTGAGCGCATATTACTGGGTTTGTATCCTTTGCATCGCTGGCCGGAGCCGGACGCGAAGCATCTCCAGGCATTTGTGCTCAACCACCGCCGACCGCGACAACTATCTCTAATTTGTCATCAGCGTTCAGAGATGTAATCCCGTGCTGACTTTTCGGAACAATTTCCCCATTTCGCTCCACCGCGATTCGCTTGCCGGCGTAGCCCAGCAGTTCGACGAGTTGCGTAACGGTGGCGCCGGCGGGAATGTCGCGAGGTTGGCCGTTGAGTTGGATATTCATGGCGAGACGGAAGTGTTGGGTTAAGGCCGGTGCGGGGCTGTGCTGGCGAAACTACGCCGCGAACCGATTCAGCGACCGCACCAGCAAGGCCAGGATCCCCGGTTCGTCGAAGGCGTGGCCCGCGTCCGGCACGATGTGGAAATCCGCTTGCGGCCAGGCGCGGTGCAGATCCCAGGCCGTGCGCGCGGGCGTGCAGACATCGTAACGCCCCTGCACGATGACGCCGGGGATGCCTTCCAGCTTGTGGGCGTCGCGAATCAACTGGCCTTCTTCCATGAAGCCGGCATGAGTGAAGTAGTGATTCTCGATGCGCGCGAAAGCCAGCGCCGCCAGGTCGGCCGCATGGCTTTGCTGATGGCGGGGGCTGGGCATCATGGTGATCGTACTGTCTTCCCACTTGCTCCAGGCCTTGGCGGCGCGCAGGCGCTCGGCCTCGTCCGCACCGGTCAGCCGGCGATGGTAGGCCGCGACCAGATCGTGGCGTTCATCGGGCGGAATGACGGCAAGGTAGTCTTCCCACAGATCGGGGAAGAGATGCGAGGCGCCTTCCTGGTAGAACCAGTCGATCTCGCTCTTGCGGATCGTGAAAATGCCGCGCACGATCATTGCCGAGACGCGCTCGGGATGCGTCTGGCCGTAGGCCAGCGCCAGCGTCGAACCCCAGGAACCGCCGAACACCAGCCACTTGTCGACGCCCATCACCTCCTTGCGCAGGCGTTCGATATCCTCCACCAGGTGCCAGGTGGTGTTGTTCTCCAGGCTGGCGTGGGGATGCGAGCGGCCGCAGCCGCGCTGATCGAACAGCAATACGTTATAGCGGCTGGGGTCGAACAACTGGCGGTGAACCGGCGAGCATCCGCTGCCGGGACCGCCGTGCAGGAAAACGGCGGGCTTGCCTTTCGGGTTGCCGCATTGCTCCCAGTAAATCTGATGGCCGTCGCCGGTGTCCAGGTAGCCGTGGGCGTAAGGGTCGATCGCGGGGAAGAGCATTCAGGCGACTCGCTTGAAAATCAGGTCCCAGACGCCGTGCCCCAGGCGCAGGCCGCGCGTCTCGAATTTGGTTTGCGGACGGTAGTCCGGGCGGGGCGCGTAATCCTTGGCCGTATTGGCGAGCAAAGGTTCGGCGCCGAGGACTTCCAGCATCTGTTCGGCGTAGTTCTCCCAGTCCGTGGCGCAGTGCAGGTAGCCGCCGGGCGCCAGCCGGCTGGCCAGCAGCTTGACGAACGGCGGCTGGATCAGGCGGCGCTTGTGATGGCGCTTCTTGGGCCAGGGATCGGGGAAATAGATATGGACGCCGGCCAGGGAGTCGGGCGCGATCATGTCGCGGACCACTTCGACGGCGTCGTGCTGGACGATGCGGATATTCGGGACGGCGGAGGCTTCGATGCGCTTGAGCAGGGAGCCCACGCCGGCGTTGAAGACCTCCACCCCCAGGAAGTTATCGCCGGGACGGGAGAGCGCGATCTTCTCCGTCGTCTCGCCCATGCCGAAGCCGATTTCCAGGATAGTGGGGGCCTGGCGGCCGAAGGCCTTGGTAACGTCGAGCAGGCGGGGGGAATAGGGGATGGACCACTGTTCCAGCAGGCGCTCCAGCGCATCGCGCTGGCCTTGGGTGATGTGGCCGCGGCGATGGACGAAGGAGCGAATATGGGACGGATGGGCAGCGTCGGTCGCGCTGCCGTCGTTGGGGAGGGGGCTGTCTTGCGCCTGGAGTTGGGCTGTCGCGGCCGGCTGGCTGGCAGTCGTGTCGTCGGCGGGCGGCCGATCCGCGGCGTCGGCAGAAGGAGGGTGCGTATTCATAGGGCGCCATTGTAGTAGGGCGCAGCCGTCGTGCGGAACCGTGGAGGATCAGGTTACAGGCGGGTTTTGCGTCGGGCTTACGGTGGCTTCCATGCTCTATATATATAGTCACACGTCGCCTCGGATAGGAATCTTGAGACCACGGCCCGGCGTATATATTGATTTGTAACGCCGGGGGCATCAATGAACGGATGTTTCTTCTTTGTCGGGTATTGAGGGAAAGGCGCCCGCGGTCTGCCGCCTACGCGAATACGATGTCTTCGAGCGTCAAACCGTCGCCTGGGAGCCGAGAACGACCGTGCTTTGGGCGGACAGCGTTCCGCCGTTTCCATGCGCAAGCGCCACGTCGCAGTTTGCGACCTGGCGGGCGCCCGCCTCTCCCCGAAGCTGCCGCACCACCTCGATGAGTATGAAGATTCCGTACATGCCGGGGTGGCAATAGGACAGCCCGCCGCCATTGGTGTTCACCGCCAATCTGCCGCCCGGCGCGATGGCGCCATCCATGACGAAGCGGCCGCCTTCCCCCTTGGGGCAAAAACCGAGGTCTTCGAGGAAAAGCAGGGTGGTGATCGTAAATGCGTCGTACAGCCCAAGCACATTCACGTCTTTCGGCCGCAGGCCCGCCATGGCATACGCGCGCGCGCCGGAGCGCACCGCTCCGGTCGTCGTCAGGTCTTCCATGTTGCTGATGCTGTAGTGACTCAGGTCATCGCCCACGCCGAGGATATAGGCGGGGGGCTTCCTGAGCGTCCGGGCTCGCTCGGCCGACGTGACGATGATGGCGCCGCCGCCGTCCGTCACCAGGCAGCTATCGCGCACCGTCAACGGACTGCTCAGGACGCGCGAGTTCAATACCTCCTCCACGGTCAGCGCCTTCTTCTCCCACGCCTTGGGATTGAGCAGCGCCCACTGGCGCGCCGCCACGGCGATGTGCGCCAATTGCTCGCGTGTGGTGCCGAACTGATAGGCGTGCCGCGCGGCCGCGAGGGCATAGGAGCTGGCGGTGAAGATGGGCCGGAACGGCGAGTCGTACGGACTGGGGTCGACCGAGGCCACGTTGGCCCGCCCCAGGCTGCGCTGGGTGCTGCCATACGCGATCAGCGCGACTTCGCATGCGCCCGTCTCGATGGCGGCTTGCGCATGCGCGACCATGGACATGAAACTGCATCCGCCGATATTCGCCCCGCCGTGGTAGCGGGGCCGCAGCCCGAGATATTCGGATAGCGAGAGGGTCGCCATGCGCGCTTGCGAGGTGACGCAAAACACGCCGTCGATGTCCTGCAGCGACAGGCCGCAATCTTCCAGCGCGCGGTGCGTGGCCTGTCCCATGAGGTCCATGGGCGATAGACCGGGAGAGACCTGGCCTATGTCGGACTCGGCCACCCCGACGATCGCGCAGGCGCCTCTTTTCAGTTTCTGGCTCATGGATTCATTCCGGTACGAATATGGGATAGGGAGGTTCTTCATTGCCCGGATCGAAGACGCGGGCCCGCACCCGCATTCCGATGCGGACGTCTTCCGCCGGTATGCCTTCGACGCGGCTCATGAGCCGGTAGCCCTCGTCCATGTCCACCAGCACGACGTTGTAGGCCGGCTCGTTCTTCGGACTGATTACCGTGACCGAATACACCGAGCCGCGCCCCTCGCTGACCCGCCACGTCAGGTCGGTGCTGCCGGAACCCGGGGCCAGCACGCGCGGAAAGAACACGGGTTTTCCTGTCGCTTTATCCCACTGGTAGGCCAGTTTGCCCTTGCGCAGGAACGACTCATATACGCTGAGGGGCGAGCCTTCGATCACTTCTCCTGGCATCTCGCTCATCGAAAAAACCTCATCTGTCATATTTCCGGGCGGCTTGCCCGTGGACGTATGTGTCAGGCCAACGCCTCGATTTCCGGATTTTTCGCGCTGGCGGCGATGCCCAGGATCGATTGCATGGCATCCAGCAGCAGCCGAACGGCGGCGGCCTTGTCCGGGGCGCACAGCTTGGCTCCCACGAAACCATCGGGGCGCACCAGAACGACGTCGCCGAGGCGCGCTGCATAGAGCCGTTCGAATTTCGAATCCAGGGGCCGATATGCGGCGTTCGCGCCGACAGCGATCGCGGGAAGCTCGATGTCCAGGGCGTCGGCGACATCGGTGGCCGCGGCTTTCCAATAATCGGGCATGTCGTGCCCGACGAGCACGAACCTGCGCCCCCACAGATCGATGGTGGAGATTCGTTCGCCCGTGGCCTGCCTCGATAACCAGGCATGCGGCGCCCGCACGCCTGGAACGGTGGTTTCCACATACTCGACCAGATCCGGCGCCGGCGCGGTTTCACCGTTGCCGACGATTGCGCGGGATCGATAAACCGTACCCAGTTGATAACCGGTGTGGAGCACGGCGTTGTCGCCATGCGGAATCGTGCGCTGGCTGAGAAAAAGCTGCGCTTCCGCCGAAATTCTTCCCTGCGCGAACAGCGCGCCTTCCCCAACCCGCGCGGCCTCCGCAATCGCCTGGTAATGCAGGGAGTTGTAGGTGGCGGACTTGACGGTGATAAGCGCTTTCGACTTGCGCTCTTCCTGATAGGAGTCGAGCAGCGTCTCGGCGGCCTTGCCTTTCAGCACCAGTTCGAGTTTCCACGCCAGGTTGTTCGCATCCTGGATGCCGGAGTTCATGCCGAAACCGCCCCACGGGGAATGCCAGTGGGCGGCGTCTCCGGCGAACAGCACATTTTTCTCGCGCCAGTTCCGCAGCAGGCCCGTGCTGTAGTCGAATCGGTAGGTCTGAATGATTTCTATCGGCAAGTGGGGCATTCCTAGCGCCCCGCGGATGCGTTCCAGCAATACTTCGCGCACCGGCGGTGTTTCTTCATCATGCCGGAAGCTGTAGCGCCACAAACCGTTGCCGGGGTGCTTGCTGCCAAACCATCCCGCATAGCGCGGATTCAAGATGAAGGAGTGGAAGAATCCGTCCTTGCCCAGGGTGTCGTCGAGTTCAGCCCGAAACTCCACCAGCACCTGGTTTCCAAAAGTGGGTCCGTGGTCCTGGCCCGTCCCCAATCGAGAACGAATGAAGCTATGGGCGCCGTCGCACGCCACCACGTAGCGCGCCACGACGCTCCTCATCGTCTTCGACGGGACGTCCTCGACCGTCAAGCGGACGCCATCCTCCAACTGCTCGACGTCCGTGACTTGCGTATGGAAGTGCAGCGAGGCGTTGGCCCAGGACTCGGCCCGGCGGCGTATGGCCGCCTCATAGTCCGACGCGGGAATCTTGCGTGGAAAGACGGGACTATGCGCTCCCCACTTTTTTACATAGTCTTCGTGCGTGCCTTCTATCGCGCGGATCGCCGCCACCGGGCCGTTCGCCACGTTCACGTAGAAGCCCTGGCCGTTGGCATCCTCGGTCTCCCAGCCCGCGTCGGCCAACAGGTCCCATACGCCCCATTGCCTGAAGAATTCCGCGGTGGACGCGTGAAGATATTGCCCCTTGGGCAAAGTGGTCGTGCTGGGACGTTTCTCGAACATCGCGACCCGCAGGCCTGCCCTCCCTAATAGATAGGTCATGGAAAGTCCGACCGGGCCGCCGCCACAGACCACGACATCGAAACGATTTTCCGCGTTGCGCCTGGAATCTCCGTTCATTCCTCAACTCCTTGCCATGGCGCTGCGAGCCATGCGTTCGGGACGCTTGCTCCACTCCGACCATGATCCGACGTAGAGACGCGGCTGGTGTCCCAATGCCTGGAGCGTCAGCACGGTCAACGCGGAAAGCACCCCGCCGCCGCAATACACGATGACATCGTCGCCTTTTCGAAGGCCGGCTTCTTCGTATAGATCCTGGATTTCTCCGGTCGTGCGCAGGGCGCCTCCCGGCGCCCACTGACCGGCGGCGGGAACGTTGCGGGCCCGTGGAATGCATCCGGCCAGATATGCGTTCTCATCCCGTGCGTCGATCAGCACCGCGCCGTCGTCCAGATTCTCGACGTCCTGGACGAGAATCTGGGGCATGCCGCCACCGGACAAATGGAGTCGTTGGGGAGGAGGGCTGGACGCGCGTTGGGTTTCCCCTTGCGCGACGGGACCGCCATGGTTGATCCAGGCTTTCAACCCGCCATCAAGTATCTTCACGTTCGCGAGCTCGGCCCAGCGAAGCACCCACCAGCCGCGGGCGGCCAGCGCCATCGATGGGCCATACAGCACGATTTCGGTGTCCGCATCGACGCGCCACGCCTGGAGTTGACGCTCTAGCTGATCCAGGTCGGGCAGCGGCAGGTTCCCGGAGTCGGGGGTCGGCGGTCCGGCGAAGACATCTCGAATCTGGGCGTGAACCGCACCGAGGATGTGGCAGTCCCTGTAGTCCTTGAACTCGTCCGCGGGTTCGCCCAGGCGAACGTCGACGAACAGGCGATTATCGTTGGGGCTTTCAAGCAGTTGGTCCGGCTGCACGAGGTCGCCGGAGAGAGAAGAAAGTTTGTGCTCCATTTTTCATGCCCTTTGCGCTGACGGTGGGGATCAGGCTCAATCCGCGATAGGGAGATTGCGTTCCTTGATGAGCTTTTTCCAAAAGCGGGTCTCCGATCCCACTACGTTTTCCAGGGCGGCGGTTCGGGTGTCGGGAAGCTCGGCTGCCCAACCCTTGATGGTTTCCTGCGTCGCGGGATCCTTCGCGATCTCGGAAATATTCTTCGAGAGGCTTTTCACCACGGCGGGATCGAGATTCTTGGGCCCGAAAACGGCAATCCACGCGCCGATGGCGGGAACGTCCTTGAGACCCAGTTCATGCAGCGTGGGAATATCCGGCGCGATGGCACTGCGCGTTTCCGAGCTGACCGCCAATGCCTCCATGGTTCCCGCATGGATATAGGGCCACGCGGTGACCAGCGAAATAATGGCGATGTCGACGTCGCCTCCCATTACCGCGGCCAGTTGCCTGGAGCCGGTGTTGTAGGGAATGTGCATCATCTTCACGCCGGCGCTGATGTTGATGAGCTCGCCCAGATAGTGCATGCCCGTGCCGATACCCGCCGACGCGAAGTTGATTTTCTGGCTGCTCCTGGCCTCGGCCAGCAGGTTCTTGAAGGTCTTGAACCGGCCCGCCTTGGCGACGATGACATAGGGCGTGGTGGTGATCTGGGCGATGGGTTGCAGGTCGCGCAGTCCGTCCGCATTTTTCTCGTTGCTGGCCGCGCGTATGGTGATGGACGAACCCGTCACCAGCAGGGTGTAGCCGTCCGGCGGCGCGGCGATGACCTGCCTGGCGGCGATTTCACCGCCGGCCCCCGGCCTGGGTTCCACGACGAATGGCTGCTTGTATCGGGTTGCCAGCTCCTGCGAAAACAGGCGCGCGGAGTTGGCGGGGAAACCGTCGATCCAGGGCATGATCACCCTGACCGGTTTTTGAGGATAGGACTGCGCGAAGCCCGGGCTTGCGGCAAGCATCGCGATGCCGGCAAATACCCACTTGACCGCTCTGGAGATGAATTTCTTCATATTGTTTGTCTCTGTATTTATGAGCCTTTGTTTTTCGGCTTCCCGGATTCTGCCGGCCGGGTCATGCGCGCGATGTGAGATCGCCGATCGGCGTCTCCCTAGATCACCTTGGCCTCCCTGTAGGCCGCAATCTCCTTGTCCGATTTGTTGAGAAGTTGTTTGAGCAGGTCCTCGGTGCTGCTGCCGAGCTTGGGGGGAGGCAGTTTGTACTGCACGGGGGTGCCCGTGAGCCGCAGGGGACTGGCGATGGTGGAGACCGTTCCGCCGTCTTCGGTCGGCATGTCCACCCGCAAGCCGCGATGCACCACTTGCGGATCCTCGAAGACCTGCTTGTAGTCGTTGATTCGGCCGCACGGCACGCCCAGCGCTTCCAAGCGCGCTATCCACTGCGCCGAGGTGCGGGTGCGCATGGTCCTGGCCAATTCGGGGATGAGGGTTTCGCGGCCGGTGATGCGGCCTGTCACCTTGGTCCAGCGCGCATCGGATGCGAGGTCGGGCCGCTCTATCCCTTCGCAATATTTTTGCCACTGCTGGTCGTTGCCAACCGCGACCACCATGTCGCCATCCGAGGTCTGGAATACCTGATAGGGAACCAGGCTTGCATGCGCATTGCCATAACGGAAGGGCACCTTGCCGCTCGAAAAATAGCCCGTCACCTGGTTGCCGCCCAGGGCGACGAGGCAATCGAGCAATGCCATGTCTATATATTGGCCGCGTCCGGAAACTTCCCGGTGATTGAGCGCGGCAAGTATGGCGATGGACGAATACATTCCCGTCATGACGTCGGCGATGGCAATACCTACCTTCTGGGCGCCGCCGCCGGGCAGGTCGTCGCGTTCCCCGGTAATGCTCATAAGCCCGCCCTGGGCCTGGAAGACGAAGTCGTATCCCGGCTTGTGCGAACTGGGGCCGGTCTGGCCGTAACCGGTGATGGAGCAGTAGACCAGGCGCGGGTTGATGGCGGCCAGGCTCTCATAGTCCAGGCCGTAGCGTTTGAGATCGCCGATCTTGTAGTTCTCGACCAGCACGTCCGATATGGCCGCCAGCTCCCGGATCAGCTTCTGCCCTTCCTCGCTGGCAATATCCACCGTGATGGATTTCTTGCCGCGATTGGCGGCCGCGTAGTAAGTGGAGTCGTTCGTGTACTCGCCGTTGTCGTCCCTGATCCACGGCGGTCCCCACCCGCGCGTGTCGTCTCCCACGCCGGGCCTTTCCACCTTGATGACTTCCGCGCCCAGGTCGGCGAGGTTTTGCGTGGCCCAAGGTCCCGCCAGGATGCGCGAGAGATCGAGTACGCGGATATGCGACAGCGCGCCCGTGTTCTGAATTGTCGGTGTCATGGGCTTGCCTCAGTCCAGCTTGATGTGCGCCGTGGCGATCACCTTGGCCCATTTATCGATTTCCGCGTTCACGAAGGCCGCGAATTCGGGTTGCGTCATGGTTCCGGGGTCGGCGCCCTGTTCCAGGAAGAGCGTCTTCATCTTCGGCATGTTCAAGACTTCGCGCACGTCGGCGTTGATCTTGTTGCTCAATTCGGGTTTCATCCCCGCGGGGCCATAAAGGCCGAACCATGCGGTGGCTTCGAATCCCTTTACGCCGGATTCGTCCAGCGTGGGGATGTCGGGCGCCACGGACGAACGCTTGAGCGAGGTGACGCCCAGGGCCCGCAACTTGCCCGCCCTGACATGCTGCAGGACACCTGTGATCGAATCGAACATTACCGGGATCGTTCCGCCCAACAGGTCATTGAGCGCCGGCGCGGCGCCGCGGTAGGGAATATGCGTCATCTGGATGCCGGTCATGGACTTGAAGAGTTCGCCCGACAGGTGGTTCGCGCCGCCCGTGCCCGCGGAGCCGAAGCTCAACTTGTCCGGATTGGCCTTGGCGTACCGGATGAATTCCTGCACCGTCTTCGCGGGCACGGCGGGGTTGACCAGCAGGACGTTGGGAACCACGGCCACCTGCGCCAATGGCGTGAAGGCCGTCTTGGTGTCGTACGGCAGGTGCTTGTAGAGTCCCGGATTGATCACGTGATGGGTGGCCGTCACCATCAACGTGTATCCGTCAGGCGCCGTCCTTGCCAGTTGCTCGGAGAATATGGTCCCGCTCGCCCCCGACTTGTTTTCGACGACGACGGGAACGCCCCATTTCTGTCCTAAGCCGGTGGCGAGCTGGCGGGCGAGGATATCGGTGGTTCCTCCGGCGGGGAATGGCACGACGATCTTGACCGGTTGCGACGGCCAGGCCTGGCCGAATGCCAGACTCGCTGACAATGCCGCCACCAGGCCTGCCGACCATTTCGCTAATCCAAGTTTTATACCCATCGCCGAAGTCTCCTTTATCTTTTTTCGCTTTTCCTGAGGCCGGTCTGTGTTTCAGTGAGGAAACTCAGCCATGGCCTCGCCGACCGCGACCACCTCGTCGCGCTGGTTGCGCACCTCTACGTCGAGGCAGACCCAGCGGCTGTTCGAGGTTTTCTTGAGCGCGGTGATGCGGCCCCGGGGGGTAATGGTGTCGCCGGGTTTGACGGGACTCTTCCAGCGCGTTTCCAGGCGGCGCTCCACGGCGTTCTGCTCGTACAGCCAGTCGGTGAGCATCCTGGTGATGACCCCGAAGTTGTTCATGCCGTGCATGATGATTCCGCCGAAATTGGTCTTGCCGAAATCCCCCTTCATGTACTCGTCATCCAGGTGCAGCGGGTTGAAGTCCAGCGACGCCTCGCAGAAATCGCGAATGGTTTCGCGGGTGGGAGAGAAAGGGGCGCCCACGATTTCCTGGCCGACGCTCAGCTTGTCGTAACTCATATCCATGTCTCCTGTTGTCTTGCTTATTGCGGACGGATGGTCCAGCCGCGGCCGGAGCAGATCACTTCGTCGTTCTGGTTGAAGAACACGTTGTCGTGCACGACGAAAAGCCGGTCCTTCTTGATGAACTTGTCCAGCGCGCGGGCTTCCAGGCGGATAACGTCGCCGGGGCGGGCCGGAATGTTGTAGCTCCAGGACTGGCCGGCATTGACGGTGCCGGGGCTGCGCATCCAGTCGTCGGTGGGCGTGCAGGCGAACATCAGCAGGATGTGAATCGCGGGCGGCGCGATCAACCCTCCATACGAGGATTTCTTCGCGTATTCCTCGTCGAAGTACAGCGGATGCATATCGCCGACGACCCGGCAATACTTCTCGATGGCTTCGCGGGTGAGGGTGTAGGGGAGGGTCTTGCGAGGCTGGCCCGGGACGATGTCGTCCCAAATCTTGCGAAGGTTCGCGTCCTTCCAGAAGTCCGTCTCGAAGGTGGTCTCTTTCATGGCTTCCTTGCTGGTTTGAAATTGCGAAGGACATCTGTATAATGTCCGCTAAGCGGTCAATATAAACCGCTCTGCGATCATTATTTAAAAGTTTGAGACCGGCGTCAACGCGAGCACGGGAAATCCCCTATGGCTACTCCAGAGAGCGAATCCTTTGTCAGAACCTTCGCGCGGGGCTTGCGCGTCATCGAAGTGATGGGCCAGTCCACGGGCAGGCAGAACATCGCGCAAATCAGCGAGGCGGCGGAACTGCCGCGTACGGTGGTGCGGCGTCTATTGCTGACGCTGATCGATCTCGGTTTCGTGGGCGCGGACGAAAAGGACTACTGGCTCACGCCCAAGGTCCTGCGTTTGGGGATGACCTACCTTTACACCTTGCCTTTCTGGCGCCAGTCGCAACTGGTCCTGGAGGAGCTGGGCACGCGCATCAAGCAGTCGTGCGCCGTGTCCGTGCTGGACGACGGGGATATCGTCTATATCCAGCGTTTTCACACCAAGCGCATCCTGGCGTTCAGCCCGTCCATAGGCAGCCGCCTGCCTGCCTATACGGTGTCCATGGGACGGGTGCTCCTGAGCGGTCTGCGGGCAGACGAGCTCGACACCTATCTGTCCACGACCGAATTCACGCCGCTCACGCCGAAGACCACGACCGACAGGGAGGCCTTGCGCGCGGTGATTTCCAAGGTTCGGGAGCAGGGCTATGCCTGGTCGGATGCCGAATACGACGAATCCATCTGCGGACTGGCCGTGCCCATCCGCGGCCCGGGCGGCGCCGTCGTGGCGGCCGTGAACGTGAGCCTGATTTCGGGGGAATTCACGGAGGAACAGGCACGGACGGAGTTTCTGCCGCTCTTGAAACTCGCGGCGTCGAGGCTGAAGGAGCAGTAGCGCAGCCGTTCCCGCCGCGGGGTATAATCCCGCTTCCTGTCGGCGGAGTAGTGCGCCGGCACGGCATCCATGCGGGTGTAGTTCAATGGTAGAACGGCAGCTTCCCAAGCTTCATACGAGGGTTCGATTCCCTTCACCCGCTCCAAATCACGCTTCATACTCGGTGCGTCACTCTGGGAAGTGATTCCAAGTGATTGAATTTCAATGAGGTTTTTCCATCCCTAATGCTGTTGGGATCGGGAAAATGCCTCTCTAGCGTCCCCAGTCCGGTACATTTTTTGGCCCATCAATACGGGGGACCACGGGCGGATCGTGGATGCGGTCTCGATTAGCGGGCGACCAGCCTCAGCGAGGATCGAGCCGTACCCGGACACTGGGAAGGCGACCTGCTCTTCGGGATCTGTAATAGCCAGATTGCCACGCTGGTCGAGCGGCAGACGCGTTCCCTCATGCTGATCAAGGTGGCAACGAAGGGCACCGAAGCGGTCGTCAATGCCCTGATCAAGCAGGCACGAAGGCTGCCCATGAGGTATACAAATCTCTGTCGTGGGACCGGAGTAAAGAAATGGCTACGTATAAGCGTTTCACCTTGGCCACAGATATAAAGGTGTTCTTTTTCGATCCGCAGAATCCGTGGCAGCGCGGGACCAATGAAAATACCAATGGCCTGTTCAAGCAATACTTCCAAAAAGGCCTCGACCTCAGCGACTACTCGCAATCAAATTAGGTGCTATTACCAGGTGCTTAAACGAATGTCCGCGGAAGACGCTGAACTACGAAACACCGGCAGAGCGATTTAAACAAGCTGTTGAAACGACCGGCTGAATGCACAACCCAATATAGCCATTCAGTACCTTTCGAGTAAGTCTCAGCGCTGCGGCGGTCTCACCAAGTCGAAAACCATCCCCTAAATGCTGTGTACGCCGCGATCCGGTCATTTACGAATTTCATATGACTAGCGCCATAGTTAGAGTGGATCACTAATAAATATAATCAATCAGGTGCTTGCATAGATATTTAGTTGGGAAAATAGGTTGACCACGTCCGGATCAGTTGAATCTTCGGATAGAATCTTTTCACGCATCCGAATATGTGTAAAGGTCGATTTTGCACCTGAAGCTTGGCGAGCCTCTTCGCGCAACAAGTTGCAGTTACGAAGATGATTTGCTAAATCTTCCCAATATTTATTTCTTAGTATTTTGTCCGCTTGAATATCATCGCCCGGACGTAGCCAATACTGCCGGATTCTACATGCACTCCCTAGCAGCTTGAATATTGGATGCACAGCAAGTTCAGGTGAAGCGAGACCAGTGGCTACCGTGGCTGTGGCATTTCTTCCATGGCGAGTCAACCAGTCCTCTATTTCGCGGGAATCAACGATGTCATCCTTCCCTTCAAGTGCTACTTGGCGGGGCGAGGGAAAAGAAGATGAAAATATCGTTGCATCATTGGCTATTAGGCTCGTTACCTCGCACCCATTGAAAGACACGGCACTTAGATCGGCAGACCGACAATCGAGCTGATGGATGGAGACCTTCTCCAGCGACACTCGGCTTGCAGTTCCACGTATGACCGTTTCGTCGATTTCTGAATCTCTGATTATTTCGCCCTCTGGCAATAGCGAAAGCGTAGAGAGCACAAGTGCGCCTGCATTCCGGGCTGCCCTGTCAACCCCTCCATAGGTGCTAGCCATAGGCAACGAACGATTCACGAAAGCATTCAGTTGGGGAGCACTCGATTCCGCTGCTTTCGCAGCTACGTCGCCGAAAACAGCGATCAGCTCAGATCCAAGAACATTGCGCTTTAAAAACTTTGGAACCTCGCCATTGCCAATTGACTCGAGCACGGCAAGAGAAAGAAAATAATTGTGAAGATGGGAGTGAACGAATCCCTTGTAGCCGGGCCTTATATCAGGCTTCAACGGTGCGACTACGCTTGCGCGATTACGAATAAGACGGATAATTTCTTCAGGATAGCCACCCCCAAGCGTCATTTCAACGAGCCATGACAGCGTAGTTTCATCAAGCGCTTCTGCTTGTCCGTCCGCCATATCACGAGCGACTTCAATCAAAAATCGAAGTAAAAAGTCTTCCAACGCCTGGCGCGGAACAATGCTCTCAACGGCGTCTCCAAAAAGACCCGCTTCGCGCTCAAGCATGTGCTTGACAAGCAATGGGGTCAAGAAGCTATCAGTCTCCTCACGCAGCCTCTTTGGCGCGATGTTCGTGGCCATTAAATTAAGAAAAACTGGCCGAAGAGCGAATGACCCATCTTCTAGAAGTGATGCCACGGCTGGAATCTTAAAATGAACATCGGTCCAACCTTTAGTCCTTAGCCAATCCTGCGCCTGTGTTGGTGTAGCAGGCTCCAAGGTGAGGCTCGTGACCAAATCATAATTTTCACGCAAAGATTTCACATCTCTAAAAAGTCGGTCTCTACCTAAAAAGGTATCCCTGCCCGATAGAAGCACCACACCTTTGCCCCGTGCCGAAAATATCAAGTCATTAACTTGCGACCATGCCAATTCATAGCCATTAGGATCTCCCAACTCGTCAAACCCGTCCACCGCAACGGTTATAAGCCCATGCTTTAAGAGAATTGGAACTTGGTCATAGGTTGTATTTGATCGCAACGTCTGCAAACTAAACGCCATCAAATCCTGCAAGTTTGACAACACGCGACCGCGGCTCCGTACATGCAAGATCAGTGGCGATGGCGAAAGGCTATAACTTTCAGCCCGTAGAAGCGCCAACTGCTCGACAAGCTTTGTTTTTCCTATGCCGGCTGGGCCATCAATTAAAATAACCTCAGCTGCATCATCCGCTCTAGCGTCGGAATCTAACAAACCATTGACCTGTTGGATGCCTTCGATTTTGACTTTCTTATGAGTGCGTCCGTTAATTGGCAATAAATGCTTTTCTGATGCAGAAATCTTGCGTAAAAGTTCCGCCTGAGAAGCAGCCCATTTTCGAAGATTTGCAAAATCTTCAGAAGCAAGCATCGCAGCGAAAGACGAAAACCCTTTAACGGGGAAACCCGACTTCTTGAGAGAGATTTTCCCTGTCTCAACGTCAACTTCAACCTTGTACTCCCTCCCATCTCTTACAAACAGTGCGCTCAAAACATTTGATTTATGCGTGACCTTGGGTGAGTTTGTACCAATATCTACGAACGGCAGCAAATCGCTAGCCAATAGGTCTTTATTCAAAATCACATCTTCACCATAATATTTTCCAAATTTAGAAAATTCCCCGAACGCTTTCTGTTTTGCAGCATGAGTATCCTCGAAGAAGTTTTTGATAGCAATGCTTCAGCCGTGAACACAGGCGGCACTAGGTCATCGTCTTCAGCGACAACCACAATCCACTCGTCTGTCTGAGTTGCGGCGTTCGAGACAACGTCGGCAGCCAATGCCGTGTCAACCATTTTTTCTCCGAGCACTCCATGCTGTAACTGTAGCGTATTCGGTAAATGAATTCCAAGACGCGTATGCAACCGACTAGAGAGCGCATGCAGTAAACAATCTCCATATGCAACGTTCGAATCGAAGACTATGTTTCTTATCGGAGATAGATCTGCAAAGCTTATCGATGCCAACGCAGTAGTTATGGCCTTCCGATTGATGGTTGGCTCATATCCCTTGTGCCAACCATGATAAAGGCGAATCTGCACCCTAAAGCGGCCATCACGATCAACTTTATTTAGGCATCTCGCAATCCTTGCAACGGTCTTTTCGAGCGTAAGTTGCGCAGTCATGATCGGGTCTTTGCGTAATTTTTCCCCATTGATATAGATTTGAGAATTCCAATCCACGAAAGCTGAAACTGGCTGAATTCTAGCTCCCTGTGATTGTTCTTTTCGCGCCTCGTGGGACATCCATGTGACTCCTGGTTTACCAAACTATTGTACATTCTATGGTGGTGGTTACGTTAATGCCACATTGGAAGGGGCGCGACGATCTGAATCGCCCTGAATCTCTAGGTATTCTAATGACTGCTATTGGTTGTGCATTCAGCCGGTCGTTTCAACAGCTTGTTTAAATCGCTCTGCCGGTGTTTCGTAGTTCGGCGTCTTCCGCGGGCATTCGTTTAAGCACCTGGTAATAGCACCTAATTTGATTGCGAGTAGTCGCTGAGGTCGAGGCCTTTTTGGAAGTATTGCTTGAGCAGGCCATTGGTATTTTCATTGGCCCCGCGCTGCTACGGATTCTGCAGATCGAAAAAGAACACCTTTATATCTGTGGCCAAGGTGAAACGCTTATACGCAACCATTTCTTTACTCCGGTCCCACGACAGAGATTTGTATAGCTCATGGGCAGCCTTCGTGCCTGCTTGATCAGGGCATTGACGACCGCTTCGGTGTCCTTCGTTGCCACCTTGATCAGCATGAGGTAACGCGTCTGCCGCTCGACCAACGTGGCGATCTGACTATTACAGCTTCCGAAGAGCAGGTCGCCTTCCCAGTGTCCGGGTACCGCTCGATCTTCCGCTGAGGCTGGTCGCTCGCTAATCGAGATCGCATCCACGATCCGCCCGTGGTCATCCGTTTTTTGCGTATGGTGGCGCGATCGTCGCATGACTCGGGTACGTCGCAGATGCGCTACCAGCTCCTTTTTCAAAGCTCCGCGCGTTTGGATAAAGAGCGTCCGGTAAATGGTCTCGTGCGACACTTGGTAGCCCTTGTCCTCCCAATAAGCGCGTTTCAGCCACCCGGCGATTTGCGCTGGCGACCACTGCAAAGCCAACTTCTCGGCCACTAACTGCGCCAGATGACAATTGTCTGCTAGTTTGCAGATCTTAGGGCGACGTGCCCTGTCCCAGGTCGCCTGATCAGCTTGGCTTACACGGTATTCAGACTGCCCACCATTGCACTTGACCTCTCTGCTGGTGGTTGAGGACGCTCGCTTGGGCCGTGCGGCGATGGGGCGAATCCATTGACCGCGGACCAAGCCTCGAGAAATCTCTTCCCGCTCTGCCAAAGACAACGCTGCACAAGATCGACACCGCGGAGCGGGTTGAATACCGCCTGTCTCAGCAAGAATTCTCTGAATTGACGAATGGTTTCGGTCAAACAGTTGGGCAATCTGCTGGAGCGAATCACCCTTTCGCCAGCGCTCCCTCATTACGAGCTTCTGACTTTCCGTGTAGTAGATTCGAGGTCTCTGCTTCATTTGCAACACCTCTTCTGCTTGCGCAGCCGCTCGCACACGTTGACCGGATCCACACACGGAGCAGCTGCCGTACCGATGGTCAGCCTGGTCACTGATCGATTGATTGAGCTTATAGGCGCGTTGGCATCGAGTCTCACGATCGCAGTAGGCCGGATCGGAGAATAATAAAGCTGGTACCGCTATGGTCTGTAGGATTTAGTTCCATCCGGATGGCACTAAGCCCTTTCCGCGCCACTCCTCGACGCGATAGACATTCGCAAGTCCGCCCCACACTTCTTCATTCGCATGGTCTAGCACGATGATCTGCAATCTGGCGGTAGTGCGTGTGATGATGCGATCAAAAAGCGCAAATACCTTTCGTACTGCGACCACATCCTCATTTTTCCATTCCGGATCAAGTTCTTCTTCGAGGGTCTTTCCTGCTCTTCGAGCCGGGAAATAGACTTGGCTTGGTTGATCATAGACTAGCAACCCTGGCACGGGGTGATTGGGTTTACTGAGAAAGTAGCCCTGCAAAGAAAGGGTGAGCGCCACGTGGTATGCAAGCCAATTCGCACCGCTACCAATCTCCCAGAGAAAATCATCGCGTGTGCCGCGAATGACGTTCACAGTGAGATCTTGGATATTGAGGCGAATAGGAGCGTCCGGCCACTCTCCGTCAAGCTCCGGAACCAGTCTCGAAGAAATGGACTGGATGGTGTCCAGCGCGTTTTCCGTCTTGCGAGCTATTTCGTGTTCGGATATCAGCTTATTCAGATCCGCTACTTGCTCCCTCAACGCTGAAATCTCCTCATTAAGCACTGAAGATACGTCTGCCGCTTCATATAATCTTAGAGCTTCCTGCAGCCGGCCAAGAAAGCGCGAAATTTCCTCGCCGCGAGTGGTGACCTTGCGAGCTTCTGCCGACTGTCCTTCTAATGCTCTTATTTCTTGGCGCACTGCTGCAAGATCGGTAAGGATCGTCTCCACTGCTTCGCGCTGACGAAGCGTTTCTTTACCGAGAGATTCAGCAACACCCGGATGCGACCGCAGCCGAAGTTCAATACCCTCCAGCGCCTCGCAGAGTTGATCAATGCGCGCTCGTCCGGCATCGCTAGGTTCAAGCACCGCCGCTGGGCGTTCTGTGGCCAGCTCCCGAATCCAACTAGACAGTCCCAACCGGTCACGTTGGACATGGAGGCCGTCTCGGAATGTGTCGCTACTCTCATCCAGGCGCCGCAATTCGTGCAGCTGATTGCGAGACTGATTGAGTTCCATCCCAAGCTTAGATTCGATTGCTCGCAACTCGGTAAGCCTCGTCATAATGACGTCCATAGAGGCCAACGTTGGTGCGGCTGCGTGAGTGTCGCTTTGCATCACTACTCGAAGTAGGTCCACTATCGAAGGCCAATCGTTTGGCACCACTGTATGGGGTGGCAGCAGCCCGTACTCAATCGCTAGACGTGCCCATGCGAAGCCTTCTCGCTGCCAGGCTGCGCCAGAAGCCTGCCGGGTCTTCAATTCAGCTTCCTTTCGGCGAAGCTGCCGTGAGATGCGGTCCAACTCATGACGTGCTTGCAGAAGCTCGGGGCTAATAGCGCCGAGCAAATAGGGGAAAATGGTTTTGAGCTTTTCGCGATGGTCTGTGGTGTCAGCCTTGAAGAACATGACGTCAGGGTTAGCGATGATGTTCTGAGGCTGGAAAAGAAAGGCCATTAGATCGCGAAAGCTTGGTCGGGATTTGAATCTATCCTCGCTACCGGGCTCGAATTGCAGGTTAGAGAGGCCAGAAAGTCGATTCAGAACAGCCTTGACGTAGTCAACCGTTTGATTCCTTTTATGGATAATGGAAGGTGGCTCGATTTCCGACCCTTCCAAGAGCAACATGTCGCCAGATGCTTTCAAGTCACCGGGCTCTCGTCGAGCAAGCAGTTTTTGCCCTTCAAGGGTATCAACTAACACGCCAAACCAGGAACAACTCTCACGAATAACACCAACTGGAATAGCACACTTTTCTGAACCCAAGCAGTAGTCAATGATCGGTATGACCGATGACTTACCGGTCTTCGACGCCCCACTGATTACGTTGACCACACCGGGTTCAAACCTCACCACTCGCGGTTCCCCCCCGCGCCGTGGCCACAAGATAATCTGTCTCAGTTGAAAGTACATCAGAAATCCACTTTAAGTGTATGCACTACCTGTTGATCGGTGAGGCCCGCAAACCAGTAGCCGAGCCTTTCGCATGCAGGTCCAACGCGTCGAATCCGCTCGGGCAACGCTGGCATACCTAGGTCGTAAAGGCCAATTGACCAGAGCGTGGCCGTTGTTGGTTCGATCCGAATGAGGCCAGCCTGCTCTGCCCACACGAGCGACTCGAGGGTCAGCCGTCTTAGCGCCATAACCCGGCCATGAATTGCAATAAGGTCTTCCCGCTTGTCTCCAAGCTTGCCGGCGAAGAGGTGTAATCCCGATGCTTTATGGGTGCTCAGCACCATTGCCAAGGTTGGGCCATGCAATATCAGCGGGAGGACAAGGAACGCAAGGGGAAGTGTGCAGGAACGGCCATCCCGACCTTGATATCCAAGGCCGAACCTCCACAGCGAATAGGCACCCAGCGCCTCGTTCTGAACGAGCGCGGCTTCACTGAGGCGGCGTGACTGAACGATCTCGCTCATGTTTCGTCCTCCTTGTCTAGAAGGGCTTTGTGCTCTGGGTGCCAGCCGAGTTCTCGCCTATCCGCCAGATCGTTGAACACTCCGTGAGTGAAGTAACTTGGAACCGTGCGGCTACCTATAGGTACATCCAAAACCGAACATCGACCGTAGACGAGTCGCCCTCGCATGACTTCCGGCTTGTCCGAATGAAGATCGTGGATCTCGCTAGCCAACGCTTCGTGCCGACGCAGCAGCGAGGCCTCCCAATCCTCGAAGGTATTCTCGTAAATAAATCCTGCTTCGGCCCATTTCACCTTGTCGCCGGACGTTCGCATGAAGTCACTTGCTGCTCGCAGTTGCTGCGCCTCGGTGGCTTCGATCAGCTGCAGTTGCCGAACGAACATCGGTCGACTTGTGAGTACTGCCTTAGTATCGTCTGTCGTTGGAACTCCAGATAGTGAGGCTAAATAGCCGGGCATGTTGTTCTGCTGCACGAAGGCATGAAAGCTCTTCCGAAATTCTGAAACGTTTATCAGAGCCGGCCTGCCCTCACGGATAAGGCAGTCTGCCCTCGCCTTCGCCATCCCGACGGCGGCTTCGCAGATGACATCAAGGGAGCCATTTGGGATAGTGGCCGCTAGCAGAGTCCGCAGCGGCTGTATTGGATCTGCGTCGCCGCTGGAAATAGACATCTTGCAGATAACCTGGTTGCGAAGTGCAACTGACGCATCAAGAAATATTTGTACATTTGGCATGCACCTGGGCGGTTCTGCCTTCTTGCTGAGTTTGTCTTTGACGTGGTCGAGCAACCGATCTATGGCGTCTGGAGACCTTGCGTCATGAATAGCCATGCTGATCTTGCCGGACTTTGGCGGTGTTACGTATAGCCGAAACGCGGCTTTATCGCCATTAACCCTTTTGGACTCGACCGCGGCAAGCCAATTCGCAATGGTCTTCCAAAGATCCTCGGACCAGTCAGAAAGGGCATTGTGGGATAGAGAACTCTTGCATTGCTCCAATAGGACATTCCCATTGGCGTAATGGATAGCGACATCATCCAGAAGCTCCAACGACACGCTCGAATCCGGCGGGCCGCTGAGAAGGTGGTAGCAGAGCCTGACCGGCTGCAAGGAGAAACCCAGATATGGGCCTGGAGCGCTGTGCTTGACTAAGGCAGTCATACTGGGGACTCCAAGCCCACACGGTTATGGGCGCCTACCCATCGATAATTCGTAAATTCCATGCCGGTCCCTGGTTGCCACAATCCTTATTATTGATACATGTCTTGTTACGCTAGCGTAACAGCAACAAATGACGTAGCGATGGAAGATAGGGTAAATCCTAATCTTCATAGACTATGGGACCGATCACATGTCCGATATTTTTGCCCCTATGCTTTGTTTGCCAAGAACGCCCCTGCGGTCAAATCAATATCCGCACCGCTAATGCGCATCCGACGAGCAGCGTCCTGCCAATGATCGACAACCATGACTACCTCATTCATAATTCGCCGAGCTTGCACATCGCCCAGCCCATAAAAGGCGGCCGTGCTGAGGACCGTCTCTAGGCTAGGTCGATTATCAACGTCATCAATATTCAAGACATGCTCTGCCTTGTCGATATTCGGATTGACGTCAAACGCGGGTGCAAGTCTCCATCCTGTCTTGCCAAGCACGAATCCATGATTGCGAAGGTGGTCGTCGCGGTTGCCGACCGCGACGTTGAACGCCACGCGCCGAAATAGCTGTTCCAAGTCTGCATCCGCATGCTCGGCATCCCCCTGAGCTCGAATGAACTGCGCCAATTCCAGATAGCTCGTACCTTCACTTTGAGTCTTGCGAAGCAATGTCATCGCCGAGGCATAGAAGCGTCGCGAACTGTTGGCGCGATCGAACCTTTGGACGCAGAAGGTATGGAAGTCGTTGTTTAGCTTGATGAGCTTCGCAGGCGGTACGTCTATCCCCACTTCTTGCGCGAGTTGGTGAACGACATACTCCCAAGCTCCGACGTCTCGATCGTCATCCCTGGCTGGGAACTTGCCGATCCAGAGCGAGCCGTCGGTTTCGGTAAAGTTGGCCTTTGGCCTTGCACCACCCAAAGATGCGCCAGGGGCGACGAGTACGGCGAGCCACTTGCGAAGCGCATCCAGGTCATCGATACGCCGGTTGCTGAGCTGGTAGGCCACGGCCTCCAATTCTCGTAGCGTCGTCACTGGCGGAGCCGCCATTTTCTCGTCGCCAAGAAACTCTTCCGTACCTGGTCGGCGAAAGCGCAGGGCGCCTTGGCGAGTGAGGTCTTGCACGCCGATCAGGAAATCCCAGGCGTACAGCGTACGCGGAGGACGTTGCTCGTCCTTGGCCAGCAGCGCCTCGCGCCGCTTCATCAATGTTTGTCCCCAGCGGTCTGGCGACGAATCCAGGAAGATGCCGAAATTGCCTAGCTCAGGCTTGGGAAAGAAGGGGTGTTCGTCCAGAGAGAGGTCGGGGTCTAGCGCGAAGGCGCGAGGGTCTCGTAGCCAATCGCGTTCGTAATGGAAGCGGATCTGGCCGCGGTCATGGGCGAGCGTGCCGACCTTGTGTGCAGGGCCCTGGTCGTCGTCAAGCCATACCTCCAAGGTGTTGTCCAGCGTGCTCATGTTGGTTCCTCATCGTTTGAAGCTGATGAGGACTTGACCGTCTTTGCGCGGGTAGCGGTGCGGCGATTGGGCGCTGGCTCCAGCGCCAGATCTTGCAATTTCCGCCCAACTCTATCGTCGGCTCCGAGCTGATTGAGATCGCCCTCAAGGCCCAGCACCGCCAGAACCCGGACATAGGATCCCAGCGTAGCCCCAGCGTCTCCGGCTTCGACCTTGTACAAGGTCGTCCTTGAAATCCCCGCGCGTTGCGCGACGACGGCGTTGCTCAACTTGCGTCGTTTGCGAGCAAGGCGCAGCCGCTCTCCCAGCGCGGACAGGAGACGCTGCTCTTGAGGAAAGACGATAGGAGGTTTGCGTGGCATGTTCGCTATTATGGTCTATATGAATGTAATTTGTCCATAATAGCGTAAAATTATGATTTTGTGCTGAAGTCTGAGGAGAGTGGACAGCAGCCGTCAGACCGGTCCAAAACGCGGTACATCCTCGCTTTCTCAGCGGGAATACCACCTTATTAATCAAAGAGTTGGACGCTAGGTTTTGTTCCCTTCACCCGCTCCAAACCCATCTCGTCACTTTGGGAAGTCATCCCAAATGATTGAAATGCATGGCGCTGACTGGCGTACATATCTGAAGTAGGTCCGGCGTTATTCAAGTAACCTTTAGCCTACCTCCGTGCCAGTATGACAAGTATGCAAGACGATCTTTTCGGAGATGCGCTTCCCCAGCCTCCGGCCAAGTCCTCGAACCATGCGGCCTCTCGCGCGAATCCGAAGGTTTCCGCTCTTCGGGGCATGGCCAAGGTGCTTCCCGCGCCCGCGGCGCAGGAGTGGAGCGCGCTCGCGCGGCAGCTTCCGGCGCAACTGCGCTTTGGCGTCTCTACTTGGTCATACCCGGGCTGGGAAGGGCTGGTCTGGGATGGCGAATACGATTCGAGCACGCTGTCTAAGCATGGTCTTGGCGCCTACCATCAGCATCCGCTTCTGCGCACGGTTTGCGTGGACCGCACTTTCTGGCGCCCGTTGACGGCAAGCCAGTATGCCGCTTATGCGGGGCAGGTCGATGACGACTTCCGTTTCGTCGTCAAATGTCCCGCCAGCGTTACCGACGCCCAGGTGCGTGGCGAAGAAGGCAGGACGCGCGAGGCCAACCCGGTTTTTCTCGATCCGTCGCTGGCCGTCCAGGAATTCGTGCGGCCGACGCTCGAAGGCCTGGGCGCCAAGCTCGGCGTTCTGGTTTTTCAGTTGAGTCCTCTGCCCTTGGGGTTGCTGAGCCGCTCCGCAACGCTGTTTGAGAAGCTGGGCCGCATGCTGGCGGCTGTCCGGGAGGCTTTGTCCGCGCATGGCGGAGTGATCGTCGCGGTGGAAGTGCGGGACCCTGAACTACTGGGCCAGGCGCTGGTTGATACGCTCAAGGCGCACGGGGCTACTTTCTGCCTGGGCTTGCATGGCAAGATGCCGCCGATCGAAGAGCAACTGCCGATGCTGCGCGCGCTATGGCCGGGGCCGCTGGTCTGCCGGTGGAACCTGAACCGCGTTTTCGGCGCGTATGGTTATGCCGACGCGCAGAAAAAGCACGATCCGTTCAATGCCATTCTCAGCGAGGATATTCCTACTCGCACGGTGCTGGCGCGCACGATCCGCGGGATCACGGGCGCGGGCCAGCCGGCCTACGTGACAGTCAGCAACGACGCCGAGGGCTGCGCGCCGCTGTCCATCCAGAAACTGGCCCAGGCTATTGTGGTGTAGGGCCTGTCTGAGCAGGCTTGGCCGTCTTGACGACGTGCTCCAGGTGATGGCCGCAGAGAAGATGTGCCGGGGATGAAGCTACGACAGGCCGGCGCGTGATGCTTGAAGCTGGGCGATGGCCTTGGTGGCGAACGTTTGCCCCATGCTCTCGGCCATCGTCAGGAAGTGCAGCGCCTCATTCAGATCTCTGGGACCGAATAATCCCCCAAAATAATCGATGCCGAGTTGGAGCGTGGCATAGCCGTCATCGCGTGTCATGCCTCGCTGGTAAAGCGCTCGTACGCGCTCCTTTTGCTGGCGGACATGCTTGCCATTGGCCAGATAATCCGCCAACTTGGCGCAGGCATGGCCGCTGCCGTTGTAGATCGCCTGCCACAGCCAATAGATGTGGCGGAACATATCGGCTGGCTGGCCATATTGTCCTTCCAGGTAGATATTCTGTAGCTTGAGCGCGGCATTGATGTCATATCCGCGAGCTCCGCGTTCGAGCAGTTCAAGACCGCGGGCGATATCGACAGGAAGGCCGCCTTTCCCCTCAAGGTAAAGCCGGCCGAGATTATTCATGGCGGCAGCACATCCGCCTTCAGCAGCGCGTTCGAAATAGTGGCGCGCACGCTCCAGGTCCTGGGGTAGCTCTTCGCCGTGAAAGTGCATCGAGCCAATATTATTGAGCGCGTCGGCATCCCCTTGTTTCTCCCCCAGCCGATAGAAGATCAGCGCCTTTTTCCGATCAACGTCCAGGCCGTCCATTCCCTGATCCAGGCGATCGCCCATGACATAGGCGGCCTTGGGTTCGCCCCGCTCAGCCATTTCGATGAGGTCAAAGGGAAGGGTTTCGTAGAGATGATCCCAGGGCGGGAGTGGGCGGCTTCCGGCGAACTGCTCGGCGCAACGACGTTCGTGCCGAGTGAGGCGAAATTTCTTGAAAAGCATCGCTAGTCGTTCCCTATGCGTGTCTGAGGCAGGAGCATGGGGCCTTGATCATCGTGGCGACCTGTACGGGGCAATCTGTTCGCTTTGCATCACGCTTGGTCGCCTCTCATCGCCAGCCATGTCTCCACTGCAAGCCATCAATTTGATAAAAGTCCAACACCCGCTCAAATCGGGTGCACAACAGACGAACTCCCATCCACGCGTCAAGCGCGAAACCTCGTTGGGGGATGTCGTCCGAGACCGCGCAGAGCTTTCTCGCCTGTGTAAAGGGGGTTAGCTACCCTACGCGAGATCTGTATGGCCTCATGCGGAGATTGTTATTTCGGTATGGCAGAACGCAGGCGATTGAGACGGTCAGCGACGTGCGGCGGCGGTTTTCCCTGGTTGAAATACTCATACATCAAAGGGTTGGCGGCATAGAAATGACTCGCCAGTTCGATCCAGGTATGGACATCAAGCGATCCGTTGAGCTTAAAGACCTTTTTTGACTTCGGTTTGACGTGCAGATGGCTTTTGTAGATCAGATTGAAGTCACTGTCTTTGCGCAGGCTGTGCTCGTCGGCGCTTAAGTACTGAATGGCGCCATCGAAATGGCGGAATGAATGGGCGCGGACGTCATACTCGGCATGAAGGTAGCGTGCTGGGCGCCAGCTTTTGCCGTTTTCTTCCAACTGCACCTCTTCGTGTTTCAGTTCGAGTGCCTGGAACGTGCGGATGGGACCATCTGTCCATTTAACATCTACGCAGTATGTATTGGCGTACCAAGACGCGATGTGCTGCGTGTCGAGATCTGTTGGCGGGCGGAGCTTGGTCGTACCTGCGACAATTCGAGCTATGTCTTGGTTGAATGGGGGGCCATACCAAGTATCGAATTCTAAGATCAACGGTCCGTCGACATCAATGCGGACCCTGTCTTCATCAAGGGCGACGTACTTGTCTAGATCAGGCTGTTCTAGACGCCAGAATATGTCAATGAACCGCGGCGCCCAATTGTTGAGGGGGTGCATGGCTCGCCTGAAGCAGGGGTGCGCTAAGACAACAAATCCGTCAGCCTGCAAACAACCAGCGCCAAACTTGGTAGGCCTCAAGGCAGCCTTGAGGGCACTCCAGCAGTAGAGTCCATCGCTGGGATCTGGGCTTACGTCTAGCAGTGCGCGCAAAAGTTGCGGATGGCGCGCCGTGATTCCTGTGGTGTGGCTGTAACGGAAGTCCTCGTCTTCCAGGTGGATACCTTTGGCGGCTGCGCGTTGTCGAAAGCGCTCAATGAGGCCCGCCGCCGCTTGAAGTTCACGCGTCTCCGTTTCGCGCAGCGATTGCCAATATCTAGCTTGCATATCAGCTTCTTCTTGTGGCGTCATGGATTTTCTCTGGGGTGACTGGACTCGGAAGTCTGGACATATTTCGGCCGGACAGCGCAGTCTGGTGCTCGGTTGGTGATTGGCTGTTATCGCATAGTAGTGGTGAGCAGGCATCAAGGTGCTGTAAGACTGCTTATCCCAAGAGAGGGTGGCGAACCTCGCACCCGGATGTCGATGGCCCCCTTGAGAAACAGAAGGTAGATCATCCGTTCATGTCGGCGCAAAAGGCTCAAGCCAGCTCGAGCGGAATCATCACCTGGAGCCGTTCGGCACGCCTCGTCTCGAACGCCTGCACCAAGCCCCTCACCCAGCCCGCCAATGCGCCGCCATTCCCGGAGCCTGCCCGGTAACCGGGTCGCTCTCCGCGAACGGCAGCGTCGCGATGCGTAAGAGCATCTGCGCGGTTGGGGCGCTGCGGCACAGGTCCGGCGACTGGCCCAGTCCGTAGCCGCCTACCACCAGGAAATCGCTGCTCTGCTCCAGCCGGCAATGGCCCGTGCCCGCCGGGAGCACCACCACGTCGCCGGCCGTCACTTCGACCTCCTTTCCGCCGGGGCCGCCCAGCATCAGCCGGGCTCTGCCCGTCGCGAAGCCGAGTACTTCATGGGCCGTGGAGTGGTAGTGGTGGAATGGGTAGACCGTGTAGCGCCACGCCGCGGGCCAGGCATTGCGGTTGAACAATGCCTCGAATGCGGCTGCCGCGTCGGCGCCGCGCGCGGCCACCGCGCCACGGTAGAACAGCACGGGCAGGGTGGGGTGGTTGGGCACCCAGTCGTGAGGCTGGAACATCCATTGTTCAGGGGACATAGGCTTGGCCGATGCATGTTGGGCCGGCAACCAGCCGGCCAATGCCAGCAAAGTCGCGGTCTTCATCAGGGTACGCCGGTCCGCGGATAGGCCATCCTGGGTTCCGGCGGCGGAATCTTCTGGTCTCGGGTTCCTGGACGCGGTGTTCGCGGCGGCGCCGCGCCAGAGACTTGGCGTTCGCCTGATCATAGGCTTTTCTCCGTTCGATTACGGTGTCGTCGGGCCTGTCGGGCGTCGGTGCGATTTATCTCTCATAGATCCTGTCCCCGCACCGGCGTGCAGCCGGCGGCGCGAATCAGCTCTGCCGTTACCCGGCCGGCCTCGTCGTCGGTATAGCTGTAGAGCGCCTCGCCACAGCCTGGCCCCAGCGAATTCGCATTGATGCTGTTGAAGGCGCGCACGAAGCGGGTGCCCGCGAACAGGCGCGCGGAATAGCGGGCGACGCCGGCCGCGCGCGCGGCGACGGCGATGTCGCCGTCGCGGGCCGGATAGGCGTTGTCGACGTCGATCAGGATCTTGCCGGCGAGCTTGGCCCCGTACTGCTTGGCGATCTCCGGTTCGGCGCGATAGGGCACCGCCAGCACGACGACGTCGCCCCGGTCGATGGCCTGGTCCACGCTGCCGGCGCTGGCATTGGGGCCGATGCCGGCGACCAATGCCTGGAGTCGCCGCGGATCGCGCGTGGCGAAAACCACCTTGTATCCGGCCTTGGCCCACAAGGCGCCCAGGGCGCTGCCTTCGTGTCCGGCGCCGATGATGCCGATGGTCGGCTTGCCATCCGCGGCGGCGGGAAGCGGGGAGATAGCCAGCGCGGCCAGCGCCAGCGGCAACAGGCAGGAGAAAACGGATCGGCGCGAACCCTGCGGATGGGAGTCGGAGAATGGCATGAGACCTCCTTGCGTCAGTACTCTTCGTAGCGGGCCGGATCCTGATCGAAGGTGCGGCCGTCAGGACGCGCAAGCGTTGCAATCGACGCCATGTCGTCCGGGGTCAGCGCGAAATCGAAGATGGACAGGTTCTCGCGTTGACGTTCGTCGCTTGCCGCCTTCGGCAACGCGACGACACCCAGTTGCAGATGCCAACGCAGGATGACCTGCACGATACTCCGATCCAGGCGACGGGCGATGCCCTCGATCAGTGGCTCCCGCAGCAACTGGTTGGCGCGGCCCAACGGACTCCACGCCTGCGTGACGATGTCGTGTGCCGTGTCGAAGGCGCGTTGCGCCTCCTGCGGGAAATACGGGTGCAGCTCGATCTGGTTGATGGCAGGCGTAACGCCGGTTTCCGCGATGAGTTTCTCGAGATGCTCGGGCAGGAAATTGCAGACGCCGATCGAGCGCACCAGCCCTCGTTTGCGAGCCTCGATCAATGCCTGCCACGCTTCGACGTAAAGTCCCTTGCCGGGATTGGGCCAGTGGATAAGGTAAATATCGTAATAGTCCAGCCGCGCGCGATAAAGCGATTCCTCGATGGTCGCCAGGGCCTGGTCGAAACGGTGATGCCGGCCGGGCAGCTTGGACGTGATCCGCAATTGAGCCCGCGGCACGCCGGCTGTCCGAACGGCTTCTCCCAGCGCGCCTTCGTTTTCATAGTTGAACGCCGAGTCGAGCAGGCGGTAGCCGTTCCGGATGGCGGCGGCCATCGCCTTGACACCCTCGCGCCCGTTGAGCTTGTAGGTGCCGAAACCTATCGCCGGAATATGGACGCCGTCGTTCAAGGCTAGTTGCGGGATCGCCGTTTCGGTCATTCTTGATTTCCTCGCTTTATTCGTCAGTGACCGCGTCCTGGAGTGCCGCGAAGCCACCCATCCAAACCTCGATGTTGCATTGCAATAATCTTCCGCTCACTGCGCGTGGCGAAAAATGAGGTGATTCCAGGAACAGCTTACGGAAAATCCGGGAAATCAATACATGGCTGCTCGTCTCGGAAGCGGACGGCCGTCGATGCTTTTCAGCCAGGCAGTGAGCGTGTTGGAACCCTTGACGCGCTGACGCGGCCTTCCGCGGGGTGTGCCGTCAGGCGCTGTATCGGCACCTGCACCAGCGATTCGAACACGCGCGGATCGCCAAATCCTCGTGCGGCCAGCATGGCCCCATGCACCGAAGACATGAAGAATTTCGCCTCGATCAGCGGGCTGGCTTCCAAACGGAACTGTCCCTTGGCCGCGCCGCGTTCCAGGATCGCCGCGAGCCAAGCCGTGAGATCCGCGAAGTGCCCCTGCACCTCGGCAGCCACTTCGGCAGGAAGGGTGGGAAGCTCGGCCGCCAGCATGGCGCAGATGCAGAACGAGGACGTGCCGTTCTTGATGCACGTGGACCAGTAGTCGGCATAAGCGTTCAGTTCCGCCGCCGGGTCGGCAAGTTGCCGATCGAGCATCGCCAGGCCTTCACGCGCCTCCGCCCGATACCGCGCCACCACCTCGCGCACCAGGTCGGCCTTGGTGGGGAAATGGTAGTGAATACTCGCCTTGCTGATCTGCACGCGAGCAGAAATGTCCGCATAGCTGAAGCCGTTATATCCCCCGGTCTCCAGCAGGGATCGAGTAAGCGTCACGATTTCGGCCGCTTTCGGAGAAAGCTCTGCGTACATGGCAATGTCATCCAGGTTCATCTCCTGACGATTCTACCAGTAGGTAGACAGCAGGCCAGGTGCCGGGGACCACCGCCGATCAGATTTGACCAAGTGGCGCTATGTAATTTCAGCAGGTAAACGTCTGTTCAAGGGACGCGGCGCTACCCAGTGGTACCACGGCATCTCAAGGTGGCATGTTGACTGTTAATCTACTAGTAGGTTAGGATTGGCTAAATCAGACCAGGTCGATATGAGGCGAAAAGTACCCTCACTCGGCCTATCCGCCATTCTGGTGCCACGGACTGAAGCCAGCACCTCACGCCTATAGCAGGGGTCACTGTAGCCTTATTGTTTACCTACTACTAGGTAGATAGTGGCTTTCTGATTCCCTCAATCCCTCGGAGAACCAACATGCAAAGCGCCAACACAACCCCTGATCGATCGCCAAACCAGTGGCTCCAGACCTACTACTTCCTGCGAACGGGAGTGTCGATTGCCTGGATCGCCCTCGCGGCCATCGTGGGCAAGCACAATCCCGCCATCGGCGCGGTCCTGCTTGTCGCCTATCCCGCCTGGGACGCGTTCGCCAATTATCTCGACGCACGCAGAAGCGGAGGCCTCGGCGCCAATCCATCGCAAAAGTTCAACCTCGTCGTCAGCGTCATCGTCGCGCTTGCCGTCTGCGGGGCGCTTATCGTCGGCATGCCCACGGTGATCACGGTGTTCGGCGCTTGGGCGATCTTTTCCGGTTTGCTGCAGTTGGCCACCGGCGTGCGGCGCTGGAAAACCTCCAGCGGCCAGTGGCCGATGATACTTAGCGGCGCCCAGTCCGCGCTCGCCGGCGTATTCATGTTCCATCAGGCCCGCAGCGGCATGCCCTTGGATGTGACCACGGTTGCGCCCTACGCCGCCTTCGGCGCGTTCTACTTCCTCATTTCGGCGATCTGGCTGACCGTCAAGAACCTCCGTCAAGGGTCCGCGCTTGCCGGTTGAAGTACGTCCGGCCAAGTACAAAAGTACCAGCCAGCGTAGTGCGGTGTAATCTATGCCATCGATGATGGCAGTCCCTAGACTTTGCATCACGTCCCGACTATTGAGCAGCCGGCTTCGCAGCGGGGGAAAAACTACCGGCGGCATGAAGACCGGGGGCGTGCGAACCGGTTGGGCGATCACGCGAACCGGCCCGGGCATATAAGCGAATTCCGGGCGCTGGAGAATCTCAATGGATGCAAAGCCCGCACGACCGCAGGTTGATCGCCGACAGTTGCAACAGATCGTGGCGGGCCTGAGCGAAGGCATCGTCCTGATCGATCCGGACGCTTCCATCGTTTGGGCGAACGAAACGGCCTTGGCGATTCATGGCGTCGAACAGTTGCAAGGGTTGGGCGGCACCGTCGCCGAATATTGCGAGCGATTCATCCTCCGATACCGCAACAACCATCTGCTTCTTCCGAAACAATATCCCGCCGAACGGGTGCTGGCCGGAGAAATATTCCGGGATGTGATCGTGGAGGTGGAGAAAACCGCCGACGCGGATTTCCGGCGCGTGCATCAGGTTCGCAGTCTCGTTTTGACAGACACTACCGATGCGCCACAGTCCCTGGTGCTGGTTATCCAGGACGTCACCGAGCGCTTCAGTGCGGAAGAACGTTTCGAGAAAACCTTCAATGCCAACCCCGCGCCGGCGCTCATCTGCCGGTTATCCGATCTGCGTTACGTGAAAGTGAACCAGGGCTTTCTGGAAATGACCGGATATTCGCGCGAAGACGTGATCGGCCGTTCCGTCTACGAGATAGATGTGCTGGCTGGCGTCGACCGGCGCGAGCAGGTGATCGCCAACCTTGGCGAGGGACGCACTATCGCCCAGACCGAAGGTACGCTCGGTCTCCCCGACGGCGGGACCAAACTGGTAATCGTTGCGGGGCAACCGATCGAGGTGGGTGAAGAGAACTGCATGCTGTTCACTTTCATGGACCTGGAGCCACGGAGGCGGGCAGAGGATGCCCTTCGCCAGACCGAGGAGCAATTCTCCAAGGCATTCCGGCTGGCGCCGGTTCCCATGACGGTGAGTTCGCTGGAAGGTTTTCTATTACTCGACGTGAACGATGCCTTCGTGGCGACCACGGGCTATACGGCGGAAGAAGTGGTCGCGCGCAACGACGGCGAACTCGATCTCTGGGTCGATCCGAAGGCCCATGGCAAGTTCCTGGCCTTGCTTGAATCAAATAACACGGTGCGCAACTACGAAATCCAGTTGCGTACGAAGGAGGGGGCCGTACTCGACTGCCTGGTGTCGGCGGAGGCGGTAACCATACACGGACGGCGATGCGTGCTGGGCGTAATCCAGGACATCACTGAACGCAAGCGCTCGGAGGGCGAACTCGTGGCCGCCATTGAAGCCGTCATGCAGGATGCCTCGTGGTTCAGCCGTACCGTGATCGAAAAGCTCGCACAGATCCGGCAGCCACAGGGGACGAGCCAGAGCGCAGTCGCGCTGGCCGATCTCAGCTCGCGGGAGCTTGAAGTGCTGGGATTGATGTGCGAAGGACATGACGACGCACAGATCGCGAAGACCCTCAACCTCGCCCGAAATACGATCCGCAATCATGTCGCAACCATCTATAGCAAGATAGACGTCCATCGGCGCAGCGCAGCCATCGTCTGGGCACGGGAACGTGGCGTCACCGCGTATCAAAAACCACGGCGAAAGAACGGCCGCGGGGGAGTGGGGTAAATCGATATCGGGGCTTTCCGGGGGCTCAGGCGTCCGGATCCGACAGGGACAGCTCCAGTTGCCGCGACTGCCGTAGATCAACCGACGCGATAACCTTGCCGTGCGTCACGGAGCGGTCGATGGATAACGATCCCGCCATGCCCATGCACAGTTGCCGCAAGAGGCGTAGTCCCAGTCCCCCGTTCAACGTGAAATCGAATCCCGGTGGAAAACCGCTTCCCTCGTCCTCGACCGATATTTCCAGGCTGGCGTCGACCCGTTGCAAGTTGACCGAGATATTCCCGGCGCCGTATTTGACCGAATTCGTCACAAGCTCGGCTACGATCGATCCGAGCGGCGCCAGCTCGTCTTCCGGCACATGCACCGGATCGGCCCGGATCAACCGGATGTCTCGCCCGTCTACCGGATCGAGCAGCACCACCTGAAGATCGCGGACCAGACTCGTGATGTAGGGAGTGAGTTCTGTACGTAGACGTCCCGCCTGTCCTTCCAGCAGTCCTTGAACACGCGCGAAACTTTGGATCCTGTCAGCGGCCGTCGAGAGGGCCCGGCTGGCTTCCTTGTTGGCGGACCTTAGCGCCTGAAGTTGTAGTGTGCAACAAATGAGGTTCAGGCAGTTGCGAATCCGGTGATGTATCTCGTGCAGTTGCAGCTTTTGCCAGGTGTCCTCACCGTCGCGCATCGATGGCATTTGCTCGGTGTGGATGTGGGGCATCATGGCCGTCGGCACTATATCTGGCATGGCGATTTCTGATGTGAATGACACGGCTACGGAAAGCCGTCCGTAGTCCAAGCCCGGGCCCGATGCCGGTACAGACAGCGGACGGATAGAATTTATCGCCCGCTGCAAGGACCTCGGAAGATGGCGATTCACCAGCGCAGGTAGTGCATTTGCACCAGTGATCGTCAGACCTCGATCACGGTAGGCGGAGGCGCCAGCGCGGAGCCGATACCCAGCAGCGCATAAACACGCTCCGTCAGGCGCTGACGTTTGCTGGGACGCCCCGCCCGCCATTTGATATCCGATAGCAGTATCGGCAGTTCAATGCCTATCGCCCATATCAGCGGTGGGGCGAACGTGGAAACGATCAACGCCAACTCGTCTATTTTGCCCCCGATTCCGGTCGAAATGCCATTTATCAGGATCCACGCAAGAAGCCATGTCGCCATGAAAAACACGCGAAATCGTTGGCGGGCACGACGGGTAACTTGCGTCATTCGAAACGGGCCCACCAGCGGCCTGGTGCATGGATTCGCCAGCGGCGCCATGACCCGGTGAGAGGCATAGACGCGGCCGTCTTCGAGATTGCGCATCGCCCATACCAGGCGAGGCGATCCGGGCTGGCGTTGCTCATACGCGGCCACCACCACTTCGACCCGATCGCCTTCGGCCAGAAAGACGTTCCCGCCTCCCCAGGTCCGGGATGCGAACAAGGTATGCTTCTCGCCCTCCAGCGAGAACTCGAAGCACTTCAGGTCGATGCGATTCTTCGCCGTGCCGACGTGCGTTCGCTGCATCGTCACGCCGCACGCACGGCCACGCACGCAATACAAATGGGGCTCCGCCGACGTGTCCTCCTGGCGTCGCCGATCGACAACAAGCGCGTCATGGCGATCGACTGGGTTCCCGAAGAAACCATTCGGAAATTTCCTTCCCACCGGCTCATCGAGATGCCGTTGCAGTGCGCGCTCCGCCATCCTTTTGGAACGGCTGAGCCAGGATGCGCCAATCAACCCCAGTCCCATGACTGCGGGGAGCAGGAACACCATCAATGGAATCGCGACCACCACGAGGAGAATCGTGTAGCGGAAGCCGTCCATGATGTTGGCGATGCTCCATGTGAACGTAAGCAGGCAAAGCAGCAGCCATGGCATCGCGCGCGCAAGCATCTTCAATCCCTTCTTGCGCAGGTCATGCCGGGAAAGAGGAATCAGATTGCCTCTGGCGGAGAGCAGCCACTCCAGTTCCGCCGCGCCGTCGCCCGACACATAAGCGCCCGCAATGGCGTCGCAACCGGCGCCGGCTACCGTCTCGAGCGTGCGTATGCTCTGTTCGATATTCGATTGATCGACCAGCATGCCGCCGTCCACTTCGCGGCCATGCATATAGCCATCCAGGTTCACTTCGAGCCAGGCATCGCCCACCTTGACGGCGCCCACGCCATCCTGGCGCGGAACGCCCACCCGAAACGCGGACACCGTCCCGCCGAACTCCTTGAACACACGCATGCGTTTATCCGTAAGCATTGCACTTGCGATAGACGAGGCGCGCCGAGGTGAACGTGAACGCGCGCATCAGGCGGGAAAAGGTTCGCCGCTAAACGCGATCCTTCGCCTGGCGAGTCATTCGGATGAATGCTGCGCGGACATTATACTGATGAGCTATCGTGCTTTCGAATGGCCGTCCCGAAACGGGACGGCTCATACTCAGCCAACCGAGACAGCCGATCATTCCTTCCTGTAGGACAGGTATTCCATATGGATGCCGATATGGTCCGCGATGTACTTCGCATCGTGCCAGACGCCCCAGATGAATGAGGAGGAACGATTGGTCTGGTTGGGCAGGCCCAGGAAGTAAAGGCCTTTTGCGGTGGAGATGCCGCGCTTGTGCACGGGGTATCCCTTCCCGTCGAAGGTATCCACCTCGATCCAACTGTAGTCCACCTTGAATCCCGTGGCCCAGACGATACTCCTGATGCCGGCCTTGGCCAGGTCCAGGCTGAGGATCGGATGCTTCAGGCATTCCGGGTCCTCCAGCATTTCCCAGGCTTCGGGTTCGGGCGGCAGGTCCATGCCATTCTGCGCGATATAGGCGTCGGCCTCGCGCAGGACTTCGAAGTAATCCTTGTCGCCCTGCTCGATGTTCCGGGCCAGGCCTTCCTCGAAGGTCATCACGCCCTGGTCATACCCCTTGGCGATGCCGACCAGGTTGATGCCGGCATGCGCGAGCCGGCGGAAATCGATGGTCTTCCCGCCCTTGTAACCGCTGACGGCGAAGGCGACGTGCTCGCGCTTGGGCTTCTTCTTGACCTCATCCCACATGCCCAGCGCGCCCAGCCACCAGCAATAGTCCCGTTGCCGGTACGAGCGAGGCGGCCGATAGTGTTCGCCGACGGACAGGTACACGGTCCTGCCCGCTTCGCGCAATTCCTCGGCGATCTGCGAACCGGAGGCGCCCGCGCCCACCACCAGCACCGCGCCGTCGGCCAGTTGGCCCGGATTCTTGTAGGCCGACGAGTGCAGTTGCTGGATGCCGCTGTCCGCGGGAACGATGTCGGGATAGCTCGGAACCTGGAAGGCCCCGGTCGCGGCGACGACGTGCTGCGCCTCGATCACGCCTGCCGAGGTCGTGACGGTGAAGCCGGGCCGCCTGTCGTTGCGCTTGACGTTCAGGACCTCGACGCCCGTGCGCACCGGCGACCCGATCATCTTCGCGTAGTCTTCGAAGTACCTGGCCATGCGCTCCTTGGGCGGAAACACGTCCGGGCCGACGTCGTCGAATTTCAGGTTGGGGAAGCGGTCGTGCCAGGCCGGGCCATTGGCGACCAGGGAATCCCAGCGTTCGGACCGCCAGCGCTCGGCGATACGCTTGCGTTCCAGCACGATGTGAGGAATGCCCATGGCGCCCAGGTGCTCACTCATCGCGATGCCGGCCTGGCCGGCGCCGATCACAAGCGTATTGGTTGTTTCGATAGACATATGGGATTCCTGGACGGTATGGAGACCGGGCCGGTCTCGTGCGCGATGCGGGGCGGCGCCCCGGGAAATCGCCCGCGGCGCAAGGATGCTTGTTCACGGACGCAGCGCAGTGTGATCCAGATAAGCCGCTTTGATAACTTCGTTTTTCGGACGCTGGGCTTAGGAAAAAGCAAATGGCATCGCCACGGCGCGGGCTTTCGTTTTTTCCGATGGACTGCATCAATATCCCCAAAGCGCCAGCGCCGGCGGCCTGCCGTATTCTGCAAGGCACCGAATAACCATAGGGCCTGGATCATCCCGCCGGCATCCGCGCGCGGATGCCGCGCCCATGCACCGATTCCCCGGCCGCCATGCAGACCAGTCCCTTGTCCCCGGAATCTTCCAGCGCGGTCAGCCTGGAGGGCGTCGTAAAGAAATACCGAGAGCAGACCGTGCTGCAGGAACTGTCGCTCAGGATCCGGGGTGGGGAATTCCTTACGCTGCTGGGTCCGTCGGGCTGCGGCAAGACCACCTTGCTCAATCTCATCGCCGGATTCGCGGAAGCCGACAACGGCGAGATCTTCATCGACAACCAGCCGGTCACCGATCTTCCCCCCTACCGGCGGCAGATCGGCATCGTCTTCCAGAACTACGCGCTGTTTCCCCACATGACCGTGGAGCGCAATATCGGCTACGGCCTGCGCATGCGCCGCCTGCCCCCGGCGGAGATCAGCCGCCGCGTCCAGGAAGCCATGGCCCTGGTGAAGCTCGACGGCCTGGGCCACCGCAAGCCCAAGGAACTGTCCGGCGGCCAGCAGCAGCGCGTCGCGCTGGCCCGCGCGCTGGTCATCCGCCCCAAGGTCCTGCTGCTGGATGAACCGTTCTCCGCGCTGGACAAGGGCCTGCGCGGCGCCATGCAGGTGGAGATCCGCGATATCCAGCGCCAACTGGGCGTGACCACCGTCTTCGTTACCCACGACCAGGGGGAGGCGCTGAGCATGTCGGACCGTATCGCGGTGATGTCCAGCGGCGTCATCCGGCAGATCGCCACGCCGGACGAGCTTTACCGCAATCCGCGGGATCCCTTCGTCGCCTCGTTCCTGGGCGACGTCAACATCCTGCCGGCGCACTATCACGGCTCGGATCCGGACGGCATACATCTGCGCCTGGGTGCCGGCCTGATGCACGTTCCCCACGACCGCCTGGTGGGCGGCACGCACGAAGGCCTGCGCATGGACGTGTACGTACGCCCGGAGCAGATCAGGCTGGAGCCTCTGCACGGCGGCTCCGTGCTCAGCGGCACGGTGGTCAACCACGTGTTCCAGGGCGACCACGTCGATTCCTACATCGACGTCGACATTCCCGTGGCGGGACGCCAGCGCGTCATGGTGCGCAGCGCCGGGCTCGATGCCCTGCAACGCTGGCCCGTCGGCACCGTCACCGGGCTGGCGCTGCCCGATCGTGGCGTCAGCGTATTCAACGCCGCTTCCTGAAAGACGTCCATGACACCTCCCTCGACCATGCAAGCCGTCATCGCCGTCCAGCCGGGGGATGCGGACGTCCTGGCCCTCGCCGAGCGGCCCGTCCCGGCGCCGGGGCCCGGCGAAGTCCTGTTGCGGGTGCGCGCCGCCGGCGTCAATCGCCCGGACATCATGCAGCGGCAGGGCATCGCCAAGCCCGCCGCCGGGATGACCGACGTGCTGGGGCTGGAGGCCTGCGGCGACGTCGTCGCCTGCGGACCCGGCGTACCGGAAGCGCTATTGGGCAAGCGGCTGATGAGCCTGCTGCCTGGGGGCGGCTACGCGCCGTGGTGCCTGGCGCGCGCCGACCATTCCTTTGCCGTGCCCGACACGCTGGAGGACGCCGCGGCCGGCGCCTTGCCGGAAGGCTTGTTCACGGTCTGGCACAACCTCTTCGAGCTGGGTGGCTTGCGCATGGGGGAAACCGTACTGATCCACGGCGGCGCGGGCGGCATCGGCACGCTGGCCATCCAGATGGCGCGCGCGGCCGGCGCCCGGGTCATCGCCACCGCCGGCCGTCCGGACCGGCTGCCTGCCCTGCGCGAGATGGGCGCGTCCGAGGCCATCTGCTACCGCGACACCGATTTCGTCGCGGCTTGCCTGGACTACACGCGAGGGCAGGGCGTGGACGTGGTCCTCGATATGGTCGGCGGCGACTACGTCGGACGCAACCTGCAAACGCTGGCCTTCGGCGGCCGCCACGTCAGCCTGTCCTTCCTGCAAGGGTCGTCGGTGACCATCGATCTGCTGACCCTGATGCAGAAGCAGCTCAGCCTGCACTCGTCCACGATGCGGCCGCAGACCGACGCCGAGAAGGCGCGCATGGCCGCCGCCATTGCGCGGCACGTATTGCCGCTGGTCGCTGACGGCCGCATCCGCCCGCGCGTCCGCGAGACCCTGCCGCTGGCCCAGGCGGCTCGCGCGCACCGATTGCTGGAAGGCGGTGAAGTCTTCGGCAAGATCGTCCTGCTTCCTCTATAGCGCAAATCCTCATGCTGAAACTTCTCTACGCGCCCACCTCGCCGTTTGTCCGCAAGGTCATGGTCTGCGCCCATCTGGCGGGTCTCGCCGACCGGATCGAATGGCTGTCCAGCGCCGCGCATCCCATACACCGGGATGCGCGCATCGCGGCGCATAATCCGCTCGCCAAGGTGCCTACCCTGATACTGGAGGATGGCCAGGCGCTCTACGACAGCCGGGTGATCTGCGAATACCTCGCCAGCCTCGGCGGCAACGATCATCTGTTTCCTTCCGGGGGCGCGCGCCGCTGGCAGGCCTTGACGCGGCAGGCGCTGGGCGATGGCCTGCTCGACGCCGCGCTGCTGGCCCGCTACGAGCTCACCGCGCGCCCGGCCGAAAAACAATGGACCGGCTGGCGCGAAGCGCAATTGACCAAGGTCGATGCATGCCTGGCCGACATCGAGGCGCAGGCGTCGGCGCTTGCCACGAACCGCCCATGCATCGGCGGCGTCGCCATCGGCTGCGCGCTCGGCTACCTGGATTTCCGTTTCCCCGACATCGACTGGCGCGCCACCCATCCCGGCGCCGCGCGCTGGTTCGGCGTTTTCGGCGCATTGCCCGCCATGCAAGCCACGATGCCCCACGAATAAGGCCGCCCCGCGATGAACACTTCCACGACGACCGCCAACACGACCGATACCACCGCCGCTCCTTCCGGCCAGGCCATCACGGTCTGGTTCCTGAACGGCCCCAACGCCAACCTCTACGGCCTGGACGGCAACAAGACCTATGGCTCCGAAAGCTTTCCCGTATTGCGGGCGCGCTGCGAGAAGAAGGCCGCCGACGAAGGTATGACGCTCCACTTCGTGCAGTCCAACCACGAGGGCCAACTGGTCGACTGGATCCAGGAAGCCCGGGGCCAGTCGCAGGGCATCCTCATCAACGCCGCGGGCCTGACCTACTCCTCGGTGCCCATCCTCGACGCGCTGCTGTCCTATACCGGCCGCATCATCGAAGTCCACATGAGCAACATCTGGCGCCGCGAGTCCTTCCGCCACCATTCCTATATCTCCAAGGCCGCCGACGGCGTCATCGCGGGCTTGGGCGCGGAGGGCTATGAGCTGGCGATCGAGGCCATGGCGCGACTGATCCGCCGCGCGGCGTGACGGGAGGCGGGACGATGACGGCGGCGAATGGAGATGCCATGGCGGACGCACCGGAACGGATCTCCGGCGCGCTTGTGTTCTACAGCGAATTCGACGACTACACGGTCTGGAAGCATGCCCTGCGGGCGCAACTGCCGCAATTGCGTGTCCTGCACGCCAGCGAGGTCGCCGACCCCGCCGGCATCCACTACGCCCTGGCGTGGAAGGCGCCGGCGGGCTTCTTCGACCGCATGGTCAACCTGCGCCTGATCGTCAACCTGGGCGCCGGGGTCGACGCGCTCGTCGGCCGCGCGGACTTGCCCGCCGGTGTCCCGATCACCCGCATCACCGACCCGCAGATGGCGCGCATGATGGCGACTTATGTCCTGTTCGCGGTCTTGCGCCACGCGCGCGACATTCCCTATTTCGAGCAGGCGCAGCGGCGGGGCGAATGGGCCTATCGCCATCCCCGCTCCCCCGAAGAGATACGCGTCGCCGTGCTGGGATTGGGCGAGCTCGGCGCCCGCGCCGCGCATGAACTGCAGCGCCAGGGCCTGACCGTGCTGGGCTGGTCGCGCAGCCCGCGCCGGATAGAAGGCGTCGACTGCCATTCGGGCATGGAGACCCTGGACGCCGTGCTGGCCCAGGCAGATATCCTGGTCGTGATGTTGCCGCTCACGCCGCAAACCCGGGGGTTGCTGGACCGCGAGCGGCTGCTGCGCCTGCCGAAGGGCGCGGCCCTCGTCAACGTCGCGCGCGGCGCGCTGGTGGACCAGGAGGCCATGACGGACCTGCTGCGCAGCGGCCATATCGGGGCGGCCACGTTGGACGTCTTCGAGCGCGAGCCGTTGCCGGCCGGCGATCCGCTGTGGGCGATGGAAAACGTACTGATCACGCCCCATCTCGCTTCCGTCGCCATCCCCTCGTCGGCGGCGAAACAGATCGCCGACAACATTTTGCGCGTGTCCCGCGGGGATGCGCCCGAGAATCAAGTCGACCCCACACGGGGCTATTGAGTGCCCGGAGCGCCGAGCCCGGAGGGCCCGCCGAGTTGCGCGCAGGTGTCGGATCCAAGCTCGTCATCAACGCGTTTCTTCGATGTTGAGGATCTTCCCCAACCCCAGGAAGTAATTGGCGAAGGCCAGCAGCGCGCCCGTCACCACGATGTACACCACGGAAAGCGCCGCCAGCGTGGGATCGGCGAATTCGCGCACGTAGTTGTACATGGCCACGGGCAGCGTCTGCGTGCTCTGCGTCGTCACGAACAGCGAGGCCGTGAATTCGCTGAAGGACATGATGGCGGCGAACAGCCATCCGCCGAACAGTCCCGGCGCCAGCAGCGGCACCGTGATCGTGAACAGCACCCGCAAGGGGGACGCGCCCAGGCTGGCCGCGCTATGTTCCAGCCGCTCGTCCAGGTTCTCCATGGAGACGTAAACGCTGCGCAGCACGAAAGGCAGGACCAGCATCACGTGGCACAGGATCACCACCGCATAGCCGCGCTCCAGGTCGAGCTGGGCCACCAGGATCAACAGGCCCAGGCCCAGCGTGAAGTGCGGGATGACCAGCGGCGAAAGCAGGATGGCCTGTAGGGCGGCCTTGCCCGGGAACTCCAGGCGCTTGACCGCGATCGCCAGCGCGGTTCCGACGACCAGCGCCAGCAGGGATGCCCAGGCCGTGATCACCACGCTGGCGCGGAATCCGTCCTGGAAGTCCTGGTAGGTGAACACCCGGGCGAACCAGCGCCAGGACCATGATTGCGGCGGGAAGGTGAGGATCGCCTTGTCGTTGAAGGAAGCCAGGAATACGACGACCACCGGCAGGAGCACGAAGGCGAGGATGACGCAGACCAGGGCCGGCGCGCCGATGCGCAGCCACAGCGGGACGGAATTCCGTATCTTCATGTCAGTGGCCTCCGATGGCCTTGAGGCGGCGCGTCATCCTGCCCAGCGCCAGCAGCGATACCACCGTCAATGCCAGGCCCGCCACGCTCAGGCTCGCGGCCAGCGGGAAATTCATCGAGGAAAAGCCCAACTGGTAGACCAGCGTCGAGACGGTGGGCACCTTTCCGCCCCCGATCATCTGCGGCGTCGCGAAGGCGCTGAAGGTCCAGGCGAAGGACGTCGTCACGCTGGCCAGGATGCCGGGCATGGACAAGGGCAGGGTCACGGTGACGAAGGTGAGGACCGGCCCTGCGCCCAGGCTCTGGGCCGCCTTCTCGTAGTCGCGGTCGATGTGCGAAATCGCCGTGGCCAGCATGAGCACCACCACCGGTATGGTCACGTGCACCAGCGCCACCAGCACGCCCGCATGGGAGAACATCAGGTTCAGCGGCTGTTCGATCAGCCCCATCTTGCGCAGCATCGTGTTGAGGAAACCGTTGCTGCCCAGCACGATGATCCACGAATAGGTGCGCACGATCTCGCCCAGGAACAACGGCGTGATCGACACGATGAGGATGAAGGACTTGAGGAAGCGGTTGCGCACACGCACCAGGGCGTAGGCCAGCGGATACGCCACCAGCAGGGAGCAGAGGGTCGTTTCCACGCTCAGGAGCAGGGTGTTGGCGAAGGCCTCCAGGTAGACCGGCTTGTCCAGCCCCGTGAAGTTCGCCAGCGTCAGGCCGCCTACGTCCATCGACCCCGGGACGTAGGCCCGCAGGCTGAACTGGAAAACCGTCGCCAGCGCGACGCAGATGCACAGCGCGACGAAACTCGCTGGCGATACCAGCCATCCTCTCAGCCTGGAACGGGCGTCCATACTCGACCTGTATTCCTTCCGCCATCACCGCGCCGTGGCGCGGGCGATCAGTTCATCATGTTTTCGGTGAACCACTTGCGCCATTCCGCGGTCTTTTCCGCGCGCAGCTTGTCGTCGATGACGATGGCCTGGGTATCCCATTGCGCCTTGGTCGTGAAGACGCCGGGCAGCGCCGCATCCTCGGGCGATACCTTGGCGTTGTCGACCACGGGGCTCGCCTTCTTGAAGGCCACGATCTTGGCCTGGACCTCGGGCGACAGGGCGATGTTCATGAACTTGTACGCCAGGTCGGCCTTGGTGCTGCCTTTCATGATGCCCATGGTGTCCACGCCCAGGACGGCGCCTTCCTTGGGGATCACGACCTTGATCGGCACTCCTTGCCCGATCATGTAGTAGGCGTTCATGGACAGCATGACCTGCACGGGCGTCTCGCCGGTGGCGATCAACTGCTGGCTGTTGGCGTCGTTGGTGTAGTAGGCCTTGAAATTGGGCTTGAGCGCCTTGAGCTTGGCCTCGCCCTTTTCCCACGTGGCCGCGTCGCCCCCGGAAAGCAGGGCGGCGACGTCGATGATGTGGCTGGGATCGAAATCGGGCGCGGAAAGCTTGCCCTTGAGCGCCGGATTCCACAGGTCGTTCCAACTGGTGAACTTGATGTCCGCGGGCACGAGGTCGGGGCGATAGCCTATGGTGTACACGTAGGCCCAACTGCCGATGTGGTACGGGCTGATCCTGGCGCGGTCGACCAGGTGCGCATAGTTCGGGATCTTGCTCGTGTCGAGCGTCTCGTACAAACCGGCGTTGACGTAGAGCCAGCCGATATGCGACGTCGTGAAGGTGATGTCGCTTTCCGGCTTGGAGCCCGCCAGCTTGGCCTTGTTCAGGCGGTCTATGGTGCCGCCGGTGACGTACTTCACCGGCACGCCCGTCTGCCGCGTGAACTCCTTGCCGATGTTCTCGTCGATGAGATCCCGGAAGCTGCCGCCCCAGGTGCTGATGACCAGGGCGTCCTCGGCGTGGGCCGCCGTGGCGAACATCGCGCCGGCGAGAATGCCGGCTGACATGAGTTTTCGAAACATGGCATACCCCTCGTGGTGTTTTTGAAGCGTTCGATATCGTCCGGCCGCGGTGCCTATGATGGGAGCGTTGCCGGGTCGGACCAAGTCGCCTTTTCCTTATGCGGGGATCGCATTTCCTGATGCGCCGCCTTCCCCGGTCGGAATTTCCGAGACGGCCCACCGGAAAATACAAATAGGCGTCGCCGCCGGGTTCCGTCGACCATGGGACCCGGACACCAGATCCCCGTACCGGGCCTGCGTACAGGGTTTATCCCGACTCTCCGGCGCGGACCGCCCGAATCACTCTCTCCCGGCGACCATGAAACACACCCGCATCCGCACCTTCAATACCAAGGCCACCTATCCGGAACAGAACCTGGACAACGACCTGTGCCAGGCCGTCGTCGCGCGCGGCAGCACCGTATTCCTGCGCGGGCAGATCGGCCAGAACCTGGATACCTCCGAGAGCGTGTGCATCGGCGACGCGGCGGGCCAGGCCGAGCAGGCCATGTCGAACATCGCCATGCTGCTGAAGGAAGCGGGCGGCGAACTCGAGCACATCTGCAAGATCACCATCTACATCATCGACCCGCGCTACCGCGAAGCGGTGTATCGCGTGGTGGGGCACTGGCTCAAAGGCGTGTTCCCGGTCTCCACGGGCATCGTCGTCTCGGCACTGGCCCGGCCGGAGTGGCTGGTCGAGATCGACGCCACCGCCGTGATCCCGGATTGACGCCCGGATCGGCGCATCTGCCGCGGCACGCTTATCGTCTCTCCCTCACCGGTCCAGGAATCTCGCCATGACTTTCTCGATCATCGCCCGCTGCCCAGCCTCCGGCCAGTTCGGCGCGGCCGTTTCGTCCTCGTCCCCCGCGGTCGCGTCGCGCTGCGTGCGCGCCCGGGCGGGCGTGGGGGCGGCGGTCAGCCAGAACATCACCGATCCGGCCCTGGGGCCGATGGCCCTGGACCTGATGGCCGCCGGCCGGACGCCCGCCCAGGCGCTGGACGACCTGCGGCAGCGCCCGTTCATCGCCTACCGGCAACTGATGGCCATCGACGCCACGCATCCGCCGGCGATATACACGGGCGCCAGCGCCCTGGGCACCCTCGCCGGCGAGGCGGGCGAGCACGCGGCCTGCGCCGGCAATATGCTGGCGTCCCTGGACGTGCCCCGGGCCATGCTGTCCGCCTTCGAGCGCGCGCCGGGTCCGCTGGCCGAACGCTTGATGCAGGCGCTGCTCGCGGGCCAGGCGGCGGGCGGCGAGGAGGGGCCCGTGCATTCCGCCGGACTGCTGGTTTACGCCGACCTGGATTGGCCCATCGTCGACCTGCGCCTGGACTGGATGGACGCGGCGCCGGTCGAAGCGCTGTACGACGCGTGGAAAATCTACGAGCCGCAGGTGCAGGACTACATCACCCGCGCGCGCGATCCGCGCGCGGCGCCGAGTTTCGGGGTTCCCGGCGATCTCTGATGCGGCGGCGCCCGGGTGGCTACACTCCAGGGATCCCGTTCTCTCTCCTCGGACCATGCTCAACCGCATTTCCCTGCGCCAGATGGAGTACTTCGTGGCCACTGCCAAGCACGGCAGTATCGCCGCCGCCTCCGCCCAGATCCACATATCGCCGCCGTCCATCTCGGCCGCCATCGCGCACATCGAGACCGAACTGGGCGTGCAACTGTTCGTCCGGCATCCGTCGAAGGGGCTGGCGCTGACGGTGCTGGGCGCGCAGGTCATGCAGGAATGTGAGGACCTGCTCGAGCGCGCCTCGCGGCTTTATGAAATCGCCTCCGTATCGAGCGACACGATACAGGGGGTGCTGCGCGTGGGCTGCTTCCAGTCGCTGGCGGCGATGATCGCGCCGGAAGTCGTCTACGGCTTCTCGCGCGCGTTCGAGAAAGTCGACCTGCACGTGGTCGAAGGAGACCAGCAGGACCTGATCGGAAAGCTGCACACGCTCGAGATCGACGTCGCCATCACCTACGACCTGCAACTGGGCGACGAGATCAGTTTCGAGATCCTGGCCCATCTGCCGCCGCATGTCCTGGTCAGCGAATTGCATCCCCTGGCCCAGCAGATCGCCGTCACTCTCGACGAGCTGGCCCGTCAGCCCATGGTCTTGCTGGACCTTCCGATGAGCCGGGAGTACTTCATGTCGCTCTACGCCAAGGCCGGCCTGGAGCCCAACGTGGTGGCCCGCTCGCGCTCCGAGGACGTGGTGCGGTCCATGGTCGCCAACGGCATGGGCTACGCGCTGTTCAACGTGCGCCCGAAGTCCACGCAGTCCCTGGACGGCAAGCGGCTGGTGCGGCTGCGCCTGGCCGGGGAGCACCGCCCCATGCTGCTCGGGCTGGCGACGTACAAGCCCATGAAGCCTTCCCGCCTGGCGCAGGCATTCATGCAACGCTGCCGCGCCTACATTTCCGACCAATACATCCCCGGCATGAGCGCCGCGAGCTTCTTCGACCCCTACATGTCCAGCCCGGCGCATGATGGCGAAGTTTGAGGACGGGCGGCAGGGGGGCACGATCGGCGTCGACCGGCACTTTACGCATGTGCGCAAATTTGAATGCATAATTATGGTTATACGTCATATTTGAGCAATTTCAGCATGCCATTATCCGAGCGAAAAAATTCGGGCGCGCAGGTCGCATTGCCGCGGCCTGTCGAGCGTGCCTTGCACCGCCTTGGACAGGACATCTCGGCCGCGCGCCGTCTGCGCCGATTGAGCCAGGAAGACCTGGCGCTGCGTATCGGCACGTCACTGAGCACCATCAGGCGCATGGAGGATGGCCATCCCGGCACCGCCTTGCATACCTTCCTCCGCGCCTTGCATGTACTCGGCCGACTTGAGGCCGTGGAGAAGGTGATGGCGATGGAGAATGACGCGCTCGGAATGGAGTTGGTACGGGATCAATTGCCACAACGCGTACGGACAACCCGCGGCAGCAAGCCACGGGCTCGTCGTTCCGCTACGGACAAGGAGGACACCGCTGATCCTCCGGCCGATGAACTGGAGGGCTTCTGATGGCGACCAAGTCTTCCAAGCGCCAGGATCTCGAGGTGCATCTGGGCTCCAGGGGTTGCGGGAAGGCGCGAACCCGATTGCAGACATCCATCAGTTGTGGCGCCGCCTGGTCTTCAACTTTCTTATCTGCAATACCGATGACCATTTGCGGAACACCGGATTTCTGTATGACGCGCGCAACGATGGATGGCGTCTGTCACCCGCATTCGACCTGAATCCGATGCCCGGCGATCGTCGCGAGAGCAAGACATGGTTGACGGAGGATTCCGGGCCGATTGACAGCCGGGACATCCTGATGGAAGGCGCGCCTTATTTCAGATTGGATGCAGGCGAAGCTGCCGCGATCTGGGCCGAGGTGGCGCACGCAGTGGAAAGTTGGCGGACTGTGGCCAAGGGACTGGGCATGCGAGGTACTGATTTAGTGGATTTCGAGCCGGCGTTCGCATAGGGCCTGTACTGTCCAGATTCATCAACCAACAATGACACGCAATGCTCCGGAAGCCGTTGACGGCCGGCGCAGCCACGACCTATTCCCATATCGTGAAATTGCCCCGAATTTCTCCGATTTGGAATGGGAAAAACCGGGGTAGGGATGATCCTGCCGGACGGGCGCTTTTGCGCGGGACGTGACTCCTACGGATGGGGATGTCGAGGGTCGCGTAGTTACGAGTTTCTTTTCCTTCGCTGTGCGAGCGTATATGCTCCCCGGTAAAAGCATACGCAGGGAGAGATGCGCAATCTCATGACACCCTGCATGATCGGGGAAAAATCGTGACATTGAAGCAGCTCGAAGCGTTTTATTGGTCGGCCGTTCTTGGGAGTTTTTCACTGGCCGCCCAGCGTTTGCAGATGACGCAGTCGTCGGTTTCCAAGCGCATCGAAGAACTCGAGTCCTCTTTGAGCCGGCAACTCTTCGACCGTAGCGGCAAGCACGCCTTGCTGACCCGCGAGGGAGAACGGTTCCTGCCGCTCGCCAGCAATATGCTTGAACTCAGGGACCGGGCCATGACACTGCCCAGCGGGGACGTCCCTTTGACGGGAACCCTGCGCGTAGGTGTCAGCGAGATGATGGCGTTTGCGTGGTTCCCTGCATTCCTGCAGACGTTCGGACGCGAACACCCTGAACTCCGATGGGCGCCCCACGTGGGCGATCCCCATGAGCTTCAGCGCATGGTGTCCAAGGGGGAGCTGGACTTCGCGGTCACGCCCGGTCCTATTACCGATCTGGAGCTCAAGGTCAGCGTTGCCGCGACACTTGAGTTCAGTTGGGTCGCATCGCCCCGGCTGCTTGGCGATATCCGCTATCTTTCGCGCAAGGACCTGACTCGATACGTGGTCGTGGTCAAGGCGGAAAACAGCCGGATCTCAGGCCTGATGGCGAATCTTGGCGGGGAGGTGGGCTATGACGCGCAGCATACGCTCATCGGGCGCAGCCTGACGGCCGTTGTCGGTCTGGTGCTGTCGGGCGCCGGGATCGCGTGCCTCTCGCAAGCGTACACGAAGGTGTGGCGGGAGCAAGGGCTTCTCGTGAGCGTGGACTGCGAAGTGGCGGCGCCGAGGCTCGCCTATTTCTTCATCAAGCGCAAGGATGACCGACGCCATATCCTGGATCGCGTCTTCGCCCATTTCGCGCTGAACAAGGAGGCGGCCGAAACGCGTATCGACGCAAGGAACGCGCTGCCTGAAAACGTTTGAGGGGCTCCAACCCCCCGGGCGTGTTATCCCATTTCGGGGATTGGCGTGACGAGGCTGCCCGAAGTCAGGTAGGCCTCGATGTTCTGGCGCAGTAGCGTGCTGCTGAGTACCTGGACCTCCGGCGCATAAGCGGCCACATGCGGCGTAAGGATGACATTGTCCAAAGTACGCAGGGCTTCGGGGATCTCCGGTTCGGCTTCATAGACATCCAATGCGGCGCCGGCGATCGTGCCGGCGCGCAGCGCCTGGATGAGCGCGTCCGTGTCGACATTTCCGCCCCGTCCGACGTTGATGAGAAATCCCGACGGGCCCAAGGCCTTCAGGACGGCCTTGTCGATCATATGGTGAGTGGCCTGCCCGCCGGGAGCCGCCATGACCAGCACATCGGACCGCTTTGCCAACTCGGTCACGGATTTCACGTATTTCCAATCGACGCCGAACTTCAGGGTACGCGTGTGATACAGCACCTCCATATCGAAGGCGGCGGCGCGCCGGGCGATGCACGCGCCGACCTGGCCCAGGCCTACGATGCCCAGCGTCTTGCCCCCAGGCATGGGCCGGGGCCCGAGTGTCCCGCGCCACTGGCCTGCCTTGGCGGAGGCGTCGAACGCTGGAATGTTACGAAGCAGCGCCAGCATCAACGCCATGGTGTGATCGGCCACGCAAGCCGCGTTGACGCCCGCGCCGTGCGATACGAGTATGCCGCGCTCGCGCGCGGCCTCCAGGTCGACGTTCTCGTATCCTGTCCCGATGCAGGAAATCAGGCCGAGGTTGGGCAGTCCTTCGATCTCCCGCCGGGAGACGCCGTAGAAACCCGTCGTGACGACGACGCGGGCCCGCTGCCGATGGTCGGCCGACAGTCCGTCCAGGTCCAGGTCGGCGACCTCATAGTGCTCTCGCAATGCTTCCTGGAAATGGGGAAGGGGCGTCTTGAACAGGATGGGTTCTTTCATGGCGTTTGCGAGGTCAGGTTGGAATCGAATTTATTCTGCCGGCGCGAGATGCTGACCAGCGAGGCCAGGACCGCCGTCAGCGATCCCAGCAGCAGCGACGCCGAGGCGCCGGCCGCGCCCTGGAACGTTACCAGCATCAGGGTGGCGACGACGGCCCCCATGGACTGTCCGATCAGGCGCGCGGTGCCCAGCGTCCCGCTTGCCGTTCCGGACCGGTGCGGCGGCGCCGACGAAATCAGCAGGCGATTATTGGGAGACTGGAACAGCCCGAATCCCGCGCCGCACAGCATCATGCGGAGCGCGACCGTGTAGGGGCTGCTTGAGCTGTCGACGAGGCATAGCGCCGCCAGGCCGGCCGCCAGGAGAAACAAGCCCACGAAGCCGACCGATGCCAGCGAAAAACGGTTCACGAGCCGTCCTACGAACATCGACGCCAGGATCGTCATCGCGGGCCATGGCGTCATGACCAGGCCGATCAGGCCGACGTCGTACTTCGCGGCCAGCGCCAGCATGAAGGGAATGACGATGAAGGCCTGCATCTGGGCGCAGAACGCCATCATCGACACCAGGACCGACAGCCTGAACACGGGCTGCCGCAGCAGATCGACCGGCCATAGCGGATGCGTCTTCAGGCGCTCGCGGCGCATGTGGAATACCGCCACCAGGCTGCCCAAGGCGAGCTGGGGAAGCACCAGGCGGGCGTCCTCCCGGTGGGCCAGGCCGTTGGCGGCCGAGATGAACAGGCCGATGACCAACACGCTGCACACCGCCGCGGTGGCATCGTACTTGCGCGTCTGGCGGGCCGTATGCGGTATCGCATACATCCCGACGACAATCGCAACGATGCCGAACGGAATATTGATCGCGAAGAGAGCGTGCCAGTGCGAGAAGCTGAGCACCAAGGAAGCGATGGAGGGGCCCGCCGTCGCGGACACCGCCGCCACGACGGCGTTGATTGCGATGCCGCGGCCAAGCAGCCGGTAGGGATAGGTAAAGCGGATAACGGCGATGTTCACGCCGAGTATGCCGGCGGCGCCCAGGCCCTGGATGGCCCGCAGCACGCTGAGCGAGACGAGGGTGTCCACGAAGGCCAGGGCCGCCGAACTGAGCGTGAAGATCGCCAGCCCGGCCAGGTACACAAGCCGGTATCCGTAGATTTCCCCGAGCGACGCCAGGGGCAGCAGTCCGACGGCGAGGGTGAGCTGGTAGGCGCTGACGATCCAGATGGACTCGGCCGGCGTGGCATGCAGCACCTCGGCCATCCTGGGCAGCGCGACGCTCACCATGTTCGCCGCGAAGCCCGTCATGGTGACGGCCATGGCCATCGTAAGAATCGCCAGCAAGCGGCGCCTTGGTGGGATCCCGTCTACCCCGTTGGCGATCGACATCAACTTGTCTTGTCCAGGTGAAAAAGAGGACTGCTCGGGCACCCGTTCCGGTCAAGCGGCCTGGCGCTCGTCGATGACATGCGCGCAGCCTTGCTGCCATGCCGCGACGACGGCGTCTCCTACCTGGATCGCGCGCCGATCGCCGCCGGGGACGTCGTTCGGCCGGCTGGCCAGGAAGGGCGTCCCGTTGGGCAGCCGCATGTGGTAGTGCGTGGACTGCCCTCTGTACACGATCTGTTCGACCTGCGCCGCCATTGCATTGACAGGCAGGTCCGTGTTGGCGGCCGGCGCGGGGTTGACGGTGATCATCTCCGGCCGCAGCGATATGAAGCACTGGCGGTTGACCGCCGGGCTGCGGTCCACGCGTATCCGCAGCCCTCCGTCCAGCTCCAATACGGCGAAATCTCCTTCATGCGCGATGAACCTGGCCGCGAGAAGATTGGACGCGCCGACGAAACCCGCGACGAAGCGGCTGACCGGCTTGCTGTATACCTCGCTGGGCGTGCCGACCTGCTCCAGCTTGCCGCTCCGCATGATGACGATGCGATCGGCCATCGTCATCGCTTCCTCCTGGTCATGCGTGACGAGCACCGCCGTGGTGCCCAGCCGCTTCTGGATCTGGCGGATCTCCACTTGCATGTCCTCGCGCAGATTCTTGTCGAGGGCGCCCAGGGGCTCGTCCAGCAGAAGCAGCGAGGGTTCGATCACGAAGGCGCGCGCCAGCGCCACCCGCTGCTGCTGTCCGCCCGAAAGCGCGGAGGGATACCTGTCCGCGTAATCCTGCAACTGCACCATCTCCAGCGCCTTCTGCACCCTGGCCTTCGCCTCGGCGCTCTTCATGCCGCGCATCCGCAAGCCGAACGCCACGTTCTGGGCGATGGTCATATGCGGAAACAGGGCATAGTTCTGGAACAGCATGCCGATGTTTCGCCGGTGGACCGGCACGTTGGTCAGCCGGTGGCCGCCGATGAGGACTTCGCCGTTCGTCGGTTCGATGAGGCCCGCGATCATGCGCAGCGTGGTCGTTTTTCCGCAGCCGCTGGGGCCGAGGAAGGCGATCATCTCGCCGGCCTGTATGCGCAGCGTCACCTCGTCCACGGCGACGGTCTTGCCGTAGTGTTTGGTCAGGCCGTTGAGCGCCAGGTCCTGGGAAGTGGTCTCTTGCATGTTCACGCCCCGAAAACCTGGTTGAACTTGTCTATGATCGCGCTGCGCCGCGGGTTGATGTAGGCCCAATCCAGGTTGTGCAGCGTGTTGATCTTCTCGTCCGGATAGGGGACCAGCTTCGCCACCTTGTCGACCAGATCGATGCCCTTCACCGCCGGGGCCGCGTAGATGTATTCCGCCATGCCCTTCTGGAACTCATTGGAAAGGCTCATGTCGATGAAGGCCGCGCCGAGGTCGGGCTCGGGCGCGTTGTTCACCAGCGTCAGGCAGTTGATGCCGGCAAATGCTCCCTCCGTGGGGTTGCTGAACCTGACAGGCGCGCCCTGGGCCATATACGGGTAGATCGACTTGGAGAAATCCGGACCCGCCGCGATGGCCTGGCCCTGCGAAATCTGCAGCACGGCGGTGCCCGCGACTTCGTAGATCGTCTGTACATTGGGCTTCAGGGCGGTCATCTTGGCCCAGCCGGCGTCGAGCTCGTACTGGGCCTGCGCGATGGGTTTGCCGGTTGCCAGCGCGGCGGCGGCGACCAGCAGGGTGACGCTCATGGACAGCTTCGGCGTGGTCATCATGAACTGGCCCTTGAGCTCGTCGGACCACAGGTCGGCGAAGCTGTTGATGGGGCTGCCCAGTGTCGGGTTGTACCAGGGCGCGATCGCCGACACGGAGAACGCGGTGCCGTAGGCGTCGTTCAGGACGTAGCGCGGGAAGACGTTGGCCAGGTTCGGGATCTTGTCCTTGGGCAACTGGGCGATGAGTTTCTCGTCCTTGGCGATGGGGATGCCCAGGTCGTCCATCATCATTACCGAGTATTGGGGATTGTCGCGCTGGGTGCGCATCACGGCGATGTTGGCCAGCGTGGCGCTCTCGGTCTGCAGGACCTTGCAGCCATACTTCTTCTCGAACGCCGGGATGATGTACTTGCGGACGTATTCCGCCTGCGGTCCCGTGTACGTGCTGATGCGCAGCACCTTGTTCTGCGCCCAGGCATTACGGATCGCAAAGGCAGGGAGGGCCAGCGCCGTGCCGGCCAGCAGGAGTTTGCGGCGGCTTTTGGACGCGGCGGCCGCGGTGGTGGCTTGTTTCATCGATATTCCCCTTGTTGAAGTGTGCTCCAGGCCTCGGGCGCTGGTCGTGTTCCCGGGCCCCGGCCCGGGAACATGGATGCCGGATCTAGACGCCCATCGCCTTCCGCAGTCCGACGATGCGTTCGAGGCCGATGACGGCGACGACGCCCGTGACGATCATCAGCGTGGACATGGCGGAGATGGACGGGTCGAAGATCTTGCTCATGCTTTGATGCAGATAGATGGGCAGCGGTACGGTCGCCGAATCCGACAGCCACATGGAAATCGGATAATCGTCGAAGGAAATCATGAACGCGAACAGCGACCCGGCGGCCACCCCGGGCATGATCTGAGGCAGCGTGACCAGGAAGAAGACCCGGATGGGGCTGGCGCCCAGCGTGGCGGCGGCGTCCTCGAGCGACGCGTTGACCTGCTTCAGGCTGGCTGAGACCGTCCGCACCATGTAAGGCAGGGTGATCATCAGGTGCCCGATGAAGAGGTTGACCGCGGAGTTGTACATCTGCGCCGTCGAGAAGAACTGCAGAAGCGCCACGCCCGTGATCAGCACCGGCAGCATCATGGGCGACAGCAGCAGCGATTCGATTGCCGAAGCCATCGGGACCTTCCATCGCGCCAGGGAAAACGCCGCGGGCAGGCCCAGCAGGATCGCGCACACCGTCGAGGCGAGCGCCAGCACGACGCTCGTCAGGAAGGCATGGCGGAACTCCTCGTTGCCCAGGACGGAATGGAACCAGGCGAAAGTGAATCCCTTGGGCGGAAAGATGGCGAAGCTGGCCTCGGACACGGACAGCGCGACCACGATGGCCAGCGGCAGGACGATGAACGCCAGGATCAGCAGGGTGACGCCGTAGACGAGGCGGCCGCCGGGACCGGCAAGCTGTTCGGTATTCATTTGTTCCTCCCGTTTCCGGCGTTCATGGCGTTGACCCGCCGGTCCACAAGACGATTGATCGCCAGGTTGACCGTGACGGAGATCAGGACCATGACGACGGCGATCGCGCCGCCCATGGACCAGTCGTAGACGGTGGTCATCTGCTGTTCCAGCAGGTTGCCCAGCATGGCGCCGGTCCGGCCGCCGATCATGGCCGGGGTGATGTACGACGCGGCGGTCAGGGAGAAAACGATCCCCAGCCCGGCGGCCAGCCCGGGGAAGGTGAGGGGGAAGGTGATCAGGCGGAAGGCGCCCCACGACGATGCCCCCAGCATGCGCGCCGCCTGCGTGATGGACGGATCGATGCGGGCCAGCGAGCCGGCGATGGGAAGGACCATCAACGGAAGAAAGACATGGACGGAGGCGATGATGACGGCCGTTTCCGAGTACAGCAGCTTGATGACGATCGATTTCAGCCCCATGTCGGCGAGCAGCCAGTTGATGGCGCCCGTCCGGTTGTTTCCGAGCAGGATCTGCCAGCCATAGGTGCGAACCAGGACGCTGACCAGCAGGGGCATGACCACCAGGACGATGACCAGCCGGCTGAACTTCGGGTTTCCGTGGGCGATGACGATGGCCAGCGGGTAGGCGAGGACGGCGGTCGCCACCGAGGTGATCAGCGCGATACGCAGCGTGCGGAGGATCACTTGCTGGTAGGTGGGCTCGGTGAGCAGGCGCATGTAGGAGGACAGGTGCAGCGGAAAACCCATGCCCCCGCCGGTCTGCGGCGTCATGAAGCTGTAGGCCAGCAGCACGAGCGATGGCAGGACCAGGAAAGCGGTCAGGAAGGCCACCGCGGGAAGGAGCAGTGCTCCGCCGACGACAGGGCGTTTCACCCGCGGCGTCCTGGTGGCTTCGTAGGGCACGGTAACGACGGTCATCAGGCGGCCTCAGTCGGCGAACTGGGTGAACGGGACGATCTCGCCGCCGCCTTTCTCCACGGTCTCGCGGACCGTCCTGGCGATGGTCAGGGCGCCCGGGGTGTCGCTGTGCACCAGCACGCATTTGGCGTCGACCTTGATCCGCTTTCCAGAGAGGGTCGTGATGCTGCCGTCGTCGAGGAATTGCGTGATGCGGGCGCGGACTTCTTCCAGGTCGGTCACCAGCGCCTTGGGATGCTTGCGGGTGATCAGGTGGCAATCGTCGTCGTAGTTGCGGTCGGCGAAGATCTTGCCGACCGTGCGCAGTCCTATCTTCCGGGCGTATGACAGGCCGTACGTGTTGACCGAGCCGGCCACCATCAGTTCGGGATCGAAAGCCTTGAACACGTCGAGCATCAGCTCGACATAGGCATGGTTGGCCTTGGACATGGCGCCCAGCGCGCCGTGGGAATTGGCGTGCGTGACCTTGTACCCGCCGACCTTGGCGATCGCGGACAGCGCGCCCAACTGATACAGGGCATGCTTCTGCATGTCCTCGGGCTTGATGTCCATGGCGACGCGGCCGAAGCCCAGCAGGTCCGGCAAGCCGACGTGCGCGCCGACGGCCACGCCGTTCTGTTTGGCCATCTCGACCGTCCGGGTCATGATGATGGCGTCGCCGGCGTGGAAGCCACACGCCACGTTGGCGGAGGAAATGACTTTCATCAGCTCCTCGTCGTCTCCGCCTTTCCAACGGCCGTAACCCTCTCCGAGGTCGGAGTTCAAGTCGATCTTCATTGTTTGACCCTTTGCGTGTTAGCCCCGAGGGGCGGGGAAGAAACTGGACAGTGGGGTTCCGATGCCGGCCAGGCCACTTGCGCGGCCCCGCGCTTCTTTCATCGCATGCGCTGGCTTCCTGCCGGGACGCGGCCGTAGCGGGCTTGCTCGCGCAGACCGGTGAGATAGTCCTCGACTTCGGCCTGGGCCCGCCGCGCCTCGGCAATGCCGCACATGCGAAATCGCAGGCGGGCGCCGGGCCGCGCCTGGGCAATGCGCCACAGGTCGGCGTCGATGACGAAACCGATCTTGGGATAGCCTCCCGCGGAATTCCCGTCGGCCAGTTGCACGATAGGCTGGCCGGAGGGCGGCACCTGGACCACGCCCGGCACGATGGGGTGGGAACGCATTTCCCCGTGCACCTTGCGCTGGAGAGCGGGGCCTGACAGGCGATAGCCCATGCGGTCGCTTTGCGTGCTGACGGTCCAGGTGGCGTTTTCGAAGGCGGCCTGGGAGGCCTCGTCGAACAGGTCGTACTCGGCCGCGCGCATGACGCGAAGGCAGATATCCTTGTCGTTCGGCGTATCGACCGCGGCGCCGTCCGGGTCCGACTTCAGCACGTCCGCAGGCGCGCGGGCGCCGAAGCCCGCGCTCGACCGGCAGGACGCCGCGCCGGCGCCGACAGGCAGGACGTCGCCCTTCTGCAGGCTGCGGCCGCGGTGTCCGCCGAAGCCGTAGCGCAAGGCCGTCGAGCGCGAACCCAGCACCTCGGGCACGTCGATTCCGCCTTGGACGGCGAGATAGCAGCGCGCGCCCCGCAGCGGCGGCAGCATGTGCAGCTCATCGCCGGGATGGACCTCACGCACCCACCAGGGCGGCAGCCGCTTGCCGTTGATTTCGGCGCGGCTGTCGGCGCCGGTCAACGCAATCAGCGTGCGCTGGGTGAAGCGCATGGAGACCGGGAACATCTGGATTTCAAGCACCGCTTCCTGCGGGGCATTCCCGAGCAGCGCGTTGGCGCCCATCATGGCCAGGGTGTCCAGCGCCCCGGCGCGGGCAATCCCCAGGCCGCGCTTGCCGGGACGGCCCAGGTCCTGGACGCTGTTCAGGGGCAGTGTCTTCAGGATCTCTATCATGCCTCGACCCTTTCCACGCGGAAGATGATGCGGTCGCCCATGTCGAGCAGGTTGGGCGGTTCCCGCGACAGGTCGAAGGGGACGGGGACATTGGGCGCATGGCCGATCGCATGCCATCCCGTCGGATGGGTTGCCGGTCCGTTTTCCTGGCGCGGGCCGCCCAGGTTGGATTGGGCGCCGCCTATCGAAACCAGGCCGCCGGTCGGACGCATGACAGGCGTCTTGCGGCGCGGCGTGAACAGGCGGGGAGGCAGGCCGAACAGATATCCGAAGCCGGGACCGGTGCCCGGGGCGAACACCACGTATTCCGACGCGGCATGCAAGTGCGCGATTTCCTCGGGCGTCATCTTGTGGAAGCTGGCCAGATCCGGCATGTCCATGCCCAGCTCGCCGCCGTAGATCACGGGGACTTCCATCGTCCGCCCCTCGCGCTGCTTGACCGGCGTGGCGTTCCAGCGCGCGAGCAGCTCCTGCGGCGCCTGTTCCAGGTCCATGGACGCGATGTCGTACATGACGAGCAGGTTGTTCATGCCGGGCTGTACGTCGATGACGTCCTCCCGGTCCCGCATCTCGTCGGCCAGCGCCCAGATGCGGCGCTGGGTGTCCAGGGACAGCGGGCCTTCCGCATCGAGCAGCACGGCGCCGGTGCCGCACAGCGTCGCGCGGGGCGCGGCCAGGTTGATGACGCCTTCGTTCATGCGGCCACCTCCATCGCCGCCGTCTCAGGACAAGCGCGGCACGGCGGCCGCGATGCGGTCGGCCGCCGCCGATAGCTTGTCGTCCGAGGTCGCGATGGAAAGGCGGATGTACGGAGACAGTCCATAGGCCGCGCCGTTGACCACGGCCACGCGGGCGTCCTCCAGCAGGAAGTCGGCCACGTCCTTGTCCGTCTCGATCCGCGCGCCGCCGGGCGTCTTTTTCCCAAGCAACGCCTTGCAGTCCACGAACAGGTAGAAGGCTCCCTCGGGGCTTTGGCAGTCGAGGCCGGGGATGGCGTTGATGCGTTCCACCATCAGGTCGCGCCGCCTTCTGAAAACCTCCGCGCGTTCAGGGAGGAAGTCTTGCGGACCCGTCAGGGCGACGATGGCGCCGGCCAGGCTGAAGGAGCAAAGACTGCCGATGCTTTGCGACTGGACCAGTTTCATGGCGTCGATCAGCGGAGCAGGGCCGCCCACGAAGCCGATGCGCCAGCCGGTCATCGCATATCCCTTCGATACGCCGTTCAGCGTCAGTATCCTGGGCGCGAGGTCGGGGGCCACCTTGGCCAGGCTGTGGAATGTGCGGCCGTCGAAAATGATGTGCTCGTAGATCTCATCCATCATGACGAGGATCTGCGGGTGCTCACGCAGCACCGCGGCCAACTGTTCGAGCTCGGTTTCCGAATACACCGCGCCGCTGGGATTGTTGGGCGAGTTCATGACCAGCCAGCGGGTCCGCGGCGTGATCGCGCTGCGCAGCAGGCCGGGCGTGAGTTTGTATTGGGTTTCCCAGCCGCAGGGGACCACCACGCTGGCGCCGCCCGCGAGCGTGGTCATGTCCGTGTAGGACACCCAATGCGGCGCGGGGACGATGACCTCGTCGCCGGCATCCAGGGTCGCCAGGAGCGCCATATAGACGGCGCTCTTGGCGCCGGGCGTGGCCATCACCTCGTTGCGGGTGAACGTCAACCCGTTGTCCCGGCTGAACTTCGTAATGATCGCGTCTTTCAGTTCCGGCGTGCCGCCGACACCCGTGTAGTGCGTCTGTCCTTCATTGAGCGCCGCGATGGCCGCATCCACGATGTGCCTGGGCGTATCGAAGTCGGGTTCTCCCGATGCCAGGCTGATAATGTCCACGCCCTGGTTGATCAACGCGCGCGCCTTGGCGGACGCGCGTTCCGAGGCGGAGGCATCCACTGAAGCCAAGCGATCCGAAGCGTACTTCATATCAATGATCCAGTTCCCTGAGAGCGTTGTCGATCATTTGCCGGGCGCCGATTTCGCATGATCAATCAATCCGAAATCGTGTACCGCTGGACAAAATTCTATGGGTATCGAACAACAGGGGAAAGGATGCCGGCCGGCCTGTTCATGCGGGGATGATGTCGCGTCCTGGTGCTTGTTTTGACGCATCTGGAGCGTGGTCGAAGCGGTGCACCAATTTATGCACCAAACGGCGGCGAGGGGCTGTACGGAGGCGTGCAGTAAATAAACGATCCGTGGCCAATCGGGTGCGCGCACGCACGGTATCGGTTTATGAAACGCAATGTAAATCCGAAAATCTATCGATTAATAGCATCCCACGGATGCTTCGCGACTTTCCTGAATGGAATCGATTGAGAATAAGGAATGTCCATGAGCGCTGGCTATTGTCGTTCGGGGAATGCATGGCGTCATGGCGATATTCTTCAGATATAGAGATTCTCCAGCCCCGGTCCAACTGGACCCGGATACTTCAGCGCTTCCACGAACGCGGCAAACGCCGGCGAGGGTTGGCGACCTTTCGGGTAGCACAGGTGGAATCCCTGGAAATAAGGACTCCAATCGGCGAGCGCCGCTTCCAGCCGTCCGTCGGCCAGGTAAGGCGCTGCCAGTTCCTCGGGCACGTAGGCCAGGCCAAAGCCGTCCACGGCCGCATCGAGGGCGTGCGCGATGCGGTTGAAAACAAGCTGCCCTGCGGTCTCGATGGTGAAGGGCTTGCCGTCCTTCTCGAACTCCCATGCGTGGATGGGATCGGCGGGCCGAGGCCGGAGGTTGATGCAACGATGCCGGATCAGCTCGTCGGGTGTTTCCGGCACTGAATGGCGCGCGAAGTACGCGGGCGATCCCACTACCGCCAGGCGCCAGTCCGGTCCGATGCGAACGGCGATCATGCCCTTGCCGGTGGATGCCCCCATGCGTATGCCGGCGTCGAACGGCTCTTCGACGGCGTCGGCGCATCCATCGTCCACATCCTCGTCCACGTAGAGTTCCAGCGTGATCTCCGGATAGTCTTCCAGGAACTTCGCCAGCTTGGGCCGTATGCATAGTTCGATCTGCTCGTCCGTGCAGGTCACGCGGATGACGCCCCGGGGCTTGTCGCGCGCCGCTTCCGCGGCTTCCTCGTTCGTGGCGATGCGATCGAAAAGCGGCGCGATGGCGTGCATCAGCCGCGCTCCTGTCGCAGTGAGCGTCACGCTGCGGGGCGTGCGAACCAGCAGGTGCACGCCCAGCCTTCCTTCCAGCGCGCGCATGGTGTTGCTCAAGTCGGATGGCGCGAGGCCCAGCTTCGCGGCGGCCTTGGTAAAGCTCTGCTCGCGGGCGACGGCCAGGAAGGCTCGAAGGTCGTTGACTTTGGCCACAGGCTCACCTCGATAGGAATTTTGTATGAGTGAGCGAATGCCGGAACAAGTTTCAACCGGCAGGCGGTGTTCACCAGGCAGGCGATGCCATTTGGCCCGTGGAAGCGGCGCCTACCGGTCCATTACAGAACTCACCAACCCGCCAGCACGATCTTGCCGATAGCCCGTCCGCTCTCCAGCAGCTCATGCGCCGCCCGCAGGTTCTGCGCATTGATCGTCCCCAATGTCTGCGTGCGGGTGGTCACGATCTTTCCTTGATCGGCAAGCCGGGCGGCCTCGCGCAGGATTTCCTGCTGGCGGGCGATGTCGGCCGTGCCCAGCAACGGCCGGGTGAACATGAATTCCCAGTGGATCGACAGGCTCTTGCTTTTCAGCGGAACGATGTCGAGCGACGCCGGATCGTCGATCAAGGCGATGCGCCCCTGCGGCGCGATCAGTTGCGCGATGTCGGGCAGATAACGGTCGGTGTGGGTGGTCGAGAAGACGAAGGCCGGCGATCCCAGCCCCAGGGCCTCGACCTGAGGGGCCAAGGGCTGCCGGTGGTCGATGACGTGATGGGCGCCTATCTTCTTCACCCACTCCACCGTCTCCGCCCGCGAGGCGGTGGCGATGACGGCCAGGCCGGTCAAGGCCCGCGCCAGTTGGATCGTCATGGAGCCGACGCCGCCCGCCCCGCCGATCACCACGATGGCATTGGCCGCGCCCGCGACCGCTTGCTCCACCCGCAGGCGGTCGAACAGCGTCTCCCATGCGGTGAGCGTGGTCAGCGGCAGCGCGGCGGCATCTTCAATACCGAGCGTGCGCGGAACGTGGGCGGCAATGCGCGCATCCACCGCCTGCAATTCGGCATAGGAGCCGGGGCGGTTGATCGCGCCCGCGTAGAACACCTGGTCGCCCGGCTTGAAGCCCGCGACGCGCTCGCCCACCGCGCGCACACGCCCCACGGCGTCCCATCCGAGGATGCGCCAGGAACCGGCGGCCGGCCGCGCGGAGGCACGCACCTTCGTATCGGCCGGGTTGACGGCGATGGCCTGCACCTCGACCAGCAGGTCCTGTTCGCCGTATTCCGGCGTGGGCAGGTCCAGATCCACCAGGCTCTGCGGGTCGGAAGCAGGCAGCGGCTGATTGAAGCCTATAGCTTTCATGACGGACTCCTTTGTTTGAAAACCCATGTTTGAAAACCCATGCCCGTCATTCTTGGCTATATTGGCGGATAGCGGAAGAACGCACATATTCTGCATATAGTGTCGAAAAAGGTACTGTCATGGGCCGCGTCCCTCATCAAACGTTTACCTGCGCCGTCGGCTGCTCGGTCGAAGCCACGCTCGACCTGATCGGCGGCAAATGGAAAGGCGTCATCCTCTACCGCCTGCTCACCGAACGGGTGCTGCGGTTCAATGAGCTGCGCCGCCTGCTGCCCAACATCACGCAACGCATGCTGACCAACCAGCTCCGGGAGCTGGAAGGCGACGGACTCATCGCCCGCAAGGTCTATCCCGAGGTGCCGCCCAAGGTGGAGTACCGGCTGACGAACCATGGGCAGACGCTGGCGCCCGTCATACACGCGCTGAAAGCATGGGGAGACGCCCATATACAGAGCAAGGCCGGGAAGGGCGGTATGGCGGCGAAGGCGTAGCGCCCCCCGCGCGATGATAAAGCGCGTTGGTTCGCGGGGTTTCCCTTGTTTCGCCTGACTGAAACCCTGTGCGAACTGTCATCGTGGAAAACCGCCCCGACGCGGGCGGCATGATAGGCACGGCTTATCCGAATTCGCTGTACGCCGGGCCGCCTTACTTCCCGAACACGCCCCTGTCCCGCCAGCGTGCGATAGCGCTGGCGTCGAGCCAGCCGGCCAGGGCTTGCGCCGCCGTCGCCGGGCTGCCCGCCTCGGGCGGGGTCGGGGCGGCGGCCGGGGTGCGGCTGAAGCGGGGCGCGGGGGAGGGCTGGACCACGCCGTCGACGTCGACGAAGCTGGCGCGCGTCTGCAGATGCGGGTGTTGCGGCGCCTCGTCGAAGGACAGCACGGGCGCGAAACAGACGTCGGTGCCTTCCAGTTCGGCGCGCCAGTCCGCCAGCGTCCGCGACTTGAACGCCCTGGCGAATGCCGCTTTCGCCTTGGGCCAATCGGCCGGGTCGTCCTGGTCGCCGAGTTCGGCCGGGTCCAGGCCGAGGCGGGCGACGAGCTCGTCATAAAAACGCTTTTCGATCGGACCGATGGAAAGATACCGGCCGTCCTTGCATTCGTAGACATCGTAGAACGGCGCGCCGGAGTCCAGTATGTTGCTGCCGCGTTCCGGCCGCCACAGACCCGCCGCGTGCAAGCCGTAGAACGCGGTGGCGAGGTTGATGGCGCCATCGACGATGGCGGCGTCGACGACCTGCCCCTCGCCGCCGGCGCGCGCTTCGATGATGGCCGCGAGGATGCCCATCGCCATGAACGTCGCGCCGCCGCCGAAGTCGCCCAGTAGCGCCAGCGGCACGCTCGGCGGCTGGTCCTTGCGCCCGATGGCGCCGAGCGCCCCGGACAGCGCGATGTAGTTGATGTCGTGGCCGGCGGCGCTCGCCAGCGGGCCCGTCTGGCCCCACCCGGTCATGCGGCCATAGACCAGCTTCGGGTTGCGCGCCAGGCAGGTATCGGGACCCAGGCCGAGGCGTTCGGTCACGCCGGGACGGAAGCCCTCGATCAGCGCATCGGCGCCGTCCAGCAGCTCGAGCACCAGTTCGACGGCGGCCGGATCCTTCAGGTCGAGCGCGATGGCCTTGCGGCTGCGCGCCAGCAGGTTGTACTTGAGGGGGCGCTTCACGCCGAGATCGACCGCCTCCGGCCGTTCGATGCGCAGCACGGTGGCGCCCATGTCGGCCAGCAGCATGGCCGCCATCGGTCCCGGGCCGATGCCGGCCAGTTCGATCACCTTCAGGCCGCGCAGCGGGCCGGTGCGTGTGTTGGCCTCCTTCATCGCGCGATTTCCACGGCCATCGCGGTGGCTTCGCCGCCGCCGAGACACAGCGCCGCCACGCCCCGGCGCTGGCCGCGTTGGCGCAGCGCGTGGATCAGCGACACCAGGATCCGCGCGCCCGTCGCGCCCACGGGATGCCCGAGCGCGCACGCGCCGCCGTTGACGTTGACCCTGTCTTGCGGCAAGCCGAGGTCGCGCATGGCGATCATCGTCACCACGGCGAAGGCTTCGTTGATCTCGTAGAGGTCGACGTCGTCCTTGGTCCAGCCGGCCTTCTCGAGCACACGGCGTATCGCGCCGACCGGCGCATAGGTGAACTCGGCCGGTTGCTGCGCATGGGTCGCCAGGCCGGCAAAGCGCGCGAGGACGGGAGCGCCGCGGCGCCTGGCCTCGGATTCCCGCATCAGCACGAGCGCGGCAGCTCCGTCCGATATCGACGAGGCATTGCCGGCCGTTACCGTGCCGTCCTTGCGGAAGACCGGTTTCAGCGTGGCGAGCCGGTCCGGGTCGCAGCGCGCCGGGGTCTCGTCGTCGGCCATCATGGTCTCGCCGCCGCGCGATTTCAGCGGCACCGCCGCGATCTCCTCGCGAAACCGTCCCGCCGCGACGGCCGACTGCGCGCGCAGCACGCTTTCCCGCGCGAAGGCGTCCTGTTCGGCGCGGCCGAAGCCGCAAGCCTCCGCCGCCACGTCGGCGTAGTGGCCCATGAGCTTGCCCTCGTAGGCATCCTCCAGGCCGTCGCGGTACATGTGGTCGAGCACCGCGCCGTGGCCGAGGCGATAGCCGCGGCGCATGCGCGGGATGAGATGCGGGGCGTTGCTCATCGACTCCATGCCGCCCGCGACCGCGACGGCGCACGTCCCCGCCAGCAGCAGGTCGTGCGCGAGCATGGCGGCTTTCATGCCGGAGCCGCACATCTTGCTGATCGTCGTGGCCGGCGTCGCCGGTGGCAGGCCGGCGCCCAGCACGGCCTGCCGCGCCGGGGCCTGGCCGAGATCGGCGAACAGGCAGCAGCCCATGATGACCTCGTCCACCTCGGCGGGCGCCACGCCGGCCTGCGCGACCGCCGCCCGGATGGCGAAGGCGCCCAGTTCCGGCGTGCGGTACGGGGCCAGCGCGCCCTCGAAAGCGCCTATCGGCGTCCGCTTGGCGCCGACGACGACGATGGGATCGTTCTGCTTCATGGTGTCTCCACGGTAAGTGGCATAATCGTGGCCAACAAGCAGCACGGCGTCCAATACCCGTTGCAGACCGCGCGATACGCGCGGTGTATTGGCGGACCCCATTCCGGCGGCCGGGCAGGCGACGGCCGCCTCCATTCCCCACCCATCCTCCTTCGAAATCATGGAGCTTCGGCAACTCAAGCAGGCCATCGTCCTGGCCGAAACCCTCAATTTCCATCGCGCGGCCGAGCGGCTGCACATGGCGCAGCCGCCCTTGTCGACCTCCATCAAGAAGCTGGAGGACGAACTGGGCGCCGCGTTGTTCGAGCGCCTTCCATCGGGACTGCGGCTGACGCCGGCCGGCGAGGCCCTGGTGCGCAACGCGCGCCGCGTGATGTTCTATACCGACGAGATCCGGCGTGCGGTGCGGGAAGGGGAGTCGGGCGAGCAGGGCCAGTTGAAGGTGGGCTTCGTCGGCTCGGCCAGCTACTCCCTGCTGCCGCTGATCGTGCGGCATTTTCGCCGCCGCTACCCGCGCGTGGATCTCGTCATCGAGGAATCGACCACGGTGGAATTGCTCAGGCGGCTGGAGAACCACGAGCTCGACGTGGCCCTGGTGCGCTTTCCCGTGCTGGTGCCCACCGAAGTGACGCTGATGGAGTTGCAGAAGGACATCCTGATGCTGGCCGTCAGCGCGGATTCCCCGCTGGCCGAGCGCGACAGCGTCAGCCTGCGCGAAGTCGCCGACCAGCCGTTCATCGTCTATTCGCGCACGCTGGTCCCGACCATGCATGCGCTGACCATGTACGTGTTCGAGGAAGCCGGCATCCACCCGCGCATCGCGCAGGAGGCGGTGCAGGTGCAGACCTTGCTGAGCCTGGTGGAAAGCGGCCTGGGCGTGGCGCTGGTGCCGGGCCTGGCCACGCGCTACGCCGGTTCCGGCGTCAGGCTGCTGCACCTGGACGCGCCGTCCTCGGCCATCAACGTCGCCATCGCGCTGGCGGCCATGCCCGATGCCCTGCGGCCCGCCGCGCGCAACTTCATCGAACTGGCGCACGAGGCGGTGGCGGGGACCGCCGCGTCCACGGCCGAGCCGCGGCGGTAGGGCGGTCTACTCCACGGGGATATTGGCGCTCTTGACGATTTCCCGCGTCGCCTGGATCTCCTTCACCTGGAAGTCGCGGAACTGCGCCGGCGTCGTGACGAAGACGACGCCGCCCAGGTTTTCGATGAAGCTGCTTCCTTCGGGACTCGTCATCCGCGCTCGCACCAGCGCCGACACCTTGTCGACGATGGCCGCCGGCGTATGCGCCGGGAAGAACACGCCGGTCCAGGCGGAGGCTTCGAAACCGGGCGTGCCGCTTTCCGAGATGGTCGGCGTATCGGGCAGCTCCTTCAGGCGGACGTCGCTCGCCACCCCCAGTGCCCGCAGCTTGCCGCCGCGGATCAGGGGCAGGACGGAGCTTATCTCCGCCATGGTGTAGTCGACGCTGCCCATGGCCGTATCGTTGATGGCCGGCGCCGTCCCCTTGTACTGGATGGGGGTCGCCTTCATGCCGTTGCGGGAGTGCAGGCGCTCGATCGCCACCTGATAGGTCTGCGTGCCGCTGCCGTAATTGAGCTTGCCGGGCGCCTGCTTCGCCGCGCTCGCCAGATCGCCCAGGGTCTTGTACGGCGAGTTGGCCGACACCACCAGCACCATCGGAAAGCGGGCAATGCTCGAAACCGGGGCGAAGTCCTTGACCGGGTCATAGGGCAGGTGCTTGAACACAGCCGCGTTGGTGACCATGGGCGAATTGCTGGCGACGAACATCGTGTAGCCGTCCGGCGCCGCCTCGGCCACGGCCCGGGCGGCGATGAAGCTGTTGGCGCCGGGACGGTTCTCCACCACGAAGGCCTGGCCGAGTTCCTGCGCCAGGTATTTCGAGATGAAGCGCGCCGTCGTGTCGGCGCCGCTGCCGGGCGGCAGCGAGACGATCACCTTGACGGGATGGTCGGGATAGGCGGCGTGCGCCGCGGACAGGCCGGCCATGGCGCAGGCCAGGGCCGGCAGGATGTGTCTCCATCGGATCATGGGTGTCTCCTCATGTGGTATCCGCTATTTCGCTATCGTTTTCGTTATTGTCATGGGCGCCGAGGTGCGCGCTATTCGGGCTGCACGCCGGCGGCCGTGGCGGCTTGCCGCCAGCGGGCGATTTCCGCTTGCAGATACGCCGAGAACTGCTCCGGCGTGGACGATTCCAGGGTCACCCCCTGGGCGGAAAACTGGCGGTCGAGACCTGGATCGCGGGCCGCCTTCGCCAGGGCGGCATTGAAAGCCGTCACCACCTCGCGCGGCGTCGCCGCGGGCAAGAGCACGCCGTGCCAGGTCGGCGCGACGAAGCCGGGCATCACGCTGCCGTCCAGCGTGGGCACGCCGGGCAGCGCCGCCAGGGGCTCCTTGCTGGCCAGGGCCAACGCTCTTACCCGTCCGTCCTTGATGAAGGGCAAAGACGAATTGACCGCGTCCAGCATGAACTGGGTGCGGCCGCCGATCAGGTCGGTCATGGCGGGCGCCGTGCCCTTGTACGGCACGTGCACGGCCTGGGCCTGGTTGGCCTGCAGGAACAGCGCCACCACGAGATGCGTGATGTTGCCGACGCCGCCCGTGCCGTAGCTGAGCTGGTTCGGATGCGATTTCAGGTAGGCGACGAATTCCTGGATCGTCTTGACCGGCAGGTCCCGGTTCACCATGAGCACGGTGGGGATGGTCGCCGCCAGGCCGACCGGCGCGAAATCCTTGACGGGATCGTAGGGCAGCTTCCGGTACAGCGCTGGACTGATGGCGAAGCCGGAGGAGTGGTAAAGCGCCGTATAGCCGTCGGGCGCGGCGCGGGCCACGAACTCGCAGGCGATGTTGCCGCTGGCCCCGGTATGATTCTCGACGATGATGGATTGCCCGAGCTGCTGCGACATCTTCGCCGCCAGCGCCCGCGCCACCACGTCGGTGGGACCGCCGGCCGCATAGGGCAGTATCAGGCGGATGGGCTTGGCGGGCCAGCCCGGAGAGGGGCTGGCGTGGGCCGCCAGCGGCAGTGCCATGGCCCCGAGCGCGGGCAGGGTCTTCAGGATTCGGCGCCGTTCGTGGTTCATTCAGTCTCCTTTATCGTTGTCGTGCCGTATTCGGACCGGACTCGGCTCGGACGGCTATCTGGTCAGGCGTTGCAAGGCGTTGCCGAGCGCGGTTTCATGCTCGGTCGTGTGATGCGACAGGGCCTGGAAGGCGGCGGACAGCTCCAGCAAGGTGTCTAGGCGCGTGTGCTGCCCCTCGCGCAGCAGGCGCTTCGTCATGCGCAAGGCGGGGCCGGAATTCACGGCGATGCGGCGCGCCAGGTCCAGCGCCGCGGGCATCAACTCGTCATCCTTGGCGATCTTCGACACCAGTCCCCATGCCAGCGCCTGCCGGGCATCGATGGGTTCCCCGGTGAACGACATCTCGCAGGCGCGCGACATGCCCACGGCGCGGGGCAGCAGCCACGCCCCGCCATCTCCCGCCGTGAGCCCCAGCTTGACGAAGCTCTCGGCGAACACCGCGCGCTCGCCGGCGATGCGGATATCGCACATGCACGCCAGGTCGTTGCCCGCGCCATGGGCCGGCCCGTTCACGGCGGCAATGGTGGGGACTTCGAGGTTGTACAGCGCCAGCGGAATGCGCTGGATGCCGTCGCGATAGGCATGGCGGCTTTTCACCGGCTCGCCGAGGCCAGAGCCGACCGTGTCCCGCAAGGTCTTCAGGTTGCCCCCTGACGAGAAGGCCGGTCCGGCGCCCGTCAGGATCACCGCGCGCACCGAGAGATCGGCATTCACGTCTTCGCAGAACCCGACGAATGCGCCGGCGACGTCGTCGTCCGACAGGGCGTTGCGCGTCTCCGGGCGATTCATCGTGGCGATGACGACGGCGCCGTCGCGCTCGATCCGCAGGAAATCACTCATGTCCGGTTTTCCTCGATTCAGTAGGACTTGGGCAGGCCCAGCACTTTCTCCGCGATGAAGCAGAGGATCAGGTGCGGGCTGATCGGCGCGATGCGCGGCACGTAGGATTCGCGCAGATAGCGCTCGACGTGATACTCCTTGGCGTAGCCGTAGCCGCCATGCGTCATCACGGCCGTCTGGCAGGCCTTGTGGCAGGCTTCGGCGGCCAGGTACTTGGCCGCGTTGGCCTGCGCGCCGCAGCTCTTGCCGAGATCGAACAGGCTGGCGGCGTTGAGCACCATCAGGTTGGCCGCCTCCAGTTCCATCCAGCACTCGGCCAGCGGATGCTGGATGCCCTGGTTCTGGCCGATCTGGCGGTCGAACACCACGCGCTCCTTCGCGTACCGGGTGGCGCGTTGCAGCGCGACGCGTCCGAGCCCCACGGCCTCGGCGGCCACGAGGATGCGCTCGGCGTTCATGCCATGCAGGATGTAGTGAAAGCCCTTGCCTTCCTCGTCGATGCGGTCCTCGGCGGGCACCTTCAGGTTGTCGATGAACACCTGGTTGGTGTCGACGGCCTTGCGGCCCATCTTGTCTATCTCGCGCGTTTCCACATGGCCGCGGTCCAGGTCCGTGTAGAACAGGGTGAGGCCGTCGGTCTTCTTCCCGACCTGGTCGATCGGCGTGGTGCGCGCCAGTATCAGCATCTTCTCGACGCTGCTTGCCGTCGAAATGAAGGTCTTGGCGCCATTGAGGACATAGTGGTCGCCTTGGCGGTCGGCGCGCAGCTTCAGCCGCGTGGTGTTCAGGCCCGCATCGGGTTCGGTCACCGCGAAGCAGGCCCGCTCCTTGCCCGCGATCAGCGGCGGCAGCATGCGGCGTTTCTGCGCCTCCGAGCCGAACGTCACCACGGGACTCAGGCCGAAGATATTCATGTGGACCGCCGAGGCGCCGCTCATGCCGGCCCCCGATTCGGCGATGGCCTGCATCATGACCGCCGCCTCGGCGATGCCCAGGCCCGATCCGCCATATTCCTCCGGAATCGCGATGCCCAGCCAGCCGGCGTCGGCCAATGCCTTGTGGAAGTCGTAAGGGAAGCCGCCGGCGCTATCCTTCTCCAGCCAGTACTGGGCGTCGAAGCCCTCGCAAATCCTGAGAATGGCGTCCCGGATTTCCTGTAGTTGTGGTGTCAGTTCGAACATCTCTTTTCTGTCTCCCGGAGTGGCCTTGCGCGGCGCCGCGTGTCCCGGCTGGCGTCAGCCAGGCTTGTCGAGCACCGTCACGCCCTGTTCCACCAGCGCGGCGATCTCCTCTTCGCCATAGCCGGCTTCGCGCAGGACCTGGTCGCTGTGCTGGCCGAAGCGCGGCGCATGGCTCCTGAACGCCGGCTGGGTGCGCGACCACGTCGATCCCACGGCCATCTGGCGCACCCTGCCTTCGCTCGGATGGTCGACCTCCTGGAAGAAGCCCACCGCGTTCAGGTGCGGGTCCTCGATCAGCGATTCCATCGTGTTCATCGGCATGACGGGAATGTCGGCCTCTTCGAGCAGGACCAGCCATTCGGCCGTCGTGCGCGTGGCCATCACCTCGGCCACCATCCGGTACAGCTCGCGGATGTTCTCGGTGCGCTTGCTTATGGTCGAGAAGCGCGGGTCCTGCTCCATCAGTTCCGGCCGACCGATCAAGGTAAAGAAGGTCTTCCACTGCTTGTCGTTGTAGACGAGCACGCAGACGTGGCCGTCGCGGGTCCGGTAGGGCTTGCGGAATTCGTTGAGCAGGCGGCTGTAGCCGGGCGGGGAGAGGGGCGGTTCGAAGGTGTAGCCCATCATGTGGTCGCTCAGCACGAAGGCGGCCATGGTTTCGAACATCGGGATGTCGATGCGCTGGCCCTCGCCGGTGCGCTCGCGGTGAAACAGGGCGGCCGACACCGCGTTGGCGACGTTCAGGCCCATGATGCGGTCGACCATGGCCAGCGGCGCGTAGCGCGGCACGTCCGAGCCGGCCCGCATCGTCAGGGCCGGGATGCCGACGGCCCCCTGGATCAGGTCGTCGTAGGCCGGCTTGGACGCGTAGGGCCCGGTCTGCCCGTAGCCGTAGGCGCCGACATAGACGATGCCCGGATTGACCGCGGCCAGCGTTTCGTAGTCCAGGCCCAGGCGCGCCATCGCCTGCGGGCGGACGTTGTAGATGAAGACGTCGGCCGACTCCACCAGCTTGAGCAGGGCCGTCTTGCCCTCGGGATGCTTCAGGTCGAGCACGATGTCGCGCTTGTTGCGATTGCAGTGGAGGAAAAGCCCCGACATGCCCTCGTGGCGGGCCGGTCCGATGGAACGGACGTTGTCCCCGGCCGGGGGTTCGACCTTGATGACATCCGCGCCCAGGTCACCCAGGATCTGGGTGGCGTAGGGTCCCATCAGCACCGTCGTCATGTCGACAATGCGAACCCCGGTTAGCGGTCCGCTCATTGGACTGCCCTTCTGTCGCTGCGCGGCCTCCTCCCCAAGGGAGGATTCGCGTTTGGGGCGGCCCGGCACGTGCATGCAATCACCTCGATGTGTCCCCGATCGAACGAGGACCCATGCTACGGATTGCCGAAACGCCTGGATAATACTTTGTGCATGTTGCGCGATATGCGCCGTGTATCGCGCGGGACGGGCCCGCCCCGGCGTTACTCCTCCTGCGCCAGGAAGCCGCCGCTCTGATGGCGCCACAGGCGCGCGTAGACGCCGTTCATGGCCAACAGCGCCGCGTGGTTGCCTTCCTCGATGACGCGGCCCTCGTCCATGACGATGAGCCGGTCCATGGCGGCGATGGTGGAGAGTCGGTGGGCGATGGCGATCACGGTCTTTCCTTCCATGACCTCGTTGAGGCTTTCCTGGATGGCCGCCTCGACCTCGGAATCCAGGGCGCTGGTGGCCTCGTCCAGAAGCAGGATGGGCGCGTTCTTCAGCATGACGCGCGCAATGGCGATCCGCTGGCGCTGGCCGCCCGAGAGCTTGATGCCGCGTTCTCCTACCAGGGTGTCGTAGCCCCGGTTGCCGTGCTGGTCGCTCAGTTGCCGGATGAAATCGTCGGCTTGCGCGCGGACGGCCGCGGCCCGGATGTCGGCGTCGCTGGCATCGGGGCGTCCGTAGGCGATGTTGTCGCGGATCGAGCGGTGCAGCAGCGAGGTGTCCTGGGTGACCATGCCGATGGCGCCGCGCAGGCTGTCCTGCGTCACCAGGGCGATATCCTGCCCGTCGATGCGGATCTGGCCGCTGTCCAGGTCGTGGAAACGCAGCAGCAGGTTGATGAGCGTGGACTTGCCGGCGCCGGAGCGGCCGACCAGGCCGATCTTCTCGCCGGGCCGCACGGTCAGGCTCAGTCCGTCCAGCACCTGGCGTTCGCCGCCGTAGTTGAAGGACACCCGGTCGAATTCGACCTCGCCGCGCGTGACCGCCAGGGGAAGCGCGCCGGGGACGTCCTGCACCTTGGGGACATGGGTAAGCGTGGCGATGCCGTCCTGCACGGTGCCGATGTTCTCGAACAGCGAGGCCATCTGCCACATGATCCAGTGCGACATGCCGTTGACCCGCAGCGCCATGGCCGTGACGGCGGCCACGGCGCCGACGCCGACCTCGCCGCCATGCCACAGCCACAGGGCATAGCCGCCCGCCGAGAAGATCAGCGCCGCCACCAGGGCCTGGTTGACGATCTCGAATTGGCTGACCAGGCGCATCTGGCGATAGCCCGTTTCCTTGAAGTCCTCCATCGCGGCCCGGGCGAACCTGGCTTCGCGCCTGGTATGGGAAAACAGCTTGACGGTGGTGATGTTGGCGTAGGCGTCGGTCACCCGGCCGGTCATCGAGGAACGGGCATGGGCTTGTTCCTGCCCGACCTTGCCCAGGCGCGGCACGAAATACCGCATGGCCAGCGCGTACAGCGCTATCCAGCCGATGAAGGGCAGCGTCAGCCGCCGGTCGAAGCCGCCCGCCAGGGCGATGATGGTGAAGAAGTAGACGCCGATGCCGAGCACGATTTCGCTGAAGGTCAGCAGCACGTCGCGCACCGCCAGCGCGGTCTGCATGACCTTGGTGGTGACGCGGCCGGCGAACTCGTCGGAGAAGAAGGACAGGCTTTGCCGCAGCATCAACCGGTGGAAATCCCAGCGCAGCCGCAGCGGCAGGTTGATGGCCAGTATCTGGTGCTGCGCCATGGTGCGCAAGGCCACCAGTCCTATGCTGACGAACAGCACGATGGCGATGCCCCACAACACCTGCTGCACATGCGGCGACGCGGGTTCGCCGATATGCCATGTCGACAGCAGGTCCACCACCTGTCCCAGAAATGCGAAGAGCCAGGCTTCGTAGATCGACACCGTCGCGCTGAGGACGGACAGCATGGCGATGTAGCGGCGCGAACCGCGCGTGCAGGCCCATAGGAATGGGAATACCCCTTTCGGCGGCAGCGGCGCGTCTTCGGGGGGAAAGGGATCGAGTAAACCTTCAAACCTGCGAAACAAGCTGGACTCCACGACTGGATTCGACGCCCCCGGGGCCTATGTGCCTGGCAAGGCATGCGGCTTCAGGGGTGTTGGAACGAAGGCTATTGCTGGCGCCGCAGTTTCGCGGCCTCGGCGGCGTTCAGGCGCTGGGCCTCGTCCCGGGCGTAATCCGCTTCCCCAGGCTCGTAGGGGCCGTCATACGAGCAACTATTCCACCAATGGCAGGAACTGCTGCGCTTGGGTTCGTCCGGGCGCGACGCGCAGGCGGAGAGCAGGATGAGGAAGCAGGAGGCGAGCAGGAGTCGATTGAGCATGTGGCGAATTCCTTCGGCCCGTGGCGGGCCATGACCCCCCAAGCTTCTCAGTAATCGCGCCGGCGGTCAACGCGCTCCCCGGCCGGCTACCGGCTCGCCTGGCTGTGATGGTCCTTGAGTATCTCCAGGAACAGATCCAGGGCGCGCGTGCGTGGACGCGAGACTTCCGTGATGGCGCTGATCGTGTTGTCGTACGTGGGGCCGGACGGCACCTCGACCAGCCCGCGCCGCTTGCCGAAGGATGCGGCGTAATACTGCGGCAGCAGTCCCACGTATTTCCCCGAAAGCACCAGCATGGCGACGGCCTCCAGTCCCGAGGCCGTCGGCCCCCGCGAACGGCCCAGCGTTTTCAATGCCTCCAGCACGAAGGGCTGCGAGCGGTAGACGATGGGCAGCGACCCGGCCTCGCGTTTCCTGTCTCGCGCCACATAGAGGCGATGGCGTTCGACGAACAGTTTTTGATAGTCGAAGCCGGGCTCGCGGCGATACATGCCGCGAATCGCCACCTGCACGCGCCGCTCGCGCAGCGCGAGATCGAGCTCGTTGAACGTCATCACGGAAAGCTCGACGACGACCTCCGGCGCCTGCGCGTTGAATGCCGCCAGGGCCTCGGGCAGGCGGCAGCCGACGTCGCTGACGATGTGTTCGACCATGCCGATGGCGAGCGTCCCCGACAACACGCCGCGCACCGCGTCGATTTCCGGCCGGATCCGTTCCAGCGACTTGAGCGCTTCGCGGGCGAAGTCCAATGCCACCTTGCCGGCGTGGGTCAGCACGAAACCGGCGGGGCCGCGTTCGCACAGCCTGGCCCCCAGGGTTTCCTCGACCTCGCGGATGTGGCGGCTGATCGATGCCTTCGACATGTTGAGCTGGCTTTCCGCCGCGGCAAATCCGTTGGCTTGGGCGACCGCGCAGAAAATGCGCAGGGATCGCAGGGAACGTTCGTCGAAAGCGGGGCGCGACATGGCGATGATGAGTCCCGGAAAGGGTGGGCCGGAGAGCCGGAAAAGGTTTCATTTTCTGGAACCATACCAATAAAAAAATTATTTTTCCTCCCCTTTTCGTTGGGATAAAGTCCCTCCCAAGGTTGCTCCAAGGCATGGCCGGCCGATCGACCTTGAAACTTAAAAAATACTAAATCCAAGAGGGAAATCATGAAAATGCAGTCTCGCCGGACATTCATGAAGACGGCGCTCGCCTCGGGCGCGGTCATGGCCTTGCCGGGCCTGGCGCTCGCCGAAGGCGGCACGCTGGCCGATATCAAGAAGCGGGGCAAGCTGACGGTCGGCACGGAAGCGGCCTACGAGCCGTTCGAGTTCGTCGAGAATGGCCAGGTCGTCGGCTACGGCCACGACATACTGGAATTGATGGCCCAAAAGCTGGGCGTGAAACTGGAGCAGATGAACCTGCCGTTCCAGGGCTTGCTGCCCGGATTGATGTCGCACAAGTTCGATTTCGTGGCGACCAGCGTGGGCATCACGCCGGAGCGCGCCAAGCGTTTCGCCTTCAGCGAGCCGGTGGGCGTCGTGCGCTCGGTGCTGATGGTCCGCGCGGGCGACACGTCGATCAAGAAGGACCTCGACATCAGCGGCAAGATCATAGGCACGCAGATGGGCTCGTCGTCGCAGCCCGTCGCGGACGAGTTCGAAAAGGAACTCAAGGAAAAGACGGGCAAGGGCTACGCCGACACCAAGCTCTTCCAGGCCTATCCCGACGTTTCGAACGCGCTGGCCAACAACACCATAGACGTGGCCTTGATGCCCTCGAATATCGCCGCGGTGCAGATGCGGAAACAAGCCGGCGTCTTCCGTATCGTCGGCGAGATCGGCCAGCCCAAGCTCCTGGCCTGGGCCGCCAATCCCAAGGACCTGGAGATCCGCCAATTCATCAACAGTTCGCTCGACGAGTTTCGGTCGTCGGGGAAACTGGCCGAGTTGCAGAAGAAGTGGTTCGGCGGCCCGATGGAGACGCCCCGCGCGGACTATCTGCCCAGCGGCGCCATCTGACGGCGCCCGGTCATGTCGAATTGGCTCGGTTCGAGCGGCGTGATCGCGCCGTTTCTCGAGGGTGTCGCCTCGGGAACGGCCGTCACCCTGGCTACTTCCGCCGTGGCGTTCATTATCGGCCTGGGGCTGGGCATCGTGTTGCTGCTCGCCCGCATCTCGCCGATCGCGCCGCTGCGCGGTTTGGTGATGCTGTGGGTCAGCCTGATTCGCGGCACGCCGGCGCTGGTGCACATGCTGATCGCGTACTACATGGTGCCCGCATTGCTGGATATCTCGATTTCTCCCATCTCCGCCGGGATCGCGGCGCTGGCCTGTAACACCAGCGCCTACATCGTGGAGATCCTGCGCGGCGCGCTGGGGACGATTTCCCGGGGGCAGCGTTTCGCGGGCTACGCGATGGGCATGCGGGTGCCGCAGGTGTGGCGGCATGTGCTGCTGCCGCAGATGATCTACCGCTCCATTCCGCCGCTCACCAGCGAATTCACCATCCTGCTCAAGGCGTCGTCGTTGATGTCGATCATCGCCGTCCCGGAACTGGCGACGGTCGCGCGCAACGCGACGCTGCAGACGGACCTGCCGCTACAGGTATTTGCCGTGACGGCGGTGGTGTACTTCCTGATTCTCTTTTCCATATCGGCCTTGTCGCGCCTGTGCGAACGGCGGGTGTCGAGGATGCTGCCCCATGGCCATTGATTTTTCAGTCGTCCGCGAGGCGATTCCGGTCCTGGGAAGCGGGCTGCGCGTCACCGCGCTGGTGAGCGCCATCGGCATTCCGCTGGGAATATTGATCGGCATCGCCGCCGCCTATTCGGCGCAATCCCGCACCCTGCTTCGTCCGGTGGCGCTGGCCTACGTGGAGCTGGTTCGGAATATTCCTTACCTGATCCTCGTCTACCTGTCTTTCTTCGGGCTGCCCAAGCTCGGCGTGGCCGCGTCGGCGATGTCGGTGGCCATCGGATGCACGGCCTTCTATACCGGCGGCTATTTCTGCGAAATCCTGCGCGCGGCCTTGAAGAGCGTGGCGCGCGGCCAGACCCACGCGGCGCTCTCGTTGGGCATGACCTTCTGGAAGACGCAGAGATACGTGATCGTGCCCCAGTTGTTCGGGTTCCTCATTCCGCCGACGACCAGCCTGGTGATCATGATGTTCAAGGACTCGGCCATCTTTTCGGTGATGAGCCTGCCGGAGATGACCTACCAAAGCAATCTGCTCACCGCGAACACCTTCGCCTACGTGGAGGTGTTGGGAACCACGGCGCTTATCTACTGGCTCAGCAGCCTGCTGATGGCCGGCGTGGGCAGGCGCCTGGAAGCCGCCATCGGACGCACCGCCACCGCATCCCATGGCGCCAGATAAACCGCTCGACACAGCATCGACCAGAGACACTGAGACACTCCCATGACTACCTACACCGTCGCACCCAACACCGGCCATCCGACCTTGCTGTATTCGGAACTCGACCTGGACATCGACAACCTGAAAGCGGACATCGCGGTGCTCGGCATGCCCTACGGCGCGCCGTATGCCCCTTCCGACTTCAGCAACGACCAGACCAACGCGCCTTCCGCGATCCGCCAGGCCACCGACCGCGTCGTGCGCAAGCCGGGCCATTACGACTTCGATATCGACGGACCCCTGCTGCAGGGGCGCACGGACGTCCGCTTCGTCGACTGCGGCGACGTCATTCCGGACCTGACCAAGCCCGGCGAGCATTATGCGCGGGCGGAGGCCGCGGTGCGCAAGATCGTCGCCGGCGGCGCCATGCCCATCGTCCTGGGCGGCGACCACGGGATCACCACGCCGATACTTCGCGGCCTGGACGCCAAGGGGCCCATCACGCTGGTCCACGTCGACGCGCACCTGGATTGGCGCGACGACGTCAATGGCGTGCGCGAGGGTCTGTCCAGCCCGATCCGCCGGGCCTCGGAAATGGCGCACGTCGACCGCATCATCCAGATCGGCCTGCGAGCCCAGGGCAGCGGCCGTCCGGAAGAACTGGTGGCGGCGCGGGCCTACGGCTCGGAACTCGTCACGGCGTACGAGCTGCATGACATCGGCATGGACGCCGTGCTTTCCCGGATTCCCGATGGCGGCAATTACTACCTGACCATCGACGCGGACGGCCTCGATCCTTCCACGATGCCGGCCGTCGCCGGACCGGCTCCCGGCGGCGTCACCTTCGTGCAGGCGCGCAAGCTCATCCACGGCCTGGTCAAGAAGGGCCGCGTGGTGGGCATGGATATCGTGGAGATCCAGCCGCAGAAGGACGACGCCAACATGATTTCCTGCGTGACGGCGGGCCGGCTGATCCTCAACCTGATCGGCGCGTCGATACGCGCGGGATACTTCGACAAATGAGCGCGGCCGTCCCGATCATCGAGCTGCGCGGCGTCGACAAGTGGTATGGCCAGCACCAGGTCCTGAAGCAGTGTTCGACGCGCGTCGACAAGGGCGAGATCGTGGTGGTTTGCGGCCCGTCCGGCTCGGGGAAATCGACGTTGATCAAGACGGTCAACGCGCTCGAACCGTTCCAGAAGGGCGATATCGTCATCGACGATACGTCGCTGTCGGCCAAGCGCTTTCTTTCCAAGATTCTTCCGCATTGAAGTCCCCGGCTGGCGCGGGTTTCCTTGCGTCGGCCCCTTAATCCGAAAACGTGAACGCCATGTCTCATACCCGCATCCGCAAGTTCAACACCCGCGATACCTACCCCGAGCAGAACCTCGACAACGACCTGTGCCAGGCGGTGATCGCCGGCAATACGATCTACCTGAGGGGCCAGATCGGCCAGGACCTCGATACCCGCGAATCGGTCGGCATCGGCGACGTCTCCGCGCAAACCGAAAAGGCCATGGCCAACGTGGCGATGCTGCTGGACGAGTGCGGCAGCAAGCTTGCCGACATCTGCAAGGTGACGGTCTACATCATCGATCCCCGCTATCGCGAAGCGGTCTATAACGTGATGGGCCGTTGGCTGAAGGGCGTTTTCCCCGTCTCGACCGGGATCGTCGTCCAGGCGCTCGCGCGTCCCGAATGGCTGGTCGAGATCGACGTCACGGCAGTCAAGACCGACGCATGAACCGAGGTTCCCTATCATGACCACGCTTAGCCGCAGCGCCGATCTGCTCAAGGAATTGATCGCCTTCCCGACGATTTCCCGCACCTCCAACCTGGCCCTGATCGCGCACGTGGCCGCGTTGCTGGAGGGCGCGGGCATCGCGTGCGAATGGGTCAAGGACGAAGCCGGGACCTGCGCGAACCTGTTCGCCAGCACCGGCCCGGAGGGCGTGCCGGGCATCCTGTTGTCCGGCCACACGGACGTCGTTCCCGTGGCGGGGCAGGCATGGACGACGGAACCCTTCGAAGCGAGCTTGCGGGAGGGACGCATATACGGCCGGGGCGCGGCCGATATGAAGGGTTTCGTCGCCTGCGCGGTGATCGCGATGCTCGACGCCGCCGCCAGGCCGCTGCGCAAGCCGCTGCAACTGGCGCTGTCCTACGACGAGGAGATCGGCTGCGTCGGCGTGCGCCGATTGATAGGGATGCTGGAACAGGCCGCCCTGCGGCCAGAGTTGTGCGTGGTCGGCGAGCCGACCATGATGCAGATCGCCACGGGGCATAAGGGCAAGGCCGCCTATCGCGCCCTCTGCTGCGGGCAGGAGGGCCATTCCGCGTTGGCGCCGCGGTACGTCAACGCCATCCACGTCGCGGCGGATCTCGTCGGCGGCATGCGGGCCGTGCAGCAGACCCTGGCGGACCAGGGCGCGCGAGACGAGGGCTACGACGTGCCGTATTCGACGATACACGTCGGAACCATCAATGGCGGCAAGGCCCTGAACATCGTGCCGAATCAATGCGTCCTGGATTTCGAGATCCGCACGCTGGCGGCGGACCGCCCGGCGGACATCCTGGGACAGGTGCTGGAACGGGTGCCTCGGGACAATGGGTTCGCGCCCGAGATCGAGGAAATGAATACCTATCCCGGGCTGGAGACGAATGCCGCCAGCGATGCCGTGCGTTTCATCGAAAGCCTGCTGCCGGCCGGCACCGGAAAGCGCAAGGTCGCGTTCGGGACCGAGGGCGGCCTGTTCTCGACACGCCTGTCGACGCCCACGGTGGTGTGCGGTCCGGGAGACATCGACGTCGCCCATAAGCCGGACGAGTACGTGTCGCTGGACCAACTGGATGCCTGCGATGCCTTCCTCGCGCGCTTGACCGGGCGGCTGGTCTGAGCGCGCGGCGTGTCGCCTTGCCGCGACACCTGTGATCTGCCCCCAGGTTTCCCAAGACGGCCCCGGGTACCCTACATTACAATATGGTTAATTTGGGTACAAAAACAATCATTTAACATGAGTGTGCCGATAAGCCTGGGTGGGCCTTCCGCCGCGCCCGGGCTCCCATGCCAGGCATGGAGCGGCGCGGCATCCTCGTTTCGTGGAGACCGCCGCCGATGAATTCCCTCGAATCGTTGACGATCGCAAAGAAGCTCTGGCTGTTCGTCCTGAGCGCGGTCCTGGGCCTGGCGATATTGACCGGATTCCTGGTCTGGTCGGAGCGCGGCCTGCTGCTGCATGAACGCGAGCAAGGCGTCAGCCAGGCGGTGGATACGGCCTATGGCGTGCTGCAGTATTACGAGCAAAAGGTCCGCGCTGGTTCCCTGAGCCAAGCCGAAGGCAAGCAACAGGCGCTCGGCGCGATCCGCGGCCTGCGTTACAGCGGCGACGCCTACTTCTTCATCGTCGACACGAACGCCCGCGGCATCATGCACCCGATCTCCCCGGAGCTCGACGGCAAGGACCTGAGCGGCACGACCGATGCCAACGGGGTCCGTTTTTTCCATGACCTGGTTGACCAGGCCAAGGAGAACGGCGCGGGTTCCGTCGACTACGTATGGCCCAAGCCCGGCAGCGATCAACCCGTGCCTAAGATCTCCCACGGACGTCTCTTCACGCCCTGGGGCTGGGTGATCGTCTCCGGGGTCTACGTCGATACCGTCCAGGCCATCTTCATGTCGCGCCTCGCGGAGTCGGTGGGCGTGGCCGCGGTGCTGGCGATATTGTTCGTCGCGGTCGCGATGTTCATCGCGCGGACGGTGACCCAGCCGCTCAATCGCGCGCTCACGGTCGCCGATACGGTGGCGGCCGGCGACCTGACCAGCCGGATCGAAGCCCGCGGCGACAACGAAACGGACCGGCTGCTGCGCTCCCTCGGGAACATGAACGCAAGCTTGGTGAATATCGTCAGCCAGGTGCGCAACGGCTCGGCCATGATCGCCTCGGCTTCGCAACAGGTCGCGGCCGGCAACATGGACCTTTCGGCACGCACGGAGAGACAGGCCGCCGCGCTGGAGGAGACCGCCGCGACGATGGAGCAACTGACCAGCTCCGTGAAGCAGAACGTCGAGAACGTGCAGCAGGCCAACCAGTTGGCGGAATCGGCTTCCTCGATCGCGGGCGAGGGCGGCACGCTCGTCACGCAGGTGATCGAGACGATGGGCGCCATCGACGAGTCCGCGAAGAAGATCTTCGACATCATCCGGGTCATCGACGGCATCGCGTTCCAGACGAATATCCTGGCGCTCAACGCGGCCGTCGAGGCGGCCCGCGCCGGTGAGGCCGGCCGCGGCTTCGCGGTGGTCGCGTCCGAGGTGCGCAACCTGGCCCAGCGTTCGTCGACCGCCGCGCGGGAAATCAAGACGCTGATCGAGGATTCGGCCGGCAAGGTCGATACCGGCACCAGGCTCGTCGACCAGGCGGGCGTGACGATGCGCAACGTCGTGGAGGGCATACAGCGGGTCGCCGCCATCATGTCCGAAATCACGCTGGCCAACCGGCAGCAGGCGGACGGCATCGAACAGGTCAACCAGGCGATCGTGGACATGGACGAGGCGACGCAGCAGAACGCCGCCCTGGTCGAGGAAGCCGCCGCGGCGTCCGCGTCGCTGCGCGAGCAGGCGGAAGCGCTGGCGCAGACGGTCAGCGTGTTCAAGCTGTCGATCGGCCAGGATGCTGCCGGCGCGCCGTCCGCGGTGCTGGCGGCCCCCGTGCAGGTTGGTGTTCGGCGCGGTGGAGACGGACCAGGCCACGGCCACTATCGCGCCATCGCGGCCGAGGCCGTCTAGTCGGCCGTAATGCCCGCCTCCTTGATGATCGCGGACGATTGCTTCGCCTGCGCGCCGATGAAGGCGCCGAACTGTTCCGGCGTGCCGGGGTTGGTGACCACGCCCATGCCGTCCAGCACTTTCTTCACCTCGTCGCTGGCCAGCGCCGTATTGATTTCCTTGTTCAGCCTGGCGACGACGCCGGCGGGCACGCCCTTGGGCGCCATGAAACCCCACCACACGATGGCTTCGTAGTCGGGATAGCCGGCGTCGGTTGCCGACGGGACGTCGGGCAGCAGGGGCAGGCGGCTGCGCCCGGCCACGACGATGGGACGCAGGCGCCCGGCCTTGATCTGGGGCACCACCTGCGGCGGATCCAGCAGCATGAAGGACACGCGGCCCGCGCTCAGGTCGACGATGGCCGGCGCGCCGCCCTTGTAGGGCACGTGCAGCATGCCGGTCTTGGTTACGGACTTGAGCAGTTCCGAGCCCAGGTGCGCCGAGCTGCCGGGGCCGGCCGAGGCGTAGGTGACTTTCGTGGGATCCGACTGGGCGGCCTTGACGACGTCCTTCAAGCTCTTGTACGGCGAATTCGCGGGCACCACCATGATCAAGGGCGACGAGCCCAGGAAGGCAATCGGCGCCAGGTCCGTGAGTTCGGAGAAGGCGCGCTTGGGGTACAGGAAAGGATTCGTGGCCATGCCGTTGGACCCCAGCAGCAAGGTATAGCCGTCGGGCGCGGAGCGGGCGGCGTATTCGTTGCCGATGCTGCCGTTGGCGCCGGAGCGGTTCTCCACGATGATGGACTGGTTCATCTGCTGGCCCAGGCGCTGTCCCACCAGGCGGGCCAGGATGTCGACCGCGCCGCCGGGAGGGAAGGGGACGACGATGCGGATGGGCTTGTCCGGGTAGGCGTCGGCCCGGGCCGGCGTGCTCAAGGGCAGCACGCCCAGCGCCAGGGTTGCGGCCAGGAGCCAGGACGGGATGCGAAATCTTGCGTTCTTCATGTTGTCTCTCGTATGACGTCGGCCCGGGCGGCGCCGTGGCGCTCGCGCGAGCCTGCCGGATGCCGGAAAACTACCGCGCCGCGGGTTCGGGCCAATCCAATACTTGCGCGGCCGCCTTGCCCATGACCCATTCCAGGTCTTCGCCGCGCAGGAAGTCCAGTTCCTTGAGGAAATGATCCACGCACTCCTGATACGTGCAGGGCAGGCGGGTGTAGTCGGACCCCCACATCGTGCGCCGGGGGCCGAAGGCGTCGAAGATGCGACGCAGGTAGGGCTCGATGTTGCCGAAGGGATAAGGCTGGGTGCTGTAGCAGGGCGCCGAGGACATCTTCACGTGGACGTTCTCGTAGCGCGCCAGCGCCAGCAATTCGTCCAGGTCGGCGAAGCAGGCGTCGTCGCGCAGATTGCTCTTGCGCGCCATGTGATCCAGCACCAGCTTCAGCGCGGGATGGCGTTGCGCGATGCGCGGGATCTTGTCGACCAGGCCGGGCACGAACACCATCAACGGTATGCCCAGGCGCTCGCACGCGGCCCAGAACCAATCCTGCGAACCTTCCTCCAGCCAGCCGCTCCACTTGGGTTTGTGGAAGGTGAGGCGGATGCCCAGCATGCCCGGCTGCGCCAGCCAGTTTTCGATGCGCTCGCGTGCGCCGTCGGCTTCCGGATTGAAGCGGCCCATGATCGCCAGCCGCTCGGGGTAGCGCACGGCCGCCTCCAGCGCCGTCAGGTTGTCGTCGCCGACGGGCGAGGGCGGCACGATGATGGCGCGCCGCACGCCGGCGGCGTCCATGGTGGCGATGAATTCCTCCGCCTGCAGGGGCTCTTCCCGATGCGGGCGGGCGCCATCGTAGGCGACGAAAACAGGGCGTTCTATTTCCTCGGCCGGCCACGGGCGGTCGGGCCGGTGCGCCTCCCATAGATGGACCTGGGTGTCGGTAATCAGCAAGTGCGTCTCCTCCGCGATGTTCCCGCGCGGGCAAGGCGAGTCCGGCGGGCTGTGGAGTGCATGGTAAACAGCGCGGCACCTGGACGGAACGGCATTTCCGATCTAGCTGCTATTACAGGAATGAATAGCTGGCGGCGCTACTTCTATCTGTGTGGCGCTATTTGCGGCGCTATTTTTTCGCGCGATTGCGCGAGGCGGGGCGGCCTTGCGGCGCGACGGCCTTGGCGCTCTGGTCCAGGGCCTTGGGCAGGAATTCCCGCATCAGGTCGGCGGTCTGCCGGCTCAGCTCGGTGACGGGCCGTTCGGCGGACGTGGCCAGCGCCAGGACGCTGCTCATGCGTGGCGAGATGATGCGGCGGGCGTTCAGCTTCGCCGCGTCGGCGGCGATGAGCAGCGCGTTCGCGGTAACGATGGCATGGCCGTACCCCCGCGTCACCAGGTCGACGATGCCGCCCACCGCGTCGATTTCCAGGGCGATGGAGATTTTCTTGCCCATGTTGGCCAGGCGGGTCTCCACCAGCATGCGCAGCGGATGCGGACGGCTGGGGATGATAAGGGGAATGTCGGCCACCTCCTTCAGCGCAATGGGCGCGCTGGCGGCCGCGCGCCTGCCGCCGCGCCGCCCGATGAGGAACAGCGCGTCTTCGCGCAAGGGGACGAATTCCACGCTGGGCGAGGGTATGGGGTCGTGCAGCACTGCCACGTCGATGCGCCCGGCCACCAGCCATTCGTGCAGGTGCACCGTAAGGCCTTCCGTAATGCACAGCGTGGCGCGGGGAAACGCGCGCTTGAACTCGGCCACGAAAGGCGCCGTGACGAGGCGGCCGATGGAGTGCGGCACGCCGACCACCACGCGCCCGACCGGGGAGCCCCGCGTTTCCTCGACCTCCTGGCGTGCGCGCTCGAATTGCTGCAGGATGCCGCGCCCGTGCTCGAGCAGGCGCTTGCCGGGCGGGGTAACGCTGACGCCGCGGCCGTTGCGGTACAGCAGCGTCTGGCGCAGTTCGGTCTCCAGGCGCCGCACCTGGCGGCTCAGCGCCGGCTGCGCCACGTCCAGTATGGCGGCGGCTCGCGTGAAGCTGCCCAGCTCGGCGACATGGACGAAGTACTCCAACTGTTTCAGGTCCATGGCGTTCTCCTTGCAGATGGCCGTCCCAGCACCTTTTCGAGAAATGCCGAGAGCGCCGGATTCTGGTGCTGCCGCCGCCATGCCGCATACATGTCGGCATGGACGCCGCGCACTTTCAGCGGGCGGAACTCGATGCCGGGCAGGCAGAGTTCGCGCGCCGACGCCGGCACGATGCCCAGTCCCAGGCCGGCGCGGACGATGCCCAGCAGGGATTGCGTCTGGCTCACGAAATGCACGTAGCGCGGCGCCACGCCGTGTTTGGCCAACATTTTCTCGATCAGGTCGTGGAAGTATTTTCCTTCCTGCGCGGCGTACATGACGAAGGGCTGGCGGTTGAAGGCCGTCAGGGCCAGCGCGGATTGGCCGGCCAGGACGTGGCCGGCGGGGAGGGCGGCCATCATGGGCTCGCGTTCGACGCGCCGGAATTCGAGCGCGCTGTCCGCCGGGATGCGGCGCACCAGCGCCAGGTCGAGCAGGCCGTCGCGCAGGCGCTCCACGAGATGCACCGAGATGTCCTCGTGCAGGTCCACCGCCACTTCCGGCAGGACGCGCGCCGCCTTGGCCAATAGCTCGGGCATGAGCCGATAGGCGCTGGCCGTCGTGTAGCCGAAGTTCACCACGCCCAATTCACCCGCGGCGGCACGCCGCGTCGTCACGCGCGCCTTGCGCGCGCCGGCGATCAGGCGGCGCGCTTCGTCCAGCAGGCAGCGGCCCGCCACGGTCAGGCGGATCTGGCGCTGCGCGCGCGAGAAGAGCTCCACCTCCAGTTCGTTTTCCAGCAGCTTGATCTGCCGGCTCAGCGGCGGTTGCGTCATGCACAGCCTTTCCGCTGCCCGGCCGAAGTGCAGCTCCTCCGCGACGGCGACGAAACACTCCAGTTGGCGGAGATCCATGGATATAAAAATTGGATGAGTAGGAAGAAATTATGACATGGACTTGAATCGAAGCTGTCCCTAGACTGAGTCGCAAAGGCACCCGCTCGCGTGCTGCGCGGCCACCGGCCACGCAGGGCGGAAAGCCGATAAATACATGGAGCGAGACGGATGCTTATAGCCTTGGGGTTGGCGACCATACTCAGCCTGACCGTGCTGTTGTTGATGGACCGGATCTCGGCGGTCGCCGGCCTGATCCTGATACCCACCGTGTTCGCGATCCTCGGGGGATTCGGGCCGGAACTGGGCAAGATGTACGTGGCGGGCGTGAAGACCGTGGCGTCGACGGCGGCGACCTTCGTGTTCGCCATCCTGTACTTCGGCGTGGTGACCGATGCCGGCCTGCTGCGCCCCGTCATCCGCGCCATCGTGCGCCGGGTCGGCGCCTGCCCGCTGCGCATCGCCGTGGGCACGGCCGTGCTTTGCGTGCTGGTGCACCTGGACGGCGCCGCGGCGGTCTGCTTCCTGGTCACCGTCAACGCCATGATGCCGCTCTATGACAAGCTGGGGATGGACCGGCGCGTGCTGGCCTGCATCTGCGGCCTGGGCGCGGGCATCAATATCCTGCCCTGGGTGGCGCCCGTGCTGCGTTCGTCGGCGGTATTGCACATGACGCCGATGGAGATATTCCGGCCGCTTATCGTCCCCGCCGTCGTCGGCGTCCTGTACCTGCTGGCGGTAGCCGCCTACCTGGGCGCGAAGGAGCGGCGCCGCGTGGCCGCGGGCGCCGTCGGCACGGCCGGCGAAGCCGGCGAATGCGGGCATGCGGAAGCGGTGGCCGACGACGACGGGCAACTGGCGCGGCTTTTCTGGTTCAACGCCGTCGTCACCCTGGTCATCCTGGCCGTCATCATCTGGGGCGTCTACCAGCCCATGGTGGTGTTCATGGCGGGCACGGCCATCGTCCTCATCGTGAACTATCCCCGTCCCAGGGACCAGATGGAACGGCTCAATGCCCACGCCAAGGCGGCGCTGATGATGGCTGCCATCCTGCTGGCTTCGGGCGTCTTCGCGGGCGTGTTGCACGAGACCGGCATGCTGAAGGCCATTGCCGAAGGGGCCGCGCACGCCTTCCCGCAAGGGAGCGGACGCTTCATCCCGCTGATCATCGCCCTACTGTCCGCGCCCATGAGCGTCCTGTTCGATCCGGACTCCTATTACTTCGGCGTGCTTCCCATCCTGTCCCAGATGTACGCCAGCCTCGGCGGCGAGCCGGTCGAGGTGGCGCGCGCTTCGCTGATGGGCCTGCACACCGTGGGGGCGACGCTCAGTCCCAACACGCCGGTCACCTTCCTGCTGATCGGCATGACCGGCATCACGCTGGGCCAGCACCAGCGCTACCTCTGGAAGTACGCGCTGGGCGGCAGTTTCGCCATGACGGCGGCGGCGCTGCTGTGCGGCGCCATCGGCATCTGATTCCCTTTCCTTCCTGGTCTTCTTATGAAAATACGCAGCATCACGCCTTATCTTTTCAATCCCCGCAGCGGCAAAAACCTGTTGTTGGTGCGGGTGGAGTCCGACGCGGGCATCCATGGCTGGGGCGAGTGCTACACCAGCCTCCGAAAAGAACAGGTGGTCGAAACCTTCGTGCGGTGCATGGCGCCGTACCTGGTCGGCCGCGACGTGCACGACCTGCGCCACATGTGGCGGATCCTCTTCGACGATTTCGCGATCCGCCGCAATTCGGTGGACCTGTCCTGCGCCTGGAGCGGAATCGAGATCGCGCTGTGGGACATCATCGGCAAGGCCTGCGATCGTCCGGTCCATCAACTGATCGGCGGGCGCCAGCGCAGCCGCGTGCGCGTCTATGCCAACGGCTGGGCCGAGGGGGCCGGCGGCATCGACGACATTTGCGAGGCGGCCCGCCAAGTGGTGGCGGCGGGCTATACCGCCTTGAAGTGGGATCCTTACCAAGGGCCTTGGCGTACCGTCGCCAGCCGGGCGGACGTCGAGCACGCCGTGGCATGCGTCAAGGCGGTGCGCGCCGCGGTGGGGCCGGACGTCGATCTGCTGATCGACGCGCATCGCCGCGTCGGGCCGCAACAGGCCATCGAGTTCGCCCGCCGCATCGAGGAATTCGGCATTCTCCAGTACGAGGATCCCAGCCTGGCCGACAACATCGACCTGGTGGCGCAAGCGCGCGGCCAACTGCGCGTGCCCATCGTATGCGGCGAGACTTTCTATTCGAAGGAGCAGTTCGCCGGCTTGCTGGAGGCGCGGGCGGCGGACGTCATCAACCCCGACGTCTGCGCCTGCGGCGGCATCCTCGCCACCATGGAGCTGGCCGCCATGGCCGAGCCCTACGCCGTGCTGTTCAGCCCGCACAACAACAACAGTACGGTCGTCGGGCTCGCGGCCACGGCGCACGTCTCGCTGGCCGTGTCGAACTTCCTCATCGCCGAATACTTCGTCAATCTGCAGCCCGCCTGCGATGCCTTGACGGCCACGCCCCTGAAGATCGAGAACGGCTGGCTGGAACTGCCGGACAGGCCGGGGCTGGGAATCGACATCGATGTCGAGGAGCTGCGGCGGTGGCCGTACGAGGACTTCGCGTCGAAACGCCTGCGCTTGCCGGAGGACGAATCGCCGCGGGTGCGTCAGGCCTGAGTAGCGCTTCTTCCGCATTGAAAACCGAAGGACCGAAGGGCTGGTCTTACCGGTCTTTCGATGCGTGCAATGGCCGCCATTTATACGGTTCTTTCCTAAGATTTCCTTAAGTTTGCGGCGCCTTCCCAGGCGCCTTTTTCATGCGTGTTTTGCCGAGATGTGGCCTTGCCGCGACACCTGTCATCAGCGTGCAACTTTTACAAGACGTCCCGGACGCCCCACATTAGAATCCCTCAAAATTGTGTACAAAAAACAATATTTTCTATGTAAATGTACCAATTGGGCGGCGAGCGTCTGCGGCGCTTCGCCGAATTCGAGAGCAACATGGGTCGCCATTAAGAATATGCAACAGTTCCTTAGAGACATTACTGTTCGCCGCATGGTTCTCTGCGTGCTTCTGTTGGTGAGCGCGCTGGTAATCGTCCTGGCTTTCCTCGGCACGCGCGGTCTCGTGTACGCCGAGAAAGCGCTGAAAGACAGCGGTGTGTTGTTGAAGCACGTTTCGTCGCTCAATCACGTCAACGATCAACTCGTGCTTGCGCGCCTGCACCTCGTGCAATTGAAGGACTATGCCGCTGCGCGCGACCAGGAGAAACAATCCGCCGAATCGCGCAGCGTCGACGAGGCGCTAGTCGCGGCGCGCCAGAACTTCGAGACCTTCACCCAGAGTGCGCCATCGTATGTGCCGCAGTCCCTGGTCCAGTCGCTGCAGTCCGGCTTCCAGGCGCTGGATCAAGGCATCGCGGGACAGCAGAACTTCCTGGCGGCCGGAGACATCGCACGCGCGGCGGAGCAGGAAGCCAAGGTGGTCGCACCTGCCAGCCGCGCCTTCGCCGATACCCTGGCCCGCTATGAGAGCTACGGCGGCACGCGCGAGGACCAACTACTGCAGGAGGCGCATGAAAACCGCATGGAAAGCTTCATCGGCGCGGCGGTCGTGGCCGGCATCTGCCTGCTGCTGGTGTTGCTGGGCGATCGCTACGTGGTGGCTTGCGTCAAGCGGCCGCTGGACGACATCAAGGGGCATTTCCGGCGTATCGCCGGCGGCGACCTGACCCAGCCCATCGCGCCCTTCGGCAAGAACTGCGTGGGCCAGATCATTCCGTTCCTGGACGATATGCAGAACAGCCTGTCGCGCACCGTGGGCGCCGTGCGCGAGGGCGTGGTGCAGATCAACGGCGGCGCCGCCGGGATCGCGGCCGGCAATAGCGACCTGTCGTCCCGCACCGAGGAGCAGGCGTCGTCGCTGGAAGAAACCGCCGCCAGCATGGAGGAATTGGCCTCCACCGTGCACAACAACGCGCAGAATGCCGGGCACGCCCGCGACATGGCCGCGCAGGCCAGCGAGAACGCGCAGCGCGGCGGCGCGGCCGTACAGCAGGCCGTCGCGACCATGCGCAAGATCTCCGACAGCTCGCGGCGCATCGGCGACATTACCGCCGTGATCGACTCCATCGCTTTCCAGACCAACATCCTGGCGCTCAACGCGGCCGTGGAGGCTGCCCGCGCCGGCGAGCAGGGCAAGGGCTTCGCCGTCGTGGCGAGCGAGGTGCGCACGCTGGCGCAGCGTAGCGCGGCCGCGTCCAAGGAAATCAGGGATCTCATCGCGGCGTCCAGCGCCACCGTGGCGGAAGGCTCCCATCAGGTGGAGGCCGCGGGCGGCACCATGGAGGACATACTGGAATCCGTGCAGCGGCTTGCCACCCTGGTCGGCGAGATCGCCACGGCTTCGCACGAGCAGGCCGCGGGCATCGAGCAGGTCAACACCGCCCTGACGCAGATGGACCAGGTGACGCAGCAGAACGCCGCCCTGGTGGAACAGGCGGCCGCGGCGGCCTCCGCGCTCGAAACCCAGGCCCAGCGCCTGCAAAATGCCGTGGCCCTGTTCCGCCTGGCTGGCGACGGCGGGGCTGGGGGCCTTCCCACCGCGCTCAAGCTCCAGGAGATCGAACATTCGATCCCCGGCGCGGGCGGCGGGCGTCTGGCGCTGCCCGCATAGGCGCATAAGGCGCGTCGAAGCAGGGATCGTAAATATCCGTACAATCGGGTGAATTACAAGGCCAACGATCCCGGGCTTCCCCTGCTCAAAGCATTTCCTTCGCCCGGGCGCGGATTCTTGGCTGACAGCACGCCATCCCGATGGCTATAGCGTTCGTGCCTGGGCGCTAAGGAGATGTTCATCCGTATGCCGAGCCCCCGTGTCGTAGGCCTGTGTCTTGTCGCCCTGCTTGCCGGCTGTTCCTCGAGTGGATCCACGAAGGATGCCGGCCCGGACGGCGCATCCGCTTTCTCCTCGTCCTCCACGTCCGCCGCCAAGAGCGGAAATTCGTGCAGATCGAATCGCAGCAGTTGCCTCTACAACGGGGCGTACGAAGAAGGCGAGCGGGACTACGCGCAGCAAGAAGCGGCCAAGTTGAACCTGGCCGAGTTGCAGCGGCTGAAGCGCGGCTTCTGACAGCGAGGATCCGACTGCCGTAGGCGTTTTGGATATGTATTAGTAATTCGCGTCTGAAACGCTATAAGAATAAAGAACTCATGATTCATCGTCTCGCATGTGAGACGACGCCTCGCCGTAGGCTTCACCATATTTCCCCATATATTTTGTGGGGCATTTCACCGGCTCATCGCGAAAACTAACGTCCTGATTTCCCACGGGTCGGTCTCGGCCATCATTTGCGCAGACGTTTAACATATCGTATAAGTTGTCAACTTATATGGACAATCGCCAGCGATGCATTCCGAAGACCTGCCTTTTCCCGATCCTCTCATCGACGTCGCCCCTTTGGCCAAGGCGTTGGAACAGTTCGCCGTGGCCCGAGACTGGGCCCAGTTCCATTCGCCCAAGAATCTGGTCATGGCGCTTACTGGAGAGGTAGGCGAGCTTACGGAGATTTTCCAGTGGATGACGGAGGCGCAGTCATGTGCTGCCGGCAAAGACCCGCGAACCGCGCAGGCGATAAAGGATGAACTGGCGGATGTGCAGTTGTACCTTGTCCGGTTGGCGTCTGTACTCGGAGTGGACCTGAACGAGGCTGTTCGACAGAAGCTTCAAAAGAACGCTCGAAAATACCCTGTTGATAAAGCCAAGGGTTCAAGCAAGAAATACACCGATCTCTAGTTCCTTGCCGTCAGAGACAAGCCCGATGATCGTTTACGAAGCGGACAAGAAGCAGTTTCTCCATGACATTGACTTCGACGATATTGAGAACGTTGTCCTTGCGCGTTTCAAGGCAGCCACCGGTCGAGGAGTGAATGCTTCGGAGATGCGTTCCTGGAGAGAGTCTCTGAATCAACTCGCCATGGTACTGCGTGATGAGGGGATACCCGGCAATATGGGCGTCGCCATTGAGTTGCACATCCCGCAATCCTCAAAACGCATTGATGTCACCCTGACCGGCAGTGACGAGGCGGGAGGCAAGAACGCCATCATCATCGAGTTGAAGCAATGGGAAAAAGCCTCCGCGACCGAGAAAGACGCCATCGTGGTGACTTATGTCGGGAAGGGGAAAAGGGAGACGGTCCATCCTTCCTACCAGGCTTGGTCGTACGCATCGCTGCTTGAGGGGTTCAATGAAGCCGTATACGAGGGCGGAATTTCCATCCGCCCTTGCGCTTACCTGCACAATTATGCGTGTGACGGTGTGTTGGATGGGCCTCATTATTCGAGCTACACGGCTAAGGCGCCGTTGTTTCTCAGGGGCGCCAAGGAACGCCAGCAACTACGGGATTTCATCAAGAAATACGTCAAGCATGGTGATTCCAGGGGAATCCTTCACGAACTGGCTCATGGCCGCATCCGGCCGTCCAAGGCGCTTGCCGATGCCCTGAAGGGCCTGTTGGCCGCCAAGCCCGAGTTTGTGCTGGTGGACGACCAAAAGGAGGTATTCGAATCGGCCCTGGCGGCCGTCCGGACGGCCTCCGCGGAAGCCCCCAAGGTTGTGATCATTGAAGGGGGACCAGGGACCGGAAAAACGGTGCTGGCCATCAACCTGCTTGTGCGTCTGATTGGATCGGGCCTGTTCGGGCAGTACGTGTCGAAGAACGCCGCCCCGCGCGAGGTCTATCAATCAAGGCTGACCGGAACGATCACCAAGACCAAATTCTCGAGCATGTTCTCGGGGTCGGGACGCTTCTTCTCCACAGGTGTCAACACATACGATTTTCTGATCGTTGATGAAGCACATCGGCTCAATGAAAAAAGCGGCTTGTATGGGCACCTTGGAGAGAACCAGGTCAAGGAACTGATCGACGCATCGGCATGCACGGTATTCTTCATCGACGAAGACCAACGTGTAGCTCTGAGCGACATAGGAACCAAGCAGAGAATTCGAGATTTTGCCCAGGCCAAGGGCGCGCAAGTGGAAGAGTACGAGCTGGCGTCTCAGTTTCGGTGCAGTGGATCGGACGGCTACCTGGCATGGCTGGACGATGTGCTTGGCATCCGTACTACCGCGAATCCGCTTCTTGAAACGACCGAATATGATTTTCAGGTGTTCGAGTCGCCTCAGGCCTTGCATGAGGCAATCAAGGCCAGGAATGATCGAAACAAGGCGCGTGTAGTTGCAGGATATTGCTGGCCTTGGCGTAGCAAGAAAGATCCTCGTGCGGACGATATCGTCATCGGCGAATATCGCAGACAGTGGAACTTAAGCAAGGATGGCAGTCTGTGGATTATTGCCCCGGAATCAGTTGAACAAGTGGGCTGCATCCATACCTGCCAAGGTCTTGAGGTGGACTACGTCGGCGTCATCATTGGTCCGGATCTTATTGTCCGTGATGGCAAGATCGAGACTCGACCCGAGGAGAGAGACCGTCACGACAAGACGATTCGCGGATACAAGAGCTGGCTTAAGATCGACCCCGTGCTGGCAAGAGCCGAGGTGGATCGCATTATCAAGAATACGTATAAGACGCTTATGAGTCGCGGGATGAAAGGGTGTTATGTGTACTGCACGGATGAAGCGACGGCTGAGTATCTGCGGTCGCGCATTCGCGAGGCAGACTCGACAGATCTCCTGAGCGTCGGCGAAGCGTCGGCTGAGCATGCGGGCGCTGTCTGACGAATTTGCAGGTGGCTTCGCAGCTTGATGAACGACGCAGTCAGGTTCGTCCAGCGTCGCCGCGCGACCCGATGGCAAGAATAAAGACAGCAAGAATAAAGACAGCAAGAAAAAAATCAGGCAGCAGAGGTTCCGGGAGGGGGCAAGGCCATGACAGCCGCTACGCGCATGTCCGTCGGCGATTATTTATGTGTCGCGGGCGTCGTCGCGATTTGGGGATTGAACTTCGTCATCATGAAGATGGGGCTGAAGAGCCTGAGTCCCATGCTGCTGGGCGGTTTGCGTTTCGCCGTGGCTTCGCTGCCGTTTCTTCTGTTCGTGAAACGGCCGGCGCTGCCTTGGCGCTATCTCGCTTCGGCCGGGCTGCTGCAAGGGCTGGGGCAATTCGGTTTGCTGTTTACCGCCCTCAAGTTCGGCATGACCGCGGGCATGGCTTCCGTGGTGATGCAGATGCAGGCGATGTTCACGATATTGCTGGCGCGCCCGTTGCTCAATGAACGCGGCAGCCTGCGCCAATGGCTGGGCCTGCTGGTCGCCGCGGTGGGCCTGGCCGCCATCGCGTCGGCGCATGGGGACGGGCCCGGGCAGATGACGCTCATCGGTTTCGTGTTGACCCTGGCCGCGGCGTTCATGTGGGCAGGCGCGAATATGGTGGTGCGCTTCGCCTGGCGCGCCAGGCTTTCCTACGACCCGCTTGCTTTCGTCGTCTGGAGCAGCCTGGTGCCTATCGTGCCGTTCTTCGCCCTGGCCTTCCTGACCGAAGGCGAGGACGCGACGTGGCGGATGCTGGGCGCCGTGGGCATACGCGAAGGCCTGGCCGTGCTGTACCTGGGCCTGCTGGCCACCCTGTTGGCGTATTCCCTCTGGACACGGTTGCTGCAGCGCCATGACGCGGGACGCGTATCGCCCTATTCGCTGCTCGTGCCCGTCGTCGGCTTGTGGGCGGGCGCGTTCGCGTTCGACGAACGGCTCTCGGGTGTGCAGTGGCTGGGCGTCGGCACGATTATGTGCGGTTTGCTGATCAATCAATTCCGGCTGCGCGGATAATCGGCGGACCTTCCCGTGCATTCCCAGGGGCGGGCTACAAAAGCGGCTGCCCGGTAGCGGTCTTTTCCTTGTTTCGAATGCGGGATATCCGAACCGGCCGTCGCGTTGCCGGTTATGGTTATGGCGTCGCGGGCACGGCCGGGGATGTCAGGTAGGCCGCTCCGCTATCGATCAACCGCCGGCTGCCTGGGCCAGCACCGAGATACGTAGGCGACAGTGACCGACTCCAATCAATACACTCCCCCCAAAGTCTGGACGTGGAACCAGCCCAACGGCGGCAAGTTCGCGAGCATCAACCGGCCGATCGCCGGACCGACGCACGAGAAGGAATTGCCTGTCGGGCGGCATCCCTTGCAGTTGTATTCGCTGGCGACGCCGAACGGACAGAAAGTCACGATCCTGCTCGAAGAACTGCTGGCCCTGGGCCACAAGGGCGCGGAATACGATGCCTGGCTGATCAGGATCGGCGAGGGCGACCAGTTCGGCAGCGGCTTCGTCGAGGTCAACCCGAACTCCAAGATTCCCGCCTTGATGGACCGCTCCGGCGCGCAGCCGGTGCGCGTGTTCGAGTCCGGTTCGATCCTGCTTTACCTGGCCGAGAAGTTCGGCGCCTTCGTGCCGACCACGCAACCGGAGCGGGCCGAGGCGCTCTCATGGCTGTTCTGGCAGATGGGCAGCGCGCCCTACCTGGGCGGTGGTTTCGGGCATTTCTACGCGTATGCGCCGACCAAGATCGAATATGCGATCGACCGCTTCGCCATGGAGACCAAGCGCCAGCTCGACGTGCTGGATCGTCGCCTCGCGGAAAACGAATACCTGGGCGGTTCGGCCTACACGATCGCGGATATCGCCGTGTTCCCCTGGTACGGCGGCCTGGTGAAGGGCTGGCTGTATGGCGACTCGGCCGAATTCCTTTCGGCGCACGAATACAAGAACGTGCTGCGTTGGGCGGACGCCATCGCCGCGCGGCCGGCCGTGGTGCGCGGCCGCATGGTGAACCGCGTGAGCGGCGACCCCGCCGGCCAGTTGCGCGAACGCCATGACGCCGGCGACTTCGAGACCCGGACGCAGGACAAGATCGAAGGCTAGCGTCGTGTCCCGCGCCGCATTGCTTCGGCCGGCGGCTACCGCGCGCCTTGCGCCATTTCCGGCATCGGCCCGACGTACCGGCCGCGCGGCCGGATCACCTGGGCCTCTCTCGATTGCTCCAGGCTGTGCGCCAGCAATCCCACGCTGCGCGCGGTGGCGAAGAGGCCGAAAGCCGCGTCCGGCGGCAGGCGCAGGTGCGCGGCCAGCGCCGCCAGGGCGGCGTCGATGTTGGGCCGCAGGCCGGTGAGATCGTTCACCTTGCGGATGAAGCGGGTAATCGGCTCGGGCGGCTCGAACAAGGCCAGCAGGGCCTGCGCGCGGGGATCGCCTTCGGGATACAGGTGATGGCCGAAGCCCGCCAGGGGCAGGCCCGTGGAGAGGTAGTGCGCGATGACGTGGTCCTCTCCCAGGCGTTCGACCTCGTCGAGCAAGGCCTGCACGCGGCCGGATGCGTCGCCGTGCAAGGGCGCGGCCAGGGTGGTCAGGCCCGCCAGCAGGCAAGCCGGCAGCGAGGCCGCGTTGGACGCGGCGATGCGCGCCGCGAACGCGGAGCTGGTCAGTTCGTGGTCGGCGAGCAGGACCATGGCCGCGCGAAAGAGATCGGCCACCTTGGCCGGCTGTTTCCAGCCTTGCGCGAAGCGCTGGTGCAGCGGTTCGCTGCCTTGCCGGGCGCCGAAGGCATGCGCCAGGTGGCCGACGAGATGCTGACACTCGATATGCAGTACGCGGGTCAACCGTCCACGGGTGGAGTGACCCGTCGCGGCCAGCGCGGCCAATCTCGTGAATGCGGCGACGCGTCCGGGCGCGTCCTCGGGCTGCGCGACGCTCTTCGCGTGGCCGCCGGCCGCGGCGCGCCGGGAGCTGGCCGCACGCTGGCTACCCGCCAATGCCTTGCCCGTTCGGTCCTTGTCCGGGACCGGCGATATCCCTGACGCCCCCGGCACCGCCGACGAAAAGTCGATGTCCTGCTCCGCGTTCCACAGCAGCCTGGCCACGTCCTCCACGGTCGCCGTGCGCGACAGCGTGATCGCATCCTGCCCGCGGTAGTACAGGCGCTCGCGGATGAACGTCGAGACCGCCGTCGGAATACTGGGTTCGGCGCCGAACAGGGTATTGGTCGCCAGCGTCTCGTGCTTGCGCCCCGCCTGCTTGCGCTTGGCCAGGCTGGCGACGTCTTCCGCCCGGTAGAGACTGCGCCGGGTGTCTTCCGGGTCGGTCATGACTTCCAGCTTGCCGCGGCTGACGTAGGCATAAAGCGTCTGCGGCCGCACGCCCAGGCGGTTGCATGCCTCGCTCATCGATATCCAGGAAGCCATGCGGATCCTTGAAGAATGTTCCTGCGCCACGCCGCTGCAGGGTCGTTTTCCGCCTTGGGGCGGCCCGGCGGAAGAAGGCGAGGGAGAAGGCGCGACCATGCGTCTGCATGCCCGCTACAAATTTTTATATATTGATTTTGTACATCAATATTGCCATCAGAATCAATCTTTCCATACCATGGACACATTCCACCAAGAACGATTCCGAGACAACCGCCGCGGCCCACGGCCGCGACTCCGATGCAAAGGCGTACGGACATGAAGCCCCAGGTGCTGCAACTGAACCCCATCCTGATCCCCGCGATCAACGACGAGCTGGCGTCGCTGTACGAGGTGCACAAGCTGTTCGAAATGGACGATCCGGCCGCCTTCCTGCGCGAGCGGGGCGCGGCCGTGGGCGCGGTGATCACCGGCGGCCATACGGGCATCTCCCGGGAGATGCTGGCGCAGTTGCCCAACCTGAAGGTGGTGGCGGTGAACGGGGTGGGAACGGACGCCGTCGACCTCGCCTATTGCCGCGAGCGGGGCCTGCCCGTGACGGCGACCATCGGCGCGCTGACCGAGGACGTGGCGGACCTGGCCATCGGCCTGCTGATCGCCGCCTGCCGCAACCTGTGCGCGGTGGATCGCTTCGTGCGCGACGGCCAATGGGCGCGGCAGCCGTCGCCCGGCGCGCTGCCGCTGGCGCGCCGTTTCAGCGGCATGCGCGTCGGCATCGTCGGCCTGGGGCGCGTGGGACGCGCCGTCGCCGTGCGCGCGGCGGCGTTCGGATGCGGGATTCTCTATACCGATCTGCGGCGCATGGACGACGTCGAATACGGATTCGTGCCGGACCTGGTCGAGCTGGCGCGGCAGTCGGATGCGCTGGTGCTGTGCGCCGCGGCCGACCAGGCGGAAGGCATCGTGAATGCCGCCGTGCTGGACGCCCTGGGGCCGCGCGGTTTCCTGGTCAACGTGGCGCGCGGCCGCCTGGTCAACGAGCCGGACCTGGCCGAGGCCATCGCGGCGGGCCGCATCGCCGGCGCGGGCCTGGACGTTTTCGTCGACGAACCGCGCGTGCCTGACGCGCTGCGCGAGTCCGATCGCACGACGCTGCAGGCCCATCGCGCCAGCGCGACGTGGGAGACCCGCGAGGCGATGGCCCGCATGGTGCTGGACAGCGTCGCCCAAGGCCTGGCGGGACAACGCCCGGCGATGAGCCTGACGACTTGAACCGATAGTCACCGTCAACCTCATCAACACCATCAACCTATCGCAGGAGATATCCCTTGAACGCCCCTTCCAGGAAAATCGCGCTTGTCACCGGCGCCGGCAGCGGCGTGGGCCGCCTCACGGCGATCGAGCTGCTGAACGACGGCTGGACCGTCGTGCTGGCGGGCCGCCGGCCGGAACCCTTGCAGACGCTGGCGGACGAGGCCGCGTCGCGCGGCCAGGCGGCCCTGGCGGTGCCCACCGACGTGACCCGGCCGGAGAGCGTGCAGGCGCTGTTCGACAGGATCGAAAGCGAATACGGCCGCCTGGACATGCTGTTCAACAACGCCGGCGTGAACGCGCCCGCGGTGCCGATGGACGAGCTGCCGCTGGAGAAGTGGTTCGCCGCGATCGACACCAACGTCACCGGCGTGTTCCTCTGCGCCCGCGCCGCCTTCGGGCTGATGCGCCGCCAGTCGCCGCAAGGCGGCCGCATCATCAACAACGGTTCGATCTCGGCGCATACGCCGCGTCCTTTCACCGCTCCCTACACCGCGAGCAAGCACGCGGTCACGGGCCTGACCAAGGCGCTGTCGCTGGACGGGCGCGCCTTCAACATCGTGGCCGGCCAGATCGACATCGGCAATGCGCTGACGGAGCTGTCCGAACGCATGAAGCGCGGCGTGCTGCAAGCCAATGGCACGACGGCGCCCGAGCCCATGATGGATGCGCAGCACGTCGCCAGCGCCGTCAGGCACATGGCGTCGCTGCCGCTGGACGCGAACGTGCTGACCATGACCGTGATGGCGAGCAATATGCCCTTTGTCGGACGCGGTTGATCGCCGCGCCGCTGACGGCGATTCCCATGAGAGTTGAGTATCAACCAATAGGAAGGAGACAAGACATGCCGTTCAACACCCTGTCCAAGGCGCTGGCCGCCACGACCGCCGCCGCGGCGCTGGCCCTGGCGCCCGGCCTGGCGCCGGCCCAGAGTTATCCCGACCACGCCATCCGCGTCATCGTCCCCGCGCCGCCGGGCGGCGGTATCGACATCATCGCCCGCGTCATCGGCGAGAAGCTGTCGACCGCGCTGGGGCAGGCGGTGATCGTGGACAACCGCCCCGGCGCGTCGAACAACCTGGGCACGGAGATGCTGGCCCACGCCAAGCCCGATGGCTACACGATAGGCATCGTCGGCGGCAGCCACAACATCAACAAGTTCCTGTTCAAGAATCTCGGCTGGGATCCCGAAAAGAGCTTCGAGCCCATCGTCTACACGCACGAAATCCCCCTGGTCTTCGCCATCTATCCCAAGATTCCCGCCAAGACCCTGCCGGAACTGGTCAGCTATATGAAGGCCCACCCGGAGGAGGACAAGGTCGCGACCTCCGGCCGCGGCAGCGCGCAGGAGATGGCCGCCGAGATGTTCAAGATGGCCAGCGGCGTGCCGATGCTGATGATTCCCTACAAGGGTTCGTCCGCCGCGCATCCCGACTTGCTGGCGGGGCGCACCATGCTCTACATCGACACGATCAGCGCGATCCAGGAGCAGGTGAAGTCCGGCAACGTGCGCGCCGTCGCGGTGTCCTCCCTCAAGCGCGCGAAGGCCTTGCCGGACGTGCCGACCGCCGACGAGCAAGGCTACAAGGGCTTCAACGCGAACACCAATGGCGGCTTCCTGGCGCCGGCGGGCACGCCCAGGGAGATCGTCGACAAGCTCAACGTCGAGATCAACAAGGCTTTGCGGATGCCCGACGTGCGCGCCAAGCTGGAAGCCGCCGGCATCGATATCCAGGGCGGCTCGCCGGAGGACTATGCCAAGGTGATCCACTCGGACCTGGAGAAATGGGGCAAGGTCATCAAGCAGGCGGGCATCCAGCTCGAATAAGGCGCGGCCCGCTCAGGACGGCAGGCTGAGGACGCGTTCCGGGTAGATGGCCGCGAGCCGGCTCGCGGCGTCGCCATGCGCGGCTTGCCAGAGCGAGAGCAGGCGGTCGGCGCCGGTGCATCGGGTGTCGAGCGCACAACGCGCATAGGCCAGCCAGCGGCGGTCGGCGTCCGCCAGCCCCGCTTCGGCGACGGCCAGCGTGTCGGCGGCAAGCCGGTACGCCAGGCCGTCGTCCAGCGCCGCCTCGATGGCGGTGGCGCGCAGGCCGCGCAAGGTCAGCCAGCCGTACTCCCGGACCAGGCTCTCGGCCTGCGCCAGGTTGCGCAGCAGCCCCAGTTGCATGGCCGAGGGCGCCAGCGGCGCCGTCATGGCGACGTCGTCGCCCGCCTCGCGGCGCAACTGCCGGTCCGGGAATAGCGCCGACGGGGCGCGGCCTTCGATGTAGCCGTCCACGCCCAGGCGTTCGTGCAGCGCCTCGATGCCTCCCGGCTGGCCCCAGTGCGCCAGCAATTCCTCCACGGGACAGTCGCCGGCCAGCCGGTAGCGCCAGCGCGCATCCAGGAAGTTGAAGAACTGGGCGTACGTGAAATGCGCCGCGCGCGGCGTCAGCATGACCCGCGCGCCGTTGTCGGCGCGCCGGCCCGGCCACGACGGCGCGCGCAGGAAGCGGCTCAGCGAGGGATCGCCGTCGAGATGGACCGTGGCGTCGCGCTTGTAGCCGGACGCGGCGGCCAACGGCAGCGAACAACTGTGCGTGTCGCCCTCGAACATCCAGCGGAAGTAGTCGCCCAGGTCCTCGAAAGGCCGGTCCGGCATCCGGTGCAGCCGCAGGTCGCTGGCGTAGCGGGCATGGCGGAACATGCGCTCCCACAGGGTCGCGCGGTTGTCCTTGCGCCCGGTCGGCCGGCCGCACTCCAGCGGGCTGTTGGCGAACAGCGCGATGAAGGCCGGCGCCAGGGCCATGACGACGTTGACCGCGCGCGCCGCGTCGCGGACAGGCATGGACGTGCAAGGGCTGTTCTGCGCCTTGGCGTCTATGCCCACCCGGTGCAGCCAGCCGCGATGGCCGACGATGTCCTCGTAGAGGGGGCGCGGCACCCGCAGCGCGGCGTAGCGCGCCGGGTCCAGGGACGCCGCGGGATGTTCGCCGGCATTCAGGATCGCGGCATCCTCCTGCGCCAGCGCGTCTTGCACGTCGCGCAGTTCCGCATGGACCGCCGCCGCCAGGCGATCCAGTCCGCCGGGACCGCCGGCGACGGGACGCAGGGCGCTCTCCAGCAGGTTGAAACCATTGTCCAGGCCGCTGTCGGCGAGGGCGCCGCGCGCGCTGACCACCCGGCCCGCCAGGACGCCCAGCGCCATCGTCTCGCCGCGCGCGGCGCGCAGGCGCGCCAGCGAGGCGGGATAGGCCCGCACGGCATGGCTGGCGCCGCTGCCGCGGCGGACCGCCACCATTTCCATTTCGAGTCCCAGTTTTTGTCCGGCCCGGACCTGTCCGGCCTTGTCCCGCAGCTTCATGCGTCGACCTCGGAAAAACGTCTGCGCGGCGCGGCGGCCGCCCGCAAGGAATGTCCTGCGACGCTAAGTACCGTGGACACCGGTACGCGATCCCTGGCTACCGGTCGCCGGCATCGGACCGATACGCGAGGCTGCCCGGGCAGTCCGGGCAGCGGGGCCCCGCATCCGCGCTAGAATGCTGGCCGAACCAACCCCGGCGCAGGTTGTCGCGCGTGCCACGCGCCTGCTCATCCGTCATCGGATTCCTTACCGCATGAGCATGCGTGGCGATACCCGCGATTACCGCGATATTTTTCTTGGCGACGTCCCCATGATGGACGCGCGCGCGCCCATCGAGTTCGGCAAGGGCGCGTTTCCGCATGCGGTCAACCTGCCGCTGATGACCGACAGCGAGCGCCAGAAGGTCGGCACCTGCTACACGCAGCAGGGCGAAGCCGCGGCGATCGCGCTGGGCCACCGGCTGGTCAGCGGGCAGGTCAAGGCAGAGCGCCTGGCCGCCTGGGCGGACTTCGCCCGCGCCCATCCCGACGGTTATCTCTATTGCTTCCGTGGCGGCTTGCGTTCGCAGATCGTGCAGACCTGGCTGCGCGAGGAGGCCGGCATCGCTTATCCGCGCGTGGTCGGGGGCTACAAGGCCTTGCGCGGTTTCCTCCTGGATACGCTGGACCGCGCGCTGGCCGAATGCCGTTTCACGGTGCTGGGCGGCATGACGGGCACGGGCAAGACGGACGTCCTGCTGCAACTGGAGCAGGGCCTGGACCTGGAAGGACACGCCCGCCACCGCGGCTCCAGCTTCGGCAAGCGCGTCGTCGGCCAGCCGGCGCAGATCGATTTCGAGAACGGCCTGGCCATCGACATCCTGAAGAAACGCCACGCCGGCCACGCGCATTTCGTGGTGGAGGACGAGGGACAGGCCATCGGGGGGTGCAGCCTGCCGGTGGGCCTGCACCAGGGAATGCAACGCTATCCGCTGGTATGGCTGGAGGACAGCTTCGAGAACCGGGTGCAACGCATCCTGCGCGACTACGTCGTCAACCTGTGCGCCGAGTTCATCGATGCGCATGGCGAGGCGCAGGGATGGGCGCTGTTCGCGCAGCGGCTGCGGCAAAGCCTGGACAAGATCCAGAAGCGGCTGGGCGGCCTGCGGCACCAGCAGTTGGTGGCCGTCATGGACGCCGCGCTGGCGGAACAGACGCGCAGCGGCGACGTACAGGGCCACCGCGCGTGGATCGAGGCCCTGCTGACCGGCTACTACGATCCCATGTACCGCCACCAGCGCGAAAGCAAGGCGGACCGCATCGTTTTCGCCGGGGACGCGGCCGCCGTCCTGGCTTATCTGCGCCGCGCCGCGGGTTCATGACAGCAAACGGAAGCGGCGGGACGGCATGATCGCGCGGTCATGACCCGCGCCGGCCGGCGGGGCCGCTTGTGGCGCCGCGGCGTCGTGCTTAAGATGCAGGACAGACGACCCGGCCTGTATTCCAGGCCGTGTCCCACATCGAACCTCTGGAGATCCGCTCATGGCGAACGTCGCTCTCATTGGCGCATCCGGCAATGCCGGTGCGCGCATCCTCAAGGAACTGTCCGACCGTGGCCACAGCGTCACCGCGATCGCCCGCAACCCCGAGAAGATCGCCGATCTGCCCAAGGTCACGGCCAGGCGCGGCGACGTCGATGACAAGGAAGGCCTGGCCGCGCTGCTGCGCGGCCACGACGCGGTGATCAGCTCGGTGCGTTTCAGCGCCAGCGATCCGCGCGTGCTGATCGATGCCGTGCGCGCGTCCGGCGTCCGGCGCTACCTGGTGGTGGGCGGGGCCGCCAGCCTGGAGATCGCGCCGGGCAAGCGCCTGCTGGACCAGCCCGATTTCCCGCAGGCCTACAAGGTCGAGGCGACCAAGGGCGCGGAATTCCTCGATCTGCTCAAGGGCGTGCAGGACCTGGACTGGACCTTTTTGTCGCCCTCGGCCATGTTCATGCCCGGCGAACGCACCGGCAAGTTCCGTCTGGGCACCGACCAGTTGCTGACCGGCGAGCATGGCTCGAGCATCAGCTTCGAGGACTACGCGGTCGCCCTGGTCGACGAACTGGAGAAGCCGGCGCACGTGCGCCGGCGCTTCACGGTCGGGTATTGAAGCTGCGGATTCCAAGCCGGGAGGGTGAGGCCGGAGGTTGAAGCCGAATTTCCGGCTGCGATCCCCGGCCGCGATTCCTGGCCGCTACTGCAACGCCGCCACGCCCGCCTGGGCGATTTCCTCGTCGTGCTGGGGCGTGTCGGCCGAGACGCCGATGGCGCCGACCACCTGGCCGTCGACGGTCAGCGGCAGCCCGCCGCGCATCAGCACGAAGCCGCGCGCGGTCGCCGCGGCGGGCCGCTTGCCGTTGATGGCGTCTTCCAGCGCGCCGCTGGGACGGCGAAAGAGCGCCGCGGTGCGCGCCTTGCCCGGCGCCAGTTCGACGCCGGCCGGCACCGCCGCGTTGTCCATGCGCAGCAGCAGGATGGGCTGCCCGGCGGCATCGGCCACCGCGATGACGCAAGGCCAGCCCGAGGCCTGCGCCTTGGCCTGGGCGGCGGCCAGCACGTGTTGCGCGGCGGCCAGGTTGAGGACGGGCTGCGTGGGAAGGCGGGGCGGCGCGGCCTGGACCGAGGCGGCGAGGCCCAGTCCGAGGGCGAGGGCGGCGGTAAAGCGGGTGATGCGTTTCATTTCAGACTCCTGATGCTGCGAAAAACGAGGCTCCATTTCAGCATCGGGTAAATTCGTGTTCAATAAAGAAGACTGGCTTCTTTATTTAGAAAAACCGAATATGGAAATTCGCCACCTGCGCGCTTTCGCGGTCGTCGCGCGCGAACTGCATTTCGCCCGCGCCGCCGAACTGCTGGGCGTCTCCGCGCCGACGCTGACCGTGCAGATCCAGGAACTGGAGCGCGCCGTGCAGGCGCGGCTGCTGCAACGGACCAAGCGATCCGTGGCCTTGACCGCCGCCGGCGTCGCGTTTCTCGCGGAAAGCGAGGCGGTGCTGGCGCGATTCGACCGCGCTGTCGACGTGGGCCGCAGGGCGGGACGGGGCGAGGTGGGGGCGATCGCGCTGGGCTACGTGGGATCCGCCGCCTATTCTGGCGTCCTGCAGGAGCAGACGCGGCGCTTCCTGGCGCGCTGGCCGGAGGTGGAGATCCGCGCGCGCGAGCTGCCGATGGACGAATTGCCCAGCTTGCTGGAGGACGGCAAGGTGGACGTCGCCTTCGTGCGCACGCCCGTCAACCTGCCGGCCAGCCTGTCCAGCCGGGTGCTGGCCAGGGACCGCTTCTGCCTGGCGCTGCCGCGCGACCATGCCTTGGCGCGCGGCGACGGGCCCGTGGCCGCCCGCGCGCTGGCGGGCGAGTCCTTCGTGGTGCCGGAACAGGGCTCCGGCTTGCAGGAGGTGGCCCGGCGTGGGCGCTTCACGCCCCGCATCAGCGCGGTGCCGGGGTCCTTGCTGGCGGTGTTGACGCAGGTCTCGGTCGGCGCCAGCGTGGCCGTGGTGCCCAGCGTGCTGCGGCGGGTGATCGCGCTGCCGCACGTGGCGTACCGGGACATCGCGGGCGCCGTCATTCCCTCGCAGGTGGCGGCGATCTACCGGCGCCATGAGCGCGCGCCGGGCGTGCGGCGCTTCGTCGCGCAGATCCTGGAAACGCCCGAGCCCAAGCCGCGGTGACGCCGTTGCGGCGGCCGGCCTCGGCAGGGCCCAGGCCCCCGGTTTTCCCTGAATACCCTAGGCCCGCGGGAGCAGGCTGATCTCCAGTTTGCTCTTGCCGGACGACAGCTTGCCGGCAAGCTGCTTCATCTTCGCTTCCGTCAGCCCGTGCTCGTCAACGCCCGGCGTCACGCTCAGGTTGCCGCTGTCGATGGGGCCGCGGATGACGACGGTCATGAGCACTTCGCCATCGGCGCGCAGGGTCACGCTCCTGCCCACGTTGCTGCCGGTCAGTTCGGCCAGGGCCTTGCGCGATTCCGGCGCCAGGCGGATATCCAGCACGGACTGCTCGCCGGGGTTGTCCTGGCGCAGTTCGGCGTGGTCGACGGTCAGCACCAACGGCGCCGAGGACAACTGGGCCACCCTGGCCGCGTCGCCGGACTTCGCCCGGGACGGATGTTTCGCCGACAGCAGCGGCGGCAGGTCGGTGGGCGCGTCGGGGGAGGCCTGGAAGGCCTGGGCCGCGGGCAGGACGCCCACCGCGCCGGCGATCAACGCCGCCAGGAGGAAACGTCCGGATACGCCGGGGATGCCTTGCCGGCCCTTGCTGGTCGCATGCATGGGTAAGGACCTCGTAGATAGTGGGACTTGCCGCATTCTACGGGCTGGCGCCCCTATCCCGGGTAACGATAGGCAATGGGTTTTTCCCAAATCGCTGTCGGGAGGCGCCATCGCTTTTTACGCGCGGCGCTCGCGCCCCCCGAGGCGCCCCCGCCTGGCGCCTCTTTTTGCTATTTCATGTACAGCTTGCGCAGGGTCCGCACGTCCTTCACCTCCTCGATGCGCCATAGGGCATCGAGCAGCTTCAGGGCCCGTTTCCTGCCCAGCACGGGCGCCAGCAGGTCGATGGCCTTTTCGTTCTCCTCTTGGGGCGTCAACGGGTTCTCGAAGCTGCCCTTGGCGGCCATGGTCTGGCCGCGCAGGACGCGACCGTCCTTGAGATGCACTTCCATGACGCAGCGCCAGCGCCGCTGCACGTCGGTCAGCGAGGGGTCTCCCACGGCATGGACCCGGGCGCGGAGACGCAGGACGCGCGGGTCCTTCATGCGATCGAAATCGTGGGCGGATTCGAAGGTCAGCTTGCGGTCCAGCAGCATGACGGCCAGCAGGTGCTGCACCGAAATGTCGGGCATGGGGCGGTTGTCGACGATCTCCAATTCCTTGTCCGGCATATTGGCGATGACCTTCTCCACGTCCCCGGCGCCGAAGCCGTGTTCGGCCATCAGGTCGTTGAGCACGTGCATGGGACCCTGGATGGGACCGCCGATGGGCCAGCGCTTGATGGACGCGCGCAGCATCTCGTAATTCTTGCCGAGGCCGCGCGCGAGGTCCTCGCGGTCGAAGGCCTCGGGCGCGAACGTGTGGAAGAAGTCGCGCTCGCCGGAGAAGATGTCCTCCACGCCGGTCCAGCCGCTGGCCGCCATCATGGCCGCCTGCAAGCCGTTGTGCGCCGGCATGCCGCCCATCGCATAGGCTTTCTCGATGTGCTCGGGGTCGCGGAACATGGTGTAGAGCCCCGCCGTCTGCTGGCCCGTGTAGGACAGCATGTAGCGCACCTGTAGCGGCGTGAGGTCCAGCAGCGCGCCCGCCGCCGCGGCCGCGCCGAACAACTGCCCCGTGGCGCCGGCGTGATGGCCGGACCGCAGATAGGGCATGGGCTTGAGCGTGAGCAGCATGCGCGCGCAGACGTCGTAGCCCAGCACGATGGCGCGCAGGAATGTTTCGCCGCTCAGGCGGCCGCGCTCGGCGATGGCCAGCGCCGCCGGGACCACGCTGGTGCCCGGGTGGGTCAGCGAGGGCGGATGCGTGTCGTCGGTTTCGTCGGCGTGGCCGAACATGCCGTTGGCCAGTGCCGCGTTCTGCGCCGTGGTGACGATGCGCGTGCCGATCACGCCCGCTTCCTCGCGGCCGCCCAGCGGCTTCACGTACTCGATGGCCTTCCTGCCCGGCAGCAGGCGCGAGCCGGAGATCATGGCCGCGAAGGTGTCGACCAGGTGCAGGCGCGCGCGCTCGGCGACCTCGCGCGGCACGGCGCGCCCGGCGGCGCGGGCGACGTACCGGCTCAGCTTGCGCATGACGGGAGAGACGCCGGCGGCCGTCTCCGCCGTTTCCTTGCCCTTTTTCCTGCCGCCGTCCTTGTCCTTCTGCTTGTCCATCTGTTTCTTCTGCATTTTTCCCGGGTCCTGTGGCTGGGGTGCGCGCGGCGTCAGTCCGCGTGGATGTTCATCTTGTGGATAAGATCGGCCCAGGTGGCCGATTCGGTCTTGATCAGGTCGGCGAACTCGCTCGGCGTGTCGATGCTCAGTTCCAGGCCCTGCTTGGCCATGGCGTCGCGCACCTCGGGCAGTTGCACGACTTTCTGCGCGGCCGCCGCCAGCTTGTCGACGATGGGCGCGGGCGTGCCCTTGGGCACCAGGAGGCCGTACCAGGAAGTCACGTTGAAACCCCGCAGCCCGAGCTGGTCCAGCGTGGGCAGGTCCGGCGCCACCTCGGAGCGCTTCAGCCCGGTCACCGCTAGGGCGCGCAGCTTGCCTTCCTTCACGTGCGGCATGACCGCGGCCACGCTGCCGAACATCAACTGGGCCTGGCCGCCCAGCAGTCCCATGGTGGCCGGGCCGCCGCCCTTGTAGGGGATGTGGGTGATGTCGGTGCCGGTGCGCGCCTTGAACAGCTCGCCCGCCAGGTGCAGCGGGCTGCCGGGTCCGCTGGACGAATAGTTGAGCTGCCCGGGCTTGGATTTCGCCAGGTTGATGAGGTCCTGCACGCTGTGCACCGGCAGGTTGGGGTTTACCACCAGCACGTATTCGGCGGAAGCCAGCAAGGTGACCGGCATGAAGTCGCGCTGCACGTCGAAGGGCAGGTTGCGGTACAGCGATGGATTCATGGTCAGCGCGGTGTTGAATCCCATCAGCACCGTATAGCCGTCGGGATCGGACTTGGCCACGATGTCGGTGGCGATGTTGCCCGCCGCGCCGCCCCGGTTGTCGACGACGATGGGCTCGCCCAGCAGCGCGCCCAGCTTGGGCGCCATGATGCGGGCCAGCGTGTCGGTGCCCCCGCCCGGCGGGAAGGGCAGCACCAGGCGGATGGGACGCGTGGGCCATTTGGACGGGTCTTCGGCGGCATGGACGGGCGCGGCGCCCAGCGCGGCGATGGCGGCGGCCATGGTTGCCGTGACCGCCATCGCCGCGGCGTTTTTCAGGGCGGCGAAAAGCGGCCGCGCCGGGGTGCTAGCGGTCCGTTCCGGCTGCATGCATGCGCGGCGCGCCGGCTGGCGCATCGCGGGAGTCAGGGATTGCATGATGGTCTCCTTGTCTTTCTTCCGCATCCGGCCTGGATCGCCGCCGAATGCTGCGCGGGGACAGGCCGTCGCGGCGCAAGCGGCCGTTTCCCGCCGGCGGCGGCGCTCAGGCGCCGGCCGCCGTCAGTTCCCGGGTGATGTCGCGCACGTCGGCGACATCCTCCAGCCGGCGGACCAGCGCGATGGCGCGTTCCGCCTTGTCCATCGGCCAGCGGCTGAATTCGGCGCATTCGCGGAACTTGTCGGCCACCTCGTCCTCGGACATGGGGTCGTCCTTGTTGCCCTTGCCGGCGTCGACGCGTTCGCCGTAGCGGCGGCCATCCCGCATTTCGATCTCGACGTAGGACGTGACGATGGTGTGCCGCTCGCGCGCGGCTTCCTCCGGCGTGAACGTGGTGTATTCGACCTTGGCGATGGTGTCCTGCACGTCGGGCCGCATGACGTGCGCGTCATGGAACTGGTTCAGGCCGCATTTGCGTTCCAGGAGCAGGGCCGCCAGGCAGAATTCGAGGCTGAACTTGGCTTGCAGCTCGGTCCTGGGCTGGTGGTGCAGCAGGGTGTGGTGAATGTTCTGGCTGGTCTTCACCCGTATCCGCGCCACGTCGCGCGGCTGGATATCGTACCGCCGGACCAGTTCCAGCATCTTGGTCATGGCCGGATGGCCGAGGCTGCCGGTGGGGAAGGCCTTCAGCCAGATGCCCCGCTCGACGAAGGACCACGGACGTCCCAGCTTGTCCACCAGGCGGGCGGCTTCGTAGCCCCCGCCCAGCGCCTGGAAGAAGCCGCGCTTGGCCTCGAGGATGATGGGGGACGCGGTGAAGCCGCGTTGTTGCAGGTCGGCGGAGACGATGCCGGCCTCGGCCGAGCGGCCGGCATGGAAGGGCTTCACCGACGTGCCGAAGTTTTCCTGCAGGCCGCCGGCCTGGCTGGCGGCGATGCCCAGCGTGGCGGCGACGGCGTCGGCGTCCATGCCGTACAACCGGGCCACGGCGGCGGCCGCGCCCAGCATGCCGCAGGTGGCGGTGGCATGGAACCCGTGCAGGATGTGATTGACGTGTGTGGCGTCAAACAGGCGGCACGCCACTTCGACGCCCACCTGGTACGCCAGCAGCAGCTCGCGGCCGCTGGCGCCGCGGGCCTCGCCGGCCGCGAGCACGGCCGACAGCACCGGCGCGGTGGGATGCACGCCCTGGTAGCGGCCGGTCTCGGCTTGCAGGGTGTCGTCGTAGTCGTCCGCGTGCATCGCCGTGCCATTGGCGAGCGCGGCGAAACGCGGCGCCATTCTGTAGGCCGTGCCGAGCACGGTGGCCGGACCGGGACAACCCAGGTCATGGAGATAATCCGCCAGGATCCGGCCCGGCGCGGAGATGGCGCCGGGCAGCGCCACGCCCAAGGCATCGAGGATGGCTTTCTTGCCTAGCTGCTGCACCTCCGCGGGAATGTCGCGCTCCTGCGTGTCCACCACGAACGCCGCCACGTGGCGGGTCAGCGGAGGAACGCCGGCGGGGCCGGTCGTCGTCATGCTCGGTCTCCTGGTTCTTGTCCGCGCCGTTGGGGGAGGCGGCGCCGGCGCTTGGTCTTGGTATGCGCGAAGAATGAAGAACGGCGACAACCGTGTAAAGTGCAAAAATTCGCTGGATTGATGCGTCTGATGCATCAAGTTGTCCAACGCGAAATCATGCGGCGCAGCAGTCAATTTGTCCCTTAAATGGGACAAAAGGCGCCGACCCGCGCGCTGCCTTGGATGGGCGGGAGACGCGCCGGTTGCGGCATTGCGGCGGGGAAGGCTCGATGGCCCGCGGCCGCGTGCTCGATGGCGATGCGATGTCTATCCGATCTGGATTCGATTTGGATTCGATCTCGATCCGACGGCCCCTTCCGCCGCGCCGCTCAGCGGACCTCGGCCGCCTGGCCGCCGGTCCCGCCGAGCGCCAACCGGTCGCTGCGCCAGCCGCCGCCCAGGCCCTTGATCAGGGCGGCGCTGGCCGCCAGGCGGCTTTGCTGGATCTGCAAGGCGGTTTCTTCGTTGGACAAGGCGGTGGCTTGCGCGGTCACCACCGTGGTGTAGGACTGCGTGCCGGCCTGGTACTCGTTCAGGGCGATGACGACGGCCTGCCGCGCCAGCGCCAGGGCTTCGTCCTGCGCCGTGGCCTGGTTGGCCAGCACGCGCAGGTTGGACAATTCATCCTCCACGTCCTGGAAGGCGGCCAGCACCGTCTGCCGGTAGTTGGCGACGCTCTGATCGTAGGCGGCCTTGGCGGCATCGGCCGCGGCGGATCGCGCGCCGCCGTCGAACAGGGTCTGGCTGCCGCTGGCGACCAGGGACCACAGCGCATTGGCGGCCGAGAACAGCGGCGACGCGCCGGAATAGCCGGCCGCCGCCGACAGCGTGACGGACGGATACCAGGCGGCCTCGGCGACGCCGATCAGGGCGTTCTGTTGCTGCATCGTGCGCTCGGCCTGCGCGATGTCGGGGCGGCGCTCCAGCAGCTCGGACGGCAGGCCGGCGGGAATCTGCGGAATACGCGCCGGCATTGCGCCGGCCGCGATGCTGAGGTCGGCGGGCGGCTTGCCGATCAGCAGCGCGATCGCATGTTCGTATTGGTCGCGCAACTGCTCGCTGGCGATGGCCGACGCGCGCGCCGAGGCCAGTTGGGTCTGCGCGGTGATCACGTCCGAACGCGCGGCCACGCCGGCGCCGTACTGGTTCTGCGTAATGGACAGGCTGCGCTCGTAGGCCTGCACGGTGTCGCGCAGTAGACGGCCCAGCGCATCCTGGTAGCGCAGCGCGAAGTAGTCGGTCACCAGCTCCGCCTGGGCCGACAAGGTCAGGTCGGCCAGTTCGGCGGCGCTCGCCTGGGCGCTGGCCTGGTCGCTTTCGACCTGGCGCCGCACCTTGCCCCACAGATCCAGGTCCCAACTGGCGCTGGCTTCGAGCTCGCGCGTGGTGCCGGTGCTGCCCTTGCTGCGCGCGCGGGTGAGCGAGGGGTCGACGGCCAGGGTCGGCGCGAGATTCGCCCGCGCCTCGCGCACGACGGCCAGGGCCTGGCGATAGGCCGCCTCGTACGCCTTCAGGTTCTGGTTGCCCACGGAGACCTGGGCGGCCAGCCCGTCGAGCACGGGATCCTGGTAGATCTCCCACCACGCGCCGCGCGGCGCCGCGCCCGGTTCGGCGAGCTTCCATCCGGCCGGCGCGGCGGGCGCCTCCTTGAAGGCGAGCGGCGTGGGCGCGTCGGGCCGGCGGTAGTCGGGGCCCACGGCGCAGGCTTGCAGCGCCAGCAGGAGGGGCAGGGCAAGGCCGGCGGCCAGGCGCTTGAACGAGGACTTCATGATGCGGGACGGCATGATGCGGGGCTTCACGGTGCGGGACTTCATGGTGCAGGACTTCATGGCGCGGCATCGGCGTGGGGTTGCGCCGGGATGCCGCGGCGCCGGCGCCAGGCGGCGAGCGCGCGCTGGCGCCAGCGGTCCAGATAGAGGTAGACCACGGGCGTGGTGTAGAGCGTCAGCACCTGGCTGACGATCAGGCCGCCGATGATGGAGATGCCCAGCGGCCGGCGCAGCTCCGAGCCCATGCCGTGGTCCAGCACCAGCGGCACCGCGCCCAGCAGGGCGGCGCAGGTGGTCATCATGATGGGCCGGAAGCGCAGCAGGCAGGCGCGGTGGATGGCTTGCGCCGGCGCCAGGCCTTCGTTGCGCTCGGCGTCGATGGCGAAGTCCACCATCATGATGGCGTTCTTCTTGACGATGCCGATCAGCAGGAAGACGCCGATCAGCGCGATGACGGTGAACTCCGTATCGGTCAGCAGCAGCGCCAGCACCGCGCCCACGCCGGCCGAAGGCAGCGTGGAGAGGATGGTCAGGGGATGGACGTAGCTCTCGTAGAGGATGCCCAGCACGACGTACACCGCCAGCAGCGCGGCGGCGATCAGCCACGGCATGGTCGACACCACCGACATCGAGGCGCCGGCCGTGCCGGCGAAGCCGCCATGCACCGTCACCGGCATGTGCAGGTCGGCGACGGCCTGCTGGATGGCCTTCGTGGCATCGTCCAGCGTATGGCCCGGCGCCAGGTTGAAGGAGAGGGTGACGGCCACGGCCTGGCCCTGGTGGTTGACCGACACCGGCGTGGAGGCCGCTTCCAGCCGCGCGAAGGCCGCCAGCGGGACCATGGTGGAGCCGCTGGTGCTCACGGCCGTGCCGCTGGACGCCTTGCCGGCGCTGGTGGCGATGGCGTTGGTGGCCGCGTTCGTGGCGGAGGCGGAGCTGCTTGTCGAACCGGAGGAGGAAGACGTCGTGGACGTGTCCGTGCCGCTGACCAGCCCGGACGAGGCATTGGTCGACGAGGTGCCGCTGGCCGTCTCGCCGGACGTGCTCACATAGACCTGTTGCAGCGACGCGGGATCCTGCAGGTATTGCGGCGCCAGTTCCATCACCACGTGGTACTGGTTCTGCTGCTTGTAGATGGTGGAGACCTGGCGTTCGCCGAAGGCATCGTAGAGCGTGGCGTCGATGGCGTCGGGCGTGATGCCGTAGCGGGCGGCGGTGGGCCGGTCGACCACGACGCGGGTCTCCAGGCCGCCCGCCTGCCGGTCGGAGACGACGTCGGCCAGCGCCGGGCTGGCCTTCAGGGCCTCGGCCAGCCTGGCGGCCCACAGGCTGACGCTCGCCGAGTCGTCGCCCTGCAAGGTGTACTGGAACTGGGCGAAGCTCATGCGGCCGCCGATGAACAGGTCCTGGCGCGGAAACATCATCAGCCGGGCGCCGGGAATATCGGCCAGCTTGGCGCGCAGCCGCGCCATCACCTCGAAGGCCGAGGCGCTGCGCTGGTCCAGCGGTTTCAGCGTGATGTCGTTCATGGCCTGGTTGGTGCCCCGCCCGCCGGTGAAACCCACCACCGTCTGCACCGCGGGATCGGCCTGCACGATGGCCATGGCCTGGTGCATCTTCGTGCTCATGGCCTGGAAGGAAATGCTCTGGTCGGCCTGGATGCCGCCGCCCATCAGCCCGCTGTCCTGCTGCGGGAACAGGCTCTTGGGGACGGCGGCGAACAGCACCACGTTCAGCACGACGGTCAGCAGCAGCGATACCAGGACCGGCAGCGGATGGCGCAGGGCCAGCGTCAGGCTGCGTTCGTAGAGACGCTGCATGCCGTCGACGACGGCGTCGGCGCGGCGGGCGATGCGCGTGGCCAGCTTGTCCGGGCGCGGGCGGCTGGCCGGCGTCGCGCGCGGCCGCAGCAGCAGGGCGCACAGCATGGGCGTGGTGCTCAGGGACAGCAGCAGCGAGATGCCGATGGCGATGGACAGCACGATGGCGAATTCATGGAACAGCCGGCCGACCAGGCCGCCCAGCAGCAGGATGGGCAGGAACACCGCGACCAGCGACACGCTCATGGAGATCACGGTAAAGCTGACCTCGCGCGCGCCGTCCAGCGCGGCGCGCAGGCGCGTCGCCCCCGCTTCCCGGTGGCGGGCGATGTTCTCCAGCACGACGATGGCGTCGTCGACCACGAAGCCGGTGGCGATCGTCAGCGCCATCAACGAGAGATTGTCCAGCGTGTAGCCGAACAACTGCATGGCCCCGAAGGTGCCGAGGATGGAGACGGGCACCGTCACCGCGGGAATCAGCGTGGCGCGCACGTCGCGCAGGAAGGCGAGGACCACCAGCACCACCAGCAGCACGGCGATGACCAGCGTCTGCTCGGTGTGTCGCAGCGAGGCGCGGATGGTGCTGCTGCGGTCGCTGGACATCGTCATCTCGACGCCGCTGGGCAGGGCCGCGCGAAGCTGGGGCAGCAGCGCATCGACGCGGTCCACCGTCTCGACGATGTTGGCGGCGGGCTGCTTGTACAGCCACAGCAGCACCGCGCGCTTGCCGTTGACGTAGCCGGCGTTGCGCAGGCTTTCCACCGAATCGTCGACCTGGGCGATGTCGCGCAGGTAGACCGGGCGCTGGTTGCGCCAGGCGATGACCAGGTCGCGGTAGGCCGCGGCGTTCAGGGCCTGGTCGTTGGCATAGAGCTGGTAGCGGTTCGCGCCGTCCTCGACGATGCCCTTGGCGCTGTTGGCATTGGCGGCGGACAGGGCGGCGCGGACGTCCTCCAGGCCGATGCCGTACTTGTTCAGGGCGCCCGGGTTCAGTTCGACGCGGACCGCCGGCAGCGAGCTGCCGTTGACGTCGACGTTGCCGATGCCCGGCACCTGCATCAGGCGCTGCTGGAGGATGGTGGCGGCGCTGTCGTAGAGCTGTTCGGGGCGCAGCAGGTCGGACGTCAGGGCCAGCACCAGGATAGGCGCGTCGGCGGGATTGAACTTGCGGTAGGTGGGATTGGACTTGAGGGAGGCGGGCAGGTCCGCGCGCGCGGCGTTGATGGCCGCCTGCACGTCGCGCGAGGCGCCCTCGATGTCGCGGTCCAGGCCGAACTGCAGGATGATGCTCGTCGAGCCGACGCTGCTCTGCGAGGTCATTTCCGAGACGTCGGCGATCTGGCCCAGATGTTTTTCCAGCGGCGCGGCGACGGTGGCCGCCATGGTCTCGGGGCTGGCCCCGGCCATCTCCGCCTGCACGCGGATGGTGGGAAAGTCCACCGCCGGCAGCGGGGCGACCGGCAGCAGCCCGAAGGCCAGCGCGCCGGCGGCGGCGATGGCCAGCGTCATCAGCAGGGTGGCGACGGGGCGGCGGATGAACAGCGCGCTGAGGTTCATGGCCGGGCGCTCCCCGCGTCCTCTTGCGGCGCGCGCAAGGCGAAGCCGCGCCGGCGCAGGCGCAGCGCCAGGCTGTCCATGGCCAGGTAGACGGCGGGCGTGGTGAACAGCGTCAGCAACTGGCTCACCGCCAGGCCGCCTATCATCGCGTAGCCCAGCGGCTGCCGCAGTTCCGAGCCGGTGCCGCTGCCCAGGGCCAGCGGCACGGCGGAGATCAGCGCCGCCATGGTGGTCATGAGGATGGGCCGCAGCCGCAGCAGGCAGGCGCGGTGGATGGCCTCGCGCGGCGACAGGCCTTCCTCGCGCTCCGCGGCCAGGGCGAAGTCGATCATCATGATGGCGTTCTTCTTCACGATGCCGATCAGCAGCACGATGCCGATGATGCCGATGATGTCCAGGTCGGCGCCGGTGCACAGCATGGCGAGCAGGGCGCCCAGCCCCGCCGAGGGCAGGGTGGAGAGGATGGTGAGCGGGTGGACGAAGCTTTCGTACAGCACGCCCAGCACCACGTACATCACCAGCACGGCGGCCAGGACCAGGTAGAGCTCGTTGGACAGCGAGGTCTGGAAGGCCTCGGTGGCGCCCTGGAAGCGGGTTTCGAAGCCCTGGGGCAGGCCGATGGCCTGCTCGGCGCGCTTGACGGCGTCCACGCCGGCGCCCAGCGAGGCCCCCGGCGCCAGGTTGAAGGAGATCGTCGTCGCCGGGAATTGCGCCAGGTGCGAAATCTGGATGGGCTTGCGGCTGACCGTCACGTGCGCAATCGCGCTCAGCGGCACCTGGCCGTTGGTGGCGGTGGCCGACGGCAGGTAGATGGCGTCCAGCGTCTTCAGGCCCTGGTTCAGCTTGGGATCGATCTCCATGATCACGCGCATCTGGTTGGATTGCGTGAAGATGGTGCTGATGATGCGCTGGCCGAAATTGTCGTAGAGCGCGTTGTCGATGGTCGCCAGCGTGATGCCGAAGCGCGCGGCGGTGGCGCGGTCGACCTCGACGGTGGCGGCCTGGCCGCTGGCTTGCAGGTCGCTGGTGACGTCGGCCAGTTCGGGCTGCTTGCGCAGTTCGGCCACCAGCCTGGGCGTCCACTGGCTCAACGTGTCCAGCGACGGGTGGTCCACCATGAACTGGTACTGCGTGGCGCTGATCTGCGTATCCACCGTGAGGTCCTGCACCGGCTGCATGTGCAGGGCGATGCCGGCGACGTCGGCGGTTTCCTGTTGCAGGCGGCGGATGATCTCGCTGGCGGTGGCGTCGCGGTCGCCGCGGGGGCGCAGGTTGATCTGCATGCGGCCGACGTTCAGCGTGGTGTTGCTGCCGTCCACGCCGATGTAGGAGGACAGGCTGGCGACGTCCGGATCCTTCAGCACGGCGGCCGCCAGCGCGTTCTGGCGCCTGGCCATCTCCGCATAGGAAATCGATTGCGACGCCTCGGTGATGCCCTGGATGACGCCGGTGTCCTGGACCGGGAAGAAGCCCTTGGGCACGACGAAGTAGAGCAGGGCCGTGAGCGCCATGGTGCCCAGCGCGACCAGCAGGGTGACGCGCTGGTGGTCCAGCGCCACGGCAAGCAGGCGGTCGTAGCCGCGCGTGACGCGGGCGAACCAGCCGTCGCCCGCCAGCGGGTCCGATGCCCCATGCGCCTCGACGCCGGGGCGCGCACGCAGCAACTGCGCGCAGAGCATGGGCACCAGGGTCAGCGAGACCACGGCCGACAGCACGATGGTGACGGCCAGCGTGACCGCGAATTCATAGAACAGGCGGCCGATGACGTCGCTCATGAACAGCAGCGGGATCAGCACCGCCAGCAGGGAGACCGTCAGCGAGATGATGGTGAAGCCGATTTCGCGGGACCCTTGCAGCGCCGCCTGCAACGGCGTCTTGCCCGCCTCGATGTGGCGGCTGATGTTCTCGATGACCACGATGGCGTCGTCGACGACGAAGCCGGTGGCGATGGTCAACGCCATCAAGGACAGGTTGTCCAGGCTGAAGCTCCACAGGTACATGGCGGCGAACGTGCCCACCAGCGACAGCGGCACCGAGAGGCTGGGGATGAAGGTGGCCGGCAGGTTGCGCAGGAACAGGAAAATGACCATCACCACCAGGCCCACCGCCAGGGCCAGTTCGAACTGCACGTCGCTGACCGAGGCGCGGATGGTGGTGCGGTCGGTGAGCACGTCGACGTGGACGCTGGCGGGCAGGCCGGCCGTCCACGCCGGCAGCTTGGCCTTGATGCTGTCGACCACCGAGATCACGTTGGCGCCGGGCTGGCGCTGGATGTTGAGCAGGATGGCCGGCGTGGCGCCGGACCAGGCGCCCAACTGCGTGTTCTCCGGTCCCGTTACCACTTCCGCCACGTCGGACAGCTTCACGGGCCGGCCGTTGCGGTAGGCGATGACGGTATCCAGGTAGTCGGCGGGGTCCTGGATCTGGTCGTTGGCGTCGATGGTGTAGGAACGGCGCGGCCCGTCCAGCGTGCCCTTGGGCGCGTTGACGTTGATGTTGGCGAGCGTGGTGCGCAGGTCGTCGGGATTGATGCCGTAGGCCGCCATGGCGCGGATATTGCCGCGCACCCGGATGGCCGGCTTGTTGCCGCCGCTCAGGCTGACCAGGCCGACGCCGGGCAACTGGGATATCTTCTGTCCCAACCGGGTATCGGCGATGGTCTGCAGCGTGGTCAGGGGCAGGGTAGGCGAGGTCACCGCCAGCGTCAGCACCGGCGCGTCGGCCGGGTTGACCTTGGCGTAGACGGGCGGCGCCGGCAGGTCCGAGGGCAACAGGCTGTTGGCCGCGTTGATGGCCGCCTGCACTTCCTGTTCGGCAACGTCCAGCTTGATCGTCTCGTCGAACTGCAGCGTGATGACCGAGGCGCCGGCCGAGGACCGCGAGGACATCTGGCGCAGGCCCGCCATCTGGCCGAGCTGGTCCTCCAGCGGCGCGGTGACGGCCGACGTCATGACGTCCGGGCTGGCGCCGGGATAGAAGGTCTGCACCTGGATGGTGGCGTATTCGACCGAGGGCAGGGCCGAGAGCGGCAGGTGGCGCCAGGCCACCAGCCCGACGACCAGCAGCGCCGCCATCAGCAGCGTGGTGGCGACGGGCCGCAGGATGAACAGGCGGGAGGGATTCATGATGCGGCGGCCGTCTTGTCGCCGGGGATGCGCACCTTCGCGCCGTCGGTCAACTGGTCCGCGCCGTCGACCACCACGCGGTCCCCCGCTTGCAGGCCCGAGACGATGGCCGTGCGTCCGTCCGCCGAGGCGCCGGTGGTCACCTTGACCAGGCTGACCGTGTCGTCGTCCTTGACGCGATACACGTAGTCGCCCGGCGCCCCGTTCTGCACCGCCTCGTTGGGCACGACCACCGCGTTGCTCAGCGTGTCCAAGTGCAGCACGACGTTGACGAATTGATTGGGGAACAGCTCGCCCGCGGCATTGTGGAACATCGCGCGCAGCTTCACGGTGCCGGTGCTGGTGTCGATCTGGTTGTCCACCGTGGCCAGCTCGCCTTGCGCCAGGGCCTCGCGGCCCGCGCGGTCATAGGCGGTGACGGCCAGCTTCGCGCCGGTGGCCAGGCGCTTGTTGAGCTTGCGCAGGTCGTCCTCGGGCAGCGTGAACACCACCGAGATCGGATCCATCTGCGTGACGACGACGATGCCGTCGGTGTCGGAGGCGGTCACGTAGTTGCCCACGTCGACCTGGCGCAGGCCGACGCGGCCGTCCACCAGCGACACGATGCGGCAATAGCTCAGGTTCAGCTTCTGGGCGTCGACCTGGGCCTGGTCGGTGCGCACCGTGCCCTCGTATTGGCGCACCGTGGCCACGGCGGTGTCTATGGTCTGCCGGGATATCGAGTCCTGCTTGCCCAGTTGCTGATAGCGCTTGAGGTCGCGGCGCGCGTTGTCCAGCAGGGCCTGGTCCTTTTCCAATTGGCCTTGGTATTGCGCCAGTTGCACCTCGTAGGGCCGCGGATCCACCTGCGCCAGGAGGTCGCCTTTCTTCACCGTCTGGCCTTCCTGCAAGGGCAGCGCCACCAGATAGCCGCTGATCTGCGACTTCACCGTGACCGTGGCGAGCGAGGTCACCGTGCCCAGCGCGCTGAGGGTGATGGGGATGTCGCCCTTGGCGGCGGCGGCCACGCCGACTGCCTGCGCGCTCTCCGCGCCGGGCGGCCCGCCGAAGGGATTGAAGCCGCCGCGGGCGTGCGCATGCCCGCCGGCGGGGGGAGCGGAGGCGCCGCCGTGATGGCGCAGCAGGAAGAACGCGCCCACGGCGACGAGGACGATCGCCAGGGCCATGATCGCGGCCGTCCTGCGACGGCGGCGCGTGGGCGCCGAGGCGGCGGCGTGGGGATCGCGGGACAGTTCGGAAGTTTTTTTCATGGAAAACCAGGCACGGCTTTGAAACGCTGGTATTGTTGGCGCCGGGCTCTCCGGAAGTCAAATAAGTGATTGATTTATAAGGAGATTTATATAATTTGTCGAAACTGACATAAACCGCTTTTCGGCGATTCCGGGCGTAGAATCGCGGAAGTCGAACGTGGCTCCACCATCGCCACGATCCGCAACATGGCGTCCTTCATTCCTCGTTTTTTCCCGTGACCCACAGCTCCATTCTCATCGTCGAAGACGACACCGAAATCCGCGAGGCGCTGGCCGGCTTTCTGGTCGGCAAGGGCTACGCCGTTCACCAGGCGGGCAGCGTCGACGAGGCCCTGGCGTGCCTGGCGCGTGAACGCGTGGACTTGGTGCTGCTGGACATCATGCTGCCCGGCGAGGACGGCCTGGCCTTGTGCCGCCGCCTGCGCAACGCGGGCGCTGAGCGGGGGCCGCGCATCATCATGGTCACGGCGCTGACCGATCCCACCGACAAGGTGGTGGGCCTGGAACTGGGCGCCGACGACTACGTCGCCAAGCCTTTCGACCTGCGCGAGCTGCTGGCCCGCATCCGCGCCGTGCTGCGGCGTCCGGGCGCGGACGAGGGGGCGGCGGCGAGCCGTTCGTCGTCGCCCGCCATGGCCTACCGGTTCGCGGGTTTCGCGTTCTATCCGCAGCATCGCTATCTGCGTTCGCGGGCCAGCGTGCGCATTCCCCTGACCGGCGCGGAAACCGATTTATTGCTGGTCTTCTGCCAGCATCCGCGCCGCGTGCTGGCGCGCGAGGAGCTGCTGGTCCTGACCCGGGGCGATGGCGCGCCGGTGGCGGTGCGCTCGATCGACCTGCTGGTCAGCCGCTTGCGCCGCAAGCTGGCGGGCGACGATCGGCTGGAGGACCCCATCCGAACGGTGCGCGCCGACGGCTACGCACTGCATTACGAAGTCACGGTCGCCTCAGCGGCGTAGACAGGAGAGCCAGGCGATGCTGCGCCGCTTTTTCACCACCACCCTGGGCCAGATCGTGGCCATCATCGCGTGCTCGTCGGTGGCGACCTTCGCGTTGTTCGCCTGTGTCTTCTTCTACGTAGGCGCGCCGCCGGATCCGCCCTGGCCCTGGCCCGAGGCCTATCGCATCTCCAGCGTGGCCAACGTGCTGCACAAGGCGCGGCCGGCCGACAGGCCCGCGCTCATGGCGGCGGCGCAGACGCAGGACATGTCCCTGCGTTTCGTGGACTTTCCCCAGCCCTGCCAGGCGACCAACCTGGATACGCGCGAGATGGAGAACATCCTGCGCGAGAATATCCAGGACGCCGGGACGCTGATGGTGCTGGGCTGCGATACCGCTTCGCCGCCGTCCCGATTCCAGGTGCTGATGCCTTTCGACGGCAGGGTGCTGGAGATCCGCGCCGATCGCGTCAGCCGCGTGCCGCGGCGCTTCACCTTTCCCTTCCTCACCGCGCTGGCCTTCCTTTGCATCGGCGTGGTGGCGATGTCGGCCTGGGCGGTGTGGCGCGTGATCCGGCCCTTGCGCCGTCTTTCCGAGAAGGCCGATGCCTTCGGCCACGACGTCGCCGTGGCGCCGCTGGAGGCGCAGGGCCCGCTGGAGGTCCGCCGCGCGGCGCAGGCGTTCAACCGCATGCAGGAGCGCATCGCCGGCTTCGTGCAAAGCCGCACGCGCATGCTGGCCGCCATCAGCCATGACCTGCGCACGCCCCTGACGCGCATGCGCCTGCAAGTGGAAACGGGCCGCGAGGAAACCATGCGGCCGCGCCTGCTGCGCGACATCACGCTGATGCAGACGATGGTGGATTCGGCGCTGTCCTTCCTGAGCAGCGGCCTGGACAAGGAAGCGCGGGAATGGCTGGACGTGGGCGCGCTGTTGTCCACGCTATGCGACGAGTACGAGGAGGGCGGCGCGCGCATCCGCTACGACGGCCAGGCGGACGTGCGCTTGTATTGCCGCCCCAACGCCATGCAGCGCGCCTGCGCCAACCTCATCGAGAATGCCCTGGCCTATGGCGACAGCGCCGTGGTCGACGCGGTGCGCGAGCAGGGCGAGGTGGTCATCACCGTCAGCGACGACGGCCCGGGCATTCCCGCGCAGCGTTTGCAGGACGTCACCGAGCCCTTCGTGCGCCTGGATCCCGCTCGCGCGCAACGGCCCGGCAGCGTCGGCCTGGGACTGTCCATCGTGGCCGAGATCGTGCGCGCGCATGGCGGCACGCTGTCGCTGGAAAATCGCCGGCCCTCCGGCTTGTGCGCGCGCATCCGCATGCCCGGCGACGCCGGCGGCGAGACGGTGGCCGCGTCGGGATCGTTCAGTGCAGGTTGAATACCCAGCAGCGCAGGCTCTTGCGCGAGATGCGGCTGTTGACGACGCGCACGCCCAGGAAGTGCGGATAGCGGCTGCGCTTGAGTTCGTTGCGCAGTTCGGGCGTCAGCATCACGGACTTGTCGTCCTCGCCCAGCACGTTGCGCAGGTGGCGGAAATTCAAGGCCAGGAAACGGTCCGAGCGGCGCGCATGATTGATCTCCGCGCCGTCCGTGATGCGCGCGAACACCAGGCGCCAGAACTGGTCGAGCGCCACCGATTGCTTGCTGCGGGGACCGACGGGGAAGTCGCAGAGCTGGCTCAACTGGGCGCGGATGATTTCCCGTTCGATGAAGGTTTCGGCTTGCCGCAGGGAAATGTCCATCGCGTCGATCTGGGCCTGCATGCGCTTGAACTGGCGCTTCAGCGCGGCCACTTCGTCGTCCGCGCCATTGCCCTGCAGCAGCCGGCTCCATTGATCGAGCAGGGTGGCGAAGCCTTCCTGCTGCAGGACGACGAGACGGTGGCGCTGGCCGACGTCGGTCGTTTGCTGGGCCAGGCGATGCAGCCAGAGGGCCACCGCGCCCATGGGCAGGGCATTGCTGCCGCTCAGGGGCGGCGCGTAGGGCAGCGGCTTCAGGTGGCTGCCCAGGTCTTCGTCCAGGGCGATGCGCCGCAGCTCCTGTTCGCTGTCGAGGTGCATGGCCGCGCACAGGGGAACCATCGAGACCTGGATGGTCTTGCCGTCATGCGCGCAGGGAAGGCGGATGTCCGCGAACTGTGTATCGACGATTTCGGTGATCATCATCATGAGATAGTCCTCCGACACTAGCCGTCAGTTATGCGCGACCGGGGCGCCGCGATCGCCCGCAACTGCTTGCGGCAGCCCCGCCCACTCATGCTCAAATGGCCAATGACGCGCGCTAACGCTTGGGGTCACCGGTTGGAAATCATCCTAAATACCTGCGCCAAACGGCTGCTTTCACTTTGCGCACGCGTGTTTTGAATTCACGACTTTCGTTAGACGATGTGAGGAACAGACACAGATGGACAAAGCTTCCGTGGATGCGGCCGCCGAAAAAACCGCGGCGCGGGCACATCGGGCAAGCGGCGATGACGCGCCGGCACGCGCCGCGCGGGACGCCGCCACCGCCGTGGACGTGGCGGCCTTGACGCTGCGCCAGGCGACGCGCGACGACGTGCCCGCGCTGCTGGCCTTGCGCCGGGCGACGATGCTGCCGCATTTGCGCAGCGCCGGCGCCCCGGACGACGAGGCCAGCCTGCTGGCGCGGGTGGAATATCGCCTGGAGGACGCGCGGTTGGCGTATCTCGGCGATGAGCTCATCGGCCTGTTCAAGGCCCATGAGATGAAGGACGCGGTGGACGGGGCGGACGGGGAGAAGGACGACGCGTGGATGCTGGTGCAGGTGCAGATCGCCCCGGCGCGGCAGGGCCAGGGCTGGGGCGCGGCGCTGATCGGCCGCCTGCTCGAACGTGCCGCGGCCGAGGGCCGTTCGGTGGTCCTGCATGTCCTCAAGACCAATCCGGCGCGGCGGCTCTACGAACGCCTGGGTTTCGCCGTCGAAGGCGAAAGCGGGAATGGATTGGAATACGTCATGCGCTGGCGGCCCGGTCGCGCGGCGCGTCGGGATGCCGCCGCCGGGACGTGAAGGCGCTTGCAAGCATGGCGCGCCGCGACGACGGCGGCCATGCTCGCGGCGCGGCGGGCGTTCAGCCCAGGTCGACGCCGACCGTGTGTTCCACCTGGGGCGGCTGGGCGAAATAGCTGCTCACCAGCGCGCGCCAGCCCTGGAAGTCTTCCGATTCGCGGAAATCGACCATGTGGTTTTCCACCGTTTCCCACAGCACGTACAGGCGATAGCGGGTGGGATGCTCCACCGACTTGTGCAGCGTGACGCCCTTGCAGCCCTTGGCGCGCAGGAACAGCGGCTTGGCCTTCGCCACGCCGGCTTCGAACGCGGCATTGCTGCCTTCCTTGATTTCGATCTGAGCGATTTCCGTAAACATGCGGTTTTCCTTCTTTTGGTGACGGGGGAGTGGTGACGGGAGTGTGGCCAGGCCGTCGCGGCGCGCGACCCCGCCGGAGCATATTACGCGAGCCCGGGCGGGCGCGCCTCTTGCGGGTGTCCAGGGCGCCGGCGGATCGTCCGGCAAGGCCGCCGGCAGCGGGCCTTTCCGCCCCGCCTCCGCGGCCGACGCGCGGGCTGCCGCGCACCCGTGGCGGCGCCGGCGCGGTCGCGTCCAGGGACCCTCGGCCGGCTTGCCTACAATGTGGGATCCGTTTTATGCGCTTCGCTTCATTGCTACAGGAGAATCCGTGATGCCGTTCCCCTTCCCGCCGCGCCGTGTGGCTGTCGCCGCCGTTGCCGCCGGCGCCGTCGTCCTGGCCGCCGTCCTGTCCGCTTGCTCCACCACCACGGGCCATGCCCAGGCTAGGGGCGCGGCGGCGGCGCAGGCCGCCACCACTTCAGATTCCCTGGCCGAGACCACGTGGGACCTGGTGACCTGGACGAACGCGGACGGCGGCGCCATGGCCGTGCCCGGCGGCAACGGCAACCCGCCGGTCGGCCTGGCCTTCCTGACGCAGAACCATGATTACCGGGTCGCCGGTTTCTCCGGCTGCAACCGCTACATGGGCGCCTATCGCCTGCAGGGCGGGAAGTTGTCCATTACCGTGCCGGCCGCTTCCCGCATGGGCTGCCCGTCGGATCAACTGGCCGGCTTCGAGACCGCCTACCTGAAGGCGCTCGGCCACATCTCCACCTTCACGCTGGACAGCGGCGGCGCGCCGCGCAAGATGACGCTGAACCTGCAGGACGGCGGCGTCATGACCTTCAAGCGCGGCGAGGACGTGCCGACGAAGCTTTGAGGCGACCGTCCTGGCGGTCCCGCGTCCCGCCGTAACCGGTGCGACCGGCGCCGCCGTGCGGAACGCCGGATCCCGCCGGCGCGCCTAAAATAGCGCCGCGTACCGCGCCCGCGCATGGCCGCCGCTTCCCGTGCGAGCGGCCCGCCGGCGATTTCCGGATCAGGAGCAACTGTCCATGCCTACCCCCTACTTCCGCGCGCGCGGCCTCGGCCTGCTCGGCGCCATCCTGCTTGCCGGCCTGGCCCTGGCCGGCTGCGCCAGCCAGTCCGCCTGGCGCAACAGCGCCGGCTCGCCCGCTTTCCAGCCCGCCAACGGCAATGATTTCCTGGCCCAGACCAGTTGGACCCTGGTGCGCTGGACGCATCCGGGCGGCGCGCCGCGGGCGGTGCCGAGCAACGATCCGCGCAACCGGCCCATCACCATCACCTTCACGCGCGAAGGCGCCGAGCCGCGCGTGACGGGGTTTGCCGGCTGCAATACCTTCACCGCCAGCTACACGGTGGCGGGCGGCCAGAACCTGATCCTGACCTCGGATCCGGCGGCCACGCGCATGGCCTGCGCGCCGGCCGACCGCGCCCAGGTCGAGCATGATTTCCTGGCTGGCCTGATCCGGATCGCCGCGACTTCGGTGGACGACTACGGCAATCCGCGCCGCCTGAGCCTGTCGCTGGCCAACGGCGACATCCTCGATTTTTCGCGCCGCATCGATCCCGTCATGGGCGGCAGCGCCGGCACGCCCAAGCTGGTCTACGTCAATTCCCAGCGCGTGCCTTGCGACGCCGGCGTGCTGCGCACCACCTGCTACCAGGTCCGCGACAGCGACAACCAGCCGTGGCAGTTCTGGTACGGCGACATCGCCGGCTTCCAGTACCAGCCCGGCAGCCTCTATCGCCTGCGCGTCATCGAGACGCCGGTATTGAATCCCATGCCGGACATGCCGGCGGTGCAATGGACGCTGGACCGCGTGGTCGAGCAGCGCGTGGTCGGACATTGAACATGTCGGTAGTCGAATCGAATCGGGAAAGCGCGATGCGCGCGGCGCCGGCCGCCACGGAGGCGATCGCCAACATCGCGGCCTATAAATTCGTCACCCTGGACGACACGGACGAATTGCGCCCGCGGGTACGAGACTGGGCGCAGGCGGCCGGCCTCAAGGGCACGGTGCTGCTGGCCGCCGAGGGCATCAATTTGTTCCTGGCGGGCGCGCAGGCGGGCATCGCGGATTTTCTCGGCCATCTGCGCGCCGACCCGCGTTTCGCCGACCTGGAGGTGAAGGTCAGCCACAGCGATTCCGTGCCGTTCGGGAAATTGCTGGTCAAGATCAAGCGGGAAATCATCCGCATGAATCATCCGGCCATCCGCCCCGAGGAGCGGCGCGCGCCCAGCGTCGACGCGCATACGCTGGCGCGCTGGCTGGCGGCCGGCGTGGACGACGCGGGCAGGCCCGTCGCGATGCTGGACACCCGCAACGATTTCGAGGTGGACGCGGGCACGTTCGAGGGTGCCATCGATTGGCGCATCCAGCGCTTCACACAGTTTCCGGACGCGCTGCTGCGGCATCGCGAGCAACTGGCGGGCAAGACCGTGGTCAGCTTCTGCACCGGCGGCATCCGTTGCGAGAAGGCCGCCTTGTTCATGCAGGACGCGGGCGTGGACCACGTCTACCAGCTCGAAGGCGGCATCCTCAAGTATTTCGAGGAAACCGGCGGCCCGGGATTCAAGGGGCGCTGCTTCGTGTTCGACGGCCGCGACACCCTGGGGCCGGATCTCGCGCCGGCGGCCTGCGCATGACCGCCCCCATCGGCATCCTGGCCGCCCTGCACGACGAAATCGCCGACCTGCTGGTCCGCATGGGGCCCGCGGCGCAGCGGCGCACCATCGGCATGCGCGATTACTACGTGGGCGAACTCGCCGGCCGCGCCTGCGTCGTCGTCCTGGCGCGCGTGGGCAAGGTGGCCGCGGCCGCCACGGCGGTCACCCTGATCCGCGAATTCGGCGTGTCCAGCGTGCTGTTCGCCGGCCTGGCGGGCGGCATCGCGCCGGCGGTGCGCGTGGGCGACGTGGTGATCGCCGACACGCTGGTGCAGCATGACCTGGATGCGCGGCCCCTGTTCCCCCGTTTCGAGGTGCCCTTGCTGGCGCGCGCGAAGTTCGACACGGACGCGGGCTTGAACGCGGTGCTGGCGCAATGCGCGGCCGACTTCCTGGGGCGGGACTTGCCCCGGCTGGTGGACGCGGCCACGCAGGAACGTTTCGGCATCGTGGCGCCGGCGCTGCATCGGGGCGAGATCGCCAGCGGCGACCAGTTCATCGGCGCCGCCGAAGTGTCGCGGCGCCTGGCGGCGGACCTGCCCGCCACCTTGTGCGTCGAGATGGAAGGCGCCGCGGTGGCGCAGGTCTGCCACGAATACGGCGTGCCCTGCGCGGTGCTGCGCACCGTGTCCGACCGCGCGGACGCCGCCGCGCCGGTCGATTTCAAGGCCTTCCTGCACGAAGTGGCGAGCTTCTATTCGGCCGGGATCATCGGGCGCTTCATCGCCGCGCTTTGAACGACGCCAGCGCGTCGTTCCGTTCAACAGCAAAAAGGGGTTTCCCACCCCGGTGGGAAACCCCTGGTCTCAGGCCTTGCCTGTGCTTTGTGCCTGTACAGGCCGCATGATTACCGGACCCGCATGCCGGGCTGCGCGCCCGCCCACGGTTCCAGCACGTAGATGCCGGCATCCGTCTTGTCGTCGGCGTGGCTGGCGGCCAGCACCATGCCTTCGGACACGCCGAATTTCATCTTGCGCGGGGCCAGGTTGGCCACCAGGACGGTGAGCTTGCCGACCAGGTCCGCCGGCTTGTAGGCCGACTTGATGCCGGAAAACACGTTGCGGTGGCGTCCTTCGCCGACGTCCAGGGTCAGGCGCAGCAGCTTGGTCGAGCCTTCCACTTCCTCGCAATTGACGATGCGCGCGATGCGCAGGTCGATCTTGGCGAAGTCCTCGATGCCGATGACGGGCGCGATGGCTTCGCCGCCGGGCAGGTTCTCGTCCGCGGCGGGGGCCGCGACGGCGGCCGGGGCGGGGGCGTCGAAAAGCTGCTCGAGCAGCTTGGGGTCGACCCGCTGCATGAGGTGCTGGTAGGGGGCGATGGCATGCCCGGCCGGCAGCAGCGCGGCGGCGTCGCCCGATTGCAGCGGCGCGATGGCGAGGAAGGCCTCCACCCGCGCGGCCAGCACCGGCAGCACCGGCTTCAGGTAGACCGTCAGCAGCCGGAAAGCCTGGATGCAGGTGCTGCATACGGCCTGCAGGCGCGCCTCCATGCCTTGCTGCTTGGCGAGATCCCAGGGCTTGTTCTGGTCGACATACTCGTTGACCTTGTCGGCCAGGGCCATGGTCTCGCGCAGCGCGCGCGAGGTGTCGCGGGCTTCGTAGAGCGCGGCGATGGCCGGCGCCGCGTCCTGCAGCACCAGCAGCAGGGCCGCGCCTTCCGCGTCGGGCTCGGCGAGCTGGCCGCCGAAGCGCTTGGACAGGAAGCCGGCGGCGCGGCTGGCGATGTTGATGTACTTGCCCACCAGGTCGCTGTTGACGCGGGCGGCGAAGTCTTCCGAGTTGAAATCGATGTCCTCGTTGCGGCCCGACAGCTTGGCGGCGAGGTAGTAGCGCAGGTGCTCGGGATTCAGGCCCAACGAGAGATAGCGCAGCGGGTCGATGCCGGTGCCGCGGCTCTTGCTCATCTTCTCGCCGTTGACCGTGAGGTGGCCGTGCACGTAGATGGCGTCCGGCGCCTTGCGGCCGCTGAAGTGCAGCATGGCCGGCCAGAACAGGGTGTGGAAGGTGATGATGTCCTTGCCGATGAAGTGGACCTGTTCCAGTCCCGGCTGCGCCATGTAGGCGGTGTAGTCCTCGCCGCGCCGGTCGAGCAGGTTCTTCAGCGAGGCCAGGTAGCCCACCGGCGCGTCCAGCCAGACGTAGAAGTACTTGCCCGGCGCATCGGGGATCTCGATGCCGAAGTAGGGCGCGTCGCGGCTGATGTCCCAGTCGCCCAGGCCGCCCTTGCCCTCGGCGTCCTTGTAGAGCCATTCGCGGATCTTGTTCTGCACCTCGGGCTGCACGTGGCCGGGCGCGGCGGTCCACTGTTGCAGGTAGGCCTCGCAGCGCGGGTCCGAGAGCTTGAAGAAGAAGTGGTCGGAACTGCGCAGCTCGGGCTTGGCGCCGGAGAGGGCGGAGTAGGGCTCGATCAGGGCGGTGGGCGCGTAGACCGCGCCGCAGACCTCGCAGTTGTCGCCGTACTGGTCCTTGGCGTGGCAGTTGGGACATTCGCCCTTGATGAAGCGGTCGGCCAGGAACATGCGCTTCTCGGGGTCGTAGAACTGCTCCACGCTGCGCGTCTCGATGAGGCCGGCGGCGCGCAGGTCGCGATAGATGTCCTGGGCCAGCTGGTGGTTTTCCGGGCCGTCGGTGGAATGCCAGTTGTCGAAGGCGATGTGGAAGCCGTCCAGGTACTGGGCCCGGCCCGCCGCGATCTTGGCGACGAAGGCCTGCGGCGTGATGCCTTCCTTGTCCGCCGCGATGCTGATGGCCGCGCCGTGCGCGTCGTCGGCACAGACGAAGTTCACCTTGGCGCCCTGCATGCGCTGGAAACGCACCCAGATGTCGGCCTGGATGTACTCCAGCATGTGGCCGATGTGAAAGGGTCCGTTGGCGTAGGGAAGGGCGGTGGTGACGAAGAGGGTGCGTGACATGACCGGGAGGCGTTAGGGTGAACCGGAAGATAAAACCGAGGCACGATTTTAGAGCCAGCGATTTTAGAGCCAGTTTAGCGGCTCGCCGGAGGGCGGCCGGGCCGCGGACGGTCAGCGGCGCGCGCCGCCCATGCCGGGGCCGGACGGCCCGTGGCGGCGGCGCGCGGGAGGAAAGCGGGTGGGATCAGTGAAGACGACCCGTGCAGCGGGTCGTGGATGCCGGGACGCGCCCGCCGTGGCGGGGACAGGGCCGCGCGGAAGGCGGCCGCGCGAAAATCGCCGGGCGGCCAGGGGGCCGGATCAGCGGACTTCCCGCACCTCGACGTCGATCACGTCGGGACGAACGGGGGGGAAGGGCGCGCCGGCGCCGACCGGGCCGCGGCCGCCTTGCTGGCGCTGGTGCCAGTAGGCGCGCACGCCGAACGGCTTGCCGCGCACCTTGGCGACCAGGTAAAGGATGCCCACCGCGATGGCGGTGGAGGCCATGAAGAGCAGCGCCATGGCCGCGCCCACGAGGGCCAGCAACGTGACGGCGAGCGCGCGAAAGAGACGGGTGAGAGCGTTGTCCATGATCTTATAGACGCCTGGTGCGGCAAAATGTTCCTGCGGATTCCGCTATCCTTGCAAGACAATGTGTAGCCATGAAACCCGGCGTTCGCTGGAGATCCTGGGCCAGAAACCGAGGGCGGGAGCCAAAAGGCTGCGGGAAAGACCGCGCCGCCGGTTGGGAATATAGTGACATGAGTTTGACAAACGAACAAATTAAAGCCGCCCTCGCAGGTGTAACCGACCCCCTCACCGGTGCCAAGGTCGCCGATTTTGTAAAAGATCGCGACATTCGCGTGGAGGACGGCCGCGTCAGCGTGGCCGTGCAACTGGGTTATCCCGCCCGCACGCAGCAGCAGGCATTGCGCGCCGCCGTGGGCGAGGCGCTGGCCGCCGCGGGGGCCCCCGGCGCGCAGGTGTCGGTGACCTGGAAGATCGTGCCGCATGCCGTGCAGCGCGGGCTCAAGCCCCTGCCCAACGTCGCCAATATCATCGCCGTCGCCTCCGGCAAGGGCGGCGTCGGCAAGAGCACGACGGCGGTCAACCTGGCGCTGGCGCTGGCCGCGGAAGGCGCCCAGGTCGGTATTCTCGACGCCGATATCTACGGCCCCAGCCTGCCGACCATGCTGGGCATCACCGGCAAGCCGGTCAGCCTGGACAACAAGTCCATGGAACCGTTGCAGGGCCACGGGCTGCAGGCCAACTCCATCGGTTTCCTGATCGCCGAGGATTCGCCCGCCATCTGGCGCGGTCCCATGGTGACGCAGGCCCTGGAGCAGTTGTTGCGGCAAACCAACTGGCGCGGCCTGGATTACCTGATCGTCGACATGCCGCCGGGCACCGGCGACATCGCGCTGACGCTGGCGCAGAAGGTGCCGGTGGTGGGCGCCGTGATCGTCACCACGCCGCAGGATGTGGCCCTGCTGGACGCGCGCAAGGGCCTGCGCATGTTCCAGAAGGTCGAGGTGCCGATACTGGGCGTGGTCGAGAATATGTCGATTCATATTTGTTCGGAATGCGGCCACGCCGAGCACATCTTCGGCGAAGGCGGCGGCCAGCGCATGGCCGCGCAGTACGACGTGCAGTGGCTGGGCGGCTTGCCGCTGGCCCTGCGCATCCGCGAGCAGACGGACTCCGGCCGGCCCACCGTGGTGGCGGAGCCGGAGGGCGAGGCGGCCGGCCTGTACCGCGCCATCGCCCGGCGCGTGGCGGCGGCCGTCGCCGCGCTGCCGCGCGACATGGCCGGCAAGATTCCGAACGTCGTCGTACAGCCTAGCTGACGCATGCGGCGGTCCGCGCGTCTTCTTTTGCTGTGGTCCTCGCTGTTGCTGGCGGGGTCGGCCTACGCCGCCAAGCCCGAGGTCGTCATCGACGCGGGCAAGGCGGATGCCGCGACGGTGAAGGCGGTCGGCGATGCGGTCGACGCCATCGCGCGCCAGGCCGAGGACCAGGACGGCGGCGAAATCACGCGGCTGCGCCGGCGCGCGCGCGACGCCGCGCTGGCGGCCTTGTCCACCCAGGGCTATTTCTCCGCCCGGGTGGAGTTGGAGCCGGGGCACAACGCCAAGGGCGAGGACACCTGGAATATCCGCATCGATCCGGGCGAGCAGGCGCGGGTCGTGTCGGTCGACATCGAATTCCAGGGCCGCATCACGCAGCCGGCCTACGCCAAGCGGGTGGCGGACCTGCGCAAGCGCTGGTCCTTGCCGGCCGGCCAGCCTTTCACCAACAGCGAATGGAACAAGGCCAAGTCGGCGGTGCTGAACGACGTCAGCACCCATGACTTCATGCTGGCGCGCATGGTGGACTCGTCCGCCGACGTCAATGTCGAGGCCGGCACCGTGGGGCTGCGGGTGGTGGTGGACAGCGGCCCGCTGGTGCGCATGGGCGAGCTGCGCGTGGAAGGCCTGAAGCGGGTGCCGGACAAGCTGGTGCGCCGCTACGTGCGCTACAAGCAGGGCGCGCCCTACGACCAGGACCAGTTGAACTCCTGGCAGCAGGCGTTGCAGCGCACGGCCTTTTTCCGCGGCGCCTTCGTGTCGTTGCAGGAGCCGGGCGGCACCGAGGCGGACACCAGCAACCAGACGTCGACCGCGCGCGAGGTCACGGCCGCCACGCCGGCCGGCGACGCGCGCGTGACGGCGGCGCAGCGGCCCGCGCCCGTGCCCATGGACCGCAACGGGGAAGTCACGCTGCCGGTCGTGGTGCGGCTGACCGAAGCGCCGCCCAAGCGGTTCTCGACCTCGATCGGGCTGGACAGCGACGTCGGCCCGCGCCTGGAAATGACGTATCAGCAGCAGGTGGTGTTCGGGCAGCCGCTCACCATGGAGTCCGGTTTCGGCGTGGACCCGAAGCGCCAGCGGGCCTATACCGACTTTCATCTGCCGCCCGACGCCCGCGGCAACCAGGACAGTATCGGCGTGCTGGCCGACCACTCGGACATCCAGGGCCTGGACGTCATGCGCCTGGGCGTGGGCGCCACCCGCCTGCGGGAGAGCAGCGCCGGCGACGGCAGCCGCGTCAACTACGAAACACGCTACGGCCTGCTGGCGGCCCATGACCACGTCAGGATCGACGGCGGCGACAGCTACAACCTGCCGACCCTGACCGCCACGGCGGAATGGCTGCGGCGCGACGTCGACAGCAAGTACAACCCGCGCGAGGGCAATCTGCTGGTGCTGGGCACCGGCGCGGGCGTGACGCTCAACAGCGGCGACCCCTATACCCGGCTGCGCCTGCGCGGGCAGAAGTGGTGGCCCGTGGGACAGCGCGACCTGGTGACGGTGCGCGGCGAGGTCGGCAAGGTCTGGGCCAGCCACAATACCCAGGTGCCGGACGATTTCGGTTTCCGCACCGGCGGCGCGCGCAGTATCCGCGGCTACAGCTACATGAGCATCGGCGCCGACCGCAACGACGCCGTCGTCGGCGCGCCGGCGCTGCTGGTGGGCAGCGTGGAATACGACCACTATTTCGACGACCGCTGGGGCATGGCCTTCTTCGTCGACGCCGGCGATGCCGCGCAGTCCTTCGGCGACATGAACATGGCCCTCGGGTACGGCGTGGGGGCGCGGGTGCGCACGCCCGCCGGGCCCTTGTTCCTCGACGTGGCGTATGGCCAGCGCGATCATTCGCTGCGCTTGAGTTTTTCGCTGGGGATCGCGTTTTGAGGCGCCTTGGCCGTTTCCTGCGCCATATCCTGGTCTGGTGGGTGCCCGGCCTGCTGCTGCTGTGCGCCATCGCGGTGGGCGCGCTGGCCTGGCTGGTGGCCGCGCCGGCGGGCACGCGCGTGCTGCTGGCGCGGGTGGCCGAGCAGTTCGACTCGCGCATCGACAACGTGCAGGGGTCGCTGTGGCACGGCTTGCGGGTCGGGCAACTGGACTTGCATCTGCCGGGCGTGGAGATACAGGCCGAGGATTTCGCGTTGACGGTGGCGTGGCCGGCCCTGTGGCATCGCCGCCTGCTGGTGCCCACGCTTTCCGCGGCCAGCCTGCGCGTGGAACTGACCACGCAGCCGGAGGAGGCGACGCCGGAGGACGAGACGGCGGGCGGCGGGATGCCCGAACTGCCGGTGGAGATCGAGGTGCAGCGCCTGGCCGTGGGGGAATTCAGCCTGGCGCGCGACGGGCAGTCCATGTTGCCCGTGACCCTGGGCAACATGGCCGCCAGCCTGTCGGCCGGCCGGGGGGGCGCGCAATTGCGGCTGGACAGCCTGCATGTCGGCCACGAGATCGCGCAGGTCGACGCGCAAGGCGAGGCCAGCGTGAGCCGCCTGGCCGCGCCCTGGCCCATGAATGTCGATTTGCGGATGACAGCAACCGGCCAGGGCGCCGATTCGCCGCTGTGCCTGAAGCAACTGGACGCTTTGCGCGTGCCGGCGGGCAAGGCGGCCGGCAATGGCGCGCCGGCGGCGGCAGGGAAGGGCAAGGCCGCGAAGAACGGGAAGGATGCCGGAAGCGCGAAGGGCGGCAAGGGGGGCAAGGGCCCCGGCAGCACCAGTGGCGGCAAGGAAGGCAAGGGCCAGAGCGCCAAGGGCGCCAGTGGCATCGGGAATCCCAAGGATGCCAAGGATCTCAAGGACGCCAAGGACTCCAAGGACGCCAAGGACTCCAAGGACGCCAAGGACGCCAAGGACGCCAAGGACGCGGCCAGCTCGGCCCAGGCCGATGTCCCCCATGACGCCCAGGGCGCCGCGCCGGCGGCCTGCGTCGTCGACGTCCAGGCCCACGCGGTGGGCGATCTCGATGACTTGAACGTGACGCTGGCTGGCCGCGGCGCCGACGCCAGCGTGGACCTGCGCGCCGCGCTGAGCCCCCTGGCCGCATTCCCCGCGCGCAGCGTGGACCTGGCCCTGGTGCTGCCGGACCGCTCCGGCGCCACGCTGGCCCTGAAGGCCGAGCGCGCCGCGGACGGCGCCGCCGAGCGCCTGACCGGCAAGCTGGCCGCGGACCGCCTGGACGTCGGCCGGCTGGTGGGCGGCGGTCTGCCGCAGGCCGTCCTCACCACGAATGCCGACGTCGACGTCGAATTGACCGACGCCTACGTGCTGCGCCGCGCCCACGTCGGACTGGACATCGCCGACGCCAGCCGCTGGAATCGCCAGCCGCTGGCCGGCACCGCGCGTATCGAGGTGGCCACCGGCGCGATCACGGACGCGGCGGCGGACTGGCCGGCGGCGCTGGCGGGCATCCAGGTGGACCGCTTCGACGTCGACGTGAAACTGGGGCGCAACCGCGTGCGCACCGCCGGCAGGGTCGGCCTGTCCGACGGCGCCATCACGCTGGATGCGCAGGCGCCCGAGCTGGCCGCCTTCTGGCCCGGCCTGCCCGGCGGCGCCCGGGCGCAAGGCAAGCTGTCCGGCACGCCCGCGCGCCATCGCCTGGAGCTCACCGCCGGCTACACCCCCGCGCGCGTGCACCCGGGCCTGCTGGGGCAGGACAAGGCGGACGCCTCCTTTGTCATCGAAGGCGGCTGGGGCTCGCCCGCCGGCGCGCGGCGCGCGAATACGAGCACCAGCACCAGCGCGAATGCGGCGCGAACGCCGGCGGCCGCCAACGCGGCGGCGCCGACGGCAGGATCGGCGGGATCGGCGGGATCGATGGCACCGGCGGGATCGACGACGCCGGCGCAATCGGCGGCCGCGGCGGCCGTGCTGGCCGCGGGCGCCGACCCCCAGACCGGCTGGCGCGGTTCCATCGTGCGCCTGCAGGCCTCGCATGCCGGCTTCCAGGTGAATATCGCGCAGCCGGTCACGGTCGCCTTCCTGCCCCATGCCGTGGCCCCGGCCTGGCAATGGCAGGTCGGCGCGGCCAGCATCGGCCTGGGGCTGCCCAGCGGCGACCGCCTGACGCTGGCCCACGGCGGATCGCGCGGCGGCGCGGGCCGCTGGGAGACCGCCGGCCGCATGGACAACTTCGTGCTGACGCCCAAGCTGGTGGGCAGCGTGATCCGCGCCACCGACCCGGCCGCGCTCGACAACAAGAACGCATCCCAGGGCCGCCAGTCGAAAATCAACGCGAGCATCCCCGGCGGCCAGCGCAGCATCGCCCTGGACGCCTCCTGGGACCTGAAATTCGCCGGCACGCTGAAGGGCAATGTGCGCCTGGCGCGCCGGGGCGGCGACCTGCGCATTCCCGGCGACCCGCCCATTCCGCTGGGCCTGAAGACCCTGCTGCTGGAGATCAACGCCACCGCCGTCTCGGCGTCCAGCAGCCGGCTGGACGCCACCCTGGACCTCGCCACCGAGAAAATGGGCCTGATCTCCGGCAAGGGCAGCGCCATGCTGGTCACGGGCAAGGACGGGACGCCGGGCCTGGCGGCCAATCAACCCATGCGCGTGAACCTGCACGCCGACATCGCCGACCTGGCCTGGCTGAGCCTGTTCACCGGCGACGCCACCGAACTGGGCGGTTCGCTCAAGGCCGATATCGACGCGCAGGGCACGATGGCCGGCGGCTGGCGCGCCAACGGCGCCATCAATGGGCAGAAATTGCGCGTGGTGCGCATCGACGACGGCGTGCGGCTGCTCGACGGCACGCTGTCGGCCCATTTGCGCGACGACGTCCTGACGCTGGACAGCCTGCGCTTTCCCGCCACCTTGCGGGTGCTGCCCAAGGAGTCGCGCACGCGCGACTGGGTGACCCAGAGCCCCGACGCCAAGGGCGGCTACATCGAGGCCAAGGGCGACTGGAACCTCTCCAAGTCCGAGGGCAAGGTGCGCGTGACCCTGTCCCGCTACGCCGCCATGCAGCGCGCCGACCGCTTCGCCATGATGTCCGGCCACATCGATATCGACGCCGCCTTGCCGCGCCTGGACGTCACCGGCGACGTCAAGGCCGACGCCGGCTGGGCCAGCATCGAGCTGTTGAGCGAGGTGCCGTCGCTGGACGACGACGTGCGCCTGCATCGCGCCGGCGACCAGCCGCCCGGCGAGGCCGCGTCGTCGCCGCTGGCGCTGTCCATGGACCTGAACGTGGACATGGGCCCGCGCTTCTACCTGACCGGCATGGGATTGGACACCGGCCTGAAGGGCAGCCTGCGCATCCGCTACGTCGACCGCAAGCTCAGCGGGACCGGACGCCTGTTCACCTCGGGCGGCCGCATCGACGCCTACGGGCAGCGCCTGCAACTGCGGCACGGCACGGTCACTTTCCAGGGCGCCGTCGACAACCCGCTGCTGGATATCGAGGCCCTGCGCACCGGCGAGCAGGTCGAGGCCGGCGTCCGGGTGTCGGGCACGGCCCAACGGCCGCGCATCGACCTGGTGTCCTATCCGGACGTCAGCGACGTCGACAAGCTTTCCTGGCTGGTGCTGGGCCGCGCGGCCGACGCCAGCGGCAGCGACACGGCCTTGCTGCTGTCCGTGGGCACCGCGCTGCTGGGCGGCGGCGAGCCGTTCTACAAGCAACTGGGGCTGGACGACGTCGGCATCCGCAACGGCACCATCGGCTCGTCCGGCAGCCTGCTGCCCGAATATACGGTGGCGAGCAAGGTCAACGCCGACTCCGACAGCACCCTGGCCACCCAGTTCCTGGTCGCCAGCAAGAAGCTGGCCAACGGCATCACCCTGAGCATCGAGCAGGCCATGTCCGGCGCCGGCACGGTGGGCCGCGCCAGCTACGCGCTGTCGCGCCGCTGGTCCCTGGACGCGAAGGGCGGCACGGTCAACGGGCTGGCCCTGATCTACCGGACCTTCTGGGGCGATTGAGGCGCACGCTAAAATACGCCCCCGATACCCTCTGAACGGTTTTTTCTATGAGCATCAAAAGCGACCTGTGGATACGCCGCGCCGCCGCGGCCGGCATGATCGAGCCCTTCGAGCCGGGCCAGGTCCGCGCTCACAATGGCGAACGTATCGTCAGCTATGGCACCAGCAGCTATGGCTACGACGTGCGCTGCGCGAACGAATTCAAGATCTTCACCAACATCAACTCGACCATCGTCGATCCGAAGAACTTCGACGAAGGGTCCTTCGTCGATTTTTCCGGCGACGTGTGCATCATTCCGCCCAACTCCTTCGCCTTGGCGCGCACCGTGGAGTATTTCCGCATTCCGCGCAGTGTGCTGACCATTTGCCTGGGCAAGAGCACCTACGCGCGTTGCGGCATCATCGTCAACGTGACGCCGCTGGAGCCGGAATGGGAAGGCCACGTGACGCTGGAGTTCTCCAACACCACGCCGCTGCCGGCCAAGATCTACGCGGGCGAAGGCTGCGCCCAGATGCTGTTCCTGGAAAGCGACGAGGTCTGCGAGACCTCGTATCGCGACCGCGGCGGCAAATACCAGGGCCAGCGCGGCGTCACGCTGCCGCGCACCTGATCCGGGCAGCGAGCCGCTGTCGCGCGGCGCGGACGTAATCGGTTATCGCGCTATTGCGCTCGCGCGGCGCGGATGTAATAGATGTCCCAGGCGTCTTCCGACGTCTGGACATAGCCGTGGCGCCGGTAGAAGGCATTCGAGGGACTGTCGCGCAGCGCGCCGAGGTGGATGGCTCGGCCGGCCTCGTCGGCCTGCGCGGCGATGCGCCGCATGACGATACCGCCCAGGCCCCGGTTCTGGAACGCCGGCAGGATGTAGAGGTGGTCCAGCTTCAGGCCCTCGTCGATGGGGCGCAGGGTGTAAAACCCGGCCCGGCGTCCGTCGACTTCGATCGTCCACGTACAGTCCGGCATCCAGTTGTCGCGCAGCCGCTTGCGCGCGCGTTCGGGGTCGTAGCGGCCCACGCGCTCCAGGCTGGCGCGCATGGATTCGGCGCGCAGGTCCGCCAGGGCTTCGAGATCGCCCGCGGCGGCCGGCTTGAAAACAACGGCCGCCGGATCGGGCGCACCGGCAGGATGGGGCGGTTCTTGCTGCATGACCGCGCTTCTACTTGCCCTGATAACGCTTGAGTATGGCCGCGCCGTCCGCGCCGGTCTGCTGCTTCCAGGTCGCCACGGCGTCGGCGGCGGCGTCCTTCAGCGCCTTCTTCACGCTCCCCGGGACGTGGGTATCGATCGCCACGCCGTTCTTGCGCATATTGTCGTAGTTCGCCTTCAGCCGGCCCTGGATGCGTTTCCATTGCTCGGCTTCGGTCTCGGCGGCGGCCTGGTCGATGGCCTTGCGCTCGGCCGGGCTCAACGCCTTGTAGGCGTCCAGGTTCATCGTCGCCACCGAAATCGGCATGGCGTAGTTGATTTCCGCGAAGGCCGGCAGGTATTGCCAGAGCTTGCGGCCGGCGCCGCCGTCGCCCGAGGACAGCACCGCGTTGACGTCGCCGGCGGCGATGCGCGGCATGGCGTCGGCGAAGGAAATGTTCGAGGCCTTGGCGCCGGCCTTGGTCATGGTGGCCTGCGAGGTGTCGTCATAGGTGCGGATGGACAGCGCCTTCAGGTCGGCCACGCTCTTGATGGGCGTCTTCGACCAGATGCCGGACGCCGGCCAGGGCGTGGTGTACAGCAGCTTCTGGTTGTGTTCGGCCAGGAGCTTTTCGTAGGCGGGGCGCGAGGCCTTGGTCAGCGCCCGGGCTTTTTGCAGGGAGTCGGCCAGGAAGGGCAGGGAAGACACGCCGAAGATCGGGTACGTGTTCGACAGGCCGCCGGCGAAGGCGTCGCCCGCGTCGACCTTGCGGGCCTGCACGGCGTCGATCATGCCGGCCGACTTGATGCCCTTGGCGGCGTCGAAGGAGGGCTCGATGATCACTTCGCCATGGGTCTTGCGTTTCACCAGGTCCGCGAAGGTGCTCACGCCAAGTCCCGGCATCGCGGTGGCGGGATATTCCGTGGTCATGGTCAAGGTCGTGGCGGCCTGCGCCGCGGTGGCCGTGGCGGCGCTGGCGGCCACGCCCACGAACATCGATACCGCCTGGGAAACATGAATCCGACGAATCCGGGACAAGATAGCCATACCACCTCCGAGAATTCCCGCGGCGCGCGGGCAGGGTGACAAATATATACAGCCGCGCACCCGGCCGGACGGCACCTAGGGAAAGTCTCTACGGCAGCGCACGCGCCGGACGCCCCGATCGTGCCGGCGCCGGCACGCCACCCCCGCGCCCGCCGGGTGGCCGGCCCCGCCGCGCACCGGGGAATCCGCCCGTAAATTGAAGTTGGGTTACATCTTGTATTCCTCTACTATACGGGCGGCGTTTTGAAAAAAACCAAAGGCGATTCCCCCTGCCCGGGATTGCGCGACGACAGGCGGCCGGCCGCGTCCCGCGGAGGGCTCGCCCGAGCGCGTGGCGCCTGCACTGCCGGTCCGTAGGATTTTGCATGCTCTTTGCTTCCCGCTATGCCCCGCCGCTGGTTTCCGAGGAGTTGCAGCCAGGCGCCGACGCCCTGGCGCAGGGGCGTTACATCGATGCCTGGCGGCTGCTGGAGCAGGCCAGCCGCGACAAGCTGTCCGTCCTGCCCTGCAACGCCTTGCTGGCGGCCGAGGCGGCGCGCGCCCTGGGCCTGGAGCGCCGCTACCGCGCCGTGGTGCGCTGGGCCCGCAAGCGCTGGCCCGACAACCCTTATGTGCTGCTGGAGTGGCTGCGCCAGGCCGTGCGCAGCGACATCGGCCCCGCGGTCTCCCAGTTGACGGGCATGCTGGCGGCGGGACGGGTGCCCGAGGCGGCCCGCTCGCTGGCCGAGGCCGTCATGCTGTCGGCCCAGTTGCGCGGCGTCGCGCCGGTCCAGGCCATCCAGCACCTGCCCAGCCCCCATCTGCTGATGTTCGAGCGCGATCCGCGCGTCGCTTATACCCTGGGCCACGCCTGGGCCAACCAGCGCGAGTGGGAGAGGGCGGCGGCGGCCCTGCGGCGCGCCGTCGACCTGGCGCCGCGCTGGCATCGCGCCCGCGCCAGCCTGGCGCACGTGCTGATGTCCGCCGCCCTGTACGAGCAGGCGCGCGAGTCGGTCAAGGCCGACGGCGGCGACGAACCCTATGACTACCTGCGCCTGTGCCTGGAACTGAGCCTGAACAATCTGCATGCGGCCTGTCGCATCGGCACGGCTTACATGGCGCGATGGCCGGACGGCGACACCCGCGAGAAGGTGCGGGATTGGCTGATCTTCGCGACCAGCCTGCTGCGCGACGCCTACCAGTTGACGACTCTGCTCGTCCCCGCGCTGGGGGCGGACCACGCGATGGCGGAGTGCGAGCGCCTGCTGGCCTGCCCGCGCGTGCTGCTGGCGCTGCCGCCGTTGTGCCAGGCGCGCCACCAGTGCGTGTCCACCGCCGCCGCGATGGTGGCGGCATGGCACGGCGATCCCCATGAGCCGCAGGCCTTGCACGCGGCCCTGGGCGGGCAGGCCGGCGTTGAGATGGGCCGCCTGCGCGACTATTTCCTGGCGCGCGATTACCGCGTGGAATTCGTGCTGATGCGGCCGCCCGTGCTGCAAGCCTTGCTGTCGGCGGGCTTGCCGGTGATCGGCCTGGTCGACGGGCCTTTTTCCTCGCATGTGGACGTGGTCTGCGGCTACGACGCCGGGCATGGCGTGTTCTTCCGACGGGATCCTGAACGCTGGGCCCTGCAATGGAGCAGCGAGGCCGACCTGGCGCGCCGCTACGGACCGGGCGGCGAGGTCGGCATGGTGCTGGTGCCGCCGGCGCACGCCGATTTCGCGTTCGATCCGGCCTGGCGCCATGCCGACGCCGCCGTGCTGGACGGCTTGCGGCGCGCCTGCGCCCGCGGCGACGTGGCCGGCGCGATCGCCTGGCATGCGCGCATCGGCGACGATTCGCCCCTGGTCCTGCAGCGCACCCAGGCGGCCCAGGGCATCGTCGAGTCGCCGCGCGACTTCGGCCGCGTGCTGGCGCGCATCGTCCGGAATCCCCGCCTGCCGGCGCTGGTGCGCTGGCGCGCGCTGGTCATGATCGACGACGCCGTCGTCCTGCGCCGGCACAAGCGCGAAGTGCTGGCCGGCCTGCCGGGGCGCGACGCCGCGCGCTACGTGGAAGGCGTCGAGCTGCTGGCGCTGCGCCGCTGGGCGCGGGCCTGCGTCGTCCTGGAGCCGCTGGCCCGGCGCTATCGCTCGCACGCCCCCCTGTGGCTGCGCCTGGCCCAGGCCCAGCTCCAGTTGGGTCTGGCCGACGCTTCCTGGCACAGCGCCGTCTGCGCATTGGCCGGCAGTCCGCAGGCGCCCGCGGTGATCCAGCACGTGGCCGCGATGTTTCCCGCGCTGTATGACCGGGCCGAGCGCCTGCGCCGCTGGCGCATGCTGCGGCGCCAGGCGCCGGGCACCTACGCGGAAGTGCTGGCCGAAGCCGACGCGCGCGAATGCGGACGCCAGGGGCCGGGCTACGAGCGGGCGCTCCTGCGCTGCATCGCCTGGGAGCCCATGCGGATGCGGCATTACGAGCGCCTGGCGCAGTGGTATCTGGCCCGGGGCCGGGCCGAGCAGGCACGCGCTGTGCTGGAGCTGGCCCGGCGCCGGCTGGCGCCGGCCGACGCGCCTTCCCGGCCGGCGCCCGGGAAGGCCGCCGCCTTCGGCGGGGCGCGCCTGGGGTTCCTGCTGCGCGGCATCGGAGGGCCGGACCGGCAGCCTCGCCGCGGCGGGCATTGAGGCGCGGCGTCCGCGCGGCGGCCGGTCGCGGGAAGGCGGGGCTCGTCCAGGGCTAAAATTCCGGCGGCGTTGTCCGTCCGGCGTCCCGCCATCCGCCGCGCCGTCCACCGTGCTGCCCACTGCGTCGTCCATCGTCATGCGCCTGTCCCGCGCAAGCAGTACACTCGGCCCGCTTTCGCCATACCCCCCGCAGGAGTGCCCGCATGAAATTCCGGTTCCCCATTGTCATCATCGACGAAGATTACCGCTCCGAGAACGCCTCGGGGCTGGGCATCCGCGCGCTCGCCGCGGCCATCGAGGCCGAGGGCGTGGAAGTGCTGGGGGTCACCAGCTATGGCGACCTCAGTTCCTTCGCGCAGCAGCAGAGCCGCGCCAGCGCCTTCATCCTGTCCATCGACGATGAGGAATTCGACGTCGACTCGCCCGAGGACGTGGCCAGCGCCATCAAGAACCTGCGCGCCTTCATCGGCGAACTGCGTTTCCGCAACGCCGACATCCCCATTTACCTGTATGGCGAGACGCGCACCTCGGAGCACATCCCGAACGACATCCTGCGCGAGCTGCACGGCTTCATCCACATGTTCGAGGACACGCCGGAGTTCGTCGGCCGCCACATCATCCGCGAGGCGCGCAGCTACGTCGACAGCCTGGCGCCGCCGTTCTTCCGCGAACTGGTCAAGTACGCCCAGGACGGCTCCTATTCCTGGCACTGCCCCGGCCACTCCGGCGGCGTGGCGTTCCTGAAGAGCCCGGTGGGCCAGATGTTCCACCAGTTCTTCGGCGAGAACATGCTGCGCGCCGACGTGTGCAACGCAGTGGACGAACTGGGCCAGTTGCTGGACCACACCGGGCCGGTGGCCGAGTCGGAGCTGAACGCCGCCCGCATCTTCCACGCCGATCACTGCTACTTCGTCACCAACGGCACGTCGACGTCGAACAAGGTGGTGTGGCACGCCAACGTCGCCGCCGGCGACGTGGTGGTGGTCGACCGCAACTGCCACAAGTCCATCCTGCACGCCATCACCATGACGGGCGCGATCCCGGTGTTCCTGCGCCCCACGCGCAACCACCTGGGCATCATCGGGCCCATCCCCATCGAGGAATTCGAGCCCGAGAACATCGCCCGGAAGATCGAGGCCAATCCCTTCGCGCGCGAGGCGGTGAACAAGAAGCCGCGCATCCTGACGCTGACGCAGAGCACCTACGACGGCGTCATCTACAACGTGGAAATGATCAAGGAGAAGCTGGGCAGCTACATCGATACGCTGCACTTCGACGAAGCCTGGCTGCCGCACGCGGCTTTCCACGAGTACTACACGAACATGCACGCCATCGGCCCGGACCGGCCGCGCAGCGAGGACGCCATCGTCTTCGCCACGCACTCCACGCACAAGCTGCTGGCGGGCATTTCTCAGGCCTCGCAGATCATCGTGCAGGAGTCCCAGACCCGCACGCTGGACCGCAACATCTTCAACGAAGCCTACCTGATGCATACCTCCACGTCGCCGCAGTACGCGATCATCGCGTCCTGCGACGTGGCGGCGGCCATGATGGAGCCCCCGGGCGGCACCGCGCTGGTCGAGGAAAGCATCCGCGAGGCGCTGGACTTCCGCCGCGCCATGCGCAAGGTGGAATCGGAATACGGCCGCAACGACTGGTGGTTCAAGGTCTGGGGCCCGAACCGCCTGGTGTCCGAAGGCATCGGCAACCGCGACGAATGGTTGCTGGAATCGAACGACCACTGGCACGGCTTCGGCGACCTGGCCGACGGCTTCAACATGCTGGACCCGATCAAGGCCACCATCATCACCCCGGGGCTGGATATTTCCGGCAGCTTCGGCGAGACCGGCATCCCGGCCGCCCTGGTGTCGAAGTACCTGGCCGAGCACGGCGTGGTGGTGGAGAAGACCGGCCTGTATTCCTTCTTCATCCTGTTCACCATCGGCATCACCAAGGGCCGCTGGAACACGCTGCTGACCGCCTTGCAGCAGTTCAAGGACGACTACGACCGCAACCAGCCGATGTGGCGCATCCTGCCCGAGTTCTGCCGCGACCATCGCCGGTACGAGCGCATGGGCCTGCGCGACCTGTGCCAGCAGATCCACGAGGCGTACCGCGAAAGCGACGTCGCGCGCCTGACCACCGAGGTGTATCTCAGCGACATGGTGCCGGCGCTCAAGCCGTCCGACGCCTTTGCCCGCATGGCGCACCGCGAGGTCGAGCGGGTGAGCGTCGAGGACCTGGAAGGCCGCGTCACCGGCGTGCTGCTGACGCCTTATCCGCCCGGCATTCCGCTGCTGATTCCGGGCGAGCGCTTCAACCGCACCATCGTCGAGTACCTGCAGTTCGCGCGCGCCTTCAATGCGCGCTTCCCCGGCTTCGAAACCGACATCCACGGCCTGGCCGAGGAGACGGACGAGGACGGCGAAGTGCGCTATTACGTCGATTGCCTGAAGGAACAATGAGCGTGGCGCGAGCGCGGACCGGCGCGCCGACGCGCGCCGGCCGGAGCATGGCGGTCCCATGTACGACGTAGCGGTCATCGGCGCGGGCGCGGCGGGCATGATGTGCGCCGCCGTCGCCGGCCAGCGCGGCCTGCGCGTGGTGCTGATCGACCACGCTGACAAGCTGGCGGAGAAGATACGCATCTCCGGCGGCGGCCGCTGCAATTTCACCAACCTGGGCGCGGGACCGGCCAATTTCCTGTCGGAGAATCCGCATTTCTGCCGCTCCGCGCTGGCGGGCTACGGGCCGCGCGATTTCCTCGACCTGTTGCGCCGGCACGGCGTGTCCTGGCACGAGAAGCATCGCGGCCAGTTGTTTTGCGACGATTCCAGCGAATCCGTCATCGACGTGCTGCGCGCGGAATGCGGCGCCGGCGACGTGCAGTGGCGCATGGGCTGCGCGGTGGCGGAGATCGCGCGCGAGGCGGGGCGGGGCGAAGGGCCCGGCGCGGGAAGCGACGCCCGCACGGCCGCGGGCGCGGACGGCGTCTACGTCCTGCGCACCACCACGGCCGGCGTCCTGCGCGCCGCCAAGCTGGTCATCGCCACCGGCGGCATGGCCATTCCGCAACTGGGCGCCACCGACTACGGCCTGAAAGTGGCGCGGCAGTTCGGCCTGAAGGTGGTCGAGCCGCGTCCTGCCCTGGTTCCGCTGACCTTCGATCCGGCCCTGTGGCAGCCCTTCGCCGCCTTGTCCGGCGTGGCGCTGGAGGCCGGCGTGCGCAGCGGGCAGGGCGAGTTCCTGGAAGACTTGCTGTTCACGCACCGGGGCCTGTCCGGCCCAGCCATCCTGCAGATCTCCAGCTACTGGAATCCCGGCGAGCCGTTGAGCCTGGACCTGGCGCCGGGCCTGGACCTGGGGCAGGACCTGGTGGCCGCCAAGCCGGGCAATCGCCAGCAACTGGGCACCGTGTTGGCCGGCCTGTGGCCGCGCCGCCTGGCCGAGGCGTGGCTGGAACGCGACGGCCTGGCCGCGCAGCGCCTGGCCGACACGCCCGACAAGGCCCTGCGCGCCCTGGCGGCGCGCATCCACGACTGGACCCTGACGCCCACCGGCACCGCCGGCTACAAGAAGGCCGAAGTCATGCGCGGCGGCGTCGACACCCGCGGCCTGGACCAGAAGAGCATGCAGGCGCGCGGCGTCCCCGGCCTGCATTTCATCGGCGAAGCCGTCGACGTCACGGGCTGGTTGGGCGGATACAACTTCCAGTGGGCCTGGGCCTCCGCCGTCGCCTGCGGGCGCGCGCTCTGACGCAAGCGGCCGCGCCGCCGCGGCCGTTTTTCCCGCCGCCATCGTTCACGTTTCGTGGCCGGCTGGTTTCCATTGCCGGTCTTGTCCGGCCCTGGCCTGTTTCCGTATCGTTTGCATCCATGGCAAACAAGGAGACAACAGTGCCGGCTACCTCCCACGTCCACACCTAGTGGACTAATCCCGCCCCGTTTCCGCGCCGCCGTGCCGGACGGGCGCAACGCTTTCCGCTGAATTTTCCGCAGGGCGCATCCAGGTCCATGGATACGCCCCGGGGGCCGGCGCGCGCCTGCGACGCCGCGGTCCCGCACAGCCTTCGCATTTACCCATTATCCGCACGCAAAGGGAGTACACATGAAGATCGATGCGATCGAGGTCATTCCGCTCGACATGAAGCTGGAAGAGGTTTTCAAGGGCGGTACGTATCAGGTGGCTTCCCGGCCGACGATCGTGACACGGGTGCATCTGGCCAACGGCCTGGTCGGCGAGACGTACGGCGGCGACGAATTCCATACCCAGCGCGAAATCGTCGACGTCGTCCGCGCCCACCTGGCGCCCCTGCTGGTGGGCCAGGACGTGCGCGACTTCCAGCGCCTTTGGGAAAGCATGTTCCATGTCAACGTCGACCTGGGCAATCGCGGCCTGCACCAGCTCGATATGCATCCGCGCGGCATCCTGATGCAGGCGATCAGTTGCCTGGACAACGCGATGTGGGATGCGCGCGGCAAGCTCTATCGGACGCCGGTCTACAAGCTGCTGGGCGGCGTGCGCGAGCGTGTGCCGGTCATCTCGATCGGCGGCTACTACCCAAAGGATGGCCGCGATTCCTGCCAGGCGATCGCCGAGGAAGTGGAAATGGTGCGTGCCGCCGGCTGCATGGGCATCAAGATGAAGGTGGGGCGGGCCTCGCTGGAAGAGGACTTGGCGCGCGTTCGCGCCGCCAGCAAGGCCGGCGGCCCGGGTTTCGTCGTGACGGTGGATGCCAACCAGGGTTGGGATCCCCTGGACGCCGTCAAGTTCTGCGTCGCCATGGAAAAGGCCGACCTGGGCGTGCGCTGGATGGAGGAACCGGTCAAGTGGTACGACCAGACCGATGGCCTGCGGCTGCTGGCGAGCAAGACCCGCATTCCGATCAACGTCGGTCAGGGCGAGATCAGCGGGCGCGCCTGCCGCGACCTGATCACCAAGGGCGATGTCTCCATCCTGAACCTGGATTGCACGCTGTGCGGCGGCGTCACCGAATGGCAGCGCGTCGCCGACATGGCGAAGCTGATGAATGTCGAGATGGCGCACCACGAGGAGCCGCAGGTGGCCGTGCACTTGATCGCGGCCAACCCTCATGCCCTGTTCGTCGAAATCTTTGCGAACAAGGTGCGCGACCCCTTGCTGTGGCAGTTGCCCGACGGCTTCCCCGAGATCCGCGACGGTTACATGCAGGTGCCGCAGGAGCCCGGCTTCGGCGTGCGCCTGAAGGCCGATGTGATCGAGCGCTACCGCGTCGACCGTTGAAATAAATCAAGCGCGACCACGCGCTAGTCCCCACAGGAGGAGGATTCCGTGAATGCCCTGGCCCATGACCATCGTTCCATCGCGCGCAGGCGGTGGTTCATCATTCTTCCGGCGACATTTCTCATGTACACGATCTCGTTCTTCGATCGTGCCAACATCGGGATGGCGCTGCCGCACATCACCAAGGAACTCGGCCTGACCTCGATCGAGGCCGGCTGGGTAGGGGCTGCCTTTGCCTGGGGCTATGTGGTGACCCAGGTCGGCGGCGGCCTGATCGCCTTGCTCGTCAACCCGCGCCGGCTCATCGGCATCGCCCTGCTGCTGTTCGGCGGCGCCGCGCTGGCGACCGGCTTTGCCCGGACCTTTCATGAACTGGTGGCCTTGCGCATCCTGCTGGGGTTGGCCGAGGGGCCGATCTACGCGGCCGTGTCGCTATTTCTGTCGCAGTGGTTCATGAAACCCGAGCGCGGCCGGGCATTCGGCATCTGGAACCTGGCCATTCCGGCCGGCGGCTTCCTGGCCGGCCCGATCTCAGGCGCCATCCTGTCGCACTACGACTGGCGCATGATGATGATTCTCGAAGGCGTGCCGGCCTGGATTTTCTGCGTCGTCTGGTTCATCGCCATTCCAAAAAGCGTGGACTCGGCCGCCTGGCTGGCGGTCGAGGACCGCAATGTCCTGAAGGCCGAACTGGACGCGGAACAGGCGGCCTACCAGAAGCCGGAGGCCGACCCATGGTGGCGCGTGCTGGGTGAGCCGGCGGTCTGGTTCCTGACGGCGGGTTTCGCGCTGAACGGTGTGCTGATGTACGGGACCACGCTGTGGCTGCCGACCATCATGCGTTCCTACGGCAGCCTGAGCGAAATCTGGATCGGCGTGTTCTCCGGACTGCCGTTTGTGGCCTCGATGCTGGGCATCTTCTACATCAGCCGCCGCTCGGACCTGCACGGGCAGGAGCGGCGCTGGCATGCGGCCGTCCCCACCATGCTCACTGGCGTGATGATGGCCATGGCGGCCCTGGTGCCGGCGCAGCTCTATTACCTGCAGATCCTTCTCTTCGTGGCCGTCGGTTTCACCTTGAAGATGATCAACCCGCTGATCTTCTCCTGGTTGACGGAGATCCTGCCGACGCGCAAGGCCATCCCGGCCGTCGCCATCGTCAGCGGCGTGGGCAACCTTATCGGCCAGTCCGTGGGGCCGCTGGTGGTGGGCTACGTGAAGTCGGTGTCGAACACCTATCTGCCGTCGCTGCTGGTCCTGGCGCTGTCGGCGGTGCTCGGCGGCGTGGCGATCGCGCTGGCGGGCGCCGGAGGGCGGGGCGAGAAGCGCTATTCCCGCTTGGGCGCGGCGGCGCGGTCCTGATCCGCGCCTTGGGCCAGCCCCCTGGCGAACCAGCCCTGCAGGAATTCGACGCAGACCCGGACCTTGGCCGAATTCGACAGCCGGCCGGTCGTGACGGCCCAGATGTCGGCGGGCCAGTCGTATTCCGGCAACACCCGGACCAGCGCGCCGGCCGCCAGGCTGGCCGCGCAATCCCAGGCGGAGGCGCGCATGATGCCGTGGCCGTCCAGAGCCCACTTCCAGATGATGTCGTTGTTGTTCGAGGACAGCGGTCCGCTGACCTTGGTCGTGTGGACCGCGTCGCCGCGGCGCAGGCGCCAGGTGCCGAACGGCTGGTCGCGCTCGCGGAACACCAGGCAGGCATGGCGGCGCAGGTCCTCGGGCGTGGCCGGCATGCCGCGCCGGGCCAGATAGTCCCTCGACGCGCACAGGATGCGGCGGCTCACGCCCAGGCGGTGCGCGATCAGTTGGGACTCGGGCACGTCGCCAATGCGGATGTCCAGGTCGATCGCCTCGGCGATCAGGTCGGCCGGCCGGTCCATGACGATCAGGGAAATATCTAGGCGCGGGTAGCGCAGCGACAATTCGGACAGCGCGGGCGCGAGCAGATTGCGGCCCACCCGGAAGCTGGCGCTGATGCGGAGGTCGCCGCGCGGTTCCGTGCGCACGCTGGAGACGGCGCTGTGCATCTGCGCCGCGGCGTCCAGCATGTAGAGCGCCCAGCGATGGATCGCCTCGCCGTCCTCGGTCGGCGTGATCTGGCGCGCCGTGCGATGCAGCAGGGTAGTGCCGAGATCGCGTTCGAGGATGCCGATGCGCTTGCTGATGTACGAGGTGGACGTATCGAGTTCGGCCGCCGTCCGGGCGAAGCTGGCCAGGCGGACGACGGTGCAGAAAATCTGCAGGTCGCGGATGTCGGGAAATTTTTCCATGGCGAGCAGTGTCGCAGGCTTTGCAGAACCCCGCTCTTTCCCCCTATACTTGTGCCCGCTGTCATGTAACGTGCGGGAGAGAGCGGACCCAGGGGACTACCTTGCCGTCCGCCGCCGAAGGCGCAATTCGCCCGGAATCGCTCAGGTATCCCATACCGCACGTGCCCGGCCCGTACACGTACACGCCACGTACCTATAGGGGCTGAAACAGTACTCTGGAGAGACTTGGTGCCCCCGCGGGGCGGCCAGGCGCCGAAGGTGCACACCCGCCATGCGGGGCAACTCTCAGGCAAAAGGACAGAGGGGCGGAAACACCACCGGCCGGCAGGCGGTTCGCAGGGGTTTTCCGAGACCCCCGCCGCCATCCGGTCGTTTTCCGATCCCCTGGCAGGCCCTACCGGAGTTTCCATGTCCGCCACCCTCAAACAAACCCCCCTGGCACCCGAACACCTCGCCGCCGGCGCGCGCATGGTCGATTTCGGCGGTTGGGACATGCCGCTGGCCTACGGTTCGCAACTGGAAGAACATCATGCCGTGCGCACCGACGCCGGCATGTTCGACGTGTCGCACATGCTCAACGTCGACGTGATCGGCGCGGGCGCCGGCGCTTTCCTGCGCCGCCTGATCGCCAACGACGTCGCCAAGCTGACCGTGCCCGGCAAGGCCCTGTATAGCTGCATGCTGAACCCGGAAGGCGGCGTCATCGACGACCTCATCGTCTACTTCTTCGCCGCCGACCGCTGGCGCGTGGTGGTCAACGCCGGCACCGCCGACAAGGACGTCGCCTGGATGCAGCGCGTGGCCGCCGCCGAAAAATTCGACGTCGCCATCACCCCGCGCCGGGACCTCGCCATGGTCGCCGTGCAGGGCCCCAATGCCCGCGCCAAGGTGTGGGCCGCGCGTCCGGCCTGGCGCGCCGCGTCCGAGCCGCTGACGCCCTTCGTCGGCGTCATGGCCGAGGCCGACACGCTGGTGGCCCGCACGGGCTATACGGGCGAGGACGGTTTCGAGATCGTCTTGCCCGCCACGCAGGTCGTGGCCCTGTGGCGCGACCTGGTGGCCCAGGGCGTGCGCCCCTGCGGCCTCGGCGCCCGCGACACGCTGCGCCTGGAAGCCGGCATGAACCTGTACGGCCAGGACATGGACGAGCTGACGCAGCCCGCGCAGGCCGGCCTGACCTGGACCGTGTCGCTGAAGGATGCCGCGCGCCAGTTCATCGGCCGCGCCGCCATCGAGCAATTCCCCACCCCCAACGATTTCGTCGGCCTGAAGCTGGGCGAGCGCGGCGTCATGCGCCCGCACATGAAGGTGCGCGGCGCCGCCGGCGAAGGCGAGATCACCAGCGGCACCATGTCGCCCACCCTGGGCGTGTCGATCGCGTTCGCCCGCATGCCGGCCGGCACCCGCCCGGGCGACCAGGTGGAAGTGGAGATCCGCGGCAAGTGGGTGCCCGCCTCGGTGACCAAATTGCCCTTCGTGCGCAACGGCAAAGCCGTCGAACACCCGTAAACTCGTAGCTTCCCGTTCCGGGGCCCGCCTACGCCGCGGGCCGGGACGGGTGGGCGCGCAACCCTACATCGTCATCCAACGTCTACCCAGGAGCCTCCATGAGCCTGCCTACCGATCGCAAGTACACCGAATCCCATGAGTGGATCAAAGCCGAGGGCGACGTGTTTGTCGTCGGCATCACCGATAGCGCCCAGGAGCAGTTGGGCGATCTCGTCTTCGTCGGCGACGTCAAGGTTGGCGCCAAGCTGGCCGCCGGCGAGACCGCCGGCGTGGTCGAGTCGGTCAAGGCCGCCTCGGACATCTACGCCCCCGTCGCCGGCGAAATCGTCGCCTTCAACGACGCGCTGGAAGCCTCGCCCGGCCTGATCAACGAGTCCGCCTTCGAGGCCTGGATCTACAAGATCAAGCCGAACAATCCCGCCGACGTCGACGGTCTGCTCGACGCCGCCGGCTACGAAAAACTCTGAACCGCAGCGGGCGCCGGCCTGGCCGGCGCCCGCTGCCCGTCCGCCTGGCTGCGGACGCAGTCGTCCCACCGAGATATCCATGTCGCGCGCCCTAGACACCCATTCCGATTTCATTCCCCGCCACATCGGCCCCTCCGAGGCCGACCAGGCCGCCATGCTGGCGGTGCTGGGACTCTCCAGCCTGGACGAGCTCATCGACCAGGTGGTGCCGCCCGCCATCCGCAGCCGCGACCCGCTGGCGCTGCCGGCCGCGCGCAGCGAACCGGACGTGCTGGCCGAGCTCAAGCAGATCGCCGGCCGCAACCAGGTCTTCCGCAACTACATCGGGCAGGGTTACTACGGCACGCACACCCCCAACGTCATCTTGCGCAACATCCTGGAGAATCCCGCCTGGTACACGGCCTACACGCCCTACCAGCCGGAAATCTCCCAGGGGCGCCTGGAGGCGCTGCTGAACTACCAGACCATGGTCATGGACCTGACCGGCCTGGACATCGCCAACGCGTCGCTGCTGGACGAGGGCACGGCCGCCGCCGAAGCCATGACGCTGGCGCGTCGCGGCGCCAAGTCCTCCAGCAATGTCTTCTTCGTGTCGCGGCACTGCCATCCCCAGACCATCGAAGTCGTGCGCACGCGCGCCGAAGGCCTGGACATCGCCGTGACCGTGGGCGACGAGGCCGACGGCCTGCCGGACTGCTTCGGCGTGCTGCTGCAATACCCGCACAGCCTGGGCGCCATCGACGACTACCGCGCGCTGGCCGCGCGCGCCCATGAGCAGGGCGCCGTGGTGGCCTGCGCCACCGACCTGCTGGCCCTGGCGCTGCTGGCGCCGCCCGGGGAGTGGGGCGCGGACATCGCCATCGGCTCGGCCCAGCGCTTCGGCGTGCCCTTCGGCTTCGGCGGCCCGCACGCCGGCTTCATGGCCTGCAAGGACGCCTACAAGCGCAACATGCCCGGCCGCCTGGTCGGCGTGTCCAAGGACGCCCAGGGCAACACGGCGCTGCGCCTGGCCCTGCAAACCCGCGAGCAGCACATCCGCCGCGAGAAGGCGACCTCCAATATCTGCACGGCGCAGGTGCTGCTGGCCGTGATGGCCGGCATGTACGCCGTCTGGCACGGTCCGGCCGGCATCCGCCGCATCGCCCAGCGCGTGCACGCCGCCACCGCCATCCTGCGCGGCGCCCTGCAGTCGCTCGGCGCCGCCGTGGTCAACGACACCTTCTTCGACACGCTGCTGGTGCGCACCGGCGCCGCCACCCGGGCCGTGGTCGACGCTGCCGTGGCCCAGCGCATCAACCTGCGCCTGGTCGACGACGGCCAGGTGTCCGTCGCGCTGGACGAAACCGTCACCGCGGAAGACCTGCGGGAACTGGTGGCCGCGTTCGCGCGCGGCCTGGGCAAGGCCGCGCCGGCGCTGGACGTCGACGCGCTGGAAGCGGGCGCCGTCACCGGCATCCCGGCCGCCGTGGCGCGCCAGGGCGACATCCTGACCCACCCGGTTTTCTCCAGCGTGCAGTCCGAAACCGACATGCTGCGCTATCTGCGCAAGCTGTCCGACAAGGACCTGGCGCTGGACCGCAGCATGATCCCGCTGGGTTCGTGCACCATGAAGCTGAACGCCACGGCCGAGATGATTCCCATCACCTGGCCCGAGTTCGCCATGATCCACCCGTTCGCCCCGGCCGAACAGTCGGCCGGCTACGCGGAACTGATCGAGCGCCTGTCGGCCGCGCTGTGCGAAATCACCGGCTACGACGCCGTCAGCCTGCAGCCCAATTCGGGCGCGCAGGGCGAATACGCCGGCCTGCTGGCCATCCGCGGCTATCACGAGGCCAACGGCCAGCACCAGCGCAACGTCTGCCTGATCCCGTCCTCGGCGCACGGCACCAACCCGGCGTCGGCGCAACTGGCCGGCATGCAGGTCGTGGTGGTGGCGTCGGACGCCAACGGCAACGTCGACGTGGCCGACCTGCGTGCCAAGGTGGCGCAGGTGGGCGACCGCCTGGCCGCGCTGATGATCACCTACCCCTCGACCCACGGCGTGTTCGAGGAAGCCATTACCGAGATCTGCGAGATCGTGCACGCGGCCGGCGGCCAGGTGTACATGGACGGCGCCAATATGAACGCCATGGTGGGCGTGGCCAAGCCGGGTAAATTCGGTTCCGACGTGTCGCACCTGAACCTGCACAAGACCTTCTGCATCCCGCACGGCGGCGGCGGCCCGGGCGTCGGCCCCGTGGCGGTGCGCGGCCACCTGGCGCCGTATCTTCCCGGCGTGCTGGACGCCGGCGGCAAGCTGCCCGCCGGCGCCAAGGTCGGCCCGGTCTCGGCCGCGCCGTTCGGCTCGGCCGGCATCCTGCCCATCCCGTACATCTACATCGCGCTGATGGGCGCGGAAGGCCTGCTGCGCGCCACCGAAGTGGCCATACTCAGCGCCAACTACATCGCCGAGCGCCTGCGCGCGCACTACCCGGTGCTCTATTCGGGCCGCAACGGCCGCGTGGCGCACGAGTGCATCCTCGACGTGCGCCAGTTGAAGGAGACCAGCGGCATTTCCAACGAGGACATCGCCAAGCGCCTGATCGACTACGGTTTCCACGCGCCGACCATGAGCTTCCCCGTGGCCGGCACGCTGATGGTCGAGCCCACCGAGTCGGAAGGCCGCGCCGAGCTGGACCGCTTCATCGACGCGATGATCGCCATCCGCGCGGAAATCGCCCAGGTGGAGCGCGGCGAGCGCGACCGTGACGACAACGTGTTGAAGAACGCGCCCCATACCGCCGCCGCCTTGCTGGCGGACGAATGGCATCACGACTACCCGCGCAGCCAGGCCGCCTACCCGCTGCCCAGCCTGCGCGACGGCAAGTACTGGCCGCCGGTGGCGCGCGTCGACAACGCCTACGGCGATCGCAACCTGGTGTGCAGTTGCCTGCCCATCGAGGCGTACGCCTGAGGGGAAGGCCCACCCCCTACCCGCTTCGCGGGCCCCCTCCAGGGGGCGGCGTTGGCGGACCGGCAAAGCCGGCTCCGCTACGCCCTGGATGGGCACCGAGGCTTGCGCCCGGCCTTTTTCTTTTTTTTATAAGGCCTCGCCCGGCCACTGCTGCATTACGCTCTTGTAGCGGGTATGGAAGCGCAGGCCTTCCTCGCCGCAGAGAGGGAAGTCGCCGAACAGCGACTGCTTTCGTCCGCCGATGGAATGCCAGGCCGCGGGCGCCGGGATGGGCACGTTGATGCCGACCATGCCGGTGCGCACGCCGCGGGCGAAGGCGCGCGCGGTGGCGCCGTCGCGCGTGTAGCAGGCCGCGCCGTTGGCGTATTCGTGCTGGTTCACCAGCGTCACCGCCGACTTCAGGTCGGGCACGCGCAGGACGCACAGCACCGGGCCGAGGATTTCCTCTCGATAGATATTCATGGCCGGCCGTACGTGGTCGAACAGCGTGCCTCCCACGAAGAAGCCTTTTTCGTGCCCGGGGACCCGCAGATCCCGGCCGTCGACGACGATGGTGGCGCCCGCCTCGACGCCGTCCTCGATATAGCCCAGCACCTTGACCCGATGCTGCGCGCTGATCAGCGGACCCATCCCGGTATCGGGATCCATGCCATTGCCTACTTTCAATGCCCGCACGCGCGGCGCCAGGCGCTCGACCAGCGGGTCGGCGGCGCCGCCCACCGCCACGGCCACCGACACCGCCATGCCGCGCTCGCCCGCCGTGCCATAGGCCGCCTTCAGCAGGGCATCTGCCGCCAGGTCCAGGTCCGCGTCGGGCATGACCACCAGGTGGTTCTTGGCGCCGCCCAGGGCCTGCACGCGCTTGCCGCGCGCCGATGCCTGGGCATGGACGTATTGCGCCGTCGGCGACGAGCCGGCGAAGGACACGGCCTGCACACCGGCGTGCGCGATCAGGGCATCCACCGCCAGCTTGTCCCCGTGCAGCACGTTGAAGGCGCCCGCCGGCAGGCCCGCCTCGCGCAGCAGCTCGCCCAGCCGCACGGGGATGGAGGGAGTGCGTTCGGAAGGCTTGAGCAAGAAGGTGTTGCCGCAGGCCAGCGCCAGCGGGAACATCCAGCAGGGCGCGAGCATGGGCAGGTTGAAAGGCGTGATGCCGGCCACGACGCCCAGCGGCTCGCGCAGGCTCCAGTTGTCGACGCCGTCCTCGACCTGTTCGGTGTACTGCCCCTTGAGCAAGCGCGGAATCCCGCAGGCGTACGCCACCATGTCGATGGCGCGCGCGACCTCGCTGCGCGCCTCGGCCAGCACCTTGCCATGCTCGCGGGTGAGGGTGGCGGCCAGTTCCTCCTGGTGCTGTTCCAGCAGGGCCTTGAAATTGAACAGCACGCGGGCGCGCCGCTGCGGCGGCGTTTCGGACCAGGCGGGGAAGGCGAAGTCGGCGGCCGCCACGGCCAGGTCGACCTCGTCGGGCCCGGCCAGCGGCACGTTGGAAATGATCTCGCCGCGCGCCGGATCGAAGCCATCGGCGTAACGGGGACTGCGGCCGTCGTAGAGCTGGCCGTTGATGAAATGCGGAATCTTCAGCATGAAGGGTAGTAGGGGCAGAGAGGGTCCACCGGGATACCGGACTCCCGATCGCGGCAGGCTGGATCACGGTAGCCGCGCGGACGGGTTCGCGGTATTACCCAGAGGCTTTCGCCTATTCGGATCATAGGGGATATTCGATGACAGGCTGACTTGGCTACCCCTCCACCCTTTCTCTCCCCGGAAACAATTTGCCCCGTGCCTTGCGGGGAGCCGCAAGGCACGGGGCGAGGAACGAACGCCGAAGACGATCGATCGGTGGGGCGATCGGTCAGGCGATCAATCGATCAGGCGATTTCTTTCAGCACCTTGCCGATGGTGTCGAAGATCTCGGCGATCTGCGCTTCGCTGATGATCAGCGGCGGCGAGATCGCCAGGATGTCGCCGGTGTAGCGCACCATCAGGCCGGCGTCGAAGCATTTCTTGAACGCTTCGGCCGCGCGGGCGCCCGGCGCGCCGTCGCGCGGCGACAGTTCGATCCCGGCGACCAGGCCGATGTTGCGCACGTCGATGACGTGGCGCGCGCCTTGCAGGCCATGGGCGGCTTTCTCGAACGCCGGCGCCAGTTCGCGGGCGCGGGCGAACAACTGGTCGCGGCGATAGATGTCCAGGGTGGCGAGGATCGCGGCGGCCGCCAGCGGGTGGGCCGAGTAGGTATAGCCGTGGAAGAATTCGATGCCGCCGTTGACCGAGTTGACGACGGCGTCGTGCACCTCGCGCTTGACCGCGACCGCGCCGGCCGGCACGGCGGCGTTGCTGACGCCCTTGGCCATGGTGATCAGGTCCGGCGTCACGCCGAAGAACTCGCTGGCGGTGGCGGCGCCCAGGCGGCCGTAGGCGGTGATGACTTCGTCGAAAATCAGCAGGATGCCGTGCTTGGCCGTGATTTCGCGCAGGCGCTCCAGGTAGCCCTGCGGCGGGATCAGCACACCGGTGGAGCCGGCCATGGGCTCGACGATGACGGCCGCCACGGTGGACGGGTCATGCAGGGCCAGGATGCGTTCCAGCTCGTCGGCCAGGTGGCCGCCCCAGGCGGGCTGGCCCTTGCTGAAGGCGTTCTTTTCCAGGTTGTGGGTGTGCGGCAGGTGATCGACCGACGGCAGCAGCGCCCCGGAGAAGGTCTTGCGGTTGCCGGAAATGCCGCCCACCGAAATGCCGCCGAAGCCCACGCCGTGGTAGCCGCGCTCGCGGCCGATCAGGCGGGTGCGCTGGCCCTCGCCGCGCGCGCGGTGGTAGGCCAGGGCGATCTTCAGCGCCGTATCGACCGATTCGGAGCCGGAGTTGGTGAAGAAGATGCGGTCCATGCCGGCCGGCATCAAGCCGGCCACGGCGGTGGCGGCCTCGAACGCCAGCGGATGGCCCAGTTGGAAGCCGGGCGCGTAGTCCAGATGCGCGGCCTGGCTGGCGATCGCCTGGGCGATTTCCGTGCGGCAGTGGCCGGCGTTGACGCACCACAAGCCCGCGGTGCCGTCCAGGATCTGCCTGCCGTCCAGCGCCGTGTAGTACATGTCCTTGGCGCCGGCCAGCATGCGCGGATCGGCCTTGAACTGGCGGTTGGCGGTGAAGGGCATCCAGAGATGCGACAGGTCGGGCATGGCGGGGGCGTTCATCGAGGGCTCCAGGAGTAAGCGGAGGGCGCAACCGCCGAAGGGGCGGCGCGGCGCCGGGGACCAGGTTGCCATGGCAGGCAGTCGTATCGCCCGGCGACTGAGTGGCGATAGCGGCGATTGTGGCCCTGCCGCGGGGGCATGAACATATACAATTTGCGCAAATATCCCTGACCGTACAGGTATATCCTGAACAACTGTATAGAAATGTCGCGCGCCAATGAAACACCCCGCGAGGCGGACGGGAGCACATCATGCCCGTGCCGCCCGTGCCGCACCAAGCGGCCATCCTGGCACTGACCCACGCCGAGTATTCCCGTGACCGACCTGCCCCTCATCGAATTCCAGCCCGTGCGCGACCGCGCCCGCGCGCCCAGCCTCGTCCAGCAGGTGATCGACGCCGTCACGCGCGCCATCGATACCCAGGCGCTGCGTCCCGGCATGGCGCTGCCGTCGGTGCGCGATTTCGCGCGGATCCATGAGGTCAGCACCTTCACCGTGGCGGCCGCCTATGCGCGGCTAGCGGCGGCCGGGCGCGTCGCGTCCCGGCCCGGCGCCGGCTACCGCGTGGCCGCCCGCCCCAGCGCCTCGCCGGAGGACGCCGCCGGCGCGCCGCCGCGCCCGTGGTCGCCGCCCACGCCGGGCGCCGAATGGCTGCTGTCGGACGTCTTCGCCGACCACTCCATCCCGGTCAAGTCCGGCTGCGGCTGGCTGCCGGGCGAATGGCTCAACGAGGACGGCCTGCACCTGGGCCTGCGCCACGTCGCGCGCGTGCCCGGCGCCCGCATCGCGGGCTACGGCCATCCCTACGGCTACGCGCCGTTGCGCGAGACCATCGCGGGCCGCCTGGCCAGCCTGGGCCTGCCGGTGCAGCCCGACCAGGTGCTGCTGACCCAGGGCGTGACGCATGGCCTGGACCTCGCCATACGCACGCTCCTGCGGCCGGGCGACACCGTGGTCGTCGAGCGCCCCTGCTATGCCAATCTCCTGCCGCTGCTGCGGCTGGCCGGCCTGCGCATCGTCTCCGTCGACCGCGGCGCCGCCGGACTGGACTGCCAGGCCCTGGAGCAACTGGCCGCGCTGCACCGGCCGCGCGCGCTGTTCGTCAACCCGGTCCTGCAGAATCCCACCGGCGCCACCCTGGGCATGGCCAACGCCTTCCAGTTGCTGCGCGTGGCGGAGCAGCACGATATGTGGATCATCGAGGACGACATCTCCCGCGAGCTGGCGGTGGGCGTGGCGCCCATGCTGGCGGCCCTGGACGGCGCGCGCCGCGTGGTCTACCTGAGCGGTTACTCCAAGGTGGTCAGCCCCTCGGTGCGGGTGGGCTATCTGGTGGCCCATGCCGAGGTGGTGCGCGACATGGCGCGCACCAAGATGGCGGTGGGCCTGACCTCGCCGGAAATCCTCGAACGCGTCGTGCACCAGGCCCTGCACGAAGGGCGCTACCAGGCCCACGTCGGGCGCGTGCGCGAGCGGCTGGCGCTGGCGCACGGCAAGGTGGCGCAGTCCCTGGCCGAGCTGGGCATGACCCTGCATTCGGAACCGCGCGCGGGCCTGTTCCTGTGGGCCGGCCTGCCGAAGGCGTGGAAGGGCGGCGCCAACGCCCTGGCCAGCCGCGCCTTGCGCGACGGCATCTGGCTGGCGCCGGGCTCGTATTTCGATGCCGAGCAGGAAGACGTCCCCTGGCTGCGGCTGAACGTGGCCTATTCCGAGGACGCGTCCTTATGGCGCTTCCTGCGCCAGGCGATGGCCGGGTGACGAGGGCGCTTCAGCGCGCCTGCCGCTCGTATTCCACGAAATCGTAGGCGTAGCCGTTCTCGTCCGGCTGCGCCTGGCGGGAGACTTCGCGCCATTCGTCCGCCGGCAAGGGCGGGAACCAGGCATCGCCTTCCACGTCCGCCCGGACTTCCGTGGCGACGATGCGCCGCGCCAGGGGCAGGGCGGCGGCATAGATCTGCGCGCCGCCGATCACGCATACCTGCGGCGCCTGCGCGCACGCTGCCAGCGCGGCCGGCAGGCTGCCGACCACTTCCGCCCCGGCCGCCGCGTAGGCGGGGTCGCGGCTGATGACGATATTGCGGCGTCCCGGCAGCGGCCGCCCCAGCGATTCCCAGGTCTTGCGCCCCATGACGATGGGATGGCCCAGCGTCGTGCGCTTGAAATGCGCCAGGTCGCCCGGCAGCTTCCAGGGCAGGGCGTTGTCGCGGCCGATCACGCGGTTGCGCGCGTAGGCCACGACCAGCGTCAGCACCGGCGCGGGCGCCGCATGGCCGTCCGCGCCGGCCGGGTTGGCTTCTTTCATACGGCGACCTGGCCCTTGATGTGCGGATGCGACTGGTAGTCGACGATTTCGAAGTCTTCGTACTCGTAGTCGAAGATGGTCGGCGGCTTGCGCTTGATGCGCAGCTTGGGATAGGGGTAGGGCGTGCGCGACAACTGCAGCTCGACCTGCTCGAAGTGGTTGCTGTAGATGTGGCAGTCGCCGCCGGTCCAGATGAAATCACCCGGCTCCAGGTCGCATTGCTGCGCCACCATGTGGGTCAGCAGGGCATAGCTGGCGATATTGAAGGGCACGCCCAGGAAGATGTCCGCGCTGCGCTGGTACAACTGGCACGACAGCTTGCCTTCCGCCACGTAGAACTGCATGAAGGCGTGGCAGGGCGGCAGCGCCATGTTGGGGATCTCGCCCACGTTCCACGCCGACACGATCAGGCGGCGCGAATCGGGCGTGCGGCGGATCTGGTCGATCAACTGGCTGATCTGGTCGATATGGCCGCCGTCCGGCGTCGGCCAGGAGCGCCATTGCACGCCGTAGACCGGGCCCAGGTCGCCGTTGGCGTCGGCCCACTCGTCCCAGATGGTCACGCCGCGTTCCTGCAGCCAGCGCACGTTGGCGTCGCCGCGCAGGAACCACAGCAGTTCGATGAAGATGCTCTTGGTGTGCAGCTTCTTGGTCGTGACCAGGGGGAAGCCCTGCGCCAGGTCGAAGCGCATCTGGTAGCCGAAGGTCGAGCGCGTGCCGGTGCCGGTGCGGTCGGTCTTGGTGACGCCATGTTCGTAGACATGGCGCATGAAGTCTTCGTATTGGGCCATGGGCTCAGGCCGCCTGGGCGGCGTCTTCGCTGGTGTCGACCACGTCGACGGAGAAGGTCAGCTCGGCGGTCTTGGCCATCATGGCCGAGGCCGAGCAGTATTTCTCGTGCGACAACTGCACGGCGCGCTCGACGGCGGCGCGCGGCAGCTTGCTGCCGGTGACGGTGAAGGCGAAGTGGATCTTGGTGAACACCTTGGGATCGGTGTCGGCACGGTCGGCCTGCAGCTTGACGCTGCAGCCGGTGACCGCGTGGCGGCCGCGCTTGAGGATCAGCACCACGTCGTACGCCGTGCAGCCGCCGGTGCCGGCCAGCACCATTTCCATGGGGCGAAAGGCCAGGTCGTGGCCGCCGCCCTCCACGGCGCCGTCCATCGCGGCGACGTGGCCGCTGCCGGAGGTCGCTACGAACAGCATGCCCGAAGGGCCGCCCCAGTCGATCGTGCATTCCATGTCGAAATCCCGTAATTGCGTAATTGTTGCGCGACGGCGCCCGGGGGGCGGCGTCCCAAAGCGGAGATCATAGCCGGTCTGCCGCGAGCCCTAGGGGATGCCCATGGGAACAACGCGGCAAGGGGGCGGCCTGGGCCAAGCACTGCTTCTGACTGGGATCAATAGGCGTCGTGATCGCCCAGGCAATGGCCGGCGCCCTTACTACAATAGATGCTCGTCGTCCCGCGCCGCCTCCGCCGCGCGCCGTCACCAGGAGTCCGCCATGCCGCCGTCCGCCACCGCTTCCTCGTCCGCCTTCACCCCTTCCGCCCCGGGCTTCCTGCGGCGCCGGAGCCCGCTGGACGTCCTGCTGGGCGAGGTCGACCGCGCCTTGCAGGTGCTTTCCAACAACGCCAGCGCCAGCCGGCCGTACCCCGCCGGGGCCGAGGTGGGGGACGACCCCCTCACGGCGCAGGAAAAACGCCATGCCGCCGGCCTGATGCGGGTCAACCACGTCGGCGAGGTCTGCGCCCAGGCCCTGTACCGGGGCCAGGCCGTGGCCTGCGCCGAACCCGCCGCCCGCGCCCTGTTGCTGGACGCCGCCGCCGAGGAAGTCGACCACCTGGCCTGGTGCGCGCGCCGCCTGGATGAGCTGGGCAGCCACGTCAGCGTGTTCAATCCCCTCTGGTACGCCGGCTCCTTCGCGCTGGGCCTGGCGGCCGGCCGCGCCGGCGTGCCGCGCAACCTGGGCTTCATGGCGGAGACGGAGCGCCAGGTGGAGGCCCACCTGGACAGCCATCTGAAGGTGCTGCCGGCCCAGGACCAGCGCTCCCGCAACGTGGTCGAGCAGATGAAGCAGGACGAGATCAACCACCGGGTGAGCGCCGAACGGGCGGGCGCCACGCCGCTGCCCTTGCCGGTGCGGGGCGCCATGCGGGCGTTGTCGCGGGTGATGACGACCACGGCGTATTGGATTTGACGCCCGGTAGAATGGGGACAGGGTTAACCCTCTTATGCGTCCCCGATACATTTGACGCTTGCCGGGCGTGCCATTTCCCCCGGCGGCGTCTATAATGCGATGCACCAAAGCAACATCTGTGCTGATCTGTAAGCCTCCTAAAAATTTTTCTTGCATCGCACAAAAGTTCTGGTTAATATTCACTCAACGGATGTCGAAACGCAGTCGGCGCGGTGCAGAACCCCGACAGCTTCCGGTGGACCCTCCAGGGTTAACCCTTTCGACTTGCCACGGTTGTCTCCTCCACCCTCCTCCTTTGGTGGATTTAGCCCAAGATCGCAAGATCTTGGGCTTTTTTTTATCTTTTTCCCGCCCGGCCCTTGTTTCACTTGCCCCTGGGCTGCCTCGCTCCCCCAGGGGCATCCTTGGCGGCCACGATTTCGCTCCCGGCCGCGCCCTGCCGGCGTTCCGGCCGCAAGGCTCCGGTAGCGCCTTTCCACTAAAATCCCCGACATCGCTCTTGCTGTGGAAAACCTTATGTTGCGTATTCAGGACGTCAAACTCGCCGTCGTCGGGCTGGGCTACGTCGGCTTGCCGCTGGCGGTGGAGTTTGGCAAGCGGCGGCCGGTCACGGGCTTCGATATCAATCGGCGGCGCATCGACGAACTGCAGCGCGGGCATGACCACACCCTGGAAGTCGACGACGAGGAACTGGCCAGCGCCACCCACATCGTCTACACGGACGACCGCGCCCGGCTGGCCGAGGCCAATGTCTACATCGTCACGGTGCCGACGCCGATCGACGCCTACAAACAGCCCGACCTGACGCCCCTGATCCGCGCCAGCGAGACCATAGGCGCGGTGCTCAAGCGGGGCGACATCGTCATTTACGAGTCCACCGTCTACCCCGGCGCCACCGAGGAAGACTGCGTGCCCGTGCTGGAGCGCGCCTCGGGCCTGAAATTCAACGTGGATTTCTACGCCGGCTATAGCCCCGAGCGCATCAATCCGGGCGACAAGGCGCACCGCGTCAGCACGATCCGCAAGGTCACCTCGGGCTCCACGCCGGAAGTGGCGGAGCTGGTCGACCAGCTCTATCGCGAGATCATCACGGCCGGCACCCACAAGGCGGCGTCCATCCGCGTGGCGGAGGCCGCCAAGGTCATCGAGAACACGCAGCGCGACGTCAATATCGCCCTGATCAACGAACTGGCGCTGATCTTCAACAAGATGGGCATCGACACCGAGGCGGTGCTGCAGGCGGCCGGGACCAAGTGGAATTTCCTGCCTTTCCGTCCCGGTCTGGTGGGCGGGCACTGCATCGGCGTGGATCCTTACTACCTGACACACAAGGCGCAGTCGATCGGCTACCACCCGGAAATCATCCTGGCGGGCCGCAGGCTCAACGACGCCATGGGCAGTTATGTCGTGTCGCAACTGGTCAAGGCCATGATGCGCCGGCGCATCCACGTGCAGGGCGCGCGCGTGCTGGTGATGGGACTGGCGTTCAAGGAGAACTGTCCGGACCTGCGCAATACGCGCATCGTCGACATCGTGCGCGAGCTGGCCGAGTACAACGTCGCCGTCGATGTCTACGATCCCTGGGTCGATCCGGCGGAGGCCGTGCACGAATACGGTATAACACCGGTAAGCCAACCGCAGACCGGCGCCTACGACGGCATCGTTCTTGCGGTGGCGCATCGGCAGTTCGTGGAGATGGGCGCGGCGGCAATCCGCGCCTGCGGCAAGCCCGAACACGTTTTGTACGACTTGAAGTACGTCCTGGCGCCGGACGAATCGGACCTGCGGCTCTGAGTCCGGGTCCATCATCGAAGAAGGTAGAAGCATGACGAATCGCTATCAACAGATCACCGAGGACCTGCGCAAAGCGCCCCGTAAATGGCTGGTCACCGGCTGCGCCGGCTTTATCGGCTCAAACCTGCTGGAGACCCTGCTCAAGCTCGACCAGACGGTCGTGGGCCTGGACAATTTCGCCACCGGCTTCCAGCACAATCTCGATGAAGTGATGGAACTGGTGTCGGCCGAGCAATGGGGCCGGTTCACCTTCATCGAAGGCGATATCCGCAATCTCGAAACCTGCCGCCGCGCCTGCACCGGCGTCGACTTCGTGCTGCACCAGGCGGCGCTGGGCTCGGTGCCGCGTTCGCTGGAAGATCCGGTGACCACCAACGCGGTGAACATCGACGGTTTCCTGAACATGCTGGTGGCGGCGCGCGACGCCCGCGTGCACGGCTTCGTGTACGCGGCCTCCAGCTCGACCTACGGCGACCATCCCGGCCTGCCCAAGGTCGAGTCCGAGATCGGCAATCCGCTCTCGCCCTATGCCGTGACCAAGTACGTCAACGAGCTGTACGCCAACGTGTTCGCGCGTTCCTACGGTTTCGGCAGCGTCGGCCTGCGCTACTTCAACGTGTTCGGCAAGCGCCAGGATCCTGACGGCGCCTATGCCGCCGTCATCCCGAAGTGGATCGGCAAGATGATCCGCGGCGAGGACGTCGTGATCAACGGCGACGGCGAGACCAGCCGCGACTTCTGCTTCGTCGAGAACGCCGTGCAGGCCAATCTGCTGGCGGCCCTGTCGCAGCCCGAAAAGGCGAGTCAGGTCTATAACGTGGCCTTCAATGCCCGCACCAGCCTGAACCAGTTGTTCGAGTACCTGCGCGCGCAACTGGCCAAGCATGGCGTGCACTACGACAAGGCGCCGATCCATGGCGACTTCCGTGCCGGCGACGTGCGCCATTCGCAGGCGGACATCGGCAAGGCCAACGAGCACCTGGGCTACACGCCCATGCACGACATCCTGGAGGGGCTGGAAGTCGCCATGCCCTGGTACACGCAGTTCCTGCGTTGACGACGGCGGGCGCCGCGCCCGCAGGGTCTTGCGGCTCCCGGCAGGCGGTTTGCCTGGGGCCGGCATGCTCCCCGCAATGAGGGCGCGCCCCGTCCAACGATGAAAAAAGCCCCGCGCCGGTTCGCCGGCGCGGGGCTTTTTTTACCTCTGAAGCGGCCGCGTCAGAACGGCAGCTTCACGTCCGGCTTGAGCAGTTGCAACTGCTTGCGGAAGTCGTCCTGGATGCGCTTGAGGGCGGCTTCGTCGTCGGCCTCGAAGCGCAGCACCACCACCGGGGTGGTGTTCGACGGGCGGGCCAGGCCGAAGCCGTCCGGATACTCGGCGCGCACGCCGTCGATGGTCACCACGTTGACGGCGCCGTCGAACTTGCCCTTTTCCTGCAGGGCCTTGACCAGGGTGAAGGGCTCGCCCTCGTTCATTTCCAGCTTGAGTTCCGGCGTCGAGATGGCCTGCGGCAGCGCTTCCAGCACGGCCGACGGGTTGGCGTCGCGCGAGACGATTTCCAGCAGGCGGGCGCCGGTGTACAGGCCGTCGTCGAAGCCGAACCAGCGTTCCTTGAAGAAGATGTGGCCGCTCATCTCGCCGGCCAGCGGCGCGCCGGTCTCGGCCAGCTTGGCCTTCACTAGCGAATGGCCCGTCTGCCACATCAGCGGCTTGCCGCCCGCCTCGGTGACCGCGAGACCCACGTGGCGGCTGCACTTGACGTCATAGATGATGGTGGCGCCGGGGTTGCGCTTCAGGACGTCGCGCGCGTACAGGATCAACTGGCGATCCGGCCAGATGATCTGGCCGGACTTGGTGACCACGCCCAGGCGGTCGCCGTCGCCGTCGAAGGCCAGGCCGATTTCGTTGTCGGTGGTCTGCACGCAGCGGATCAGGTCTTCCAGGTTGTGCGGGTCGGCCGGATCCGGGTGGTGGTTGGGGAAGTTGCCGTCGACTTCGCAGAACAGCTCGGTGACTTCGCAGCCCAGGGCGCGGAACAGGCGCGGCGCGATGGCGCCGGCCACGCCGTTGCCGCAGTCCACGGCGATCTTCATCGGCCGCGCCAGCTTGACGTCGCCGGCGATGCGCTGCAGATAGGTTTCCACCAGGTCCAGCGTGCGGCGCTTGCCGGGGGTGACGCCGGCCGGGGCCTTGCCGCCGGCGGCTTCCATGGCCTTGCGCAGTTCCTGGATGCCTTCGCCGTACAGGGCCGCGCCGGCCAGCATCATCTTGAAGCCGTTGTACTTGGGCGGATTGTGGCTGCCGGTGATTGCCACGCCGGAGCCCGTCTTCAGCGTATAGGCGCCGAAGTAGACCAGCGGCGTCGGCACTTCGCCGATGTCCACGGTGTCCACGCCGCCGGCGTTCAGGCCTTCCTGCAAGGCCAGCGCCAGTTCCTCGCTGCTCAGGCGGCCGTCGCGGCCGATGACCAGTTCGCTGACGCCCAGGGAGCGGGCGCGGGCGGCCAGGGCCAGGCCCAGTTCGCGGGCGAAGCCGGCGTTCAACAGGTCCGGCACGGTGCCGCGGATGTCGTAGGCCTTGAAAATCGATGCGGGAATAGTCGACGCGGTAGCCACGTTGATTCCTTGTTCCAGGGTGCAATGAAAAGGGCATTATCCCCGATTGCCGGCGGCGCCATCCCGAGGCGCCCGCCGCGTGCGTCCTAGTTCTGATGGACGAGGCGGGTGGCGCGGGGTGCGTTCCGACGGATGGCGCGCGGCGGCCGTCCCGGCGGTTGTCTCGGTGGGAAGGGGCGCCGCGCCGGCAACGCCGGTCCAGGGATTGTTACACGGAAGCGCGGGGTCTCGTTGTGTCCGAATTCGACAATCCTGACGGAGCGTTGCGTTCCGGCGCGCACGACGGGCCATGGCGCGGGCGTCTCGTCCTACAATAGCCCCACTTTTTCAGTCCCGTCCCGGCCATGCGCCGCACGCGCGGCGCGTCCGGGGGGACCATAATCATTATCGCGGTGGTCGATGACATTCCTGGATGAGTTGCGGGCGTTGCTGGGCCCCGAGCATGTATTGACGGGCGAGGACACCGCCTCCTATACGCTGGACTGGCGCGGCCGCTACCAGGGCAAGGCCTTGGCCGTGGCGCGGCCCGGCGATACCGACGCGGTGGCCGCGGTCGTGCGGTTGTGCGCCCGCCATCGGGTGCCGGTGCTGCCGCAGGGCGGCAACACCAGTCTCTGCGGCGGCGCTACGCCGGACCGGGAAGGCGGCACGCTGGTGCTGTCGCTGGGGCGGCTGAACCGCGTCCGCGCCATCGATACCGACAACGATACGATCACCGTCGAAGCGGGTTGCGTGTTGCAGGCCGTGCAGCAGGCCGCCGAGCAGGCCGGCCGGCTGTTCCCGCTGAGCCTGGCGGCCGAGGGCAGTTGCAGCATCGGCGGCAACCTGGCCACCAACGCCGGCGGCACCCAGGTGCTTCGATACGGCAATACCCGCGAGCTGACGCTGGGGCTGGAAGTGGTCACCCCCGACGGCCGCGTCTGGCATGGCCTGCGCGGCCTGCGCAAGGACAATACCGGTTACGACCTGCGCGACCTGTACATCGGCAGCGAGGGCACGCTGGGCATCATCACCGCGGCGACGCTGAAGCTCTATCCCTTGCCGGTGGCGCGCTGCACGGCCTTGCTGGCGCTGCCGGGCGTGGAGGAGGCGGTGCAGGTGCTGTCGCGCGCCCGCGCGGGGTTCGGCGCCATGCTGACCGGTTTCGAGCTGATGGCCGGCTATTGCCTGCAAGGCGTGGTGCGCCTGTATCCGCAGCAGCGCCTGCCGTTCAGCGGCGTATCGGCCGAATCGCCATGGTTCGCCCTGCTGGAACTCTCGGACAGCGAAAGCGAGGCGCATGCGCGCGAACGCTTCGAACAGGTGTTGGGCGAGGTCCTGGAGGCCGGCCTGGCCACCGACGCGGCCATCGCGGAGAACGTCGCGCAGAGCCGCGCGCTGTGGCATCTGCGCGAAAGCATTCCCTTGGCCGAAGCCGCCTTCGGCAAGGCGGTGAAGCACGACGTGTCGGTGCCGATTTCGCGCATCGCCGACTTCGTGCGCACCACCAATGGCCTGCTGCAAGCGAGCTTCCCCGGCGTGACCCACGTGATTTTCGGCCACCTGGGCGACGGCAACCTGCATTACAACGTGGCGCCCGCGCCGGGCCAGGCCGAGGCCGAACTGCTGGCGCTGCAATCGCGGATCTACCAGGTGGTGCACGACAGCGTGCACGCGCACCAGGGCTCGATCAGCGCCGAACACGGCGTCGGGCAGCTCAAGGTGGACGAACTGACCCGCTACAAAGACCCGCTGGAGCTGGAGCTGATGCGCCGGATCAAGCTGGCGCTGGATCCTGACGGTATCATGAACCCCGGCAAGGTCGTCCGCGTATGATGGTCGAGCGACGAGACGCCGTTTCATGCCGCAAGCCGCCGGCGCCCGGTCCAACGCGAATCCGCTGATATGGCTCTATCCGATACCCCGCACCATCGCATCCTCATCGTCGAGGACGATGCGACCATCGCCGGCAACCTCTACAGCTACCTGGAGCAGCGCGGCTTCGTGCCGGACGCGGCCTACGACGGCCGCGCCGCGCTGAGCCTGCTGAACGCGCAGCACTTCGACGCCGTCATCCTGGACGTCGGGCTGCCGGGCATGGACGGCTATGCGGTCTTGCGCGCGATGCGCAACGAGCACATGCTGCCCGTGCCGGTGCTGATGCTGACCGCGCGCGACGAACTGAACGACAAGCTGGCGGGCTTCGCCCACGGCGCCGACGACTACCTGACCAAGCCTTTCGCGCTGGCGGAGGTGGAGGCGCGGCTCAATGCGCTGATCCTGCGCGCCACCGGCGCCGTGGCCAATCCGGTGCGCCGCTGCGGCGCGCTCAGCTACGACAGCCGCACCCGCGTGGTGGCGGTGGACGGCAAGCCCGTGCACCTGACGCGCAAGTCGGTCATGATCATCGAGGCCTTGCTGCGCGATCCGGGCCGCGTGGTGTCGCGCGGCGAGCTGGAAAGCTACCTGTGGGGCAGCGAGCCGCCGTCCTCGGATGCGCTGCGCAGCCAGATGCACCTGCTGCGCAAGGCCTTGAACGACGCCGGCTACGACGGCATCGAGACCATCCATGGAACCGGATGGCGCCTGCTGGCCGATGGTGCGGGAGCATGAACGGCGGCAGTACGCTGACCCAGCGGGTGACGTGGGCCTTGACGGGGCTGGTGGCGATTTTCGTGTCGGCGCTGGTGGTGCTGGCCTATCTGACGTTCGACCAGATGGAAGACGACCTGGTCAACGACATCCTGACGACGGAGGCCGAGCGCCAGATCACGCATCTGCAGAACGGCGCCGTGGTCATGCCCGAGCATGGGCCGCTGGACCTGGGCAGCAATATGCGCGCGTGGGTGGAGAAGCCCGGCACGGTCAATCCCGATATCCCGGAGCCGATCCACAACCTGGGCCTGGGGCTGCACCTGGTCGAGCCGGGCGTGGAAACCTGGCACGTGGTGATCGCCAATTCGACGCAGGGGCGGTTCTTCGTCCTGTACGACGCCACCGACAACGAGGACCGGGTGTTCGATTTCGGTCTTATCGTGCTGGGCCTGGGCGTGATCAGCATCATCGCGTCCTATGGCGTGGCGCGCAAAGTGGCGCAACTGGCGGTCGGCCCCATGTTGACGCTGACGGATCAACTGGCCAAGTGGGCGCCGGGATCGCCCGACCTGGCGGTGGAGCGCAATGACGAGGCCGGCCGGCTGGTCGAGGCCTTCAACCGCGTCCAGAACCAGGTCGACCGTTCGCTGGCGCGCGAACGGGAATTCGCCGCCAACCTCAGCCACGAGGTGCGCACGCCGCTGGCGGCCATCCGCAGCGATGGCGAATTGATGCTGCTGGCCGAGGTCAGCGACGACCAGCGCAGCCGGCTCACGCGCGTCATCAAGAACGTCGACAGCGTGGCCGCGGCCCTGGAAAGCGCGCGCGCCATGGCGCGGGATGAATTGCGCGCGCCCGAGGAGGTCGACCTGCACGACTGCATGCAGGCGGCCTGGCAAGGCCTGGAGGCGCACGCCGAGCAGGCCGGCCTGGAGCTGGACGACCGCCTGGCGCCCGGCAATGTCCGCACCCTGGACCGTTATGCGCTGTTGACCGTGCTGCGCAATCTCATCCGTAACGCCATCGAGCACGCGGCGCCGGCGCGGCTCAGCGTCAGCGCGGTGGAAGACGGCATAGAGCTGCGCGACGACGGCAAGGGGATAAGCGCCGCCGACCTGCCTTTCGTGTTCGACCGTTACTACAGCGTGCGCCTGCGGGACATGCGCAATGGCGGCGCCGAGTCGCTCGAGGCGGCGGCCGCCCTGGAGCGCGGGCTGGGGCTGGCCATCGCCAAGCGGGTCTGCGACATGCAGGCCTGGAGCCTGACCGTGCGGTCGGCGACCGAAGGCGAGGACCGGGGCACGTGTTTCACCCTGCGGTTTTGAGCGCGCGCAGGCGGATTTGACGAATATTCCATGGGGCGAGGGTTAGCGTGGCGCATTCACTGCCCGGGCAACCCGCATGGTCACTTCCCACCCCAATAATCATTGGCCGGTCGCCGAGCGCCGCGATACCTACCTGATCGGCCAGGTGTTTTCCGTGACCCTGCTGCTGGTCTTCTGCGCGCAGGCGGTCAACCTGTGGGGCGTGGACCTGATCGTGGCGCGCTGGTTCTTCGACGCCCGGACGAACGTGTTCCCGCATCATGCCTCGCGCACCCTGGAAATCCTCGGCCACCGGCTGGTGCTGGTGGCGCCGGTCGGCGTGGCGATCGCGGCGGCGGGCGCCGCCGTGGCCAGCCGCTGGCTGCCGGCGCTGCGGCCCTGGCGGGGCGTGCTCTGGGCCACGGCCCTGACCTGTGCGCTGGGGCAGGTGGTCATCGCGCAGTTGAAGCATTACACCGCGCTGCCGCGCCCCTACGACCTCAGCATGTTCGGCGGCTATGCGCCGTATCCCGACCGCTTCTGGGCGGTCAGCCGGCGCGATGCCGGCGGCGCCTTGCCCAGCGGGCACGCGGGCGCCGGCTATGCCCTGCTGTCGCTGTATTTCGCGGGCTGGGCCGCCGGCCGCCCGGCGTGGCGCTGGACGGGCCTGGCCATCGGCCTGGCGGCGGGCATCGGCTTCTCGCTGGTGCGCATCGCCCAGGGCGCGCATTTCCTCAGCCAGACGCTGTGGTCCGCCGCGGTCATGTGGTTCATCGCCAGCCTGCTCTTCTATCCGCTGCTGGTCCGGTCGGGCAGCCGGCCGGCGCGCCAGGGCGGGAAGGCCGGCGCCTACATGGCCAGGGCCGGCGCCGCCAACGGCGCGCCGTAGCAGGCCCGGGCGGCCAGATCGCTGGCATCGCCATCTTCCGGCACCTGCGCCAGGCCAGCCGCGCTGGCCTTGTCGCGGATTTCATGGTCCCGCAAGCGCTTGTTTCGACGCCGGCGCTCGGGGCGCGAGGCGCTTCCCTCAAGTGCTTGTATGTCATCGCACAACATAGGCCGGTATACTTGGCGTTTCAAAACGCACCCAAGCCGCGACCGGGATTTCTGATGACCAACAACGTACAAGCCGTCGTGCCCGCGCGTCGTCGACCCCGCAGTCTTGCCCAGGAGCTGGTGGACACCTTGTCCACCCGGATCCGCGGCGGCGAGATCGTGCCGGGGGAGAAATTGCCCACCGAATCGGAGATCATGCGCGCCTTCGGCGTCAGCCGCACGGTGGTGCGCGAGGCCTTGTCGCGCCTGCAGGCGTCCGGACTGGTCGAGACCCACCACGGCGTGGGGACCTACGCGCTCAAGCCCGGCGGCACGGGCGATTTCCGCGTGGATCCGGCGGATATCGCCACGGTGCGCGACATCGTCGTCATCCTGGAGCTGCGCATCTGCCTGGAAAGCGAAGCCGCCGGGCTGGCCGCGGCGCGCCGCACGGACGAACAACTGGCCCAGATGCGCGAGGCGCTGGACCAGTTCCGCGCCGCGCTGGTGCCGGGCGGCGACACCGTCACCCCCGATTTCCGTTTTCACCTGCTGGTGGCCGAGGCCACGCAGAACAAGTATTTCGCGGACCTCATGTCGCACCTGGGCGCGGCCATCATTCCGCGCACCCGCATCAATTCCGCCAAGCTGGCGCACGAGGATCGCGCGTCCTACCTGGCGCGGGTGAACCTGGAGCACGAGGATATCTACGAAGCGATCCGGCGCCAGGATGCCGAGTCGGCGCGCGCGGCCATGCGCACGCACCTCAGCAATAGCCGCGAACGCCTGCGCCGCGCGCAGGAGCGCTGAAGGCGGCGGCCGCGCCGCATCTTCCCGTCACGCCCAATCCGCCGCCAGCACGCGGCCGCATGCGCTGCCGAAGCCGATGCGGCGGCGGTCCGGCGCGACGCAGTGGGCCGACAGCCGGATCTCGTCGCCGTCCTGCAGGAAAGTCCGCGTCTCGCCCCAGGGCAGCGCCAGCGGCGACTTGCCGCCTTCGGCCAGTTCCAGCAGGGAGCCGGCTTCGTCCGGGCCGGGGCCCGACAGCGTGCCCGTGCCCAGCAGGTCGCCGGCCCGCAGGTTGCAGCCGTTGACCGTGTGGTGGGTCACCAGTTGCGCCACCGTCCAATAGGCGTCGCGGAAGTTGCTGCGCGACAGCGTGGCGGCCGGATGGCCGGCGCGGCGGGATAGCTCGGTGCTGAGGTCCACCTGCAAGCGCACGTCGAAGGCGCCGGCCGAGGCGTTGCCGTCCGAGGCCAGGTAGGGCAGCGGCGCGGGATCGCCGGCGGGGCGGCGCAGCGGCGCGCGGAAGGGCGCCAGCGCCTCCAGCGTGACGATCCAGGGCGACAGCGTGCTGGCGAAGCTCTTGCCCAGGAAAGGCCCGAGGGGCTGGTATTCCCAGGCCTGGATATCCCGCGCCGACCAGTCGTTCAGCAGCCCCAGGCCGAAGACATGGCCTTCGGCTTGCGCCATCGGGATGCGCTGGCCTTGCGGATTGCCCGGGCCGATGTAGATCGCCATTTCCAGCTCGTAGTCCAGGCGCTGGCTGGGACCGAAGGCCGGCGGCTCGCCGTCCCGCGGCGGACGGGTCTGCCCCACGGGACGGCGGAAGGCGGGCTGCACCCCCAGGCTGGACGCGCGGCCGTGGTAGCCGATGGGCACCCATTTGTAGTTGGGCAGCAGGGGCTGGTCGGGCCGGAACTGGCGTCCGACCGCGGTCGCGTGGTGCAGCGAGATGTAGAAATCCGTGTAGTCGCCGATGTGCGCCGGCGTGGCGTGGCGGGCGCCGGCCATGGGACGCAGCGCGGCTTCCAGCGGCGCGCGCCGGGCCGCGTCCGCATCCGCGCGCAGGCCGCGCGACAAGGCCAGCCGCAAGGCATGCCAGTGGTCCGCGCCCAGCGCCATCAGGCCATTGAGCCGGCCATCGTGCGCGGGCGCCGCGCAGGCGGCCAGCGCCTCCCCGGCCAGGCCGTCGAAGGGCGCGGCCGTCGCCAGTCGGCCCAGGTCGAGAATCCGCTCGCCGATGGCGACGCCGGCGCGCCAGGGTTCGTCGTCGGCGTGGCGGAAGGTGCCGTAGGGCAGGTTCTGCGGGGGGAAGTCGCCGTCGCGGTCGTCGGCGCCGGCGACCCAGCTACGGAGGGTCGGATCGTGGGTTTCGTTCAACTGCATGGTGTTCTGTCGCCGTGGTGTCGTCGTTATGTTGGTATGTTGAAAGAAGATGCGCTCTGGACGCGGATCGGTCTGCCTCGGATGTCCCTCACGCCTGGCCCGGCGTGAAGTGCCGGCGCAGGTCCTGCCAGCAGGTGTAGTAATCGGCCTGGCGCTGCGGCGACGCGAGCGCTTGTGCCGTGGGTCGGATGACGCGGCGCGTTTCGAACATGAAGGCCATGGTGTCGCGGATGTAGTGCGGTTGCGAGGTGTCGGCGCGCGAGGCTTTTTCGAAGGTGTCGGCGTCCGGCCCGTGGCCGCTCATGCAATTGTGCAGGCTGGCGCCGCCGGGCAGGAAGCCTTCCGCCTTGGCGTCGTAGACGCCGTGGATCAGGCCCATGAACTCGCTGGCGACGTTGCGGTGGAACCAGGGCGGCCGAAAGGTGTTCTCCATGGCCAGGATGCGCGGCGGAAAGATGGCGAAATCCACGTTGGCCGTCCCCGCGGTGTCGGAGGGCGAGGTCAGCACGGTGAAGATGGACGGGTCGGGGTGGTCGAAGCTGATCGAGCCGATGACGTTGAAGCGGCGCAGGTCGTATTTATAGGGTGCATGCGTGCCGTGCCAGGCCACCACGTCGAGGGGTGAATGATCGATGCGGGCCTGCCAGAACGCGCCGGCGAATTTGCCGACCAGCAGAAAATCGCCGGCCCGGTCTTCGTACCAGGCCGCCGGCGTCTGGAAATCGCGCGCGTTGGCCAGGCCGTTGGACCCGATGGGCCCGAGCTCCGGCAGGCGCAGCGGGGCGCCGAAATTCTCCAGCAGGTAGCCGCGCGCCTGGCCGTCCGGAAGCTCGACGCGAAACCGTATGCCGCGCGGGACGACGGCGATTTCCCGCGGCGCGATCTCCAGCCGGCCGAGCTCGGTCGACAGCAGCAGCCGGCCCTCCTGCGGCACGAACAGGAGTTCGCCGTCCGCGTCGTAGAAGAAGCGGCCTTCCATCGGCCTGTTGGCGGCGTAGAGGTGGATGCCGACGCCGCTTTGCTCGTCGGGGCCGCCATTGCCGCCCAGGGTGAAAACGCCGTCGACGAAGTCGGTGGGCGCGTCCGGCATGGGCGGCGGGCTCCAGCGCAATTGGTTGGGCGTGGCCGGGTAGGCGGCGGCGTCGCTGCTCCACCGTGGCGGCTTCGCCAGTGCCTCGAACGGCTCGTGGCGCGCGGCCGGCTGGATACGGTAGAGCCAGCTACGCCGGTTTTCCGCGCGCGGCGCGGTGAAGGCCGTGCCGGAAATCTGCTCGGCATACAGGCCGTAAGGACAGCGGGTCGGCGAGTTGCGGCCTTGCGGCAGGGCGCCGGGCAGGGCCTCGGTGGCGAAGCTGCCGCCGAAGCCTGTCTGGTAGGGCAGGTCCATGATCGGTCTCGCGTAGAGGTGGTCCCGCGACCGATTGTGCGCGCCCTCGGCGCCCGGCGCCAGGGGGCGCAAGGCCTCAGGCGCGCTGGCAGCGGACGCAATAGTAGGTGGCGCGCTGCCCTTGCACGATGCGGCGGATGGGCGTGCCGCAGACCCGGCAAGGCTGGTTCTCGCGCTCGTAGACGGCCGCATGGATGTCGAAGTAGCTGCCGGGCTCGCCACCGGCGCCGACATAGTCGCGCAGGGTGCTGCCTCCCGAGGCCAGGGCGTCGCCCAGGGTGGCCTGGATGGCGGCGGCGAGCTTTTCGCAGCGCGCGAGCGAAAGCCGGCGCGCCGGCGTACCCGGATGGATGCCGGCGCGGAACAGGCTTTCCGATGCGTAGATATTGCCCACGCCGACGACCGCCTCGCCCGCCAGCAGTATCTGCTTGATGGGCGCCGACCGCCCGCGGAACTGGTCGCGCAGCCACGCGCCGCCGAAGCGGGGATCGAAGGGCTCGATGCCCAGCTTGGCCAGCAGGGGATGGAATTCGACGGGTCCGGCATCGGCCGGATGCCACAGCACCGCACCGAAACGGCGCGGATCGTGCAGGCGCAGCACGGCATGGTCGAATACCCATTCGACGTGGTCGTGGCGGCGCGGGGCTTCGGCCTCCGGCACGCGGCGCAGGGAGCCGGACATTCCCAGGTGCACGATCTGGGTGCCGTGGTCGAAGCGCAGCAGGAGATATTTCCCCCGCCGCCCGCATTCCAGCACGGTGCGGCCGGAGAGCGTGGCGGGCAGGTCGGCGGGGACGGGCCAGCGCAGGCGCGGTTCGCGGACGACCAGGCGAACCAGCGGGCGGCCTGTCATGACGGTGTCGATTCCGCGTCGGGTGGTCTCGACTTCAGGCAGTTCGGGCATGGGGCGATCGCACTGGAGGGTGGGGGCCTTTCAGTGTGAATGCTCCCTAGCCAGTGTAAGATGAACAGTTGCGTGTACAGATTGTGCCATCAACCGGACGGGACGCGTGAAGTCGTCGCTTATGCATATGAATTTCGGGTTAGCCGCGCTGGCGTTGGCGTTGGCGGGATTGCAGGCCGTGCCTGCCCAGGCCGCTGAACGGCCGAAGACGACGCCGCGCGCGCACCAGTCGGAAACCGAAGTGATCCGGCTGCGCGAAGGCCAGTTGCCTTACGTCAAACTGACCTCGGATATCTTTTACCGCGTGGTGGCCGCCGAGATCGCGGCGCAGCGGGGCATGTACGGCACCGCGGCCTCGACCATGCTGGGCCTGGCGCGCGACACCAGCGATCCGCGCGTGGCGCGGCGCGCGCTGGAGTTCTATCTGGCTGGCGGAAACCTGAAGGGCGCGCTGGACGCCGCGCGCGTGTGGTCGCGCCTGGCCCCGAACGACGACGAAGCGGGTTCGACCGAACTGGCGCTGGCCGCGGCGAATGGCCAGACCAAGGGCCTGGGGCCGGCGCTGCGCGCGCGCATCGACGAGGCCAAGGACAAGCAGGCCGCCATCGCGCAGACCATGGCGGTGCTGGGCCGTATCAGCGACCGCAAGCTGGCCTTGCAGATTCTCGACGAAGCCCTGAGCCCGGCGTCGCGCAAGCTGCCGGTGGCGCACCTGGCGCTGGCCGACGTGGCGCAGGCCGCGGGCGACAACGCGCGCGCGCTGGAAGAATCGCGCGCCGCGCTGGCCGCCGATCCCAAGTCCGAAGCGGCCGCGCAGCGCGTGCTGGAATACGGCATGAAGGTCGACCCGCAACGCGCCGCCGCCGATGCCCGCGCCTTCCTGGCGCGCCATCCCGATGCGCGCAAGCTGCACCTGATGCTGGCCGCGCAACTGGCCGACCACAACGACTACGACGGCGCGCTCAACGAGCTGCAGTCGATGTCGCGCCGCTCGCCGGAAGATTTCGACCTGATGTTCATGCAGGGTCAACTGGCTTACAAGGCCGGCCGGCTGGATCAGGCGCGCGCTTACCTGCGCCAGTACCTGGACGTGCAGAGCCAGCGCCAGCGCGCCATCGTGCCGGGCGCCACCGACGCCACCGCGGCGGCGGCCGACGCCCGCGTGCTGCTGGCCCGCATCGACGAGGACCAGGGCCGCTACGACGACGCCATCGCCGAGCTCGGCCGCATCGACGATCCCACCATGCGCTTCCAGGCGCGCATGCGCCAGGCTACCCTGCGCGCCAAGCAGGGCCGTATCGACGACGCCGTCGCCATGGTCGACCGCGCGCAGCCGCAGGACGAGGAAGAACGGGTGCTGGGCGTGTTGACCAAGGCGCAGATCCTGCGCGACGCCGATCGCACCGACCAGGCCATCGCCCTGCTGTCGGGCGCCGACAAGGCCATGCCTGATACGGTGGAGATCAAGTACGAACTGGCCATGCTCTACGAGCGCAAGGACCGGCTGGCCGATCTCGAACGCCTGCTGCGCCAGGTGATCGCGCTCGACCCGGATCACGCGCATGCCTACAACGCCCTGGGCTACACCCTGGCCGACCGCAACGTGCGGCTGCCCGAGGCGCTGGACCTGATCACGCAGGCGCTGGACCTGTCGCCGGACGATCCCTACATCATGGACAGCATGGGGTGGGTGAAGTACCGCATGGGCGACAACGCCGCCGCGTTGACCTATCTGCAGCGCGCGTATGCGCAGCGGCCCGAGGCGGAAATCGGCGCCCACCTGGGCGAGGTGCTGTGGGCCAGCGGCCGCCGCGACGAGGCCACGGCCGTCTTCCGCAACGCGGCGCGCAAGGAACCCGCCAACAAGACCCTGCGCGAGGCCATCACGCGCCTGGGGGTCAAGCTGTGATCGCTGCGTTCTGTCGGCGCGCCGCCGCCGCGGCGCGACCGGAACGGGACGGGCGCCCGGCGCCGCGTTGGCCGCAATGGCGCGCCGCCGTCGTGGCGCTGCTGTGCGGCGCGCTGGCGGGCTGCGTGACGCCCGACCGCATCGCCGGCTCCGGCGCGCAGAACGAGTTTTCCCGGGTGGGCCGTTTCGCGCTCACCGTCAACCAGGACGACGGCCGCCAGAACGCCGTGCAGGGCGGCTTTTCCTGGCTCGACGATGGCCGCCGCTATGTCCTGGACCTGACCACGCCGCTGGGCTCGACGCAGGCCCGCGTGGAAGGCCGGCCGGGGCTGGCCACGCTCGACAAGGCCGACGGCACGCACTTGCAGGCCAGCGACCCCGACGCCCTGGCGCAGGATGCCCTCGGCAGCCGCGTGCCGGTCTCGGGCCTGCGCGACTGGCTGCGCGGGCGCCTCGCGCCGCAGCCGCCGGCGCAGGACGTGCAGCGCGACGACCAGCAACGGGTCGCGGCGTTCCAGCAGGGCGGCTGGTCGGCGCGTTTGTCGCGCTATGACGACCTCGGGCCGCAACTGCTGGTGCTGGAGCGGCGCGAGTCCGATCGCAGCATCCTGTTGCGCCTCGTCGTCACGCCGGATTCCTGATGCGCGCCGACGCCGCTGGAGGAGGGCGCTTGTGAACCTCTACGACGTTCCCGCCCCCGCCAAGCTCAATCTCTTCCTGCACGTGGTCGGCCGCCGGCCCGACGGCTACCACCTGCTGCAGACCGTATTCCGCTTCGTCGATCTCGCCGACACCCTGCATTTCTCCGCCCGCGACGACGGCCGCATCGAACGCGACCGGCCGCTGGCCGGCGTCGATCCCGAGCAGGACCTGACCGTGCGCGCCGCGCGCGCCTTGCAGGCGGCCTCCGGCACGCGCCAGGGCGCCACCATCGCGCTGGAAAAGCGCATTCCCATGGGCGGCGGGCTGGGGGGCGGGTCGAGCGACGCGGCGTCCACCTTGATTGCCCTGAATCGCTTGTGGGGGACGGGTCTGACGCGCGCGCAGTTGATGCGCCTGGCCCTGCCCCTGGGCGCGGACGTGCCGGTGTTCGTCTTCGGCCAGTCGGCCTTCGCCGAAGGGGTGGGCGAGGACCTGTCGGCGGTGCCGCTGCCGCCGCGGGCGTACCTGATCGCCCAGCCGGACGCCAGCGTGCCCACGCCTGTTGTTTTTTCCGACCCGGATTTGACACGGGACACGAAACTGATCACAATAGCGGACTTTCTTGCTTCGCCTTATTTCCACCGGGGGCAACCCTCCCGAGGATACTTCGGCCGCAATGATCTGGAACCGGTGGTCTATCGGCGCTTTCCGGAAGTTCTCCGGGCTGCGCGGTGGTTGTCGGGAACGGAACGTGCAGCGGAGAATCCGGAAAAGGATCGCGGTTTGGATGTGCGTATGTCAGGATCCGGCGCCTGTTTGTTTGCCGAATTCGACAGCATCGAAAAAGCGGTTTTGGCAGAGCGTGAAATTGCCGCTACAATGCGCGTCGCTGGTTCAACCAGTACGTCGCAAGCGACGCAAGAATCGCCTCCGCGGTTCCGGTTATTGCAGGCTTGTCCTGGTTTGGCCGAACATCCGCTCAGGCACTGGATTGCTAGCTAGTGGGGAGTCGCCAAGTTGGTTAAGGCACCGGATTTTGATTCCGGCATGCGAAGGTTCGAATCCTTCCTCCCCAGCCCCATACGAATCACTATAAAAAAGCTGTTGAACTCGCCCATATAGCCAGAGGCCAAGGTTCAACAGCTTTTTTGTTTTTTCGACCAAACCGGTCTTCGCGATCTTTGCACCTGCCGCATCATGTCAAAAGACAGCTTCATGATTTTCACGGGGACGGCCAACACCCGTCTGGCCGTTGACGTCGCCAACCACCTGGACATGTCGCTGGGCAAGATGACGGTCGGCCGCTTCTCCGACGGCGAAGTGATGGTCGAAATCAATGAAAACGTGCGCGGCAAGGACGTTTTCGTGCTGCAGCCCACCTGTGCGCCGACCAACGACAACCTGATGGAAATCATGGTCATGGTCGATGCCCTGCGCCGCGCGTCGGCCGGCCGCATCACCGCCGCCATTCCCTATTTCGGCTATGCGCGCCAGGACCGCCGCCCGCGTTCGGCGCGCGTGGCCATTTCGGCCAAGGTCGTGGCCAACATGCTGCAGGTCGCCGGCGTCGACCGCGTGCTGACGATGGACCTGCACGCGGACCAGATCCAGGGTTTCTTCGACATTCCCGTGGACAACATCTACGCTGGTCCCATCCTGCTGGGCGACATCTGGCGCCGCAATTTCTCCAACCTGGTCGTGGTGTCCCCCGACATCGGCGGCGTGGTGCGCGCCCGCGCGCTGGCCAAGCAACTGGAAGCCGACCTGGCCATCATCGACAAGCGGCGTCCGCGCGCCAACGTGTCGGAAGTCATGAACATCATCGGCGAAATCGACGGCCGCACCTGCATCATCATGGATGACATGGTCGACACCGCCGGTACGCTGTGCAAGGCCGCGCAGGCGCTGAAAGAGCGCGGCGCCGGCGCCGTGTATGCCTATTGCACGCACGCGGTGCTGTCGGGCGGCGCGGTCGAGCGCATCGAGGGTTCGGAGCTGGACGAGCTGGTCGTCACCGACACCATCCCGCTGTCGGAATCGGCGCGCTCGGGCAAGAAGATCCGCCAGTTGTCCTGCGCCGGGCTGCTGGGCGAAACCATCCTGCGTATTTCCAACGCGGAATCGGTCAGTTCGCTGTTCGCGGACTGATCCTTCATCGTTGCTTCCGGGCCCGGGCGCCCGGGCAGTTTTCTCCACCTCGCGCTGGTCGCGGCACGGGGTGATTCACACGGACCGTCGTATACGGTCCGTGTTCACAACCGGACGTTTCGGCGTCCATTACTTAGCCAGTCTGGAGTTTTCCATGAAATTCAATGCCACCACGCGTAGCGTCCAGGGATCGAGTGCGAGCCGCCGCCTGCGCCGCGCGGGCCGCGTTCCCGCCATCGTTTACGGCGTCGGCACCCAGCCCCTGAACATCGAGCTCGACCACAACGACATCTACCATGCCCTGCGCAAGGAAGAGTTCCACTCGTCCATCCTGGACATGGAAGTCGAAGGCGGCAAGTCCGAGAAGGTGCTGCTGCGCGCCGTGCAATGGCACGCCTACAAGCAGCAAGTGCTGCACATCGACTTCCAGCGCGTCGACGCCAACAAGGCCCTGCACACCAAGGTGCCGCTGCACTTCGTCAACGCCGACGTGTCGCCCGCCGTCAAGCTGAGCAGCGCCGTCATCACCCACGTGCTGACCGAGCTCGAAGTGAGCTGCCTGCCGGCCGACCTGCCCCAGTTCATCGAAGCCGACCTGAGCAAGCTGGAAGCCGGCGCCTCGCTGCACCTGGCCGACGTGACGCTGCCCAAGGGCGTGACCTACGTTGCGCACGGCGGCGACGCCAACCCGGTGCTGGCCTCGGCCCTGACCAAGGGTGGCCCGGCTGACGAAGCCGACGCCGGCGAAGCCGCTGGCGACGCTGCCGCGCCCCAGGCCTAAGCCCGCGCTAGCGGACGGCGTGGCCGGCTGGCCAGGCCGTTCCGCCGAGCGCAAGGCGATACGCAATACCCGACCCCGCGCGTGGATTTCCACCGCGGGGTTTTTCATGTTCTGATAGCGGCCAGAGAATCCCGTCGCGGCGCAGCCGCGCGCGACGGCCAGGCTTCCCACCATGTCTACTCCCATACGTTTGATCGTCGGCCTGGGCAATCCCGGACCGGAATACGAAACGACCCGGCATAACGCCGGGTTCTGGCTGGCCGACCACGTCGCCGACGACTTGCGCGCCAGTTTCGCGATGGAAAAGGGCTTTTCCGGCTTCGTCGCCAAGGCGCGCCATGGCGGCGAGAACGTCGTCCTGCTCAAGCCCATGACCTATATGAACAGGTCGGGCCAGTCGGTCGGCGCGCTGGCGCGTTTCTTCAAGTTCACCCCGGAACAGGTGCTCGTGCTGCATGACGAACTGGACCTGATGCCGGGGGAGGTCAAGCTCAAGCAGGGCGGGGGCCATGCGGGCCATAACGGCCTGCGCGACATCCAGTCCGCGCTGGGCAGCCCGAATTTCTGGCGCTTGCGGCTGGGCATCGGCCATCCGCGCACCTTGGGCCTGGCCCAGCAGGTGGCGGATTTCGTCCTGCACACGCCCCGCCGCGAGGAGATGACCGGCATCGAGGCGGTCATCGACCGTTGCCGCGCGGTCATGCCCTTGCTGCTCGACGGCGAGTTCACCAAGGCGACGCAGCAATTGCATCGGGAGAACAAGGCGTGAGCGCCGACCGGCCGCCGCCGCGCCAGCCGCCCTCCGTCGAGCCGCTGGCGACCGGCCGCTATGGCGGCCTGGCCGGCGGCGCGAACCGGCCGACGGCCGGGGGCGGGAAGCGGGGGATGCCGCGTTTGCGCGACGACGTCAAGGATTTCCTGCGATTCGTGCGCCGGCCCACGCTGCGCCGCTTGCCGCCGCACGACGCAGGCAACGGGCTGGACGCGGACTGGGTCCCGCAGACCACCCTGCGCCGGGTGCTGGCCTGGGTGGTCATCCTGTGGACCTTCAATCTGCTGGTGCTGGGGCCCCTGGCGCTGAAGGTCGCCACCATGGGCGGCGCCCATCATCGACTGGAGTCGGGCAACATTCCCTGGATGATCGCCATTTTCTGGGCGCCGCTGGTCGAGGAAATGGTGTTCCGCTATTTCCTGCGGCGGCCGGGGCAGGCGTGGTGGATGGTGCCCGCCATGCTGGCGGCCATGCTGAAGGGGCCGAACGTCTGGACCCTGCCGCTGGCGGCCCTGGCGATCGTCGCCAGCGTCTGGACTCTGCAGCGCGCGCAGCAGGCCGGGCATCGCTGGTCCTGGGGGTGGCGCCGCCGCTATGTGCGCCTGTTCCCGCTGGTGTTCCACGTGGCGTCGCTCACCTTCGCCGCCTTGCACCTGGGCAATTACACGCTCAACCACACGCTGATCTGGTTGATGCCGGTGCTGGTCCTGCCGCAGTGGCTGACCGGGCTGGTCCTGGGCTGGATGCGCGTGCGGCGCGGCATAGGCGCGTCCGTGCTGATGCATATGATGTTCAACGCCGGGCCCGTGCTGCTGGTGCTGGCGCTGGTCAAGTGGGCGCCGGCATTGGCGAGCTGAGGCGGGCGAGCCGGGCGTCGATCCAGACGTTTTGCCGCGTCGATGCGGGCGCGCAACACATGGCCTTTCCGGGCCTGGCGCGATCAACGTATTTTCAGGCGCCTTCGTGTATTGTCCGGGTCGCATTTTCAGGAGACAAACAGGCTCGGGACGTGGACGCACCAGCGGTCCGCCGGGCCGGGTGCATCTATGGATACGTTGAAATCGGCGGCCGACACGCTGTTCATCCTCATTGGCGCGGTGATGGTGCTCGCGATGCATGCGGGCTTCGCGTTTCTGGAACTGGGCACGGTCCGCAAGAAGAACCAGGTCAACGCCCTGGTGAAAATACTGGTGGATTTCGCGGTGTCGACCATCGCGTATTTCTTCATCGGCTACAAAATCGCGTACGGCGTGCAGTTCTTCACGGGCGCCGAGGCGCTGGCGGTGAAAAACGGCCATGAGCTGGTGCGCTTCTTCTTCCTGCTGACCTTCGCCGGGGCGATCCCGGCGATCATCTCCGGCGGCATCGCGGAGCGTTCGCGCTTCAACCCGCAGTTGGCGGCGACCTTCCTGCTGGTGGGCTTCATCTATCCCTTCTTCGAAGGCATCGTGTGGAACGGGCACCTGGGCCTGCAGCAATGGCTGGCCGGGGTCGCGGGCGCGCCTTTCCACGATTTCGCCGGATCGGTGGTGGTGCATGCCTTCGGCGGCTGGGTGGCCTTGATCGCCGTGGTGCTGCTGGGCGCGCGGCGCGGGCGCTACAAGGACGGCCGCATCGCCGCGCATCCGCCGTCGAACATTCCTTTTCTTGCTCTGGGCGCGTGGGTGCTGGCGGTGGGCTGGTTCGGCTTCAACGTCATGAGCGCGCAGACCCTGGACAAGATCAGCGGCCTGGTCGCCATCAACTCGCTGATGGCCATGGCGGGCGGCACGCTGTCGGCATGGATGGTAGGGCGCAACGACCCGGGCTTCGTCTACAACGGCCCGCTGGCCGGCCTGGTGGCCGTCTGCGCGGGCTCGGACGTCATGCATCCCCTGGGCGCGCTGGTGACCGGCGCCATTGCCGGCGTCTTGTTCGTCTACATGTTCACCAAGGTCCAGAACAAGTGGCGCATCGACGACGTGCTGGGCGTCTGGCCCTTGCACGGCCTGTGCGGCGCCTGGGGCGGCATCGCCGCCGGCATCTTCGGCCTGCAATCGCTGGGAGGCCTGGGCGGCGTGTCTTTCGGCGCGCAGGTGGCGGGGACCGTATTCGGGATCATCGTCGCGTCCGTGAGCGGTTTCATCGTCTATGGCGCCATCCGCGCGCTGGTCGGCCTGCGGGTCAGCCAGGAAGCCGAGTTCAATGGCGCGGATTTGTCCATTCACCGCATTTCGTCCACGCCGGAGCGGGAGACGAATTGGTAGGGGTTGCCGCAGCCGGTCCCGCGACCGTCCGGTGAGCGCTGCCGCCCTCGGTTAAAATGCCCGGTTTCCTGGACTAATGTCCGATCCGGCACCGATTTTCAGATTCGCGTTTCGATTCCCTGGCGATCGCCTGGGCGATCCGGCGGATAGCGGGCAGGCCGGCGGCGCGATCGCACCGGGCTCGCCGGTGCGTTGATACTTATAGGATTTCCATGGCTCTGCAATGCGGCATCGTCGGCCTGCCCAACGTCGGCAAATCGACGCTTTTCAACGCGCTGACCCGCGCCGGCATCCCCGCGGAAAACTACCCTTTCTGCACCATCGAACCCAACGTCGGCGTCGTGGAAGTGCCCGATCCGCGCCTGCAGAAGCTGGCTGAGATCGTGTCGCCGGAGCGCATCCTCTCCGCCACGGTGGAGTTCGTCGACATCGCCGGCCTGGTCGCCGGCGCCAGCCAGGGCGAGGGCCTGGGCAACCAGTTCCTCTCGCATATCCGCGAAACCGACGCCATCGTCAACGTGGTGCGCTGCTTCGAGGATCCCAACGTGATCCACGTCGCCGGCAAGGTCGATCCGATTGCCGACATCGAAGTCATCGAGACCGAGCTGGCCCTGGCCGACCTGCAGACCGCCGAGAAAGCCCTGCACCGCCATCAGAAGACCGCGCGTTCCGGCGACAAGGAAGCGCAGAAACTGGTCGGCCTGCTGGAAAAGTGCATCGCCCAACTGAACCAGGCCAAGCCCGTGCGCGGCCTGGATTTCTCGCCGGAAGACCGCGCGCTGGTGGCGCCCCTGTGTTTCATCACCTCCAAGCCGGCCATGTACGTCGGCAACGTCAGCGATGACGGCTTCAACGACAATCCCTTGCTGGAGCGCCTGAAGGAATTCGCCGCGGCTCGCAATGCGCCCGTCGTGGCCATCTGCGCAGCCATCGAATCGGAAATCGTCGATCTGGACGATGCCGATCGGGCGGCTTTCTTGGCAGACATGGGCATGGAAGAGCCGGGGTTGAATCGGCTGATTCGCGCGGCGTTCAAGCTGCTTGGGTTGCAGACTTACTTCACGGCTGGCGTGAAGGAAGTGCGCGCCTGGACGGTTTCCATCGGCGCTACTGCCCCGCAGGCGGCTGGCGTCATCCACACTGATTTCGAACGCGGATTTATTCGGGCTCAGACGATTTCCTATGAGGACTTTATTGCCTATAAGGGCGAGCAAGGTGCCAAGGAAGCGGGGAAGATGCGGGCGGAAGGGAAGGAGTATGTGGTGCAGGATGGGGATGTTATGAACTTTTTGTTCAACGTCTGAGCGAGCCGAGGTGTTCCCGGAATTTTCATGAAATATCGGGAACGTCCGGAGCCTAGCAAAAGCCGCATGGTTATGCGGCTTTTTTATTTTTGGTTGTTTGTCGGTGTTTCCTGTGCGTCGGTTACGCGAGTGGAAGTCCACGCCCATGGCCCGTTCGTGAATAACAGGCGTTGTGGAGACAGCCGTGTCAGTCGCGAGAAGTCGCGGAAGATCGAGCGCATGATCCGCACACGCCGGTACTGGAACGGTTCCCCTTGCGAAGTTCCGGAAGGCAAAGCCAAGCTGGAATGTGTGCAAAAAGGACCACCAATTGAGTTACCTAAAACCTTGGATGAGCTATGCCGATCAACTGGATCAATTGGTCGAACGGGGCATGGTCGTCACCGATGGCGGTCGCGCGCTCGATTGCCTAAAGCGCATTGGTTACTACCGGCTGAGCGGCTATTGGTTTGCATTCCGCGAACGGAGTGGCCCACTGTGCATGCTGGATGAACATGGCAGGAAACCGAAGACAGTGCGAGAAGAGCGGCTCGTGCTGGACACCTTTCGTGCCGGCACGACTTTCCAGGACGCGGTGGATCTGTACGTGTTTGACAAGAAGCTGCGTCTGTTGGTGTTGGATGCACTGGAGCGCGTCGAGGTGGCACTGCGTGTGGACGTGTCTCATACGCTGGGGCAACTTGATCGGTTCGCCTACCTCAAGCCAGACTTATTCCATAGTGAGTTCAGCTCCGATCTGGACAAGGCGTCTGGGGTCACGCGACACCATGGCTGGCTTGGCAAGCATGCACAACTGATTGGCCGTTCCAAGGAAGAGTTTGTGCGGCACAGTCTAGCCAGATACGGCTTACCGTTGGCAATCTGGGTAGCCTGCGAAGTATGGGACTTCGGGACACTCTCGACGCTGTATAACGGGATGCGAGAGTCCGAGCAGGACGCCATTGCAGGCCGGTATGGAATAGGAAGTGGCCGTATATTCGCGACCTGGCTGCGTAGCCTGAACTATTTGCGGAATGTTTGTGCGCATCATAGCCGCCTATGGAACCGCAACATCGTGGATCAGCCCAAGCTGCCGGGGGCCACTGAGTTGCCATGGGTTGTCCCGTTTGAGACTGATGTGCACGCCCGGGCCCGATGCTTTCTCTTGTTGAAGATCACTCAGCACCTGCTGAGCGTGGTCAACCCTCGGTCTAGCTGGGCAGCGCGGATGAAAGCGCATTTGATGATGTTTCCTGACCTAAGCCACCTCGGCCTGAACCTCGGAGGCATGGGCGCACCGGTTGGCTGGGATGCTGATTGGTGATCGGGCCCAATAAAAAACCCCTCAGCAGCTTCCTCGCCGAAGCGAGGTCACCGAGAGGGGCCGTGTTGGAGTGAATTGTAGGTGGCATAGCCACGCTCGTCAATGTCAGCGCATGGTTTGGTGGATCGCCCCGCAAGAGGCTGCTCTGCCAACCAAGGTTCGCTTTGAGTTAGGAAGTTGTGCCCGGCTACTTGAGCACGTAAGGCGCACTTAGGGCCCGTCGCTGCGGTTACGATGTTTGGTGGTTTGCAGTTATCCCTGTCCCAGTCAAGGAACCCCACCATGCCACAATACTTCTCGGAAGCCGATTCCGTCGATGCCGTGAACGCGCGGATGGGCGCGGAGGTTAGTCCTCGCTTGCGGCGGGTCATGGCGTCGTTGGTCAGTCACCTTCACGCGTTCATCAAGGATGTCCAGCTCACGCAGGAGGAATGGGAGTTCGCCATCGAGTTCCTGACGCGGACGGGGCAGATTTGCAGCGAGGAAAGGCAGGAGTTCATCCTGCTGAGCGATACGCTGGGCGTGTCGATGCTGGTGGATGCGATCAATAATCGTCGGCCGAGCGGCGCCACGGAGAATACGGTGCTGGGGCCTTTCCATGTCGCCGGGGCGCCGCGGCGGGCGATGGGCGAGTCGATCTCTCTCGATGGCAAAGGCGAGGGCTGTTTGTTCGAGGGGAGGGTGCTGGACACTCAAGGGCGTCCTATCCAAGGGGCCTGTCTCGACGTGTGGTCGGATAACGCGGACGGTTTCTACGATGTCCAGCAACCCGAAGCCCAGCCCAGGTGGAACAATCGCGGCGTTTTCGAGACTGGCGCGGACGGCAGGTACAGCTTCCTGGGCATCAAGCCGGTGTCCTATCCGATTCCGCACGACGGGCCCGTGGGCAAGATGCTGGTTGCGCTCGGCCGCCACCCGTATCGTCCGGCGCATATGCACTTCATCGTCACTGCGCCCGGGTTCCAGACCGTGGTGACGCATACCTTTGTCGGCGACGATCCCTATATCGCCTCCGACGCGGTGTTCGGCGTGAAGGACTCCCTGGTGGCGCCGTTCCAGAAAGAAGGCCCGATGTGGCGTTCGTCGTTCGACTTCGTGCTCATGCCGCTGAGCCCCTGAACCTGTCTAAAACTCCTGTCCAAAACTCCCGTCTAAAAATCCTGCCTGAAAAATACTGTCTCAAACGCCTGTCCAAAACCGGTCATATTGGCGACCCAGCACGCCAATATTAAATTCTCGTGAATCTCACAAACATATTCACTCGAAACGCCAATACCGGTTTTTGTCGCGCGTTCTTAATAAGTCCCGGCATAGTCGTATCGGGAGATATAAGTCAACGGTAAAAATTAAAAGAACTTGTTAGCGAGCAAGATAATTGCCATTTGCCGTGCTTAGCATCCGGCTTTCCTCCCGAATGTGGACGAAAGTAGGAGACCGGGGTGGCGGTAGCCATCCGCCCGGTCCCGGATGCGCAAAATGGAATTTGCAGACATTCTCACCGCGCTGGATCCGCGCCTGCCCTGCGGCGAAGATCTGGAATACGACGCGGACTTCCTGCTGTTGCAGCAGGCTGCCGTCGGCAAGGCCGAGCAGCAGTTCGGATCGACCATCATTCCCGCCGACCCGCCCGATTGGCGCGAGGTCGAACGGCGCGCGCATGCGCTGCTGGAACGCACCCGCGACATCCGCATCATCAGCCACCTGACCCAGGCCTGGACCGAGATCCGCGGCCTGCCTGGCTATGCGCAGGGCCTCACGTTGGCCGCCGATGCGCTCGAACGTTATTGGGAGCCCGTGCATCCCCGCCTGCAAGGCGAGGACGACGAGGACATGGATCCGATGCCGCGCATCTATGCGTTGACCTCGCTGGGCGACGTGCAGGGCTGCGCGCGCAGCGCGCGCTCGGCGTCGCTGCTGAGCGGCGTGCATGGGCAACTGAGCTTGCGCGACGCCGAGGCGGTGCTGGACGGCACCCGCACCGACAACGACGCCTATCCGGGCGGCCGCGCGCGCCTGGTGCAGAGCCTGCGCGCCGCCGCGATGCAAGGCAGCGCCGACGTCAACGCGGTGGGCGAGGCGGCCGCGGCCCTGCTGCGCATACAGGAACTGGTGAACGCCAGGCTGGGCGCCGAATGGGCGCCCGATTACCGCGGCATCCTGCGCACGCTGCAATGCGTGGCGCAGCAGCTCCAGGACGAGAGCGCCGCCGGCGACGGAAAAGCCGACGTCGACCTCGCGGACAGCACCAACACCGGCGCGCCAAAAGTTGACGCGCCGCAGCCCCAGCGTCCCGCCCCCGCGCTGCGCTGGCAGGACGCCCAGATCCAATCCCGCGACGACGCCGTGCTGATGCTGGCCAAGGTGTGCGCCTACTTCGACGCGCACGAACCCAGCCACCCGGCACCGTACCTGATCCAGCGGGCGCAGCAGCTTATCTCGATGCGCTTCCACGACATCATCCGCAACCTCGCGCCGCAAGGCCTGGAGCAGTTCGAAGCGTGGTTGCCCAAGGACCCCGACGGGCGCGTTTCGACCTGAATCCAGACCGCCGCCAACATACCGAACCAGGAGCAACCAGCATGGCCACCAACCCCAAGGGAAGCGGACAGAAGTTCATCGCCCGCAACCGCGCCCCCCGCGTGCAGATCGAGTACGACGTCGAGATCTACGGCGCCGAACGCAAGGTGCAACTGCCGTTCGTGATGGGCGTCATGGCGGACCTGGCGGGCAAGACCGCCGCGCCGCAGCCGGACGTGGCCGAGCGCAAGTTCCTCGACATCGACATCGACAACTTCGACGAGCGCATGAAGTCGCTGCAGCCGCGCGTCGCTTTCCAGGTGCCGAATACGCTGACCGGCGACGGCAACCTCAACGTGGACATCACGTTCGAGAGCATCGACGATTTCTCGCCCGCCACGGTGGCCTCCAAGGTCGAGGCCATGAACAAGCTGCTGGAGGCCCGCACGCAGCTCGCCAATCTGCTGACCTATATGGACGGCAAGACCGGCGCCGAGGAACTGATCGGCCAGGTGCTGAAGAATCCCGCGCTGCTGAACGCGCTGGCCTCCGCGCCCAACCCGGAAAGCGGAAAAGACGCCGCGCCCGACGACGGCGCCGCGCCCCGGGACGAGCAGGCGGAAAACTAAGAGGAGAATCCCATGACTGTTGCTGCCAAGCAGACGCAAGCACGCGCCGAGGCGATGCAGGCGGACGACCTGTCCGCCCTGCTGAAGAAGGAGTTCAAGCCCAAGACCGAGCAGGCGCAGGACGCCGTGGAGCATGCCGTGCGCACGCTCGCGCACCAGGCCCTGGAGAACAGCGCCGTGGGCCTGTCCTCGGACGCCTACCGCACCATCCAGGCCATCATCGGCGAGATCGACCGCAAGCTCTCGGAGCAGATCAACCTGGTCATGCACCACGCGGAGTTCCAGCAACTGGAAGGCGCCTGGCGCGGGTTGCACTACCTGGTGAACAACACCGAGACGGACGAGCTGCTGAAGATCCGCGTGATGAACCTGTCCAAGAAGGAGCTGGGACGCACGCTGAAGCGCCACAAGGGCGTGGGCTGGGACCAGAGTCCCATTTTCAAGCGGGTGTATGAAGAGGAATACGGCCAGTTCGGCGGCGAACCGCTGGGTTGCCTGGTGGGCGACTACCACTTCGACCACAGCCCGCCCGACGTGGAGCTGCTGGGCGAGATTGCCAGGGTCTCGGCGGCGGCGCACTGCCCCTTCATCGCCGGCGCGGCACCCAGCGTGATGCAGATGGATTCCTGGCAGGAACTGGCCAATCCGCGCGATCTCACCAAGATCTTCACCAATACCGAATACGCCGCCTGGCGCAGCCTGCGGGAGTCCGAGGATTCCCGCTACGTCGGCCTGGCCATGCCGCGCTTCCTGGCGCGCCTGCCCTACGGCGCGCGTACCAATCCGGTCGACGAGTTCGACTTCGAGGAAGACACCGACGGCGCCAACCACGACCGCTACACCTGGGCCAACTCGGCCTATGCCATGGCGGCGAACATCAATCGTTCCTTCAAGCTGTATGGCTGGAGCACGTCCATCCGCGGCGTCGAATCGGGCGGCGCGGTGGAGAACCTGCCGTGCCATACCTTCCCCACGGACGACGGCGGCGTCGACATGAAGTGCCCCACCGAGATCGCCATCAGCGACCGGCGCGAGGCCGAGCTGGCGAAGAACGGCTTCATGCCGCTGGTGCATCGCAAGAACTCCGACTTCGCCGCCTTCATCGGTGCGCAATCGTTGCAGAAGCCGCAGGAGTACTACGACAACGACGCATCGGCCAACGCCAAGCTGTCGGCCCGCCTGCCCTACCTGTTCGCCTGCTGCCGCTTCGCGCACTACCTGAAGTGCATCGTGCGCGACAAGATCGGCTCGTTCCGCGAACGCGACGACATGGAGCGCTGGCTGAACGACTGGATCATGAACTACGTGGACGGGGACCCGGTGAACTCGTCCCAGGAGACGAAGGCGCGCAAGCCGCTGGCGGCCGCCGAAGTCCAGGTGGAGGAGATCGAGGACAACCCCGGGTACTACTCGGCGAAGTTTTTCCTGCGGCCGCACTATCAGCTAGAAGGTTTGACAGTGTCGCTGCGCCTGGTGTCGAAGCTGCCGTCGCTCAAGCAAAACGAAGGCTGAGACACATCACTTTGGCAGACATGCCTTATCGATCACACACTTAGGAGAATGAAGTGGCTGTTGACATGTTCATGAGGATAGAAGGGGCGAGCGGCGAGTCCAAGGATGCCAACCACAAGGAGTGGACCGACATCCTGAGCTTTTCCTGGGGCGCCACCCAGCCCGGCTCCATGGCCACCGGCGGCGGCGGCGGTTCGGGCAAGGCCAGCTTCAACGACCTGCACGTGGTGGCCCGCATCGACAAGGCCGCGCCCGCCGTCATGAAGCATTGCGCCGGCGGCAAGCACCTGAGCAAGGTCGAGCTGTCGATATGCAAGGCCGGCGGCACGCAGATCGAATATTCGAAGATCACGCTGGACGACGTGATGGTGACGTCGGTGCAATTGTCGGGCGACAACACCGCCACCTCGGCCGATCCCGAGTACGTGCTGGTGAACTACGCCTTCCAGGCCTCCAAGGTCACCCAGCAATACTGGGAACAGACCGACAAGGGCGGCAAGGGCGCCGAAAGCCAGGTCGCCTGGGACATCAAGCAGAACAAGGAAGCCTGAGTCCCTTGCGTCCAGCCGGCCGGATGCCGTTCCCTCGCGGCGCCCGGCCGGCGCCATTCCCTGACCGCCTGCCCCTCCCGCGATGCAAAAACCCGTTCCTTCCCTGCGCGACCGGCTCCAGCCGGCATTGCTCGATCGCCTGATGGACGACGCGCCGGCCCAACGCGCGGAAACGCACGACGCCGGCATGATCACGCACGCGGAACTGCGGTCGGCGGTGCTGCGCGATTTGCGCTGGCTGCTGAATACCGTGAACCTGGAAAGCACGGAAGACCTGGCGGCGTTCGGCCAGGTGCCGGCTTCCACCCTGAATTTCGGCGTGCGCGCGCTGGCGGGCAAGCGCATGTCCGACATCGACTGGATCGACGTCGAGGATTCCCTGCGCCACGCCATTACCGCCTTCGAACCGCGCATCCTGCCCGCGTCGGTCGAAGTGCGCTGCGTGACGAACACCGCCACCCTGGAGCACCACAACGTGCTCAGCCTGGACATCAAGGGCATGCTCTGGTGCGTGCCTTATCCGATGGAATTCCTGTTCCGCACCGACATCGACCTGGAAAGCGGACATATGGACCTGCGCGACCTGGGGGGCCATTGATGGACGCCCGCCTGCTGGACTACTACAACCGTGAACTCTCCTACATGCGGGAGATGGGCGAGGAGTTCGCGCGGCAATATCCCAAGGTCGCGGGCCGCCTGGGCATGAACGGCGTCGAGGTGGCGGATCCCTACGTGGAACGGCTGCTGGAGGGCTTCAGCTTCCTGACCGCGCGCGTCCAGATGAAGATGGACGCCGAGTTTCCCCGCTTCTCGCAACGGTTGCTGGAAGTCGTGTACCCCAACTACCTGGCGCCGACGCCCTCGATGGCGGTGGTGCAACTGTCGCCCAGCATGAACGAAGGCACGCTGGCGCGCGGGTTCAAGCTGCCTCGCGGCACGCTGCTGCGCGGCCGCCTGCCCAAGGGGGAACAGACGCCCTGCGATTTCCAGACCTGCCACGACCTGACGCTGTGGCCCCTGCGCGTGGACGGCGCCGAGTTCACCGGGGCGCCGTCCGACCTGCCGCTGGCCCGCATGGGGCTGGCCGGCCGCGGCGCCGGCGTCCTGTCGGCGCTGCGCATCCGCCTGGAGGTATGCGGCGGCGCCGAGCTGGACAAGCTGGACCTGGACAGCCTGGTGCTGCACCTGAACGGGCAGGACGTGCCGATGCAGCGCCTGCTGGAGCTGATGATGGGCCACACCGTGGCGGTCCTTTGCCACGATGCCCAGGCGCCGTTCGGCTGGATGGAGAAGCTGCCCGCTTCCGCGGTCCGCCACGAGGGCTTCGAGGACGGCCAGGCCATGCTGCCGGCCGACCGCCGCCTGTTCCAGGGCTACCGCCTGTTGCAGGAATACTTCGCCTTTCCGCAGCGATTCCTCTTCGCCAGCATCAACGGCTTGCGGCGTGCGCTGGCCGGCGCCGCCCGTGCCGGGACGGGCGCGGGCGTAGGCGCTTCGGGCCCGCGCAGTCCCCGGCATTTCTGCATCACCCTCCTGTTCTCGCGCGCGGCGCCCGAGCTGGAGGGCGCCGTGAACGCGTCCAACATCGCGCTGCACTGCACGCCCGCCATCAATCTCTTCCCGCGCCGCGCCGACCGCGTGGCCGTGACGCCGCGCAATCACGAGTACCACCTCGTGGTCGACCGCACGCGCCCCATGGACTACGAGGTCTACGGCGTGACGGCGGTCACGGGCCATGCCACCGCCGCGCGGCCGGCGCAGTCCTTCCGGCCATTCTACGGATCGCTGGGCGCTGACGAGGAGGAGTATGGCGCGTATTTCTCGGTGCGGCGCGAGCCGCGCCTGCTGTCGGACTCGGCGCTGCGCAACGGCACCCGCACCGGCTACACCGGCAGCGAGGTCCACGTGTCGCTGGTGGACCGCAACGAGGCGCCGTTCTCCGGCGATCTGCGCTACCTGACGCTGGAAACCCTCTGCACCAACCGCGACCTGCCCATGCTGCTGCCGCTGGGCACGGACACGGATTTCACCTTGCGGGTGTCCGCGCCCGTGGCGGCCATCAAGGTGCTGCACGGACCGACCCGCCCCCGCGCGGCGCTGGCCGAGAACGCCGCCACCTGGCACCTGATCAGCCACCTGGGCCTGAACTACCTCAGCCTGGTCGATATCGACCAGGAGCAGGGCGCGCAGACCCTGCGCGAGATGCTGAAGATCTATGGCGACCTGGCCGATCCCGTGGTCGCGAAGCAGATTTCCGGCCTGCGCCACGTGCGTGCCACGGCGGTGCATCACCGCCTGCCCGTGCCCGGCCCCATCGTCTATGGACGCGGGGTGCGCGTGTCGCTGGACGTGGACGAGATCGCGTTCTCGGGCATCAGCCCCTACCTGTTCGGGGCCGTGCTGGAGCAGTTCTTCGCCCGTCACGTGTCCATCAACATGATGTCCGAGCTGGAGCTGTCCACCTTGCAGCGGGGCCGCATCGCGAGCTGGAAGCCCCGCATGGGCGCGCGCCCCGCGGTGTAGCGCCTTGCCACGATATACGACACAGAACCACAGAGCCGAACGAGAACCGAGGAAACCCCAGATGAGCACAGCCGCCGCCAGCCGAAGCTATCCCCGCTACGATCCCGTGCATCTCATCGGCGTGGTCATGCACGTCGGCGACGACGGCTGCGTGGTCGATTGCGACGGCCGCGCATGGCGCTGCGTCCGCGCGGCGAGCTGCCTGCTGGCGCCGGCCGTGGGCGATACGGTGCTGGTGAGCGGGCCGGACAGCAGCCGCGTATTCCTGATCGCCGTCATCGCCCAGGCCGATCCCGCCTCCGCGCGCATCGAGCTCCCCGGCGACGTGGTGATCGCCGCGCCGGACGGCGACCTGACGCTGGAAAGCGGCGGCCGCACGCAACTGAACGGCCGCACCCGCGTGCAGGTCCAGGCCGCGGCGTTCGGCTTGCAGGCGGCCGACGCGGACTGCCGCGTCGAGCGCATGCGCTACGCCGGGGCCGAGGTGAAGGGCAGCGTCGGCATGCTGCGCCTGGCCGGCAAGGTCTGCGAAACGGCGGTGGACCGCCTGGTGCAGCTCAGCCGAAACGTCTTCCGCATCACGGAGGAATCCGAGCACGTGCGCGCCCGCGTGCTCGACAGCCAGGCCAGCCAGAGCGCGCGCCTGCACGCGCCCTATACGGTGGTCACGGGCGAGGAGCTGGTCAAGGTCGACGCCAGCCAGATACACGTGGGCTGAACCCCGCTATTGGAGCCAGGACATGGATCGCATCATCACCGCCCACACGCCGCTGCCGCCGGAGCAGCTTTCGTTTCGCGGCATGTACGGCCAGGAAGCCCTTTCGCAGTTGTTCGAGTTCAGCGTCGAACTGATATCCGATTCGTATACGCTGGACCTGAAGCAGTTGCTGGGCAAGCCCCTGACGCTGGAAATCCAGACGGCGGACGGCGGCAAGCGCTACCTGAACGGACAGATCACCCGCTGCACGCTGGTCGGCCGCGAAAGCGCGACCTCGCGCTACTACGTCTACCGCGCCACGGTGCGCCCGTGGCTGTGGTACCTGACGCAGACCTCGGACAACAAGATCTTCCAGCACAAGAGCGTGCCGGACGTCATCAAGGAAGTGCTGGCCGACTATGCCTTTCCCATGGAGATGCACCTGTCCAGCAGCTACCGGCCCTGGGAATATTGCGTGCAGTACCAGGAAACCGATTTCGCCTTCGTCAGCCGCTTGATGGAGCACGAGGGCATCTACTACTGGTTCAAGCACGAGAACGGCAAGCACACCCTGGTGCTGACCGACGACATCACCCAGCACGAGACCCTGCCGGGCACGGCCAGCATTCCCTACTATGGGCCGGATCGCACCACGGTGCCGCAGGAAGAGTACGTGTCGAACTGGGAAATCGCCGAGCAGATCACGCCCGGCGGCTTCGCCACCAACGATTTCGATTTCAAGCGGCCGGGCACGAGCCTGGACGCCAAGCGCATGAACCCCGGCGCCTACGACAACGGCGACCTGGAGGTCTACGAATGGCTGGGCGGCTACACCGACCCCGGCGAGGCGGAGCACTACACTCGGGTGCGGCTGCAGGACTTGCAGAGCCGGCAGGAGATGGTGCAGGGGACGAGCAACATCCGCACGCTGGCGCCGGGCTACCTGGTCACGCTGCGCAACCACCCGCGCGAATCCGAGAACCGCGAATACCTGATCGTCGCCACGCGCTACCGCATCCATGAAAGCGGCCAGAACACGGGCGCGGGCAGCATCGCCATGTGCGACGTGGATTTCACCGTGCTGCCGTCCAGCACGCAGTTCCGCGCGCCGCGCCTCACGCCCATGTCGCACACGCACGGTCCGCAGACGGCCACCGTGGTGGGCAAGGAGGGCCAGCAGATTTGGGTCGACCAGTACGGCCGCATCAAGGTGCAGTTCCACTGGGACCGCTACGGCCAGAAGAATGAAAACAGCTCCTGCTGGGTGCGGGTGTCCAGCCCGTGGGCCAGCGGCGGTTTCGGCGGCATCCAGCCGCCGCGCCGCGGCGACGAGGTGGTGGTGGATTTCATCGGCGGCCACCCCGACCGGCCCATCGTGATCGGCCGCGTCTACAACGGCGGCAACATGCCGCCCTGGGACCTGCCGGCCAATGCCACGCAAAGCGGTTTCCTGACCCGTTCGCAGGACGGCACGCCGCACACCGCCAATGCGTTCATGTTCGAGGACAAGCCGGGCGTCGAGGAAATCTGGGTGCACGCCGAGCGCAATATGCGCACCGAGGTGGAGAACGACGAGTACCGCAAGGTGGACGGCCTGCGCGACACGACCATCGGCCAGAACGACACCACCCGGGTGCTGGGCTCGCGCTTCATCCACGTGACGGGCACGGATACGCTGACCGTCGGCATGACCCGCAATGTCACCGTGACCGACACGGAAACCTATACGGTCAACGGCGCGCGCACCCTGCACGTGTCCGGCGGCATGACGACGGAGAATTTCGACCAGGGCCTGACCACCACGGTGGCGGCCGACGGCGAGACGCGCGAGGTGACCGGCGCCTTCAAGGAGACGTTGCATACCGGGCAGGAGGTCGTGGTCACGGGCAACGACTCGCTGCACGACGTGCTGGCCGGCACGCTGACCGAACGGGCCAAGGGCAAGGTGTCGGTGGAATCCACCAGCGACGCCATGGACGTCAAGGCCATGAACCAGGTGCTGGTGCAATCCTCGGCGGCGGGCATGGACCTGAAGTCCAAGGCGCAGATGACCATGACCTCGGAGAGCGCGGGCATCGACATGAAGGCGCCGCAGGACATCACGCTGACCAGCGACACCGACGTGGTCCTGAACGGCAAGAAGGTGAAGGATCTTTCGACGAAGAGCTGGCTCAAGGCCACGCCGTTCGGGTTGAACCTGACGGTGGCGCAGGCGACCATCGGCATGTTCAACGCCACGGTCTGGCGCTCGAACGTGGGCGCCGCGATTTCGAAGGCGGACTTCTCCGTCATCAAGACCGACGTGTTCAACGTCTCGAACAAGATCGGCGCCTTCGAGTCCAAGAATACCGGGCTGAAATCCGAGAGCGCGGGCGCCAAGAGCCTGCTGGCCGGCCTGCTGACGATCATCTGAGCGCCGCGGCGACTTCAAGGAGGGGGAAGAATGGATTTTCTCGAACGCATGGGACTGCCGGGCTGGATAGCGTGGTTCGGCCCGGTGGCGCTGCTGCTGATCGCGTCATTCGCCTGGAACATCTACAACATCAAGCGCCAGATCGACCGGCGCGCGGCCGTGGTCCAGAAGGAAGAGGCCGTGCGCGCGTCCGGTGACGCGGCCACGGCCACCGTGCTGGAAACCGCCGACACGGGCGTGCGCACCGGCGCGGACGAATACTTCATCTGGCGCCTGCGGCTGGCGGTCAGGCCCGCGCTGGGCCAGCCCTTCGAGCGCACGATCGAGGTGCCCGTCGCGCCCACGCGCTTCGCGGATTTCGCCGAAGGGAAGGAGATCCGCGTGCGCGTCGCCGCCGACCGCGGCCAGGTGGTCGTCGACCAGCGCACCAAATGAACATCGCTTGAACATCGCGTGAACGCCGAATGAAGACCATCAAGCCTTTCCGCCTGAGCCTCATGACCCGGCCTTATCGCTGGCGGCGCGCCGACACCCTGGGCGTGGCGGTGATGGCCCTGGCCACGCTGGACGACGCGCCGCGGTTGATGCCGGAGCAGGAGCTGTGGAAGCTGGCCGCCGAGGAGACCGGCGGCATCCTGGACCTGGGCGTCCCCAAGGCCTGCGCGGAATTCCTGGTCAGCGGCTACGCGTACACGCGGCACCAGCCGGACAAGACGGCTTGCGGCGTGCGCGTGCGGGTGGGCGAACTGGAGAAGTCCCTGCTGGTGTTCGGCGACCGCTATTGGCTGGACGGACGCCCCAGCCAGCCCGCGCCCTTCGAGCAGATGCGGGTGAACTGGACGCGCGCGTACGGCGGCCCCGACGTCGCCGCGAATCCCCAGGGCATGGGATCCCTGGCCGTCGACGTCAACGGCGCGCGCGTATTGCCCTTGCCCAATGTCGAGGCGCCGCATGCCCGCATCTCCTCGCCGCGCCAGCAAGTCGAGCCGGCCGGCTTCACCGCCTACCCGCCCGACGCCGCGCAGCGTTTCGCGCTGATCGGCAGCAAGTATGGGCAGGACTGGCTGGAGCAGGACTACCCCGGTTTCGCCGAAGACATGGACTGGCACTTTTTCAACGCCGCGCCGGCTGACCAGCGCCGCGACGGCCGGGCGCTGGAAGCGGGCAGCCGCTACGAAATCTGGAACATGCATCCCGAGCGCCAGGCCTTGCACGGCCGCTTGCCGGACTGGAAGGCGCGCTGCTTCGCCAGCCGCCACGCCGACGGCGCGGCGCTGGAAGAGATCGACCTGTGGCTCAGCACCGCGTGGTTCTTCCCGCACCGCGAGCGGGTGCTGCTGATCTGGCACGGCGGGCTGCCCGTGCGCGAGAACGACGCGGCGGATGTGAAGCTGATCATGCCGGCCCTGGAACTGGCGGGCCGGCCGCGGCCCCTGGATCATTACCTGCGGGTGGTCCAGCAGCGGCTGGACAAGACGTACGGCGCGGTCCATGCCTTGTGCGACGCGGATCTGGCGCCGGAGGAAGTGCAGGGCGAGTGGCTGGACGGCGCCTTGCCCGATCCCGCGCAGCGCCCCATGGTGCGCAACATCATGCAGGGCCTGGCGCGCAAGCGCGAGGGCTGGCGCCAGGAGCTGCTGGACGAGGGCATGGATCCCGACCTGGTCCTGGCCTCCGTGCCCGAGGCGGAAAAACCGCCTACCGTCGCCGAGCTGCCGGCGTTGCTGCGCGGCATGGAGGAACGGATGCGCGAACAGCGGGCGTCGCTGGACGAGGCGCGGGCGCAAGCCCTGGCCGACGCCGACCTGCGGCAATTCGCCCGCGCGGCGGAGATCGACGTGCCCGCCATCGCCGATCATGGCCGGCCGGGCAGTGTCGGCCGTTTCGATCCCGAGGAAATGCACGCGCAACTGGCGGATTTCGATGCGAATCCGGTGACCGCGCCGGCGGCGCCGGGCGTGGAAGCGCAAGCCGATGCCGGGCACGAGGCGCGGGCGCGTCCGCCCATGGATCAGGACGGCATCGCGCAGCGGCTGGGCCCGCAGGTCGACCGGCTCTATCTGAATGGCGCGCATATGTTCGACGCGCCGCCGGCGATGCCGCCGCACCGCGCGCAACGCACGCGCCGGCGCGTCATGGAGATCCACGCGGGCAACCGCGATTTCACCGGCATGAACCTGATCGGCGCCGACCTGTCGGGGATGGACCTGCGCGGTAGCTGCTTCCGCCGCGCCGCGCTGGAAGGCGCCAACCTGACCGGGGCCACGCTGGACCAGTGCGACTTCACGGGCGCGGTGCTGGCGCGGGCCAACGCGCAGGGAGCCTCCTTCAACGCGGCTGTGTTCGCCCAAGCCAACCTGTCGATGCTGCGCGGCGAGCGCGCACGCTTCGACAACGCCGACTTCACCGACGCCGTATGCGTGGAGTCGGTCTTCGACGGCTGCGCCTTCGCCGGCGCTGGTTTCCTGCGCACGCAGTGGCGCGACGCGGCCTGCACGGACTGCGATTTCAGCGGCGCGCGCTTCGCGGAACTGACGCCCATGACCCTGCGGCTGGTCCGTAGCGTCTTTGCCGGCGCGAGCTTCAGGCAATGCGCTTTCATGGCCTGCCAGCTCGATCAGTGCGGTTTCGCCGAGGCGGCGCTGACGCGTTGCAGCTTCGTCAACACGGCGTTTACCGGCGCCACGGATTTCACCGAGGCAGCGCTTTTCGCATCGTCCTTTTGCGGCACGACCTCCCTGGAAGACGTCTGTTTCCGCGAAGCCAGCCTGAAACAGTGCGGCTTCCGCGGCGTCTCGCTGGCGCGCGCCGATTTCAGCGGCGCGGCCATGGCGGGCAGCGACTTCTCGGATTGCGTCTTCCACCAGGCCCGCCTGGACAAGCTGTCCGCCGGCGAAAGCCTGTTCGTGCGCGCCGACTTCACCGGCGCGTCGCTGCGCGGGGCCAACCTGATGCAGTCCATCCTGTCCAAGGCCATCTTCCTGCAAGCCGATCTGGGCGAGGCCAACCTGTTCCGCGCCGACGTGTCGCAAGCCGCGCTGGACGGATCGACCCGCATGGACGGCGCCCATACGCGCAACGCCAAGGTATGGCCGCGGCGGCGCGAGGCGGCGGCATGACGCCGCAGACCCTCATGGAGCGCATCGCCTTGGGCGACGTCGTCCAGGACGCGGACCTGCGCGGCGCGCCGCTGGCCGGGCTGGACCTGTCCGGCGCCATGTTCGACGGCGTCGATCTGCGCGGCGCGGACCTGTCGGCCTGCCTGCTCGTCGATTGCCGCTTCAACGGTTGCCGGCTGGACGGCTGCCGCCTGGAAGGCGCCGACCTGTCCGAATGCAGCTTCCTGCGTTGCGCGTTCGCCGGCGCGCGCCTGGCCGCCGCCAACCTGACCGGCGCCGCGCTGGTCGAGTGCGATCTCTCCGGGGCGGACCTTGCCGGCGGCACGCTCGATCGCAGCACGTTTTTCCAGAGCGACCTGCGCGATGCCTGCCTGCGCACGCAGGCCATCGACCGCGCGGTGTTCAGCGAAAGCCGCATGGACGGCGTGGACCTGTCCGGCACCGTGCTGACGTTCGTGAACTTCCATCGGCTGGACCTGCGCACGGTGCGGCTGGCGGAGGCCCATGGCGAAAGCGCCATGTTCGTGGAGTGCGACCTGACCGGCCATGATTTCACGGGCCAGCGTTTCACCCTGTGCCAGTTCACGGATGCGCGGTTGGACGGCGCCGATTTTTCCGGCGCGGTGCTGACGCAGTCCAATTTCAAGGGCGCCTCGCTCAAACGCGCCGTGTTCACGGGCGCCGACGCGGCGCGCTGCCTCTTTCCGCAGGCGGATCTTTCGGGCGCCGTCTGCCGGGGCGCGCGCTTCGACCAGGGCATCTGGGCCGGCGCCATCGTGGAGGGCGCCGATTTCTCGGGCGCCAGCCTGTGGCAATGCGTGTTCCATGGCGCGGTCTGCGCGGACGCCGACTTCAGCCATGCGCGCATGGAAGACACCGATTTCAAGATGGCCGACCTGAGCCGCGCGGACCTGCGCGGCGCCCACGTGCTGCGCCTGCGCCTGCATCGCGCGCTGACGGCCGACGCGCGCTGGAGCAGCCGCGCCGGCGTCATCGAGAACGACCCGGAATTGCTGGAGGCCGAACTATGGTCGGCGTCGCATTGATGGCCCGTCCCCGGGCCGACCGCCGCCGCGGGCGATGGCCCGCCGGCATCCCCGTACACGAAGGAGCACGGATATGTTCGCGAATTGCCAGTTGATGGGCCTGGACCTGGCGTTTCCGGATGTCTGCAAGACGCCGCCCGCCGCGATGGCGCCCTTGCCGTATCCCAACCTGGCCCTGGGTCCGACCGCCATCCCGAACGCCTGGAACATCCTGTTCGTGGCCGCGCCCGCGCACAATATGGCCACCTTCACGCCCATCACCAACGGGGACATTCCGGGCGCGGGCGGCGGCATCGTGTCGCAGACCTTCATGAGCCAGTCCCGCCATCTGACCGGGGCGTTCACGGTGCTGCTGATGGGCACGCCGGCCACCCGGCTGACCAGCGTGTCGCTGCAGAACCAGATCAACATGGTGGGCATGCGCATCGTACCGAGCCAGCCCAAGATCCTGCTGCTCGCGCCTTGACGCCCGGACGCGCCATGGACACTCCCTCCGATCCGATACCGCAGAACGCCGCGCCGCGCGCCGGCATGGACGCCGCGGCGCCGCTGCCCCCGGCATTCTGGCGCGATCTCGCGCGCGATCCCTACTCGCACGATCTCTACCACGTGCTGCGCTGGATCGACGCGCGCGGCGGCGCGCGCCTGCCGCTGGGCCGCGAGACCGTGCCCCGGCACGAGCCGGTGCGCATGCGCCAGGAACCGTCGATGGCCTTCGCGCCGTCCACGCTGGCCGCCGCGCGGCCGGCGCGGGCGGACCGTCCGCCGGAGCTGTCCATCTACAGTTTCGGCCTGTTCGGCCCCAACGGTCCGCTGCCCCTGCACATGACCGAGCACGTCCGCGAGCGCATCCATCACTATGGCGACGCCACGCTGGCCGCGTTCGCGGACCTGTTCCATCACCGCCTCATCCTGCTGTTCTACCGCGCCTGGGCCGACGCGCAGAGCACCGTCAGCCTGGACCGGCGCGACGACCGCTTCAGCCGCTATGTCGCCTGCCTGTTGCACATGGGCCAGCCGTCCATGCGTGGGCGCGACAAGGTGGTAGACCACGCCAAATACCACATGGCCAGCCATCTGTTGCGGCAGACCCGCAACCCGGAAGGCTTGCAGCAGATCCTGCGGCATTACTTCGGCGTGCCGGTGCGCATCCGCGAGTTCGTGCCGCAATGGATACGGCTGGCGCCGGACCAGCGGCTGGGCCTGCGCGGATCGCAGGGCCTGGGCCGGGACACCATCCTGGGCGCGGCGGTGCGCGACGCGCAACACAAGTTCCGCATCGAGATCGGGCCGCTGGCGCGCGAGCAATACGACAGCTTCCTGCCGGGCGCCAGGTCGGCGGAAAAGCTCGTGCAGTGGGTGCGGCACTACACGGGCATCGAATTCGCCTGGGACGTGCGGCTGGTGCTGGCGCGCGAGCACGTCAGCGGCGCGCGGCTGGGCGACGCCCCGATCGGCCTGCGTAGCTGGCTCGGTCATCGGCCCGCCGCGCTGGGCGACGCCGGCGACCTGGTCATCGACTATGAAACGCGCCGCGCTCGCGCGGCGGGCCAGGCCCAGCCTTCCTTTTCCTATCTATCCTGACGGTTATCCCCCATGTCCGATATCGGCCGCACGGAACTCTTCGGCAAGCTGGATCCGCTGCTCTACCAGGCGCTGGAAGGCGCCACCGCCTTCTGCAAGCTGCGCGGCAACCCCTATGTGGAAGTGGCGCACTGGCTGCACCAGATCCTGCATGCGCAGGACAGCGACCTGCATCGCATCCTGCGCCATTTCGAGATCGATGCCGGACGGGTGCAGGCCGATCTCGTCCGCGCGCTGGACCAGTTGCCGCGCGGCGCGGGGTCCGTCTCCGACCTGTCCGAGCACATCGACCACGCGGTCGAGCGCGCCTGGGTGCTGGCTTCCCTGCGCTATGACGCGGGCCGCATCCGCTCCGGCCATCTGCTGACGGGATTGGCCAAGACGTATTCCCTGCGCAACGTGCTGCTGGGCATCTCGGGCCTGTTCGGACGCGTGGTGCCCGACGTGCTGCTGGAACGACTGGCCGCCATCACGGCCGGCTCGCCCGAGGAAGACGCCGGCGTGGACAGCGCGGCAGGGACGGGCGAGGGGCAAGGCGGCGCCGCCGGCGGGCAGCGTTCCGCCCTGGCGCAATACGCCGTGGACCTGACCGCGAAGGCGCGCGACGGCGCCATCGACCCCGTTTCGGGCCGCGACGAGGAAATCCGCCAACTGGTGGACATCCTGATGCGGCGGCGCCAGAACAATCCGCTCCTGACCGGCGAGGCCGGCGTGGGCAAGACCGCGGTGGTCGAAGGGCTGGCGCTGCGGCTGGCCGCCGGCGACGTGCCGCCGGCCTTGCGGGACGTGTCGCTGCACCTGCTGGACATCGGCCTGCTACAGGCCGGCGCGGGCGTGAAGGGGGAGTTCGAGCAGCGGCTGCGCCGCCTCATCGACGAGGTGCAGTCCAGCGCCAGGCCCATCATCCTGTTCATCGACGAGATCCATACCCTGGTGGGCGCCGGCGGCGCCGCCGGCACGGGCGACGCCGCCAACCTGCTCAAGCCCGCGCTGGCGCGGGGCCAACTGCGCACCATAGGCGCCACCACCTGGGCCGAGTACAAGAAGTACATCGAGAACGATCCCGCGCTGACGCGGCGCTTCCAGGTCGTGCAGATCCACGAGCCCGCGGAAGACCGCGCCATCGTCATGCTGCGCGGCCTGCGCGAGACGCTGGAAGCGCATCACCGCGTGCTGCTGCTGGACGAGGCGGTGGAGGCCGCGGTGCGGCTGTCGCATCGCTATATCCCGGCGCGCCAATTGCCGGACAAGGCCGTGGCGCTGCTCGATACGGCCTGCGCGCGGGTCGCCGTCAGCCAGCACGCCGCGCCGGCCGCGCTGGAAGACGCGCGGCGCCGCATCGAGGCCCTGGAGATCGAACTGGACGTCGCCGCCCGCGAGCATCGCCTGGGCGTCGCCGACGCCGAACGCGGCGTGGCCTTGCGCGCGGCCTTGCAGGAGGCGCGCGCGCAGGAGAGCGCGCTGGCCGCCCGCTGGGAAGAGGAGTCCGCCGCCGCCGCCCGCATCCATGACCTGTGCGCGAGGCTGGACGCGCCCGGCCCGGCCGACGACGCCGGGCAGGAAGGCTTGCGCGCGGAATTGCACGCGGCGCGCGAGGCGCTGACCGCGCTGCAAGGGGAGCAGGCCCTCATCCATGCCGCCGTGGACGCCGGCGCCGTGGCCGCCGTGGTGGCGGACTGGACGGGAATTCCGGTGGGCCGCATGGTCAAGGACGAGGCGCGGGCCGTATTGGACCTGGCCCGGACCCTGGGGCAGCGCGTCATCGGCCAGGACGCCGGCCTGGAGGCTATCGCCCGCCGCATCCAGACTTCGCGCGCGCGCCTGACCGATCCCGGCAAGCCCGTGGGGGTCTTCATGCTGTGCGGCCCCAGCGGCGTGGGCAAGACCGAGACGGCCCTGGCGCTGGCCGAAGCCCTGTACGGCGGCGAGCAGAACGTGATCACCATCAACATGAGCGAATTCCAGGAATCGCATACGGTCTCGACGTTGAAGGGCGCGCCGCCGGGCTACGTCGGCTACGGCGAGGGCGGCGTGCTCACCGAGGCCGTGCGGCGCCGGCCCTACAGCGTGGTCCTGCTGGACGAAGTGGAGAAAGCGCATCCCGACGTGCACGAGGTTTTCTTCCAGGTTTTCGACAAGGGCTGGATGGAGGACGGCGGCGGCCGCTACATCGACTTCCGCAATACGGTCATCCTGCTCACGTCCAACGTGGGCACGGAGCACGTCGCCCGCCTGTGCCGCGACCCCGCGCGCGCGCCAGGACCGGAGGCGCTGGGCGCGGCGCTACGCGAACCGCTGTTGCAGGTGTTCCCGCCCGCGCTGCTGGGCCGCCTGGTGGTGGTGCCTTACTATCCATTGTCCGACGAGATGCTGGCGCGCATCGTCGACCTGCAACTGGACCGCATCGCGCAGCGGCTACGGGTCAATCACGATATCGCCTTGCACGTCGCGCCCGCGGCCACCGCATTGATCGTGGCGCGCTGCACGGAAGTGGAGTCCGGCGGCCGCATGGTCGACGCCATTCTCACCAATACGGTGCTGCCGCGCATCAGCCAGGAGTTGCTGGCCGCATCGGTGGATGGCCGCCGCGTGAGCGCCGCGTGGCTCGATGCCGCCGGCGGCGAATTTACCTACCGCTACGAGTGACGATGATGAAATCCACCATGGCCGCCGTGCTGCTGGGCACGGCGATGATTTCCACGGCGATGCATGCGCGGGCGGCGCCCGCCGCGCGGGAGAGCGGGATGACGCAGAAAGTGACGGTCCGCGTGGACGACGTGCGCTACGCGATCCCCAGGGATTATCTGGACGGGCCGCTGGAGCCCGGCGGCGAGCAGCAGCACGCCCTGTTGCTGCGCGCGATGCTGCCCGGCTTCACCCCCGATTCCGGCGACGCCGGGCAGGGCAGGGCGCGCGACCGGATGCTGGTCAACATCCTGCTGGAGGAGCCCGCCGTGAAAGCCGGCGTTGTGCAGGACATGCTGGCCACCGACTATCGCCTGTACGCCGGCGATCTCACCGCGCAGGGGATGGCGACGCGGGCGCATCGATTCGAACCCGCCTTCGACGGCCTGCGCCGGGTGGCGGACCTGGACGAGTCCTCGGAACGCTGGAAGCGCTATCCCGACGTCTATATCGAAGGCGACGAGCAGCATCCCACCACCGTGATGACCTGCAATCGCGCGGGCGTGGGCATCGTCAATTTCCCCCAATGCGTGCTTGCTTTCATGGCGGGCCGCATCAAGGTCAGCGTCCACGCCGAGCGCGACCAGGCGCCGAACTGGCGTGCGCTGCGCACCGGCGCGCTGCGCCTGCTGGATGATTTCAAGGCCCAGGCCCAGACCACACAGGGGAAATGACATGGCCGCGACCTATCCCTTACTTTCGCCGGGCTATGACGTGCTGGAAAGCGACCGGCTGCGCCGCGCCGGAGACCGCGCGGGCTATTACACCTATCTGGAGGCCCATGGGTCCATCTACGCGCCGCTGGCGAAAGGCGTGGTGCGGCAGGACACGCCCTCGGGCGCGGTGGCCATCGCCTATTGCCGCGAATTCGCGCGCCGCCACGGCGTGACGGTCGGCGAGGACACCCTGGTCCAGATCAACATGGGCCTGATCAACCACGATTGCGACGCGCGCATGGCCGCCTTCCGCGACACCGGGGTGAACCGCGAGCTGACCATGTCCGCCATCCGCGCGTATCACGCCCAGGTCTTCAGGGAGGTGATCGGCACGCAGCCGGAGACCTGGACCGCCGAAGTCCCGCTGCAATGCGGCGGCGCGCGGGCCGACGACGTGTGGCTCCATATGCTGACGGGGTCCTTCATCGACGTCGCCGTCAACACCTGCCTGGAGGTCATCGGCCTGCTGCCCGGCCGGCTGAAGGTCGACGCCTATGCCTGCATGGCCGCGGGCCAGTTGCTGGTGCCCAGCATGTTCACGGCGGGGCATGGCTTCTTCGGCAACGAAACGCGGCTGGGCATGCGGGTGGAAGGGCTGGGCAGCCTTACGCCGCTGCAACGGCGGGTGGTGGACTACCTGGACATCCTGACGTGCTCGGGCCCGATCCCGTCCATGGCCGTCATGTCCGCCGGCAGCAGGCGCCTGGACGAGTGGTTGCGCACCGAGGCCGATGCCTTCGGCCGCACCGGCTTCGGCCGGGCCTACCTGCGCGGGATGGAACTGCAGTTGCAGAGCCCCTATGGGTTTTCGCCCATGCCCTGAGGCGGGTCACGCGTCCTTGCGCACCGTGGGCGGGCGCATATGGCCGGACGGTTCGCGCACGTCGTCGCGGTCCGTCATGGGACGTGACGGCGTGCCGCGCGGGCCGGTCATGCCCCCGATCGTGCCGCCGATGGGATCGTCGCGGAGGGACGCCAGCGGATCCTCGCCGTGCAGCGTCGACGGCGTGGCGTCGGTGAAGACGTGGTCCACGTGGCGGCCGTCGGGATCGGGAAACATCGCCAGCGGATCGCCGCGCTTGTCGCCGAAGACCGTGTCGCCGTGGCCGAGCTGGGCCAGCGGGTCCTCCGGATTGCGGCCTGCGGCCGACGCCATGTCGAAGGGATGGGCCGAGACGTCCGGCGCGGCGCCGACCGGCAGGGTGCCCGGCCCGAACAGATCGCCGAAGATGCCCGGCGCGGGCGCGGCCGCCATGGCGGCCGCATCGTCGGCGTGCAGCACGTAGGCGCCGATGGTCACTTCGTCGCCGTGGCGCAGCGTCGCCTCCTGTTCGCAAGCCAGCGCCTCGCCGTTGATGCTGACGCCGGCCATGCCGCTCAGGTTCGCCAGCCAGCAGGCGCTGTCGCCGACGCGCACCAGGGCCTGCACCCGGCACAGCGCGCCGGGTGCGTCGTCCAGCACCAGGCGGTTCTCGCGGCCGCGTCCTATGGTGCCGCCGGGGGCCGGGAATTCCGCCTCGACGGGCGCGAAGGGAAGGTCGTCGGTGCGCCGGATCGCGGTGAGTTTCATGGCGGGCTCCTGGTGGCCGTTACGGAAGGCGGGCGCAAGGCGGAAGCAAGGCGGTCAGCGGGAAGCGGTGGCCCCCGCCGCGGCCTTGGCCGCGCGGAACGCCGGTCCCCACTTGGGATGCCCTTGCTCCGCGGGCGTCAGGGTGAAATCGGGTTCGATGGCCAGGATGCGCGTGAAGTCGTCCTGGCACAGCGTCTGGTAGTTGATGATGCAGTAGCTGAACGCCTGCAGCTTCAGGGATTCCACCACCACGGCGGGCGTGGAGCCGGCCAGTTCGCCGGAAGTGGCGACGGTGCGGACGACGTCCCCGTACTTGCCGGCGTTGTAGTCGTCCCGCACCTGCTGCAACTGCGTCAGGGCGGCCTGCGTGGGCGTCGCCTGCGCTTGCGGAGACGTGGAAGGCGCGCTGCACGCGGCGAGCGCCGACGAGAGGGACACGAGGGCAATGCGAATGGTGTTTTTCATTTTGAGGACGCCGGTATGCCTGTCGGGTGAATTCGTTACTTGAAATAAACCTCTACATCGTTTGCGTCGTTTCGATACGGGCGCCGCGACCGCGATGCCATACGCAACGGGCAAGTCGCCGGATGATATCCGGCAGGATCTTCAAAAAGTGAATCGGAGTGTTTCGTAAAAGTATCGGTGATCGTGTTGATGTGTCAGCAAGGTAACGCCGGTAACGTCATCCGGGTGTCATCTATTTCTCATTTTTCTCGATTCTCATACGGGCTTTGCGCCCATCGCGCATCCCTATCGTCGACACCGGATGAGACCCGCAAGGCATGGATAAACAGCGCGCCGTTCACGTGTACAAGGTCCTCGCGGCATGCCTGGCCGCCGCCCTCGTGCTCGGGGCCTGCGCATCGACCGCCCGGCGCGTCGCCGTGCCCTACGCGATTTCCTTCACCGCCGACGCGCAGGTGAATCCCGACGCCAACGGCCGGCCGTCGCCCATCCAGATCACGGTGTACGAGCTGAAATCGGCCAGCACCTTCAAGGCGCGCGACTACTTCGCGCTGCAGTCCAATCCGCAGGCGGCCCTGGGCGCCGAGCTGCTCAATACCGACCAGATCATCCTGCAGCCGGGCCAGACCGAGGTCATCAAGCACGCGGGCAACGTGGATGCGGGCGCGATCGGCATCGTCGCCTCCTATCGCGATCTCGAGGACAGCCAGTGGCGCCTGACCGTGCCGCTGCCCGAGGCCGAGAACACCAACATCTACAAATTCTGGCAGTTCTCCCCCAACGAACAGACGGTGCAGATCGCCGTCAATCGATCCGGGCTGGCGGTGACCGGCTGGGATCGTCCATGGTGGCCGTTCTAGCGCGAACGCGCGCCTTCTCCCTGTCCGCACACACATCGAACATATGGCATCACCCAAGAGCAAAGTCGTCTGGTCCGAAGGGATGTTCCTGCGTCCCCAGCACTTCCAGCAATTCGAACGCCACCTGGAGCAGACGCTGCAACAGCGCGTGCTGCCGTTGCAGGGCTTTTTCTGGGGCTTTCACCGCCTGGCCGTCGACGCGGACGCGCTGGCCATCGGCAAGCTGGCGTTGACCGAGGCCCAGGGCATCTTTCCGGACGGCACCCCCTTCGAATTCGATCATCCCGACGATGCGCCGGTCGCGTTGGACGTGCCAGCGGACCTCAGGGGCGAGCGCATCGTGCTGGCCGTTCCCCGCCAGCGCCCCGGCGCCAGCGACGTCGTGTTCGAGGACCAGGGCGATACGCTGGCGCGCTATCGCGTGCATGAGGAAGAAATCGAGGACAGCGGCGAAGTCGCGCTGGAGCCCGCCCTGCTGCAACTGGGCAGGCTGCGCTTGCGGCTGCTGCCGGAATCCGAACTCGGCGACGACTGGCTGGGCGTGGGCGTGGCGCGCGTGCTGGAGCGGCGCGCCGACAATCGCGTCGTGCTCGACGACGCCTTCGTGCCGCCTTGCGTGGCCGTGGACGGCCAGCCGGTGCTGCGCGGTTTCGTACACGAACTGCACGGCCTGCTCGAAACGCGCGCCCAGGCCCTGGCCGCGCGGCTGTCGCAACCGGGCCGCGGCGGCGTCGCCGAGGTGTCGGACTTCATGCTGCTGGAGGTCGTGAACCGCTACCAGGGCGCGACGTGGCATGCGCGCCAGACGCCGGGCCTGCATCCGGAGCGCCTGTTCCACGATTTCCTCATGCTGGCCTGCGACCTGGCGACCTACACGGCGGCCGACCGCCTGCCCGGCGTGCTGCCCGTCTACGAGCATGACGACCTTCAGGCGACCTTCGCGCCGCTCATGGAGGAATTGCGCCGCTCCTTGTCGGCGGTGCTGGAGCAGCGCGCCTTCCAGATTCCGCTGCAAGACCGCGGACAGGGCGTGCGCGTGGCGCAGATTCCCGACCTGGAGCTGCTCCAGACGGCGGGTTTCGTGCTCGCGGTGCATGCCGACCTGCCGGGCGAGGCCTTGCGCGCGCGTTTCCCCGCGCAAGTGAAGATCGGTCCGGTGGAGCGCATCCGCGACCTGGTCCACCTGCAATTGCCGGGAGTGACCGTGCATGCGCTGGCGGTGGCGCCGCGCCAGATTCCGTATCACGCCGGCCACGTGTATTTCGAGTTGGACAAGAGCGGGGACTTCTGGAAGCAGTTGCAGCGCAGCGGCGCGCTGGCGTTGCACCTGGCGGGCGAATTCCCCGGATTGACGATGGAGTTCTGGGCGCTGCGCGATTGAGGGTCCCTCGCGCCCGCTTGATTCATTCACGCATTCATTCATGAATTTCACTGGACGCCGGCGAAGGCCTCGCCGGCTTGCAGGGAGACACTATGCAGGCCTCCGACCACGCCTTGCCCGGTTCGATGGCGCCCCCCGGCGCCCCGGACGAGTTCGACGCCGCCAGCCGCTTGCGGCCTGACGAGTACGTGATCAGCGGATCGAATTCCCTGGTCGCCGCCGCCAATCCGCTGCTGGACCTGATTCCGCAGATCCGCGCCACGCGCTCGCATCCCGCGCCGGCGCTGCTGCGCGAACACCTGCTGGACGAGGTGCGGCAGTTCGAACTGCGCGCGCAACAGGCGGGCATCCCCAACGAGACCATCCTGGGCGCGCGCTATTGCCTGTGCACCGCGCTGGACGAGGCGGCCGCCCTGACGCCCTGGGGCGGCGGCGGCACGTGGTCGGCGCACAGCCTGCTCGTCACCTTCCACAACGAGACCTGGGGCGGCGAGAAATTCTTCCAGTTGCTGGCCAAGCTCACCCAGAATCCCAGCCACCACCTGGACCTGCTGGAGCTGCTGTACTACTGCCTGCTGCTGGGTTTCGAGGGCCGCTACCGCGTCATCGACAACGGCCGCTCGCAACTGGAGACCCTGCGCCAGCGCCTGCTGCGCATCCTGCGCGGCGCCCGCGGCGAATACCCGCGCGAGCTGTCGCCGCACTGGCGCGACGTGCCGGCGCAGGTCCAGTCGCGCCGCCTGCCGGTGCCGCTCTGGGCCTTCGCCGCGCTGGCCGCGGTGCTGGCGATCGCGGCCTACTTCGGCTTCAACCTGGCCCTGGCGTCGCGTTCCGATAGCGCCTTTGCCGCCATCGGCAACCTGAAGCCGCCCATGGTCAGGATCGCCGCGCCCGTGCCGCCGCAGCCCGCTCCCGCGCCGCGCCTGGCGGAATTCCTGGCGCCCGAGATCCGCGAGAACCTGGTCACCGTGCGCGACGAGGCGGACCGCAGCGTGGTGGTCCTGCGCGGCGACGGCCTGTTCGATTCGGGCGCGGCCACCGTGCTGGACCGCTATGTGCCCGTGCTCTCGCGCATCGCCGATGCGCTGCGCGACACCCACGGCAACATCCTGGTCAGCGGTTATACCGACAACACGCCCATGCGCAGCGCGCGCTTTCCCTCCAACTGGCATCTGTCGCAGGCCCGCGCCGACGCGGTCAAGGACCTCCTGGCCAAGCGTCTCGAGGACCCGGGCCGCCTGCGCGCGGAGGGCCGCGGCGAAACCGATCCGGTCGCGCCCAACGACACGCCGGCCAATCGCGCCCGCAACCGCCGCGTGGAAATCACGCTGCTGGTGCCGCCGATGCCGCCCGCCGCCACGCTCGAAGGTAAGCAACGATGATCCACAACGTGTTCGGATTCCTGTTCAGCCGCGGGCTGTGGAATTTCCTGGGCGTCGTCGCCCTGGCGCTGCTGGTCTGGGTGGCGGGGCCCTTGATCGCGGTGGGCGCCACGCGGCCGCTGGAAAGCGAAAACGCGCGCATCGCCGTGATCGCGGCGATTTTCCTGGTCTGGCTGTTGCGCCTGCTGTGGCGCAAGTGGCGCGAAGGCCGGCTGAACGCCCAATTGCTGGGGCAGTTGCGCAAGCCGGCCGCGAAGCTGAAGAAGGAAGAGGCCTCGCCGGAGAATGCGGACATACGCGAACTGGCCGAGCGCTTCGACGAAGCGGTGACCCTGCTGCGCGAGACCCGCTTCGAAAGCGGCGGGAAGCGCGCGCCGTGGGGGCGTTTTACACGGCAATACCTGTACCAGCTTCCCTGGTACGTCTTCATCGGCGCGCCGGGGTCGGGCAAGACGACGGCGCTGGTCAATTCGGGCCTGAACTTTCCGCTGGCGGACCGCTTCGGCAAGGTCGCCCTGCGCGGCGTGGGCGGAACGCGCAATTGCGATTGGTGGTTCACCGACGACGCGGTGCTGCTGGACACCGCCGGCCGCTACACCACCCATGAGAGCGATCCCACCGGCGACGAAGAGGAGTGGTCCGGCTTCCTGGGCCTGCTATCCAAGTTCCGCGGCCGCCAGCCCATCAACGGCGCCATGCTGACCGTCAGCGTGGCGGATCTCCTGTCGGCGTCCGACACCGAGCGCGTGCAGCACGCGGCCGTGCTGCGCCGCCGGTTGCAGGAGCTGCGGGAGCAACTGGGCATCCAGTTCCCCATCTACGTGCTGGTCACCAAGGCCGACCTGCTGTCCGGCTTCGAAGAGTACTTCGCCTCGTTCAGCCGCGACGACCTGGCGCAGGTCTGGGGCTTTACGCTGCCCTACGCGCAGTCGCAGCAGGCCGACTTCGACCTGTACGAAGCTTTCCATGCCGAATACCGCCTGCTGCAACGGCGCCTGGACGACGCCTTGCCCGAGGTGCTGGCGGCCGAGCAGGACCCGGGCCGGCGCGCGCTGGCCTACATGCTGCCGCAGCAGTTCGCCGGCTTGCAGCCCGTGCTGGGCCACTTCCTGAGCGACGTTTTCGCCGCCTCCAGGTTCGAGGTCCGCCTGATGCCGCGCGGCGTCTACTTCACCAGCGGCACGCAGGGGGGCGAGACCTTCGACCAGGTGACGGGCAAGCTGCGCCGCTATCTGCGCATCGAGGGCGCGGGGGGCCACAGCAGCGCGCCGGCCGAAGGGCAGGGCCGCAGCTTCTTCCTGAAGAACCTGTTGCAGGAGGTGATCTTCAAGGAGGCCGGCCTGGCGGGCCGCAATATGCGCTGGGAGCGGCGCTATCGCCGCCTGCACTGGGCTGGCTACCTGGGGCTGGGCGCCGTGCTCGCGGGACTCCTCATCGGCTGGGGCATCAGCTACCGCAACAACGCCGCCTACCTGGACGAGATCGCGCGGCGGGTGCCGGTGGTCGACAAGCTGGGCAGCGAGATGAAGATCACCCGGTCGGGCGACGTGCTGGGCCTGATGCCTTTCCTCGATGCGCTCTGGTATCTGCCCAAGGGCGCGGATTTCGACGTCGACGATCCGCCGCTGTCCTACCGCTTCGGCTTGTACCAGGGGCGCAAGATGACCGCCGCGGCGCAGGCCATATACCGGGACACCCTGGACCAGGCCTTGCTCCAGCAGGTCGCGCGGCGGATCGAGACCGCCCTGCGCAATGCCGCGCCCGACGACCTGGAATTCACCTATGAAGCGCTGCGCGCCTATCTGATGCTGTACGACGCCAGGCATTACGACGCGGAGTTCATGCATGCCTGGCTGCTGTCGGATATGCAGAAGACCTTGCCCGAAGGCTATACCCGCAAGCAGTATCAGCAGTTGTCGCTGCACCTGCGCAACCTGGTGCGCGAGCACGTGCTGGCCTCGCCCTTTCCCCAGGACATGGAGCTGGTGCGGCGGATGCGCGAGCGCCTGGCCAGCTACACCCTGCCACAGCGCGCCTACAGCCGCCTGCGCCGCATGCTGGGCAACACGGGCGAACTGCCGGACATCACCGCGGTGACCCTGGGCGGCCCGCAGGCGACGTCGGTATTCGTGCGCAAGAGCGGGAAGCCGCTGACCGACGGCATTCCCGGCCTGTACAGCTATCGCGGCTATTGGGACGTCTTCAGCAAGCGCGTGCCCGGCGTGGCCGAGCTGTTGCGCGCCGACGATGCCTGGGTGCTGGATACGCCGCCGCCGGGCGTCATGGACCAGGCGGCGCAGGACCGCCTGGTGGCCGACATCAAGCGCCTGTACCTGAACGACTACGTCGCGCGTTGGGATGCCTACCTGAACGATCTTCAGTTGGCGCCGAGCAAGTCCCTGTTGCAGAGCATACAGACCGCCCGCACGCTGTCCGCGCCGGAGTCGCCCATGGTGATGCTGGTGCAGAACGTGGCGCGCCAGACCACGCTGCTGCGCGACGCGAAGTCTTCCGAACGGTCCCTGGTGGACCAGGCGCGCGACCGGGTCAGCAGCACGCGCGAGGCGCTGGAGCAGATGTTCGGACCGGTGGGGCTGGACAATACGGCCCGCGAGGACGCCAACGGCGACAAGCTCGAACGCATCGTCGACCAGCATTTCGAGCCCTACCGCAGGCTTGCCGCCAGCGACGGCAATGCGCCACCGGCCATCAGCGCCACGACAGGGTTGATCAACGAGCTGTACACCTATCTCACGGCGACGGATGCCGCCTTGCGCAGCGCCAGTCCGGCGCCCAACTCCGACGTGGTCACCAAGCTGCGCGCCGAGGCCGGCCGCATGCCGGGGCCCTTGCGCGACCTGCTCAACGGCCTGTCGATGAATGCCTCGGGCGAGGTGTCCGGCGTCGTGCGCGAGCGGCTGGGCGACAACCTGGCCGCCACGATAGGCGTGTTCTGCCGGCAATCCATCAGCGGGCGCTATCCCTTCGCGCCGGCGTCCAGCCGCGACGTCGCGCCCAACGACATGGCGCGGCTGTTCGCGCCCAACGGCATGATGGACGACTTCTTCCAGAAGAACCTGGCCAGCCAGATCGACGTGTCGGGGCAGCGCTGGCGCTTCAAGCCCGATATCGAAGGCCGGCCGGGCGAGAGTTCGGCCTTCCTGGATTCCTTCCAGCGGGCGGGCGTGATCCGCGACGTGTATTTCGCGGCGGGCAGCGCGGCGCCGCAGTACCGGGTGTCGATCCGGCCGGTCGAGATGGACGGCAGCATCACGCAGTTCCTGATGGACGTGGACGGGCAGGCGATCCAGTACGCGCACGGACCGCAGGTCGCCACCTCGGTCACGTGGCCGGGGCCGCGCGGCGGCAGCCAGGTGCGCATCGAGCTGACGCCGCAATCGGGGCCCGCGGGCCTGGTCACCAGCGGACCCTGGGCGCTGAACCGCATGCTGGACAAGGCGCGGCTCAAGCCGGGGCCGTCGCCGGAGGTCACGCTGGCCACCTTCGACATCAACGGGCGCAAGGTCGTGCTGGAAATCACCGCGAACAGCGTCAAGAGTCCTTTCCACCTGCCCGAAATGCAAGGTTTTGCATGTCCGGGCCGTTCTTGAGGGCGGAATCGATGGGCGGCATGGATATCGGGCAGCGGCTGGGCTGGTACGGCAAGATTCCGGCCACGGGCGATTTCGTGAATCGCAACCTGCCGCGCGAATTGAGCGGCTGGTGGGACAAGTGGTTGCAGCACGGGCTGGCGGCCTTGAAGCAGTCGCAGGACGAAGCGGCCCTGCGCGCCTACGCGGCGGCGCCCTTGTGGAATTTCGCCATTCCCTCGGGGCCCGGCGCGGGCGGGGTGCAGTTCGGCTGCATCGCGGCCAGCCGCGACAGGGTGGGGCGCAACTACCCCCTGTGCGTTTCCCTGTACATGCCGGTGGACCTGTACGAGCCGCGCATGCTGGACGCGGCGGGCGAGTATTTCCACCAGCTCGGGGTCGGGCTGTTGATGGCGGTGCGGCACGGCTGCGCCGCCGAGCAACTGGAGCGCGCCTTGCAGCCGGCCCGCGCGGCGGCCGCCGCCATGTCGGCCGCGGGCCGCGGCGCGGTGGCGGCGAGCCGGGGCAGCGACATCATGGACATCCTGAACGCCGGGCAGCCCGCTCCCGCCCAGGCCTTGGCGGGCAACAGGCCGCTGGCGTGGGCGGAGCTGCCGTCGGTATTCAACCCGGGGTCGCATACCAGCTATTGGTGGACCAACCAGGCCGACGGCGCGGCCCTGCGCACCTATCTGCATGGCGGCGCGTTGAACGTGACGCTGTTCGCCACGCTGTTTTCATCTTTCGCCGGCGTCCGGCGCTAGTGGTGGTGTTCCGGAATTTCGCTTGAAGTCTGCTCGAATGTCGCGCGGACTGCCGGGACATCGCACTGGGAATGACTGTATCTGGAGATTGGACCATGTCGCTATCCACAGGGTTTGCATCACCGCCGGCCGCCAGTGGCGCGGAACCGGCAGCGTCCCCACGCCCCTTGAGCGCCATCGCCGCGATGGGAACGGGCGGGGTGCCGCAGGCGCGCATCCGCCAGATGCTGGCCGACCTGGTCGCCGGCTTGTCGGCGCTGCATGCGCAGGGGCGGATTCATGGTGGAATATCCATGGACACCGTCGTGCGCGGGGATGCCGATCCGGTGCGGCTCCTCGATCCGTCGGGCGAGCAGGCGCCGCCCGATGGTGACGAGACGGTGCGGCATCCGGGATATGCGCCTTTCGAGCAGTACACGGATGATCCGGGGTGGCCGTGCGGGCCTTGGACGGACATCTATGCCCTGAGCGCGCTGGCGCATGCGCTGGTCACCGGCGCGCCGCCGCCGGACGCGCTGTCGCGGCGCGTTCGCGATGACTATGTGCCGCTGTTGCAGCGCGCGCCGCAAGGCTACGACCCGGCCTTCCTAGCCGGTCTGGACGCGGGGCTATCGATGCCCCCGTCACTGCGGCCGCAAACGCTGGAGGCGTTCGACGAGGTGTTGCTTTTGCCGGTGCCGACGCCGGTCGCGATGGCTGCGGGGGATGCGATCGGCGCGGTGGGTGCGGGGACGGTCGCGGTGGCGGCTGGCATGAGTAGGATGCCTGCCGACGCGGACGCTGTGGATACGGCAGAGGGCTCCGCAACCTCGGAAACCGGGGGCGAGGCCGGTCAGCCTGCCGCGGCCGCCGCTGCAAGCGCCGTTATTGCCCCGGTCCCGCGCTCAAACGCGACCCCTGCAAACGTGGACCCTGCCGCGGCAACTCGCACGCCGGCGGCCGAGAAGGAGGCGCCCGTCGGGCAACCGGCCGCGAACGACGCCGAGGCCGGGGCGCGCGAAAAGCCCCGCCGTGCTTCCGTCATGGGTATTGCCTTGGTCGTCGCGATCCTGGCCGTGGCCGGTTTCCTGTGGCTGAGAGACGATGCCCCGCCGGCCAAGGTCGTGGGCAGGGAGGCGGTCCCCGGCCCGGTTGCCGATGGGCAAGCGGAGAACGCCAGTAACGGCCAGGCAGGTTCTGCACAGAACGGTCAGGCAAGTTCCGCGCAGGCGACGCCGAATAGTCAGGCAAGTTCTGCACTGGCGTCGCCGGATAGTCAGGGAAGTTCCGCACAGGCGGCTCCGGACAGGCAGGCAAATACCGCCCCTGCGGCGCCGAGCAGTCAGGCAAGCTCCGCTCCGTCGGAGTCGGCGCCGGACGCCACGCAGACGCCGCCGACCGCCGCACAGACGCCGACGGCGGGTAGCGCATCTGGCGCCCAGGCTTCCGCCGCCGGGCGTCCCGAGACCGGCGGTGGCGCGGACCTTCCGCAGGCGCCAGCCGCATCGGATCCCGCCATCGCCACCGCCACGCTGGGCGGCGCCCTGCCCATTCCCGATCGCCGCACCGCGCCGGGATCGGTAACCGTCCAGGACCCGCAAGCCGTGGCGTCCGCGCACCCCGCTACACCGCAGCCGCCGGCTTCCCAGACATCCACCTCTACGTCGGCTGCAACGACGGCCCCGCCCGCGGTGCCTTCGGCAGCAGCGCCCCAGGCGGCGCCGTCCCAGGGCGCGTCGTCTCAGGCGGCGGCTTCCCGGTCAGCAGCGGCGCAAGCAGCAGCGACGCAAGCAGCAGAAGCTCAGGCGGCAAATTCTCGGATCGTGGGGTCTCAGGCCTTAGAAGCCCAGGCAGCGTCAGGCCAAGCAGCATCAGGCCCGGCGGCGTCAGGCCAGGCAGGCACGGCCCGGGTGGCGGCGTCGCCGGCAGCGATGACTCCAGGGGCGGTAGCCTCCGCATCGGCCGACGCCGAGATGTCCCCCAAGCCCAAGGGGCCCGTCACGGTCAGGGTGGACGTGCGTCCTTGGGGCGAGGTGTTCGTCGACGGCAAGTCGCGCGGACTCAGCCCGCCGCTGCGGGAGCTGAAGCTCTCGCCCGGCAAGCATGCCGTCATCGTCCGGAACGCCGGCCTGCCGCCTTACAGCGTCACCCTGGACCTGGCCGACAACCGCGCCGCGGCGATCTCGCACGTGTTCCAGTGACGGCGCCAGGTGGCGCATGAGTCGGCAGTACCCCGGCCGGCAATGCCTCGGCCGGCAATGCCTCCAGCCGGCAATGCCCCCGCCGGCTCAGTCCGCCCCGCGCCGCCAATGCGTCTTGGCGCCGAACTTCACCCGGTTATCGGTGAGCTTCATCTCGTCGAGCGTAACCACCCACACGGGCGAGGCAATCCCTCGCGTCTCGGGGAAGCGCTCATGGTAGAGCGCAAGCACGCGGGATGCTTCGCCCGGATCTTCCACCAACCTCGCGATGCCCGAGAACTGCAAACCCAGGATCTGGGAAATTTCTCGCGGCTGTCCCGCGACGCAGCCCGCGACTTGCGGATGTGCCTGGATGGCGCGCGCATGCCGGGTGTCCAGGCTGCCCAGGAAGACAACCGCCACGCCTCGCGGATCGTAGGCGAAGAAGGCGCTGGACGCCCATGGACCTTGCGCGTCGTGGACGGCCAGCGACAGGACGTGATGGTCGGCGAGCAAGTCGGCGATAGCGGCGGGGACGGGTTCCATGACCAGCTATGTTACGGGTTTATGGGACTGGCTGGGACTGGTTGGCGTTAGTTGGGGCTAGTAGGGACTAAGCGGGTTCATGGAACGCACGCGCATGCCGCCGAGACCGCTTATCCACGCCCCCGCTCATCCTTCCCGCCGCAATCGCGCCTCCGTCAACCCATCTCCCTGGCCGCCGAAATACTTGCGCAGGCATTCCTGGAAGGCCTGCTCCTCGGGCGCGACGTGGGCGAACAAGGTCATGCAGGAGCGGAATTTCATGTCGTCGGGCGAACCGAAGATTTCATGGATGTCCCGCCCCTGCACTGCGGCCACCAAGGTGGCGCACTCCCGCAGCCGCGGGCCCAGCACGGGATGGTCCAGGTACGCCCGCGCTTCTTCCCGTCCCGCGATGCCATAGGCCTGCGCCATCGCGCTATGCCCCAGCCCGCGCAGTTGGGGAAACACGTACCACATCCAGTGGCTGCGCTTGCGCCCCGCGCGCAGCTCTTCCAATACCTGTTCGATGACCGGCGCCTGCGCGTCGACGAAGCGTTGAAGATGATGAGGATCGTCCATGGCTGCCTCCCGCCTTACGTTTCGTGGCGATGAATCGCCAGATTTGCGGGAATACGGCCGCCTGTCAATCCCGGCCCGTCCGCTTGCCGCCCAGCCTCTCGATGACTTCCCGCGCCACCATGTGCAAGGGCTGGCCGGTATTCATCGCCGTCTTCTGCAACTGGTCGTGCGCTTCCTTCTCCGTGACCCCCAGCGCCGCGACGAGCACCCACTTGGCGCGCTCGACGTGCTTGCGCTCGTCCAGGGCCTTGCGCGCCTGCGCCAGTTGGTGCTCGGATTCGGCCAGCCGCGCGGTCTGGCGCGACAGCATGTCCAGCACCGAGGCTTGCAGGCCGGCGCCCAGGTTGTCTTCGGGCGGCGCGCTCAGCGGCCGCGCCTGGACGCTGAAGACGCGGCCGGTCCCGTCGCGCGTCTCGGCGGCGGAGAGCTGGTCGAGCAGCACGCGATGATCGGCCAGTTCTTCGCGGGTCGAGGAGATGCGGGCCTGGCATAGCCGCGCCAGCCCTTCGATCAGCGCCCGTTCGACGTGGTGCATGGCGTCGATGCGCGCGGTGGCGGCGGCGAACCACGCCGCGCTCAGTTGAGGATCGACCTGCTGGCCGGCGCTGGTGCGCGCGGCGATGGTGCGCAGGCGCGCCAGCGTCTCCGTCAGCTCGCGCGCGTGCTCCCAATGCGAGGCATCGGCTTCCCGCGGGCCGCCATGGGCCATGAAGGCATCGAAGCAGCGCTCCTGCGCCTGCACCAGGGCCTGCATCTGCGCCTTGCGTTCGTCGGTGAAATAGCCGTTCAGGAAACCGACGACGCCACAGGCTCTTTCCTGCCCGGAGAGTTCCTTGCCCTGGATGAAGTTGAGCAGCGCCACCAGCGCGCGCGTGACGTCGGCGTCGATGGCGGCGTCCGCCAGTTCGAAGACGATGGCCAGTAGCGCGCCGATCAGGCCGGTATAGCGGCCGGTGGCGGTTTCCGGCGCGATGGCGCGGCGCCGCACCTGCTCGCGCAGCGTCTCCAGCGGCTCCATCTGTTGCAAGGCATGCGCGATCGAGGACAACAGGCGCACGCTGGCGCGCTCGGTCGGACCGGCCGGCTCGATCAGTCCGTCCCAGGCCTCGCGCACCTGTTTTTCGATGGCGGCGCTTTCGCGCGCCTGCGTGGTCACCTGGACCAGCACGGTGTCGCCGACGTCGCAAAGCAGGGCGTTGGACAGGCCCCGCTCTTTCTGCAGGCTGTGCACCAACTGGCTGATCAGGTCGACCAGCCGCGACAATTCCGTCAGGGCTTCGAGTCGGCCCAGTTCCCGTTGGCGAGCCGCCATGAGAAAGCGCAACGGCGGCGCGAGTCGTTTCTTCTGCATGAAGCTGATCCCCGATTTTTCGTCATGCTAACGCAGGCGGGCGTCTTCGTGGCGATGGCGCGCCAGGCAACGTCGCGTCGCGGCGCGAGCCGGGCTCGGCGCGGACGCGACAGCCGCCGCGGGGATTCACTCCAGGTACACGTCAACCGCTTCTCCTTCCAGCCGCGCGGGCCATACCCGCAGCGCCTGCGCGGCGTCTTCCACGCACTGCCCGTCCCGCAGGCGGAAATGCTGCTTGTACATGGGCGAGGCCACCACCAGCTCGCCGCCCAGGCGGCCGAGGATGCCGCGGCCGATGACGTTGGCGCCGGATTGGGGATCCTTGTTGGCAAGCGCGTAGACCGGCTGCCGGGGCTCGTCGGGCAGGTAGAAAAGGGCGATCTGGTGGCCCTCGACCAGGGCGACGACGCCGGAGCCGGCCACCAGGTCCGCGCGCGTGCAGACGGTGCGCCAGCCGGGAGCGGCGGAGGAAGCGGGCTGGGCGCTCACGATAGGGACTCCTCGATCAAGGGAATGATTCTGCCACCGCCCTGGGCGGTGTTTTCCGCCGCGCCGGCGGCATCCTGCCCGGCGAGGCGTTTCATGTCGGCCGGCCGCTTCTGGCCGCGCTCGTCGACGAAGACGATATCCGGGTCGCCGCCGCGCTGGTTGACGAAGGTGCGGAAGCGCTTGAGCTTTTCCGGGTCCGATAGCGCATTGGCCCATTCGCATTCATAGCTGTCGACCACCGCCTGCATCTGCGCCTCCAGTTCGGCGCCCAGGCCCAGGCTGTCCTCCAGGATCACGTCCTTCAGGTAGTCCAGTCCGCCCTCCAGCGATTCGCGCCAGACCGACGTGCGTTGCAGCTTGTCGGCGGTGCGGATGTAGAACATGAGCAGGCGGTCGATGGCGCGGATAAGGCCCGCGTCGTCGAGATCGGTGGCGAACAATTCGGCGTGGCGGGGCCGCATGCCGCCGTTGCCGCAGACGTACAGGTTCCAGCCGCGCTCCGTGGCGATGACGCCGATGTCCTTGCTCTGCGCCTCGGCGCATTCGCGCGTGCAGCCCGACACCGCGAACTTGAGTTTGTGGGGCGCGCGCAGGCCCTTGTAGCGGTTCTCCAGGTTCAGGGCCATCTTGACGCTGTCCTGCACGCCGTAGCGGCACCACGTGCTGCCGACGCAGGACTTCACGGTGCGCGTGGACTTGCCGTAGGCATGGCCGGTTTCGAAGCCGGCCTCGATCAGTTCGCTCCAGATGTCCGGCAGCTCATGCAACTGCGCGCCGAAGAAGTCGATGCGCTGGCCGCCGGTGATCTTGGTGTAGAGGCCGTATTTCTGGCCGATGCGTCCCAGGGCCACCAGTTTCTCCGGCGTGATCTCCCCGCCGGCGATGCGCGGCACCACGGAGTAGGTGCCGTTCTTCTGCATGTTCGCCATGAACATATCGTTGGTGTCCTGCAGGACCACGCGCTTGGGATCCTGGATGGGCTGGTTCCAGCAGGACGCCAGGATGGAGGCCACGACGGGCTTGCAGATATCGCAGCCCACGCTGCCGCGCCCATGCCGCCGCAGCAGTTCGTCGAAGGAATCGATGGCGCCGACGCGCACCAGCGCATAGAGTTCCTGGCGGGTGTAGGCGAAGTGTTCGCACAGGCTCTTGTCGACCTTGACGCCGCGCCGGGCCTGCTCGTGCTCGAAGACCTGCTTGAGCAGGGCCGCGCAGCCGCCGCAGCCGGTCGAGGCCTTGGTGCAGGCCTTCAGGTCGCCCAGCGTGGCGCAGCCGCCGTCGATGGCCGCGCATACCGCGCCCTTGCTGACGTTGTGGCAGGAGCAGACGACGGCGCCGTCGGGCAGGGCATCGGCGCCCAGCAGGGGCGGCCCGCCGGCGGCGGGCAGGATCAGGCTGGCCGGTTCGGCCGGCGCGGCCATGGCGTTGACCGTGTATTGCAGCAGGGTGTCGTAATAGCTGTTGTCGCCGACCAGGATGGCGCCCAGGACGCGCTTGCCGTCCTCCGAGACCACCACGCGCCGGTAGCTGGCGCCCGCTTCGTCGATGTAGCGGTAGCTGCGCGCGCCCGGCGTGGCGCCTTGCGCGTCGCCGATCGACCCCACGTCCACGCCCAGCAGCTTGAGCTTGGTCGACATGTCGGCGCCCTGGAAGCGCAGGCTGCCGTCGCCGCACAACTGCGACGCCGTCACGCGGGCCATTTGATAGCCGGGCGCCACCAGGCCGAAGATCTGGCCTTCCCACACCGCGCATTCGCCGATGGCGTAGATGTCCGGGTCGCTGGTGCGGCAGCATTCGTCGACCGCGACGCCGCCGCGCGCGCCCATGGCCAGGCCGCCGAGCTTGGGCAATTCGTCGCGCGGCCGGATGCCGGCGGAGAACACCACCAGGTCGGTTTCCAGGGCCTCGCCGCCCACGAAGTTCATGCGATGGCGGTAGCGCTGGCCGGGCTTGATCGATTCGGTGGCACAGGACACGTGCACGTGCACGCCCAGGGCTTCGATGCGCGCGCGCAGCGCCGCGCTGCCCTCGGCGTCGAGCTGCGCCGGCATGAGCCGCGGCGCGAACTCCACCACGTGCGCCTCCAGGCCCAGTTGCCGCAGCGCGTTGGCGGCCTCCAGGCCCAGCAGGCCTCCGCCCACCACCACGCCGCGCCGCGCGCCCGCGGCGGCGGCGCGGATCTGGTCGAGGTCCGCCAGCGTGCGGTAGACCAGGCGGGACGTGCCGTCCGCGCCGTCGACGGGCGGCACGAAGGGATAGGAGCCCGTCGCCAGGATCAGCTTGTCATAGCGCCGCTCGCCGGCGCTGGTGGCCAGCGTGCGCCGGGCGCGGTCCAGCGCCGTGACCTTGACGCCGAGATGCAGGGCCAGGCCCTCGTGCCGGTAATCGGCCTCGCTGCCCAGGCGTAGCGAGGCCGCGTCGCGGCCGGCGAAGTATTCCGACAGATGCACGCGGTCATAGGCGGGCAGCGTTTCTTCGCCGTACACGTCGATGCGGTATCGCGCGAGCGCGCCGTCGGCCACCAGTTGCTCGACGCAGTGATGGGCCACCATGCCGTGGCCGACGATGGCCAGGATGGGACGGTTGGGATCGGGAGAGGGTGCGGTCATGAATCTCTTGCCTGTCGGATGTTGCGCAAAGCCGGATGCGAAAAATAAAAGGCGCCTCGGACCACGGAGGTCCAAGGCGCCTTTGCCTGTCTTGCTGTCGATGCGGATGGCCGGCATGCGCCGGACGGTCGATACGAATAAAGCAATGTCCATGCCAATCGGCGGGGCGGTCACGCGCGAGAGCGCTTTCTCCCGGCGCGGCGCCGTCGCGCGGCCCGGTCACGCCTGCTCATGCGTTGCCATGCGCAGCCATACGCGGCGGCAAGCCGCGCGCGCATGACGCGTCCTGGTGCATGCCTGCCCCACGTTGTGCACTGATCGAGGGCGCGCGGCCGGCGCGGAACGCGGCGGCCCGCGAGGCGCATCGCGTGGATTTGCGTTTAAACCACGCATGAGGCGCGGCCCGGCGCGCCAGGCTTGGTCGGCCTGGGGCCGCGTGCGAAGATAGCTTCAGGTCCCGCGTCAGACGGGCCGCCTCATCCGCCAGTTTGCTTTACCCGAAAATGACGAATCACCCCCTGGTTATCCGGTCCATGCGTTTCGCGCGCCGCCTGTCGCGCCCCCTGATGGATCCGCACAGGCGCTATCAGAACGCAAAGCTCATCCACGCGACGCGCGTCGCGCTCGGCATCCTCATCACCATCGTCTTCAGCTCCATCGCGCAGCTTCCGCATGCGGAGTGGTCGACCATCTCGCTGATCATCGTGATCGGCGGCTTGCAGCATCACGGCAATATCCGCAAGCGCGCGGCCGAACGCGCGCTGGGCACGATCATCGGCGCGGTCTACGGCCTGTTGATCATCCTGCAGCAATCCTATTTCGGACTCTTCCCCTTGACCTACCTGCTCATGGCGGTGGGCTGCGGCGTGTGCGCCTATTACGCCATCGGCAAGGGCGGCTACATCGCGCTGCTGTCCGCGGTGACGCTGGTCATCGTGGCCGGCCACGGCGACAACCAGTTCGACGAAGGCCTCTGGCGCGCGATCAACGTGTTCATCGGCATCGTGGTGGCGCTGTTGCTGTCCTTCGCCTTGCCGCTGTACGCCACCTATTCCTGGCGCTTCAACCTGGCGGACGCCTTGCGCGGCTGCGCGCGCGTCTATGAGCGCATCACGCAGCAGGAAGCGATTTCCAACGAAGCGCACCTGAAGGAAATGGCCCGCCTGGGCAGCGCCCTGGTGCAGTTGCGTTCGCTGATCCCCTCCGTGTCCAAGGAGGTGCACATGCCGGTGGCCAAGCTGGAGAGCATCCAGCGCAGCCTGCGTATCGTGATCAGTTGCCTGGAGATCCTGTCCACGGCCGCGGCGGACCGTTCCGTCGTCGACGCCGCCGGCGCGGCCGCGCCGGCAACGGCCGGCCTGGGGCCCGCGCCGGGAAACCATATCGCCGATGCGCTGTACGGCACGGCGCGGGCGCTGAAGTCCGGCTCGGCGCGCCGCCTGGCGCCGTATGCGCAGGACGCCGCGGGCATGGCCGCCAGCGGCACGGTGGCCGGCATGCTGGCCACCGAGGTCGAGCAGATCCGCGCGACGCTGGCGGGAACGGCGGCGCGCTGGGCGGTCTGACGTCCTGCGTCCTGCATCTTGCGGCATCGTCGCGCGCGGTTTGCGTGCTTGGCGAGCAATGGGTTTCAAGTCGTTGATCTGTAATGCTTAATCCATTTGCTCACCAGGCTGTCCCAAAGCTTGTCCACACAAATTGTTGATAACACGGCGGCGGCGCGGGCTGTCTCGGCTCGAAAGCGGGGCCGGCGTGGCGGATGGCGCATTTCTCTGGCGATTTGCCCGCTTGCTGCGCATTCCTTGCGCAATTCCGGCTCAGGGCGGCCGTTCGAGGACGCCAAACGGGCGCAAAACGCCAACTTGCGACGTTTTCGATCATCATGGCGCAAGTCGCTGAGGGGAAAGGACTTTTCATGTTTCTCCCACGGCTATCCCAAGCCTATCCCAGGGTTTTTCCACACAAAGTGTTGATAACCCCTGTGGGACGGCTGGTGAGGAGGGAGAAATCCACAGCGCATGCATCGATAAGGCGGCCGGGCGTGTCCAAAGGCGCGGGAATGGGCGCGCCGCGCGCCGTTTTCGCTCCGGAACCCCTCCGCGCGCGCATTTGGAGCCATTTCGAGCAGCTCGTTCCAAGTCTTTGAACAGAAACGTATTTTCCGGTTTCTCCCATGGCTATCCCAAGCCTATCCCAGGGCTTTTCCACATAAAGTGTTGATAACCGGGCAGGGGATGCCTTATCCCCAGGGAGCCGGGGAACCGTCCGCCGCCACGATGCCGCGGCGATAAGATGGGAATCGATGCCGCCCCTCGCGCGCGCGGCAAATCCCACATACCGACCGACCCAGAGGAAACCGCCATGCCCGCCACCCCCACGCAGGCCCGTCGCATCGTCCTGGCCGCCCGCCCCCAGGGCGAGCCCAGGGAAACGGACTTCCGCATCGAGACCTTCACGCCCGGCGATCCCGCGCCCGGCCAGGTCCTGCTGGAGAGCCTTTATCTGTCGCTGGACCCCTATATGCGCGGCCGCATGAGCGAGGCCAAGTCCTATGCGCCGAGCCTCGCCGTCGGCCAGACCATCGTCGGCGAAGTCGTGGCGCGCGTGCTGGCGAGCGCGGCGCCCGCGTTCGCGCCCGGCGACCTGGTGCAGGCCCATGCGGGCTGGACGACGCATGCCTTGATGGACGCCAAGGGGCTGGTCAAGATCGATCCCGCCATCGCGCCGGTGGAAACGCGGCTGGGCGTGCTGGGCATGCCCGGCTTCACCGCGTATGCGGGCCTGCGCGAAATCGGCCGGCCGCGCGCGGGCGAGACCGTGGTCGTTGCCGCCGCCAGCGGCCCCGTGGGGTCCCTGGTGGGCCAGTTGGCCAAGCGGGATGGCGCTCGGGTCGTGGGCATCGCCGGCGGCGCCGACAAGTGCGCGTACGTGAAGAAGGAGTTGGGCTTCGACGCGGCGGTCGACCATCGCCGCGACGGCATGGCGCAAGCCCTGGCCGAGGCCTGCCCCGACGGCATCGACGTGTATTTCGAGAACGTCGGCGGCGCGGTATGGGAGGCGGTTTTCCCGCTGCTCAATACCTTCGCCCGCATCCCCGTCTGCGGCCTGATCGCCGACTACAACGGCACCACTTCCCGCCCCGGCGACTTGACGGTGCCGGCCCTGATGCGCGGCGTGCTGAGCAAGCGGCTCACCCTGCGCGGATTCATCAACTACGACCTCGATTCCTATCGCGAGGATTTCCTGCGCGAAGTCGGCGCGGGCCTGCGCGACGGCACCATACGCCATGCGGAAGACATCAGCGAGGGACTGGACAGCGCGCCGGGGGCCTTCATGGGGATGCTGAAGGGCCGCAACTTCGGCAAGGTGCTGGTGCGCCTGGCGCAGTAGGCAAGCGGGCGACGGTTGGCCGTTTACCTGGCCGGCGAGCTGTCCGCGCGCGCGGCGGCACGGGCGGCATCGCCGGAGACGGGCCCGGCGTCCGCGCCGCTTGCCGGGGCGTCCGGCGGCTGCAAGGCGCCGCCGCCCACGGCCTTGTAGATCGCCACCAGGTCCATGCGCAGGCGGCTGTCGCTGTCGGCCAGGTCGCTGCGCGCCTGCAAGTCGCCGCGCTCGGCGTCGAGCTGGGCGAGCAGGTCGGTCATGCCGCGCGCATAGCGGGCGCGCGCCAGGGCATAGGCGTCGGCGCTGCTGGCGGCCTTCTCGCGCAGGCGCGCATTGCGCTGGCGCTCGGCGCCGTAGGCGGTGAGGGCATCGTCGATTTCCTGCCATGCCTTGAGCACCGTGCGCTGGTAATCGACCGCGGCTTCCTGCTGTTGTAGTTCGCGCAACACCACCACCGACCGCCGCCTGCCCATGTCGAAAATGGGCAGGCTCAGCGTCGGGCCGATCTGCCAGTTGCGCGTGCCCCATTCGCCGAAGCGATGGCCCTGGTAGGACTCGTAGCCGAAACCCGCGCCCAGCACGATGCGCGGATAGAGGTCCGCGGTGGCCACGCCGATGTTCGCCGTGGCCGAATGCAGCCGGTACTCGGCGGCGCGGATGTCAGGCCGGCGCAGCGCGACCTGCGAGGGCAGGCCCAGGCTCAGGTCCGGCAGGCCGGCATAGGCGCCGGCTGCCGCGCCGGCCGGCGTGGCCAGCAGCGCGGTCAACTCGCCGGGCCGCGCGCCGGTCAACAGGCCGATCTGGTTGATGGCGGCGGCTTCCTGCGCCCGCAGGCCGGGCAGCCGCGATTGCAGGTCGGCCAGTTGCGTGCGCTGGCGCGTCACGTCGAAATCGTCGATCAGGCCGCCGCGCGCCCGCGCCGCGATCAAATCCAGCGTATCGCTGGCCACGGCGATGTCGCGTTCGACGATGGCGCGCTGGCGCTGGGCCAGCCGCAGCTCGAAATACGCGCGCGCCACTTCGCTCGCCACGGTCAGGCGCATGTCCTGTAGCAAGGCGGCCGCGGCATCGGTGTCGGCGTCGGCCGCTTCGACCGAGCGGCGCACGTGCCCCCACAGGTCCAGTTCCCACGACGCGTCGAAGCCGGCCTGGTGGTCCGTGAAGGGGGAGCTCAAGGCCTTGGCCAACTGGTCGCGCTCCGTGGGCGCCACCAGGTCCAGCATGCGCGTGCCGGCGGCGTACTCGCTGCCGCGTTGCCTCTGGACCGCTGCGTTGGCGTTCACCGCGGGGCCGCGTTGCGCCGCCACCGTATCGCGCTGCGCGCGGCTTTGCGCGAAGCGCAGGGCGGCGCTGCGCAGGTCCGGGCTGGCCGCGACGGCGCGCTGCTGCAACTGGTCCAGCACGGGATCCTGGAATTGCGTCCACCAGTCCGCCGGCAAGGGCGCGGCGCCCACGGCCAGGCCGGCCGTCAGCGACGGGTCGCCGCTGCGCCATGCGGTCCAGTCGTCGGGCGCGGCGGGCGCCGGCGCGTGGAAGTCCGGACCGACGGCGCAGCCCGACAGCAGGCAAAGCACGAAAACGAGGTGTAGCGATGAACGGCGTGTCATGGTGTCTCCCTCAGGCCAGCCGGTGGCGGAACAGCCAGGCGGCCAGCGGCAGGGTCAGCGCGGCGATGCAGGCGAAAGGGATGAAGTCGATCCAGACCGCCTGCAAGCCGGCGCCTTCCAGGTATACCCGCCGCACCAAGTCGATGGCGAAGCGCAGCGGGTTGGCGTAGGTGGCGATCTGCATGGCCAGCGGCATGTTCTTGACCGGCGTGGCCAGGCCCGACAGCAGCACCAGCGGCATCAGCAGGACGAAGGTGTACAGCATGGCCTGCTGCATGTTGGCGGAAACGGCGGAGATCGACAGGCCCAGCCCGACCACCGCGATCGTGAAGCCGAGCAGCCCGGCGCTCAGCGGCAGAAGGCTGCCGGCCATGGGGACGCGGAACCAGAACAGCGAGACCAGCAGGATCAACCCCGACTGCAACAGGCCGATGGCGATGGAGGGCAGGGCCTTGCCGATCATGATCTCCAGCGGCGTATAGGGCGTGACCAGCAACTGGTCGAAGGTGCCCTGTTCGCGCTCGCGCGCCACCGAGAGCGCCGCCAGCATCATGGTCTGGATCATGCTGAGGCTGGCGATCAGGCCGGGCAGTATGCTCCAGCGCGTTTCCTGGTTGGGGTTGAACCAGGTGCGCGCGATGACGTTCACGGGCGGCGCCGCCAGGCCGGCCTGGCTGGCGTTGAAGGCGGCCACCACCGCGCGGATCTGTCCGGCGGCCGTACCCGCGGTGGTGGAGTTGCGGCCGTCGAGGATGAGTTGCAGGGGCGCGGGCGTGCCGGCCGCGAGGCGGTTGGCGAAGTCGGGGGCGAATTGCAGGACCAGCAGGGCCTGGCCCGAATCGATGACCGACGCGATCTGCGAGGACGACTGCAAGGTGGCCACGCGATGGAACACGCCGGTGCCGTCCAGGCGCGCCAGCAGTTCGGTGGACTCCTGGCTGCGGCTCTGGTCGACCACCGCGTACGGGACGTTGGTCAGGTCGAAGGTCGCGGCGTAGCCGAACAGCAGGCTTTGCAGCAGCGGCGGCACCACCAGGATCACGCGGCTGGCGGGGTCCTTCAGGATGGCGAGAAATTCCTTCTGGCAGAGATTGCCCAGGTGGCGCAGGAAGGCGAGCAGGGTAGCCATGGCCGTCAGTCCAGTTTTTTCCGGGTCAGGACGCGCGCCAGTCCCAGCAGCACGACGGCATAGCCGGCCAGGATCACGCAGTCCTTGACGATCAGCGGCCAATAGTTGCCGGCCAGGAACAGGGACTTCACCAGCTCCATGAAATACGTGGCCGGCAGCAGGTGCCCGATGATGTTGACCGCCGCGGGAACGTTGCGCAGGTCGAAAACGAAGCCGGACAGCATCATGGCCGGCAGGAAGCTGGCGAGGATGGCGATCTGGCTGGCGAGGAACTGGTTCTTGGTGAAGGCCGAGATCAGCAGGCCGATGCCCAGGGCCACGAACATGTACAGCATGGAGCCCAGCAGCAGGGCGAGGATGGAGCCATGGACGGGCACGTCGAACAGCAGGCGCGCCGCCAGCAGGCACAAGGCCAGGCCCAGCAGGCCGACGCCGAAGTAGGGGATGATCTTGGCGATCAGGATCTCCACGGGCCGCACCGGCGTGACGAAGAGCGCCTCCAGCGTGCCGCGCTCCCACTCGCGCGCCATCACCAGGGCGGTCAGGAAGGTGCCGATCAGCGTCATGATCAGGACGATGAGGCCGGGCACCAGGTACCAGGTGCTGTTGTTGGCGGCGTTGAACCACAGGCGGTCGACCACCTCCACGCTGCCGGCCTGCGTTGCCGGCGCGTCGCCGCGCGCCTGGCGCTTCTGCATCCACGTCGCCACCGCGCCTTCCACGTAGGCCTGCACCGCCAGCGCGCGGGTGGGATCGGCGCCTTGCAGCAGGGTTTGCAGCACGGCGTCGCCCGTGGCCAGGCGGCGCGCGAAGTCGCTGGGGATGTAGAGCAGGGCGTCGGCCTGCTGCGCGTTCATGATGCGGCGGCCTTCCTGCAGGCTGCGGACCGCGCGCGCCGTGAGGAACGGCGAATGCGCGAGAGTGGCCTGGATTTCATGGGCGGGCGGCGAACTGTCCTCCATCACCACCACGACGTCGGCGTCCTTCACGTCCAGCGACAAGCCGTAGCCGAAGATCAGGATCAGCACGATGGGCAGGCCGATGCCGATCAGCAGGTTGCTGCGGTCGCGCAGCAACTGGCGGAATTCCTTGCGGGTGAGGGACCAGAGGCGGCGCCAGAAGCCGCCTTGCGGCTGGCGCGAGGCGGTCATGCGGCGGCTCCCTTGGGTGGCTCGGGCGGGAGACCGGCGTGGGGGCCGTTGCCGCCGTCCGCCGCCGGCCGCGCCCGCCTTTCCGCGTCGCGCCGCTGCGAGCGCCCCTGCTCGACGATGCCGATGAAGGCCTGCTCCATGTCCAGCTTGTGTGCCGGGGTTTCGCCGGCCTGCGCGCGGACTTCGGCTGGCGTGCCCAGCGCCAGCAGCTTGCCGGCGTCCTGGATGACGATGCGGTCGCAATACTCCGCTTCTTCCATGAAGTGGGTGGTGATGACGATGGTCGTGCCGGTTTCCGCCAGCGCCGTGATGCGGCGCCAGAACGCGCGCCGCGCGAGCGGGTCGGCGCCGCTGGTCGGTTCGTCGAGGAACAGGATTTCCGGTTCGTGCAGCAGGCCGACGGCCATCGCCAGGCGCTGCTTGACGCCGCCGGGCAGGTGGCCGGCCGGCATCCGCAGCAGGTCCGACAACTGGAACTGGCCGGCGACCTCGGCCATGCGGTCGCGCAGGCGCGCGCCGGACAGGCCGTAGGCGCCGCCGAAGAAGCGCAGGTTCTCGTAGGCGGAGAGATTGCCGTACAGCGCGAACTTCTGCGAGACGTAGCCGATGCGGCGGCGCGCCTGCGCGCGGGCCTTGCGCATGTCCAGGCCCGCCACCTGGGCGTAGCCGCTGCTGGCGGGCAGCAGGCCGCACAGCATGCGGAAGGTGGTGGTCTTGCCCGCGCCGTTCGGGCCCAGCAGGCCGAAGATCTCGCCGCGCGCCACGCTGAAGCTGGTGCGGTCCACCGCGGTGAAGTCGCCGAACTTGCGCACCAGGTCGCGCACCTCGATGGCGGGGCCGTTGCCGTTATTGTCGTGGCTGTCCCTGTCGCGCGCGGAGACGCCGGAAGGCGCGGTCTCCGGCGGCCCGTCCGATCCGACGGATGCCGCGCCTTCCAAGGCCTCGCCGCCGTCGCCGCGCGTGCGCAGCAGCACCATGAAGCCATCCTCCAGCCGGGCGTCCACGGGCCGCAGGCGCTCGGCCGGGAATCCCAGCCGGTCGGCGTCCGCCCGATCGCGCAGGATGAGCCGGACTTCGCCGCCCTGGGGCACCGCGTCGACGATGGCGTCGGCGCGGTCCAGCAGACTGGCTTGCAGCTCGCGCACGGGCCGCCCGTCGGGCGGCGCGACGACGAAGCACCGGCCGCTCGCATGGTGGCTGATGTCCCCGGGCTGGCCGGCGGCCAGCACCCGGCCTTCGTGCAGCACGTAGACTTCGCCGCAGCGTTCCGCCTCGTCCAGATACGCCGTCGTCATCAGCACGGACAGGCCTTCCGCCTCGACCAACTGCTGCACGATCTCCCACAGTTCCCGCCGCGACAGCGGATCCACGCCCACCGTGGGCTCGTCCAGCAGCAGCAGGTCGGGGGAGCGCACCAGCGTGCAGGCCAGGCCCAGCTTCTGCTTCATGCCGCCGGACAGCTTGCCCGCGGGCCGGGCGGTGAAGCGCGCCAGGTCGGTCATCTCGAGGAGTTGGGCATAGCGGTCGCGCCGCTCCTCGACGGCCACGCCGTGCAGGTCGGCATACAGGTCGAGGTTTTCCTGCACGCTCAGGTCTTCGTACAGGCCGAAGCGCTGCGGCATGTAGCTGATGCGGTTCTGGATGGCCTGCGGCTCCCTGGCGGCATCCAGCCCCAGCACGCGCAAGGCGCCGCTGTCGGCACGCATGAGGCCGGCGGTCAGGCGCAGGAAGGTGGTCTTGCCCGCGCCGTCCGGGCCGACCAGCGCCGTCAGGGCGCGGGCGCGCACGCGCAGCGAGACGTCGGCCAGGGCCTGCACGTGGCGGCGCGCCTCTTTTTCATAGAAGCGCTTGTGCACGCCGCTGGCCTCGACGGCGTAGTCGCCGCCGCCCGTGGCCGTATCCGGAGGAGCCTGGACGCTGGCCGTCATCAGCGCTGCGCGGGCGTGTTGGCGGCCTGCCGTTGCAGCACCACCGTGGCCGGCATGCCCAGGCGCAATTCATCGCGCGGATCGTCCACCAGCACGCGCACCTCGTACACGAGATCGGTGCGCAATTCCTCGGTCTGCACGCTCTTGGGGGTGAACTCCGCGACCGACGAGATATAGCCGATGCGTCCCGACAGCGCGCGCTTGCCCGCGCTGTCGGTGTAGACGTCGGCGTGCATGCCGCCGCGCACGAAGCCCAACTGGGTTTCGTTGACATAGGCGCGCACCCATTTCGGGTCGGTCAGCGCCAGCGTGTAGACCGCCCGCTGCGGCGACGCCATGTCGCCGGGTTCCAGCAGGCGGGCGCGCACGACCCCGTCGCGCGGCGCCAGCAGTTGTCCGAGATCGATCTGGTGTTGCAGCAGGGCGGCCTGGGCCTCGGCGGCGCGCAGGCTGGCCTGCGCCTGGGCAATGTCTTCCTGGCGCGGACCGATCTGCGCGAGCTTCAGGGACTTGCGGCGGTCTTCCAGATTGGCCTGGGCCACGCGCAACTGCGCCACCGCGTTGTCGATGTCCTGCTTGCTGACGCCGCGGCCGTTGGTGTCCGCCGCCACGCCGCGCAACCGGCGCAGTTGCTGCGCGGCCAGTTCGGCCTGGGCTTCGGCGGCGCCCGTCTGGGCCTTGGCCTGCTCCACCTCTTCCGGGCGGGTGCCGTTGCGCAGGCGCGCCAGCGCTTCCCGCTGCGCCTCGGCCTGGGCCCGCACCTGCGCCAGTTGCAGCGCCAGGGTGCGCGTGTCCAGCACCGCCAGCACCTGTCCGGCCTTGACCTTGTCGCCTTCCTCCACGCGCACTTCGCGCACCCGCTCGCTGCCTTCGAAGGCCAGCGAAACCTGGCGGATGTCGATATTGCCGTAGAGGGTAATGCGGTTGTCGTCGGTGGCGGGCCGCAGCCACATCCAGAGACCGGCGGCCACGGCCGCCACGAGAATCACGCAGACAACGACGGTTTTTTTCATCCAGCCATATCCGTTCGAAGACCCAGAGCCATTTTCAGTCGAGTCCGCTGGTCGGGCTCTGAAAACAGATGCCACTATGAATGAATCACGTGGGCCGATTTGTTACGATACCCTTTTTCCGCGGCCAGTATGGCCGCGTGTCGTTTGGGCATTGAGCAGGACTTATTGTCCGGATTTAAGCAGAGCCGATGAAGACCTGGATCAAACGCATCGTATTGGCCCTGGCCATCCTGGTGGCGGTAGTGGTAGCCGCCGCGGCGGTGTTCGTCCTGACGTTCGATCCCAACGCCTATAAGGCGCGGCTGCAGGAAATGGTGAGCCAGCGCTTCCACCGCACGCTGATCATCGACGGCGACATCGACATGACGCTGTTTCCCACGCTGGGCCTGACCCTGCAGGGCGTCTCGTTGACCGAGCCAGGCCGCGACGAGCTGTTCGCGTCCATCGAGGACGCCCAGGTTTCCGTCGCCATCTGGCCGCTGCTATCGAAGAAGCTGGTCATCGACCATTTGACCTTCAGCGGGGTCAAGGCGCGCGTGGTGCGCGACAAGCAGGGCCGCTTCAACTTCGAGGACCTGGTGGGCGGTCCGGCGCCGGTTGCCGATGCGGACAATGTTCCGGGGGCCGGCGACGCGGCGCCATCGGCAGCGGATACGCCGGCCGCCGCGCCCGGCGCCGCGCAGAGCGCCGCCGGGGCCGCCGCCGGTCTTGGGCAGGCCGCGGCCGACGCCGGCGGCGCCTCGCCCATGGTCGGCGGCATGCGCATCGACATCGCCGGCGTCGACCTCAAGGACGGCGAGCTGCAATTGCAGGATGACCGCTCCGGCCTGGCGCTGGCGATAACGCAACTGGAAGCGACCACGGGCCGCGTGGCGTACGACCGTCCTTTCCCCGTGCAGTTGTCCGCCCATTTGCAGGGCACGGCGCCGGCGGTGGACGCCGACCTGACCGGGCAGGCGAAGCTGAGCCTGAACCCGGCCGGCCCCCGCTACGCCGCCGAGGACATGAACCTGCGCCTGAGCGGCCGCCTCGGCGACGCCCAGGCCAAGTCCCTGACCGCGCGCGGCAAGCTGGGCTTCGATAGCGGCAAGCTGGAGGCCGCCGGCCTGGAACTGGTGTTCGAGGGCGACCTGCGCGACCCGGCGCGGCCCTTGTCCAACGTCGACGCCAGCATCGCGGCGCCGGCGCTGATGTTCGATTCGGCCCGGCATGAAATGCGCTGGGAGAAGCTGACGGTGCGGGCCAAGGGCGCCGCGCCGGACGGTCCCTTCGAGCTGGCGGTGGATGCGCCGGCCTTGAGCGTTTCGCCGTCAGGCGCCAGCGGCGCGGCGCTGGGCGGCCGCCTGCGGCTCAACGGCGGCGACAGCGTGGACCTGCGCTTCGGTCTCAAGGGCATCGGCGGCAACGCCGAGGCGCTGAGCGTGGAGGAGGTCAAGGCGCAGGCCACGATTTCATACGGCGCCCGCGCCGCGCGGCCAGCGTCCGCCGATGCCGCGCCGACGGCCAGCGTCGCGCCGGCGCGCGCGGGCGGCAAGCCCGGGACGCGCGAAGTCGCCGTTACGCTCGCCTCGCCGCTGACGCTGGACCTGGCGCACCGCGCTGGCGCGTTGCCGGCCGTGCAGGGCAATATCGCCATCACCGATCCCGGCCTGCCGCAAGGCGCCATGCAGATTCCCCTGACCGGCGCCCTCAGCGCGGACCTGGCCAAGGACTCGGCCGAGGCGGCGCTCAATGCGCAGTTGGAAGGCGGCAAGTTCGACCTGAAGACCAGCGTCGCGCAACTGACCGCGCATCCCGCCATCACGTTCGCGCTGGCGGTCGATCAACTGGACCTGGACAAGCTGGCCCCGGCCGGCGGCGCGATACTCGGCGCGCCGCGGCCGCCCGCGGGCGATCCGGCGGGCAAGGGCGCGGGAGAAGCACAGGCGCCTGCCAGCGCGCCGGAAACGGACAAGGTGGACTTCAGCGCGCTGGCCGGCATGAGCGCCAAGGGCAGCGTCTCCATCGGAACGCTGGTGGCGCGCGGCCTGCATGCCGATACCGTCCGCGCCAACGTGGCGCTGGCGCGCGGCAAGCTGGACCTCGGCGGCCTGTCCGCCGCGCTGTACGGCGGCAAGCTGGCGGGCGCCTTCTCGGTCGATGCCGCGCGCGAGAACGCCATGAGCGCGCGCCTGAATCTGAACGGCGTGGCGATCGGGCCCCTGCTTGCCGACGTGGCCGGCCGGCGCGCCCTGACGGGCACCGGCGACGTGGCGCTGGACCTGAAGACCCAGGGCGCCGACGTCCCGGCCCTGAAGCGTCAATTGTCCGGCACCGCGCAACTGCGGGTGCGCGATGGCGCCGTGCAGGGCATCAACGTCGGGCAGGTCCTGCGCGACGTCAAGGCGCTGGTGCTGTCGGGCAAGCGCGAGGACAGCACGGAGGTGCAGGCCGACGCCTCGCGCGAAACTGCGTTCTCGCGCCTGGACGCGGACCTGGCCTTCGCCAATGGCGTCGGCACCTTCAAGTCTCTGGCGCTGGTTTCGCCGCTGCTGCGCGTGACCCAGGGATCGCCCGCCCGCATCGACGTCGGCGCGGACACGGTCGACCTGGTGGCGCAGGTCCGCATCGCCGATGCGCCGCCGCGCGCCGAAGGCCTGGACGAATTGCGCGGCCTGGGCGTGCCGGTGCACGTCCACGGGCCTTACGATCATTTGAGCTATCGCGTCGATTGGCGCGCCATGGCCGGCGACCTGGCCGCCCGCGCCCTGCAGCGCGGCCTGAAGGACGCCCTCAAGCACAAGCATGGCAAGTCGGAAGAACGACTCCAGGATCTGGGTAAGGTATTGAAAGGAATCACGGGGAAATGAGCACACCCATCCATCATCCGGTGGCCCATTGCGGCGGCACCGACAACCCGCAGGCGGCCGCCTACGAACGGCGCTGGCTGCTGGTGCATTCCGGCGGCCAATGGCTGACGCAAGACATCTGTCCGCGCCTGGCGGAAATCGAGGTGGAATTGCGTTTCGGCTATCTGGTGCTGCGCGCGCCGGGCATGCTGCGCATCGACATTCCGCTCGACGTCATCGAGGACGACGACAGCGTGCGCGAAGCCATCATGGTGGGCACGCAGGCGGTGGACGTGGTGGACGAGGGCGAACTGGCGGCCGCCTGGGTCTCCAACTATGCCGGCATCCCCTGCCGGCTGATGAAAGTGCATCCGGAGATGGGGCCGATCGACTGGCCGGCGTGATCCGGCGCTAGCGTTCCGCTTCGGCAGCGTCGGCTGACGCGGGCGTCAGCGCCGGCGTCGTCTGCGCCGGCGCAGGCACGGCGCGCCGGCGCGGGGCGAGCAGCGCATGCGCCAGCAGGCCCGCCGCCAGGCCCCAGAAGGCCGAACCGATGCCCCAGAAGCTCATGCCCGATGCCGTGGCCAGCACGGTGATGAGGGCCGCCTCGCGGCTTTCGGCGTGCTGCATCGCGCTGGCCAGGCCGCCCATGATGGGGCCCAGCAGCGCCAGCCCAGCCAACGCCGCGATCAATGCCGGCGGCAAGGCCTGAAAAAACACGGCCACCGCGCCGGCGGCCACGCTCAGCACTACGTAGCTCACGCCGTAGGTGACGGCGGCGACATAGCGCCGGCCGGGGTCGGGATGCGATTCATGGCCCGCGCAGATCGCCGCGATGATGGCGGCCAGCGTGACGCTGTGCGCGCCGAAGGGCGCGGCCAGCAAGCCCACGCCGCCGCTGACCGCGATGAGGCGCGAGGCCGGCACGCGATAGCCCGCGGCCTGCAAGATGGCCAGGCCGGGCAGGTTCTGCGAGGCCATCGCCACCACGAACAGCGGCAGCGCCAGGCTGATCGCTCCGCGCCAGGTGAATTCCGGCGTGGTCCAGACGAATTGCGTCAATTCCCAGCCGCCCGCGTCGAAACGCAGCACGCCGCGCGAGGCCGCGACGGCCAGGCCGCAGGCCAGCACCGCCAGGATGGCGTAGCGCGGCGCCCAACGCTTGCACAGCAGGTAGGCCAAGCCCATGGGCAGGACCAGCCATGCTTCCTTGCCCATCGCGCCGAACACGCCGATGCCGAAGTTCAGCAGCACGCCGGCCAGCATGGCGGCCGCGATCTGCGGCGGAATGCGCCGCGCGATGGGATCGACCCAGCCGAGCAGGCCGCAGGCCAGGGCCAGCGCCGCCGCCAGCACGAAAGCGCCGACCGCCTCGCCGAAGGGCACGCCGGCCAGCGCGCTGATCAGCAGGGCCGCGCCGGGCGTGGACCAGGCCAGCACGACGGGCACGCGCAGGCGCAGGCTGAGCCAGGCGCCGCCCAGGCCCAGGGCCAGGCAGATGGAGCCCAGCCAGGATCCGATGCGCGCCGGGTCCAGGCCGGCGCTATGGCCAGCCTGCACCATCAGCACCGCCGTGCCGCCGAAGCTCACCAGCACGGCGACCAGGCCGGCGACGACGGCCGACAGCGACATGTCGCCGCGGCGCGAGAGCGGAAGGGAGGTGCGGGGGGATGTCATTCGGGCGGCGGGCGTGGCCGGGGCCTGGGTCAGCGCGGCGCCGTCAGGCGATGGTACTTGGCCATCAAGGCTTCCTGGCCTTCGTGCCATTGGGGATGCAGTTCGATGCATTCCACGGGACAAACGACCTTGCATTGCGGCTCATCGTAGTGGCCGACGCATTCGGTGCATTTGTCCGGGTCGATGACGTAATAGTCCTCACCCATGGAAATCGCTTCGTTCGGGCACTGGGGCTCGCAAACGTCGCAATTGATGCATTCCTCGGTGATTTTCAGGGCCATGGAGATGGGCGCCCGCGGTACCCGGCGAGGGTGGGCAGGCGCCTGCGCAAGTAAGGGCAATAAGGGGATTGTAATCCCCGCGTCGCCCCGGCCTCCGAAGCGACCCTGCCGCCGGCGTGGGTAGAGGCGCCGGCGGCGCCGGTCAGCCCTGCCAGGTCTGTTCGCGGCGTTGCTTGGCCTTTTCCTGCAGCCAGCGCTCGACCGAGGGGAAGACGAACTTGCTGACGTCGCCGCCCAACTGGGCGATTTCCCGCACGATGGTGCCGGAGATGAACTGGTACTGGTCCGACGGCGTCATGAACAGCGTCTCGACGTCCGGCAGCAGGTGGCGGTTCATGCCGGCCATCTGGAATTCGTATTCGAAGTCGGAGACGGCGCGCAGGCCGCGCACGATCACGCGGCCGTTCTGCTCGCGCACGAAATCCTTGAGCAGGCCGCCGAAGTTTTCCACGCGCACGTTGGGATAGTGGCCCAGCACTTCGCGCGCGATGGCCACGCGCTCGTCGATGCTGAAAAAGGGTTTCTTGTTGCGGCTGTGCGCGATGCCCACGACGACTTCGTCGAACAATGTGGCAGCGCGGCGAACCAGATCTTCATGACCGCGCGTGAGCGGATCGAACGTGCCGGGGTATACAGCGATGATCATGCGACCTCCCTCGTTTTATAGGTATGTCATCTCTCCGAACGGCGATTATTGACCTATTTCCGCAATGCAGCAAATTGCAGCAGGTGGTAGTGCACCGCGCCGGCTTTGTCCTGACGCAATAATTCGAAATTTTCGGGCGCTTCGAGGGCGTTTTCGCTCTCAGCGTACACCAAGGCGTTCTCGGTGAGGATGCCCGGCAGCAGGGGCCAGATGCGGGGCAGCCAATCCTGGCCGAAAGGCGGGTCCAGCATGACCAGGTCGTAGCGGGTGGCGTCCATGCGTCGCAGCGTGTCCAGGGCGTCGCCGGCGTGGATGCGGATCCGCGTGGCGCCGAGCTTGTCGCGCACCGTCCGCAGGGCGGACAGGGCGGCGCGGTCGCGCTCCACCATCTGCACGTGGGCGGCGCCGCGCGAGGCGGCTTCGAAGCCTAGCGCGCCGCTGCCGGCGAAGAGGTCCAGCACCGATTTGTCGTCGTAGCGGTTGTCCCAGAAGTGGTTCAGCCAGTTGAACAGGGTCTCGCGCACCCGGTCGGGGGTGGGGCGCAGGCCGGCGGCGTCGACGACGGCGATGGGGGTGCGCCGGTAAAGGCCACCGACGATGCGAATATACTTGTTCACCATGTTTGAAAAATTCAACTTCTTCAAGAAAAAAAAGCCCGCGCCGGACGTTCAGACGCCCGCCGAGCCCGTAGCCGACGCGCCGCCCGCGCAGGTCCCCGAGCAAGCCGCCCCGGTGCCTCCGGCGCCCGCGTCCGTGCCTGCTTCCTCACAGCCTGCGCCGGTGCCGTCTGCGCCTGCTTCCACACCGCCTGCATCGGTGCCGCCCACGTCCGCGCCAGTGTCTGCACAGTCTGCACCGGTGCCACCTGCGTTTTCGCCCAGTTCTGCGCGACCTGCGGCAGCGCCGTCCGGCGCCACCCCGGCGACGGAAACTCGTAGTCCGGCCGCTGGCAGCCAGGCTGCCGCCGGCCTCCCGGCCGGAAGCGCCGCGTCACCGCCTGCTCCGGCATCGGTCGCCGCGGAGCCCGTGACGGCATCGGCCGTCCAGACGCCTAGCGCCGCATACGTAGCGCCGGCCTCGGGGCAGCCAGCCCCGCCCATGGCCCCGGTCACGCCGCCCGCCGCGCCGCCGGTCACGCCGTCCACCGTAGCTCAGCCCGAGCCGTCGCCTGCCGCCCCTGCCGAGGCGGCGCCCGCCAAGACCTCCTGGCTGAACCGCCTGAAGAAAGGCCTTGCGCGTACCGGCCAGAGCATAGGCGGCCTGTTCGTCGGCGTGAAGGTCGACGAAAACCTGTTCGAGGAACTGGAATCGGCGCTCATTATGGCCGATGCCGGCCTGGAGGCGACCGAGAAGCTGCTCACCGCGTTGCGCGCCCGCGTCAAGAAAGACCGCATCGAGGACCCCGCCAAGGTGCGCGACGCCTTGCGTGAATTGCTGGCCGATCACCTGCGTCCGCTGGAGCGCCGCTTCGACGTCACCCGCGCCAAGCCGCTGGTGGTGATGATCGCCGGCGTCAACGGCGCCGGCAAGACCACGTCCATCGGCAAGCTGGCCTATACCTTCCAGCAGCAGGGCGCCAGCGTGCTGCTGGCCGCCGGCGATACCTTCCGCGCCGCCGCGCGCGAGCAACTGATGCAATGGGGCGCCCGCAACAACGTGACCGTCATCGCGCAGGAGGGCGGCGATCCGGCCGCCGTGGCCTTCGACGCCGTCAATGCCGGCCGCGCCCGCGGCGCCTCGGTGGTCATGGTCGACACCGCCGGCCGCCTGCCGACGCAACTGCATCTGATGGAAGAGCTGAAGAAAATCCGCCGCGTGATCGGCAAGGCCGACGCCAACGCGCCGCACGAGGTGCTGCTGGTGATCGACGGCAACACCGGCCAGAACGCGCTGGCGCAGATCCGCGCCTTCGACGCCGCCATCAACCTTACCGGCCTGGTGGTCACCAAGCTGGACGGCACCGCCAAGGGCGGCACGCTGGCCGCCGTGGCCGCGGGCAGCCAGGGCGTGCGCCCGGTGCCGGTCTACTGGATCGGCGTGGGCGAAGGCCTGGAAGACCTCCAGCCCTTCGTCGCCGACGAATTCGCCGGCGCGCTGTTGGCGGGATAACTCGCGGAAGGGGGCCGGACCGCGGAATGGTCCGGCCGCCGGCCGGATTCGGATATCCATCTCGATATCCATTCCGGCGCCGGTATGCCGCCTATTTCCAGAATTCCTTCGCGTGTCCGAATTGCTTGAACGCGCGTTCGGCCTTGGCCACCAGTTCTTCCTGACGCGCGCTGATCCAGCCCAGCGCGAACCACGCCTGCGGATACTGCACGCTCCATTGGCGATAAAGATCGTGCGCCACGGACAGGTCGTTCATTTCCCCCAGCACGTCCTGCACGGCGGCCAGGCGGATCTTGTAGTCGCGCACCTTGGCGGCCGGCAGCAGCGACTCCGTGAAATTCAACCCGTAGCGCAGCCGCTTGGCCCGCTTGCGCAAGGCATGGCGGCTGGGGATGTCCAGCGCCGCGAAGTGCCGGCCCTCGTGCAGGACGCGGCGATGCCATTTACGCAGGCGCGCGGCCAGCAGGTCGTGCAGCGTGGGCGGCGTTTCCTGTTCCGGCGGCACCAGCGGAATGATGGACGGGACGATCTGCGGCGCGTGGGTGCTGTCCCAGTCGACCGGGGCCGGTACGGCGCCGGCGGCCTCGGCGGCGCGCAGGGCTTGCGCGGCGGCATCCTCGCCGGTCAGGCCCAGCGTGGTTGCCGCTTCGTCGCCCGCCGTCACGCCGTTGGCCGCAATGGCGTCGGACGACGGGGAGGCGGCGCCGGCCAGCCCGCTGGCCGGTCCGGTGGCGGCGGCCGGCACGTCCAGGCTCCATTCCAGCATGTCCAGCAGCCAGCCCTGGAATTCCGGGCTGGCGGCGATCTCGCGCGAAGGCGCGGAAGGCGGCGGCGCTTCCATCGGGAAGGTCGGCATGCCGGCGCGGACCAGGGCGGGGATGATGCTCTCCTGCAATACGTCCTGGTCGCGATTGGCGCCGAAGGCGGCGAAGAAGGTCCGTATGCCTTCCTGCAGCGGCGCCGGCGGCAGCCCCGCCCAGCCGTCGTACAGGCGCCAGGCCGAGCGCAGCCGGCGCATGCCCACGCGCAACTGGTGCACGTGTTCGGGGTTGCCGGCCTTGCGGATGCCGTCGGTGTCGACTTCGGCCAGGACGGCCGCGTTGCGGATGATCTGGTCCAGGCACTCGGCCGCGACCGCCCCCAGCGCCTGGGCTGGCGACATGGCCGGGTCCAGGCGCACGTTGCGCGCGCCGGTGCTGGTCCAGAATTCATCGATGGCGGCGGCGCGGGCCTCGTCGTCCTGCAAGCCGTCCAGGGTGTGGGCCAGGCGCGCCAGGCGGTCGCCGCGCTCGGATTTGCTGCGCGCGTCCATCACCAGCCCGTGGCGGCGCAGCCAGGCGCGAGCCGCGGTGAACAGCGCGGCGGGCTTGCCCGACATCAGCTCGAACTCGATCTCGCTGATCGGTAGTTCCAGCGCGCCGGCGCGCAGTAAGCCGCGGTCGTAGGCGATTTCCACCGTGCCCTGGCGGTTGCGCACCTTGCGGATCAGGCGCGTGACGTCCGTCTCGTAGCGCAGGCCCAGCTCGCCCTTCAGGCCGGCCAGGGTGGCTTCCACCTCCGTGCCGGCATAGACCGAAAGGTCGAGGATGGGGCCGGGCCGGGGGTGATTGAGCTCGATGCGGGTAATCGCGTTGTTACCCGGCGTCTTCAGCGTCTGCACCCAGACATTGCCTTCGCGGCGCAGGCGTATCGCCACCCGGGCGCGGGCCAGCTCGCGGTCCGGCGTGTCGAAATACATCGCATGCAGGCGAATGCGGCTGGCGTCGCGCTGTTTGACTTCCTGCTCCAGGGCCTTGCGCGCGGCGGCGGGCACGTGAAGTTTCAATTCCTGTTCCGACATGACGCTCCGGGAAACGATAAAAAAAGCCCACAAACCACCGCGCGGCTGACGCCGCTTGCTCTCCCCCAATGGGGGCCGCAACCCTCGGTGCCCATCCAGGGCGTAGCGGAGCCGGCTTTGCCGGTCCGCCAACGCCGCCCCCTTGAGGGGGCCCGCGAAGCGGGTACGGGGTGGGCTCCCCCTGGCGGCTCGGTGGCAAAAAAGACAGGGGATATTACCGACCGCAGGCCGAAATTTGATGACGATTCATAATCCTGTCACCGATCGGTTGGTTGTATCCTTATATATCCATTCCGATGACAGGGTTATGTCTCCCAGTGTATCGCCGGGACGCCTGCCGCGGATATCCGGCCGCGCGCCCCCGAGAGCGGTAAAATCCCTTCCTTTACCGCTCACGCTCCTTCGCCATGTCCGCACAGTTGAGTCCCGCCCCTGCCGAACCCGGTTCGTTCGGCATCGCGCCGGTGACTGAAATCATCGCCGAACTCCGCGCCGGCCGCATCGTCATTCTGGTCGACGAGGAAGACCGGGAAAACGAAGGCGACCTCGTCATGGCCGCCGAATTCGTCACGCCCGAGGCCATCAATTTCATGGTCACCCACGGCCGCGGCCTGGTTTGCCTGACCTTGACCGAAGAGCGCTGCCGCCAGCTCGACCTGCCGCTGATGGCCAGCCGCAACGGCACCCGTTTCGGCACCAACTTCACGGTGTCCATCGAGGCCGCCGAGGGCGTGGAGACCGGCATCTCGGCCGCCGACCGCGCCCGCACCATCCGCGTCGCCGTGGCGCGCGACGCCCGCCCGGCCGACCTGGTGCAGCCCGGCCACATCTTCCCGGTGCGCGCGGTGCCCGGCGGCGTGCTGATGCGCGCCGGCCATACCGAAGCCGGCTGCGACCTCACCGCCATGGCCGGCCTGACCCCGGCCGCGGTCATCTGCGAAATCCTCAAGCCGGACGGCACCATGGCGCGCCTGCCCGACCTGGTGACCTTCGCGCGCGAGCATGGCCTGAAGATCGGCACCATCGCCGACCTCATCCAGTACCGCAGCGAACACGAATCCATCGTCCAGCGCATCGGCGAGCGCGCCATGCAGACCGCCTGGGGCAGTTTCCGCGCCATCGCGTATCGCGACACCGCCACGGGCTCGGCCCACCTGGCGCTGGTCCACGGCGACATCGACCCGCAGCGCGAAACCCTGGTGCGCGTGCACGAGCCGGCCTCGGTGCTGGACGTGCTGGACACCGGCGCCAGCGAGCATAGCTGGGGCGTGTCGCAGGCCTTGCGCACCATCGCCCAGGCGCCCGCGGGCGTGGTGGTGCTGATGAACCTGCAGGCGGCCGCCGACGAACTGTTCGGCCAGATCGCCAACTGGTCGGCCGGCGACGTCAAGCATGCCACGGGGGGCGGCGACCGCATGGGCCTGCGCACCTACGGCATCGGCGCGCAGATCCTGCGCGATCTCAACGTCGGGCAGATGAAATTGCTCGCGCGTCCGCGCAAGATGCCCAGCATGGCCGGCTTTGCCCTGACGATTACCGGTTACGATTGCGATCCTCCGATATCCACCCAGCAATAAGGCAGCTCATCCATGAATCCATACACCTTATCCCCTGATATGAACGGCGAGGGGCTGCACATCGGCATCGTCCGCGCCCGTTTCAATGAGGAAATCGGCCAGGCCGAACAGGATGCCTGCCTCGAGGAACTGGAAAAGCTGGGTGTCGACGAGCGCGACGTGATGCTGGTGACGGTGCCGGGCGCGCTGGAACTGGGCGTGACGCTGGCCAAGATGGCCGAAACGTTCGAATTCGATGCGCTGGTGGCGCTGGGCGCGGTGATCCGCGGCGAAACCTACCACTTCGAAGTGGTCAGCAACGAAATGGCCGCCGCCATCACGCGCATCTCGGTGGAAACCGGTATCCCTATCGCCAATGGCGTGCTGACGGTCGACACCGACGAGCAAGCCCAGGCGCGCGCCGCCGTCAAGGGCCGCGATTGCGCCCAGGTCGCGGTGGAAATGGCCAACCTGGTCGCCGCCCTCGAGCCCGAGGAAGACGACGAGGATGAAGAAGACGAAGATTTTGATGACGAAGACGACGATGACGACCGCCGCTGATAACGCCGCGCAGGCGCGCGCCAATGCGCGCAGCGCCCGCCGCCGTGCGCGCGAATTCGCGCTGCAGGGTGTTTACGCGTGGCTGCTGCGCGGCGACCAGGGAACCCAGGACGCCGGCGAGATCGATGCCCACCTGCGCGACGCGGAAGATTTTTCCGAAGCCGACGCGCAGTGGTTCAAGACCTTGCTGCACGGCGTGCTGCGCGAAGCGCCGACCCTGCGCGAACGCTTCATGCCCTTCGTGGACCGTCCGCTGGCGGAGCTGTCGCCGGTGGAGCACGGCATCCTGCTGATCGGCAGCTATGAACTGGTGCACCACGTCGAGGTGCCGTACAAGGTCGCGATCAACGAGGCGGTGGAACTGGCCAAGTCGTTCGGCGGCACGGACGGCTTCAAGTTCGTCAACGGCGTGCTGGACAAGCTGGCCGCCGAAGTGCGCGAACACGAAGTGCGCGCGGCCGCGGCGCGCCGCTGACGGCGCCCGCGCGCCGGAGGCAGGGAGAGCCTGTGGCGTCCGAATTCGATCTCATCGACCGCTACTTCAAGCGGCCCGCGCCGGCGGGCATGCTGGGCGTGGGCGATGACTGCGCGCTGTTCGGCGTGCCGCCGGGCATGCGGGTCGCCACCAGCACCGACCTGTTGATCGAAGGGCGGCACTTTTTCCCGGACGTCGATCCGCGCGCGCTGGGACACAAGGCCCTCGCCGTCAACGTTTCCGACCTGGCCGCGATGGGCGCCCGTCCCATCGGCTGCCTGCTGGGCCTGGCCCTGCCGACGGTCGAGCCGGCCTGGCTGGCGGCGTTTTCCGAGGGATTTCACGCGCTGGCCGAGGCCAGCGCCTGCCCCTTGATCGGCGGCGACACCACCGGCAGCACCCTGGGAATCGCCATCAGCGTCACCGTGTTCGGCGCCGTCGCGCCGGACCAGGCATTGCGCCGCGACGGCGCGCGCCCGGGCGACCAGGTGTGGGTCTCGGGCGCGCTGGGCGCGGCGGACATCGCCTATCGCCTGCTTAGCGGCCAGATGCCGGCCGACGCCGGCCTGCTGGCGGCCACGCGCGGCGCGCTGGAATGGCCGCAGCCGCGCGATGCCCTGGGCCAGGCGCTGGCCGGCGTGGCCAACGCCGCCATCGATATTTCCGACGGCTTGTTGCAGGACCTGGGCCACGTGCTCAAGGCCAGCGGCGTGGGCGCCGAATTGCGTTTTGCCGATCTGCCGGCGGCTCCCGCGCTGCGCGGCGTCGATCCGGCCCGCCTGCGCCATGCCTTGCTGGGCGGCGGCGACGTCTACGAACTCTGTTTCACCGCCGCGCCCGAGCGCGCCGACGCCGTGCGCGCCGCCGCCGCGCGGGCGGGGGTGGCGGTTACCGCCATCGGACGCATCACCGCCGCCGCCGGCCTGGCCGTGCTGGGCCCGGATGGCCGGCCGGAAACCGACCTGCCGCGCGGCTTCGATCACTTTTCCACGCCATGACAGATCCCAATTCCGGGCAGCCGCCCGTTTCGCCGTCCATGCGCGACCGCGCCCGCGTGCCTTATCCCACCCTGGGCTGGATCTGCCGGACCCCGGCCCGTTTCATCGCCTTCGGTTTCGGCAGCGGCCTGGTGCGTCCGGCCTCCGGCACCTGGGGCACGCTGATGGCCTGGTTCCTGTGGCGCGTGGCCGTGCCGCCGGCGTCCAATGTGGCATTGGGCCTGTTTCTTGCTTTTGCGTTCGTATATGGTTGCTGGGTTTGCCACCGCGTCGGCGCGGAACTGGGCGAGCACGATCATGTGGGCATGGTATGGGACGAGGTGGTCGCCTTTTGGCTGGTCCTGTGGCTGAGTCCGGCCACGTGGATGGCGCAACTGGTCGCATTCCTTTTGTTCCGCGCCTTCGATATCGTGAAGCCGCCCCCGATCAAGTACTTCGATGCGCGCATGAAGGGCGGCATCGGCGTGATGTGGGATGATTTGCTGGCCGCTGTCTATGCCTTGCTATGCATGGCCGTGTTGGTTCGACTAGGAGTCTTGCAATGATGAATCGCGATGATGGCGGGGATGCCATCGAACTGGCCACCCGGCTGGGCAAGGAATTGACGCGGCGCGGCTGGATGCTCGGGACGGCCGAATCCTGCACCGGCGGGCTGCTGGCGGGCGCCATCACGTCCGTGCCCGGGGCCAGCCGCTGGTTCGACCGCGGCTACGTGACCTACAGCAACGAAGCCAAGGCGGTGGACCTGCAGGTGCCCACCGAGACCATCGATTCCTTCGGCGCGGTCAGCGAGCCCGTGGCGGTGGAAATGGCCAACGGCGTGCTGCTGGCCTCGCGCGTGTCGCACATCGCGGTATCGACCACCGGCATCGCCGGCCCCGAAGGCGGCACGCCGGGCAAGCCGGTCGGCCTGGTCTGCTTCGGCTTTGCCATGCGCGCCGGCGACGGCATCACCACGCTGGCCGCCACGCACGTATTCCAGGGAGATCGCGCGCAGGTGCGCCAGGCTTCCGTGGTGTTCGCCCTGCGCGGCGTGCTGGAAATGATGGGCGTGCGCGAGACGGAACTGGACGCCGTCTGATTTCCTTCGATTACGCCGTCAACGCACCGCGTTGATCTGGTCGCGGAAGGCCCGCGCCGATTCCGCGGCCGCTTCGCGCCAGTCGTCGCCGCCCGACGCGTACAGGATGGCGCGGGACGAATTGATCAACATGCCGGTGCCGGCCTGGTTGCGGGCATTGTTGACGGTGGCGGTGATGTCGCCGCCCTGGGCCCCGATGCCCGGTATCAGCAGCGGCACGTCGTCGCCGATGCGCTCGCGCACCAGCGCGAGTTCATTGGGGAAGGTGGCGCCGACCACCAGGCCGCACTGCCCCTGGCGATTCCAGATGTCGGCCACCAGGCCAGCCACGTGCAGGTAGAGCGGCTGGCCGTCCTCGGTCTTGAGGAATTGCAGGTCGGAGCCGCCCGGGTTGGACGTGCGGCACAACACGAAGACGCCGCGATCGCTCCAGCCGAGATAGGGCTCCACCGAGTCCAATCCCATATAGGGGCTGACCGTCACGGAATCGGCCTGGTAGCGCTCGAAAGCCTCGCGCGCATATTGTTCGGCGGTCGAGCCGATGTCGCCGCGCTTGGCGTCGAGAATGATGGGGAGGCTCGGGTGGTTGGCGCGGATGTGCTGGCACAGCGCTTCCAACTGGTCTTCGGCGCGATGCGCGGCGAAATAGGCGATCTGCGGCTTGAAACTGCACGCATAGGGCGCGGTGGCGTCGACGATGTCCCTGCAGAACTGGAAGATGGCGTCGGGCTTGCCGGCCAGCTCGGCCGGCAGGCGGCCCGGATCCGGGTCCAATCCCACCGTCAGCAGCGAGTTGGTCGTGGTCCAGGCTTGATCCAGTTTTTGCTTGAAATTCATGGGAGATACGGTAAACGGCGAGAGACGGGCCGGGGCCGGCTGGTGCGAGGCCAGGCCATGGCCGGGAATGGATTCAGTGCAGCTTGACCCGCGCCCGCGTGCGCCGCATCAGCAGGCGGGCCAGCGCCAGGCACAGGGTGCGCCAGATGCCCAGCACCGCGCGGTGGTGCATCAGGTGCAGGTTCATGTACATCAGGCGTGCCAGTGTACCGCTTACGAACAGGCCGCGGCCGGCCAGCTTGCCCATGAGGCTGCCGAAGCCTGCCCCCTGGCCCAGGGAGGCCAGGGACCCGCGGTCCCGGTAGTGAAAGGCGTTGTCCGGTTCCGGCTGGCGGCGGATGCGGCAGCCGATCTTGCGCGCCAGGTAGGCGGCCTGCTGGTGCGCCGCCTGGGCCCGCGCGGGCACGCTGCCGTGTCCCGCCCAGGGCGCCGCGGCGCAATCGCCCAGGGCCAGCACGCGCGCGTCGGCCGTTTCCAGCCGTTCGTTGACCTCCACCTGATGCAGCCGGTTCAGCGGCAGGTCCAGCGTCCGCAGCACGGCGGGGCCCTGCATGCCGGCGGCCCAGATGCAAAGCAGGGCGGGAAACTCGCCGCCGTCGGCCATCTTCACGCTGTGGCTCGTGACCTCGGCGACGCGGCGGCCGGTCTGCAGCTTGATGCCCAGTTCGGCCAGGCGGCGGTGGGCGGCCGCCGACAGCTTCTCCGGCAGGGCCGCGAGGATGCGATCGGCGTCTTCGATCAAGGTGATCGTCAGGTCGCGGTCGGGCTCGAAACTGGGCAGGCCGTAGGCGCCGACCACCCGCCCGGCTTCGTGCAGCTCGACGGCCAGTTCGACGCCGGTGGAGCCGCCGCCGACGATGACCAGGTTCAGCCGCGCCGTCGGATCGTGCACCTTGGCCTGGTCCACCTGGATCATGGCCTTGAGCAGGGTGAGGCGAAACTGCTCGGCGTTCTCGGTGGCGTCCAGCGTCACCGCGTGCCGCGCGGCGCCCGGCGTGTCGAAGAAATTCGATTGGCCGCCGATGGCCAGCACCAGCGTGTCGTAGGGCAGGGCGCGCTGGGGGATGACGGGAATGCCTTGGGGGTCCGTGATCGTGCCGACGGTGATGGTTTGCCGCTCGCGGTCGACGCTCGCCAGCTTGCCCAGCACGAAGCGGAATCCGCACAGATGGGCCAGGACGAGGTAGGACAAACCTTCCTGGTGGATGTCCAGCGTGCCGACGGCGACTTCATGCAGCGACGGCTTCCAGATATGGAAGGGCCTGGCGTCGACCAGGGTGACGAAGTCCGGCCCATGGAGCCGGCCCAGACGCGCCGCCAGCTCCAGGCCCCCGGCGCCGCCCCCGACGATGACGACACGATGCGGAGACGGGGAATGGGGGTTCGGCGGCATGGCGCGAGTATAGACTTTCAGCCGCCTGACTCGTAAGGAAAACTTTCAAATATCCCTATATTCTGGCGTCTTCAAGGAGACCGGCAGGCGGCCTAAAGGACGAACCTGCCGAGCGCGACGGCAACCCAGAGAACGACGGTGAAAATCAGCAACAGCATGACCGCCGCGCTGCCCAGGTCCTTGGCGCGGCCGAGCAGCGGATGCATTTCCACGGACAGGGCGTCGGCCAGGGCTTCGACCGCGGAATTGAGCAGTTCGGTGACCAGCACCATGATGACGGAAAAAATCAGCAGGAAGACTTCCGCCACCGATCGGCCCAGCCAGAAGGCGGCGGGAATCATGAGGATGGCCAGCGCCAGTTCCTGGCGGAAAGCGGCTTCGTAGCGCAGCGCGGCCTTCAGGCCCTGCAGGGAATAGCGCAGGGCGTTGAAGATGCGGCGCACGCCGCCGGTGCTTTTGAAAGGCGAGTGCTGGGGAGGGGGCGTAGGCGTCATGGCGAATACGTCGTGGGGGCGCGCGGGCGCGGCCCGCGGGTGTCGATGCCGGCGGCTCGGAATGGCGGCCGGACCCGCATCATAACTGCCGCGGGTGGCGGCAGTGCGGTAGAGTTTGCGTCGGGGCGCGCGCGGCATCCCGCGCGGCGCGGATATTTTTCATCGCCGGGCCGCTCCCAAGATGAAAAGCGCCCCCTCGGGGGGCAGCAAGCGGCGCAGCCGCGCGGCGTGGGGGCCTTTTTTCACTTCGAGGAAGAGATAGCCATGAAGTTGATGCGTTACGGCGCCAAGGGCGCCGAAAAACCCGGACTGGTGGATAGCGAGGGCCAGGTGCGCGACCTGTCCGGCGTGGTGACGGACATTACCGCCGACCTGCTGACGCCGCAGGGCCTGGCGCCGCTGGCCCGGATCGACCCCGCCGCCTTGCCGCGGGTGGCGCAGCCCGGCCGCATCGCGCTGCCCTGGGCCGGCATGGGCAAGTTCGTGTGCATCGGCCTGAACTACGCCGATCACGCCGCCGAGGCCGGCCTGGCCTTGCCGGCCGAGCCCATCATTTTCATGAAGCCCATCAGCGCGGCGGTCGGCTGCAACGACCCGGTGGTGCTGCCGCGGGACTCGGTCAAGGGCGACTGGGAAGTGGAGCTGGGCGTGGTCATCGGCGCCCGCGCGCGCTACGTGTCCGAGGCCGACGCGCTCAAGCACGTGGCGGGTTATTGCGTGGTCAACGACGTGTCCGAGCGCGAATACCAGATCGAGCGCGGCGGCACCTGGGACAAGGGCAAGGGATGCGACACCTTCGGGCCGGTCGGGCCCTGGCTGGTGACGGCCGACGAGGTGCCGGATCCGCAGGCGCTGGATATGTGGCTGGACGTCAATGGCGAACGGGCGCAGACGGGCAATACCCGCACCATGATCTTCGGCGTCGCCCAACTGGTCAGCTACGTCAGCCGCTTCATGACGCTGTACCCCGGCGATCTCATCAGCACCGGCACGCCGCCGGGCGTGGGCATGGGCGCCAAGCCGCCGCGCTACCTGAAGCCGGGCGACGAAATGCGCCTGGGCGTCGCGGGGCTGGGCGAACAGCATCAGACGGTCCATGCCTGGGATCCGGATCTGATAGATGGCTGAATGAGGCCATGCGGCGGCGGGGCCGGCGCGGCGGAAGCGCGAGGTTACCGACGAAACGAATTCGAACGCGGTAGCGGCGGCGTCCTCGGGTAGATTGGACCGATACCCATCGACGCCGCCGGCTCATCGTGATCCGGCGCCTGCACTGGAGCATATTGCATGAGCAAGGCACCCACCGCCGTGCGCGCATTGCGTTTCTACGAAGCCCGGATCCAACTGGGCAAGCCCATCGTCGACGCCGCGCACACGATACCCGCCATCGGTTTCCTGGTCGCGGAAATCGAGCTGTACAACGGCAAGCGAGGCCAGGGCTATCTGCTGGCCTATCACTATTCCCCGCACGCGATCCGCGGCGCGCTGCGCGATATCGAACAACAGGCCGTGGGCCTGGATTGCGCCGCGCCCGGCCTGCTGCGGACGCGCTGCACCATGGAACACGCGTATTTCGGCAACGAGGGGCTGTTGCATTGGGCCCTGGGCGTGGTCAACGTCGCCTTGTGGGATGCATGGGCGCGCACGCTGGATGTCTCCATGCATCGTTTGTTCGGCACCCACTGCGACAGCATCCTCGTCTATGGCTCGGGCGGCTGGTTGTCGTTCTCCGACCAGGAGCTGGTGGAGCATGTGTCCGACCAGGCCCGCCGCGGCTATCGCGCGGTGAAGATCAAGGTGGGCTCCTCCGATATCTCGCGCGACATCGCGCGCCTGCGCAAGGCGCGCCAGGCCATCGGCCCCAGCGTGCGCATCATCATGGACGCCAACCAGAGCCTGCAACGCTCGGATGCCTTGCTGCTGGCGCGCGAGGCCGAGAACCTGGGCATGGTGTGGTTCCAGCAGCCCCTGGACCGCCTCGACTACGACGGCTATGCCGCCTTGCGCCGCCAGACCGGACTGCCGCTGGCCATGGGCGAGTCGGAGTCCAACCTGGAAGGCCTGAAGCGGCTGATCGCCGGCAACGGCATCGACATGTGGCAGCCGGACCTGATCCGCCTGGGCGGCGTCGAGAACTGGCGCGCGTCCGCCGCCTACGCGGCCGCCCATCACGTGCAGATCATGCCGCACTACTACCGCGACTACGACGTCCCGCTGCTATGCGGCACGCCCGGCGGCTTGGCGGCCGAGAGCTACGACTGGATCGACGACCTCATCGACACGCCCATGCGCATGGAGAACGGCAACGCCTTTCCGCGCGAGGGCCCGGGGTGGGGCTTTCGCTTCAAGGAATCGGTGCTGACGGAAATGCGTTGAGGATGCGGCCGGCGCCTGGGGCCTGGCCCTAGGCGGCGGGGTCGGCCGGCACGGTCCGCGTTTCCTCGGACTTGGACCCCAGGTGGCGCGCATATTGCCGGGTGAACACCGCGCCGAAGAAAAAGATCTGCGCGGAATAGTAGATCCACAGCAGCAGCGCCACCACCGAGCCGGCCGCGCCGTAGGCCGAGGCCACCTTGCCGCTGCCCAGGTAGAGACCGATCCCCCACTTGCCCAGCACGAACAGCGCCGCCGTCACGATGGCGCCCGGCACCACGTCGCGCCAGGGGATGGTGACGTTGGGCAGCAGCTTGTAGATCACGGCGAACAGCGCGGCCACCACGGCGAAGGAGAACAGGCTGGACAGGACGTCGGCCAGCGTCGCGAAAGCCGAATTGGCCCATAGCGCGCCGTAGTAGTGATGCGCCGCCGCCAGCGCCGCGTTGACGGTCAGCGAGATCAGCAGGAACAGCGCCAGCACCAGCACCAGGCCGAAGGACAAGAGGCGGCTGCGCACCAGGCCCTGCACGCCGGCCTTCTTCTGGCCGCGCACTTCCCACAATTCGTCCAGGCTCTCCTTCAATTCGGCGAAGGCGGTGGTGGCGCTGAATATCAGCACGCCCAGCGAAATGACGGTGGCGATGACGCCGCTGCCCGATTCATGCGCGCTGGCGAGCACGATCTGGATGACCTCCGCGCCGCGGTCGCCCATCAGGTCGCGCAACTGGTCCACCAGTTGGGAACGCACGGCGTCTTCGCCGAAGAACATGCCGGCCAGCGCGATCACCAGGATCAGCATGGGGGCGAGCGAGAACACCATATACAGCGCGAGCGCCGCGCCTTTGCTGGACGCGCGGTGCTCGGACCATTGGCGCGCCGACGCCATCAGCAGGCGCAGCAGGGTGGAAGGGCGGTCGCGCAGGCGGGACAAATAGGACATGGCGTATGCGGATCGTGGAAGGCTGCTCAAAGGCCGAGGGTCTCATAGTACCGGCAGGCTGTCCCAGGAAATGGGATTCGGCTGTGTCGGCGTTGCAATTGGCATGCCCGCCGGGGCTGCCGGGTGGGCATAGCTATGCCTTCGCGTCCCTCGGTTTGCCCCTCTGCAAACGGAAACAAAAGGAAATTGCTGGGCAGGGCTCATTCCTGCGCCCCGCGTTTACGTCATCCGTAGGGAAAAGAAGCTGCATGGGATGACGGCGCCGGCTTGGCGACGGGCTGCCCTGGGAAAATCCCATGGGCAAAATTTCCATCCAGGAACAACGCTTGCCCCTCGGCAGTCACACGACTCCATGGGTATTGATTCCAACTATTACACATTGAGTTTCTATTTGTAGCAAAGCCGGCCGTGGCTGGGCTACGATTCGGGCGCTCCGCGCTGCGGTAAGCAAGGACACCGCCGCGGGCCTGAATCCAAGACCCCAACGACGGAACTTGCTCGTGTCCACACTCCCCGACTCGCTGCCGCCCGGCTTCCCCGCCACGTCATCGCCTCCCCGCCCGACCAGCGCCTATCGCAACCGCGCCTGGATCGCCGTGGCCGGCCTGCTGGTATTCATGGTGCTCTACCTGGGGCTGGCCGGCTGGCTGGTCTATACCGCCTATCGCCTGCTGGGCGGCGCCATCGCGTCGAGCGGCGCGCTAGCCGGTCCCGGCGAATCGGCCGGCGACAACGTCATCGTCGGCTACGCGGTCGGCGGCTGCGCGGCCTTCCTGGCCGCCTTCATGCTCAAGGGCCTGTTCTTCGTCAAGCGCGGCAGCGTCGACGACGAATACGAGGTCAAGGCCGATACGCAGCCGGAACTCTTCGCCTTCCTGCGCGCCATGGCCGACGCCGCCGGCGCGCCGCGGCCGCACCGGGTCTTCCTGTCGTCGCGGGTGAACGCGTCGGTGTCGTACGACCTGTCCATCCTCAATCTGTTGATGCCCTCGCGCAAGAACCTGGAGATCGGCCTCGGGCTCGTCAACGTCTTGACGCTGGGCGAGCTGCGCGCGGTGCTGGCGCACGAATTCGGCCATTTTGCCCAACGCTCCATGGCGGTCGGCCGCTGGGTCTACATCGCCCAGCAGATCGCCGGCCACCTGGTGGCGCGGCGCGACCGCTTCGACCGCTTCCTGCAATCCATCTCCAATTCGGATTTCCGCATCGCCTGGATAGGCTGGCTGATCAGCCTGATCGTCTGGGCCATCCGCGCCCTGGTCGATTCCGCCTTCCGCGTGGTGGTGCTGATGCAGCGCGCCTTGTCGCGCGAAATGGAATTGAACGCCGACCTCGTCGCCGTGCACCTCACCGGTAGCGACGCCCTGGTGCATGCGCTGCATCGCCTGCAGGCCGCCGACGACTCCTGGGACCGCGCCCTGCGCTTCGCCTTCAACGAGAAGGGCGACGGCCATCCGCCGGCCGATATCTTCGCGGTGCAGACCCGCATCCTGAGCCATATGCGCCGTATCCTGAACGATAGGACCTACGGCGTCGTCGACCCCGTGCCCGCCGAGAACCCGGCCGCGCACCGCGTCTTCACGGCCGGCCTGGCGCAGCCGCCGCGCATGTGGCTGACCCACCCGCTGAATCACGAGCGCGAAGCCAATGCCAAGGCCAACTACGTGCCCTCGCCGGTGGAGGAGGGCAGCGCCTGGGACCTGTTCCGGGACGTCGAGGCGCTGCGCCTGCGCCTGACGGAAATCACGCTCGGCCCCAAGGACAAGGACGCGGTCGCGCCGGAAGCGCCGGACGTCACCTTGCGGCGCCTGGACGAACAGTTCAACCGCGAGTACCTGGACAGCCGCTATCGCGGCATCTACTTCGGCCGCTCGCCGGTGCGCCACACCGCCGACGCGGGGGCGTTGTTCGATCCGTCGGCCTCGGCCGATCCGGCGGTGCACGCCAGCTTCTATCCGGCCAGCCTGACGCAGGACATGGAGGAGTTGCGCGCCCTGGAGCTGGATGTCGACCAGTTGTGTGGCCTGGCCGAAGGCGACCTCAAGGTCGAGGGCGGCAAGATCCGCCATCGCGGCGGCGAGGCGTCGCTGTCGGAACTGCCGTCGCTGCTGCAATCGACGCAGCGCAACCTGGACACGGTGCGCGCCCGCCTGCGCGATCACGATTATGCCTGCCGTAGCTGGCACCTGGCGGCCGCGCGAAACGCCGGCCCCGAATGGGCCGCCTATCTGGAAGGCGTGCTGCGCGCGCTGCATTTCGCCGATCACGCGGAAGCCGATCTGCGCGACGCCAACGCCGCCTTCCATAGCCGGATTTCGGTGGAGACCGTCGCGCGCCGCGTCAGTCGCGGCGGCCGCAAGCGCGTCCTCGCCGCCGCCAAGGATCTCTACGCGACGCTGCAGCAGACCTACGCCAAGGCCACCGAGGTGCAATTGAATCCGCGTTTGGCCGCGGCGACCGGCATCGAGGACTTTCCGAAGGAACTGGGCGCGTTCGAGCTGACCGAGCCCACCGCCAAGAATCTCGGTAGCTGGATCGACGTCATCGACGGCTGGGTCAACTCCGCCACGGGCATGCTGGGCGCCTTGCGCAGCCGCTCCCTGGACGAACTGCTGCTGACCGAATCGCGCATCGCCGCGCACGCCCTGCAACAGGCGCCGCTCGATGCCGCGGAGACGCCGCCGCGCGTGCCGCGGTCCTACAGCACCCTGCTGCCGGGGCAGGAGCGCCAACGGCAGACCAAGCTGAACTGGTGGAGCCGCTTCCTCATCGCCGACGGCGTGTTCCCTTCGTTGTTGCGGCTGGCGGTCGCGGGCGCCATCGTCGCGGTCGTGCTGGGCATCAGCATGTTCCTGGGCAACGCCACCTTGATCATCTATAACGGGCTCGCCCAGCCGGTCATGGTCAGCGTGGGCGACAAGCTGCGGGTGCAGGTGCCGGCTCACGGCTACGTGAGCCATACGATGGAACCGGGCGCCGCCTATACGGTGGAGACCCGCACGCTCAAGGGCGACGTCATCGAGTCCTTCAACGGCGACATCGACCGCCGCTTCTCCCACGTGGTGTACGACGTCGCCGGCGCCAGCCCGCTGGTGGAGTGGACCGCCGCCTACGGCAACGCCTCGCAGCGGCCGCCGGTGTGGCACGGCGCGCCGCGGTGGAGCACCATCAGCGTCGACTACTTCTTCCGCGACCCGCCCAATTCCGTCAAGACCAAGGGAGGCGGGGCCACGCGCACCGCGCTGGAGGGCGGCGGCGACGGCAGCCCGGCCGAATTGCTGCGCCTGGTGCCGTCCGAGGAAGAACGCGCGACCATGCTGCTGGCGCACGCGCGCTGGGATCCGCCCACCAACCCGCATTCCATGGAATGGTTGATCGCCGCGGCCGGCGCGCCGGGGTTCGACGAGGTGCTGGCGCAGCGCCTGCGCCTCGCGCCCAAGGACATCATGCTGAATCGCCTGCGCCAGGACACGACCACCGGCGCGCAGCGCGAGGCGGTGTGCAAGGACCTGCAGCAGCAGGCGCAGGCGAATCCCGCGGACGCCGACGCGCAATACCTGGCCATCCGTTGCATGCCGGAGTCTCCCGCCAAGGACCAGGCCTTCTTCGATGGCAACAAGCGCTGGCCGCAGCACGCCTGGTTCGCCAATGCGGCCGGCTATCTCGCGGCGGCGAAGGGCGATTGGGCGACCGCCCAGCCGCGCCTGCTGACGGGCTATCTGCACCTGCCCATGATGCAGCCCGCCATCGGGTCGGAGCTGGTCCGCGTGATGCGCGCCAGCGATCATCCCGATACCTTCCGCATCGACGAGATCGTCAGCAATTCGCGCGAGCTGAGCACGTTGCGCGTGCTGGAAACCGGGCAGGGCCTGGCGCAGCGGCCCGACCTGCAGGCCTTCTCCGCGCTGGCCCAGGGGCGTCTGGAAGTCGCCGTCGGCCTCGCGCACCAGAAGCCCGCGACCGAGGCGCGCATCCTGCGCCTGGTCGGCGCTTCCGACGGCGCGTCGCAAGCCGCAGTCGATCGCGCGCTGGCGCTGCCGGGCGGCGAGGGCCTGGACGAGGATACGATCTGGACCAGCATCGCCTTGGCGGCGCGCGCCAAGCGCGACTATGCGCCGCTGCTGGCCCAGGTGCCGGACGCGCTGCAGCGCTACAAGCCGGCCATGGTCCAGTTCCTCGAAGCGCTCCAGCAGAAGCGCCCGGCCGCCGTGGCGGAACAGAGCCTGAACGGCCTGCCGCCCGCGATGCGCGGCCAGGCCTATGCGATGGCGACGGTCCTGCTGGGCAAGGATACGCCGCCGGCCTGGCGCCGGGGCGCGATGACCCTGCTGTTCGCGCCGGAGCATCCTTACTTCAAGAGTTGAGGTCTCGGAGGCGGCGGAGCGAGGGCGATTTTATAAAGCGAAGAAGTTGCCTTGCCGCCTCGCTCGCCATAGACCATAGACGTAAAAAACCCCGGGGGTTGGATTCCAACCCCCGGGGTTTTTGCTTGGGAAGGCAGCCGTTGCCGGCCGCCTCTTGGGCAAGGACTTCTTAGAAGTCCATGCCGCCCATGCCACCCATGCCGCCGGGCATCGCCGGGGCAGCGGGCTTGTCTTCGGCCAGTTCGACCACGGCGGCTTCGGCGGTCAGCAGCAGGCTGGCGACGGAGGCGGCGTTTTGCAGGGCGGTGCGGGTCACCTTGGTGGGATCCAGCACGCCTTGCTCGACCAGGTCGGTGTACTCGCCGGTCGCGGCGTTGTAGCCGTAGTTGCCCTTGCCGTTCAGCACGGTGTTGACGACCACGCTGGCTTCTTCGCCGGCGTTGGTGACGATGGTGCGCAGCGGTTCTTCGACGGCACGCAGGATCAGCTTGATGCCGGCGTTCTGGTCAGGCGTATCGCCCTTCAGGTCGACGATGGCTTGCTTGGCACGCAGCAGGGCCACGCCGCCGCCGGCCACGACGCCTTCTTCCACCGCCGCACGCGTGGCGTGCAGGGCGTCTTCGACGCGAGCCTTCTTTTCCTTCATTTCGACTTCGGTCGCGGCACCGACGCGGATCACGGCAACGCCGCCGGCCAGCTTGGCCACGCGTTCTTGCAGCTTTTCACGGTCGTAGTCCGAGGTGGCTTCGTCGATCTGCACGCGGATTTGCTTGACGCGGGCTTCGATCGAGGTGCTGTCGCCGGCGCCGTCGATGATCGTGGTGTTTTCCTTGCCCACTTCGATGCGCTTGGCCTGGCCCAGCTCTTGCAGCGTGGCCTTTTCCAGCGACATGCCGGTTTCTTCGGAGATGACCACGCCGCCCGTCAGGATGGCGATGTCTTCCAGCATGGCCTTGCGGCGATCGCCGAAGCCGGGCGCCTTGACGGCGGTGGTCTTCAGGATGCCACGGATGTTGTTCACCACCAGGGTCGCCAGGGCTTCGCCCTCGACGTCTTCGGCGATGATCAGCAGCGGACGGCTGGACTTGGCGACTTGTTCCAGCACCGGCAGCAGATCGCGGATGTTGCTGATCTTCTTGTCGTAGATCAGGACGAAGGGATCGTCCAGCGCGGCGACTTGCTTTTCCGGGTTGTTGATGAAGTAGGGCGACAGGTAGCCGCGGTCGAATTGCATGCCTTCGACGACATCCAGTTCGTTTTCCAGCGACTTGCCGTCTTCGACGGTGATGACGCCTTCCTTGCCGACCTTGTCCATCGCGTCAGCGATGATCTGGCCGATGGAGGAATCGCTGTTGGCCGAGATCGAGCCGACCTGGGCGATTTCCTTGCTGGTGGTGACCGGCTTGGATTGCTTCTTCAGCTCGGCGACGGCGGCGGCAACGGCCTTGTCGATACCGCGCTTCAGGTCGATCGGGTTGAAACCGGCGGCAACGTACTTCAGGCCTTCCTGAACGATGGCCTGGGCCAGCACGGTGGCGGTGGTGGTGCCGTCGCCGGCGTTGTCGGAGGTCTTCGAGGCGACATCCTTGACCAGTTGGGCGCCGATGTTTTCGAACTTGTCCTTCAGTTCGATTTCCTTGGCGACGGACACGCCGTCCTTGGTCACGGTCGGGGCGCCGAACGAGCGCTCCAGCACGACATTGCGGCCCTTGGGACCCAGGGTGGTCTTGACCGCGTTAGCCAGGACGTTCACGCCGCGGACGATGCGTACTCGGGCGTCGTCGCCAAACAGAACTTGCTTGGAAGCCATATTCTTTCCTTACGGGGAATTCTGATGAGATGAGGGATTTACTGGATCACGGCGAGGATTTCTTCCTCGCGGATGACGAGCAGTTCCTCGCCATCGACCTTCACCGACTGGCCGGCGTACTTGCCGAAGAGCACCTTGTCGCCTGCCTTCAGATCGACCGGCAGGATCTTGCCGTCTTCCGTGCGCTTGCCGGGGCCGACGGCGATGACTTCGCCTTGGTCAGGCTTTTCAGCGGCGCTGTCAGGGATGACGATGCCCGAGGCGGTTTTGCGCTCGTTGTCCAGACGCTTGATGATCACGCGATCATTCAGAGGACGCAGGGCCATGAAGAACTCCTGTTTTCTTGAAACGGTAAGGGGGGTTGTCTCGCTTGCCCCGGGGCCGGAAGGGCGAAGGTGCTTGTTAGCACTCACCGGAGGCGAGTGCTAATTATAAGGATGCTTGGAGAGGGTTCAAGGGGGGAGGGGGTGGCTGTTACAAAATTGGGGGAGGTGTTGACGGAGGTGGCGGATTGTTGTCGATGTTCACGGCCGATGAAATTTGTCCACCTAGCGTGAAATTTTCGAACTGCCCCCTGATCGACGGTTTCGCCTGTAGGCAAGAAGGGGACAAATTCGATTCCTCTTGCTGCAATCTTCTGCCACCGAATGGCTTCCGCCGGTTGAACAAAACGGGTGATCGGTAGATATCCGTTCGGGATGTGGGCCTTAACACGCACCGAAAAACTTCACGGCCTGCCGCCCCCGGTTCTCTAAGATTGGGGTGACGGGCAACCAGGATTAAAAGCTGCCGTAGAGTTCGGGAGCGACCGCCTGCGGCTAGAAAGCACTGGAGGCTTATTCACCCACGTAATGGAACCAGCCCTTCCCGATACGGGTGACCATACCTTTGGGTTCGTAGGGCGGCACATCCCTAGCGTCGTAAAGATAGGCATCGTGGCCCACGAGCTGCTGTTCTAGCAGATCAGCGTAGTCAACAGATCCGTCGTCTGCGAAAGTGAAGCTTGCCTCCATGATGCTTATTCCGGCAGCGTCAAACGCTCGTCGCAGTTCGGAGAAGATCGCCTTCGAGGCGGGCGTGAATGGCGCATACGGCTCTCGATTTGCCAGGCAGGCGCCGCTGGAACTGGTCGGGGGATCCGCGTAAAGTTGCGTGCCAGTCTTTAGATAGCGGCACCAGTCCATATCCCGATAAGCAACAACATTTCGATCGCGCGCAACGGTGAGGATGCCAGAGAGATCGCTGGGTCCCGTTACCGAACGCCTCGCAAGAATCATCACGGCAAGCAACGCTAACGCCAATACGATGCCGATGATCGCGATTCGGCGTGGTCTGACGATGCGGATTTGTCCCATGTTCATTCGCAACGGTGAGGCCGTTTAGACCCGCCAGGCGATTCACCCCAAGGGCAGATCGAACCCCAGATGAAGCACATATACAAAATCACTTATCTAAATGGAAAGATCTACGTCGGGATGGATCTCACGGGTAGCCTGAGCTACTTCGGCTCGATCAACGAAGCGCTTCTGCGCAGCGACTTTACCCGAGGGGAAATGCTCGATTTCACCATCAGGAAACAAATCCTGTGGGAGTCTTCGACGGCTACTGATGCTGAGGTTCGGAGGCAAGAAGTGGAGATTATCCGTACCCTTGGCGCCAACGACCCGAGCGTCGGCTACAACCGTTGGGCGAAATTCGGGGAGCTAACCGGGGCCGGTGTCGAAGTTTACGGTAGCTGGAATTCTGGTCAGGAAAGTGGACCTAGCCGGAGCCGGCCGCGCCGGTCGGGACCGTCTAAGGATATCTCGTCCGTCCGCTTTCGACTCTGGGCGGTCTTACCGACGTTGTGGCCATTCGGATGCCCGCTATCCTCTAGAAGAGTTGGATCGACATACGCGCCGCATGCCTGGATTGCAGTGTCGGCAGATGTCTATCAATGAATGTATTCAAGCCATCGTGCGCATCTTGAGACCAAGTATCGTTGAAGATGCTGGTGTCCAAGGTGGCCTTGAACTTGTCGAGGTCAACTAAGGACAAAGATCGCAAGAACTCCGTCACATCAGCTAGCGCATGGCTAGTGACGTCCGGTATCGGCCAATGATCGTAGAAGCTCGTGCCGAAACGCACTGCGCAGACTTTGATTTCGCCGCTTCGGTACTCCGAGATCGACGAGACGAGCCCTCCGCTGCCGTTGGGCCAACTGAATTGCGTCTCTTGCAGGCTCAGCTGCCAGATGTGCTCGTCCACAGCCTGACCTATTAGAAGGAGCGTCCAGCCATGGCCTTCCGCTGCCATACCCACAATTGTTCCCGTATCGATGTGGCGTTCCAATTCTTGCCAAAGGGCGCCTTTTGCGCAGAGTAGAGCAGCTTCAAGTGCTGCGCGTGATGCACGATCCGCAGCTTGTTGGCGAATTACTCGTGCCTCCCTCCGCTCATTTTTCTCCGCCTTGTTTTGTGCCCGTCTGGCAATGAGTTCAAATGTTGGAGCGGTCAGTTCCTTTACCTGTGTATTCAGTGCCTCACCGGTAATGCGGATATATGAAAAGATGTCCTCGATGTGCGCCAAAAATAAGTCGATACGCCATCGGCAATCGCTGCGCATCCACTCTGTGGCACCGTCAAGCACGCCTGCGTCGGCAGCGACCTCGGCTGCTGAGAGCCGCCATTTATCGAATATGCGTAGGAGAATTCGTTCCAGGAGTACCGCCACCTTGGCGCTCTGTACTTCAAGCCCGGCTGAGTTAGTCCAGTCAATGTCGTCCAGACCGAAGCGGCGCGCCCGTTGAATGATGTCATTGGCCTTTCCAATCTTGAAGCGTCGGCCGTTGCGATGAGCAAGCAAATAGACGTGTGATTTCATTTTCAGTGGTGTTCATCAAGCCCGCACCTTGCTTGTAACAAGGCAGCTAATATTCGTGAGTCAGCTATTCTGCTGGCCATACGAGATGCCGAAGTCTTGCCCCCCATCTATGATGAAAATTTTGTCTGGTCTCCTGGGAAAAATCGACAGCATAGTTACTTTTTGGACGTTAGTCTTCAACTTCCGGTTTGGGTGAGGCCTGACGATCACCGTTATGGCTTCTAGGGTCAGCAGCCAGCCTGAAGCAGTCGGCCAAGGGGGTGTTGCGACAGGCAGTTCCTGGCCGATGTCGGTCACCGCCAAGCCATTGAGGTTGTATCACTGAGCCGGCGGAATGGGTCAAAAAAGGAAAAATTCCACGCTAGGTGGACAAGAAGCGGGAAAGTTCTACCTTAGCTGGACAAAAAATTCCATCTTGTTTGAACAATTCCAACCTGACCATTGATTTTGCGAAACTCACGATTCCATCGTGTGTGAACTTCGACAGGGGGGATGTGGGAGGTCAGAGAGCTGGGATTCCTCTCCGCGAGTTTGGAACTCTAGGCGCCCCCGGGGGTACCAGCTGAGTCTAATTGAAAGGGATGCTAACGTTAGAGGTAAGCGATCTGCCCAAGGCTCGTCCGCTTGACCCAAAAGTTAGACCGCTCAAGCCGATGGCCAAACATTCGAGAAGTCCATTTTTACCCTGATTTGATTCTCGAAATCCATAATGCTTCTGGCACACTCGACTTTTCCCCACCAACGGTCAACAACATAGCCGTTAATTGGGTCGCGATAATAGTAGCTATTGCTTCCGATTCTTTGATCTGAATTCACCGGGGCTAGCACACACGGCAAGCCAAGTGCATAGATGGCACTTTCTGGAAAGGTCATCGCTCGGTGTTCGATATCGATCATGAAGTTTTGAATGCCATTTGCTACCTTTATCGTTATGCCATATCCATCCGGCAGTTGATTGCCATGTGCGTAATTGCAGCGGAATTTTTCGTAGACGATATTCTCGAACTTCATGCCAATCCTTCCATTTTTGTTCTTGAAGGGGAATAATGTATCTTTAAGGTTGAGGCCTCCATGCATGAGTTCGATGATATCGAGATATTCGACAATAAACTTTCTGAACCTATCCCCTACGGGCTTAATCTTCGGGTACATCTTCTTTGCCGTGCCGTCGATGGCTAGGCACGCAAAGAGCATTGCCTTATCTAGGTCTCCGCTATCACATGCATCTAACGAGTATTTAATATGATCAGCAATTTTCATGGCTATTTAACTATGAAGATGAACGACAAAAATGTAGCCTAATATTGGTCGCCTAAATTTGGAATTTAATTATTCCGATCAGAAAAAGCTATTAGATTTCATTTGGGCAATCGTACCTTCATGAGCGCAAGGTGACTTTTGTCTAGCTGCTAGCCATTAGCAGCATGCTGCCGCAACTCTTCTCCGAGAAAACTACAAGTAAGATGACACGGCAATAACCTCCCTGATGACAGAATTTCTGCTTGGTCGTCGATGTTAGTGGATGCGGATTCCGCGCTGCCGGAAATTAGGCAAAGGGGATGTCAAATGTTGACACCGAATTCCATTGAATGCGGGAGTTGGGGGTGGTGGTTTCGGACGTGGGATCAGAAGCCTCGGCCGGTTCTCAACACGGTTTCACCCGTGCAGGGATTCGTCAGGGGACATTTGCGGGGGCTTTGATTCGCCCTTCGCCAGCCTGCCGTGTAAATACAGCAAGGGTCAGAGTGTCGATGGTGTGCGGTCCCGCTGGGCGCGCGCCACGAAGCCGAGTGGCTGCCCAAAAAGAGCAACATCGTTGTCTCAGCCAGCCTTAGCGCTCGCTCACGATCCTACCGTGTTCGAGATGGAGGACTCGGTCCGCACTAAGAATAGTTTCGGGGCGATGCGCGATGATGATTCGTGTCATCTTAAGAGAACCGACGGCCGTATTTACGTTGCGTTCGCAGGCGATGTCCAGGTGGCTAGTTGCTTCATCAAGAAGCAGGCAGCTGGGCTTCTTATAAAGCGCCCGCGCCAATAGCACGCGTTGTTTTTGTCCGCCGGATAGCACGCTACCCATATCTCCGGTCAGCGTGTCGTAACGCATCGGGAGGGCCTCGATTTCATCGTGGATACAGGCCATCTTCGCGCAGGCCACTACCCAGTCCGGATCAGCTTCAGGATCGAAAAAGCTAATATTCTCGAATAGCGAACCAGCAAAGAGCATGTCGTCCTGCATCACGGTCCCAAACACCTGACGCCGCGTCCTAGAGTCTGTTTGTTGGGTGGCCGAATTCCTTACGACGATGGAACCCGTGCTTGGCATAAGAATACCGAGCAACAAGTTTGCCAACGTTGATTTGCCGCTACCCGAGACGCCAGTGATGGCCACTGATTCTCCCGGCTGAATCGTGAAGCTCACATCGTTGAGTACAAGCGGTTCGAAGTCGCCATAGCGAAAGCTTAGATTCGAAACTATCAATTGGATAGCGCCTGCGTCGTCCGCAATTGAGCCGACATGCTGTGGATTCTCCAGATATTCCGTTCCCATCAGTGCAATATCTGAGAGTCGCTCCGCCTGCACCACCAGCATGCGATAGTCGACAGTCTTGTCGATTAACGCAAACATGCGGGTCTGAAACAGTACTTTGTACGCGAGGAAGGCTATCAACGTCCCCAATGTGAGCTCGCCAGCGATAACGAAATGCGAGCCTAACCATACGACAACAATATTTTCGAAACTAGAAAAAAATCCGTTTGAATGCTTATGGAAGAAAGTTAGCCGTTGGACGCGAATATTCGCATTGATTTGATCGGTCAACAATGGGAGCCACGCTCCTCGACGGCCATCCTCTTTGGAGAATAGCTTGATAGCTCTTATGCCGCGCAGCGTTTCAACGAAGTGACTTTGTTGTTTTGCTTCATGGACCAAATGCGCCTGCATGGCAGCACGCAGAGGTTTAAACCAGATCGTACGAATTGTCGCATAGGCCCCTGATGCCAAGAGAACCACGCTGGCAAGGATTGGGTTATAGAGAAATAATAGTGCAAGGGCCAAAAGCGTCATGACGCCATCTAATGCACCTTCCAGAAAAGAGGTGGTAATGGTGCGCTGAATGTCATCGATGGCGCCGAACTTCGAAAGTAAATCTCCTAGATGGCGCTTGTTGAAAAAGTCGACCGGCAGACGGATAAGGTGAGAAAAAATATTGGCGCGCCAGCGCAAATTCCATACGGCACCCACATGCATCAGCAACCACGATCGTAAAAAAGCAGTTGTGTGCTCACATATGGCCAGTACCAAGAAGGCGGTGGCCAGCAGATTCATTAATTCAACGTCGGCCGAAATAAGAACGTGATCAATAGTCCACTGAACATAGAATGGTGCAGCAAGGACAAAGATTTCAAGCACCACCGAGAAAACGAAAGTTTGCAAAAAAGCGCCGCGTAGACCTTCGAGTGAACCGATTAGATGAAATAGCGGAATTGTCTGCTGTTCGTCTTTTTTTTCAAACTCGGTAGCTGGCCAGAGTTCTAACGCTACTCCCGTGAATTTTTGTGAAATCTCCGCCATTGAGATTTTCCGATAACCGCGAGCGGGGTCATGAATATATACTGCGCCAGATTTAACGCGCTCGAGTACTACGAAATGATTGAATTCCCAATGCAGAATACACGGCGTTCGCAGATTTCTTAGGGAATCGAGTTTCAATTTAACCGCTCGGCTGACCAGCTGCATACGAGAGGCGATCTGAACGAGTCCGGTAAAGTTTGTGCCCTTTTGAGAGATGAAAAAACGCCTGCGTAGTTCCGGCAGTCCTACGCGGTGTTCATAATATCCCGCGATCATGGCCAGACAGGCCAAACCGCATTCAGCAGCCTCTGTCTGAAGTACAGTCGGTATGCGGCGCTCCCTGTGAAAAGAAAATGTTGTTTGCGCTGTTTCTTTTTGGCCGTGTGTCACAGCTTTTCTCTTAATCGATAAAGTGGTACAAACGCCCATTCGAAAAGGCGTCGAGTCTCTAGTGGCAAACTTGCATCTAGTAGCATGCCCGCGCGCAGGCGTTGTCCCTTGCCACGCAAATCATCGAGGAATTGACGCTCTAAATTAATCTTGACTAGATATACCGGGTTCCTGTTGTTTTGGTGATAGGGTGCTATATCTGCGATTTCTTCATGCAGCGTCGAGATTTCGGCAATGGAGAGAATGTTCCCGCGTTGTAAGCCGTATTTTTGATACGGGAATACGCGATAGCGTAACTTCACCGGCAGGCCTGGCTTTAGATGACCTACAGCGTGACTTTGCACATAAAGATGAGCTTCCAGCGGCTGATCATTTGAAATTATGGACATGAGAGGTTTGGTGGGGCTCACGCGCTGGCCGATATGAGCCACAACAGCCGTTGCCGAACCGTCGGCAGGGGCGATCACAGAAAACTCGCGAGCGGCGTCGTTTTCAGTTAGTTGTTGAGATATTTCGGCTAGTTTTCCTCTAAGCTGCGAACGTTCCTGCTGATGCTTATGCGGCATCCCCGCCAACGTTTCTGCGGTGTCCTCCTTCACCCGAATGGCGGTGAGGTGATCGCGTTCAAGAGCATATAGTCGACTCTGTTTCTCGTGGAAATCGGCTTGGACTTTGTCCGCCAGTTCTTTTGAGACTGCACCTAGTGGCTCGAGTCGACGATACCGGCTGGTGCTATCGCGTGCCAGCATCACGAGTTTTCGCTGCTCATCGATTAGTTCGCCATATTTGGCGATTTCCCGGGACTGATTTTCCAACCGCTGCTTCCATCGCCTCAGTTCAATCTCTTGCAATTTCTCCACGACTGAAAGATTCTTTGCAAGCAACTGCTGTCGCACGGAAAGGTGTTTATTGATGGCTACCATGGTTGGATTGCCACTGCCATCCCATTGCTCTCCTGACACTACGTAGAGGACGGCACCCGTTTTGACCTCTTGGTCGTCTGCTACGTGTTTAGCTGTGATAACCCCACGGAAGGGTGAAAACACTTTGACAATGCCATCTCTTGGGACTAGCTGTCCGGCCACTGACGTGTACCTCGTATAGCTTCCTATCACAAAGATTGCTATCAGCACGCTGGCGGCTACCGCTGATAATGCGGCTATGGTCTTCAGAGATGGCGGTTGGGCAATAATGGTCTCGCTCGTATGTCTAGCACGGCTCGCCTCTATAGCTGCTTTTCGGAACATGACTGTTCGACGTGTCAGTCTGCGCGAATTTCATTTTCATTGTGCAGGCGTTGGGCGGTTCCTTGTCGGCTCAGAAGATTAAAATCGTGGTGTGTTCCGTCGTAGTAGATGATGTTGTTTTTCAGGATATCCATACCGATGTAGCCCAAGTTATCGACTACTTCTTCGTTTTTTGTATGTCTGGGAATTACTGGTAGCGATTTGAGAATCTGTCCGTTAATTTTCAAATCAACAAGTCTCATGTGCTCGTTTCTTGGCAGCTCTGCTTTGAATATATCCATAATTTTTGGACTTTCTTTTCCTTTGGGTTTTGACGCTAGTAGCGAAGCTTGAATAAAGGTAAAGGGAGCACCGGAGTCGACCAACATGGGAATCATACGGTTGTCGAGTTCGACCGAAGTTGCGATGACGTAGTAGGGATTCGGGATGGTAGTTCCCCGTCGTATGTTGAGGTCGTTGACAGTTCCTATATCGAACGGCGGGCTGGTAAAAAAGCAATTCTCTTCGAAGTCCACAACGACAGCATTAGGCCCTGCGATAGCTTGTGGACTCAATATTCCAGAATAGCCATCTTCAGAAAGAGCCGATTCGGTGAGAAGGTAGAAGTCCTGCCGAATAGCATTTCCATGATAGTCCGCCAGGGTTGCCTTCACCTTTCGTGCATTGCCTGAACCGACAATGGCATGCTGTCTCTCGATCGTCGCGCTGGGATTCTCGTCGAGCAGGAATTCATCCCATAGGCTGTGCGAGTTGGAGCCTGTATCCAGCATCATCTTGGCGGGTCTACCATTGACTAGAATATGGACTGTCGGATTCGCTTTGCTCTGCATGTCGTCGTATTGAATTGAGCTTTGGAATTGCACGGGATTGCTAGTCAGAGTGGTAGCGCAACCCACTGCTTTCGCTTTTGCCAAGACTGGAATAAAAAGCATAGTTAAAGAAAGAAAAAAAGAGTTCTGGATGCTGTCATGACAATTAAAGCGAATCAGAAGAATGGAGGTTCTTGGAAATTTCGTGGAGCGGAACCCCTCGCTTGGCGAGGTATGCGGCGCTCTTTAAATACATTGCCTTCAGTGCCTCACAATAAATCGAGGGCTGATCAGCGTTACCATTCTTCATGCGATGGAGAGGGGTTTCGTCACGTGTAACGTGCCCACATACATTGAGCCAAGTGCATCGGGCGCATGAAGACGGGATGCTTCGTGGTGCACATATGCTGGAGACCATACTGTGCCAAGCTAGAAATTCTGGAAAAGTGGCGCTTTTGACATTCATGCCGGAGTTAAAGATTTCCGGCGCGGCGTTTCGCAATGTGTCGTCATGCCCAATGTCGCCACCACTCGATACAGTGAAAACTACTGTGTCGCTCGTCGAAGCTATTAACCGGTCTTTTGACGCCTTCTCTTTTTTTTGGAGAATTCCCTGCAGCGTCAGATCAATAATATTTATTCGATTTTTTTTGTTTTCGTCTCTTTCCCAGCACTCGAAGAGATCGCCTACAAACTTTACAAAGCGTGCTGTATCCGTCGGGCTCGCAGAGTCATGTGTTTCGTCGGGAAAGAGGAATTGCATGCGAGAGAAGCCTAACTCCTTAGTCAGGCACATATAAGTGGTGCTCGCATTGGACTCAGGGCTGACCACGCAAAGCGAACCGAAGCTAGGTATACGTCCTTCGGAAAATGCCTGCTTCACTGCAGCAATCTTTGGCACCATGCTGTCGAACGTTCCGCGGCCGCGGTGGTCAATCCGATTCGCGTCATGCTGTGCTTTGGATCCGTCGATACTGATCCCTACGGAAATCTGGTGGCGCGAGAACACTTCAAGCCAAGCTTCGTTTATCAAAACGGCATTGGTTTGCACGGTGAATCGAACCTGCTTTGCGTCATGCAGTCCGGTTTTTATTATCGATACGATTTCCGCGAACCGCTTCGGTCCTAGAAGCAAAGGCTCTCCACCATGCATATCTAGTTGGAAAGCCGTTTCCGAGATTTTCTGAGGCAGCGTTCTCAGAAATTTCACAAGGCTCTGGACGGTTTCCGCTGAAATGAGCGGAGGGTGATTTTCAAAGTCCTTGTTTCCCTTGTTGAAGAAGTAACAGTACTTGCAGTTTAAATTGCATCTCTCGGCAACCTTTAGAATGATCTCGATGTGGCGCATCGTTAACGTCCTCCGTGGAAGGTCCCCGAGGGCCTGTTAGAGCCGTCGGAGACGTTGCAAGGAACTGTTCGTATAACAACTAGAAGGCCTTGCTCCAGATTCTGTTAAAAGGTGTAGGGGGAACCTGCGGCGCTGCACCTACGATCTGATCAAGCTCAGATTGTGGGATATCTTCGATGAGCTTGTTCTCGGTGGCTTCACGTTGAGCGCGCTCCAAGTGCCGAATAATGTCATGGGTAGTCATTTTTCAATCTCTCTTTCCCGCGTTGAAGGATCGGATCCGCGGCGGCGGGTCGCTGAGGTCCGGAGACGGTGATTGATTGCTTGTTGCAGATGAGGTGTTCTTGGCGAACACACGCTTCTAGCTTTTCGAGTTCTTCCGCTTCAGAAGAAGCTCAACGGCAGGACCCAACGCCACTACGAGGTGGAAGGATAGATTTGGAGGTCGATTTGGAACGCTGCTGTTTCGCTTCAGTGGTACATCTATTGGGAAGGGTTCCGATGTAACTCCCTTCCTTTAGCGAGTGCTTGTGGAGGCCAAATTGGTCTGAATTCGGCTTGCGGCGCACGATCTTGCGTGCAGTTAATGCAAGCTGCGCGGTCGTTAGGTGGTAAGCGACTACCCAGTACCGCCTTTACTGTTTGACTGGTGATGTCCTGTGTGCACCAGCCGGCCATCGCAGGTGTGACGAGCACCGCGTATGCTCAGGCGGCGGGCGAGCCGATAGAATGGCCACCATGCAATCAATCGTCCTCACCTCCACCCGACGACATCGATGTGAAGGCCCCGTTGCCAAGCAGCTCAAAGAGGTGCGGGCGTTGCGTGAGGAACGTTCCGCCTGACATGAGGAGTGCGAAGCACTGCAACAGTCCAGGCATGATGATAAGAACGAGATCGCGTTGGAACTTGAACTCGAAGAGCTCAGGGTCAATCAGGGCGAGTGGGCAGCCGTCACCGAACGGTCTGCATGCAAGCCCTCGTCTGCGCCGATTCGTTGCCCCTTGCCGCCGTATCTGCCGCGTGCGGTCATCGAACCCCGTCCGCACGCCCCGTTCTGCCTGGATTGTGGTAGTCAGTGGTGGTGCTTGGGCTGTAGAGTACGTGCCAGCCAGCTTCAAGGTCATCCAGCACGTCCGCCCGTGCTTTATCTGCATGTGCTGCGACTGCATGATTCAGCAAGTACGCAAGACCATACCTTTTTGCATCGGCAGCCTGCCATCTACGCTCGCGAAGGCGTCGAACTCAGCGACAGCACAATGGCCAACTGGGCCGGCGTGCACCATCAACTGCTCTTGCCCTTGGTGGCACGGCTGCGCGATCATGCCTTCGCGGCTAGGGAGCTGCGCACGGCACACGCCGGTCTTCAGCATGCTCCTGCTGCATGTGCTCCGTGGGTTGTCTGGCTTTTGGTGTATTTGTTGCCAGCGCTCGACGACAGTCGCTCAATGAGTCCCTTACATGAAAAGCCCATCATATCGAGATACTGCCTCGCGGATCTTTCTGCCTGTTTGTTCCAATCCACATAGAGACTATCGACAGCAACTGTCGCATCTGACAGCTTATAACCATCCCCTGTAGCCGAAGATGGCTGCTCAATCAGCCCATCGCGTGAGAAACCTTGGATGCTCAGATATAGATTACGGAAGCGCTGAGGCGACAGGGTGGCTCCCAACAGATCAAATATTTTTTTTCTATGGGAATGCGTCCGCTATCCGAGGAAGAGACTCATACTGTCTGTCGTCGCGTCACGGACAGTGTCCCTTCTGGGTTGTTTGACAAGTTAATATGGTCGCCGAATGGAATGGCTTAACGGCTACTAATGCAGCGAAGAACATATTGTTTCTGTGGACACGCCCTTACTTGCTGCCAGGTTCAACACCGTCATTCGGATGCAGAGTCCGCTGATCTATGTCCTCGGGACGCTTACTCTGCCAGACTGCCCAGTAACGCTGACGTTTGTCTTCGATGGACTCTCGGTTCTGCTCAAACCATTGCGCCGAGGCCGGAGTCAGCTCCATCCAGGCATTGTTTTTTAGAAGGTCGCTGAGATCCTTGTCGCTGAGCGTGCGACGAGTGTAGGTATTTGAGTAAGCTGGCCACAGTGAAAACCTGCCGTAAAGTGCGCCCATTCGGACGATGCCTTGAGCATAGTAGACCTTACCGGCCGCGAGATCGGCTTCCAGAAAGTCCGCGGCTTCCGAAACAATCATAAAAAGGTGGTGACCGGGTGTGGTGGTGTACGCCAGGTTGGTTCCCTTCGCTAACGTGCCAATGAGCTTTGACTGAGGGTCCGTTGCGTCATAGACGGTGCCATTGACACCACCGCCAAAGAATGAATTGTTCCGCAGGAAAATCACTTGAGATTGTTCGATGCTCGGCGGAGCCGGAGCCTTCGAGCGGACCATAGGCGCACCGCATCCGGTGAGGGCCAGTACAAGACAAGTAAACAGGATGCTGCGGATCGGCATGGTGTTCCGGGAAGGTTGCGACATGGGATAGCTAGCTAACGCCTAAATTAATAGTAACCTATTAAAACTAAATATGTAAATTGGAATCAACGAGATTTTGTTTGTGTGTGATAGACCGACGCGCTCCGGATTTAGCACGAAGCAGGTTTAGAGTCCGGAATTAAAATCTCTTCTTGTCCGCCACCCTTGGTGAGTTGCTGAGACGGCCGGCGCAAGCGCCATATACTGGGCGGGATTGCCACCTTGGTTGGTGATACGCGACGAGAGGGACGCCTTGCCCAGAAGCGGGAAGCCTTGCGAGACGTGCCTGCCCGATCTGCGAGTGCAGGTCAGGCGTAGGTACGGCGTGAACTGGAACACCTACGAATACCAAGCCAGAAGAACGGGATTTACCTACGACACCGAGTGTTGTCCTCATGGAGGATGATGGGGAGGGCGCCGAAATAGTGAGCAGGCTTTCGTACCATACAGGGGGAAATTGAACGGCAAGCTTTTATTGTTAATGGTTCTTTTGTCTATGAGATAGTACTTTTAAAACCTTAAGGCATTCGCCCGAATGCTCTCAATATTGAATGAATATCGTCGAGTTCGAAAGACTTGTCTAGAAGACGAAGAATGATCATTACGTGCAAATTCAGAGACCCCACGCTCGCTTCGGAAGACTTTCCCGAGATGCTGCGTCGAATGTACTGCGTTACCTCCTCGCTCGCGGAAAAGTCGGAAGGGTTGAACCACTGGTTCGCACAAGGAAACTCTCTTGAAGAGGCGCATCTATATCCAGCTTTTGAAGGTGGCGAACCATCAACAGCACTACTTGCTGTGCTGAATCATAAGTATCGGAACGACAAATCCTTCACGTTCATCTCGATATGGAATGGGGCTGCCGAGCAACGTGACGGAGTTTCGCTTGCGTTGTACGTGAATGACAGGGGCCAACCTTGCACTTTGACTATTTCGAATCATAAGCGGAGAGCCAATAGGTTTGGCGGCGCAGATGCTGTTAAAGATATAGTCGCTGCATTGGTAAGGCTGTTTCAACCTTTGTTTGTATCTGTCTCGCCTCGCTATTACGCTCAAAAGCAAGTTTTCGACGACAAACCTGGCGTGGGTTGGATGCTGTACCTCCCGCAGGTAATCACGGCAGAACAGGTTCCGGAAGCCCAAGCTTTAATTCCTCTGCCCGTTGGCGGAAAGAAGCAGACCGGTACTATCATCGTCAGCGTGGCGGACGAAGTGTTTTCGCTGGACAATCCCCGCCATGTCGAGTTGGCGAACCAGATTGAGATTCGCCTGGTGGACCAGGACTTGTTGCCGCGCTACGCGGACCTCTAGTGCTTGGCCTGTCTCCCAATCACGATCAACATTGACCGAATGAAATCTCGCAGGCCAGCCGGATCGATACGCCCGATCTGGCCTGCTCAGGCCGTCCTCAGTCTGCCTTGAGAGCCACCGTCGAACTCAACTTGTGCCAGGTCGCCACCTCGTTCTTGATGATCGACGCAAATTCCGCCGACGTTCCGCCGGCGGGCGTCAGGCCTTCGGCTTTCAGCTTTTCCGCGAGGTCCGTCGATTGCAGCGCCGAGTTCACCGCGGCATTGATCTTTTCGACGATTTCCGGCGGCGTTCCCTTTGGCGCGATGAGCCCGTGCCAGAGCGGTACCGCGTAATCGGGCACGCCGGATTCCTGCACCGTCGGAACGTCCGGCAGCGTCGGGATACGCTCGGCCGTCGTCACGGCCAACGCTCGCAGCTTGCCGCTTTGTATCATCGGGATGGCCGCTGCCGCGCTGCTGAAAAAGACATCGACGGTGCCGGACAGCGTGTCGGCCAAGGCAGGCCCCGTGCCCTTGTAGGGGATGTGCCTCAGCTTGATTCCGGCGCGCTGGTTCAATAGTTCGCCGGCGGCATGAACGATGCTGCCCGTGCCGCTGGACGCGAAAGTGATCTTGCCGGGCTCGGCCTTCGCCAGCGCGATAAATTCCTTGAAGGTCTTTGCCGGGAGTTTCGGATTGGCGACCAGGATCAACGGGCCCTGCGAGATCCGCACGATCGGAGCGATGTCGTTCACCGGATCGAACTTCAGCTTGAAAACGCTCGGGTTCACCGTGTAGCTGGAGGCGATCAGCGTGAGCGTGTAGCCGTCGGGCGCGGCTCTGACACCATACTCGGCGCCCAGATTGCCGCCGGCGCCCGGCTTGTTTTCTACGACGATGGATTGCCCCAGCGAGCCCGATAGCTTGCTGGCGATGAAGCGCGCCTCGAAGTCCGATCCCCCGCCGGCCGCGAAGGGAACGACGATCCTCACGGGCTTGGAGGGCCATTGGTCGGCCGCCTGCGTGGCGGTGGCCGTAAGAACAGCCAAGGCGGCTGCGGAAAGAAGCAAGGTACGGCGATATTTTTTGATCATTATGTCTCCCTCTGTGGTGGAAATGCAGAAACGGTGCTGCCTACATAGTCATGTTGTCGAGAATGTCCTGTCTGGCGCGCGCAATGTGACGGCGCATGGTTAGCTCGGCCATTTCCGGATCCCGGTCCGCGATCGCGTCGACGATGCGTTGGTGTTCATGCATCGATCGCTCGGTACGCTGCGGCCGGCGACGCTGCTGCCGCCGGCAGAGATCGATAAGGCCGTGGTAGTCCTCGCTGAGGAACTTGATGAGAAACTCGTTGCGGCTGGCCCGGACAATGGCCGAGTGGTAGTCGATGTCCAGATTGGGAAACGAGGTGGCGGGATCGTCGGGCATGGCCTGCCTGGCAAGCCATTGGCGCTCCAGCGCCTCGCGCAATTGGTCGATCTCGGGTTGTGTGATCCGTAGCGCCGCTTCGCGGGCCGCCATTCCTTCGATGGCCTCGCGCAGTTGGAAGATGTCGTTGACCTTTTTCGCGTCAAGCACCACCACGCGCGCGCCCTGGCGTGGAATACGGGTAACGAGGCTGCGTTCCTCGAGGCGGCGTATGGCTTCGCGCAGGGGCGCGCGGCTGACCCCGAACTTGCGTGACATCTCGGGCTCGCTGATCTTGGCGCCCGGCGGAATCTCGCCTTCTAGAATGGCATCCCGAAGCCTAGCCAGCACGTTGTCGGACACCGGCTCCCATTCGCGATCGAAGTCTTCCTTCGCACTCATGCCGCGCTCCTTTCCACGCTTGCGGCGGGAACGTAGACCTTGCCCTCCATCAAGCGGCGGGCCGTGCGGTAGACCGAGGTTTCGCAGACATGCGGCCTGCCGTCTTTCTCCTGGACCTTGGCGCCGACGAGGAGGATGCCCGACGGGTGTTCGATTGCGACGTCTTCGCCCGTGGGACGCCTGGCCATTGCATGAGCGACCGTCCCGTCGAGATGAATCGCCGCCGCGACGCACATGCCGCCGGTCAGGGGCGTCGCCCGATGCGGTTGGCCGGTCGACATCACGCGCACGCGCAGGTGGCAGTCTTCACGCGACGGACTGGATAGAAGGGCGACCTGGGGCAGGCTGCGCACTCGCAGGCGCGCATCGTCGGCGTCGGTGGCGATGCCGATCTTGACGGCCGCGGCCCTGCGGATCGCTTCGCAATACATCAGGGCACGCGAGTCGGCGTCCAGTTCGGCGGGCGTCTCCCCGCCGGTCAAGCCGATCGCGTCGGCCCGAAGCATGACGACCGGATTCGCCGCATCGACGATGCTGACCTCGATGGATGGCCAATCGCCTTCCAGCTCGAGATTCTCAATACGTGAGTCGGTCGGGATCAGCTTGCCGGTGACGGCGCCGCCGGGTTCCAGGAACGATAGCCGGACAGGCGCGCCGGCGCCGGCGATGCCGGGCAGTACGCAGTCTCCCTGCACGGCCGCGCGGCCGCCGACCAGGGGGAATCGCGACACGATCACCTTGCCGGTGTTGGTGTTGTGGATGCGAACGGTCGCCGCATCGCCCGTGGCGTGTACGAGGCCTTCATCGACAGCATACGGGCCGACCGCCGAGGAAATGTTGCCGCAGTTTCCCTTGTACTGGACGATGGCCGAGTCGATCGGCACCTGCGCAAAGGTGTAGTCGACGTCCGCATCGGGGCGCGTGGACGGGCCGACGATGGCGATCTTGGACAGCGACGAAATACCGCCGCCCATGCCGTCGAGCTGCCGTCCGTACGGATCCGGCGTCCCCAGCACCGCGCAGAAGATCGCGTCGCGTTCCCGCTCGCTTTCAGGCAGGTCGGACACCTTGAAGAACAGCGCGCGGCTGGTGCCGCCACGCATATAGACCGAGGAAATGGCCAATTGGTCGCCGTTCATGCGGTGGTCTCCTCCTGGTGTATGAGACGATCCAGCACGAAGGGGAACATCCCGCCGCGCCGCCACACCTCGACTTCACTGGCGGTGTCCAGCCTGCAACGGCATTGGAATCGCTCGGTACGGCCATCGGCACGATGCATCGTGACCGTCACCGTGCCGCCGGGCGCGGCCGACGACGTGTCGATATCGAAGGTCTCGATGCCCTCGAGACCCAGCGTCGAGCGGCTTTGGCCGGGCAGAAACTGCAGCGGCAGGACGCCCAGGTTTGCGAGATTGGCGCGATGGATGCGCTCGAAGCTTTCCGCGATGACCGCGCCGACGCCGAGCAGGCGCGTACCCTTGGCGGCCCAGTCGCGGGACGAGCCCGCGCCGTAGTCCTTGCCGGCGATCACGACGACCGGCACGCCCGCCGCGCGGTAGCGTTCCGCCGCCTCGAAGACGCTGCTTGGCGCCTGGTCGCCGAAGACCTTGGTATAGCCGCCCTCGATACCGGGAACCAGTTCATTGCGCAGCCGCGTATTGGCAAAGGTGCCGCGCACCATCACCTCGTGGTTGGAGCGGCGCGAGCCGTAGGCGTTGAAGTCGATGCTCGCGACGCCGTGGTCCTGCAGGTATTTCGCCGCGGGCGTGCCAGCCGCGATCGCGCCGGCCGGGGAAATATGGTCGGTCGTGATGCCGTCTCCGAGCATGAGCAAGGCGCGCGCGGAACGGATGTCCGCGGGGGCGCCATCGGCCCGCTTGAGTTCGGCATAGGGGGGACGACGGATATAGGTGCTGCCGTCGTCCCAGGGAAAGAGTTCCGACAGGGGCGGGGAAAGCGTTTCCCATGCGTCCTCGCCCTTGAACACGTCGGCGTAGCCCGTGACGAACGCGGCCGGTGTGACGTGGCGCGCGACGATCTCCTGCACCTCGGCGGCATCGGGCCAGATCTCGGACAGGAAGACCGGCTTGCCATCGGCGTCGACACCGATCGCATCGCGCGTCAGGTCGATGCCCATATGGCCCGCGATCGCGTACGCGACCACCAGGGGCGGCGACATCAGATAGTTGCCGCGCACCAGCAGGTGGATGCGGGCCTCGAAGTTGCGGTTGCCCGAAAGCGCCGAGCACACATGCAGCTTGCGGTCTCGGATGGCGGCCTCGATGGCCGGATCCAGCGGTCCCGAGTTGCCGCCACAGGTGGCGCAACCATAGCCCGCGATGCCGAAGCCCAGCTTCTCCATCGGTTCCAGCAGGCCGGCCGCGGCAAGGTAGGCGCCGACGGCGCGGGAGCCGGGGGTCAGCGAGGTCTTGACCCATGGACGGCTGATCATGCCGCGGCGAACCGCATTCCGGGCCAGCAGGCCGGCGGCGATCATGACGGCGGGGTTCGATGTGTTGGTACAGCTCGTAATGGCGGCGATGACCACCGCGCCGTCCTCGAACCGGACCTCGGCCGGGGCGATCGGCTTGTCGCCATGCTGCGCGGCGACCTCGCCCAGCGGCACCCGCTGATGCGGCTTGCTGGGGCCCGCGACGCAAGGCTCCACCTCCGACAGGTCCAGCGTCACCAGCGCCGAATAGGTCGGTTCGACGCTGTTTGCATCGCGCCACAGGCCTTGGAACCGGGCATAGGCCTCGACCAATGCCACTTGCTCGTCGCCGCGGCCAGTCAACGAGAGATAAGCCGTCGTCGCGGCGTCGATGGGGAAAAGCACACAGGTCGAGCCATACTCCGGTCCCATGTTGGCGATCGTCGCCCGGTCCGCCACGGGCAATTCGTCGAGGGCCGGACCGCAGAACTCGACCATGGCGCCGACCACGCCGGCCGCCCGCAGCTTTTGCGTCAGCGTGAGCACGAGGTCCGTCGCCGTCACGCCGGGCCTGAGCTTGCCGCTCAGCCTCACGCCGATGACGCGGCCCAGGGGCGTGACCAGCGGCAGGCCCATCATGGCCGCCTCGGCCTCGATGCCGCCGACGCCCCAGCCGAGCACACCCAGCCCGTTGACCATGGTGCTGTGGCTGTCGGTTCCGACCATGGTGTCCGGATAGGCGACAACGCCGCGCGCCGTCTCGCTCGTGCGTACGACAGTCGCAATGTGTTCGATATTGACTTGATGGAGGATGCCCTTGCCGGGCGGGACCACGCGCACGTTGTCGAAGGTCTTCTGTGCCCACTTGGCAAGGCGAAAGCGCTCCGCGTTCCGGGAAAACTCCAGATCCATATTGCCGATCAGGGCGTCCGGCCGGCCCGAGAAATCCACGACCAGCGAGTGATCGATGACCAGGTCGACCGGAATCTGCGGGTTGACGCCGCGTGGATCGCCGCCCGCATCGGCCATGTCGTTGCGCAGCGTCGCGATGTCGACAAGCGTGGGGATGCCCGTGTAGTCCTGCATCAGAACGCGGGCCGGGTGATAGGAAACCTCGATGGGCTGCGTCTGGTCGGGTTGCCAGTGGATCAGCGCGGACAGATCGTCCTGGCTGATGCCATTGACCCCAAGATTGCGCAACACGTTCTCCGCAAGAATACGCACGCTGTAGGGCAGTCTGGCCAGGTCGATATCGGGAAAGGCGGCAGCCAGGCTGTAGCCAAGAACCGGCGTGGATCCAGTCGTCGGGACCGGGCGCAGGTAGGCGTCTTGAGGGCGGCTTTGGTCGGAGGGCATGGATCTTTTTCGGTCGTTTGGTGCGGGGAAGTGTATTCCTGTGTTTGTTGAGTTGTCGACAGATTTATGAAAAAAAGGCGTTTCATGTTATGAAACGCCGTTTTACAGGAGGGTTTTGTCTACAGAAGATTTGCCGGCTTGAAGAGCTGTCGACAGAAAAGTGCGACCGAGAGTGCTCCCACCGCATGCGGGCCGGTACGCCAGCGGCGTCGCACGGGTACGCCTCAGGCGTACTGCGCGATGCCGTTGCCGAGAGACCAGTTCTCCTTCACCACCTCCAACACGTTGATGAATACGTCCTCGGGACGGATGCCGGGATTCTCGCCGAGCAGCTCGGCGATCCGCCGGAACAACGCTTTCTTCTGGTCCGCGCTGCGGGTGTTGTTCGCGGTGATCTGGATAAAGACAAGGTTGTCGCTGCGCGCGACATCGAGGTATGAAGCGCCATAGCGGAAGTTCGCGGCTTCATGTTCCGTCAAGACCATGAACTGGTCATCCTCGGGGACGTCGAACGTTTCGCGCAATGCGCGATAGACGCCGTCAAAGATGGCCTGCCGGTAGGCTTCCGTCTTTCCTGTACGTAGTGAGATATGGGCGAGTGGCATCGTGAATCCTGTTTAAGGGTTGTCCTGCCAGCCATTATCTATTTTGGTAGGATATAGGTGTTTATTTCAGAAATAAATATTAGAAATGTCTGAACGCCTTCTCGATCTGGATGCCGTCCGGGCCTTCGTCCGCATCGCGGAGCTGGGCAGTTTCACGCGCGCGGCTGAAGTCCTGCGGACCACGCAGGCCGCGGTAAGCCTGAAGCTGAAGCGGCTCGAAGACAGGCTCGGTTTCCGGCTCGTCGAACGCACGCCGCGCCATGTGGAGCTTTCGGGGCAGGGCGCCGCCTTCCTCGTGCACGCGCGAGCGCTCCTGGAGGCACATGAACGGGCCTTGTCCGTCGCCGGCGGCGCCCGGCGCCGCCTGGCCATAGGTATCAGCGACCACGTGGCGGGGCCCGAGCTGCCTGAGCTCATCGCCCGCATGAACAGCCAGAATCCGCAGTTGCTGATCGAAATCCGGATCGGCTCGTCGGGGGACCTTCTTCAGCATTTCGACCGGCGGGAACTGGATACGGTGATCGTTCGTCAGCACGCCGATCGGAGCGACGGCGAAATGATCGTCGAAGAGAAATTCGGCTGGTTCGCCGCGCCAGGCTGGCAGCATCGCGCGGCGGATCCGCTGCCGCTCGCCACGATGGCGGCGCCCTGCGGCGTACGGGCGATGGCCGAGCAGTTGCTCGATGAGGCAGGCGTCCCCTGGGCCGAGGTCTTCGTCGGCGGCGGTGTCATGACGGTTGCCGCTGCCGTCATGGCCGGACTCGGCGTTGCCGCGCTGTCTCCGCGCATGGTCCCCCTCGGCGCCGTGGACGTCGGCCCCAAGCTGGGACTCCCCGATCTGCCGCGGCTCCCCGTTTTGCTGCATTCCAGGGTCAAGGACGATCGAGGGCGGGACGCGCTCCGCGCACTGTCAGCGGCTTTCCGCAGCGCGGTGCGAGGATAACCGAGCCTTGAATCAACGCCGCGCCAGCATCGCTTCCAGTTCGGCGGCGCGGTCGGCCGTCCGGTTCAGCACGCAGGAATTACTGTCCAACATGGCTGCCGTGCCGCCGTTCGTGTCCGGCGCGCAATCCGAATCGCGTGACTTGATCCACGCGCGCTCCTGATCTCGCAGGGTGCTCATTGCGGGCTGGTCGAGCACCTGGCGCAATTGCCCGTAGGCTTTGTTCAAGCGCGCGTCCTGGAAAGCGAGTTCAGTGCCGATGCAGTCGTTCATCGACGCGGTGACGCCGCCACTGGCGTTCACGCAAGCCTGGAAGGAAGGACGCAGCTTGGGCTGCGCTTGCGCCTGCGGGTTTTTATTGGCGAGGGGCGGCGTGGGCGTGCTGTCCTGCCGATGCGCCTGCGGCGTTTGTGGCGTTTGCTCCTGAGCCGGAGCGGCCGAGGAAGACTGTTGCTTGGCGAAAGGCGCCGTCGACGGATAGGAGGCGCCGGTGCAGCGGACCATTACCGCGCACTGCTTGCCATATTTCGCATCGCACTTTGCACGGAAAGCCTGGTTCAGCACATTCGGGTCGGGATTGGTTTCCGGCGTCAGATATTCGTCGTTCTTCGAGGGATCCAAGGGGTAGCCCGTGGCAACGCAGGTGTTGTTGAACGTGGCGAGGATCCGGCATGCGCCGCCTTGGCAGCGCGCCATCGCGTGGTCCTCGGCGTCTTTCCGGGTAAGCTCGTCGACGGAAATACGCACGGTGTCGTCGCGCGGTCCCACGGCGATTGCGCCCCAGAATTGGCGCAGGGCCCGGTAACCCCTGGAAAACTTGTCCAGTTCCTCGGCCGTTGCCTGGGCAGCATGCTCACTGGCCTCAGCTTCGAATTTGTCGGAGTACCTGGCGCCGGTGCAGATCGCGAACGTGACGAGGCGGCATTGGCCGGTCGGATTGGCCTTGTCGCATTTTTCGACGGCGTAGCGGCCCGCGTCCCGCGGGTAGGCGGCGAAGCCCGAATAGACCTTGTTCTGGTTGTCCACGGCCAGCGCGCCGCAGGCTTCGGAGAAGGTTTCCATTACCTGGCAGTCCTGGCCATCCGCCTTGCGGCAGGACGCCACGGCGGCTCGGGATGCCTCGGCTTCGCTGCGTTGCTCGTACGCCCAGGACAGCCGCCCCTTGGCGTCGGCGGCGAAAGCCGCCCAGGTCGCCGCGCGCGCGGCGGGCTCGGGCTGCTGGTAGCCGCCGTTGTCGCCCTGGCCGTTGTAGTAAGGTGAATTCGGACGATCAGGGGGAATGCCCGCCGGATTTCCGGCACAGGGAATGCCCGGCGCGCACTGCGCCCAAGTCGAGGAAAAACATGCCAGACACAGCAAAAGTCCGAACAGTCCACGCCCGATCATCTTCGAATACTCCTATTGGCAATATGCATGGCGCGCCGTCCGAACGGCAGCGCGCAGTATTTTGGGGATTACCCATCGATCTTAAAGGATGCTTGCCTGGATACGCTGGTTTCCGCGCGACCCGGGTAATGACTTTCCCGTCGCGCAGTGGATACCGTGGACCGCGAGCTATATAAATAAGCGTAGCGTCGCTTGGGGAAGCGCCGTCAGGAGCCTTGGCGGTCTCTCAACACTGTTTCCCCGGTGCGGGGATTCGTCAGGGTGACGTTTTCGAGCGCCTTGATTCGCCATTCGCCCGCCTGCCGTGTCAGCACGGCAAGGATCAGCGTGTCTACTGTGTGCGGTCCCGCCGGATGATGAGGACCGGCCGCGAGGCGGCTCCAGAAGTGCACGACCGCGGCGGCGTCGCCGATCGCAACCTTGTCGATCAACTCGTTCTCGAGCGTGGAGTCGCTGTAGATGGTTGCGTGGATGGGAGCATGCAGCTTGATGATCTCGTCAACGCCGCGCACATAATGTCCAAACCGATTCACGAACGTCGCATCCTCATGAAACAGTCCGCCGAGAGCCTGCATGTCGTGATTGTTCCAGGCGGCTTGAAATGCCCGGGGTGCGTCTTCGGGTTGTTTCATTGGATGCTCCAAGGCGTTTATATGATCAGGGCATCCAATGCCCGTCTTGGATGCCTATAGTCCGGAAGGCAGGGCGAGTTTTGCATATTAAGGTGCGGTCCTTCCGTGTCATTGGCCGCCTGAACTTGTTGACCTGCAATCGACGTATGACACAATCGACTTCTTGAGATTAACAGCAAAATTGGATGCCAAAAATGTTCCCGGCGAATAGTGATATTCAATCCGATTGCCTGATCTCTGCGTTCCCGAGCTTGCTTCGTTCCGAGGTGACCGTCGTCACGGATTTGATTCGTCCCTGCGTGGATTCGGAATCTCTCGTCTCTGTTTCAGGCGAGTCTCTCAATGCTCCGTACCGAATTGCAAATGGAGCGCTTTGACCTGACAGCCTGACGGGCGTCCCGTATTGAGAGTAAGGTACGAAGTAGAGGCCTTGATTTGCCCGGCACTTCGGCCTGTGCCTCAGCGGGAACCGGAACATCATGAAGACCTATCGCTTAGTGCTGCGGCCAGTCCTCGCCGCGGTCGCGTGCGCGACGATCGCCGCCTGCGCGGATAATCCGCCACGGCAGGCCGATATGGACTATCGGAGCCAGCCATCTCCCACCACGCAGGGGACGAGCAACGCCCCTGGTTCCTCGGGCCAGCGCTTGACCATACAGTCTGGCGAGGGAGAAAGGTTGAATCTTCCCTGGTTCGTCAGGGACACGCAGGACTGGATCAACAACAGCAACTGATCCAGGTCTGATTCACTGCGCGGGAGCCGCCGCTCCCGGCCATGGATCTACCCGTAACCTCCAAGTAGCGTTGGCTTTCCGCGCATCGTGGCATGGCCTCGCCGGCGAAGATCGCCGGCGGACCCTTGCACCTCCGGGCCTATTCCACTTTGACCCCCGTGGTCTTCACCACTTCCTTCCACTTCGATGCTTCGCCGGCCACGTAATCCGTCACTTGCGAGGGCGACATGGGGCCGACGGGTTCGCTGTATTGGCCGGCCAGACGCTGCACCATTTCAGGCGAGTTCATGATTTCGTTGACGGCCTTGTTCAGCTTCTCGACGATGGACGGGTCCGTGCCGGCCGGCGCATAAAGTCCCAGCCAGGTGTAGACGTCGAGGCCGGTAACGCCGCTTTCGGCCAGGGTAGGCAGATCGGGGAAGAGTTTGCTGCGCTGGGCGCTCACCACGCCGATCGGGCGCAGTTGGCCCGACTTGATGAAGGCCGCCACGCTCATCGAATCCTGGATCGCTACCTTTACTTCACCGGATACCACGGCGTTGGTGCCGGGCGCGGCCCCCTTGTAGGGAACGTGCACCATGGGCAGTCCGGTGATTTTCTTGAGCCATTCGCCCCCGAGGTGCGTCGACCCGCCGAAGCCGGCCGTGGCATAGGGAATGCCTTGCTGGGATTTGCCCCAGGCCAGAAATTCCGGGATGGTCTTGACGGGTAGCGCGGGATTGACGACGAGCAGGTTCGGTGCCTTCGCCAGTATGGAAATCGGAGCGAAGTCCTTTACCGGATCGTAGTGGACACGGTCGTTCACCGCGGGTCCGATCACGTGCCCCGTGGCGCTGACGAGCAGGGTATAGCCGTCATTCTTCTGCCGGGCGACGAACTCCGTACCGAGTTGGCCGGCGGCGCCCGGCTTGTTCTCCACGATGAAGGTCTGGTTGAAGCGTTTTCCCAGATCCACCGACAGCAGGCGCGCCACGATATCCGTCATGCCGCCCGGCGCGAAGGCCACGACGACGGTCACGGGGTGGTCGGGATACTCGGCCCGAGCGGCGCCCGCCGCCAGGGTGGATACGAGGAGCGCGCCAATGGCGCAGCGGCCAAGCAATTTGCGAATCATGAAGTCTCCAGGGATTCTTATCGTTGGGCCCCCCGGCGGGGGCCGCCGAATGTGACGCAAGGTCCCATTTCACTCGGAGTATGGCGTTTGCGCGCGTGAAGCTCCATCCGAAAGTTTCGAACGCTTTGTTCGATACCGTCCAAGCGTGCGACGCCCCGGCACCTGTTCGAAACTCCCTAAACATGGGTTCGAATATTTCTGATGGCCCGGCTCGGCAACTGTTTCTAGAATGCGATGGATGCCGCGCTTTTCCGCGGCGCATCTCTATAAACCGGAGACGGCTGCCGCCACGGCAGCATTGGACGATATGTCGCAGATTCCCACGGAGACGCCAGATAGCGCCGAACGGCAGTATTTCGACTGCCTGTCCAAAGGCCTTTTCATGTTGCCGCATTGCCTCGAATGCGGTCGCCACCATTTCTATCCCCGTGTGCTGTGCCCGCACTGCGGCGCCGACAGCCTGGAATGGGTGCCCGCCAGCGGCAAAGGCGTGGTGTATGCCACCACGACGGTGCGCAGCAAGGCCAGCGTCCATAATGTCTGCCTGGTCGACCTGGAAGAAGGCCCCCGGCTGATGAGCCGCGTCGTCGACATCGACAGTACGGCGGTGCAAATCGGCCTGCCGGTGCGCGCGCGCGTGGACGAAGTCGACGGCAAGCCATTGCTGGTGTTCGTGTCCGCGGAGGGCCAGGCATGAAAAAGAGCTATCGAGGCGCCATCGCGATTCTCGGGACCGGCATGGCCGGGCTGGGCGACTGCGGCGGAAGGACGGAACAGGAAATCATCGCGCAAGCGGCCCACGCGGCGGTGGCGGCCAGCGGCCTGTCCATGAAGCAGATCGACGGCATCATCACGTCCAGCCTGACGTCGCCATGGTGGGTTATGCGCATGGCCGAATACCTGGGAATCACGCCCACGTTTTCGGACAGCACCATGTTCGGCGGGTCTTCGTTCATCGCGGATCTGAAGGTCGCCGCGATGGCCGTCGAGGCCGGCCTCTGCGAAAACGTATTGGTCTGTTATGGCGCCAACCCTCGCAGCGTCCCCAGCAGCAGCGAAATCAACCAGATGCGCGCCACGCTCGATCCGCAACCTTTCGAGCACCCTTACAAACCGTTCAACCCCGTGTCCAGCTACGCCCTCGCCGCGTCGCGGCATATGTACCAGTACGGGACGACCCGCGAACAACTGGCCGAAGTCGCCGTCGCCGCGCGCGCCTGGGCGCAATTGAATCCGCTGGCGTTTTCGCGAAAACCGCTGACCGTCGAAGACGTCATCGGCGCGACGATGATTTCCGATCCCTTGACCGTGCGCGATTGCTGCCTGGTCACCGACGGCGCGGGCGCCTATGTCGTCACCAGCGCGGCCAGGGCCAGGGACCGGCACGACAAGCCTATCTATGTCCTGGGCACCGGTCATGCGCATTGGCACCGCCAGATATCATGCATGCCGGATCTCACCGTGACACCGGCGGTGGACTCGGGACGGTCCGCATACGAGGAGGCCGGAGTGCGGCCATCCGACATCGACGTGGTGGAGCTCTACGACGCCTTCACCATCAATCCCATACTCTTCCTGGAGGACCTGGGATTTTGCCCGAAGGGGGAGGGCGGCCGTTTCATCGGCGGTGGAAGAATCGCGCCGGGCGGGGATTTTCCGCTCAACACGAACGGCGGCGGCCTGTCTTTCGGCCATCCCGGGATGTACAGCATTTTCCTGATCATCGAAGCCGTATCGCAATTGCGCCGCGAGGCGCAGGCGCGTCAAGTTGCGAAAGCCGACCTTGCGTTGGTTCATGGCAATGGCGGCGTCCTGTCCAGCCAGGCGACGGCCATTCTTTCGCACAGTCTGTGAGACCTTCATGAGTAAAGTCGTTGAATCACTGGCCCGGGCGGTCGAAGACCTGCCGGACGGCGCCACGGTATTGATCAGTGGGTTCGGCCTGTCCGGCCAACCGAGCGAGCTGATCGAGGCCGTGGTGGACCAGGGCGCCCGGGATCTTACGGTCGTCTGCAATAACGGCGGCACCGGGGAGGCCGGGCTGGCCCGCCTGATCAATCTGGGCAGGGTGCACAAGTTGATTGCTTCGTATCCTCGCGGGGCCAGCGCCCAGGCTTTCGAAACCGCGTTCGCGGCCGGCCGGCTGGAATTCGAATGCGTTCCGCAAGGTACGCTGGCCGAGCGTTTGCGTGCGGCCGGAGCAGGCTTGGGCGGCTTCTTCACGCCGACCGGCTATGGAACCCTGCTTGCAGCCGGGAAGGAAACCCGCATGATCGATGGCGTCGGCCATGTCTTCGAAAGTCCTTTGCGCGCCGACTTCGCGCTGGTCAAGGCCTACCGCGCGGACCCGCTGGGAAATCTCGTCTACCGCAAGGCCGGGCGCAACTTCGGGCCGCTCATGTGCATGGCGGCCAGGACGACGGTGGCGCAGGTCCATGCCCTGGTCGAAGCGGGAAATCTCGATCCCGAGCACATCGTCACGCCGGGAATCTTCGTGCAGCGGGTCGTCCCGCAAGCTGACGCATGGTATGAAGGGGCGAACGCATGATCCATCGATTTACGCGGACGGAAATCGCGCGGCGGGCCGCGGCCGATATCCCGGCCGGCTCTTACGTCAACCTGGGCATAGGCATGCCGGTGATGGCCCTGGATTTCTGGCGGCCCGGGGACGGCGTCACCGTGCACAGCGAAAACGGCATTCTCGGCATGCGGGCGCGCACGGAATCCGATCCGGAAGACCCGGACCTGACCAATGCGTCCAAGACCAGCGTGGCGCTCGCGCAAGGCGGCAGTTTCTTCCATCATGCCGATTCATTCGCCATGATGCGCGGCGGCCATCTCGACTATTGCCTGCTCGGGGCTTACCAGGTTTCCGAGCGCGGGGACCTGGCGAACTGGTCTCTCGGGGATCCGAATGTGGCGGCGGCCGTCGGCGGCGCGATGGATCTCGCGGTGGGAGCCAAGCGGGTTCACGTCCTGATGGAACACCTCACGCGCGACGGACATTCGCGTTTGCGGCGGGAGTGCAATCTTCCTTTGACGGGAATGGCCTGCGTGGACCGTATCTATACCGATCTGGCCGTTGTGGATGTGACGCCTGAAGGGTTTCTCGTGCGGGACATGGCGCCGGGGCTGAGCCGGCGCGAACTCGATACGGCGACGGATGCCCCGCTGCGTTACGCGGCGGAGCTGGACCATATCGCGTGAACGGGCAGGCTCGGATCAGTCCTTGATTCGTATGCCCGTGGTCTGGACGAGAGTGCGCCATTTATCCAGTTCGTCCAGCACGAACTGCCGGGTCTGGGCCAGGTCCCGGGGCGGCGTTGGTTCGCTCGACTGCTTGCGCAGGGTCTCCACCATTTCGGGCGCCTGCACGATGCGGGTGGTGGCCGCGTTGATTTTGGCGGCGATGTCCGGCGGCAGATTGGCGGGCGCGAAAAGGCCCAGCCACGTGTAGACGTCGAAGTCCTTGAAGCCGGACTCGGCCAGCGTGGGGATTTCGGGAAAGAGTTCGCTGCGGTGCGCGCTCGTCAACGCGATCGGGCGCAGCTTGCCGGCCGCGAGGAAAGGCGTCACCGTCACGGAGTCCATTACGGAGACCTGTATCTGCCCGGCGACGGTATCCGTGACCGCCGGCGCCGCGCCCCGATAAGGAACATGCACGAAAGGCGCGCCGCTTTCCTTGCGCAGGAGTTCGCCGGCCAGGTGGGTCGACCCGCCCGCGCCGGAGGTCGCATAGGGGACGCTCGTCTGCTTACGGGCCCATTCGAGGAATTCCGCCGGGGTCCGGGGCGGAATCCCGGGATTGACGACGATCATGTTCGGCGTCTGCACCAGCGCGGCGAGCGGCAGAAGATCCTTGGCGGGATCGTAATTCACATGCTGCTGCGTGAAAGGGGAGATGACGTAGCCGGTTGCCGTGATCAACAGGGTGTAGCCGTCGGCCGGTCGCCGGGCGACATATTCCGTGGCGACTTGCCCCGCCGCGCCCGCCTTGTTCTCGACGATGAAGTTCTGCTTGAACGTGGCCGTGAGTTCCTTGGCGAGCAAACGGGAGACGATGTCGGTCATGCCTCCGGGCGCATATCCCACCACGATCGTGACGGGCCGCTCGGGCCAGTCGTTCGCGGCGGCATGAGCGGTCGCCGGCACCGAGGACAATGCCGACGCGAGGGGAAGCAGCCAGGCGCATAGGCGCCGGCGCATGTACGGACTGAGCATAGGGTCTCCTTCCTGCCGATGTGCGTTGGATGAAGCGTCTTTGCGCCTCACCGTGCCGTCGGGACGTCGGCGGCATGGCGCCAAGTGTAGGAACGCACCGCGGGCGTGGCTATCCGAAATTTTGAAACGCCGGATTCGGCAATTTCAAACCGCGAGCAGGCAGGCGTTCGCGCGCTCCTGCGTTCGTGGGGACGGCTGGCCAGGTTTGAATATCACGAAGGCGAGCTTCGAATATTTCCCATGGTCAGGGCGGCGTGCCGCTCCCTAAAATCCAAAACCATAGGATGGGCGTCTCGCTTCGGACGTCCTGATTTAGCCGGCACAAAAAAACAGGAAACCACAGATGGACGTAAGTACGCTTGCCTTGACCTCACTGACCGAAGCCGTGGGTTACGCCGTGACCGGCCGGGTCGCCATCCTGGTACTGGACAACGCACCGGTCAATGGCCTGGGCGACACTGCCCGCGCCGGCCTGCAGCAGGGGCTGATGCGCGCAAGGGAGGATGAAAGCGTTGCCGCCGTGGTGATCATCGGTGCGCGCGACATATTCTGCGGCGGCGCGGACATACGCCAATTCAACACGCCGGCAGCGAGCGCGCGGCCGATGTTGCGGGACGTCATCGCGACGATCGAGGGCCTGTCCAAGCCCGTGGTGGCCGCGATTTCGGGCTTCGCGCTTGGCGGCGGCCTCGAGCTGGCGCTCGGGTGCCACTATCGCCTGGCGAAGTCCGGAGCAAGGCTTGGCTTGCCTGAGGTCGCCTTGGGGCTCATACCGGGCGGGGGCGGCACGCAACGTCTGCCGCGCGTCGTCGGATTGGAAACGGCCTTGCGGATGATCACCAGCGGGAAGCCGGTTTCGGCCGAGAAGGCGGGCGCCATCGGCCTGGTCGACAAGGTCGTGCAAGAGGACCTTCTGGGCGCCGCGATCGCCTATGCGGACGAAGCCGCCGGCAAGACCGCGCATCCCGTCGTTGGCCTGCGCGATATCGGCAACGATGCGGCCCTCCTGGCGGGTTTCCGGGAGAAACTCAACCGCAAGGCGCGCAACGCGAAAGCCCAGATGGCGGCGATCGACAGCGTGGAGGCGGCAATGCGCTTGCCCATCGAATCCGGGCTCGCCGAGGAGCGGCGGATATTCGATAGCCTCGTGGAAGACCCGACGTCGCGCGCCTTGCGCCACCTCTTCTTCGCGGAGAAGAGCGCCCCGCGCTTCAGCCATGAGGGCCCTTCCAGGTCCATCGAGCGCGTGGGGATCCTCGGCGCCGGAACGATGGGCGGCGGTATCGCCATGGCTTTCGCCAACGCCGGATATACCGTCGCGCTGGTCGAGCGCGAGCAGGCGGCGTTGGACCGCGGCGTGGCCCTCATCAGGAAGAACTACGAGATATCCGCCGCGAAAGGAAAGTTCAGCGCGGCGGACGTGGCTGAGCGATTGGCTCGTATCGAGACCGGACTGGACATCGGCGCATTCGCCGACGTCGACCTGGTCATTGAGGCCGTGTTCGAAGACATGGGTGTGAAGCAGGACGTCTTCAGGCAACTGGATCGTATCTGTCGTCCCGACGCGATATTGGCCAGCAACACCTCTCGATTGAACATCGACGAAATCGCGCGGAGCACCTCGCGTCCAGCGAATGTGATCGGCCTGCACTTCTTCAGCCCGGCCAATGTGATGAAACTGCTGGAGGTGGTCCGCGGACAAGCCACCAGCGACGGCGTCATCGCCGCCTGCATGGCGGTCGCACAAAAGATCGGCAAGATCCCCGTGCTGGTTCGCGTGTGTGAAGGCTTCGTGGGCAACCGCATGCTCACCGGGTATTGGCGCGAGGCCAACTTCTTGCTGGAGGAGGGCGCCAGCCCGCAGCAGATCGACCGGGCCCTTACGGCATTCGGCATGGCCATGGGGCCGCTGGCCATGGCCGACCTGGCGGGCCTGGACATCAACTGGGCGACGCGCAAGCGCCTGGCGCCGACAAGGCCGGCGCATCTCCGATATTCGAAGGTCGCCGACCGGATCTGCGAAGCAGGGCGTTTCGGACAGAAGACCGGCGCGGGCTATTACCGCTACGAGCAGCATGGCCGCGAACCTGTCCCGGACCCCCTCGTCGACGCGATTGCCCGGGAATGCGCGCGGGAGGCAGGCATCGAGCGCAGGACCATCGGCGACGAGGAAATCGTCGAGCGCTGCATGCTCGCGCTGATCAACGAAGGCGCCCAGATCTATGCGGAAGGCATCGTCCAGCGGGCTTCCGATATCGACGTGGTCTATGTGAATGGCTACGGGTTTCCAGGCTGGCGGGGCGGGCCGATGTTCTACGCGGAAGCGCTGGGACTTGCGACGGTCCTGCAAAGATTGCGGGCCTTGCATAGCTTGCACGGCGCCCATTGGCAGCCCGCCGCCATCATCGAGAAGCGCGTGGCCGAGGGCGCGTCGACCTTTTGACCGTGACGGCGGGAATTTCAACCGGCGGGTCGATCGTTCAAATTACGAGGAAGAGTGGAGAAAATATGCTGCATGAAGCCATGAGCGGCATTCGGGTCATCGATATGTCCCGCATCCTGGCCGGACCCTGGTGCACCCAGAACCTGGCGGACATGGGCGCCGAGGTCATCAAGATCGAGCACCCGGAACGCGGCGACGACACCCGTGGATGGGGGCCGCCCGATCACCGCGCTGAAGACGGCTCGGCTTCGATGGCGGCCTACTTCATGGCCTGCAATCGCGGCAAGAAGTCGGTCCGCCTGGATTTCTCGACGCCCGAGGGGGCCGCAATCATCAGGAAACTCGTGCTCGAGGCCGACGTTTTCGTTGAAAACTTCAAGGCGGGCGGATTGCGCAAGTATGGCCTGGACTACGAATCCCTGCGCGCCATCAACCCCAGGCTGGTCTATCTCTCCGTGACCGGATACGGTCAGACCGGGCCGATGGCGGACAAGCCCGGATACGACTACGTCTTCCAGGGCATGGGGGGCTTGATGAGCTACACCGGCCTGCCCGATGGCGCGGCCGGCGCCGGGCCCTTGCGGACCGGTGTCGCGGTCGTCGATTTGACGACAGGCATGTATGCCACGGTGTCGGTGGTGTCGGCGCTTCGGCAGAGGGACCACACCGGACTGGGCATGCATCTGGACATCTGCCTTCTCGACGTCGCGGTCGCGCTGAATGCCAACCAGGCCGCGAACTACCTGGTGTCCGGCGACCCGCCCAGGAGAACCGGCAACGCCCACCCGAATTGCGCGCCTTATGAAGTATTCGCGTGTTCCGATGGCCATCTCATTCTGGCGATCGGCAATGACGGCCAGTTCGGACGCTTCTGCCGTTTAATCGGCCGGGAGCAGTGGGCCGGCGATCCGCGGTTCGCCACCAACAGCAGCCGGCTGCGGCACATGGCGGAGCTGGGGCCGATGATCGCCGCATTGCTGAAAGAGCGGCCCCGGGCGGAGTGGACCGGGCTGTTCGATGCTCACGGTGTCCCCTGGGGGCCTATCCAGAACCTCGAAGAAGTGTTTTCCCACCCTCAGGTGCTTCATCGGAAGATGATTCAAACGGCGCACCATCCTCAACTCGGAGTCCTGCGGCTGGTCAGGAATCCGCTTCTTGCCGGCAGCCCGGACAGTGCCCTGGCGGACGCCCCGCCGGTTCTGGGCCAGCACGATGATCTGCTGGCCGTGTACCAGGAACAGGCCTGATCGCCCGATTTGTATTGCGGCGCCACCCGCCTGCCGTCGCGGCGGGCAGGGCGCCGGCCACCGACATCACTTCAGGATCACGACTATGACGACAAAAAATCATCCCCACGCGCTCGTGGAAATGGACGCGAAGGGGATCGCCACGCTCACCATCAAGGACGCCGGCGTTCTCAATCTGCTGGGCTCTCCCGTCATGGACGGTCTCCTCGCAGCGTTGGACGAGCTGCGCAACGAAGCGGACGTGCGGACGGTCATTCTCACGGGCGGGAGCGACCGCGCCTTCGTGGCGGGCGCCGACATTGCCGAAATGGCGAAGCTGAATGACGAAACGGGACAGCGCTTCATCTCCAAACTACGCGACCTGTGCAATGCGGTCAGGCACTTTCCGGTTCCCGTCATTGCGCGCATCCCCAATTGGTGTCTCGGTGGTGGAATGGAACTGGCGTTGGCGTGCGATCTGCGGATTTGCGCCGATCATGCGCAATTCGGCATGCCCGAGGTAAAAGTAGGCATTCCCTCGGTCATACACGCCGCGCTGCTTCCGCGGCTGATCGGCGGCGCGAACAGCGATTGGATGCTGCTGACGGGCGAGCTGATCGACGCGGCCAAGGCGAAGGCTTGGGGATTGGTCAATGACGCGGTGCCGATGGAAAGGCTGGATGAGCGCGTCCGCGGCCTAGCCGAAAACTTCGCGGCGCTTGGCCCGGCGGTTATCCGGCAGCAGAAGCGCTTGCTGCGCGCGTGGGAGGTATCTTCGATCGATGCCTCCATAGAGGCGAGCGTGGCCGAGTTCGGCGCCGCGTTCAGCACCGGCGAGCCGCAGAAATTCATGCGCGAGTTCCTGGAGCGCAAGCGCGCGGAGCCAAAGCCTGACGCGCGCGCTGCCGGGCCCCTTGGCGGAGCGGCGCCGGTCAGTAACCTTCCCGGGTAGCCGCCACCGCCGGGTCTTCCAGCAGGTACTCCGCCACCTGTTCAGCGAGGGGCGAAAGAGGCCCTGTCGAGGGCCGGACCAGGGTGAGTTCACGGATCGCCCACGGCTCGGCCAGTTCGACCGCTGCGATCTGCTTATCGGCGAGCGCGACGGTGGCGACGCTCCTGGGCACCAGGGCCACGCCGACGCCGCCCGCAACCAGGGATAGCACGGCGTCGAAAGTATGGGCATGGATACGGACATTCGGCGTCTTTCCCGCCAGCTTCGCCATGTCCCGCAGAAAGACATAGTTGCTGCTCGTCTTGCTCATGCAGACAAAGTCCAGGTCCAGGACGGCCGGAAACTTCAACGGCCCGTTTGCAACGATGGGGTGATTCGGCGGCGCCGCGATAATCAGCTCGTCGACGGCATAGCGGCGGGCACGGACGCCTTGCGACCGGGATTCGCCGGCGAATATTCCAATATCCGCTTCCTGTCCCGCGACGGCGGCCTCGATCGTCGTGCTGGTGCGCTCCTCCAGCAGGATGTTCACATTGGGATTGGCGGACAGAAAACGCCGGAGGCTGGGAACGATGAAGCCATTCAGGGAGCTGCTATTGGCGAAAAGCTTCACGCTTCCCTTGATTCCGCTGGAGAAGCTGCCAAGTTCGCCATGCATGCGTTCCACGTCGGCGAGCACCGTCCGGACGTGCTTCAGAACGAACTCCCCTTCGGCGGTAAGTTCCATGCCGCGCGCTTCCCGCTTGAATAGCGGCACGCTCATGGCGAACTCGAGATTCTTCAGCCGGTAGCTTGCCGCGGACGCAGTCAAATGCAGCGCGCTCGCGCCGCCCGACAGGCTTTTTGCTTCAGCAATCGCCAGGAAGAGCCGCAGGTCGGTAAGTTCGTAACGCATCCGGAAGTGTCCTTACTCGTCTTTCCGCGACGCGGGAAGACCGGCGTGCATTGTAGTCGACCGGAAAATGGCTGACGGATTTCAGCAGCGGGCATCCGCTCTCCGGCCATTCCAGTCTGCTGCGCGACGGAATATCGCCATCCGCGCATCGCCTACTCCTGCGGTGATCTTTACTCACATTACGCTGCATTAATATCCATTGAGCCTCCCCCAAGGCGTCTCTGATAATGGGATCGCGCCAGAGCCGTGAGTCATAGGCAGCAGCGCATACGCGCCGGCACTGGCGGCGAACCCGGCAAGCGCGGGTTCTCACCAAAAAAACTGGAGACAGCGTGGAGAAGACGATCGAAGGCGGCGCGGCCGGCCGGGTCGCCGTCGTGACGGGCGGCGCAATGGGCATAGGCGCGGAAACGGCCGAACAACTGGGCAAGCGCGGTTATCACGTCGTGCTTGCCGATATCAACAAGGAAAACGCCGATGACACGGCCGCGCGCTTGTCCGCGCAGGCGTTGTCGGTGTCCGCCGTGCAGATGGACGTGGGCAAGCCGGAATCGATCGCGGCGGCCTTCGCGTCGATCGCCCGGGAACACGGCCGTTGCGACGTGCTCGTCAACGGCGCGGGCATCGCCAAGCTGGTGCCATTCATCGACTATCCGCTCGACACGTTTCTTGCCACGATGAACGTCAACGTCACCGGCACGCTGCTGTGCGCCCAACACGCCGCGCGCATGATGGCGCAGCGCCGCTGGGGGCGCATCGTCAATATCGCGTCGGTGGCAGGGATGCGCGCGGTGGGCCGCGGCCGCACGGCCTACGGCACGTCCAAGGGCGCGGTGATCGCGCTGACGCATCAGATGGCCGTCGAGCTGTGCGATTACGGCATCACCGCCAACGCGGTCGCGCCGGGGCCCGTCGATACGCCGATGACCAAGGTCCTGCACAGCGACCAGTTCCGGGAGGAATATTCGCGCGCCATTCCGATGAAACGCTACGGCACGACCTCGGAAATCGCCGCGGCAATCTGCTATCTCGCTTCCGACGAGGCGGCCTACACGAACGGCATCGTGCTGCCGGTGGACGGCGGCTTCCTGTCGTGGGGCGCGGGCGCCGTCTGACGCACGGGCGGCGCATCCGCGGCGCCGCTACAAGAAACGCCGTCCGGAACAGGAAATTCCGAACGGCGCGCTGTTCAGTGAAGGTCCGCCGCCCCCAGCATCAGGATGCGTTGGGCCATGCGCAGATTCGCGTAGTCGATCATCTTCCCGTCGACGGCCACGGCGCCGCGTCCTTCGCTCTCCGCCTGCCGCATCGCGTCGACGACGCGGGTCGCGAAAGCGAGTTCTTCCGCCGAGGGCTTGAACGCATCGCATGTTGCTTTGATCTGTGAAGGGTGAATCACTTGCTTGCCATCGAAACCGAGAGCCGCCGCCTTTTCCGCCCATGCGCGCGTGAGCGTCGCATCGTGGTACGCGCCGCACGGCCCGTCGATCGCGCGCAGCCCGAAGGCGCGCGCCGCGACCAGCACGCGCATCATCGGATAGGCGAACAGGTCGAGCGGCGTTTCGAGGTAACGGCCATCGGCGCCGGAAACGGTCTGCCGATAGCCGGTCGGCGAGCCTCCGATCTCCGCGCTGCGGGCGCCGATGGAGCCGGCAAAGTCGCCGACGCCCAGATGCAGCGCCGCGACGCGCTTGCTGCTCTGCGCGAGGCTGTCGACCATGACGAGGCCGAGCGCGGTTTCGATCAGCAGATCCAGCATGAGCGGCGCCCGGCGCGCGTCGCCTTCCGTCGCGTCGATCATGCGCGCGATGTCCTCGATATGCGCGGGGCGCTCGGCCTTCGGCACGATCAGCGAATCGAGCCGCGCGAGCGGACTGAGCGTGCGGATCTCCTCCTCGATGGTGCGGCTGCCGTAGGCATTCACGCGCACCAGGACGGTCTTGCCGCCCCAGTCCAGTTCTCGCAGCGCGCTGACCGCGCCTTGCAGGGCGCCGGCTTTCTCGGATTCGGGCACGGCGTCCTCGAGATCGAGGAACACCGCGTCCGCGGCGGAGCGCGCCGCCGATTCGACGTGACGCCGGCGGTTGGCCGGCACCGCGAGCACCGTGCGCGTCAGGCGATAGCCGGTGGTGGGCTGGCTCATACGGCGCTCCGCTTGCTCAGGTCAAGTTCTTCCAGCACGCGCTGCGTGTGCTCGCCGACGGCGGGAATCGGCTTCATGACGGGCTCGACGCCCGCAATCGTGATGGCCGGCACGAACATGGTCAAGGGACCGGCCGGCGACGCGACTGTGCGCGTACGCCCGCGGGCATGGATTTGCGGATGATCGACGAACTCCTCGACCGAATTCATGCGCGCGTTGGCGATCGCGGCGTTGTCGAGGCGCGCGAGCACGTCGTCGCTGGTCCACTCGGCGAAGCGCGCTTCGATAAGCGCTTCGAGCGCGTCGCGATGGGCGAGGCGCCGTGGATTGCTGTCGAAGCGCGGATCGGCGGCGATAGCCGGGTCGCCGAGCACGATATTGCAGAACGACTGCCATTCGCGCTCGTTCTGGATGCCGAAGAAGATGCTGCGGCCGTCGCCGGTGCGAAACGGCCCGTACGGCGCGATGGTCGCGTGGCGCATGCCGTTGCGCTTGAGCGGCTTGCCGCTGCCGCTCACGTAGTAGGCGGGGTAACTCATCCACTCGGTCATGGAATCGAAGAGCGAGACCTCGAACGCGGTGCCGAGGCCGGTGCGCTCGCGGTTGTACAGCGCCATGAGGATGCCGTTGAGCGCGTACATGCCGGTGGCGATGTCGGCGATCGCGATGCCGCATTTGGCCGGCTCCGCTTCGCTGCCGTTGATGTCGAGAAAGCCGGATTCGCATTGCACGAGCAGGTCGTAAGCCTTCTTGTCGCTGTACGGGCCGCCGCTGCCGTAGCCGGAGATATCCACGGCGATCAGGCGCGGGAAACGTTCGACGAGCGTCTTCGCGTCGAGGCCGAGCTTGGCGGCCGCGCCGGGCGCCAGGTTCTGCAGGAAGACGTCCGCCGTTTCGAGCAGCGCGAAGAGCGCCCGCGCGCCTTCAGGGCTCTTGATGTCGAGCGCGACGCTCTCCTTCGAACGATTGGTCCAGGCGAACTGGCTCGACATGCCGTTCATGACGGTGTCGTAGTCGCGGCAGAAATCGCCCCGGCCGGGACGTTCGATCTTGATGATCCGCGCGCCCCAGTCGGCCAGATGGCGGGACGCGAGCGGCGCGGCGATGGCCTGTTCGAGCGATACGACGGTGATGCCCGAAAGCGGAAGCGGCATGCTTTGTCTCCTGATTATGCGGGTCACGATGACGGCGCCTTGGGCCGCCTCGCGAAAATCGTAGCGCCGACCGCGTTCCAGGAGGAAATACTCTTTGGAACTACGGGATATAGGCGTGACTAATATGACCTTCGTCCCGGCTTCCGCTCACGCGATTAATGCAGCCTCACGCCGGCGCCGGCGAGGCGCCGAGCGTTGGCGCCATCTCCGCGACGAGCGCGCGCATGCAGTCCTGCACCGCGCGGGCGGCGGCGGTCTGCGGCACGGCGTTCAGGCGGCACAGCGCGACCGAGCGCTCCAGCGTCGGGCTGACGATGTAGCGCGCCGGCGTGTTCCGCGACGTGTCGCGGCCGAGCAGGCCGGAGAGGATGGTGGCCGCTTCGCCGCGGCGCGCGAGTTCGAGCATGGCCGGCAGCGAGTCGATATCCGCGATGACGTTCAGGTCAAGTCCCGCGCTGTCGAATGCGCGCTCGACCAGCAGGCGCAGGCCGTGCAACTTGCCGGGCAGCACCAGCGGCACGCCGGAAAGCATTTCCAGGGCCAGGGTCTCGCCTTGTGGATCGCCGACCCACGCCGCGCCGTACACGGCCAGACGTTCGTTGAAAAGCGGAACGACCGTGACGCCGCGCGTCTCGGTCTCGCGGAACAGCACGGCGATGTCGAGTCTTCCGCTGGCGAGCAGTTCGTTGAGATAACCGCTCATGCTTTCGAAGATATCCAACTGGATGCCCGGGTGCCGTGCGCGCATGCGCTCGAACAGGGGCACCGCGAGCACCGAGGACACGCTCGTCGGCAAGCCGATGGCGACCTGGCCGGAAAGCGCGTGCTCGCCGCGCTTGACGTCGCCGCGCATCTGCGCGAACTGCTTGATGATGGATTGCGCGTGCCGGTAGAAGGTGGTGCCTGCGTCGGTCGGGGCGACGCCGGTGTAGCTGCGAACGAGGAGCGGCACGCCCAGATCGTCCTCCATTTCGGCTATCTGTTGCGACAGCGAAGGCTGCGAGATGGACAGCGCGAGCGCCGCCTTGGACAGGCTTCCAGCATCGACGCAGGCAACGAAATACCGCAATTGGCGGATGTCCATGCGTGTTTGTCTCCTCTGTATGCGGCCATGCGCGCGGCGCCGCTGGGTATAGGGATGAACTATGCCGAGTATCGCCAATTCGTATTTGTAGCGTCACTTGCGGCGTCCATATACTTTATTCGCCCAAGCGGGATTGACCAATAACCATTACATCGAACACATCGAACAGGAGACGCACATGCCCACGGAGGCTGGAACCATATTCATCGGCGGCGAATGGAGCGGCGCGGAATCGCGGGCATCGCTCGAAGTGCGCTCGCCGATCGACGGCGAGGTGTTCGCCGCGATCTCGCGCGGCGGGAAAGCCGAAATCGAACGAGCCGTCGCCGCCGCGCGCGCCGCGTTGGGCGGTCCGTGGAGCACGATGGCCGGGTTCGAGCGCGGCCGCATCATGAGCAAGCTGTCCGCGCTGATTCTCGATAACGCCGAGGAACTCGCGCAGATCGAGGCGCGGGACACCGGAAAGCCGATCACGCAGGCGCGCACGGATATCAAGGCGACGGCGCGTTATTTCGAGTTCTATGCCGGCGCCGCCGACAAGGTGCTGGGCGACGTGCTGCCCTTCCTCGACGGCTATCAGGTCACCGTGCAGCGCGAGCCGCGCGGCGTATGCGGCCTCATCATCCCCTGGAACTACCCGGCCTCGATGTTCGGCCGCACCATCGGTCCGGCGCTCGCGACAGGGAACACCGTCGTCCTGAAGCCCGCCGAGGATGCCAGCATGAGCTGCGCGCGCCTGACCGCGCTCGCGCACGAAGCGGGTTTGCCCGCCGGCGTCATCAACCTGGTCACCGGTCTGGGCGAGGAAGCGGGCGCGGCGCTGTCGCAGCACGCCGACGTCGATTTCCTGTCGTTCACCGGTTCGCCGGAAGTCGGCACGCTGATCCAGACGGCGGCCGCGAAGAATCATGTGCCGTGCGTGCTGGAACTCGGCGGCAAGTCGCCGCAGATCGTGTTCGAGGACGCCGATTTCGAGGCAGCCGCCAAGACCATCGTCGGCGTCATCACGCAGAACGCGGGGCAGACCTGCTCGGCGGGCAGCCGCGTGCTGATCCAGCGCTCGGTCTATGAACGCTTCGTCGGCGTGCTCAGGGAGAAGATGAGCGAGGTGCGCGTGGGCGCGCCCGCGGCGGATCTCCAATGCGGACCGGTCATCAACAGCGCGCAGCACGTCAAGGTCAAGGGTTTCATCGAGCGCGCCGCCAGCGGCGGCATCAATGTGATCGCGCAGGGCACGCTGGACGAGAGCGCGGCCGCGACCGGTTACTTCGTCACGCCGACGCTGTTCGGGCCGGTGCCGGTCGAGCACGAACTGGCGCAGGACGAAGTGTTCGGTCCGGTGCTCGCCGCCATCCCGTTCGAGGACGAAGCCGAGGCCATCGCCATCGCCAACGGCACCGCATACGGTCTCGTCGCCGGCCTGTGGACGGAGAACGGCGCGCGCCAGATGCGCGTCGCCAAGAAGCTGCGCGTGGGCCAGGTGTTTATCAACAACTACGGCGCGGGCGGCGGCATCGAATTGCCGTTCGGCGGCGTGAAGCGCAGCGGCCACGGCCGCGAAAAAGGTCTCGAGGCGCTCAAGGAATACACCGTCGCGAAGACCGTCGTGTTGAAGCACGGCTAAAGAGAGCGACGGCCCGCCCAAGCGGGGGCCGCACGCTATCGATTACAAGCTTCAGGAGACAACATCGCATGACCGCCTTTCCCGAGTTTTCCCGCGCAGCCGTGCTGCGTGAATTCAAGGCGCCGCTCGCCATCGAGGACGTGCCGATTCCCCGCGACGTCGAACCTTCCGCCGCGCTCGTCAAGCTCGAAATGTCGTCGATCTGCGGCACCGACATTCATCTGTGGCAGGGCTCGCTGTCGCTGAAGGTGAACCTGCCGGTGATCGTCGGCCACGAGATGGTCGGCCGCGTGGTGCGCGCGGGCGCGGGCGTCACGACCGATTCCGTCGGCACGCCGCTGAAAGTGGGCGACCGCGTGGTCTACACGCACACGTCGTGCGGCGGCTGCTTCTTCTGCACCACCGCGCGCAAGCCGACGCTCTGCATGAATCGCCGCGCGTACATGTACGAAAACATCGAGGAAGCGCCGTATCTGCTCGGCGGATTCTCGCAATACGGCTATATCCTGCCGCAGGCAGGCCGTCTGCGCGTGCCGGATTCGGTGTCGAACGAACTTGCCAGCCTTTCCAGTTGCGCCCTGCGCTCGGTGATGAATGCGTTCTCGCAGATCGGCGAAATCGAGCCGACCGAGACCGTGGCGATCCAGGGCGCGGGTCCGCTGGGCTTGCTCGCGACGGCGAACGCGCGCGTGCGCGGGGCGAAGAAGATCATCGTGATCGGCTCGCCGTCCGCGCGGCTGAAGATGGCCGAGCGCTTCGGCGCGGACGTGTGCATTCCGGTCGAAGGCACGACCGCGCAGGAGCGCCTGGACGCGGTGCTCGCACAGACCGAAGGCCGCGGCGCGGACATCGTGATGGAGTTCACCGGTGTGCCGGCGGCGTTCGCCGAAGGCCTGGCGCTCGCGCGCAAGGGCGGCCGCTATCTGGTGGTCGGGCAACTCGGCGAAGCCTCGACGACCGTGGCGCCGTCCATGATCGTCAAGAAGAATCTGCAGGTGTTCGGCTCGTTCTCGGGCGACGCGCGCAGCTACTCGCTCGCGCTCCAGTTCCTCGAAAAGCACCAGCACGACTTCCCGTTCCACGAAATGATCACCGGCCGCTACACGCTCGACCAGGTCAACGTCGCGATGCAGCGTATGAAGAATTTCGAGGAAGTGAAGCCGGTCATCACGATCGACTAGGCGATCGACCAAGCGATCGACCAGGACCCAGGCCAGTATTTCGCGGCAGCGCCGCGGCACGTCCGCCGGCTCGTTCCGGCGGCTTTCAGAAGAAGCCCATCTTCCGCGCAGCCTGCGCCGGAACGATGCATGGCGGATTGAACAACCAGGAGACAAAGCATGAAAATCAATCGTCGAAGCTTTCTCATGACGGGCGCGGGCGCGGCGGCGTTGGCCGCGTCGGACATGGTGGGCGCGCCATGGATCAAGCGCGCTCAGGCGGCGGAGTTCAGCTACAAGGTCGGCACGGACCTGCCGGCGTCGCATCCCCTGAACGTGCGTATCCAGCAAGCCGCGGACGCCATCAAGAACGATACCGACGGGCGCATGGAAATTCGCGTGTTCGCGAACAACCAGCTCGGCGGCGACCCCGATATGTTCGCGCAACTGCGGGCGGGCGCGCTGGAGTTCTTCACCCTGTCGGGCGCGAATGCGCTTTCGTCGCTCGTCCCGAAGACGGCGATCACCGGCGTGGGCTTCGCGTTCAAGGACTACAGCCAGGTGTTCGGCGCGCTCGACGGTGAACTCGGCGCGCATCTGCGCGGCCTCATCACCAAGGGCGGTCTCGTCGTGCAGGACAAGGTATGGGACAACGGCTTTCGCCAGATCACGACCAGCTCCAAGCCGATCAATACGCCGGCCGACCTGCGGGGCTTGAAGATCCGCGTGCCGCCGGGCCGGTTGTGGATCTCGCTGTTCCGCGCGCTGTCGGCCGCGCCGGCCTCGATCAGCTTCAACGAAGTGTATTCGTCGTTGCAGACCAAGGTCGTCGAAGGTCAGGAAAACGCGCTCGCGGTGGTCGACACGGCCAAACTCTACGAAGTGCAGAAGTATTGCTCGATGACCAATCACATGTGGGACGGCTTCTGGTTCCTGGGTAATCGCGCGGCATGGGAAAAACTGCCGGCGAGCGTCCGCGACGTCACCTCGAAGCACCTCAACGCCTATGCGCTGCTGCAACGCCACGACGTGGAAAAACTCAACGCCTCGCTTCAACAGGCGCTGGAGAGCAAGGGCTTGAAGTTCAACGCGCCCGACATGACCGGATTCCGTGAAGTGCTACAGAAAGGCGGGTTCTACGCCGAGCAGAGGAAGTTCTTCGGCGAGGAGGAATGGGGGCTGCTCGAGAAGGTCACCGGGAAGCTGGCATGAGAACACAGATCGCGGAGGATTTCTCGCAAGGAGCGCGCGACGGCAGGGCGACGCCGTCCGTGCCTGCCATGCCGGCCGGCCTCGCGGTGGCCGACCGCGTGCTCGGGCTGATCGTGTCCGTGCCCGCGGCCCTGCTCGTGTTGGCGGAGATCGTGCTGCTCTTCAGCGGCGTGGTGGCCCGCTACGCGCTTCACAACCCGCTGGTGTGGAGCGACGAACTGGCGGGAATCCTGTTCCTGTGGCTCGCGATGACCGGCGCCGCGACGGCCTTGCATCGCGGCGCGCACATGCGGATGACGGCGATCGTCAATCGCGCGGGCAAGGAGTGGGGAGCGATCTGGGACACCGTCTCGCTGGTCGCGAGCCTGTTGTTCCTGGGGCTGATCGCGGCGCCGGCCTATGCGTACTTCAACCAGCAATGGGGGCTCGTCACGCCGGCGCTGGAAATCAACGACGCGCTGCGCGTCGCCGCGATCGTCTACGGCGTGTCCGTCATGTTGCTGATGTCGATCGTCAAGCTGCTGGCGCTCGGCTGGAAGCAGGCTGCCATGGGCATCGTCGTGGTCGCGGCGGTCATAACGGGCCTGCACGCGCTCGGTCCGGCGCTGCAATCGCTCGGCAACGTCAACCTGCTGATCTTCTTCGTCGGCGTGGTTGGATTCACCGTGCTGTCGGGCATGCCCATCGCGTTCTCGTTCGGCTTGGCGGTGTTTTCGTATCTGTCGCTATCCACCTCGATGCCGCTGGAGATCGTCGTGAGCCGGATGGACGAGGGCATGTCGCAGCTTCTGCTGCTTGCCGTGCCGATGTTCATCTTTCTCGGCCTGCTGATCGAAATGACCGGCATGGCCCGCGCGATGATCAACTTCCTCGCTTCGCTGCTCGGCCACGTGCGCGGCGGCCTGTCGTATGTGCTGGTCGGCGCGATGTACCTGATCTCGGGCATTTCCGGCTCCAAGGCCGCCGACATGGCCGCGGTCGCGCCGATCCTGTTCCCGGAGATGAAGGCGCGCGGCGAGAAACCGGGCGAGCTCGTCGCGCTGCTGTCGGCGACCGGCGCGCAGACGGAAACCGTGCCGCCGTCCATCGTGCTGATCACGATCGGCTCGGTAACCGGCGTGTCGATCTCGGCGCTCTTCACGGGCGGCCTGCTGCCGGGGCTCGTTCTCGCGATGGCGCTGTGCGTCCTGGTGTGGTGGCGTGCGCGCGGCGCCGTCCCGGCGTCCGCCGAACGCGCGCGCGGCTCGGAAATCGCGAAGCTCCTGGTGATTTCGATTCCCGCGCTCGCCTTGCCGGTGGTGATCCGCTTCGCGGTGGTCGAGGGCGTGGCGACGGCGACGGAAGTATCGACGGTCGGCATCGTCTATTCGCTGATCGCCGGCCTGCTCATCTATCGCCGGTTCGACTGGAGGCGCATTTTCCCGATGCTCGTCGAGACGGCGGCGCTGTCGGGCGCGATCCTGATCATCATCGGCACGGCGACGTCCATGGCCTGGGCGCTTACGCAGTCGGGTTTCTCGAACAGCCTGGCGTCGTTCATGGAGCATCTGCCGGGCGGCGCCGTGAGTTTCATGGCCGTGTCGGTGGTGATGTTCGTGCTGCTGGGCAGCGTGCTGGAAGGCATTCCGGCGATCGTGCTGTTCGGGCCGCTGCTGTTCCCGATCGCGCGCGACGTGGGCATCCACGAAGTGCAGTACGCGATGGTCGTGATTCTGTCGATGGGCCTGGGGCTGTTCTCTCCACCGTTCGGCGTCGGCTACTACGGCGCGTGCGCGGTCAGCAAGATTCATCCGGACGAAGGCATCCGGCCGATCGTCGGCTATATGCTGGCGTTGTTCGTCGGCATCATCGTGATTGCGGCGGTGCCGTGGATTTCGATCGGATTCCTGAAGTCCTGACGGTGCGGATGTCCTGCCGCCACCGTCGAGGGCAGGCGGTTGTTCTGGGGGTGGCGATGTCGGAAGACATCGTCACCCTCGGGGGTCTGCGTCGTCAGGTCTCTATCAGGCGATGTTCCCGTCGCGCGCACTGACGAAGAATCCCGCGTCGCCCATTTGACCGCCCTTCAATGCAAGCTGAAGGTTCCGCAGATGCGGCTTTTCGGAGATGACGCGGCATAGCGGCGCGCCGGGCGTCAGACGCGTGTCGATCTCGAGCGCATCCGGCCCGAGCACCTGCGTGACCTGGCTCGACGTGTCGCCACCGGACAGGATCAGGCGGCGCAGCGGCTGGGCCTTGAGCACCGCATCCGCGATCGCGCCGAGCCGCTGCCCCAGCGCGCGGCCACCGAGATGACGCGCATCGTCGCGGGTCATGCCTCGCGCCGTGAGCGCGTCGAGCATCTCGCCGATGCGCGGGTCGCGCGGCCCGCGCGCCGTATGCAGGATCACGCTGCGGCCGTCGCGCAATGCGTGGAGCGCGCGATTCACGATGTCGTCGAATGCGCTTGCGCCCTGTCGATCGTCGATCAGCGCGCGGGCGTCGATGGCGATGTCCGCGAAACCCGCCGCGATCGCCGCGTCGATCTGCGTCGCCGACAGCGGCGATGCGCTTCCCGACATCGCGAGTATCGGCGCGGCCGGCTCGATCCGGTCGAACGAACGCGTTACCGCGGGCAGGGTTCCTTGCTCGGCCCACCATTGCGTCATGGCGTATTCCAGGCCGGACGAGCCAACCGCAAATACCGGCCCGTGGGTCTGCGCATAGCCTTCGAGCAGTCGCCCGATTTCGGTCAGATGTGCGCGCGTCGCGGTATCCAGCAGCAGGCCGGCGGGCGCGGCGTCGAGCGCCGCCTGCCACGCGCCATCGAGCGCGGCGCGGCCCTCCTCGAAATTCGGCAGGTGGAAGCCTTCCAGCGGCAAGTCCGTCTGCCGCGCGAAGTGGCGCAGGAGATCGCCTTCGTCCATCGGCGTGACCGGATGCGCGCTCATGATGGGATGGCGATCGATACGGTAGATCTTGCCGTCCGTGCCCGAGCGCGCGAAAAGATTGCCGAAGATGCAATAGCGCTTCAGCGCGGGCGTGCCCGCGACGATCGGAATGGTTCGCGGGCCGAAGCCTGCGCGCGCGATTTCCATCACGCGCCCGATGCTGCCGATATGGGGCGCGCTGTCGAACGTCGAGCAGACTTTATAGTGAAGGATAGGCGCGCCGAGCGCGCGCAGCGCGGCGAATATGGGCGTCAGCGCCGGGGTCATTTCGGCGGGCGTCATCGCCCGGCTGTCGCCCGCCACCCCGATGGCGTCGAATCCGCCGAGCGCGGCGAGCCGTTCGGGCGTGGGCGGCTTCAGGAAGAGGGCGCAGCGCAGCCCCGCGAAGGCCAGCACTTCGAGCGCATCGGTGGATCCGGTGAAATCGTCGCCGTAGAAGGCGAGTCGCAAGGTCGGACGGCAGGCTTCGCTCATCGTCGTTCAAATCGCCTTGAAGTGGGACAGCGCGGCGCTGAGCGCGGGGTGCGTCTGCGCGTACGTGTCGAGGTCGATGCCTTGCATCGCCGCTTCCCAGCCTTCGCGCATGCTGGCCACGCCCGCTGAGATGCCCCGTGGATGCCCGATGATGCCGCCGCCCGCGAGGTGCATCAGATCGACCGAGCCCAGGGCTTTATACATATCCGGGGCCTGCGACGCCCATTGTCCCGACGAGAACACCGGCATCAGCGGCTGTACGCCCGCAAAAGGGGCGAGGCACGAGCGCGCGGAGTCGATCACCGACGCATCCGGCTCCCAGAACTTGCCGCGCACGCCGTTCACGTGCAGATGGTCGATGCCCGCGAGCCGCCAAAGCTTCTGGTACGCCGCGAACGAAAAGCCGAGCTGCGGACAGCGCGTGAACGCGCCCCAGCCGTTGCGGTGGCCGTGCAGGGGCAACTGCGAATGCCGGCGCATGTGCTCGATGCCCGCGAAGCCAACCCAGTTTATGCACATCATGATGCAGGTGCCCCCGGCGGCGAGCACCTGGTCGTGACGGCGCAGCATCTCGTCGATGGTGCCGGAGATGTTGATCGCGTACATCGGCATGCGTCCCATGCGGTCGGCATGGCGGTGCAGCACCGGCATGACGGCCGCGAGACGCGCGTCGAAACTCGCATATGACGGATTGCCGAGCAGTTCGTCATCCTTGACGAAGTCGATGTCGGCGGCGCAAAGATCGTCGACGATCTTCGCGGTCTCCTCCGGCAACAGGCCGATGCTCGGCTTGACGATCGTGCCGATCAGCGGACGGCCATGCACGCCGGTCACGCGTCGCGTGCCTTCGATGCCGAACGCGGGGCCGGGAAAGCGCGCGGCATAGTCGTCGGGCAGGTCGATGTCGAGCAGCCTGAGGCCGGTGACTTCACCCAGCTCGAACAGGTTGCCCGCGATGGTCGAGAGCAACTGCGGCAGATTCGTGCCCACGTTGTCGACCGGGAAGGCGATTTCTATCTCGCCGCGATAATAGATCGGCGTGGGGTCGCGGCGCTCGACGAACGCGCTTCGCAAGGAAGGCTCCAGCACGGGCGGGAGCGAATCCACGCGTACCACGCGAGCGCGGGCGCGCTCCTTCAATTCATCGGTTTCGCCGGATAGCGCGAGAAAGGTGCCGCTCGACTGTTCTCCCGCGATGACTTCGGCGGCCTTTGCCAACGGCACCGAGCTTTCCGCGAAGTAACGCGCCGTGAATTCCGCGCGGGGACGAGGGTTGTTGAGCATGTTGACGGCTTTACATTGCAGCGGGCGCGAACGGAATGGAGTGCGCCGTCTGTCTCCATATCTCGATTTATTCGGCGCGCACGAGAAGGCAAGGAACGCCTTTGCATGCGCGCTTCCGAGCGACTGACTATAAGATTGACGCTCAAAAGCTTCAAACGATATGATTTCTGCGCGCGATGCGAAAAACTCACAATAGCCGCCGCGAGCGCTCCGTCTGCGAGGAAATCTACGCATGCCCCGTCCTTCACTCAATGCGTTGCGTGCGTTCGAAGCCACCGCGCGCCTGCGCAGCTTTGGCGAAGCCGCGTCCGAACTATCCGTCACGCACGGCGCGATCAGCCGTCACATCCGCTCGCTGGAGGACAACCTGGGCGTGCTGCTGCTCCTGCGCAACGCCCATGCCACCGAGCCGACGCCGGAGGGCGCGCAACTCGCCGAAGGCCTGTCTCGCGCGTTCGCCCTGATCCAGGCGAGCGTAGACAGGGTGCGGCCGGGTCCGCTCACGCTGTCGTGCTCGGCCTCCATCATGATGTACTGGCTATTGCCGCGCCTCTCCAGGCTGCATAGGAAGGAGCCGCAACTCGAAATCGGCTTTCACACGGGCTACGGCGAGGTCGACTTCGCGCGCGATAACGTCAGCGTGGCGATCCGGCTGTCCACCATCAAGCCGCCGAAGGACATCGAGCCGAAGCCGCTCGTCGATGAGTGGATCGGGGTGGTCTGCTCGCCCGAGTACATGCGCATGACGCGCATCACCACGCCCGACGATCTCGAACGCGCGCGCTTGCTCGCTACGGCTACACGCCCGGCCGCGTGGGACAACTGGTACGAGGCGAGCCGCTTGTCGCCCGCGCGCCGTCCCGCCGTTGCCGAATCGTTCGAGCATTTCTATCTGCAGATCCAGGCCGCGAAGTGCGGTCTCGGCGTGGCGGCGGTGCCGCGCATGCTGGTGCGCGACGAACTGGATTCCGGCACGCTGGTTGCGCCGTTTGGCTTTGTGAAGGGGCCGCGCAAGCTGGTGCTGTGGGTGGCGCCGCATCTGGAGGCGCGGCCGCAGGCCGTGGCGCTCGTCGATTGGCTCAGGGAAGAATGGCTGAGCACCGAGGGTTAGGCCGGATGATGTGACAGCATGAAGTGGCGGCATGACGCGGCCGCGCGAACCCGCTGCCAGGCTTACATCGCCGTTCCGCCGTCCGCGTTATAGACGCTGCCCGTCACGAACGACGCCTGCGGCGACGCGAGGAACGCCACCACTTCCGCGATTTCCTCCGGCTGCGCGCCACGGCCTATCGGCGTGACGGCGTAGATCGAGTCGATGAAGCCTTCCGGCTTGCTTGCCAGTTGCCGGCGCACGAAATCGGTCAGCGTGAAAGCCGGCGCGACCGCGTTCACGCGTATGCCCGACTTGGCGAATTCGCGCGCGAGCGACTTGGTCAGCGCGAGTATGGCGCCCTTGGACGTCGCGTACGCGGAGGTGCCCAGCATGCCGCCGCCCCTGATGCCCGCGATCGAGCTGAGATTGACGATGGAGCCGCTCTTCTGCTTCAGCATCTGACGGATCGCTTCCTGGCCGCAGAGCCAGGTGCCCGTCGTGTTGACTTCGATTACGCGGCGGAACTCCTCCGGCGTGATGTCGAGAAACGGCTTGGCGCTTTCGAGCCCCGCGCTGTTGACCAGTACGTCCAGGCGCTCCCATTTCGCGACGACCGCGTCGACCATCGCCTTTACGCTGGTTTCGTCGGCGACGTCGACCGTCACGGGCATCGCCTCGAAGCCGCTTGCGCGTATCGCTTCGGCGGCCTCCTGCGCGGCGGGTCCACGTAGGTCGGCGATGGCGACGCGATAGCCGCGGCTCGCGAGCAGTTGGGCGGTGGCGTGGCCGATGCCGCTGGCCGCACCGGTGATGATTGCTACGGGTGTCTCGTTCGTCATTGTTGTGATCGCAGGGTTCGTCAGGTAGACGGCAAGGCCGTCCAGGTGGGAGAAAAGGCGGGGAGCGCGCTGGGCTGGCAAAAATATAGATCGCAGGCCTTGGCGGCATCAAACGAAAACATCTCAGCGGGCGCGGAGAAAAAGTCACAAAAGGCGCGCTGTACGGCCCGGCATGGAACCTAACCCGCCCCCACCCTCCCAATCTCAAGCCAAACCCGCGTCCCCTCGCTCCCGCTCTCGATCGCGAGCCTCGCCCCCAGCTTCGCCGCCCGCGCCCGCATCCCTCTCAACCCATGCGCCCCGGCCCGCTCCACCCCGTCAGTGGAAAAACCGCGCCCGTCATCGCTGATGGAAATCAGCGCCCCATTCCCTTCCGGCCGCGCCGCGATGCGGACGTTCCTGGGCTGCGCATGCCGGATCGCATTGTTGACCGCCTCCTGCACGATGCGCAGCACCGCCAGCGTTTCGTCCGGCGTCAGGGGCGGCAGGCCGGGCAGCGGATGGATATCCCATTCCAGGCGGATGCCGATGGCCTTGAGCTGCGGTTCGAGGCGGAAGCGGAGATTGGCCAGCAGCGGCAGCAAACCGGGAGACTGAGTGTCCAGCGAGTCGATGATCAGGCGCATGTCCTGTAGCGATTCCTCCAGCGACCTGACGAGTTCGCGCTTGTCGGTTTCCGGACGCCGCGCCATATGCAGCGCCGCGACCAGGTGCGCGCCCATGCCGTCGTGCATGTCCTGCAGGATGCGTTCGCGCTCCGTCGTCACGGCCGTGCGCTGCGATACCGCGGCCTGTTCCCGATCCAGGATGAAGGCCTCGGCGAAGGCGAAGAGCAGCACGAGGCAGAAAGGCGCCGCGCCGATCACGCTCCACCGGAAGTCGTTCCAGGACATCAATTCCATCCCGACCAGCGAGGCCTGGGCGATGCCGGCCAGCCACAGCAGGGCGGTCAGCCCCAGCGCCCAGTGCTTCAGGGAACGCGAGATCCAGCCCCGGTAGAGCAGCAGGCCGATGACCGCGGCGCGCGCCAGGATGTGCGGCCAGAGCAGCAGCCATAGCAAGTCGGTGACCGGGCGCATGATGGCCGCGACGGACACGGCAATGAGCGTCGCGATGGTCAAGGCATGCCAGGCGGGCAGGAGCCAGCGCACGCGGAAGCCGGCCAGGTTATACCCCGCCACGAACAACACCCAATACATGGTGGTCGAGGAGAATATGCGCAGCAATTCCTGTTGCCCGCGGCTGATCGGCAGGACCCAGGAGATATACGAGGTGGCCGCGAATACGCCCACCAGCAAGCCGAATTGCAGAAGGTGCGTGCGCCGCTGGCGGCGCAGGTAAGCCACCAGGAAGCACAAACCCGCGCCGAGGACGATCAGCAGTCCGTACGGTATCGCCACCTGCAAGGCGTAGCGAATCCGCCATGCCGGATCTATCTGCTCCGCCGGCCCTATGGTTATCGCGGACAGGCCGCTGCGCACTTGCGAGCTGCCTTGCAGGCGGACGGCCAGGGTGTTGGCGCCGGGGAGAAACAGGCGCGATGGCAGCACCAGGCGCACGGGGGCGTCGCTCATCGTCGTGCCCATCTTGTCGGGCGTGTCGAAAGCGACGCCAGCGTTCAGAAGCGATCCGTTGAGCCAGAATTCCGCGATGACGGAGATATGCGGGGCATAGAGCACCAGGGGCTGCGTGGGAATCTCGTCCAATGTGAACGTCATGACGTACCAGGCATAGCCGTCCAGGTCTCGATGCGTGAGTCTCCAGACGTCGGGAAGCGTCACCGGCGTGCCGCCCGAAACAGGAGGCTGCGCCGCGTCGCCGGGGATGAATCGCGCCTGCCGCAACTCGATGGCCGGGTTCTCGGCCAAGGCCGGCGCCGCGGTGATCGCCAGGAAACACATGGCCGCCAGGAAATGCGCCAGCACTGCCCGGAAGACGACGGCAGGCGTGCGCCCGCTCACTAGATCAGTCCCTTGCTGCGCGCGGCGTTGACGGCTTCCACGCGATTGTGCACGGCCAGCTTGCCGTAGATGCGCTTGATGTGCGTGGTGACGGTATGGATGGACACCGACAGGCGGGCGGCGGTTTCCGAGGCCGAATAGCCCAGCGCGACATGGTTCAGGATGTCCACTTCGCGCGGCGTCAGGTCGCCGGCTTGCGGGCCGTGACTCGAGGATCTGCGCTCGGAAGCCAACGGCGCCGGCGCGAAACGCTTGAGCAGGTGCCGCGCGATCTGCGGCGACAGCGGCGCGTCGCCCGCGTGCACGGCCAGGAGCGAGCGGACGAATTCCGCTTGCGTCGTGTCCTTGAGCAGATAGCCGCGCGCGCCGGCCTCGATGGCGCGCACGACGTGCGTTTCGTCGCCGAAGACAGTGCTGACCAGCACCGTGGCGTTCGGCCGTTCGCGGTTCAGCCATGCGATCAAGTCCGATCCGTCGCCGTCGGGCAGCCCCAGATCGACGATGACGACGTCGCACGGCATCTGTCCCAGCAGGCGGCGCGCGTCGGCCATGTTCTGCGCGCTGCCCGCCAAGACCAATCCTTGCCGGGCGCTGAGCATGCGCTCGAACTCGATGCGCAAGGCGGCGTCGTCCTCCACGATGAAAACGCGCACGGGGGCCTTTGTCTGTCCGGGTTCCATGTCCATTGCAAGTCGGGTCCTGGGCCGTATTCTAGAGCCAGCACCTCGTCCCGGGGATGGCGGTCTTCAGCGGCTCGCCAAGTGTTGTTTCGTACCTAGAACGGGTGATTCGCGGACGCCGGCATTTCCATAGACTCGCGGGGTTTTCCATCCTCCTATCCAACGGCCATGGGCGCTTCCAAGAAAACCCGCAAGACCTCTCATCGAAAATCGGGAAAAACGGGCGTGCTGCGCCGCAACGTGCTCGCGCTAGCCACCTTGTTCGCACCGGTGGCCGCGCTGGCGGACGGCGGGGCGGGCGGATCGGGGGTGGTGGCGTCCAGTACGCATGCGGCGGGGGGCGAAGCGAACTACGCGCCGGGAGGCGAGGGCGGGGCCGGCGCCAACGGGTCTGTCGATAGCGGCGCTGGCGGCGGCGGCGCGGGTTTTGTCGCGGGCGCGGGCGGCATGACGCCTTATGGCGGCCTGGGTGGCGCTGGAGGGGTGCATGGACGCGAGCTCTCCGTCGTGTCAGGCGGGATTTCAGGCTCTTTCGTGGGCTCCCCGGGGGGAGACGGCTGGCAAGCCACGATCCCGGGCGGTGGCGGCGGCGGCGGCGGGGAAGGCGGCTCCGGGCTGGTGATTACTTCGCCGGTGACCTCGCCCATTGGTCCCGGATCCATGATCGTATACGGGTCCGCCAACGGGGGAAGCGGTGGCGGCGGTGGGACTGCCGGATTGGACGGCTCCGGCCTTTCCAGCGGCGGATGGGGCGGCGACGGCGGCAATGGGGTCGTGGTCACGACCTCTTCCGGGGTCTCGCTGGCGTCGAGCACCACCAGCTTTTCGGGCGGCGGGGGCGGAAAGGGCGGTAGCGGCAACACGGACAACGCCGGCTTGGCGGGCGACGGCGGCCGCGGCGGAGTCGGGCTGCTCTACATCACGACGGCGTCCAGCGGCAGCGTCATCGAGATTTCGCTGGTGGATGGCGGCACGGTGCGCGGTGGCGTCGGCGGTGGCGGCGGCTTCGCGCTTCCGAGCCCGGGCGGTAACGGTGGAACGGGCGGCAACGGAATACAGACCGGGGCCGGGGCCTATTCCATCGATATCGGCGGCGCGGGCCAAGTGGTGGGCGGACGCGGCGGCGTGGGGGGCTTTTCCGCAATTTCGACGCCCGGCACGGGCGGGTCGGGCGGCATAGGCATCCTGGGCGACAACATCGCTGTGAACAATCATGGATCGATCAGCGGCGGCGCGGGCGGGTCGAATACCAACCCGGGCGGTGGCGTGTCGCTCGGCGGCGTCGCCATCCAGGGCAGCGATTTGAGCATCGAGACCGACGGCCTCATCGCCGGCGGCGTGAGCGGCGACCTTGCGACGCAGGCGCCCGCCATCGTCTTTACCGGCGGCTCGAACGTGCTGCGGTTCGACGGTCCCGTCGCGGGATTGACGGGAGATATCCAGCTCGGCGCCTCGCCGTCGCCCGGCTTGACGGCATTGACGTTCAACCAGCCCACGGACATCGTGCTGCCGAACGACATCACCGGCGCGGGCAATATCACCAAGAAAGGGGCCGGGACCCTGGCCCTTACCGGAAACAATACCTTCGACGGCGATGTCGACGTTGCGCAGGGCACGCTGGCGGTGGGCAGCGACGCGGCCCTGGGCGTCGCGTCCAACAAGCTCGCGTTCGGCGACGGCGCGGCCTTGAAATGGCTCAATGCCTTCGACCTGGCGCCGACGCGCGGAATTACCCTGAACCCGGGAACGGCGACGCTCGACACCAATGGCTTCGATACGACGATCTCGACCAGGATAGCCGGTTCGGGCTCCTTGAACAAAGCGGGCGACGGCAAGTTGACGCTGCTGCTCAACCAGGCATACACCGGCACGACGACCATTTCCGGCGGGACGCTGCAGCTCGGCGACGGGACGACGGGAGCGTGGTTGAGTGGTCCCATCGTCGACAACGGCCAGCTCGTCCTGGATCCGCCCGCGGTCGGTCTTTCGCTCGACAGCGTGGTCCAAGGCAGTGGGAGCGTGGTGGTCGGCGGCAGCGGCACGACCCTGTTCACCGCGGACAGTACCTACACAGGAAGCACGACGGTATTGCCGGGCGCGATCCTGCAATTGGGCAGGCGCGATTCGCCGAACGATACGGGCTCGATCACCGGCGACCTCGTCAACAACGGGACCGTGTTTTTTTTCCGGAACGGGGACTACGCCTACAACGGCGCGATCTCCGGCAACGGCATCGTTGTTCCAGGCGGCGCCGGGACGCTGGCGTTAAACGGCGTCAGCGCTACGCCCGGCTACATGGAAGTCATGTCCGGCAAGCTGCTGGTAGGGGACAACCCCGTCACGCACGGCAACGCGGTCTACGGCAACAGCATTACCGTCGACGCGGGCGCCACGCTCGGCGGCTACGGCAGCGTGGGCGGCGCGGTCCGCTTGAACGCCGGCGCGCATCTTCAGCCGGGCAACGGCTTGGGCACGTTGACGGTCGGGAGCCTTCAGGGGTTGCCGGGCAGTTTCCTGGATGTCTCCCTGGGCGCGCCCGGGCCGAATTGGACCATTCCCGGCGCCAGCGGCAGCGTGGCGGTGACGGGCGATCTGGAGCTGGACGGCGTCAGGGTCAACGTCGCCTACGCCAGCGGAATGGGCGCGGGCGTATACAACCTGTTCAGCTATGGCGGCACGCTGACCGGCTCCATGCCGATCCTGAGTAAGACGCCGATAGGCAGCAGTTTGTTCGTGCAGGGATTGAGCGACGACAAGCGCATCAACCTGGTCAGCGGCGATGTGCCCGATCTGAATTTCTGGAACGCCGACGGCAGGGCGCTGCCATCGCGGATGGGCGGTGGTTCCGGAACCTGGTCCAGGACCGCGACGGATTGGGCGGATATGACCGGGCACGTGATGGGCGCCATGCGCCCGCAGCCCGGCTTCGCGATCTTCGGCGGCACGGCGGGCACGGTGAACGTGTCGAATGCGGCGGGCGCGGTGCAGGCGACCGGCATGCAGTTCGCCAGCGACGGCTACGCCATGACGGGTGATGCGCTGACGCTCGTCGCGGATGGCGGCCATCCCGCGCCCGTGCAAGTGACCGTGGGCGACGGCAGCGCGGCCAGCGCCGGCTGGACGGCGACGCTGGGCAATGTCCTGGCGGGCAGCGATGGCCTGGACAAGCGGGGCCTGGGGACATTGGTGCTGACGGGCATGAACACCTATACCGGCGGCACGACGATCAGCGCCGGGAAACTATCCATAGGCGACGACCGTTCCCTGGGCGACGTCGCCAACGCCTTGACCTTGAATGGCGGCGTGTTGCGCGTGACTGGCGCCACCTTCCGCGGCACCCTGCGCGATATCACGCTGGGCGCGGCGGGCGGCGGTTTCGATATCGCCGACGCGGTCAATACCTTTACCCTGAACCAGGCGTTGTCCGGGACCGGCTCCTTGAGCAAGTCGGGCGACGGCACCCTGGTATTGGTACGCGACAACAGCTATGGCGGCGGCACGTCGGTCACGGCGGGGACGCTGCAGCTAGGCATCGGCGGCAACTTCGGCGGCATCGCCGGCGATGTGAATGTGGGCCCCGCCGGCACGTTGGCTTTCGACCGCGGCGACATCGTGACCTTCGGCGGCGCGATTTCCGGCGCCGGCACGGTGCGGCAGATGGGCGTGGGCACGCTGGTCCTGGCCGGGCAGAATACGTTCACCGGCACGACCGTGGTCGATGCGGGCCAGCTTCAGGTGGGCGACGGCGCGACCGGCGGCAGTTTGTCCGGCGATATCCGGAACAACAGCCGCCTGGTCTTCAATCGTTCCGACGATACGAATTTCAGCGGCTCCATCTCCGGGGCTGGCACGCTGACGAAACTGGGCGCGGGTACCTTGGCGTTGAGCGGCGACAGCAGTGGATATGCCGGCATGACGCAGGTGGCGATGGGTGGCCTGCAAGTCGATGGCGCGCTGGGCGGGACGCTTTTCGTCAATCCGATGACCACGCTGTCCGGCGTGGGCGCCGTGGGGCCCGCGACGATCGCGTTCGGCGCGACGCTGTCGCCCGGCAACGCCGCCACGCCGATGGGAACGCTGCGCGTCAACGGCGACCTGACGTTCATGCCGGGCGCGACCTTGCGCGTGCAGACCGCGGCCGACGGCAGTCATGGCAGCGTGCACGTCGCCGGCACGGCGAGCCTGGCGGGCTCGGTGGTGGACCTGGGACAGGACGGCACTTATGCGGCCTCGACGTCGTACACCATCCTGACCGCGGACAACGGCGTCCGCGGCGCCTTCGGCGCGGTGTCGAGCAACCTGGCTTATCTGACGCCCAGCCTGGCCTACAGCGCCAATGACGTGGACCTGTTGATGCAATTGAAGCAGGTGCCGGATGAGGGGGGATCGGACAATGGCGGCGGGTCGGACAGTGGCGGCGGGTCGGACAGTGGCGGCGGGTCGGACAGTGGCGGTGGGTCCGATGATGGCGGGGGCACCCGGCCTATCCGGTTCGCGGATCTTGCCGCCACGCATAACCAGCGCGCGGTCGCCAATGCGCTGCAAAGCCTGCCCGCGAGCAACGGGCTGTATACGCGGGTGTTGAACCTGCCCGAGGGCGCGCCGCCCGCCGTGTTCGATTCGATGTCGGGCGAAGCCTATGCCGGCGCCATCGCCGTGCTGCGCGGCGTGAGCGATAACGTGACCAGCGTGCCGCTATCGCATTTCCGCGCGAATCTGGACGCGGCGCGCCTGCCTGGCGCGGCCACGGCCCAACTGGGGAACGGAGATGCGTCCGCGCTGCCGTCGTCCGCCGCGCAGCCTGTCTGGGCGCAGGTTTTCGGCAACTGGCGCACGCTGAGCGGCAACGGCGATGCATACAGGACGCAGGATTCCGATGGCGGCCTGTTCCTGGGCGGCGATCATGGCGTGGGCAATGGCTGGCGCGTCGGCGGCGCGCTGGGCTATACCGACAGCCATGCCACCGTGCGGGATCTGTCTTCGACCACCGACGCCGACAGCTACAGCGCCACGATCTATGGCGGCAAGGGGTTCGAGGCCGGACCCGGAAAGATCAACGTGACCGTGGGCGCCGCGTACACCTGGCACGACGTCAAGACCCGGCGCAGCGTGGACGCGGCCGGCGCGAACGAATCGCTGAAGAGCAATTACCACGCGAGCACGGGTCAATTCTTCACCGAGCTGGGCTATGCCTTGCCCTTGAATGACCGCGTGTCCGTCGAGCCATTCGTGGGCGCGGACTATAGCGATCTGCGCACCCGCGGGTTCGCCGAATCGGGCGGCGACGCCGCGTTGGCGGGCAAGCCCGGCCGCAGCCAGCTCGCCACCACCACGCTGGGCCTGCATGCGCAGACGACCTTCGAAAGCGCCGGCGCGCAAGGCCGCCTGCACGCCACCGTGGGCTGGCGCCATGCCTACGGGGATGTCGATCCGAAGGCCACGCTGGCTTTCGACGGCAGCCAGCCGTTCACGGTCTATGGCGCGCCGGTCGCGCATGATTCGGCGGTGCTGGCGCTGGGCGTGGATATGGAGGTGAGCCGGCACACGACGGTCGGCGTCAGCTACAACGGCCAGTTCGGCGCCGGCAGCCAACTGAATGCCGGGATGCTGGATGTAAAGTATCGCTTTTGAAGCGTGCCGGAAGGTGGGACATCGGTCCCGGCCGGGACCGCCTGCCGTCCATGTCTATCACTTTCCAGCAACTGCATTGCCTGCGTGAAGTCGTCGCCCACAAGTTCAACGTGTCGCGTACGGCGGGCGCGCTGTTCACCACGCAGCCCGGCATCAGCAAGCTCATCCGCGCGCTCGAGACCGAACTGGGCGTGGAGGTGTTCGTGCGGCGCGGCAATCGCCTGGTCGGCCTGACCGAGGCGGGCAAGGAAGCCTATACGCTGGCCGGGCGCATCCTGCGCGATACCCAGGCGCTTCGCCAGTTGGGCGCGGGCGGGGAGGGCGCCGAGGCCGAAGGCGTGCTGCGCGTGGGCACCACCCACATCCATGCCCGCTATCACCTGTTGTCGCCGACCGACCGCTTCGTCGCCGCCCACCCGAAGGTGCGGCTCGAATACTCCTTGGGCACGCCCGCCGAAATCTACCTGAAGGTGCGCGACGGTTCGCTGGATTTCGGCGTCAGCACGCTGCCGGGCGCCACGCCGCCCGGCCTGCTGGCCATCCCCGCCTACGATATCCCGCGCTGCCTGGCGGTGCCCGACGGCCACCCCCTGCTCGATGGCCGTCCCATCACGCTGGACGAGCTGGCGCGCTGGCCGTGGGTCGTGCACGACGAGCGCTACACGTCCGGCGCGGTGGTCAGCCAGGTCTTCCAGCGCCATGGATTGCAGCCGCGCGTGGTGATGCGGGCTTCGGACGTCAGCATCATGAAGACCTATGTGGCGCGCGGCATCGGCATCGCCGTGCTGCAGAAGATCGCCATGTCCGACGAGACCGATGGCCGCTTGCGCGAGATCGACGTCAGCCACCTGTTTCCCGCCTCCACCGCCATGGTCACGCTGCGCGAGGACTATCTGCTCAGCGCCTACGCCCTCGACTACCTGGCCATGATCCTGCCGCATCTTACGCGCGCCGAACTGCTCGCGCAGCTCGGCGGCGAATCGGCTTGAGACGCGCCGCCACGCGGCTCGGCGCGCCCGCGATCATTCCCCGCGGGGAATGATCAATACCCGAAAAGTCATTTGACCGTGCGCCGAGGCGCCCTGCAGAATCCCGCCGGCAACTTACCTTACCGTCAGGATCGCGCATGTCGAACATCACGCCTACCGGCGCCAGCCCCGCTTCGGACGTCAACGCGGTATTCCGCGGCGGCGCGCGCGCGCCGCGCTGGCTGTCGCAGATCAATATGGCGTCCCTGCGCATGCTGGCCGAGCGCGGCATCGTGGCGCGGGACAAGGCCGCGGCAATCGCGCGCGGTGTGCTGCAACTGCACGAAAGCGTCTCCGGCACCGGCGCGGACTATCTCGACTACGAAAAGCAGTTGACGGCGCTGGTCGGCGACGACGCGTCGCTCATCCACGCCGGGCGCAGCCGCCAGGATATTTCCTCCACGCTGGTGCGCATGAACCTGCGCGACGACCTGCTCGGCTATCACCAGGCCATCGGCCGCACCCGCTCGCGCCTGGCCGAACTGGCGGCGCGGCACCGCGACACGCTGATTCCCGCGTATACGCACGGCGTGCAGGCGCAGCCGACCACGCTGGCGCACTACCTGCTGGCCTTCTCCAGCGCGCTGGGCCGGCAGATGGCGCGCCTGGCCGATGCCTGGAAGCGCGTGAATCTCTGCACGCTGGGCACCGCGGCGCTATCGACCTCCAGCTTTCCCATCGACCGCCGGCGGCTGACCGCCTTGCTCGGTTTCGACGGCATGGTGGAGAACGCCTACGACGCCAACCAGCTCGGTCCGGTCGACAGCAGCCTGGAGCTGGCCGGCGCGCTGGCCTCGTGCGCGGTGCAGATCGGCATGTTCGCCCAGGATCTGCATGCGCAATACGCCTCGCCCACGCCGTGGATGACGCTGCAGGGCGCGCTGACCGGCATCAGCAGCCTGATGCCGCAGAAACGCAACCCCGCCGCGCTCGAACAACTGCGCGCGCAGAGCAGCCTGCTGCTGGCGGAATTGCAGGGGCCCTACCTGACCGCCCATAACGTGCGCAGCGGCATGTTCGACTACCGCGCCTACGAACCGCTGCCGCCATCGCGTCCCGGCCTGGTGCTGGACCTGCTGGAGAAAGTCGTGGGGGGCTTGATGGTCGACCCCGCGCAGGCGCGCGCCGAGGTCGAGGCCGACTATTCCACGGCGACCGAGATCGCCGACAAGCTGATGCAGAAGGCCGGCGTGCCCTTCCGCATCGGGCACCACTATGCATCCGAGTTGACCGACCTGGGCCGCCGGCAGAAGAAGGCGCTCAAGGATATTCCCTACGCCGAGGCGTCGCGCCTCTATCGCGAGCAGACGGGCGCCGGCCTGCCCCTGGACGAACAGGACTACGCGCAGTGCATCGACGCCGGCCGAATGATCGCCGGGCGGCAAGGACTGGGCGGTCCGCAGCCTGGCGAGATCGACCGGCTGCTGCAAGCCGATATCGAGGACAACGCGCGTGCCGGTTCGTGGAACGACACCATGCGCGAGCGCTTGGAGACGGCTACGCGGGAGTTGTCGCGCCTGACGCATGAATTGACGAACTGACGAATTGACGGACGCCTGGCGCGGCGCATGACGCGCCAGGCCGCGCCGCGGGCAACCGCGGCGGGACGTGCGCCTCATAACGACACGAAGCCACAAGGAGACCTCGAATATGAAACGCCTCTTATCCTTACTCGCCGCGGTGTCCGTCTGCGCGGCAGCGCATGCGGCGTCCTATCCTTCGCGGCCGATACGGCTGGAGCTGCCGTATTCGCCGGGCGGCGGCGCCGACGTGGTCGGCCGCCCGCTGGCCGAAGCCTTGACCAAGGTGCTGAAGACGTCGGTCATCGTCGAGAATCGCGGCGGCGCCAGCGGCATCATCGCGATGAACTACGTCAAGAACGCTGCGCCCGACGGCTATGCGCTGGTGCTGCCGCTGACCGCGCAGGTGGCGGTCAACCAGAACCTGTTCAAGAGCCTGCCCTACGATCCCCTCAAGGACTTCCAGCCCATTGCGCTGCTGGGCAAGGCGCCTTATTTCCTGACGGTCAATCCCAGCCTGCCGGCGCAGAACCTGCAGCAATTCATCGCCCTGGCCAAGCAAGACCCGGGCAAATACTCTTACGCGTCCACGGGCCCGGGCAGCGGCCTGCATCTGTCGATGGAGCTGCTCAAGTCCATGGCCGGGATCAATATCGCCCACATCCCTTACAAGGGTGGTGGCGACGGCATCGCCGACCTGCTGGCCGGCCGCGTGCAGGCGATGTTCCTGAGCGCCGGCAGCGCCAAGGGCCTGATCGACTCGGGCAAGCTGCGCGCCATCGCGGTGACCACCAAGACCCGGTCCGAGGTCTATCCGAATGTCCCCACCATCGCCGAGGCCGGCCTGCCGGGCTACGAATCGTACGTCTGGTATGCGCTGATGGCGCCCAAGGCCACGCCGCCGGAAGTCGTCAAGACGCTGCACGACGCCGTCGTCGCCGCGCTGAAGGACCCCGTCGTGACCAGGGAATTCGCCGTGGACGGTATCGAACCCGTCGGCTCCACCCCGCAGGAACTGCACGATTTCATCGTGTCGGAAAGCCTGAAGTGGAAGCAGGTGATGCAGCAGGCGGGGGTGAAGCAGCAATAGGGGTAGATGGCCGATTGGAGGCGCTTGGGTTTTAACGTCCAAGCGCCAGGCCTCAAGGAAAGGTCGCCTGGATCCACCCTAGAAGATCGTCCGCATGCGCTTGCCAGGTGCGTCTCTCGTCCACGATCCATTGCGCGGCGCGGCGGCCTAGCAGGCGTGCTTTGGCGCGGTTCCGGTACACCCATTCCAAGGCCTCGACGATCTCGTCGACGCTGCTTTCGCCCCAACCTTCGGTTCCCGCGCCGGGCACGGGTGCCTGATGCTTCAGGGCGATGCTGTTTTCGCTGGTCAGGATGTCGAGCATGCCGGTATTCGCCGCCGCGATGACGGGGGCGCCGCAGGCCATGGCTTCCTTCACCGGGAGGCTCGTGCAGGGTTCCGCCCGGGAAGGCTGCAAGCAGACGTCGATGTCTCGCAATACCGTCGGCATCATCTGGTTGGGGATGTGGCCCAGGTCGATGACCTTGTTCGGGTCCACGCCGTTATCGCGGGCCCAGGCTTTCACGTCCACCGTGCCGTTTCCACTCAGCTTGACCCCGTGTTCCAGGCGGCCCTTGAAGCCCGCTGCCCATTGCGGCCAGGGTGACTGCCAGGAGGTCACCAGGACGGCGTCGGGATGCCGCGCCGAGAATGCGCGAAACGCCATCAGGGTGAGGTCCTGTCCCTTGCGGGCCTCGATTTTTCCGCCGGTGAAAATGTAGAACTTGCCGGGATCGAGCACGCCGGAGCGGGTGCCCGGGCAGAAGAGGGACGTGTCCACGCCTTCGAGAATCACTTTGACTTCGCGTCCCGTCGCCGCGCGCAGGCATTGCGCGTTCCATGCCGAGCCGCATAGCAGGGCGTCGTAGCGGGACAAGGCCTGTTTGGCATCGGGCAGGCGCGTATCGGCATAGACGATGCGGCCGATATTGGATTGCCCGTGGACATCGTTGCCGCGGACGTCGTCCCCCAGCGAGTCGATCACCGTTCCCTTGATCCTGGCCATGCCGCCGCTGTCGCGCTTCATCGTGGCGAGGAACTGGTTGGACTCCATCATCGCCGACAGGATCGCGCCGCGGCGCAGCGGGTCGACCATGACCAGGTCGAGGTCGTCTATCGCCACGCCCATGAGCGGGCGGACGTCAGGAACCTTGACGAACTGGCTGAAGAGGTTGAAGCCGAGAATCCCCCACCCGAAGGTGTTGTTCATCTGCCAGTTCAAAAAAATATTTCGCATCGCGTGTGCTGCTTGAAAGAGGAAAGCGAACCCGCGATTCTCTCAGGAGATGAGTTCTTTCGGTAGCGAAAACCTCTGATATACGCCCGTCAAACGCAATTTCTCATGATGTGGAGTGTTTGTGACGTGAAGTTATCGAACTGGGAACAACATGGTTCCCGCGGCAGATCCGACTTTGCTTATTCGGCTTGCCCCCGGTGGCGAGGAAATGCCCCGCTGCACTATCACAGGGCCTGGATCGCGCACCATAAGGTGGCCAACGAACGATGTCCCCATTTTATTCGGCCCATCCTTCCGCCCGTTTTCCAGGGGAAAGCCCGTAGCGCGACATGGCATGTCCTTTGCATTCGGTTTACCTCCAGACCAACCGGCCTGGAGCCCGACATGAACGTATCGACCGAAGCCGCCCTGAGCAGTCCCAAGGACATCCTGGGCAGTCGCTGGACCCAACTGGTGCTTGGCCTGGTTTGCATGATGGCCATCTCCAGCCCGCAATACGTGTGGACTCTTTTTACCAAGCCGCTGTCGGCCAAGCTCGGCGTGCCGCTGTCGGAGCTTCAGGTCACCTTTTCGCTGTTGATCGTCCTGCAGACGTTCTTCTCGCCTTTCCAGGGCAGCCTCATCGACCGCTTCGGCCCGCGCCGCCTGATCGCGATCGGCACGCTGATGTCGGGATGTAGCTGGATCCTGGCGTCCATGGCCTCGTCCATCGGCATGCTTTACCTGACGTACGGCATCGTGGGCGGCCTGGGAACCGGCATCGTCTATGTCGGCGTGGTGGGGCTGATGGTGCGCTGGTTTCCCGACCGGCGGGGCTTCGCGGCCGGCATGGTCGCGGCCGGATACGGCATGGGCGCGATCCTGACGACGTTTCCGATCTCCAACGCCCTGGCCGGCAGCGGCCTGGAGGCGACGTTGTGGCAGTTCGGCATCATCTTCTCCATCATCGGCGTCCTCGCCGCGCAGGGGCTGCGCGCGCCGGCGCATCCGGTGGAGGCGGCCGCGGGCGTGCCGGCCGGCAGCCCGAAGGACCTGGCGCCCCGCCAGATGCTCAGGCAGCCGCTGTTCTGGCTGATGTTCGTCATGATGACCATGATGTCCACCTCCGGGTTGATGGTGACCTCGCAGATGGCCAGTTTCGCGCGCGACTTCGGCGTCGCCGACCTGCTGGTCTTCGGCATGGCGGCGCTGCCGCTGGCCTTGACGGTGGACCGCCTGACCAACGGCCTGACCCGTCCTTTCTTCGGGTGGGTGTCGGACCGCTACGGCCGCGAGAACACGATGTTCCTCGCGTTCGCGCTGGAAGGCGTCGCGATGGCGATCTGGCTGGCCACGCGGGATCATCCGATGCTCTTCGTCCTGCTGTCGGGCGTGGTGTTCTTCGGCTGGGGGGAAATCTTCTCCCTGTTCCCGTCCACGCTGACGGACACCTTCGGCACCCGTCACGCCACCGCCAATTACGGCTGGCTGTATATCTCGCAGGGCATCGGCTCCATTCTGGGCGGGCCGCTGGCCGCCCTGATGCACGAAAAGACCGGTAGCTGGCACCCGGTGTTCTATTCGGCGATCACGCTGGACATCGTCGCCGCGGTGGTGGCGATCGCCGTGCTCAAGCCGGCCCGGGCGCGCTACCTGGCGCGTTGACCCGCTTGCCGGGAGCCATGGCCGGCGTCGCGGCGGGGATCGCCCTATACTCGCAATGCGTCGTCGGCCGGTCGATGCGGTTCGACCCGGCTTCTTGAGTCAACTTGCCTGTCCCAAGCCTTGTGTCCTCCGGGGCAAGACACTGGGGCAGGGCCCGTGCTTATGCAATCCTTGATCAGACTTTGCCTGGCGTATCGCCGCTTGGCCGCGGCCTTGCTCGCGGGGGGATGCGCCGCCGCGTTTTCTTCGGCGGCGTGCGCGCAACCGCCACAACCACCACAATCGCCACAATCATCACAAGCGCCGCAAGCCTGGCACACGTCGTGGAGCACGGCGTTGCAGGAGATTCCGCGGATGGCCGCGCTTCCTCCGCTTTACCAGGCGCCGCCGGTGGCGGGGCGCACCGTGCGCCAGGTGATCGTGCCCACCTTGAGCGGCGGCGTGGCGCAATTGCGCGTCAGCAACCGCTATGGGACCCGGCCCCTGTCGATCACGCGGGTAAGCATCGCGCGCAGCGGCGCCGGGGCCGGCATCGTGCCGGGCAGCGAGAAAGCGGTGACGTTCGGCGGCAGCGGCGCGCTGGTATTGCGTCCGGGCATGGAGATGGACAGCGATCCCATTCCTATCGCCGTGACGCGCGGCGCGCGCCTCGCGGTCAGCATGGTCATGGGCGGCGACGACGCCATGCAGGCGTGGCACAGGATTGCCGGCCGGGTCAATTACGTATCGTCCGTGGGCAATCACGCCGGCGACATATCCGAAGCGGCGTTCAAGGTCCGTTTCACGCAATACGCATGGATCACCCGCCTGGCGGTGGGCGGCAAGGGCCCGGGCGGCGTGGTGGCCATCGGCGACTCCATCACCGATGGCCTGCGGTCGACGCTGGGCGCGGATCGCAGTTGGCCCAGCGTGCTGGCCGTCCGGGTGGCCACCGAAGGCAGCGTCCCGATGGCCGTGTTGAACGCGGGAATCAGCGGCAACCGCCTGCTGTCCGGCTCGCCCTGTTATGGCGACAGCCTGGAATCGCGCGTCGAGCATGACGCCCTGGCGCTGCCCGGCGTGCACACGGTGATCGTGCAGGTCGGCATCAACGACATCAATTTCTCCGCCATGCCCCCGCGACGCGGCCTGGACTGCGATACGCCGCACACGGTCGTCAGCGCGGACGACCTCGTCGCCGGCTACCGGCGCGTCATCGCCGCCGCGCACCACCGCGGCCTCCGGGTCCTCGTCGGCACGCTCACGCCCGCCGCGCTGCCGCCGGATCGGGAAGTCGTGCGCCAGCGGGTCAACCGCTGGATCCGCGGCGGCCAGGGCTTCGACGGCGTCGTGGATTTCGACAAGGCCTTGCGCGACCCCGGCCAGCCGGGGAAGTTGAAGCCGTCCTACGACAGCGGGGACCATGTGCATCCGAGCGACGCGGGCTACGCCGCGATGGCGCACGCGGTGCCCTTGGCGCTTTTGAACGGAAAACCGCCGCCTCGTGGGGCGATGTGAGCAGGCGCGGGACAGGCTGGCGCCTGCGCTTCCCGGCGGCACGATAGGCCGACAATGAATCTGAAGAGCCTCGAGATTTTCTATTGGGTCGTCAACCTGAGCAGCTTCAATAAAGCGGCGGCCAAGTTGCACACGACGCAACCCGCGGTTTCCCAACGCATCGCCGCGCTGGAAGAGGAATTGGGAATTCGCGCGCTGGACCGGAGCTCGCGCGCGGTCAAGCTGACAGCCAAAGGGCGCGTCCTATACGACTATGCCGAGCGATTCCTGGCATTGCACGCGGAGATGATGCAGGAAGTCGCCGAAGCGCACCTGGTAAGCGGCGTGTTGCGGCTGGGCGTGGCGGAGACCATCGTTCATACCTGGCTCGTGGAGTTTCTGGAGCAGTGCCGCCATAAATATCCCAACCTGACCGTGGACATCGTGGTCGACATCACGCCGAAGCTGCGCGACGACGTGAAATCGGGGGAACTGGACATGGCGTTCCTGCTCGGCCCGCAGCAGGACGGCGAGCTGGTCGAAGAACCGCTGTGCAGCTACGAACTCAATTTCTTTTCGGCGCCGTCGTTCAAGGTGGGCAAGGAGCCCTTGTCCATCAGCGATATCGTCGCCCATCCGCTCCTCACGTTTCCCAAGCGGACGTACCCGTATACGTTTCTGCGCCAGGCGCTCATGACGCCGGAGCACGGGGCTCCCCGGATCTTCACGAATTGGTCGATGTCGACCATTGTCCGCATGGCCGAAGACGGCTTCGGCGTGTGCGTGGTGCCCAGGCTGGCGGTGCTGAAGGAAGTGGAGCAAGGCCGCCTGAAGGTACGCCGCACGCAGCTTCAGTTGCGCGATCTCAGCTTCGCGGTCGCCTACGCGCGCGGGAGCGACGAACCCATAAAGGCGGCGCTTGCGAAGCTCGCCGGGGAAATCGCGCGCACGTCGATGGCAGGCCATCGCAAGCGGACTCGAACCGCCAGATCGGCGGCATCCTGATGCCCGTGCCCCTGGCATGGGGCCGGCGGACGCGCAAGACCCGTTCGCGTTTCTCATAAGTGCTTTCCCTGATAACCGTCCGTGCAACGGCGAGTCCTACCCCCGCGTCTCTCTGGGAACAGAAGCGAAGAATAAGTAAATCTTATTGAAATCAATCCAAAATCAGGATTTGTAGTTATAGAACCGAGCAGATGTAATGGCCGTGCAATCTCGCATTTCAGCCAGGACCTGCCTTGGATACTCACACAAATTCCGATAGCTACGCGATCGCCTTCGGCGACGTGCAACAGGCGCACGCTCGCATCCGCCCCTACGTCGTGCGTACTCCGCTCCTCGAGAGCCGGACGCTCAACGACCTGATCGGCGCCCGCGTTCTCGCGAAAGCCGAATGCCTCCAGAACGCCGGTGCGTTCAAATTCCGTGGCGCCTGCAACCGGCTGCTGCAGTTGACCGACGCGCAGCGCAAGGCCGGCGTCGTGGCCTTCTCATCGGGCAACCACGCCTTGGCTACGTCCGCGGTGGGCCGCATGTTCGGCGTGCCCGCGACCATCATCATGCCCGCCGACGCGCCCAAGGCAAAGATCGAAGGCGCGCGGGCCAACGGCGCGACCGTCATTCTCTACGACCGTGAAAAGGACGACCGTGAAGCCATCGGCGCCGACATCGCTCGCAAGACCGGCGCCATCATCGTTCCGCCTTACGACGATCCCCACATCATGGCGGGGCAGGGCACCGCGGGCATCGAGATCGTCGAGCAGGCGCAAGCCATCGATGCCCCGCTCGACGTCGTCATCGCGGCGAGCAGCGGCGGCGGGTTGGTCGCGGGCGTGGCGACCGCGGTCAAGCATCTGTCGCCCCGCACGGCGGTATATGCCGGCGAGCCCGCGGGCTTCGACGAACTCGCGCGCTCGCTGGTTTCCGGGCAACCCGAAACGAATGCGCCGGGCACCCGCTCGATATGCGACTCCCTGCAGGTCGCCAAGCCCGGCAAGCTGACGTTCCCGATCAACAAGCGCTATCTGGCCGGCAGCCTGGTGGTCACCGACGACGAAGTCAGGCAGGCGATGAAAGCGGCGTATCAGCACCTGAAGCTGGTCGTAGAGCCGGGGGGCGCGGTGCCCCTGGCCGCGCTGCTTGCCGGCAAGCTGGACGTGTCCGGCAAGACCGTCGCCATCGTTCTGAGCGGCGGCAACGTCGACGCTTCCGTCTTTATCGAGGCCCTGAAGGGATAGCCGCCATGTTGAGTCCTGAATCCAAGACCTATCACCGCGTCGCGCGCACCATCGACGATTTCATGAAGGTCGACTACACCGGCGTGGGATTGATCGGCAATCTCTACGCGGCGCTGCAATCGCGCCAGCCCGGCTACGCTTGCATGGGCGCGGCCGAGCGCATCGTGAAGGCCGTCGAGGCGAATCCCGGTCCCATCCTCATCGCCACGGGCTTTCCGGAGGGCGGCGGCGCGCCGGAGACGGACGGTCCCATCGGCGCGGCCTTGATGGCGCGGGCATTCTTCCTGGGCTTGCGCCGGGAAACCGTGATCGTCATCGACGAGGACTGGGAAGAAATGATGGTGGCGACGTGCCGCGGCGCGGGGATGGCCGTCATGCCGTTCCCCGGCGATGGCGTGATCAGGCCCTTCGACTTCCTGCGGCCCGTCTATATCCGGACGGTGCCCAAGGACGATCGCGGCGCTCACGCCATCTGCGACGCGCTCATCAGGGAAACGAAACCGAGCGCCGCCATTGCGATCGAACGCCCCGGCTGCAACGCGAAGGGTCTTTATCACGGCCTGGGCGGCCGCCCCCTGGACGGCCTGGTTGCCAACCTGGATTACCTCTTCGAGCAGGCGAGGCAGGCCGGCATCCCGTTCATCGGCATCGGCGACGGCGGCAACGAGCTGGGCATGGGCGTCATCGCCGAGGACCTGCCGCAGTTCTCCCCCAAGGCCGCCGATACCGGCATTCCGGGCCGAGGGGGCGTGGCGGCGGTCACCGCCGCCGATTGGCTGGTCGTGGCGAATATCTCGAATTTCGGCGCCACCGGCGTCGTCGCCGCGCTGGCGGCGCTTCTGGAGAATCCCGTCGTCTTTCACGAGCCGGAGCTGGAAACCCGGAGCACCGAACTGTGCGTGGCCCATGGTGGCGTCGACGGCATGTTCATGGCGCCCGAGCCCGCGCATGACGGCATCGCGATGGAGGAGTACGCAGGCATGGTCCGCGCCTTGCGCGGCAGCGTGATGCGCGCGCTCGGACATTCGATCAACTGGCAGGGGCATCGCGGCGACTGGAGGCAGTTGAAATGAGCGCGAACACGTTTTCGGACAGGTTGGCCGAACTGGGGTTGGCGCTGCCTGCCGTCAACCCACCACGCGGCAGTTATGTTCCCTCTGTGCGAGCCGGTGATCTGTTGTTCATCGCGGGCCAGGCGCCCCGGCTGGACGGGGTGCTGAAGTTTGCCGGAAAAGTCGGCAAGGACCTGACCGTCGAGGACGGCCAGCAGGCGGCCCGGTTGTGCGCGCTCAATATCCTGGGACATCTGGCGGCCGCGTGCAACGACGATATCGGCAAGGTGGCGGCGGCGGTGCGCCTGGCCGGCGTCGTGAATTGCGGCGAGGATTTCGAGTCGCATTCGAAGGTCCTCGATGGCGCGTCGGAGCTCATTGCCGCGGTATTGGGCGAACGCGGCCGGCACGCGCGCATCGCCACCGGCGCCTCTTCGCTGCCCACCGGCATGGCGGTAGAGGTCGAAGCGGTGTTTCAACTCAAGTCATGAGTCCGGCGCCCCCGGGCAACCGCCCCGGGGGCCGGACAAAGCCACGAAAAGGGGATGATCGTGCACGCCACGGCGAATTCGCCCGCGCATGCGGGCCTGCAACTCGAACGCGATTCTGTCTATAGAAAGGTCGCATTTCACACCATGCCATTCCTGATGCTGTGCTACGTCGCGGCATACCTGGATCGCATCAACATCGGTTTTGCGAAGTTGCACATGCTGGCGGACCTGGGCTTCAGCGATGCGGTCTACGGGCTGGGAGCCGGTCTGTTCTTTATCGGCTACCTGATCTTCGAAGTGCCGAGCAATCTCTGGATGATGCGCATAGGCGCCAAGAAGACGATATCCCGCATCATGATCCTGTGGGGCCTGATCTCGGCGGCTTTTTCCTTCGTCGAGACGCCCACGCAGTTCTACGTCCTGCGCTTCCTGCTGGGCGCGGCGGAAGCCGGATTCTATCCCGGGGTGATCCTGTACCTGACGTACTGGTTTCCCGCCGATCGGCGCGCAAAAATGGTGGCCCTGTTCGTCGGCGCCGTTCCCTTGTCGGGCATGATAGGCGCGCCGCTTTCCGGCGCCATCATCGAGTTCGGCCACGGCGGTCACTGGACTACCCTCCTGTCGCTGCGCGACCTCCTCCCCGAGGGAGGATTCGCGCTTGGGGCGGCCCGGCGCGCTCATGCGCTGGCAGGCTGGCAATGGATGTTCATCATCGAGTCGGTGCCGTCCTTGATTCTCGGGCTGCTTTGCCTCAAGTACCTGTCCGACGGACCTGCCGACGCGAAGTGGTTGTCGGAGTGCGAGCGCGCGCTGATAGAAAGGGAACTCGCGTCCGAACAGGCAGCCAGCCGCCATGACAAGTCGGCCACCTCCCTGGCCGCGGCGCTCGGCGATCGCCGCGTGTGGAAGATGACCTGCATCTGCTTTTGCTCGGCCATCTGCTCCTATGGCGTTTCATTCTGGCTGCCGACGCTCGTGCAACAACTGAACGTCGGCGACGTGATGCATGTCGGCTGGTATACGGCCGTTCCGTTCACCGCTGCTTTTGTCGTCATGTACCTGATAGGGCGCAGTTCCGACCGTCTGCGGGAAAGGCGCTGGCATCTGGTCGGGCCGTTCGCTTGCGTATGCGCCGGCCTGGCGGGCAGCGTCTGGGCGCACGATTCGATGGGTCTGGCCCTCCTTGCCTTGACAGTCGCCGCGATCGGCGCCTATAGCACGACGTCCATGCTGTTCAGCATTCCGGGCTTGTTTCTTTCCGGGGTGGGAATGGCCGCCGGCGTGGCGATGATCAACTGCTTCGGCGGCCTGGGCGGCTTCGTCAGTCCCTACGTGGTCGGCGTGGTCAAGGACATGACCGGCAGCACGGACAACGGCGTATTCTTCATCGCCTGCGTGGCGATCGTCGGCGCGGGCCTGACGCTGACCTTGCCGCCAAAACTGGTCAACCGGTAGAAGGGCGGCCGCCCCAGCACCTCTTCCCGCGGCCCCGCATCGACCACGCGGCCGGCTTCCGGTACGACGACGGTGTCGAAGCGGGCGAGCTGCCTGGAGCGCGTGCGGGCGCGTCCGTCAAGCGGAAGCGGCCAGATCGCCGCGGAGCCCCAGGAGTAGCTCCCGCAATATCGCCGTCCTGTATGCGCCATGCGCGTACGTATCGTCGACCGGATCGCGGCCCAGCAGTGCCGGCAAGGTGTCGTTCGCCTCCGGCTGGTCCAATCCGCGCAGCAGCATTTCAGGATCGGGCGCGCGGAAAGCGCAGGCGGCATAACCCGCTATGCCGATGCGCACATGGCCATCGGCGGCGCGCGCGGCGGTGACGCCTATCAGGGCCGCCCGGCCTGGCCGCTGGCGAAAGTTCCGGTGAAAGAGCGACCGCGGAACAGGTATCCGGACGCCGACGATCAATTCCGTCGACGCCGCGCCTGCCGAAAACCATTCGTCGGCGGGAATGGCGCCTGATCGGCCGAGTATCCATGCCCCGGCGGCGATCAGCAAGGGCGAATAGCAGCCATCGCGGGCGTTGCTGACGAGGTTGCCGCCCAGCGTTCCCCGGCTTCGCACGTAGACGTCGCCGATATGGCCGGCAACCTCGGCCAGCTTCGGCAACGACTGGTCGACCACGGGCGACGCGGCGATATCGGCGTGCGTGCAGCAGGCGCCGATGTGCAAGTTTCCCTCCAGGATGGAAATGCCTTTCAGCGCTTCGATTCCCTCGATGTCGATCAGTTCGGCGGGCTTCTCGGTGGCCCGCCGCAATGCGGGAACCAGTTGCTGGCCGCCGGCCAGCCAGCGCGACCCTGGCAGCCGGGCAGAGAGCTGGAGAGCCGCCGAGAGCGACCCGGGGCGATGGATCCGCGGCTGCGGCGCGTTCCTGTCCCGCTGCCGCATGTTCTGGATAGCCTTCTCCACGGCGTCGACGATGGTCTGATACCCCGTGCAACGGCACAGGACGCCGGCGAAGGCGGCGCGGATGTCGTTTCTGCTCGGCTCGGGATTGGATGCCAGCAACGCATGGCATGCGAAGACGAATCCGGGTTTGCAATAGCCGCACTGGAATACGGCCGGTTGATTGCACGCGTCGTTCAGCGCGGACAGTTTTCCCGGATTGCGCTCGAAGCCCTCCAGCGTTACGACGTCGCTGCCGATCAGGGTGTCCGTCAAGACCGTGCAGGATTTGGCGGGCCGGCCGTCGAGCAGTACCGCGCAATTCCCGCAATGGCCCGAATCGCACGCGGGCTTCGGCGATTCGATCGAAAGCTCGCCGCGGAGCCAGTCCATCAAGACCATGCCGGTCTCGGGCGCGCCGTGCCACTCTCCGTTGATGCGTACCGCATTCGCGCCGTTCGCGGGCGCGTGGCGGGGCGCCACTCCATTTCGTTCTTCGGGGGCGTTCTCTTTCATTGTTTTGCGCGCCTGTGATGAAGCGCGTTCCATACGTGTTCCGGCGTGGCGGGCATCTGTATGATCCCGTCGGACTCTTGATGCAGCGCATGCTGCACGGCATTCATGATGGCGGGCGGCGCCGCGGATGCCGCGGCCTCGCCACACCCCTTCAGTCCCAGGCGGTTGGTGCCGGAGGGCGTGTTCTGGAAAATCAGCCGCGCGTCGGGCATGTCCGCGGCCTGGGGCAGGTGGTAACTGGAGAAGTCGGCGCTGGCCAACTTTCCCCTGTCGTCATACCTGCATTCCTCGATCAGGGCCTGGCCCAATCCCTGGGCGATGCCGCCATACTGCTGGCCCATGACCCCTTCGGGGGAAAGCAGATGGCCGAAGTCCGAAACGGCGGTATAGCGGACCACGGACGTCCTGCCCGTCGCCGGATCGACCTCCACCTCGCATATGTGGCAGCCGTTGCCATGCGTGCCGGATTGAACGGTCGCCGTGACATGCGAGTCGAAGGGATGTTGCAAGCCGCTTTCGGAGCGCGCCATCTTCGCCGCATCGAGCAGCGTCAATGCGATGTCGCCCATCCACAGGCGGCCCATGCGCCAGACGATATCGTCCGCGGATATGCCGGTGCGCGCGGCCAGCCAGGCGCGCGCCTTGGCCAGTGTTTCGTCCGCCGCGTCGAGGATCGCCGTCGAGCCGGACAGCATCGATTTGGATCCGCCGGTGCCCGTGCCCTGGCGCAGGCGGTCGCTGCGGCCTTGGGCGACCTGTATGGCCGCCGCGGGCAGCGAGAGGTAATCCGCCAGTACGCGGGAATAGGCCCTGCGATGCCCCTGCCCGCTGCTCTGCGTGCCGACGTCCAGGCGTATGGCGGCATCCGGAAGAAAGGTGATGCGGGCCGTCTCCCGGGGCAGGCCGCCCGTGTTCCGCTCCAGGATCTTGGCCAGTGCAAACCCGCCGTTGGTTTCGATGAAGTTTGCCATGCCGATGCCGCGGCGCAGGCCTCGCGCCCGGCTTTCTTCGCGCCGTTGCGCGAATCCCGCATGGTCGGCTTCCTCCAGGGCCCTTTGGAAGTTGGCGCGGAACATGCCGGACTCGATATGTATGCCCGTGGCCGTCGTATAGGGAAGCCGCGTTTCGTCGATCAGGTTGCGCCGGCGCAATGCGACGGGATCCATGCCGGTCTCCCGCGCCGCCTCGTCGATCATGCGTTCAAGGACATAATGCGCTTCCGGCCTGCCGGCTCCGCGATAGGAATCCAGCGGGGCGGTGTGGGTCAGGACGCCGCGCACGCGGGCGTGCACGGTTTCGATGGCGTAGGGGCCGCACAGCAGCGGCGCGCCGCAGGTCGTCGAACTGAAAGGGCCATAGTTGGACAACTGGGCCCCAAGGTTGGCGATGGTGTCGGCCGCAATGGCGAGAATGCGGCCGTCGGCGCTCAAGGCCATGGTCGCGTCGGTCCAGTTGTCGCGGCCTCGCACATCGGTGAGGCAGCCTTCGGTCCGCGTCGCGCTCCATTTGACGGTCGCCCGCAGATGCTCGGCGGCCAGCAGGACAAGCACCTGTTCCGGATAAACGAATATCTTCGCCCCGAAACTGCCGCCCACGCGCGGCGTGACGACCTCCAGCCGGCTCGCGGGCCAGCCCAGAACGTCGCACGCGATCACGTCTCGCGTCCAATGGGCGCCCTGGGTCGCCGACACCAGCACGAAGGAGTCCGACTTCTCCACGAAAGCAGCAATGGCATTGCGCGTTTCCATGGGAGAAATGATGATGGCGTTATTGCGCAGGCGGCGCCGGACGATATGCGCGGCGCCGCGCAATGCGGCGTCGCGAGCCGCGGAACTGCCCATCTCCCAGTCGAAGCACAGGTTGTCCGGAATGTCGTCCCAGACCAGGGGCGCGCCATCCCGGGCGGCCTCGTCGGCATCCGTTACGGCGGGCAGGAGACGATAGGAGACGCGGCATCGGGCGGCGGCCCGGCGCGCGGCCAGCTCCGAGCGCGCGACGACCATCGCCAGGATTTCTCCTTCGTAGCGGCATTTCGCGGACGCCATCAGCGTGCGCGGCGGATCGGCCCGCGGACTGCCGTCGCGGTTGTCGAGCGGAATGATGCAGGGGATGGGCTTGATGCCGGCGGGCAGGTCGTTCGCCGTCCAGAACGCCAGGACGTCCGGATCGTCCAGGACATCGCGGCTGATGTCCAATATCTCCGCGTGCGGGTGCGCCGCGCGGACGAATGCCGCGTGCAGGCAGCCCGCGGGATGAATATCCGCGGTGAAGCAGCCGTTCTCATAGGCTTGCCGCAGCCAGGGCAACGCGTCGACGGGCGAGCTCGTGGGATCGTTTCGCATCGCCTCAAACCGGCAGCAGGCGGGCGGCGTCGGACCGCCAATGAATATGCACGGGAAGCCCGGGCGCCAGGCGCCGCGCCAGGTCCGTGTCGGAATTCGGCACCAGGGCCTTGATCGTCAACCTGTCGTCCACCGCAACGTTCGTTTCGATGGCCTGCCCCAGGTAGGTGACCGAAAGAATCCGGCCGGGTACGCGATTCTCTCCGCGTCCGGTATCCGGTGTTCCCGTATCCGCCTCCAGCCGCGTGCGTTCGGGACGAAAACTCACCAGCGCGCGGCTGCCCGGACGGAATCGGCGCGTATCGCATTGGAGCGTTCGCTGCGTGGCCGCGCAGAGAAAGTGTTCTTCGTCGACGATGGTTCCCTCGATGAAATTCGAGCGTCCCATGAACTCGGCGACGAAGCGGTTGGCCGGTTCCTCATAGACCTGCGATGGCGTGCCGATCTGCTCGATGCGCCCTTGATTCATGATGACCAGCCGGTCCGCCATGCTCAGCGCCTCGTCCTGATCGTGCGTCACCATGACGGTGGTGAGGCCGGACTCCTTCTGGAGTTGGCGAATCTCCTGCCGGACGTCATGCCGCAAGCTGGCGTCCAGCGCGGAAAGCGGCTCATCGAGCAGCAATACCGCGGGGTCGATCGCCATCGCGCGCGCCAGCGCCACGCGTTGCTGCTGTCCGCCCGACAACTGCCGCGGCAGGCGGTCCGCCAGGCTTTCCAGTTTTACCCGCTCCAGCGCGCGCCGCACGCGCAGGGAAACTTCCGATGCCGGAAACTTGCGCATGCGCAGGCCGAACGCGACGTTTTGCTGCACCGTCATGTGGGGGAACAGGGCATAGCCCTGGAAGACCATGCCGATGTTGCGCAGATAACTGGGCGTCGCGGTAATTTCCTTTCCGTCCAGGAAGATTTCTCCTTTGCTGGCCGAAACGAAGCCGGCCAGCATGCGCAGCGTGGTGGTCTTGCCGCAGCCGCTGGGACCGAGGATGGCGACGAGCTCCCCCCGTTCGATGTCGAGGTTGAATTCCGAGACGGCCCGGAAATTGGCGTAGTGCTTTTCCACGCCCTTGAATGAGAGATAAGTCATGGCGGTGCTCAGAAAACCCGGCTTAGCTTGACGTAGCGGTCGGAGATCATCAGGGCGGCGCCGATGATCAGGATCTGCACGGTGGCCACGGCGCATACCGTGGGGTCCATATTCCATTCGAGATAATTGAGGATCGCGATGGGCAGCGTGGTCATGCCGGGGCCGACCAGGAAAATGGATTTCTCCAGGTCGGTGAAGGAGACGATGAAGCTGAACAGGCCGCCGGCGACCAGCCCGGGCCGGATCATGGGCAGCGTGACGTGCCACAGCACGGCCCACGGTTTCGCGCCGAGATTCAACGCGGCCTCTTCGACGCTTTCGCTGACGGAAGCGAGCGAAGCCACCGTGAGCCTGACGATCCAGGGGATGGTCAACACGACGTGCGCGCCCAACAGCCCCGGCGTCGTGCCGGCGACCTGCCAGTCCGTGAGCACTTCGAACTGGATATAGAAAACGTAGAGGGCGCTGCCGGCGACGACGCCGGGGATCAGCATGGGCGAAAGCAGGACGGTCGAGATCAGGGCGCGTCCCGGAAACCGGCCCCGGACCAGCGCCAGGGCCGCCGGCACGGCGACCAGCAGGCCGGCCGCCGTGGACAGCAGCGCGACCTGCATGCTCAATAGGAAACCGTCGCGGAAGTTGTCCAGGTTCCACGCGTTCACATACCAGGCCACCGAGTAGCCGTGGGGAGGGAGGCTGATGATCTTGTTGCTGAACAGGCTGACCCATGCCACCGCGACCAGCGGCATGACGACGAAACCCAGGGTCAGGAAGACCAGGCAGCGGTAGGCGGCAATCGACAGCCGGTTGGTCACGACGCGGACTCCTTGCGTTGGGGATCGTGCCGTCCCAGCAGCCAGGACGACAGGACCGTCAATACCAGCGTCGTCGCCATCAGGACGAACGCCAGCGCGGCGCCGAAGGGCCAGTTGTTCGCGCGCGTGATCTGCTCATAGACTGCCGGGGCCATCATCTGGAATTTGGGACCGCCTATCAGCAACGGCGTGGCGTACGCGTTCATCGACAGGATGAAACACAGCACGGTGCCGGCGATGACGCCCGGCATCATCATCGGCAACAGGACCTCCAGGAACATTCTTGCCGGCGCCGCGCCGAGGCCCAGGCCCGCTTCCTCCAGCGGGCGCGGAATCGATTCGATCACGCTTTGCAGGGTGATGATCATGAAGGGCAGATTCACCGAAATGATGCCTATGAGCACCGCCTTGCCGGTATAGAGAAGCTGGACGGGATCATGCGTGAGGCCTATCGCGGTCAGGAAGGCATTCACGACGCCCCTGTCGCCCAGCAGGACCAGCCAACCGGCGACCCGCACGGCGTTGCCCATCAGCAGGGGCAGGATGACGCAGATCAGGAGGAAGCTCTTCAGCCTGGTGGAGGTGACGCGCGCGATGTAGTAGGCAGGGGCGACGCCGAGGACGAGGCACAGCGCGGTGCTGAACAGGCTGATGCCTATCGTCCGCCACAGGATGTCCAGGTAGAACGGGTCCGAGAAGAACCGGAGGAAATTCTCGATCGTCAGGCCGTCCACCATGAATTTTCCCGGCACGAACCGGTTCAGGCTGTACCTTCCGAGCAGGACGAGCGGAAATGCCAGAAGGATGACGACCAGGACGATGGACGGGGAAAGCAGGAGCGGGGCGGCAGCCCCGCGCGGGCGCAAGGGGCCGAGATCCAGCGAGCGGCTCATGGCTCAGACCTTGATGTTCTTGTTCCACCAGTCGAGCCAGGCCGACTGATTCTTCGCCGTGTATTCCAGGTCGAAGTGATTCAGTTTCTGGCGCTCCGCCGCCGTGAATTCGACCGCGGCGGCCTGCTCCGGGGGCAGGGCGGCGTTGTCGATGGGCACGGCGTAATAGGTCAGCGTCGCCATCCGCTGGGCGACGGCGGGCGTCAGCATTGCGTTCAGGTAGCGGTACGCGTTCTGCTTGTTGCGCGCCTTCTTCGGGATGCACATTCCCGTCTGGTAGGCGATGGCGCCCTCCTTCGGATAGGCGGCCCGCACGGGCAGGCCATTGGCGCGCCACTGGGCGGCGCGGGCCAGATAGTTGGCCGTGATCCATATCTCGCCGGAGGCAAGCGCCGCCTCGGTTTGCTGGTGCGACGGGTAGATGCGCGGATTCACGGCCTTTTTCAGTTCGAGGAGCTGCTTGAACGCCGGCGTGACATTGCTCATGCCGCCGCCATCGAGCAGGCCGAGCGCGAAAAAGTAGTTGTAGTAAATCTGGTCGATCAGTCCGACGCGGCCCGCATAGGCGGGATTCATCAGGTCCGCGAACGAGGTGGGAGGCGTCTTGATTTTGTCGGGGTTATAGATGAGGACGACGCCGCTCAGGCCGAAGGGAATGAAATAAGGCGTCTTCATGCCGGGCAGCAAGTGCCTGGCGTTGGGTATCTTGTCGTAGTCCAGCGTTTCCAGCGCGTCCTGCAACTGCAATTCGTAGGCATCCGCATCGGTGAAATTGGCGATGTCTATCGTGCCGCGCGGCAGGGCGCGCTCCGCCAGGATCTTCGTTTTGCGCTCCGGCGCGCCGGCGAGATCCCGGCGGATGGTCATGCCCTTGGCTTCCAGCTCGGGAGACTCCAGGGCCTTGACGACGTTGGCGTTCCAGTCGCCGCCCCAATTGGAGACGACAAGGTCGCCGCTGAACGATTCGGCCCAGGCGGAGCGGGGCAGCCCATAACCCAGCATGGCCGAACCGGCAGCGGCGCCCATGCCCTGGAGGAACCGCCGGCGCGGCGGGAATGAGGGAAATCGATCGCTGGCTTCCTTGGACATATGAGACCCCTTGGTTTTGCGTTGGTGATATGGGGGTCCACTTTAGGAAGGAATATTTTCTGGAATTCTTCTTGTATATTTCTGGAATGTTTCTATAAACGTATACCCTGTCATGACTTACCCGATATTGATCGTGGAAGACGATGCGACCATCAGCACCATCGTTTCGGGATACCTGGAGTCGGAAGGATTCGTGTCCGAGGTGGCGCACAGCGGACAGGAGGCCTTGCGGCGCGTGGCGGTTGGCCGCTATAGCCTGGTGCTGCTCGATCTGGGGCTGCCGGACGAGGACGGGCTGGCCGTCTTGCGCAAACTGCGCAGCCGTATTTCCGCGCCCGTCATGGTCGTCTCCGCCCGCAATTCGCTGGATGCCCGGTTGACCGCGTTCGAGTTGGGGGCCGCCGATATCCTGGCCAAGCCTTTCGATCCCCGGGAGCTGCGGTACCGGGTGCTGAACCTGATAGGGCGCGAACGGCAGGCGGAGTTGCCGGCGTGTTTCAGGATCGGCGATTGGACGATGGACGCGGTGACCCGCACGATCACGGACGAAAACGGGCGGGACGCCGGCTTGACCAGCCAGGAGTTCGCCGTGTTGCTGCTGCTGGCCGGCGGCAACGGCAAGGTGTATTCACGCGGGCAGATTATCGATGCGGCCTCGGTTGCCTCCGAGCCGGAATCCGACCGGTCGGTGGACATCCTGATCAGCCGCATTCGCAAGAAACTTTCCGTCCGGCGCGATCATGCATGGCGGATAGTCACGGTGCGCGGGATCGGCTACCGGGCCGAGCGCGCGGCCTGACTTTTTTCCGAGGCGGCGGCAGGAAGCGGTCCAGGATGAGAATGGCTTCCCGCGCGCATTGCGCCAGGTTGGCGCGGGCGGCTTCCAGGCTGTAGTCGCCGGTGATTCCCGTTGCCAGACCCTGCTGCGCCTCGACCAGGACTTCCAGGGAGGAGGCTGCCTCGCGTAGCGCGAGAAATCCCAACTGGGCGGCATTGCCCTGCACCCGGTGCAGCAAGCCCGGAGATGGATAGGACGTTCCTTCCGGCATGCCGGCGATCAGCTTGTGCAGCAGATCGCGGGCGCTGCCGCAGGCGTCGGCGAAACGGCGCTCGCCGATATCCTTTCGCAGTCCTTCAAGCACCGCGGCCGGTCCCGCATGCCCCTCGGCATCTTCGGCGCCGGCGGCCGGCACGGCCTGCGCGGGCGGTGGCGCCGGGTCGGCCTGCGCGAACGCATTCTGCGCGGGGCGCCTCAGGCTGGTGCGCAGGACACGCCCCAGCTCGGCCAGGCGTAGCGGCTTCTCGATGACGCCGTCCATGCCGGCATGCTCGCATCGCGTGCGCGTGTTGCCGGAGACATTGGCGGTAACGGCAATGATGCGAAGGTCGTCATGGCATTTTCCCCGCCGGGCGCGCAGCCGGCAGGCGACGTCGTAGCCGCTTTCTTCCGGCATTTCCAGATCCAGCAGCACCACGTCCAGCCGATCCGCCACGACCGCGTCGCAGGCATCGTCGCCGCTGGAAAGAATGCGCGGAATATGGCCGAGACGGTGCAGGAAATCCTCCGCGACATACATATTGAGCGGGTCGTCATCCAGCACGCCCACGCGCAGCGCCGCCGCGGGCGCGGTATATCCCGTCCCGTCCTCGGCGCCGGCGGACGGCGCGGAGTCGGCGGGGATGTCGAACCAGAACCGGGCGCCCCGGCCAGGATTGTTGCGCGCGTGAATGGCGCCGCCCATGGCGCCGACAAGTTGCCGGGATATTGCCAGCCCCAGGCCCGTGCTCTCCGCATTGTCGGGAGAGGCGCTGGCGAAGAACTCGAAGATATTGCCCAATAGGGAAGCCGGAATGCCCGAGCCCTCGTCGGACACCGTGTACTGCAAACTTCCTGCCTTGCGCTGCACGGAAATGCGTACGGTCCCCGAGTCGGAATATTTGACGGCGTTGCTCACGAGATTGACCAATACCTGCACGACCCGGGCGCCGTCGATGCGCATTCTTGGCATGGCCTGGGCGGGCATGTCGTATTCCAGCCTGAGCCCGCGCTCCCGCGCGCGCTGGCTGAATTCCGCGTGCACCTGCAGGACAGGTTGCACGGGGTCCATGTCCGTGGGCGTGATGGTCACCCCATTCGCTTCGTTTTTCAGGTAGTCCAGGAGATCGGTCATGACGGCCGAAAGCCTGTTGCAGGAATCCAGCAGGAGCGTGCCCTGCCGCTGCTGGGCGGGCGAGACGGCGTCGAGCGCCAGCATCTGGGCAATGCCCAGCACGCCATTCAGTCCATTGCGCACTTCATGGCCGAAGATCGCCAGGAATCGCGCCATGGAGCGGGACATGAACTCCGCCTGGCGGACGGAGCGGCGCAGCGAGCGTTCGCGGGCCTTCAACTGCGTGATGTCGGCGCGTACGCTGACGACGCCTCCGGACCGCGTGCGGCGTTCGCTGACCCGTATCCACTTGCCGGTATCCAGATGCTGTTCGAAGAAGCCCACGCCATTGCGGTGGAAGTCGATTCTCCGCCTCAACCAGTCCTGGGGATCCTCGTTGATGACGAATTCCCCCGTGCGGACCGAACGGGTGGCGATTTCCTCGAAGGGAACGCCGCGATGCGCCATCGCGCCGGCTGACGGGTAAATGCGGTAGTACTGTTCATTGGCGAGGATGAGCCTGTCCGCCTTGTCGAACAGCACGAAGGCTTCGGGAAGCGCGTCCAGGCTGCTTTCCAGCTCCGACAGGAAGTTCCATAGCGAGTGCACGCGGCCGTTGGCCACGGTCGTGTGTTGCAGAATCCCGCTTTCCGCGCCCGTGGCGGTCGCCACCAGGGACCTGCGCCCGGCCGTTATCGATATCTGTGCGGAAACGGGCGCGGCGGCCGGACGGGTGTTGGCGTGTTCAAGCGGGTTTCCGCTCCGGTCATCCGGGGGCGATTCGCATGCGTGCGCATTCAAGAAATCGCGTAACTCGCCGGGAAGCTTATCCCAGGGCAGGGTGCGCGCGCGCCATCGTCCCATCGGACGGTGCAGGGGACCTTCCAGCTTGAGCGAGATGCCGGGCCGGCAATGCCAGCGATAAGTCGGCGCGTCTCCACCGGACGCGAAGGAGGGAGGAGCTTGCGAGAACTCGTACACGGCATTGTTTCGCAGGCGGCGACGGCCGCCGGCCAGGACCAAATACGTATCCTAGCCATGTGCGCGCTGCCGTGGCAACGTAGAGGTATCCCCGATGCGGCTTCAAGCCCCCCGCCGCCCCAGCACCTCTTCCCGCGGCCCCGCATCGACCACCCTCCCGGCTTCCAGCACGACGACGGTGTCGAAGCGGGCGAGCAGGCTGGGGCGGTGCACCGAGGCGATGATGCAGGCGTTGGGGAAGGCGGCGTCCATGCGGTCGAAGACGTGGCCTTCGGCCGTGGGGTCGAGCGCGCTGGTGGGTTCGTCCAGCAGCAGGATGGAACTGCCGTGGGCGGCCAGCACGCCGCGCGACAAGGCCAGGCGCTGCCGCTGGCCGCCGGAGAGATTGCTGCCCCGTTCGTTCAGTCCGCTGGCCAGTCCATCCGGCATGCGTTGCAGCACCTCGTCGAACACGCCCGTGTGCACCGCCGATTCAAGCGCCTGCGCGTCGGCCGGTTCGCCGAAGGTCAGGTTTTCCTGCACGCTCGCCTCGAACACCTCGGCCTCTTGCGGGATGAGGGTGGCCAGCGTGCGCAGCTCGGCCCAGTCCACCGGCTGGCCGTCGCGCAGCAGTTCGCCTTCTTGGGGCGGGTACAGGCCGGCCAGGGTGCGCAGCAGCGTGCTCTTGCCGCCGCCGCTGGGGCCGATGAGCGCCACGCGCGCGCCGCGCCGCAGTTGCAGGTTCACGCCATGCAGGCCGCCCCGCGCGTTGTCGGCATAGCGCCAGGTGGCGCCGCGCAGTTCCAGGGTCTGCCACGGCGCCTCGGGGATGACCGCGGGGATGGCCGCCTCGGGGTCGCCGGGCGCGTGCCAGATCGGCTCGGCGCTGCCGTAGTCGGTGTGCATGCGCGCGAAGCTCTGGAAGTTCGCGGCCATCGCGCCGACCACCTGGGCGGCCTGCTGCGCGTATTGGTAGATCATGAAGACGGTGCCCAGCAGCACGGCCTGCCCGGGTTCGCGATTGCGCAGCACGTATTCCACCACCAGTATCCACGTAAGCCCCATGCCCAGGATGTCCACGGCGAACCACTTGCCTTCGGTCACGGTGACCGAGCGGCGCAGCGGCACCATGATGGCATCCATGCGGCGGCCCAGCAGTTTGCGCGAAGCCGCCTGTAGCCGCAGGCCGATGACCGTGCCGGCGTTGCCGACGAAGTCGAGCAGCGCGGCGGCATAGCGGCGCTCTTCGTCGTTCTCCGCGCGCGCCAATTGCATGAGCGTGCGGTCGAAACGCAGGATGATGACGGCGATGACGATGTAGCCGCTGATCGCGATGGCGCCGCTGACGTAGGACAGCAGGGCCAGCGCGACCAGCGGGCCGACGAAGTTGAAAATACTTTGCAGGTAGCCGAACTGGTTCTGCGCGAAGTCGGACAGCGCGCGGCTGGACTGCATCACGCGGTGCTGCAATTCGCCGGAATGCCGGCCGTCGCGCCACGCCAGCGGCGCCGCCGCGATGCGCGCATACAACTGGTCGGCCAGGCGCGTGCGCACCTGCACCCCCACGTTGCGTTCCAGGATGCGCCCCGGGCCGTGCAGGAACCACGACAGCAGGTAGATGAGGACGAGATAGACGATCCAGCGGCCGGACGTCATCATGTCGCCCTGCTGCAGGGCGTTGATGGCGTGGGACGCCAGCCAGGGCATGGTCAGCCGCAGCAGTTGCGCCGCCGAAAGCAGGCCGGCGGCGCCCAGCAATTGCGGGCGCTTGCCCTGCGCGTGGCGCCAGAGGGCGGCATAGAGTTCGCGGGCGGCGTTGCCCAGGCTGGTGGAAGGCTTACGGGTGGCGGATGCGGATTTGGTCACGTGCTGGCGGTCGGCTTGGGTTGATGCCCCTCGAGCGGGCGGTCGGACAACGCTCGTTCGGTCAAGCAAAGCAGGGCGTTAGCCTACTACATACGCCGCGCGCGTTCGCCGCCCGCGGCGTCAGCCCCGGGGCGCCGGACCGCCTTCCGCGCCGGCCGCCGTGCCCTCGATCTCCGCGGCCGCGCGCAGGAGGATGGCGGCCACGCGGCGCTGTTCTTCCTGCGGCGCGTCGCTTTTTTGCAGCAGGGCGCGCTTCAGGCGCCTGCGCGCCTCGACGAATTCCGGCAGCCACGCGCCGCCGGGGTTTTCGCCGTCCTCGGCCATGGCCCCGCGCAGGTACTTCATTTTCCGCGCCAGCAGCGCCAGATCCTGGAACATCTCGTCCAGCCGCTGCTGCCGCGCCTGCACGAAGCGCCTGCCTTCTTCCGACAAGCGGTACGACTTCTTGTTGCCTACGACGTCGGCCTCGACCAGGCCCAGTTCGTGCACATAGGTCAGCGCCGGGTAGATCACGCCGGGGCTGGGCACGTAGGCGCCTTCGCTGCGCGTCTCCAGCGCCTTGATCAATTCGTAGCCGTGGCTGTCGCCGCCGGCCAGCAGGCCCAGCAGCATCAGTTGCAGGTCTTCCGACGAAAACCGGCGCCCGCGCATCAGCTCGCCGCGGCCGCCGAAATCTCCATGGCGGCCATGGCCGCCGCGCCCGTGTTCGTCGCGCCGGGGCGCGTGATGGCCCGGGCAATGCGTGTGGTGGCGATGTCTCATGAACAACTCCCATATCGTAAGATATGTCGTATGATATGTCTTAAGATATATATCGTCAATCGACTGGTCTATCGACTATCGCTATGAAACGTGTCTCCTTCTTCTTCACCCAGGCCGTCCAGGCGATAAGCCTGGTCTGGAACACCTCCCGGATCCTGTTCCTGGGATTGATCGTGGCCACCATCGCCGCCGGCGCCTTGCCCGCCTGCGCGGCATGGATCGGACAGCACATCGTCGACGCCGTGGTCGCCGCCATCCAGCTCCGTTCGCGGACCGGCAGCGCGCCGCTATGGCCCGTACTGCGCTATGTCCTGCTGGAAGCCGGCGCGCTCATCCTGCTGGCCGCCATGCAACGCGCGCTTTCCGTCCAGCAGTCGCTGCTGCGCGTGCAACTGGGCCAGAAGGTGAACATGCTGATCCTGGAAAAGGCCCAGCAGTTCTCGCTCATCCAGTTCGAGGACGCCGAGTTCTACGACCGCCTGGTGCGCATCCGGCGCGACGCCTCCACCCGCCCGCTGTCCCTGATCATGAAGTCGCTGGGACTGGTGCTGAACCTGATCCTGCTGGCCAGCTTCGCCGTGCTGCTGGTGCATTTTTCGCCCTGGGTCTTGCTGCTGCTGGTCGCGGGCGCCTTGCCCGTGTTCGCGTCCGAGGCGCATTTCTCCGGCAACGCCTTTCGCCTGTTCAGCCGGCGCGCGCCGGAAAGCCGGCAGCAGAACTACATAGAAAGCCTGTTGTCCCAGGAGGCCAATATCAAGGAAGTGAAGATATTCGGCTTCGCGCCGCTGCTGCTGCAACGCTACCGGGACACCTACGCGCGGCTGTATGCGGAAGACCGGCGCCTGACGCTGCGCCGCGACGGCTGGGGGTTCGTGCTGGGGCTTTTCGGCACCGCGGCCTTCTATGGCGCTTATGCCTGGGTTGCCTTCGACACCGTGCAGGGCCTGATCTCCCTGGGCCAGATGACGATGTACCTGGCGTTGTTCCGCCAGGGCCAGTCGGCGATCAGTTCGGGGCTGACCGCGATAAGCGGGCTGTATGAGGACGGGCTTTATCTATCCAACCTGCACGACTACCTGGCCCATCCCGTCGCGCCGCGAACCGGCACCTTGACGCAGGGCGTGCGGCCGGGCGACGGCTTGCGCTGCGAAAACGTCGGCTTCACCTATCCGGGCGCCGGCGAGCCCGCGCTGCGCAATATCGACCTGCACCTGGCCCCGGGCCGCAGCCTGGCGCTGGTGGGTGAAAACGGTTCCGGCAAGACCACCATGATCAAGCTGCTGACGCGCCTGTACCGCCCCGACCAGGGCCGCATCCTGCTGGACGGCAGCGATCTCCAGGATTGGGAGGAGGACGCCTTGCGCCGCCGTATCGGCGTCATCTTCCAGGACTTCATCCGCTATCAATTGCCGGTCAGCGAGAACCTGGGCGTGGGCGACGTGCGGGCCTTCGGCGAGGAGGCCCGCTGGCGCGAGGCCGCCGGCCAGGGCGCGGCGGCGGAATTCATCGAGCGGCTGGAGCACGGCTATGCGACGCAGCTCGGACGCTGGTTCGCGGGCGGCCAGGAACTGTCGGGCGGCCAGTGGCAGAAGATCGCCCTGTCGCGCGCCTACATGCGCCGCGACGCGGACATCCTGGTGCTGGACGAACCCACCGCGGCCCTGGACGCGGCCGCCGAGGCCGAGGTGTTCGAGCATTTCCGCAAGCATGCGCAGGGCCGCATGACGCTCCTGATATCGCACCGCTTCTCCAGCGTCAGGAACGCGGACGAGATCCTGGTGCTCGATCGCGGCCGCATCCTGGAGCGCGGCGATCACCAGGAACTGATGAAGCTGGACGGACGGTACGCCCACCTGTTCGATCTGCAGGCGCGGGGATACCGGTAGGCCGGACGCGAGTCCGGGCGCACGGACCCCGGCGCCGGCCTATGCCGTCTGTTCCAGCTTGAACCGGTGGACCAGGTCCTGCCACATGGCGTGTTCCCGCACGACGTATTTCTGGAAGTCCTCGGTGCTGCCGCCCACCGGCACGGCATGGAAGGTGTCCATCCACTTCCGCACTTTCTCGTCCTTCAGGGCGACGTTGAATCCCTCGTTGAGCCTGTCCACCGCTTCCTTCGGCACGCCGGCCGGACCGAATATGCCTTGCCAGGAATTGAGCGGCTGGGGCGAGGCGCCCGCCTCGACGATGGTGACCGCGTCGGGCAGCGCCGGCGACCGCTGGGCCGTCGTCACCAGCAGCGCCCGCGCCCGTCCGTCGTTGACCAGCGGCATGGCGTCGGCGATGTTGAGCACCGCCACCTGGATCAGGCCGCCCATGAAGTCCTGCATGGCCGGCGTGACGCCGCGGTAGGGAACGTGGGTCAGTCCCAGCTTGAAGGCGGTCGACACCAATTCGCCGGTGATCTGGTTCGAGGTCGCGACGCCGGGCGTCGCGTACGCGGTGCCGGGTTTCTTGCGGGCCCAGGCGACGAACTCGTCCATGTTCTTCGCCGGCACGGACGCATGCACCAGCAGGACGTTGGGCTGGTCCGTCAGGTGGATGATGGGCGTGAGGTCTTGCAGCGCCCGGTAAGGCATCTTGTCGCCCATCACCGCGGGCTGCACCGCCAGCGTGCCGACGTGCGCCATGCAGAAGGTATAGCCGTCGCCGCGCGCATGGGCCACGCTGGCAACGCCGATCATGCCGCCGGCGCCGTCGCGGTTCTCGACCACGACGGGCTGGCCCAGGAAGGTCGACAGCGGCTCGGCCATCAGCCGCGCGAAGGCGTTGATCGACGCGCCCGGCGGGAAGACGATGACGAACCTGACGGGCTGGGTGGGCCAGTTGCCCTTCGCCGCCCGTCCCTTGGGCATTCCCAGGGTCATCAGCGAAAGGCCGCCTAGGCCCGCCAGGACGCGGCGCCGGCCGCGGGTGGTGCTGCTTTCCTTGCTGCTTGCTTCATCGAACATGCGGTTCCCCTTGCTCGTTCACGCGCTCACGCGCTTGTGCGCTTCGGCATCGTCGTCCGCGCGCGTATTTTCCCGTGCTCCGCTCTCAGGCCCGGTCTCAGTACGCCGACAGCGTGACGTCCGAGGCCGGCTTGTCGCGGTCCGCGTAATTCTGGTTGCGATACCACGCCAGGTACTCGGTGTAGGTGATGGGCGCGTACTTGGGCGGATGATCCTCGTCCTGGCAGGTGGGCAGGCATTCCATGGTCCAGTCGATATTGCAGTCCATGAAGAAGGGAATGGCGTAGCGTTCCTTGCCGGAATTGTTGATGACGCGGTGAGGCGTCGCCAGGAAGCGGTCGTTGGTCCAGCGCCGCAGCAGGTCGCCGCCGTTGACGAGGAAGCTGCCGGGCAGCGCCGGGGCGTCGATCCATTTCCCGTTGGGCAGGCGTATCGACAGGCCCTGGACCTTGTTCTGCACCAGCAAGGTCATGAAGCTGGTGTCGGAGTGCGGGGCGAGCCCGAACTGGTTCTCCACCTGCGGCTCCTGCTCGGGATAGTGGGACAGGCGCAGCGTGTACATAGGGTCGCTGAAGGCCTGCTGGAAGGCATCGGCGGGCAGGTCCAGGGCCAGGGCATAGAGCGGCAGCAGCGATTTGCCGAGTTTTTCCAGGGCATCCGCATAAGCCGTCACGACGCCGCGGAATCCGGGCAATTCCGGCGGCCACCGGTTGGCGGCGCGAAAGCGCACGCCGTTGACGACGTCGGGATGGTTCTCGGGCAGGTCGCGCTTGACGAAGAACGACTCGACCATATTGGGCCGGTTGTTCCGATTGAGCTGCGAATGGCGCGTGGTCGAGCCCTTCAGCGGCAGGTAGCCCATGTTGTGCTCGTTGAAGGGATGCTTCATCTTGGCATCGAGCGCCAGGGCATGGAAGGCGGCGGCCGCCTCGAAGGTTTCATCGATCAAGGCCTGCGGGACGCCGTGATTGACGATGAAGTAGAAGCCGATGTTTTCCAGCGCGTGCCGGAGCTGCGCCGCCAGCGCTTCCCGGGCGCCCGGCGCGCCGGCCAGGAAGGGCCCGATGTCGAAGACGGGAATCTCCTCTTTCGCGTCGGGACGGATGTCGGCGAGACTGGGGGCGTATTCGGTCATGGGGCGCTCCGGGTTGGTGGCGCTTTCATCTTGCCGCACGCCCGGGCGCGGCCATCCATGGGGTATGCCCTAGGACCCCGCGGCCGCGCGCGCGTAACACGCGTCCATCCGCGTTGCAGGTGATTGATTTATAGAAGAAAAATCCGGCGGCCCGCGTGCCGTTCCCTGGCCGCCATAACCGTGGCTCATGGGGCCTGCGCAAAAATCTATAGATGGCGCGTGCCTTTCCGGGTGCCGGCCGCGGGTATCACTCTTTGCCTAGACGCCATAACGCAGTGTTATCGGTGGCGCCCGCACATGCGCGCGCGGGGTTTTCCAATGCCAGGGAAATCAAGGGCTTAGGCCCGGCGCCGGCGGTGGTTGCCGCATTTCCCGTTAGTGGATTTCCCCTACCTGTCGGCGGGCCGGGGTGGTGGCATTCTGCTGGCAGACCGTTGGCCTGGGGGGCTGGCGGACCCGGCTCACGGCTCACATATAAGGTCTTGCCGCATGCGTATCTGCTTGCCGACGGAAGACGTTTCCGTCCGTCACCCGTTCGCGGGTGCCGCATGATCCGACAACTGCTTCATCGCGCCTATGTTTCCCTCCCGGTGCTGCTGGGAGTCATCCTGATCTGCTTCGTCCTGCTCCAGGTCGCTCCGGGAGATCCCGCCGCCGTCATCGCGGGTCCGACCGCGAGCGCCGCGCAAATCGCCGACATCCGCGCGGAGATGGGGCTGGACAAGCCCTGGCCCTACCAGCTCGGCATGTACGTCTGGCGGCTGGTCCATCTGGACCTCGGCCGATCGATGATCACCAACGTGCCCGTCGTCGACGAGATCGCGGGCACCATAGGCGCCACCGCCGAACTCATGCTGGCCAGCGTCGTCTGGTCGGTCCCCCTGGCGATCTTCCTGGGCACGGTGGCCGCCTACCGGCGCGGGAAACTCGTCGATCGTTTCGTGATGACGCTTTCGGTCATCGGCGTCTCGCTGCCGGTCTTCTGGGTCGGCTTGCTGCTCGTCCTCTACGTCGGCGGGGCGGGGTGGCTGCCCTATATCGGCCGCGGCGGCCCGCTCTGGACCATCGCGGGCCTGGCGTCCATCGCGCTGCCCGCGCTGACGCTGGGTTCGGTGCTGATCGGCCCGGTGGCCCGGATCACCCGCACCGCCGTCATCGAGACCCTGAGCGGCGACTATGTCAGGACCGCCCGCGCGAAAGGGGCGGGGGAGGGGCGCGTGGTCCTGCGCCACGCGCTGCGCAATGCGCTCCTGCCCATCGTGACGCTGGTGGGCCTCCAGGTCGGCAATCTCCTGGGCGGCGCCGTCGTGACCGAGCAGATCTATTCCTGGCCCGGCATCGGCCGGCTGGCGGTCGGCGCGATTTTCAGCGGCGACTATCCCCTGACGCAAGGGGCCATCCTGGTGACGGCATTGGGGTTCATCTTCATCAACCTGATCGTGGATCTCCTGTACGGCTACCTCGATCCGCGAGGAAAGAAATCATGAGCGCAACGACCGGGGAAGGCGCGCCGGGCGCGATGCCGCTCGCGCGGATCGCGGCGAGGCTGCGGGCCGATCCCATCCTCCTGCTGTCGCTGCTCGCCGTCGTCGCCATCGTCGGGATCGCCGTATTCGCGCCCTGGATCGCGCCGCACGATCCCTACCTGACCAATATGGCGATGGCGCGCAAGGCGCCGGGGTGGGTGTCGCCGGACGGCGTCCGATACCTGCTCGGCACCGACGTCCAGGGCAGGGACATCCTGTCCCGCGTGATCTATGGCATCCGCGCGACCTTGACGTTCAGCGGCCTGGCGGTGGTGTTCGGCTCCGGCGCGGGCGCCTTGCTGGGGATCTTCGCGGCCTATTTTCGCCAGCTCGACGGCGTGGTCATGCGCGTCGTCGACGTGCTGCTGTCGTTTCCGGCGATCCTGTTCGGCCTGAGCCTGTCGGCGCTCCTGGGCCCCGGCACGCTGTCCATGGTGCTCGCCCTGGCGATATCGGCGGTGCCCGGCATGGCGCGCATCGCGCGCGGCTCGGCCATGGTCGTGATGAAGCAGGAGTACATGGAGGCCGGCCATGCGATGGGTTTCGGAAACGGCTATCTCATCTTCCGCTACCTGCTGCCGAACTGCTCGTCCATGCTGATGATCTACGCCACCTTGCAGCTCGGGCACACCATCCTGCTCGGCGCCGTGCTGTCCTTCCTGGGCCTGGGCCCGCAGCCGCCGTTCGCGGAGCTGGGCAGCATGGCCGCGGACGGCAGGAAGTTCCTGCAGATATTTCCCCACATCTCGACCATTCCCACGATGACGATCTTCCTGATCGTCCTTGCCTTCAATCTGCTAGGCGACAGCCTGCGCGACGCGCTGGATCCCAAGCTGCGGACATAGAAACGCTTTCAGAGAAAGGAATCGATATGAAGTCTCTTCCTCAGACCCTGGCGCCCCTGGTGCTCGGCTGCGTCGCCATGCTGCCCCTGGCGAACGCCTGGGCCGAGACGACCGTCACCATCCTCCGCGAGCTGGAGTCGGAACGCTACGATCCGCCGCGGACGACCGCCCGCGGCGCGGCCGAGGTCCTGTTCATGGCCGGCGATACCCTGGTGGGCCTGGACTACGACATGAAGACGCCCGTGCCGGCGGTGGTGAAAAGCTGGACGGTTTCGCCCGACGGCCTCACGTACACCTTTCAATTGCGCCAGGACGTGACCTTCTGCAGCGGCAAGAAGATGACCGCCAAGGACGTGGTCGCCACCTACGACCACTGGCTCGATCCCGAGACCAAGGGCCTGGAAAAGTGGCGGGCCGGTCCCGTGGACAGCATCACGGCGCCGGACGACTACACGGTGGTCTACAAGCTGAAGCAGCCCTACAACGAGCTGCTGACGCAAATGGCCCACTACATGCATACCATCATCAACATCGATCAGGTGAAGGCCCTGGGCAAGGACTTCGGCGTGAAGGCGTTCGACGGCACCGGGCCCTATTGTTTCGTCAGTTGGACGCCGCGTGACCAGGTCGTCCTGAAGCGGCACGAAGGCTACGACTGGGGGCCGGCGATCTACAAGGATCCGCGGCCCAAGGTGGACCGCATCGTCTGGAAAATCGTGCCGGAGGAAAGCACGCGCCTGACGGCGGTGCAAGGCGGCCAGGCCGACCTGAGCCGCTACCTGCCCCAGTGGTCCATCAAGGACCTGAAGGCCGACAAGCGGCTGTCCGTGAGCAAGGCCGATCCCTTCTACTGGACCTTCTTCCTGGGCTTCAAGCTCGACAAGCCGGTGCTGGCCGACGTGAACGTGCGGCGCGCGCTCAACCTCGCGATAAACCGCAAGGCCCTGACCGAGGCCATCACCTTCGGCGAAGCCACGCCGGCGACCAGCATGCTGGCCACGTCGACCCCCGCCGGCAAGAACGAATATTTCCGCTACGACCCCGCCGAAGCGAATCGGCTTCTGGATGCCGCCGGCTGGAAGATGAGCAGCGACGGCTATCGCTACAAGGATGGACAGAAGCTGTCCATCCTGCATTACGGCATCGCCGGCTACTGGAAGGACATCCTGGAGGCCGTGCAGGGCGATATGAAGAAGGTCGGGGCGGAGCTGAGGGTCCAGTTGTTCGACTCGACCGCGGCCTGGGGGAAACTGGCGACCCAGGAATTCGACGAGTTCAGCATGAGTTTCGGCTACATGAGCACCGGCGAGGCCCTGAACAGCTATTTCCTTTCCAGCAGCATCCCGGTGCCGAACCGCATGAACTGGCGCGATGCCGATACGGACCGGTGGCTGGCCGAGGGCGCGGCCTCGCTGGACCCGGCGAAGGCGGACGCCACCTTGTCGCAGGCCCTGACCAAGCTCTCGGAGGCCGCGGTGTGGATTCCGCTTTATCACGACTCGCTCTACCTGGTGGCCGGCCAGCGGCTCAAGCCCGTGCGCGCCCACGGGATTTTCGGCACCGGCACCTACAAGGGCCTGGACATCGAGCTCAAGTAAGGACGCGGGCCCCGCGCCCGGTCCGCTTTCGCGGCCTCCCGCCATAGACGACATAGATTCCCCCGACGATTACTCATGCAAACGCTCCACTTCAAGAACTTGTCCATGGTCCTGGCCTGGGATGCCGACGCCGGGTCGCACGTCTACCTGGCGGATGCCGACCTGGTCATTCGCGGCAACGAGATCGTCCACGTCGGACCGGCCTATGCCGGACCCGCGGACCAGGTGATCGACGGCCGCGGCCGCATGGCCATGCCGGGCCTGATCAATATCCACACCCACCCGTCCTCGGAACCGGGCAACCGCGGCCTGCTGGAGGAACTGGGCAGCGAGAAGCTGGGCCAGAGTTCCCTGTACGAGTACATGCCCGTCTTCCGGCTGGGCATCGAGTTCGCGCCCTACGCCAACCAGGTGGCGATTTCGGAGATGCTCAAGAGCGGCGTCACCACCGTCGTCGATATGTCGCTGCCCCGGCCCGGCTGGGCCGACGTGGTGGCGGAAACGGGGATACGCGGCGTGTTGGGGCCGATGTTCCGGTCGGCCTCGTGGAAGACCAACGACGGCCATTCGGTCGAATATTCCTGGGACGAACCGGCGGCGCGCAAATCCTTCCAGGCGGCGCTGGACGTCGTGGACAGCGCGATGAAGCATCCCAGCGGCCGGCTGTCCGCCATGCTCTGCCCCTCCCAGATAGACACCTGCTCGCCCGAATTGCTGAAGGACGCGCAGGCCGAGGCGCGCCGGCTGGACATTCCCTTGCAGATCCACGCGGCGCAGAGCGTGGTCGAGTTCGCCGAGATGACGCGCCGGCATGGCCGCACGCCCATCGAGTGGCTGGACGATCTCGGGCTGCTGGATAGCCGCCTGGTCATCGGCCACGGCATTTTCCTGAACGACCATCCGGCCTTGTTCTGGCCCCAGGCCGACGACTTCGAGCGCTTGAGGAAATCCGGCGCGCACGTCGCGCATTGCCCGACCGTATTCGTCCGCCGCGGCATCGCCCTCAATTTCCTCGGCCGCTACCTGCGCGCCGGCATCAACGTGGGCATAGGCACGGACACCTTTCCGCACAACATGCTGGACGAGCTGCGCACCGCCTGCTACGTGGCGCGCCTGCAGGCCGGCAATTTCAAGGCTGCCTCGACGCAGGAGGTCTTCGACGCGGCCACGGTCAACGGCGCGAAAATCCTCGGCCGCGACGACATCGGGCGCCTGGCGCCGGGCTGCAAGGCGGACTTTTCGCTGGTCGACCTGACGCACGACTACATGCGGCCGTGCCGCGAACCGCTGCGCAGCCTGATCTACTCGGCCGGCGACCGCGCCGTCCGCGACGTTTACGTCGACGGCCGGCAGGTGGTGCGGGACGGGCAGGTGTTGACCATAGACGTGGATCGCGCCCTGGCGGAGGTGGAGCGCGGCCAGCAACTGAACATCGCGACGGTCTCGCAACGCGACTACGCGGGCCGGGACATCGATGCCATGTCGCCGCGCGTATATCCGTTGGCGGCCGGCGGGACCGGCGTATGAGCGACTGCCTGTTGTCGGTCCGGGGCCTGACGGTCGAGTTCGGCAAGCGCGCGTCGCCTTTCCGGGCGGTCAAGGGCCTGGACTTCGATATCGGGAAAGGGGAAACCGTCGCGCTGGTGGGGGAGTCCGGGTCCGGGAAGTCGGTGACGGCCTTGTCCATCCTGCGGCTGATCGAGCGCGCCGGCGGGCGCATCGCCGGCGGCCAGGCGCGCTTCGTCGCGCGCGACGGCCAGGCGATGGATCTGTTCTCGCTGGAAGAGTCGGCATTGCGCAAGGTGCGCGGCAATGAGATTTCGATGATCTTCCAGGAGCCCATGACCTCGCTCAACCCGGTGATGACGATCGGCGACCAACTGGCCGAAGTCTATCTGCTGCACCAGCGGGTGTCGCGCGACGCCGCCTGGAAGCAGGCCGAGGCCATGCTGGAGGCCGTCAGGATCTCGGAACCGCGGCGCCGGCTGACGCAGTATCCCGGCGATCTCTCCGGCGGCATGCGGCAGCGGGTCATGATCGCCATGGCATTGGCGTGCCGTCCCGCCCTGCTGATCGCCGACGAACCCACCACCGCGCTGGACGTGACGGTGCAGGCCGAGATCATCCAGTTGATCCAGGACCTCCAGCGCGAGGTCGGCATGGCGGTGCTCTTCATCACCCACGATATGGGCGTCGTCGCCGAGGTCGCCGACCGCGTGGTGGTGATGCGCCACGGCGACCGCATCGAAGAAAACCAGACCGCGCGCCTGTTCGCGCGGCCGGAACAGGCCTATACGCGCGACCTGCTCGCGGCGGTGCCCAAATTGGGAGAGGGAGCCCCGCCGGCGGCGCCGCCGGCCGGCACGCCCGTGCTGGCGGTCAAGGGACTGTCCAAGCGCTTCCCGGTCAAGGGCGGGATGCTGGGGCGGGTGGTGGCGAACGTCCATGCCGTGGAAGGGGTTTCGTTCTCGTTGAACGCGGGGGAAACGCTGGCCATCGTCGGCGAGTCCGGGTCGGGGAAATCCACGACGGGCCGGCTGCTGATGAAATTGATCCAGCCCTCGGCGGGCACCATCCAGCTCATGGGGCAGGACGTGACCGCGCTGACGCCGGCGGAAATGCGCGAGAAGCGCCGCCACATCCAGATGATCTTCCAGGATCCCTACGCGTCCTTGAATCCGCGCCTGCATGCCTGGGACCTGGTCAGCGAACCGCTCAAGCTGTATGGCGGCCTGGACGCCGGGCAGCGGCGCGAACGGGCCGCGCAGCTCTTCCGGCGGGTCAACCTGCCCGAGGAATTCCTGGACCGCTATCCCCACCAGTTTTCCGGGGGACAGCGGCAACGGCTATGCATCGCGCGCGCCTTGAGCGTGAACCCCAGCATCGTGGTGGCCGACGAGCCGGTGTCGGCCTTGGACGTGTCGGTGCAGGCCAAGGTGATAGACCTGATGAAGGCGCTACAAGCGGAACTCGGGCTGTCCTACGTCTTCATTTCCCATGACATGGCGGTCGTGGAGAAAATGAGCCATCGCGTGGCGGTGATGTACCTGGGGCAGGTCGTTGAAATCGGCCCGACGGCGGAGGTGCTGCACCGCCCCCGCCATCCCTACACGCAGCGCCTGCTCGCCGCGGTCCCGATCCCGGACCCCGCCCGGCGCGGCCACAAGGCGGCGCTGGCGCCGCGCGAGATTCCCAGCCCCATACGCAAGCTCGGCGACGAGCCGGTCGTTCACGCGCTGCGGGAAGTCGGCAACGGGCATTTCGTCCAGGCCTGAGGGGGAGGGGGCGGCGCCCCCCATCGGGTAGAATCCTTGCGAAAAAAGACGGTCGGTCCGACGGACGACGACCGCCCTTCAAGAGGAATTTCAGGATGCCGGACGAACTACCGGGCAAGGTCCGCGCGGGCGCGCTGAACCTGCGACAGATCGAGGTCTTCCACGCCATCATGATCACGGGTTCGCTGAGCGCGGCGGGCCGCCTGCTGCACGTGACGCAGCCGGCGATCAGCCGGGTGCTGGCGTCCATCGAGTACCGCCTGGGCTATACGCTTTTCGAGCGCTTCAAGGGCCGGCTGCATCCGACCAAGGAAGCGCGCAAGCTCTTCGAGCAGGTCGAATCCATACAGGCCGGCGTCGATCGTCTCAACGAGCTGGCGGTGGGCATGGCGCTGCATGGCGGCGGAAGCATCAGCGTGGTGTCCAGCCCCAGCTTCGCGGAGTGGTTGATTCCCCACGCCACGTCCAAATTCGTCGCCCGGCATCCCAATGTCAGGGTGCGCTACCGGCCATTGGGCATGGACGCGCTGCTGCCCCAGGTCCTGCTCGGCCACGCCGACCTGGCGATTTCGACGTTCCGGCCCGAACATCCCAATCTCATTACTCAGGACCTGGCGTGCGGCCGGATCGTCTGCGTCCTTCCGACGGGGCATCGCCTGGCCAGGGAAGCGGTGATCGACGCCGCCATGGTGGCCCAGGAACTGCTGGTGGGCTACGTCGAGAATACGCCCTTGCGGGACGCGCTGGCGCCGTTCTGGAAACCGCTGGGCCGCGAGGTGGAGCCCGCCATCGAGGTGCGCTCGGCGCAGACGGCGTGTTCCTTCGTGAGAAGCGGGGTGGGCGTCGCGCTGGTCGATTCCTATGGACTGGCGCCGGGGCATGGCCTGGTGGTCCGCCGCATCGAGCCCGCCATCGACCTGTCCGTCCACATTACGCACTCGCGCGTGGAGCCGCCTTCGTCGATGGCGAAGGCCTTCCTGGCGCAGTTCTCGCGCGTCGTGAAAGCGGAATTGCCCGAGATGGAACGGGCTATCCTCGATCGCTGATCAGTCGCCGGTGGGCAGCGGGTCGCCCGCGCCGGTGCGCTCGACGATCAGCTTGTAGTGGTGCGGGCTGCGATGCTTGGCGAAGTTGAAGACATGGTCGCGGAACATCTGGCCCAGGCCCAGGTCGATCCTGGCCATGATGACCTCGTCTTCCTCATAGCTGGACCGTGCGACGATTTCCCCCGACGGCGCCACGATCATGGAGCTGCCTATCATGTGGTGGCCGTCTTCCGAGCCGCATTTTCCGGCGGCGCCTATCCAGACGGCGTTCTGGTAGGCGCTCGCCTGCAGCACGATTTCATGCGTGGTCGTGCGCCAGTGGATCAACTCGTTCCAGTGGATGTTCCAGGACGGCGTGTTGTAGCCGAGGACGATCAGCTCGGCGCTCTGGAGCGACATGACGCGATAGGTCTCCGGCCAGCGGCGGTCGTTGCAGATGCACATGCCGACGTTCGTATCGTCCATGTTCCAGACGCCGAAGCCGAGGTCGCCGACTTCGAAGAACTTCTTTTCGAGATGCTGGAAAGGCGCGTCGGGCTTGTGGTCGCTGTGGCCGGGCAGGTGGATCTTCCGGTACTTGCCGATGATCTTCGCCGTCTTGTCGACGAGGATGGAGGTATTGAAGCGGCGTCCTTCCGGCGTGATTTCGGCGTAGCCCAGGTAGAAGCCGATGCCCAGCTCGCGCGCAGTGTCGAAGAGCGGCTGCACGTCCGCGTTGGGCATGCTTCGTTCGAAGAAGCGGTCCACGGCCTCGGCCTCGGTCATCCAGTAACGCGGAAAGAAGGTCGTCAGCGCCAGTTCCGGGAAGACCACCAGTTCGGCGCCGCGGGAGGCCGCTTCGCGCATCATCGCCAGCAGGCGCTTGACCACGGCGGCGCGGTCCTCGGCGAGATGGACGGGACCCATCTGCGCCACGGCCAGGCCCATTTTGCGGCTGTTTGAAGATTTGCTCACAGAGATGACTCCTCGGATTTCCCATTGCCGCCCATGGCAAGGCCGCGTCCGGATGAACGTCAAGCATGCATGCGCGCGGGAATTAGGGGAACCCTGGGAATATGCCCAGGGCCGGGCCCGCCATGGCTGCAGGCGGTCAGGCTAAACCGATGTTTTTCATGGGTTTTTCGCCGTTCTTGCGCACGGCGCGCGCGGCCGGGCATAACCGCGGCGCATAGGTAATGCGCAAAGATTGATAGAAACGGGCCGGGGAGGGCGCGGCCACCGGCGCCGCTACTTGCGGCGCGGCGCCGATGCCTTGCCGGCGCCCGTGTGGGCGCCGGCGTTGGCCGCGGCCGGCATGTCCAGGTCGAAGTTGCCGAAGTCGCCTTCCTTGCGGAACGTCGCCTTCAGCGTCTCCATGAAGGAGAGGGAAATCTGGGACACCGGCTCGTCCCGCAGGCGCACGAGATAGGCTTTCAAGGTGGGGGCCGCCGCGATGGGGCGGGTGACGATGCCGCTGGCGGTCCAGCTCTTGGCGGAGAACTGGTCGACCAGCGCGATGCCGGCGCCGGCCTGCACCAGGGCGCACGCGTTCTGCGGCGAGCCGACGTCGAGCACGGAGCGCGCTTCGTGGCCGCTGTTCTCGAACAGCTCGCGCACCATCTGGCCGAACGGCGATCCCTTGTCGTAGGAGATGAAGGGATATTCGAGTAGATCCTTGATCTCCAGCATGGAACGCCGGGCCAGCGGATGGTTGTACGGGCAGATGCAGACGAGCCGCGCGCTGCCGATTTCCTCCTGTTCGAGATTGGGATGCTTGATCGGCAGGATGGTGACCGCGAGATCGGCCTGCTGCTTGATCAGCCTGTCCGTCAACGGCGTATGGGTGAGGTAGTGGAAGGTGAGCTTGACGTGCGGGTGCGACTGGCGATACGCGGCGATGGCGGCGGGAATCAGCATATGGCCGACGCTGGGGCTGGCGACCAGGTTGAGGATGCCTTCCTGGTGCTCGTACAGCTCGCGCGCCATGTCGTTCACGCGCTGGACGCCGTCGTAGACCGCCTCGACCTGGTGGAAAAGTTTCTTCGCTTCCTGGGTCGCGTGCAGGCGGCCGCGGATGCGCTTGAACAACGGGAAACCGATCCGCTGTTCCGTGTGCGAGAGCAGGCGGCTCACGGCGGGCTGCGAGACGTAGAGCATTTCCGACGCGCCGCGGATGGAGCCGGCGATCATGACGGCCCGGAAAACTTCGATCTGCTTGAGGTTGATCTTCATGGAAGGGCGCTCGCCCGAGGATGTCGAGGAATGAACCTAGGGTTAATACTAAAGCAGTCTAGCGGCCAGGGCGTAGCCGGTGTACGCGCCAAACCCCGTGAAAACCCGAATTCGGGAAGGTTTGTCGCCGGCGCGGCAGAGAGAGACTTAACACAAAGTTAAGGTAGGTGCTTAAACAAGCAATAGGCACCGCGTCGCCGGCGCTTCAATAATCTGCCGGTTGAACTTGAGAAGGCAAGCAGCCATGGCGACTTCAAAGCAGGATTCGGGGCCGTTCGATCTCACCATCCGCAACGGCCGGATCGGCAACGCCGACGGAACGCGCTTCGCGGACATCGGCGTGCGCGACGGCGTCATCGTCGCCATCGAACAGGGGCTGCCCGCCGGCAAGGAGGACGTCGACGCCACCGGACTGTGGCTGCTGCCCGGCGGCATCGACAGCCATACGCACATCGAACAGTTGTCGGGGATGGGCGTGATGTGCGCCGACGACTTCTATTCGGGAACGGTGGCGGCGGCATTCGGCGGCACCACCACCATTCTTTCCTTCTGCGCCCAGCATCGCCAGGACCGCATTCCCGACGTCCTGGCCGACTACGCGCAAAGGGCGAAGGAAAAAGCGGTCATCGACTACGGCTTTCACCTGATCCTGGCCAATCCGGACGAGCAGGCGCTGGTTCACGACCTGCCCCGGATCATCAAGGACGGCATCACGTCCCTGAAGGTCTACATGACCTATGACAAGCTGAAGCTCGACGACTACCAGCTCCTGGACGTGCTGGCGGTGGCGGGGGAGCAGAGCGCGATGGTCATGCTCCATGCCGAGAACCACGACATGATCCGCTGGATCGCCAAGCGCCTGCTGGAGCGGGGCCATGCCGCGCCGAAATACCACACCATCGCGCACGACGCGCTTGCCGAGTCGGAAGCGACGAATCGCGCCATCGCCTTGTCGCGGCTCGTGGACGTGCCGGTCCTGATCGTGCACGTGGCGGGCGAGGAAACGGTCGACATCATCCGCAAGGCGCAGCAACTGGGCGCCAAGGTCTTCGCGGAGAGTTGCCCACAGTATCTCTTCCTCGAAGCCAGCGACGCCGACAAGCTGGGCATGGAGGGCGCCAAGTTCTGCTGCAGCCCGCCGCCCGGCGACAAGGCATCGCAGGAGGCCGTGTGGGCGGGCTTCAAGGACGGGACGCTGAGCGTCTACTCGTCCGACCATGCGCCCTATCGCTTCGACGCTTCGGGAAAGCTGCCGAAGGGAGACGCCACGACGTTCAAGGAAATGGCCAATGGCGTGCCGGGGATCGAGCTGCGGCTGCCCCTGCTTTTCTCGGAAGGCGTGATGAAGGGGCGTCTTTCCATCGAGGAATTCGTGGCGCTGACGGCGACGAACCATGCGCGGATGTATGGTTTGGCCCCGAGAAAAGGGGCGATCGCCGTTGGCGCGGATGCGGACGTCGCGCTCTGGGACCCGGCTTGCAAGGTCGTCGTGGACGCCGCCATGCTGCACGACCGCGTCGGCTATACGCCCTACGAAGGGCGCGAGCTGCAAGGCTGGCCGGTGCGGGTGTACAGCCGCGGGCGCTGCGTGGTCAAGGATAAGGAACTCCAGGTGGAGCGCGGCAGCGGACAGTTCATTGCGCGCACCCGGCCGGAGCCGATGATCGATCGGAAGCCCTCCGCCGGGCGGGGCCTGTTCAGCGGGCTGGTCGGCCTGAAAAACCCGTTTTCCGGGAAGTAGGCATTTCGCCAAGCCTGGCAAGAACCGCAAGCCCCGCAAGCCCCGCAAGAGCCGCACGTCCTCTATCCAGGAGCCGTCTATGCAATGTCTTACCAAGTTGATTCGTCAATGCCTGCTGGGAAGCGCCTTGTTGCTGGGCGCGGCAACGGCGGGCATGGCGCAGACCGGTCCCATACGCACGGCGGTGGATTCCACCTTCGCGCCGCATGCGATGACCAAGCTCGACGGCGGGCTCCAGGGGTTCAACATCGACCTCGGCCATGAGATCGCGAAGCGGCTGGGCCGCGAGATCACCATCGAGCCGGCCGAGTTTTCCGGCCTGGTGCCGGGCTTGAACAGCGGACGCTACGATTTCCTCATCGCGCCGGTCACCGTCACGCCGGAGCGCGCCAAGTCCCTGCTCTTCACGGAAGGGTACCTGGACACGGACTACACCTTCCTCGGCAAGAAGAGCACGCCGCCGGTGACCTCCCTGGACGACCTCAAGGGCAAGGTGATCGCGGTCAACAAGGGCTCGAACTACGAGGCCTGGGCCAAGGAGAACGCCGAGAAATACGGCTTCAAGTACGAGGTCTACGGCGCGAACGCCGATGCCGTGCAGGCGGTCATCGCCTCGCGCGCCGACTACAACCTGGCCGGCACCACCGTCGTCGCCTGGACGGCCAAGCAGAATCCCCGGCTCGCGACCAGCTACACCATCAAGACCGGCCTGGTCTGGGCGGTGGCTTTCCGCCGGGACGACCAGGCGGGCCGCGCCAAGGTATCGAATGTCCTGAAATGCATGAAGAAGGACGGCACGATCGCGGCGCTGGCGAAGAAATGGTTCGGCTTCACGCCCAAGCCCGAGGATTCGGCGGTGGCCATCGCGGCCGGCACGGGCGTGCCCGGCATGGACGGCTACGACCCGACGCCCGTGACGCCGACGTGCCCGTGATCCATCGGTCCTGAAAAAAACAAGGGGTGCCAGATGAGTTCCATGCCCATGTTGCAGATTTCGGATTTGCGCAAGCGCTATGGCCAGACCGAGGTGCTGCGCGGCGTGAACCTGCGGGTCGACGCGGGGCAACTGGTCTGCGTCATCGGTCCTTCCGGATCCGGGAAGAGCACCATGCTGCGCTGCTGCAACCTGCTGGAGGTGCCGACGGCGGGCAGCATCGTCGCGAACGGCCATGACGTGCTCGATCCCCGCACCGACGTGAACCGGATGCGCCAGGACGTCGGCATGGTCTTCCAGCAGTTCAACCTGTATTCGCACCTGACCGCGATCCAGAACGTGTCCCTGGCACTGCGCAAGGTCCAGAAGCGTAGCAAGGCGGAGGCCAGGTCCGTCGCCATGGCGGCATTGGAGCGCGTGGGCCTGGCGCACAAGGCGGATTCCCTGCCCGCGCAGCTTTCGGGAGGCCAGCAGCAGCGCGTCGGCATCGCGCGGGCGATCGCCCTGGAGCCGAAGATCATCCTGTTCGACGAGCCGACCAGCGCGCTGGACCCGGAACTGGTGGACGACGTGCTGGGCGTGATGCGGCAGCTCAGGGAAAGCGGCATGACCATGCTGGTGGTCACCCATGAAATGGCGTTCGCCCATGCCGCCGCCGACCACGTCGTCTTCATGGACGGCGGCGTGGTGGTGGAAGAAGGGTCGGCCGCCGACATCTTCGAGCAGCCGCGCGAGGCGCGCACGCGCAGCTTCGTTTCCCGCTACGCGTCGAGGCTGAGTCACTGATGGCGGCGACCAGCGGATTCGTCTTCACCTTCTTCAACTACGACGTCGCCGCTCAATATGCGGGCGCGGTGGCGAAGGGGGCGCTGATCACCGTCGGCACGGGCCTGGCGGTCATCGTCACCGGCCTGGTGGCGGGCATCGTGCTGGCGGTTTTCAGGGCGTGCCGCAACCCGGTCGCGACTTTTCTCATCGTCGTGTTCGCGGACGTCTTCAGGTCCCTGCCGCCCCTGGTCATTCTGATCGTCCTGTATTTCGGCCTGCCGGAGGCGGGGCTGCCGCTTTCGTCCTTCTTCGTGACCTGGTTCGCGCTCAGCCTGGTCCTGGCGGCCTATGCGGAAGAGAGCGTGTGGGCCGGGATATCGTCGCTGCCCGTGGGGCAGATGGAAGCCGCGCGGTCGACCGGATTGGGATGGTGGCAAGCCATGGGCAGCGTGGTCCTGCCGCAGGCGCTGCGCCGCGCGGTGCCGACGCTGACCAACCGGGTGATCTCGATTACCAAGAACACCGCGCTGGGATCGGTGGTCGCCCTGAACGAGATGCTGAACGTGGCCCAGGGGGCGAGCAGCCTCTCGGGCAACCCGACGCCGCTGATGATGGCGGCCTTCGCCTACGTGATCATCTTCCTGCCCTTCGTGGTGTTCTCGCGATGGCTGGAGAAGCACTGGGTCGCGGGCTGACGGGGCGGCGACATGGACAACATCATCCAGACCTTCTTCGACGCCAAGACCTACTCGGACGTCTTCCCCTATTTGCTGAAGGGGCTGTGGACCACGATATGGCTGTCCGCCATCGTGATCCCGCTCGGCGCGCTCGCCGGCCTGGCGCTCGCCATCGTGATGACCCAGGCGCGCCGGCGCCTGGCGCGATGGACCGCCATCGCCTACGTCGATTTCTTCCGGGCCTTCCCGCCCCTGGTCCTGCTGATCCTGATCTACTTCGGATGGCCGTTCCTGGGCATCGAGTTGAACAAGCTGGCGGCGGTCGTCATCGCCTTCGTGTTGAACAACGCCAGCTACTTCGCCGAGGTCTTCCGGGCGGGAATCGAGAGCGTGCCCAAGGGGCAGGCCGAGGCCGCGCGCTCGACGGGACTGGCGAACTGGCAGACGCTGCTCCACGTCGTGATCCCGCAGGCCGTGCGGAACGTGCTGCCGGACCTGGTGGGCAACAGCATCGAGATTCTCAAGCTGACGACGATCGCCAGCGTGGTGGCCCTGCCGGAGCTGCTGCGCGCGGCCCGCGACGCCCAGGCGCTGGTGTTCAACCCGTCGCCGATCACGTTGGCGGCCATCATGTATCTGGCCTTGCTGTGGCCCCTGACCCGGTGGCTGGGTTGGCTGCAGCGGCGGCGGGCGCACTGAGCGCGCGGGACATAACGAGAAACCGGAGCGCGCGCATCGGCGCGCGCCGCCAAGGGAGAGCGGGTCCCCGACGGGACGGAACGCATTTATTTTCGTGAGGACAACCATGAGCAACGGCAAGCATCGCCTGGATGAAAAGGCATCCGGCGTCTATATCATCGCGGCGACGCCTTTCGGCGACGACGGCGAACTCGATCTGTACAGCGTCGACAGCCTGACCGACTTCTACCTTGAGAAAGGCGTCACCGGCTTCACCATCCTGGGCATGATGGGCGAGGCGCCCAAATTGAGCGAGGCCGAGACGACGACGGTCATGGAACGCATCCTAAAGCGCGTGAACGGCAGGGCGCCGGTCGTCGTCGGGGTCAGCCATTCCTCCAACCGCCACGTGCATCGCCTGTCGAACGAGGCGATGTCGCTCGGCGCGGCCGGCGTCATGGTGGCGCCCGCGCCGAACCTGAAGACCGACGAGCAGGTCCATGGCTACTACGCCGCGATCGCCGACCTGCTGGGCAAGGACATCCCGATCTGCCTGCAGGATTTCCCGCAGGCGACGGCGGTCCATACCTCGGTATCGGTCATCCATCGATTGATCGACGAATTCCCGCAGATCGTGATGCTCAAGCACGAGGACTTCCCGGGCATGCGCAAGCTGAGCCGGATCCGCAAGGAAAGCGAGGAGGAAGGGCGCCGGCGCATCAGCATACTGGTGGGAAACGGCGGGCTGTTCCTGCCCCAGGAGATGCTGCGGGGCGCGGACGGCGCGATGACGGGCTTCGCCTATCCCGAGATGCTCGTGCAGGTGTGCAAGCTGTTTGCCGACGGCAAGCCGGAAGAGGCGGAAAACCTGTTCAATATCTACCTGCCGCTGCTGCGCCATGAGTTCCAGTACGGCATCGGCCTGGCCTTGCGCAAGGAAACCCTGCGCCGCCGTGGCGCGATCCGGTCGGCGTTCGTGCGCAAGCCCGGTCCGGTGCTGGACGCGACGGACCAGGCGGAACTGACGCGCCTGATCGCGCGGCAAGACGCCGCCCTGACTTGAAAGGGAAGCCCACCCCCTACCCGCTTCGCGGGCCCCCTCAAGGGGGCGGCGTTGGCGGACCGGCAAAGCCGGCTCCGCTACGCCCTGGATGGGTACCGAGGCTTGCGCCCGGCTTTTTTCTTAAACAGCGGAAATTCGGAGATGATCATGAGCAAGACTCTGTATGTCATCAATCCAAACAGCAATACGGATGTCACCGCCGGGATCGACGCCGCGCTCGATCCCTTGAGAAGCGCCGATGCGCCCCGCATCGAGTGCGTCACGCTCGCGGAGGGGCCGCGGGGCATCCAGACCCAGGACGACGTGGACCGCGCCGCGGTCCTGGTGCGGCGTTTCGCGGAGGAGCATCGCCAGCAGGCCGCGGGCTTCGTCACGGCATGCTTCAGCGATCCGGGGCTGCATTCGATCCGGGAGATTCCCGACGTCCTTTCGCTGGGCATCAGCGAATGCGGCGTCCTCACGGCGATGACCATGGGGCTGCGGCTGGGCGTCATCGCCATCCTGGACATCTCCATCCCGCGGCACTTGCGAACCTGGGCGGCGATGGGCGTGCAGGACCGCGTCGTGGGCGAGCTGGCCATCGGCAGGACGGTGGCGGAGCTGGCCGATAGCGAGGCGACCCTGGAAGCGATGATACGCACCGGGAAAGCGCTGCGGGACACGCATCGCGCCGACGTCCTCGTGATGGGCTGCGCGGGCATGGCGCCCTACCGGCAACGCCTCCAGGATGCCGTCGGGCTGCCCGTGGTCGAACCCACGCAGGCGGCCGTCTCGATGGCGCTGGGCCGGCTGCGCCTGGGATGGTGACGGCATGACGTCCGCGACGCCCGCCGTCCGGCCGCGGTTCGAGGACAAGCTCCGTGCCATCGTGGGCGAGGCCGGCCTGGTGACGGCCGGGGACGAAAGAGAGCCGTACGAGATCGACTGGCTCAGGAAGTGGCGGGGCAGGGGCAGCGTCGTCGTCAGGCCGGGGACGACCGAAGAGGTCGCCCAGGTCATGCGCCTGTGCAACGAAGCGCGGATCCCCGTGGTGCCGCAAGGCGGGAATACGGGCATGAGCGGCGGCGCCACGCCGGACGACAGCGGGGCGCAGGTCATCCTGAGCACCACGCGCCTGCGCGCCGTCAGGGAAGTGGACCCGCTGAACAACACGATCACCGTCGAGGCCGGCGTGCCGTTGGCCCGCGTCCAGGAAGAGGCCGACGGCGTGAACCGCTTTTTCCCGCTCAGCCTGGGGTCGGAGGGAAGCTGCACGATAGGCGGCAACCTGGCGACGAACGCGGGCGGCATCGCCGTCCTCAAATATGGCAACACCCGCGACCTGGCGCTGGGCCTGGAAGTGGTCTTGCCCGACGGGCGGATCTGGCGCGGCCTGCGGGGCTTGCGCAAGGACAATACCGGGTACGACCTGCGCGATCTTTTCATCGGCTCGGAAGGCACGCTGGGGATCATCACCGCGGCGGTGCTGAAGCTGTTTCCCAAGCCGGCCGCGCGCGCGACGGCCTGGGTGGGCTGCGCCGGGCTCGAACAACTGGTGCGGCTGTTGGCCCGCGTCCGCGATGCCTGCGGCGATCGCCTGGTGGCCTTCGAAATGCTGACGGGCCCCTCGCTCCGGTTGATCCTGGACCAGGTCGCCGACGTCAGGAATCCGCTCGAAGGGCCGCACGCGTACCATGCCTTGATCGAGGTGGCCGATACCCGGGACGAAGGCCTGGCCGCCCTGCTCGAACGCAGCCTGGCGCAGGCGGTGGGCGATGGCCTGATCGACGATGCGGCCATTGCCTCCAGCCTTTCCCACCGCCTCTCGTTCTGGAAGATCCGCGAGGGAATATCGCAGGCCCAGGTCAGGGCGGGGAAGGCGGTCAAGCACGACATCGCGCTGCCCGTCTCGGTGCTGCCGCGTTTCGTGGAAGCGGCCGAGACGGCGGTGCGGGGCGTCATGCCGCATGCCCACATCGTCAATTTCGGACACCTGGGCGACGGCAACCTGCATTTCAACGTGCTGCTGCCGAAGAACGCGAGCGCGGGCAAGGTGGCCGAGGCCAATGCGCTGTTGAACCGCGTCGTCCACGACCTGGTGGTCGAGAACGGCGGCAGCATCAGCGCCGAGCACGGCATCGGCCAACTGCGCCGCGACGAGCTGCGGCACTACAAGTCGGCCGTCGAGTTCGACCTCATGATGACCTTGAAGCAGGCGATCGACCGCAACCAGATCATGAATCCGGGCAAGCTGATCTGACGCCGGCGTCGCCCGCATGCGCCTTGAGCCAGTTGGCCTCGCCGCCTGCCTCCAGGATCTCCAGGGCCGCGCCCGCGAGCGGGGCCACGGACAATCGTCCGCCCGTGGTCAGGTTCGCCACTTCCCCGGTGCGGAAATCGACTTCCAGTTCGTCTCCCTGGCTGGCGAAGGCCCGTATGCCGGTGGCGAAGGGCAGCACCCGCAGGCCCACGGACACCGACAGGCGGTAGAAGCTGCGCGCCATCGATTCGCTCAGGACGGCGAGGCCCAGCGCGGCCAGCGCGATCGGCCCCTGGATGTGCATCGGTCCGCGCCCGAAACGTTCGCCGGCGATCACGAAATCGCCTGGGCGCGCCTTGCCGGCGAACGCCGGGTCCAGGCCGCACATCGCCAGCGGCGCGAGCCGCTCGGGCTCGTACACCACCTGCCGGGTCATTTCGATGTCCATGATCTGGCCGTCGTTGAGCACGTCGTCGCCGAATACCCAGGCGCGGCCCCGTTGTTTCATGTCCTTGATGTCGGCCATCGGCTCATTTCCCCGTATCCAATGCCGCCGGATTCGCGATCGCGCCGGCGACGGCCGACGCGGCCACCACGGCCGCGTTGGCGATGTAGACGGCGGACTGCATGCTGCCGAGCCGGCCCGCGTCGTTGCGGGTGGCCGTGCAGATGGACGTGTCGCCGTCGCCCAGCGGCGTGTAGGCGCCATAGCAGGGCCCGCACACGCCCGCCGCCATTTCCGCGCCGGCCTGCGCGATGTCGGCGACCAGTCCTTCGCGCAGCGCCTGCTGATAGATGGCCTGTGTCGCCGGAATGACCGTCAGGCGGGCGGTCCGCGCGACGCGCCGGCCGCGCAGGACGCGGGCGGCGGCGCGCAGGTCCTCCATCTTGCCGCCGATGCACGAGCCGATGAAGGCGGACGTGATGGGCGTGCCCAGCGCCTGCGTCAGCGGCACGCAGTTCTGCGGATCGGGTGGCAGGCAGACCTGCGGCTCGATGCCGCCGACGTCCCATGCCAGACGGCGTTCGAACACGGCGTCGTCGTCGCTGCGCCAGGGCGTGGACTCGTCCGGACAGATGGCGGTCTTGACGCCGATGTCGACTACGGCATTGCACAGGGTGTGCCGCTCGTCCTGGCTGGCATGGCGGATGTAGGGCCCGCAGAATTCGATGCACTTGTAGTCGCCGGCGTCCGCCCCGATGCGCGCGGCGATCCATTGCGCGATGTCGCGGCTCATCACGCCCTCGGCCGGCGTGCCGTGGAGGTCGACCCGGATGGTGCGCGGCACGCGCAGCCAGACCTTGCCGGTGGCCAGGGCCAGCGTGACGCTCATGCCCAGCGCGATGCCGATGGCGCCGTCGCACCCCAATGCCGGCGCCCGCGTGTCGGCCGCCACGACCAGCATGCCGGCGCCGAGTGCGCCGGTCTCCAGCGGCAGGTTGTGGCTGATGCCCTGCCGGCCGGTGTCGAAGAACCAGCGCACGCCCTGCGCCTTCGTGTCCGCGCGCATGAAGGCCTGCGCCTCCAGGTGGCCGGGCGCGGAGGAGTGCGTGGTGTGGTCGATGGTGACGAGCATTTTCCCGGGCGCCGCCAGGTTCGCATAGCCCAGCGACGCGATCAGCTTCCGGTGCCGGTGGTAGTTCAGGTCGTGCGCCGCGATGATGTCCGGCTCGGCCCAGACGACGTCGTCGGCGCGCACCCGCGGCAGCTTGGCGGCGCGCGCGAGGATTTTCTCGACGGCCGTATGACCTTGCGCGATCATGCGGCACCCGCCGGGACAGCCGCCAGGGCCTTCGCGACGTGGCCGGAGAAGGCCTCGTCGATGGCGTTGGCTTCCTCCAGGCCCAGCAAGGCCGCGATCTGCGGCAGGGACCACATCGAGGACGCCGCGGCCTCGGCGCCGCCGGTCTCGCGCAATTGCCGCAGGTAGTGCTCGTGCGTGTACGCCTGGGCCTGGAGCAGCGAGACGGGATAGAGCACCAGCGGATAGCCGAGCTGCTTCAGGCGGCGCGCCGGCACGGTGGGGCGCAGGCCCTCCACCATCAGCACGATGGTCGGCTTCCTCAGGCTGGACGTGACGCGCCGCATGTCTTCCTCGGACGACACCGACATCAGCATCGTCGCGTCCGCGCCCGCGTCCTCGTAGGCCCGCAGCCGGGCGATCGACGCATCCAGTCCTTCCACTGCCAGCGCATCGGTGCGCGCGATGATCATGAAGTCGCGATCGCGGCGCGCGGCGAGGGCGGTCTGGACACGCGCCGTCATCTCCGCTACCGGCACCAGCTTCTTGCCCGACATCGCCGCGCATTTCTTGGGGAAAGGCTGGTCCTCCAGGTGGATGGCCGCCGCGCCCGCCGCTTCGAAGGCGCGCGTCGCGTGCGCCACGTTGACCGCGCCGCCGTAGCCCGAATCGGCGTCGGCGATCAGGGGCAGGCCGCTGGCGCGGGTGATGACGCGCACCCGGTCGACCATGGCGTCGACGCTGATGACGCCCACGTCGGGCTCTCCCAGCGTGGCCGCCACGCACAGGCCCGACATATAGGCCACGCGGAAGCCCGCCTGCTCGACGAGCCGGGCGGAAATCCCGTCATAGCAGCCGGGGGCGATGAGGGCGCCGGCGCTGTCCTCGCGCAACAGTTCCCGCAAGCGGGCGCCGGGGTGTAGGGTCGTCATGATGATTCCTTATTGATCGATATTCGGAAGCCGGCCCGCGTCCGGGGCTCGACGCTAGTTCGCCGTGGCGCCGCTGGTCTTGACCAGTTCGCCCCAGCGCTGCGTTTCGGCGTGCACGAACCGCTCATAGGCGTCCCGGTCGATATAGGTGGCGGGCGTGTATCCGGCCGACCGCACGCGTTCCTGATAGTCCTTGGACGCCAGCAGCGTTTTCAGGCTGGCGCTGAGCACGTCCAGGACCGGGACGGGCGTGCCCTTGGGCGCGAACAGTCCATACCATCCCTGGATCACCATGTCGGGCTCGCCCAGCTCCTTCACGGTCGGGATGTCGGGATAGCCGGGCACGCGCTGGTCGGCGGTCAGCGCGAGCGCGCGGATCTTGCCGGACTTGATGAAGGGGCCGGCCGTGCTCAGCGTGTCGAAGATGACCTGCACCTGGCCGCCCACCAGGTCCTGGATCATCGGCGCGCTGCCCTTGTACGGCACATGCGTCAGCTTGACGTGGTTGCGGGTGTTGAACAGCTCGCCGACCAGGTGTCCGCCGCTGCCCACGCCGGCGCTGCCGAAACTCATCTTGTCGGGGTGCGCGCGGGCATAGTCGGCCAGTTCCGCCAGGCTGTGGACCGGCACGCTGCTGTTCACGGCGATGACGAAGGGGTACGTCGCCAGGTTGCCGATGGGGATCAGGTCTTGCTCCGGGTTGTACGGCATCGCCTTGTACAGGCTGGGATTGATCGCCTGCGTGCCGACGTAGGAGGCCAGCAGCGTGTATCCGTCCGCCGGCGCCCGCGCCACCTGCGCCGCGCCGATGTTCCCGTTCGCGCCGGAGATGTTCTCCACGATCACGGTCTGGCCGGTGTGCTCGGACCAGTGCATCGCGTATTGCCGAGCCAGGAAATCCGTGCCGCCGCCGGCCGGCGCCGGCGCGATCAGCCGCACGGGCTTGGATGGATAGACTTCCGCCTGGACGGAAGGCGCGATCAGCAGCGCCGCCAACAGGGCCCAAGAGGGGGCGATACATCGCCATTTGTTTTGCATCGTTGTCTCCAGTTTTATATTTGGCTGTTCCTGCCTCGGCGCCCGGCGGCGGGGCGGGCAGGCGGTTCGTATTCTTGTCGGCCGGTTCGCCGGCCGGAAGACAAGCTGTCCATTTACCGGACAGCCGGGGCCGGCCTGGCTGCGGCGAGCGTCGCGGCGAAGCCGTTCGAGAGGAGGCGGCGGTCGCTGCCCGCCACCAGGATGCGGCAACCGGCGCGGACATAGTGTTCGCGGGATACTCGCATGGCCTCGGGGCCGGCGTCGAACAACAGGCCCACCACGTCGACGCCGGCGCGGTGCACGCGTTCGATCATGCCGTCGAGCACGCGTTCGACTTCCGGGTCGCGCCGATCGCCGTCCTTGCCCATCGACACGGCCAGGTCGAACGCGCCCAGGACGATGGCGTCGACGCCGGGGACGGCGAGGATCTCGTCGAGATTGCGCAGGCCTTCCATCGTTTCCACCAGCAGCCAGACGGTCGTGTTCTCGTTGGCCCAGCGCGCATACGCCGGCCAGTCCAGCGTCTGGTGGCCGGTGGCGCGGATCAGGGGACAGGCGCCGCGGCGTCCCGGCTCGTAGCCGGCGGTCCGGTATTTGGCCGCCCCCACCGCCTGCCGGGCGGCCTCGGCGGTCGATACCTGGGGCACGATGATGCCCATGGCGCCCGCGTCCAGCACCCGCGCGATCTCGGCCGGTTGTCCGCAGGGCACGCGGACGATGGGCGTGAGGCCGGTGGCCTCCGCCGCGCGGATCATGTCGACCACGGTATCGAGTTCGAACGAGCCGTGCTCCCAGTCTATCCAGACGTAGTCGTAGCCGGCGTGTCCCGCCGCCTCGACGATCTCGGCGCAGCGCATCTGCACGAAGGCGCCGACGGGCACGCGGTCCTGGTGCAAGGCTTCCAGGACATTGTTTTTCCGCTCTATCATGCCGCCGCCTCCTGATGCTGGAGATATTCGCCGCGATGGTCGCCCAGGATGGTGGCGCGGAACAGCCGGCGCAGTTGCGCGTGGTCGTAGTCCAGCAGCGCCAGGTGCATCGTGCAGCGGTTGTCCCACATCAGCAGATCGTGCTTGCGCCACTGGTGCCGGTAGACGAACTCGGGCTGCACGGAGTGCTTGAACAGGTATTGCAGCAGGGGCGCGCTTTCCTCCTCGGTCAGGTGTTCGAAGCGGCTCGTCAGCATCTCGCTGACGTACAGCGCCTTGCGCCCGGTCGCGGGATGGACGCGCACGACCGGGTGCAGCACGGGCGGATTGCGCAGTTCCTTCTGGCGCCGCGATTCCGCGTCCATCCGCTTCAGGTGCCCGGCGTTCACCACGGTATGGACGGCGCGCATGCCCTCCAGCAGGCGCTGCATGCCGGGCGAGAGCGTGTCGAAGGCCATGTACATGTTCGTGAACATGGTCTCGCCGCCGACCTCGGGCAGCTCGTGCGCATGCAGCAGCGACGCCATGCTGGGGCAGATCGTCTGCGAATGGTCCGAATGCCACTGCTGGCCGAAGACCGTCTTGCGTTCCTTCCCTTCGTTCGTCACCTCGATCAACTGCGGATACTTGCCGGACCGGTATTCCGGAACGTGGGAGTGATCGTCCAGCTCGCCGAACAGGGCGCTGAAGCCGATGTGCGTCTCGAAGCCGATGGCCTGGTCGCGGAACAGCAAAACCTGGTGCCGGTGGAACAGCTCCTTCAGTTCGCTGAGCGTTTCCGCGGAGGGTTTGTCCGTCACCTGGAATCCGAGGACTTCGGCGCCGAGTGCGTATGAGAGTTTGCGTACCTTCATGTGCTTCCTGTCTCCATGACCCGCCCTGGTGGCCCAGGGCAAAGTGTTGTATACGTGCGTTGGGTGTCCGGCGCCACGATGCGGCGACGGATGGATTGTTCGATGGGCGCGGCGCCCGGTGAAGGCTTCGTGTCCGTATACCGGACAGCCGCCGGGCCCGCGGCGTCGCGCGCGGCGAAACTACGATGCCGGGCATGGGGACTGGGGGGCGGGCGGTGAGCAAACAGAGCGACGAGGCTGCCGGTCCGGGCGCGCTGCGGCGCGGCCTGCGCATCCTGCTGCACTTGCAGCGCGGCACGCGGCCGCTCGCGCCCGCCGAGATCGCGAAGGCGGTGGACATGACGCGGCCTACCGTGTATCGCCTGCTGGACGTGCTCGAAGCCGAGGGCTTCGTCCGGCGGGACGAGTCCGGCAAGGCGTTCGTGGCGGCGGCGCCGGAAGTCGATGCGGGCAGCGAGTGGGCCATGTTCATCAAGCGCATGCGGCCCCTCATGGAAAGGATCGCCGCCCAGACCGGCAACGCGGTCTTCCTGTCCCGCCGCGACCAGCGCGACCTGATCTGCCTGCATCGCGAGATCGGCTCGCACCCCGTGCAGATACTGTCGTTGCCGATCGGCGGCCGTTCGCCGCTGGGCGTGGGCGCCGGCGGGATCGCGATGCTGGGCTCGCTGAGCCAGCGCGAAATCGATGAGGTGATCGAAGCCAACGCCGCCGAATACCTGGAGTGGGGAAACCTGCACGTCTCGACCATCCGGAAACTGATCGAGAACTGCCGCGCCCGGGGATACTCCGTGGTGGGCAACTACGCGCTACAGGGCGTCCTGGCCGTGGGCGTGGCGATCGCCGGCAACGCGCGCCGGCCCGTCACGTCCCTGAGCGTGACGGCGCCGCACGACCGTCTGCCGCTCCAGCGCCAGCGCGAGGTCGCGGCGCTCATGCGCGGCGAGTTGGCGGCGGCCGGCATCGAGCGCACGCCTTCCAGCCGTGGGCGCTAACCGCCGGTCGCCATGCTCGGGCCATAAACGGCGGGCCACAAACCACGGGCCACAAACCGCGCGCCATGGGTAGCGGACCGGCCGGCCATGGCGCCTACCTCACGCTGACTATCCAGTCGGCAAAGGTGCTGAACGGCGGGACCGCCGCGCGGACCGGATCGCTGACGAGGTAGTAGCCGTTGCCGCTGAGCGCGCTGTGCGCCAGCGGCTGCACCAACTGGCCGGTGGCGAAGTCCTGCGCGATATAGGCGCGTTGCGTGACCGCGATGCCCAGGCCTTCGGCGGCGGCCTGCAGGCACAGCACGGCGTTCGCCAGGGGAAGGAAGCGCGTCTCGCCGCCCGCTGCCACGCCGGCGGAAAGCAGCCAGCGGTCCCAGCAGTCCGGCGCGATCATCGACTTCAGCAGGGTTTCGCGCAATACGTCCTCGGGGGCGCGCAGGCGTTCGGCCATCGACGGCGCGCAGGCCAGCACCAGCTCGTCCGCGAACAGCAGGTCGGCGCGCAAGCCCGGCCAGCGGCCGTTGCCGCAACGCACAACGAAATCGGCGTTGTGCAGGTCCGTGTCGTCGGCGCGGGCGACCGTGGCGACCTCGATGTCGATGTCGCTGTGCCGCGCGTAGAGCGACCCCAGCCGGGGCATCAGCCATTTGATGGCGAGGCTGGGGATGACCTTGACCCGGATGCGGCGATTGGCGCCGGCTTCGGACGCCCTCGCCAGCACCGACTCCAATTGGTCGAACAACTGCGCCGCCTGCACGGCCAGTTCGGCACCGGCGGTGGTGAAGCCGATGTCGCGCCCGTCCTTGTGCACCAGTTGCACGCCCAGTTCGGTCTCCAGGCGGCGCAACTGGTGGCTGACCGCGCCCGGCGTGATGTGCAGGAGTTCGGCGGCGCGGCCCACGCCGCCGCTGCGATGCACCGCGTCCAGCACCCGCAGCGGCCCCAGTCGGTTTCTCAGTTTGTGCATTGTTGAGATGGAGTAAATGATCCGGGAATAAATTTCCACAGACGCCGGAGAGGAAGCGGCCTACAGTCTGCCTTGCGAGACAAAAACAAATCAAGTGTCGGACCGATCGCCGCCTGTTGCATCGCGGCAAGGATCCGGCCCAGGAGGAGACGGCATGAACACGCTTCATCGGCGCCGGGCGCTCGCCCGCGCGTTGCTCCCGTTCGCTTGCGCGGCCCTGTGGGGCGTGCGCGCCGAGGCGGCCTACCCGGACCATCCCATCAAGCTCGTCGTGCCCTTCGCCGCCGGCAGCGCCGCCGACACGCTGTCGCGCGTGGTGGCCTCGGCGCTGGCCGAGCAATTGGGCCAGCCCTTGGTGGTGGACAACCGCGGCGGCGCGGGCGGCACCATCGGCACGGTGGACATCGCGCGCGCCAAGCCCGACGGCTACACCCTGGGCATCGCCGCGCAGGGCACTCTCGTCAACAACCAGGTGCTTTACCGTTCGCCCGGCTACGACTCGATCAAGGACTTCAGCTTCATCAGCGAAATCGCCGACGTGCAGAATCTCCTGGTCGTCTCCGAGAAGTCGCCTTACCACAGCGCGCGGGCGCTGCTGGACGCCATCAAGGCCAAGCCGCCGGAGACCTTCCGCTATTCGTCCAGCGGCGTGGGCACCAGCCACCACATCGCCGGCGCCACCGTGGCGAAGTACCTGGACAAGCCGATGATGCACGTCCCCTATACCGGCGCGCCGCAGGGCCTGAGCGCCATCCTGAGCGGCGACGTCGACATGGGCCTGTATAACCTGCCCGCGGCCATCGGCCTGGTGAAGTCGGGCAAGCTGCGCGCGCTGGCGGTCACCGGGCCCAGGCGCTCGGCCCTCTTGCCGGATATCCCCACGCTGGACGAGAGCGGCCTGAAGGGCTATTCGGTGACGCTGTGGTGGGGGCTGGTGGGGCCGGCCGGGCTGCCCGCCGACGTTTCGGCGCGCCTGTATGCGGCGCTGGACAAGGTCATGAGCAATCAGGCCCTGCGCGACAAGCTGATCGGCCAGGGCTTCACTTTGCCCGATACCCCCATTCCCAAGCCCGCCGCCTTCCAGGACCTGGTGCGGCAGGACCTGGCCAAGTGGGTGCCCGTGCTGAAGGAATTGGGCACGGCGGCGCAATGATTCCGCCGCGACACGCCAAGAACGACCAAGTACCAAGGAAACCTAACGTGCAATCCCTTTCCGAGACGCCGCCCCTGGCGCGCCGGCTGGCCGATCTCGTCCTGTCCATTCCCGACGAGGAACTTCCGGCGCTGGCGCTGGAGCATGCCAAGATGAGCCTGGCCAGCACGCTCGCCAGCGCCGCCGTGGGCTACGGCATCGCGTCCGCCCGCATCATCCGCGAGCTGGAGCTGGCCGACGGCGGCGCGGAGACCGCTGCCGTCTGGTTCGACCGCCGCCGCCTGCCGCTGGCGAACGCCGCGCGGGTCAACGCGGTGGCGAGCGACGCGGCCGCCTCGGACGACAGCGATATGCGCAGCATCGCGCACATCGGCACCATCGTCTCCAGCGTGGCGCTGGCGGTGGGCGAGCGCGAGGGATCGAGCGGCCGCGACGTGCTGGCCGCCATGGTGCAGGGCTACGAGGTCGCCGGCCGCATCGACGAGTCGCTGACGCCCGCGCGCATGCAGCGCGGTTTCCATGGCTCCTATTCCACGGTGTTCGGCGCCTGCGTCGCGGCCGGCCGCTTGCTGCGACTGGATGCGCGGCGGCTGGCCCATGCCATCGCGCTGTCGGCGACGTCGATAGGCGGCATGGCCATCGCGGCCGACACGAGCTGGGCCCGCGAGTATCACGCCGGCCTGGCGGCGAGCACGGGCATCCGCGCCGCGCTGGCGGCGCAGCGCGGCTTCGAGAGCGAGCTGGGCGTGCTGGAGCGGCCGCGCGGCTTTCTCGATGCCCTGGGCGGGCAGGCGCGCGAGGACATCGTGCGCGACTGGGGCGCTTCCTGGGACATCGTGACCGACATGGCCATCAAGCTGATGCCGGGCGCCCATCCCTTCCACGCCACCGCCGAGGCGGCGGCCGAGGCGGCGCGCGCCGGCCGCGTGCGGCAGGACGATATCGCGCGCATCGTCGTGTCGTCGGCGGTGCAGTGGACCGATTTCAAGGGCGAGCCGCATCCGCGCAATCTCGTCGACGCCGCCCATAGCCTGCACTATTTCGTCGCCGCGGCCATCGCCGACGACGGCTTCTCCTGGCAGCACATGGACGAGGCCAGGATGGCCGATCCGGCGATCGCCGCGTTGCAGGACAAGGTCGAGTTCGATCCCGATCCGCCGCCGCTGCCGGACCGCTTTCCGCACCGGCATGGCGGCACGGTCGCCATCCACATGAAGGACGGCAGCGTGCATCGCGGCGTCTGCGTCGCGCCGCGCGGGTCGGGCGCGCGCGGCATCGATTGGCGCGACGTGGAGGACAAGTTCCTGCGCCTGTTCCCGCGCGCCGGCTTGCCGGCGGACGCGACGGCGGCCTGCCTGGAGGCCGTCAGGCATCTGGACCGGGCCGATTCCATCCGGTCCCTGATCCATCTGCTGGGCAGGCGTTGACCGTATTCCCGACCTGGACCAACAAGGCCGGAAAGGCCGCCCCAAAACGAAGAGAGGAGACACCATGAAACGACGCATCGCATTCGCACTGGCCGGCATCGCCCTGTGCCTGGGCCTGGGCCGGACGGCCGCGGCCGCCGACAGTTTTCCGTCCAAGCCCGTCACCATCATCGTTGGCGTGGCGCCGGGCGGCAGCCTGGACGCGCTGGCCCGGCTGCTGGCCACCGAGCTGGGCAAGGTGACGAACAACACCTTCGTGGTGGAGAACGTCACCGGCGCGGGCGGCCTGCTCGGCTTCCAGCGGCTGACCCGCTCGCCGGCCGACGGCTACACGCTGATGTTCAGCAACCAGTCCATGGTGCTGATTCCCTTGCTGTATCCCAAGGCCGGCCTGGACATCGTGAAGGACACGACGGCGATCGGCACGGTCGCCAACGTCCCCATGGTGCTCAGCGTGAGCAACCAGAGCGGCATCCAGGACCTGCCTTCCATGTTGAAGGGCATGCGCAGCGGCGCGCTGAAGCTGTATTTCGGCTCGGGCGGCCCCGGCACGACCGCCCATCTGGCCGAGGCGCTGTTCCTGCAGATGGCCGGTGTGAAGGCCGAGCTGATCCAGTACCGTGGGTCGGGTCCGGCCATCACCGATTTGATGGGCGGCACCATCCAGGCGGTGCTCGACCAGACGGTCACCATGCTGCCCCTGCATAAAGGCAAGCAGGTCAAGGCCATCGCGGTGGCATCCAAGGAGCGCCTGCCGCAGATGCCGGACGTGCCGACCTTCGCCGAGGGCGGGGTGCCGCAGTTCGACCTGCAGATATGGAATGGGCTGGTCGGTCCCAAGGGGATGCCCAAGGACGTGGTGGCCAAGCTGGCCGACGCGGTGTCCAAGGCGGTCCAGACGCCCGCCTTCCGCGAGCGTATCGATACACTGGCCGCGCGGGTCCCGTCGCCGGAGGAGCGCAATCCCGCGGCCTTCACGAACACCTTGAGGCGCGACCAGAAGCAGTTCGCCGACCTGGCCAGGAAGATCGGCCTGGAACCCCGTTGAACCCGCGGCCGCGCTCGGGCGCGGCGTGGGTGCTTTATTTTTTGCCGCTGGGCCTTTGAAGGCGAAAAATGCCTTTGGGGGGATAACAAGCGGAATAGAGACTTTTTGGAGGAAGGAAATGAGCGACACGATCTACGGATTCATTGGACTGGGCAATATGGGCGGCCCCATGGCGGGGCGCCTGCTCGACGCCGGCTGCACCTTGCACGTCACGGACAGCAATCCGGCGGCGGTGCAGCCGCTGGCGGCGCGCGGCGCCGTGGCCCACGGCAGCGCGCGGGAAGTGGGCGACGCGGCCGACGTGGTGTTCCTCAGCCTGCCCGACGGCAAGGTGGTGGAGAAGGTGCTGGGCGGCGAGCAGGGCCTGGCGCGGGCGAGCCGGGCCAAGTGCGTGGTCGACCTGTCGACCATCGGCCCCGCGGCGGCGCGGCGCGCCTTCGAGATCCTGGCGGCGCAGGGCATCGAGTACGTCGATGCGCCCATCAGCGGCGGCGTCAGCGGCGCCGAGCGCGGCACGCTGGCGATCATGGTCGCCTGCCCGCCGGCGCGCTACGAGGCCCTGACGCAGGTGCTGGGCAATTTCGGCAAGCCTTTCTATCTCGGCGCCGAGGCCGGCCAGGCCCAGGTGATGAAGCTGGCGAACAACCTGCTGTCGGCCACGGCGGTGGCCATTACGTCGGAAGCCATGGCGCTGGGCGTGAAGGCCGGGCTGGACCCGAGCGTCATGATCGACGTCATCAATGCCGGCTCGGGCCGCAACTCCGCCACCATGGAGAAATTCCCCAAGGCGGTGCTGACCGGCACCTTCAACGTGGGCTTCGCCGCGCGCCTGGCGCACAAGGACGTGCGCCTGTGCCTGGAAGAAGCCGAACTGCGCGGCGTGCCCATGGTGGTGGGCTCGTCGGTGCGCGAGATGCTGGTGATGACCACCGCCATTTGCGGCCAGGACGCCGACTATGCCGACGTGGCCCGCGTCGTGGAGGACTGGGCCGGCGTCAAGGTCCGTGCGAAGAAGCCCTAGGCGTCGCCGGCCTGGCCCGCGCCGCCGGCCCAGGCTGCGCCGCGCGCCGGCGCGGCCCGGCGCGCGGCGGGGTTCAGGCGGAAGGCGCGACGTCCAGGCGCACCACCTTGCCTTCGAGGCTGGCGTCGGGCGCGGGGTAGCGCTGCATGACCAGGGGATCGTGGCCCGGCACGATGTGGGCCTCGGAATCGGCCATGGCGCGCACGATGGCGTAGCCCTCCAGCATGTCGGCCACGTTGTGCACCAGCGGGAAGGGCGCATTGCGGCCGATGTTGCCGTACAGGTGGGACGCGTCCGAGGCCAGCACCACCCAGCCGCGCCGGGTCCAGACGCGCACGATCTGCAGGCCCGCGGAGTGGCCGCCCACCAGGTGCAGGGACAGGCCGGGCGCGAGCTCGACGGTACCGCGGTGGAATTTCACGCGCTCCGCGTACACCCGGCGCACGAAGGCGACGACGTCCTCGATGTCGTACGGGTGGCGCATGATCGCGTGGCACATGCAGCGGCCGGTGGCGTAGGAGACCTCGGCGTCCTGCACGTGCAGGGTGGCGGCGGGAAAGTCGCCCAGCGTGCCCGCGTGGTCGTAGTGCAGGTGGGTAATGACGATGTCGCGTATCGACGCGGCGTCGATGCCCAGCAAGGCCAGCCCCTGGGCCGGCCGCATCAGCAATTGGCGGCCGCGCTGCGAGGCCGCGTCTTCGCCGAAGCCGGTGTCGACCAGGTAGACCTCCTGCCCGCGGCGCAGGACCCACACGAAGTAGTCGAGGTCGGAGTCGGCGTCATGGAAATCGACGGTGCCCAGGTAGTTGTCGGAGGCGCGCCGATTGGCGTGATGCGCGTAGCGGATGGCATAGACCTCGAACGGATCGGGGGCGTGCCCGGAAGCGGTGCTCATGGTTGTCTCCTGTCGTTGTGTCCTGCGTTCTGTCCGGTTGGGCGCGGCGGCCGCGGCACGCCCTGGGCGGGATCAGGGTAAATCCTTAAATGAAATGCTTGTGTGACTGGTATTCAATCATACAATCAGTCTATAGTACAAAGGTACAACGATAATAACTATCCGGAAAAAGACGACGCGGCCGGCAACGCCGGCATCCGCGCGCAAAGGAGACGGTATGGGAGTGCTCGAAGGAAAAGTCGCGGTCGTCACCGGCGGCGCCGGCGGCATCGGCCTGGAAATCGCGCGGGCCTACCTCCGCGAAGGCGCCAGCGTAGGGATACTGGACATCGACGCGAAGGGCCTGGCCGAGGCCGCGCGCCAATTGCCGGGCGTCCAGGCGCTGTCCTGCGACGTCTCCGACCGGGCGCAGGTGAAAAGCGTGGTCGACGCCTATGCGGCGCGGGCGGGCGGCCTGGACATCCTCGTGAACAACGCGGCCTATTTCTACTACGCGCCGCTGGTGGACATGCCCGAGGACAAGGTGTCCCGGATGATAGACGTGGGTCTGAAGGGCGCCTTGTGGTCCTTGCAGGCCGCCACGCCGCACCTGGTCGCGCGCGGCGGCGGCGCGGTCATCAACCTGTCCTCGGTGGCCGTGTCGGTGTCCATTACCAACGCGGCGGTGTACAGCGCTATCAAGGGCGCGCTGGACACCCTGACCCGGCAGCAGGCGGTGGAGCTGGGCGCGCACGGCATCCGCGTCAATGCGCTGGCGCCGGGACCCGTGGTCACGCCCGGCGCGAGCTCGGTGATTACCGAGGAGGGCTGGGCCAAGCGGCGCGGCCGCACGCCGCTGAACCGCCTGGCCACCGGCGCCGACATCGCCGAGGTCGCGGTGTTCCTGGCGTCCGATGCCAGCGCGACGGTGGCCGGCGTCACGCTGAAGGTGGACGGCGCGATGACCGTCCAAGGCTACTGACGCGGCCCCTTCGCCATGGACATGACCGGATTGCAGATCCAAGTCGAGGCCTTCCTGCAGGCGCTCACCGCCGGCGTGCTGGTCGGCGGCCTGTATGGCTTGATGTGCGTCGGGCTGGCGCTGATCTTCGGCATCATGCGCGTCATCAATTTCGCCCAGGGCGATTTCATGATGCTCGGCATGTACGTGACGTATTACTTCTCCATCCTGCTGGGCGCGCACTGGCTGGCGGGCTCCGTGCTGGGGCCCTACGTGTCGGTGCTGCTGGCCGTGCCCGTGATGTTCGCGGTGGGCTACCTGGCGCACCGCTTCCTGATTTCCCGCGTCACGGGCCGGCGCGGCGCCGCGCTCGACGGCGACGGCCACTATGCCCAACTGGTGCTGACGCTGGGCATCGCCCTGATCCTGCAGAACGGCGGCATGATGGTGTTCGGCCCGCAACTGGTGTCGCTGCGCACGCCGCTGTCGAGCAGCGCCTGGGAGATCGGCCCGCTGTGGGGCGACTACGTCAGCGTGTTCGCCAACAAGGGCCGCACCGTGGCCGCGCTGATCTCGGTGGCCGCCATCCTGGTGCTGTGGGCGGTGATCGCGCGCAGCCGCCTGGGCAAGGCCCTGCGGGCTTCGGCCGACAACCCGGTCGCCGCTTCCTACATGGGCATCGACGTCAATCGCTCATACCGCCTCGCCTTCGCCCTGGGCACCTGCGTGACGGCGTTGGCCGGCGGCCTGCTGGCCACCAATTTCCCCTTCCATCCCTTCGTCGGCCTGGAGTACGTGATCATCATGTACGCCGGCGTGGTGCTGGGCGGCATCGGCAGCATCCTGGGGGCGTTCTGGGGCGGCATGGCGATCGGACTGGTGCAGCAGTTGTCCGCGCTGGTGCTGCCGATGCAATTGCAGAACGCGGCGATCTTCGTGTTCTTCCTGTTGATCGTGATGCTGCGGCCGCAGGGATTGTTCGGCCGGGTATCGGAGCGGACGTGATGAAACGACTGTCGACTCCCCTGGCGTTGCTGCTGCTCGCGGCGATCTACCTGGCCGCCGCGCTGCTGGTGAGTAATGCGTACCACCAGTTGATCTTCACGCTGGTGCTGGTGTGGGCCTGCTTCGGCCTGTCCTGGAACATGCTCAGCGGCTACACGGGCCTGGTCTCCTTCGGCCATGCGGCCTTCTTCGGCCTGGGCGCCTACGCGACGGTGCTGGGGCAGATCTACCTGGGCCTGTCGCCCTGGGCGATGCTGCCGCTGGCCGCCGCCATCGGCGCCGTCGCCGGCGTACTGGTGGGCCTGCCCACCTTCCGCCTGCGCGGGCACTACTTCGCATTGGCGATGCTGGCGTATCCGCTGGCCTTGCTGTACGTATTCGAGTGGCTGGGACTGCAGGAAGTGACCTTTCCCATGCAGCGCGAGCATCCCGCGCTGTTCATGCAGTTCGCCGACCGGCGCTACTACACCGTGGTCGGCCTGGCCATGCTGCTGGTGTTCGCATGGATCACCCTGCGCGTGGAGCGCACGCGCTTCGGCATGGCCCTCATCGCCATCAAGCAGAACGAAGCGGCCGCCGAGGCCGCCGGCATCGACACGCTGCGCTGGAAACTGCGCGCCATCGCGTTGAGCGGCGCCATCGCGGGGGCCACGGGCGCCTTCTACGCCGTGGTGCTGCTGGTGGTGACGCCGTCCTCGGTGTTCGGCATGCTGGTGTCGGCGCAGGCGCTCACGGTGTCGATGTTCGGCGGCGTCGGGACGGTATGGGGGCCCATCATCGGGTCGGCCATCCTGGTGCCGCTGGGCGAGCTGCTGCATGCCGAGCTGGGCGCCACCTATCCGGGCATCCAGGGGGTGATACTGGGCGTGGCCATCATCGCGGTGATCCTGGCGGCGCCGGAGGGCGTGTTCTGGAAGCTGCGCGACGCCTTGCAGCGGCGCAGGGCCGAACGCGGCCAGGCCATGGCTGCGGCGACTGCCGCGGGGACCGCGGGACCGGCCGGCGTCGAGGGCGAGGACGAACCCCGCCCACGGACGCTCCAGCCCGTCCAGCCCACGGAGCCTGCCCAGCCCACCTCGTCTGCCCCGTCCGTCCAGCCCGCCCGGTCCTCGAACGCCGCGTCCGCCGCGCCCGCCGCCGGCGACATCATCCTGGACGTGCAATCGGTATCGCGCAGTTTCGGCGGGCTCAAGGCCGTGCAGAACGTCAGCTTCTCGGTGCGCCGCGGCATGATCCTGGGCATCATCGGCCCCAACGGCGCGGGCAAGACCACGCTGTTCAACCTGCTCAACGGCTTCCTGCGGCCGGACACCGGCAAGGTGATCGTCAACGGCGTGGACATGGCGGGCCGCAAGCCGCACGTGCTGTGCGCGGCGGGCGTGGGCCGCACGTTCCAGGTGATGCGGCCCTTCATGCGGCTGACGGTGGCGCAGAACGTCAAGGTGGGCGCCTACGTGCGCGCCCGGGACGAGGCGCAGGCCGAGGCGCTGGCGGCGCAGGCCATCGCGCGCGTCGGCCTGTCCGATTGCGCGGGCAAGATCGCCGCGCTGCTCACCACCCGCGAGCTGCGCCTGATGGAGCTGGCCCGCGCCGTGGCCGGGCAGCCCGAACTGCTGCTGCTGGACGAAACCCTGGCCGGCCTGGGGCATGGCGAGGTCGACGACATCGTCGGCGCCATCCGGGCGCTCTCGGCCGAAGGCGTCACCGTCGTCATCATCGAGCACACCATGCAGACCATGGTGCGCCTGGTCGACGAGTTCCTGGTGCTGGACCACGGCCAGGTGCTGACCCGGGGCGACCCGCAGTCGATCACCCGCGATCCCCAGGTGGTGCAGGCCTACCTGGGCAAGAAGTGGAGCGCGCAACATGCTGCTTGAGATCGATCGACTGGAGGCGGGCTATTCCGCGGCGCCGGTGCTCAAGGGTGTATCGGTGACGGTCGGCGAGGGGATGTTCGTCTCCGTCGTGGGCCCCAACGGCGCGGGCAAGAGCACCCTGTTCAAGACCATCTCGGGCAGCGTCGCGGCCCGCTCGGGAAGCATCCGTTTCGACGGGCGCGACCTGCTCGCGGTGCCCGTCGACCGGCGCCCGCACCTGGGCATCGCCCACGTGCCGGAAGGGCGGCAGGTGTTCGCCTCGATGACCGTGCGGGAGAACCTGGAGATGGGCGCCTATACCGAGGCCGGGCGGCGCGACTGGGCCCGCAACCTGGAGCGCATCCATGCCTGGTTTCCCGTGCTCGAACAGCGCGCGCGGCAACTGGCGGGCACGCTGTCGGGCGGCGAGCAGCAGATGGTGGCGATCGGCCGGGGCCTGGCGTCGTCGCCGCGCCTGCTGATGCTCGACGAGCCGTCGATGGGCCTGGCGCCCGCCGTCGCCGATTTCATCTTCGAACGCCTGATCGACATCCGGCGGGAAGCGAACCTGACCATCCTGCTGGTGGAGCAGCGGGTGGCGGAGGCGCTGCAGTACGCCGACCGGGGCTACGTGCTGGAAACCGGGCGCGTGGTGCTGGAAGGCACGCATCAGACGCTGCAGGCGGACGACCGCGTCCGCCGCGCATACCTTGGGATGTAGAACGTGAAGCGCCCCGAGCGGGCGGGAAAGGCGAGGAGATCGACATGCAGAAGAAATCCGCGGTTTTCAGTTTCATGGCGGGCGTGGCCCTGGCTGCGAGCCTGCTGCCGGGCGCCGGCGCCGTGGCCGAGCCGGCGCCGGTGAGCGTCGGCCTCATCGCGCCCATGTCGGGCATCTATGCGCGCTACGGGCAGGTCATGCGCATGGGCGCGGAGATGGGCGTCAAGGACGTCAACGACCAGGGCGGCATCAAGGCGCTGGGCGGCGCCAAGCTGAAACTGGTGGTGGTCGATTCCGGCGATTCCACCGAGAAGGCCAAGAGCGCGGCCGAGCGCATGGTGTCCGACTACCCCGACCTGGTCGTCGCCACGGGGGCCTACCTGAGCTCCTTCACCCTGGCCGTGACCGAGGTGACGGAGCGGGCCAAGCTGCCGATGCTGACGCTGTCGTATTCCGACCTCATCACCTCGCGCGGCTTCAAGTACATCTTCCAGACCTCGGCGCCGGCCGGCAAGCAGGCCGATATCGCCCTGCCCAGCATTCTCGAACTGGCGCAGAAGGCCTCGGGCAAGCGTCCCAAGACCGTGGCCATCGTGACCGACAACACGGCTGCCTCGCTGTCCACGGTCAAGGCGCTGAAGGACGGCCTGTTGAAGAAGAACGGCCTGGAGCTGGTCGTCGACGAGACCTTCACGCCGCCGCTGGCCGATGCCTCGTCCCTGATCCAGCGCGTGCGCTCGCGGCGGCCCGACCTGCTGTTCTTCCTGCCTACCGTGATCTCCGACGCCAAGCTCATCCTGGAGAAGATGAACGAGACCAACGTGAAGGTGCCGGTGATCTCCTTCGGCATCGCCATCGCCGAGCCCGAGGTGGTCAACACGGTCAGCCCGGCGCTGCTCAACGGCGTCATGTCGGCCGTCGGCAATTGGGGCGCCAAGGGCCAGGAAGCTTTGATCCAGCGCATGAAGACGGAATACAAGGAGCCCTGGATGACGCAGAACGCCATTTCGACCTATGGCGACATATGGATCATGAAGGCGGCCCTGGAACGCGCCGGCAAGGCGGACCGCGAGGCCGTCGGGCAGGCCATGCACGCGCTGGACGAGGGGCCCAGCCCGTATTTCCCCGGCGGCGTGATCAAGTTCGACGAGGCCGGGCATCGCGTCGGCGCGACGCTCACGGTCATCCAGTGGCAGAACGGCGTGCCGGTCACCGTGTTCCCGGAGGCGCAGGCGGTGGCCAAGCCGATCTGGCCGGGCAAGTAGGCGGGTTGCCCGCCGCTGCGTGGGTTGAGTGGGTCGGACACGACATCAGGAAATCAGGAAGGTAGGCAAATGGACAGGAATCGAATCGGCTTCATCGGTTTGGGCAATATGGGCGGACGCATGGCGCGCCGGCTGGTCGACGCCGGCATCGCGGTGTTGGGCTTCGACACCGACTCGTCGCGCGCGTCGGCGGCGGGGGCCGAGGCCGCCGCGACGATTGGCGACGTCGTGGCCGGCGCCGACGTGGTGCTGCTGTCCTTGCCCGACAGCAAGGTGGTGGAGGCCGTGGTGGAGGGCCCGGGCGGCATCCTGGAAAACTGCCGTCCCGGCCAGATCGTGGTCGACCTGAGCACGGCGGCGGCCAGTTCCACCGTGCGCCTGGGTGCGCGCTTCGCGGCGTCTGGCGTACAGTATGTCGATGCCGGCATATCGGGCGGCGCGGCGGCGGCGGAGAAGGGCACGCTGACGCTGATGGTCGGCGGCGACCCCGGCGCCATCGCGGCCCTGGACTGGATATTCGCGCCCATCAGCGCCAAGGTGGTGACGATGGGCGCCAGCGGCGCCGGGCATGCCACCAAGCTGCTCAATAATTTCCTGAACGCGGTCAGCCTGGCGGCGACGGCCGAGGTCATGGTGGCCGGCAAGAAGGCGGGCCTGGACCTGCATCGCCTGCTGGACGTGATCAATAGCAGCAGCGGGGTGAACTTCGCCTCGCTCAAGCGCTTTCCGTTCATCGTCGACGGCGATTACCTGGAGGGAGGCCTGACCAGCAAGCTGATGACCAAGGACGTGGTGCTGTACGTGGACATGGCGCGCGAGCTGGGCGTGGCGTCGCTGAACGCCGCCGGCCCGGCCGCCTGCTTCGGCCTGGCCACCGCGCTGGGCTATGGCGACCAGATCAGCAATCGGGTGGTGGACGCCATCGGCGATGTGTCGGGCGGCGTCCGTTTGAATAGCGTTTCAACCAAGGAGTAGCGACATGCAAGTATTTCACGGCCGGGACCAGGGTAAGCCTTCGGAGCAGCGTGGTCCGACGTTCACCGGCGTGGTGTGGGCCGATCCGGTCATGCCCACGTCGGACAACGTCGGCATCAACCACGTGTTTTTCTCGCCGGGCGCGCGCACCTTCTGGCACGCCCACGAGTACGGCCAGGTCCTGCACGTGACCGCGGGCCGCGGCTGGATCTGTTCCGACGGCTCGCCGCCGCAGGAAATCCGCCAGGGCGACGTGGTCTGGATCCGTCCCAACGAACGGCACTGGCACGGCGCGGCCGCCGATACCTTCATGGCGCACCTGGCCATCTCGCTGGGCAAGGCCGATTGGCAGGAAGAACTGCCGCAAGCCGAGTATGCTCAGGCGGGACGCTGAACCCGCGTCACCCGCGTCACGCGACGCTGCAAAGGAAACGCCAATGATCATCGAAACACGCATCTACCATTGCCTGCCGGGCCGCCTGCCGGCGCTGAACGAGCGCTTCAGCAAGACGACGCTGGAGTTCTTCAAGAAATACGGGATCCGGCCCATCGGATTCTGGACGACGCTGGTCGGTTCGAGCAACCACGCGCTGACCTATATGCTGCAATGGGACAGCATGGAAGAACGCGAGCGCAAGTGGAACGCCTTCCAGGCGGACCCGGAATGGATCGCCAAGCGCGCCGCCAGCGAAGCGGAGAAGGCCATCGTCGAGCGCATCGAGAACAACTTTCTCGCGCCGACGGACTATTCGCCCATGCGTTGACCGTTCGTTGGCTGTTCGTTGACCGTTGACGGCCATGCCCCAAGGACGCGCGCCCGCCCGGCGCCGCGTCCCTTGCGGGCCGCCGTGGCCGCGCTAAGGACGCGTGGCCAGGCGCATGGGCAGCGATCCGTCGGCGGCGTGCTCCAGCGACCAGACCGCGTCTATCAGGCGATCGGCATCCACGTTCACGCCGCCATCGTGGTTCAGTTGCCGCAGCTTCTGTTCGATCTCGCGGTCCTCCAGTGGGCGGGCGAGGGAGCCGCGCGGGGCCGAGATGTCGCGCTGCAAGGTCTTGCCGTCCGCGAAGACGACATGGACCTTGACGGCGTCGACGGACATGTCGGCGTCGTAGCGGAAGACCACGCGTGATCCCAGGGCGCGCAGCGTCGGATCGGCCGCCGCCTCGTCCGAGAATTCCGCGAGACCCGCGCGTCCCCGGACCAGCGACACCGCCACCGCATGCTGGGCGCAGACCTGCGATTGCCGGCCGTTGGAAATGGCCGGGCGGTCCGTGCGCTGCCGCAGCAAGGGGTGGCCGAGCAGTTCGATGGACGCGATGCCGCGCCATCCTCCGTCGGCGATCGCCGGATCCCGCGCCAGGTCCAGGCATGCGTCGATGACAGGATTCAGGACGACGCCGCAAGGGTAGGGCTTGTATGCGTTGTTCAACAATTCCCACCGTTCTCCCAGCCCTTGGGTGATCTCCGTGAAGCGCGGCGCGTCGCTCACCACGCGCAGGAATCCCCGCTCTCCCTCCAGGGGTCGGGCGGGACCGTCGAAGCCTTCGAGGACCAGGAAGGAGGAAAGCAGGCCATTGCGCGCCGCGTTGCCGACGCTGATGCTCTTGGCCGCCGTGCCCAGCGTTTCCACCAGGCCGCCCGCCTGGACCGCGGCCGCGCCGATGACATGGACGTTTTGCGCGGCATCCAGTCCCAGGCATCGGCCGGCCGCCAGGGCCGAGCCGAAGACGCCGCAGGTCGACGTGATGTGCCAGCCCCGGGCGTAGTGTTCCGGTGAAATGGCGTTGCCGATGCGGCACGCGGCTTCGACGCCCAGGACGAAGGCGTGCAGCAGTTGGCGGCCGCTGACGGGACGGGCCTCGGCGAGGGCGAACAGCGCCGGCGCGATCGGCGAGGTGGGATGGATGATGGTCGGATGATGCGTGTCGTCGAAATCGTAGAGATTCGCCGCCATGGCGTTGAGCGCCGCCGCGGTCGGCATGTCCACGCGCTCCGCGCGCCCCGCCAGGCTGGCCTGGGGACCGGCGGAAAAGCGGGAATAGGCGCGCAGCGCGGCTTCGATCGTCGGCGTGCGCGCGGCGGACAGCGCGACCGCGAAGAAATTCAACAGCGCGCGGCAGGCGGCGTGGCGCACGTTCGCGGGGACGTCCTCCCACTGGCTGGCGGCGATGAAACGGGCGAGTTCCGCGCTGACGGCGCCGGCGTCAGCGGCGCCGTCGGTCGGGGAGGGAAGGGTCGGGCTCATGGCGCATCCTGTTTTCGGTATTATGGATGGATTGTATTATTGAGTGATCATATTGGGTGATCATAGTCAGGGAGACCACGGCGTGCAACGTGCGCAAGATGTGCGACGTGCGCGATGCCGCGAGACCAGGCCGGATGGCCTGGATTTGCCGGCTAAACTATCGACCTTCGGGATGTTCCACAGCGGTCCCGCGGCGCTTGCCGCGCCGGGCCCTTCTTGCCTCAAAGACGCATGACTTCTTCCGCAGAGACACAAGACGATTTCAAGGTCGAGCGCGTTGCCTCGGTGCTGCGCCACCGTGTCACGGACAGCATCCGGAATGCGATTCTCGTCGGCCGCTTCGCCGCGGGCGAGCGGCTTCCCGAACGCGAACTCTGCGAGATGACCGGCGTCAGCCGCACCCTCGTGCGCGAAGCGCTGCGGCAACTGGAGTCCGAAGGGCTGATCGTCGTCATCCCGCATCGGGGACCGGTGGTCGCCCGGGTGACGCCCGAGCAGGCGCGCGGCATCTACCAGGTGCGCGAAGAGCTCGAAGGCCTGGCGTGCCAGCTTTTCGCGGAATTCGCCTCGGAGGCGCAACTGGCGGATTTGCGCGAGGCGTTCCAGACGCTCAAGCGGGCCTTCACGCGCGGCACCGCGCTGGAACGGATCACGGCCAAGAACGCGTTCTACCAGTGCCTGCTGGACGGCGCCGGCAACGAGGCCCTGATGACCACCCTGCGGCTCCTGAATTCCCGCGTCATGCTGCTGCGGTCGACCTCCATGCAGGCGCCCGGCCGCGCCAAGCAGAGCGTGGCGGAACTCTCCGTGCTCATGCAGGCGCTGGAGGCGCGCGACGGCAAGGCGGCCCGGGCCGCCGGCAGCCAGCACGTGCGCAACGCGGCCAACGTCGCGATAGCGATACTCCAGGAATCGCTGGCGGCGCAGGCCGTCGCCGTGTAGTAGAAGGCAGGCGCGTAAGGAGCCGGCGGATCAGGCGACCGGACCGTCCTTTTCCATCTCGGCGATCACTTCGCGCGCGGCCTTCATGGCGTCCAGCGATGCGGGCACGCCGCAATAGATCGCCGCCTGCAGGACGACCTCGACGATCTCGGCCTTGGTGATGCCGTTGTTGATGGCGCCCCGCATGTGCAGGCGCAACTCGTTCGGCCGGTTCAGCGCGATCAGCATCGCCAGGTTCAGGAAGCTGCGCGTCTTGCGCTCCAGGCCGGGCCGGGTCCACACGTCTCCCCAGCAATACTCCGTGACCAGCTTCTGCAAGGGCGCCGTCAGGTCGTCCGCGCTGTCCAGCGATTTGTTCACGTAGGCGTCACCGACGACGGCGCGACGCACTTCCAGGCCTTTCCTGAATTGCTCTGACTGAAATTCCGGCCTCATTGCCATGACTGTGATCTCCACGGGTTGAAACGCGGCGGCGGACCATCCCATTGCCGTCGTTTGTGTATTAGCATAATACAATCCTATTGTATTTCCATAAGCGAGATGGCGATGCGGCGGAAATCTTCCGCCGCTCGTCCTCGAAATCGACCGGAGCGAGACTTCAATGACGACGCAAATGCATCTCGGGTTCGTGGGCATCGGACGCATGGGCGCCCCCATGGTGGAGCGCCTGCTGAATGCTGGATTCAAGGTCACCATCCACGATAGACAGCCGGCGGCGCTGAAAGCCCTGCAGGCCAAGGGCGCGGACATCGCCGCGTCGCCCAGGGCGGTCGCGGACGTCGCGGCGACCGTGCTGGTGTCGCTGCCGACGCCGGACATCGTCCTGGCGGTGGCCCTGGGGGACGACGGCCTGGTGCACGGCAAGGCGGTGCGCACCGTGGTCGACCTGTCCACCAGCGGGTCCCAGGCGGCGCGGTCGCTGGCCGAAGGCCTGGCCAAGCGCGGGATCGAAAGCATCGATTGCCCGGTCAGCGGCGGCGTGACGGGCGCCGGGAAGGGCACGCTGGCGCTGATGGTGTCCGGCCCGAGCGCCCGCTTCGAGGCGTTGCGGGAGGTGCTTGCTGTGCTGGGCAAGCCCGTCCACGTGGGCGAGAAGCCCGGCATGGCGCAAACGATGAAGGTGATCAACAACCTGATCTCCGTCACCGCGCTGAGCGTCACCTCCGAGCTTATGGTCATGGGGGTGAAGGCCGGGCTGGATCCGGACGTCATGCTGCAGATCATCAATGCCGGTTCCGGCCGGACCAATGCCTCCGAGGACAAGATTCCTCGTTTCGTCCTCACCCGGCGTTTCGATTTCGGCTTCGCGCTGGGGCTGTCGGCCAAGGACGTACGCCTCTGCCATGAGGAGAGCGAGCAACTGGGCATGCGGCTGCGGGTGGGCGAGGCGGCGCGCCTCCTGCTCAACGATGCGCGGGACAAGTTCGGCGACGACGCGGACCTGACCGAGATCATCCGCTACGTCGAGGAGGAGGCCGGCGTGGAGGTGCGTGGCAAGGCCGCCGGGGAAAAGTAGGCGTCCATCGCGGTAGGTGCTCATCGCAGTAAGCGTCCATCAGTAAGCGCCCGTCGCCCCCATTCCCGCGGGCAGCCGGGCGGGCGCGCGGGGCGTCGGAAATCAAAAATGCCCCCACGCCGCGCGGCTCACGCCGCTTGCTGCCCCCCAAGGGGGTGTTTTTGCCTTGGGGCGGCCCGGCGGCAAAAAAAGAAAGATCGGAGACTATCGATGTACGGCTTATCCAGAAAAGTCGGCGCGGCGCTTGCGCGCCTGGCGCTCTGCGCGGCGATCCTGCCGGGCGCGGCCCAGGCCGCCTATCCCGACCGTCCGGTCAGGGTCATCGTGCCGTTCGCCGCCGGTGGCGGGGCCGACATCGTCGCCCGGCTGGTCTTCAAGGGCGTGGGCGAGCAACTGGGCAAGGCCTTCATCATCGACAACCGCGGCGGGGCCGGCGGCATCGTCGGCGCGGACGCCGTCGCCAAGGCCGAGCCCGACGGCTACACGCTGCTGCTGGGGCAAAGCGGCCCGAACGCCATCAACCCGTCGGTGTTCAGCAAGCTCCCCTACGACGCGCGCAAGGACTTCGCGCCGATTACGCAACTCACGCGCTATCCCTACGTGATCGCCGTCAAGAAGCAATTGCCGGTCGACAACCTGAAGGCGCTGATCGATCTGGCCAAGCGGAAGCCCGGAACGCTGACCGTGTCCACGGCCGGGCAGGGGAGCTCGGCCCACCTCGCCATCGAGCTGTTCATGCGGCAGGCGGGGATTTCGATCAACCCGGTGCCGTACAAAGGGGCGGGGCCGGCCTTGCTGGACGTGGTCAGCGGCGTGGTGGACATGACGTTCGGCGACGCCGCTTCCGCGTCCAAGCAGGCCCAGGCCGGGAACGTCAAGGCGCTTGCCGTCACGGGCGCCCGGCGATCGCCGCTGCTGCCCGATGTGCCGACGGTGGCCGAGGCCGGCGTGCCGGGCTACGAGGCCTCGGCGTGGCACGGCGTCCTGGCGCCGCGCGGCACGCCGGCGCCCATCGTCCATACCTTGCAGCAGGCCATCGCCAAAGTGCTGGCGGATCCGGCCTTGCGGGCGCGCCTGGCGCAGGACGGCATTGAAACGGTGGGCAGTTCGCCCGAGGAATTCAACCGGGCGCTGCTGGCCGAAATCGACAAATGGCACCAGGTCGTGGTCGACGCGCACATCAAGCTCGAATAGCGGACGGACGTTCCGGGTATGCCGGAACCGGAATGATGGGCCTGCATGGGACCTACATGGAACCGGCGGCCTGCCCGCCCGATCAGCTTGCGAGCCACCCGCCGTCTATGGGCATGACGACGCCCGTGATCTGCCGCGCGGCGGGGCCGCACAGATAGACCACCATTTCCGCCACGTCCGCGGCGTCCACCAGTTGTCCGTTCGGCTGCTTTCCTTTTAGAAAAGCCGTGACGGCCGCCTCCCGTTCCAGGCCTTGCTCCCGCATCAAGGCGTCGATACGGGCGTCGATGCTGGGCGTCAGCACCGAGCCGGGACAGAGGGCGTTGCAGGTGATGCCGTCTTCCAGGCACTCCAGCGCGACGGCACGCGTCAGGCCCACGATGGCCGTTTTCGTGGTGACGTAGTCCACCCGGTTCGGGGCCGCGCGCGCGCCGTACACGGACGTCATGTTGAAGATGCGGCCCCATCGCCGGGCGCGCATGGACGGAATGACCTGCTGGATCGCGCGAAACGCCGCGGTGAGGTTTATCGCCAGGGAATCGTTCCACTGTTGCAGCGGCAGGCGCTCGACCGCGTCGAAGTGCCGGACCACCGCATTGTTGACGAGGATGTCGATGGGTCCCGCCCGCGCGACGGCCCGGTCGACCAGGGCGCCTGCCGGATCCGGGTCGTGTCCGGGGAGCAGGTCGCACTGGACATAGAAGGCCTCGACGTCGAACGCGCCGCGCAGTTCGGAGACTTTCTCCGCCATGCTTTCCTCGGGCGCCAGGCCGTGCAATACGATGCGGCAACCCTCCTTGGCGAGGCGCTCCGCGATGGCCAGTCCCAGGCCGTCGTTGGAGCCGGTGACCAATGCGGTTTTGCCGCGGAGGTTCGATAAGGTCATGATGCGTGGGTGTCCGGTGATTCGAGGGGCCGCTGGGGCTGAATGGCATGGTGCCGGCGGGCCGCGTGTATGGCAAGGGCCCGCCCGCGTCCGCGCTCAGTGCCGATATTGCGCCGCGGCGACGGTGGATGGCGTATTCATGTCCGGCGCGTCGTCGCTGGAAAGGTCCCGGCCCTTCGTCTCCGGCAGGAAGCGCAGGATGATGGGCAGCGCGATGACGGAGACCGCGATCAAGTAGCCGGCGGGCGCGATCGGATTGCCGGTGACGACGCCGAGCCAGGTGGCGACATACGGGCCGGGGCCGCTGACGAGCACGTTGGCCAGGTTGAAGCCGGTGGCGCTTCCGGTGGAGCGCGATCCGGCGGGGAATAGCTCGACCATCAGGACGACGGTCGAGACGCTGGCCAGGGACTGGCACAGCGCGATCAGCGACAGACCCGCGACGATCAGCATGACGTCGCCGGTGGAGATCAGCTTGAAGGCCGGGACGAGCAGGACGATGAAGCCCACCGTTCCCACCAGGTTGATGCTGCGGCGGCCGTATCTGTCGACCAGGTGGCCCGCCACCACGCACAGGCAGAGGTAGATGGCCAGGGTGACGGTGCTGATGGTCAGCGCGAGCGGGCGCGTCAGGCCCACGGACACGATCAGCAGGTTCACGGCGAACGCGGCCAGATAGTAGTAGCCGACGCCTTGCACGGCGCCGACGGCGAAGGTCAGCAGGATAGGGCGATAGTCCTTGCGGGTCTTGGTCCACAGCGAGGAGTCGTCGATGCGGTTTTCGCGCTTTATCTGGTTGAAGACGGGCGTGTCTTCCAGCTTCAGCCGCAGATAGAGGCCCGCGAAGGAGAGCGGCGCGGCCGCGATGAAGGGCACGCGCCATCCCCAGCTCTCCAGGTCGGCCACCGAGAGCGAGGTGGTAAAGATCAGGGCCGTCAGGCTGGCCATCATCAGCGCGAAGGCCGAGGTGGCCGAGCCGATGCTGCCCACCAGGCCGCGGCGGTGCGCGGGCGCGCTTTCGACCAGGAAGGCATTGGCGCCGGTGACTTCGCCGCCGGTGGAAAAGCCCTGGATGCAGCGGATGACCAGCAGCAGGACGGGCGCCCAGATGCCGATCTGGTCATAGGTGGGCAGCAGGCCCAGGAATGCGGTGCTGATGCCCATCAGCAGGAGCGAGATCGACAGGGCGACCCGCCGGCCGTGCTTGTCGCCGATGGGGCCGAGCACGACGCCGCCGAGGGGGCGCAGCACGAAACCCACCGCGAAGATCGCCAGCGTGGCGAGAATCTGCGTCGCCGGCGTGTTATTGGGGAACATCTGCTTGCCGATCACCACGGCGAAGAAGCCGTACAGGCCCCAGTCGAACCACTCCATGAAATTGCCGATACCTACGGCGATAGCTACGCGTTTTAGGTCCGGCGAGCCGGATTCCTGGACGTTTCTCATCATTTGTCTCCTTTTCGCCTTGAGCGGAATCGCGATGCGCGAGGAAGGAATCTATGTCGTTTTTCTGTTAGCGCTATCAGCGATAGGGGCGATCTTACCTCAGGGCGCGGGCCTGTCAAATATAATTTTCGCCATGGAAACGCCCCTCGATAGAAGCCGAAAGCAAGCCGTCCGTGGCGGGAAAGCGGCGCCGGCGCGCGCCGGCGACGGCGTGGCGGGCAAGCGCCGCCCCAGCGGCCAGGGCGTGCGCATGATCGACGTGGCGCACGCCGCCGGCGTCTCCCTGATGACGGTTTCGCGCGCCCTCAGGCAGCCGGACCTGGTCTCGGAGGCGGCCCGCAAGGCCGTCCTGGACGCGGTGCGCAAGACCGGCTACGTCACGAACAGCGTCGCCGCGACGCTGGCGTCGAACCGGTCGAATGTCGTCGGCCTGATCGTTCCGGGCATCCAGAACTCGCTCTATGCCGAGACGACGAAGGGCATCGCCGACGTCCTGCGCGCCAGCGGCCTGCACCTGATCCTGGCGGACAGCGGCAATTCGCTGGACGAGGAGGAGTCGCTGGTGGGGGCGATGCTGTCCCAGCGGGTGTGCGGCCTGATATTGCATAACACCGACCACACGCCGAGGGCGCTGGCGATCATGAAGAACGCCGGGATTCCCATCATCGAAACCGGCGACATTCCCGCCGATCCGATCGACATGGCGGTCAGCTACTCGAACGCCGAGGCGTCGACGGCCATGACCTTGCACCTGGCCAGGCGGGGCTACAAGCGCATCGCTTTCGTCTCCCTGGACACGAAGCACAACCGGCGCGCCAGCGAGCGCTTGCGGGGCTACCTGGCCGCCTTGAAGTCCGCCGGCTTGCGCAAGGACCCGCGCCTCATCCGCGAGGCGGCGCCCGGCATCGCGTCGGGCGCGGAGGTCATGAGCCAGTTGATGAAGGTGACGCCCGCGGTCGACGCGATTTTCTTCGCCGGGGACGTGCTGGCGCTGGGCGCGCTGTTCGAGGCGCAGCGCCAGGGATGGAAAATCCCCGACCGCGTCGCCATCGCCAGCTTCGACGACCTGCCCATCCTGCAACACTCCGTCCCCCGCGTCACCTGCCTGCGCCTGCCCCGCCTCGACGTCGGCCGCCGCAGCGCCCAAGCCCTCCTAGACCGCCTCCAAGGCCTCGACGCCCCGGTGCATCTCAACCTGGGCTTCGAAATCATCCAGCGCGAAAGCACCTGATCCTTCGTGCCCCCGGGGCGCTTACCCGGAAAAGCCCATATGGCGCCCGGCTCAGGGTGAAGGATTTAGCTTCGTTATTCTTGATAGCGCTATCAGCGTCGGGTATCGCCAAGCGGTATCCGCATGAACATGCGTGGCAACGTGCGACGGAGGCCAGGACGCCTCAGGTCGCCGGTGCGGGGGCTTGTTCCGGGGTGGTGGCGGCGTAGGGGCTGACGCGGCCTATCCACCACATGGCGAAGAGGATGCAGGCACAGCATAGCCATCCGTTCACGCCGTAGCCGGAGATGCGGCCGGCGGGGGTGGTGCTCAGCGTCAGGCCGCCGATCCAGGCGCCGGTGCCGGTGGCGATCTGCTGCACCGCGGAATTCACGCTCATGAAGGCGCCGCGCCGGTGCGGTTCGGGCACCGTGGTGAGCAGCGCCTGGACCGGGATCATGCGGGAGTTCGCCGACACCATGAAGAAGGGGAACAGCACGATGAGGCACCACAGCGGCAACTGCGGAAGATGCGTGATGAACAGGACGGGCGCCAGGGAACACAGCGCGGCCACCTGGAACACCCGCCGCTTGCCGTAGCGGTCGGAAAGCTTGCCGACCCGGCGCGACGTGAAGAAGGTGGCGAAGCCGCCGGCCATGTAGATCAGCGAGATATTCTCCGGCTCCACCCCCAGGTTGCCCACGAAGGTCGGGGAGATGAAGGGCACGATCAGCATGTGCGAGCCCATGACGATGGCCGTCAGGATGAAGCCGCGCACGTGCGCGGGCTCGCGCAGCAGGGACCACAGGTCGGGCAGGGTTCTCGACAAGGGCACCGGCGGAATGCGGATGTGCGCGGTGAGGGTGGGCAGCACCTTGCAGGCGCCGGCCCAGATCAGCACGGAAAGCAGGACCAGTTCGAAGAACGGCGAGCTCCAGCCGTAATGCGCGCCGAGCACCACGCCTAGCGGCACGCCCGCCACCGCGGCCAGCGAAAACGAGGTCATGACCAGGCCCATGGCCGCGCCGCGGCGCTGCGGCGGGATGACGTCGCCGATGATCGCGAGCAGCACGGAGTTCAGCACGCCGCCCGTCAGCCCCGCGAAGGCGCGCGACAGCAGCAGCGCGTGGTAGTTGGTCGCCATCGCGCAGACCAGGTTGGACAGGGCGAAGAGCGCGTACACGACCAGCATCATCGTGCGGCGGTCGAAGCGGTCCACGTAGGTCGCCGCCAGGAGGCCGGAAATGCCGGCGCACCAGGAATAGGCCGATACCGCCGCCGCGAAGGCGGCCGGGGAGATGGTGAAGGCCTGCATGATCTGCGGCCCCAGCGGCATCATCACCATGAAGTCGACGATGATGGTGAACTGGGTCAGCGCGAGCAGCCACAACAAGGCGCGCTCCCTGCCCGGGGTGAGCAGCGCGGCGGAAGATGCGTTGGAGGAAGACATGGATGCCAGGGATGCGGTGCGCGGGCGCATCGACGTGCGCCGCGCGTTAAGCGGAAGGTGACGGGGAATTCAACGACCGGACGCGGGATGGATGTACCCGCGGCGCGTCCAGGGCAGGTGCGAGGCCGTTTCTCGGATCGCCACGCCTTCAGTCCACGACTGCATGGGATTGTTGCACAATGACCCGCCAGCGCGCTATTTCATCGGCCAGGTATTTCTTGAAGAACGCCGGCGACTCCGCCATCGGCGCCATGCCGAGGTCGATGAAGCGTTGGCGCAGCGCCGGTTCCTCCATCGCCTGGTTGATGGCCTTGTTCAGCTTGTCGACGATGGGCTTGGGCGTGCCGGCGGGGGCGACGATGGAGTACCAGGTGGCGACTTCCATGCCGGTGACGCCCTGCTCGGCCATGGTCGGTATGTCCGGCACGGCCGGGAAGCGCTTGGCCGCGGTGATCGCCAGCGCCCGTATCTGGCCGCTTTCGATCAACTGCTTGGAGCTGGGGATGTTGATGAAGCTGAAGTCGGCCTCGCCGCTGATGACCGCCGTCAAGGCCGGCGCCGAGCCCTTGTAGGGCACGTGGGTGGCCTGGATGCCCGCCTTGATCTTGAACAGCTCGCCCGACAGCTGCTGCGTGCTGCCGCTGCCGGCCGACGAGAAGTTCAGCTTGCCGGGATGCTTCTTGGCGTAGTCGATGAACTCGGCCACGGACTTGACCGGCAGCTTGGGATTGATCAGCAGCAGGTTGGGCGCTTCCGCGAATATGGCCACCGGCTCGAAATCCTTGACCGCGTCGTAGTCGAGGTGGCGATACAGCGATTTGTTCACCGCCAGGGCGGTCGACGACAGCGACAGCGTGTAGCCGTCGGGGGCCGAGCGGGCGACATAGGACGCGGCGATGTTGGTGCCCGCGCCGGGACGATTCTCGACCACGATGTTGCCATGCAGTATGTTGGCGAGCTCCTTGGCCAGCAGCCGCGCCGCCACGTCGTTGCCGCCGCCGGGCGTGTAGCCGACGACGATCTTCACGGGATGCTCGGGATAGTTGTCCGCCGCGGTGGACTGCGCGCAAGCGGCGCCGGACAGCAGGGAAAGGCCAAGAAGGGCTGTAGCAAGTCTTGTCGTTACCTTTTTCACAGGCTTAGTCTCCGTCGTTTTTTTGTGTGTGGTGGTGCTACGGAGACGAGTCTGCGCCGTTCGCGCCGGCTCGGCATTCACGATAGGCCAACCCCTCTTCAGAAAAAACGAAGGGGGTGGGCTGCGACTACGGCTATGACGCCAGCTTCAGCAGGACGCGCACCCATGCGTCGAGCCGCGCCTGGGCCAGCGCCGGGCCGTCCCGCGCCGGGCCATCGGCGGCGTCTTCGTCCCTCAGCGCCCGCGCAGCCTCCGCCACCTGGTCCCTGAAGGAGGCCGCATCCCCGCGCCACGCCACGATCCGATGACGCAGGCCCAATTGGGCTGCGCGGACGGCGTTCGCGGCCTGTTCGGGCTGGTCGGTGAGCACCAGCACGATGGGCTTGCGGTAGACCGAGGCGATGGACAAGGTGGCCATGCCGGGCGCCGAGACGATCACGTCGCTGTGGGCGGCGCGGTCGACCCAGCGTTCGTCGCGTCCGGTCCAGCCGGGCAGGCCCTCGTAGCCTTCGCCCACGCAGTGGGCGGCCATGCCGGCCGCGGCCAGCCCCGCCGTCAGGGCGCCGGCCAGGTCGGGGCCTCGAAAGTGCGGATTCAGGTAGACGGCGGCGCGGCCCGGTTGGCGGAGACCGGACACGTCATCGCCCGGTTCGCCTGAAATCGCCGGGCCGGGCGCCGCCGCCACGGCGACCGGCGTCGGCAAGCGGTAGGTATCGCCCGCGCCCGTCGTCTCCGCGTCGCCATAGGCAAAGTCATGCTCGATCCGTGCCCGCGCCGACGCGATCTGCCATGCCACCACGCGCCCGAACAGGCCGGCCAACCACCCCGCCAGCCGGCCCTGGAAATTCCCCTCCAGGGCCGCGCGCAGGCTGGCTCCATAGACGTGCACCACCTTGCGCCGCCCGCCCGGCAGCCATCCCAGGGTCAGCAAGGCCGGGTGGAAGGAATCGTTGACCACCAGGTCGGCGTCGCGCATCCATGCGCGCAGGCGCCGGATGTCGCGCAGCATCCGGGTCGGGAAGAACATGTAGCGGGCGACGTTGCGGTCGGTCTCGCGGCGCAGCATGTTCTGCGCGGCGTCGAATTGCACCGCGTAGTGCCGCGAGAGCACGGGCGCGTCGATGCCGAATCCCGCCAGGAACCGCCGCCCTTCATCCGAAGTGGTGACGACCTGGACCCGCGCGCCCGCCGCCGTCAGGGCATGCGCCAGCAACTGGGCCCGCATCAGGTGCCCGCGGGCGTCGGCGGTCGCCAGGTAAAGAATCCGTGGCGTCATCGATGCGGATCGCGCTCCGGCGTCCGCATGGCGTCCGCCGCCGGCCGGGATCGCCAGGCGCATAGCCAGCCCGCCAGGTACATCCCTATCGATCCGCTGATGCCGAAGCCGCGCTCGATGCCGCGTATCTCCCGCAGCAGCGCTTCCAGCCGGGGCAATTCCGGCGTTGCGACGATGCGCGTCAGGGTGTGCATGCAGAGCCGGACATGCCGGGACTCGTCATCCAGCACGCCCGCGAGCAAGGGATGCAGCGGATGGTCCGCGCCGATGGTGTCGCAATGGCGGCGCAATACGCGGACGCCCATCTGTTCCGCGCACAGTCCGATGGCATAGGCCGGCACCAGCACGCCTTGCGAGAAGTGCGGCGCGTGGCGCAGGGCCAGTCGCTTCCAGCGGGCGATCTTGCGGCGGCTGAGCCAGTCCGGCTCGCCGGTATGGGTCGAGCCGCCGCGCTGCGCGATGGCGTCCGCGAACATGCGCACATGCCCGCGTTCTTCCTCCAGGTGCCGGGCGGCCTGGCGCGACAGCCAGGCCGGCGAGTCCTGCGACGTCCACTCGTCCTGCAGGGCTTGTTCGGTGGACGCTTCGCCGATGAGATACATGCGCAGGAGCAGGACCTCGCCCGCCTGGCTGGCATGCAGCCGGCGCAGCGCGGCGCGCTTGATGCGGTCCACCAGCCGGGCTTGAAGGCGCGGCCAGCCGCGCGCCGGCGGCGGCAGCAGGCATGCGTGGACATCCCGCGCATCCGGGGCGTCCGGGGTATTCGGGGCGCTAGTCGGCATGGTCCGTATGCGCATCGCGTTGCCGGGTGAGGATCAGGCCGAGGAAGCTGTCTTCCATGAACAGGCGCGCCACCCGCGCCGCCTGGGGAAAGGCCTGCTGGATGCCGTTGTAGCGGAGATAGCCCTGGCCGTCGCGGGCGCCGACGGTCAAGGCGTCGTTCTTGGCGAAGCCATGTTCGCGCAGGGGCTGCAATAGCGTTTCGTTTTCCAGGCCGAACAGGAACAGGTCTCCCTGGACGGCGCGGCGCGGAATGTGGCCGCTCAATGCCTGCATGTCCAGCGACCAGTTGCCCTGCGCGATCCGTGCCGGAATGTCCGCCTCGCCGCCCAGTTGGCTCTGGAAGCGGACGCGCGCGAGCTGCTTGGCGACCTTGCCCACGCCCAGGGAAACGATGATGTCGGCGGCGTCCGCCCGCTGCCCCGCCACGCGCACCTGCACCAGTCCCTGCGCGATGCGCGCCGTCAGCGATGGCTTGGCCAGCACGTCGACGGCGCGCTCGGGCGTCAGGACGGTCTCCTCGCCCTTCGGCCCATTCACGGTGACGCGATACGGATCGAGCTGGATGTCCGTGAAGTCGCCCCGGACCGGCGCATGCGCGTGCATGCTCGTTTTCCACTTGGCGCCGTCGCGGCTCAGCTTCAGGTGCAGGCTCAGCGGCACGCGCGCGCCGTGCGCGTCCACGCCGCTGCCTTGCAGCAGGACGTCGCCCACCGGCGTGTCCGAGGCATAGGCGCGCGCATTGTCGAAGCGGATCGCGTGGGCCTCGGTATCCACCGTGGCGCGCGTGTCGGGATCGGCCAGCGCCAGGCGGTCGCAGGCCTGGCCGCCCGCGGTGGCGTCGCCCAGCGGGCACCCGCTATGGGACTCGAAATTGAAGACGCCGCGGCCGGTGTACGACGCGGCGGCCGCATGGGCACTGGCACACAGGAACAGGGCGGTGGCGAGAGTGCGGGAAGTCGGGCGGATGGCCATCTGGAGTTTCCACGGAATAATCATGCCCGCGCCTCCGATGGGAGGGCGGGGCGGCGATCAATGACGATGATAGGAGAGCGCCTGGGCGTCGGCGCCGCGGCGCGCGGTATCGATGCCGATGCCTCGCGCCAGCGCCCCCAGCGCATCCACCGCGGAGAATCCCAGGATCATGGCGATGGCGGCCAGCCGGCGCGGCCCGCGCAGCGGCGCCATGTCCTGCCGGTTCAGCGCGCGCAGGCTGTGGCGCAAGCGGATCGCCAGCACGCACAGCGGACCGACGGGCCCGCTGCGCGCCAGCCATTGCAGGCGGGCGGGCGCGTAGGCGCGCACCAGGAAGGGCGTGAGGCCGACGCTGTCCTGGCCGCGCATCCAGCGCAGTTGCAGCGCTTCGCGCCTGCTGTCGGGCAGGCGATGTTCGGTGTGCGCGCGCGGCGCGTAGCGCAGGGCGATGCCCGCGGCGGCGAGGCGCAGTCCCATGACCTGGCAGTGCGCGCGATAGACGCCCTGCATGGGCTGATAGCGGTATTGGTCGAACAGCGCGCGCTCGAAGGCCACGTTGTTGGCGTAGAAATTGGCCGTGGCCGCCGGCCCCAGCCGGCTGGGGAAGTACATGAAGTCGATGGTCGTCAGCGCCGTGCCCGCCACGGTCCCGGCATAGCTCGTGCGGCCGGCCACCACGCGCGGCGCGCCGGCTTCGGCGAAGGGCGCCAGCAGTTGCGCCAGCCAGTCGGCGTCGGGCACGCAATCGGCGTCGCCGAAGACGACGTAATCGCAGCGCGCGGCGTCGGTGCGGTCGAAGCCCTGGTTCTTGGCCTCGTAATAACCGGTCTCCGGCTGGATGCGGACGAAGTCGACCGGACGGCCGGCCAGCGCTTCGATCTCGCCGCAAACCGCTGGCGGCAAGCCGTCGTGGGTGATCACGACCTGGGCCAGGCAGGCCAGGGGAAGACTTTGTCGAGTCAAGACCGCTACCAGCCGTTTCAGGCTGCCTGCAACGCGTTGCGGATCGGCCCCGCCGCGCAGGTTGTTCGTTTCCAGCACCAAGGCGGTTCTTGCGGCGATCTGTTCTGTGGACATCGCGCTCTCGTTCTTCGGAGGTCGGCCAATTCTAAACCGATGAGCAAGCGGCGCGCCGGAAGATAAGGAAACATTCTCTGAGTTATCGAGACCGCGCGCCCCCGGCTCGCGTGATAGCCTCCCCGCATACTTTCATCCCATCGCGGCCGGGCGCATTTTTCCGCCTCGGACCGCAACGCCCGGGACAACGCGCCCGGGACCACCGGGCGAGGCGCGATGCGCGCAGGCATCGACGCCGATTGTTCCCGCGCGTAGCTCCCATATGCTCCCACGCTGCCGGAGATTGCCGCCTCGCCCTTTCATCGAGGAGGGCCGAGCGATCGCGGACCGCAATATCTGGCAAAACACACCCCAACCGGCGCCCGGCCAGCGCGCCTCCCATCTTCCCTCGCTGACGCCGCTGCGCGGCATTGCCGCGGTCTGGGTGGTCCTGTACCACTACGGCGTGCTCTACTTCCCCAGCATGCAGCCGGACAAGCACACGGGTCTCTTGAACAAGGGCTACCTGGCGGTGGACCTGTTCTTCCTGCTGAGCGGCTTCGTCATGGCGCATGTCTACCGCGACATGTTTTCGCGCCAGGTCGATACGCGCAGCTATTGGACTTTCCTGTCGGCGCGCATCGCGCGCCTGTATCCGCTGCACCTGGTGGTGCTGGGCCTGTTCGTGGCGCTGGCGCTCGTGGTCGGCGTCGTGAGCTACGCCTCGGGCGGGCCGCCGGCGGGCATCCCGGTCACCGGCGTGCGATCCCTGCTCGCGCTGGTCGCCAATCTTTTCATGCTGCAAGGCCTGCATGCCAGCACCTTGAGCTGGAACTACGCGGCGTGGTCCATCAGCCTGGAATTCATGGCGTATCTGGTGTTTCCTTTCGTGCTGGTGGCGGTATGGCGGGCGCGTCTGCGGACGCAGGGCGCGCTGGCGCTGGCCTTGTGCGCGGTGCTGGCCGGGCTGGCGTGGTGGTCGGGCGACGACTTCAACCAATGGGACGGGCCCACCACCTTGCTGCGCTGCCTGCCGGAATTTCTGCTCGGCACGCTGCTTTATCGCGTCTACCTGTCGCCGGCGCGCGCCGCCTTGCTGTCGGGCGACGCGGTCGCGCTCGGCTTGCTGGCCATGCTGCTGCTGACGCTACACGCCAAGGGGCCGGACCTCCTGGCGATCCTGTTGCTGGCGGGGCTGCTGATGGCGGTGGTGTCGAACCGCAGCCGCATCGGCGCATGGCTGAACAGCAGTCCGCTGGTCTGGCTGGGCGAAGTCTCGTATGCCCTGTACCTGGTCCATGGCCTGGTGCAGCATACGACCAGCGAAGTGCTGTCGCGCGGGCTGCACATCCAGGACAGGCACGTGCTGTCGAGCAATTCCTCGCTGGGGATGCTGGTCCTGATGCTGGGGACCAGCCTGTTGCTGGCGGCCGCCTGCTACCGCTGGATCGAGAAGCCGGCGCAGCGTTACCTGCGCGGGGCGCTGGCGGCGCGGCGCGACGGCGCGCTTGCCCGCCGCGCTATCCTGGCAACGAAGCCGCCGCCGGGCTGACCGGCGTGCGCGGCGCGGTGAAGGCGCTGCCCATGGAGGCGGCCATGATCATGCCGATCGCCAGCCATTGCGTGGCGCTGAGGTGTTCGTCCAGCATGAGCAGGGCCAGCAGCGCCGCCGCGGCGGGCTCCATGCTGAGCATGATGCCGAAGGCCTGCTTGGGCAGGCGCTTGAGCGCCACCATTTCCAGCGACATCGGGATGGCGCTGGAGAGCGCGGCCACGCCCAGGCCGACCAGGAGCACGGTGGGCGACAGCAGGGCCATGCCGGCCTGCGCCGCGCCGATCGGCACGACGACGAGGGCGGCGACGGTCAGCCCCAGCGACACGGAGTGGCCCGCGTGCAGATGCCCCACGCGCTTGCCGTTGACGATGTAGGTGGCCCACAGCGCGGCGGCGGCCAGGGCGAACGTGACGCCGGTGGGGTCCAGCGTGCTGACGTTGTTCACCATCGGCAGCAGCAGCCCCAGGCCCACGATGGCCAGCAGCACCCAGACGAAATCCAGGGGCCGGCGCGAGCCGAGCAAGGCCACCAGCAGCGGCCCGGAAAACTCGATGGCCACGGCCACGCCGAAGGGTATGGTGCGCAGCGCCATGTAGAAGCACAGGTTCATCGCGCCCAGGGCCACGCCGTAACAGGCGACCCGCCGCGCATCCCGCGCGCGCAGGGGCCAGCGCCAGGGGCGCCATAGCAGAAGCAGCAGCAGCGCGGAGAATCCCACCCGCACCGCCGTCGTGCCCGCCGCCCCGACCAGCGGAAACAGCGTGTGCTTGGCCCACGAGGTCCCCAGCGCGAGAAAGATCACGGAGCCGAGAACGGACAGTAACGGTAACAACGAGGCGCGGCGCATGGGGTGGGCGAACGGTGGGCGTAAGGCGTGATTTTGCCGCATTTCGCCGATTGCCGCCCCGTCGCCCGATTCGGAAAATAGATGCGATCGAATCCATTTCGAGGAGAAAAGGCAAGGAAATCGAAAAAAAGATGCGATGGCATCTTTTCGGAGGCAACGTCGCCCCGCTGCGATGTCTTTCGGCCGGATGGCATGGCGGCGGGGCGTCGGCAGGATCAGGATGCGCTGGCGGTGGTGGCTCGGCGCATGGTGAGGTAGCTCGCGAACGCCAGGGTCCAGACGGCGAGGGCGCCGTAGAGCATGATCCAGCCGAAGCCGTGCGTGAGCGCGGCACGGGCCAGGGCTTCCAGCGTTTCCGGCGGCAGGCCGGTGGTTGTGGCGGCCGTGGGGTTGCGCAGGTCGCCGGCGGCGATGCGGCTGGCAAGGGCGCGGATGGCGTCGCCGGCGAGCTGTGCGGGCAATGCGGTCCGTAGATGCCGGGCGACGCCCGCGACCAGCAGGAAGCCCATCGTGGCGATGTTCACCGCCAGGGAAATCATGCGGGCGCTCATGTCGATGCCGGACGCCATGCCGGCGCGCGCACTCGATACGGAGCCGGTGCTGGTGTTGGTGACGGGAGTGTTGGTCAGGCCCAGCCCGGCGCCGGCGACCAGGCATCCCGGCAGCACGGTCAGCCACGGCGTCGTGCTGCCGATGCGCATCAGCAGGAAGCCCAGTCCGATGACGAACAATCCGCCCGGGATGACGATGCCGGGCCGATAGCGCAGCGCGAGCCGTTCGCCCAGCGGCGGAAGGACCAGCGTGGGCAGCGTGTAGGCCAGCAGCCAGGCGCCCGCGGTGGCGGCGTCCAGGCCCAGGGCGCCCTGGAAGTAGATGGGCAGGTAGATGACCATGGGCCAGAAACTGAAGTTCATGCCCGCGGAACCCAGCAGCGCACCGGAGAAATTGCGGATGCGGAAAACCGGGAAATGGAACATGGGATGCGCGGCGCGCCGCTCGGCGGCGAGGAACGCGCAGAAGGAAACGAGGCTCGCCGCCAGCGCCGCAAGGGCGGAGGCGTCGCCGAAGCCGGCATCGGCGCCCTGCGTCACGAAGTACGCCAGTCCCAGCACCGCCAGGGATAGCGTGACGGTGCCCGCGACGTCCAGCCGGCCCGCGTCCGGATTGCGCGATTCCCGCACGCTGTTCATGGCGAGGATCCACGTCAGCACGGCGACGAAGACGTGCACCCAGAAGACCCAGCGCCAACTGGACAGCGCCACGATGACGCCGCCGATCAAGGGGCCGAAGCCCAGTCCGATGCCGAAGACGATGCCCCAGGCGCTGAACGCCTTGGCGCGCAGGCCCGGCTGGCTGAACTGGCGCGAGAGCACGGCCACCAGGCAGATCAGCATCGCGCCGCCGCTGGCGCCTTGCAGGACGCGGGCGCCGATCAGCAGGGGCGTGCTCCAGGCCAGGCCGCACAACAGGGACGACGCGCCGAACAGCGCGATCGCGTAGAGGAATACCCGCTTGCGGCCATAGCGGTCGGCCAGCGTGCCGGTGGCCATCAGCACCGCGGCGCAGGCGATGGTGTAGCCGTTCATGATCCACTGCATGCCCTGGAAGCTGCCTTGCAGGGTGTTTTCCAGGAGGGGCAGGATCACCGGCACGCTGGAGATCTCCAGGCCGGACATCAGGGCGGCCAGGCAGACGGCCAGCAGGGCGAGGCGGTCGCGCGGCGAGAAGGCGGTTTGCGGCGGCGGGTGTGTCCGCCGCGGGGATGGGGGCGCCGGTGGCGTGGCGGAGGCTTCGAGGTTGCGCGCCTGCATGCTGCGGTTACTCCGTGGGGAAGAAGGCGTCCGACGTAAGGGCATAAGGGGGCGGACACGACGAACGGAGTTTATGGGAATAAAATTCTCAAATTGTCTAGATAAATTCCTGGCTTTGGATCCTGAAATGATCCAATTGGACGCGTGATGATCGACAAGCTGGACGGCGTGACCACCTTCGTGCAGGTCGTGGAAGCGGGCGGGTTCGCCGCCGCCGCGGAACGGCTGGACCTCACGCGTTCGGCGGTCGGCAAGGCCATCGCCCGGCTCGAGGCCCGGCTGGGGGTGCGCCTGATCCAGCGCAATACGCGCAACCAGGCCCTGACGGCCGAGGGGCTGGCCTATTACGAACGCTGCGTGCGCGCGCTCGCCGAACTGGATGCCGGCGAGGCCGACCTGGACAGCGGCCGCATGGCGCCCAGCGGGCGCTTGCGCGTCAGCGTGCCCGAGGCCTTCGGCCAGCTCTGCGTGGCGCCGGTGCTGCTGGACCTGACGCGCCAGCATCCGGCGCTGCACGTCGACCTGTCCTTCACCGACCGCTACGTGGACCTCATCGAGGAAGGCTTCGACCTCGCCGTCCGCATCGGCGCGCTGGAAGACAGCAGCACGCTGGCGGCGCGGCGCCTGGGCACGCAGCATACGGGCATCGGCGCGTCGCCGGCCTACCTGGCGCGCCACGGCACGCCGCGCGACGTCGACGACCTGGAGGGGCACGTGCGCATCGCCTATTCGCATGGCGGCGCCACCGCGGCATGGACGCTGCGCGACGCCGCCGGCCGGACGCGGCGGGTGGACGTGCCCACGCAGATCAGCATGGACGACATACAGGCCATTGCCAACGCCGCCGCCGAAGGCCTGGGCCTGGCGTGGCTGCCGAGCTGGCTGATGGCGCATTACGTGCGGCGCGGCGCGCTGGTGCAGGTGCTGGAGAACACGGCCATCCCGCCGCAGGAGATCTACGCCGTCTGGCCCCGGGTCCGTCATCTGCGCTGCAAGACCCGCGCGGCCATCGATGCCCTGGTCGCGCGGATCCCGGCGTTGATGGGCGCGGAAACGGCGTCGCGCCACGGCCGTCCCGGCGCGCTTATCCCTTAGCCTATTCCTTGTCCAGCCCGATCCGCTTGACGATGGCGCCGTAGCGCGCGTATTCCGCGTTGACGAAGGACGCGAAGTCGGCGCCTTTCTTGTAGACCAGGGGCGTGTCCAGCTTGTTCGCCGCTTCCTGGTACGCCGCCGTGTGGACCGCCTGGTCGCAGGCCGCTTCCAGCCTGGCGCGCACGGCGGCGGGAAGGCCCTTGGGCGCGATGAGGCCGCCCCATACGGAGAAGGCGATGGGATAGCCCAGTTCCTTGACCGTCGGCACGTCCGGATACGCCGCCAGCCGCGTTTCGCTGAACAACGCCAGGGGCCGGAGCTTGTACTGCCGGGACACGGTGGGGGTTTCGTCGAAGACGTCTATCTGTCCGCCCATCAGGCCGGTGACCATCTCGCTGGAGCTCTTGTAGGGCACGTGCAGCGCGCTCGCGCCCGCCGCGTCCATCAGGCCCTGCATGGAAAGATGCAGGACCGTGCCGGCGCCCGACGACCCGTAGTTGATCTTGCCCGGGTGCTGCCTGGCCGCATCGATGACGTCCTGCAGGCGATGCTACGGCGAATCGCTCTTCACCATCATCATCAACGGCACCTCGTAGGTTCCGCAGATGTGGTCGAAGCTGTCCGGCGCGTAGCCGGTCTTGCGGATGGCCGGCTGGATGGCTTCCGGGCCCACCACGCTCAGGCCGATGGTATAGCCGTCGCGCGGCGCGCGGGCGAGCTCGGACATGCCGATGGCGCCGCCCGCGCCGGCGCGGTTCTCGATGACGACGCCCTTGCCCAGCGCCTCCGTCAGCGGCTTCTGCAGGATGCGCGCCATGATGTCGGAGGTCCCGCCCGGTCCGAAGGGAACGATCATGGTGATGGGCCGCGCCGGGTAGTCGTCGCGGGCCCACGCGGGCGCGGCGGCCGTGGCGAGCAGGACCAGGCAAAGGGATGCGGCGGCCGGGCGCGAGGACCTGGCCGTACGGCGTATCGGGGCTGGCATGGGTTGTCTCCCTGGTTTTTTTTCGTGATGGTTGCGGCCGGCCGCCGCCGCTTTCCGGCGATGCGCGCCGGGGCGGCAGGGCGAGGTCTCCCGCCGGCCGGCGCGGGTCTATCGGTTCAATACACCGTGCCGTCGAACGTGCGCGCGAGGTCCGGCTGGATGGCCTGGATGAAGGCGGTGGCCTGGCGCATCATCATTCCCATGTCGGACGCCACGGCGACGAAGCGGTAGCCCAGCGCCAGGAACTGGCGCACGATCTCCGGCGTGGGGCCGACGATCCCGCAGGGCTTGCCCAGGGCCTGGCAGCGCTTCGCGACGTCCTCGATGACGGCCAGCACGTCGGGATGGGTGATGTTGCCGATGTGCCCCATATTGGCCGACAGGTCGCCGGGCCCGAGGAAGAAGGCGTCGACGCCGGGCACCGCCGCCATCGCCTCCAGATTGCTGACGGCGCGCGGCGTTTCCAACTGGATGATGGTGAAGACCGAATCGTTGGCCCGCGCGCCGTAGCCGGTCGCCGTGCCGTAGCCGCTGGCCCGATGCACGGCCGCGAAGCCGCGCGTGCCCTGCGGCGGATACTTGGCGTTGGCGACGGCCTGCGCGGCCTGTTCCGGCGTGTCGATGAAAGGGAACATCAGCGTGCCGGCGCCCAGGTCCAGCGCGCGCTTGACGCAGACGGCGTCGTTGGCGGGCAGGCGCGCGATGGCGCAGGCGGACGTGCCCGCGATCGCCTGCAGCGTGTGCAAGGTGTCCTTCTGGTCCATGGGCACGTGCTCGAGGTCGACGAGCAGCCAGTCGAAACCGGCGCGCCCCATGGCCTCGGCGGTGCTGGTGGCGCCCGACATCAGCCAGGTGCCCAGCGGCACGCCCGGTCGGGCCAGGCGCTGGCGGAAGGGATTGACGAGCAGGTCGTTGTTCGCGGTCATGAGGATTCCTGATGGGAGATGGAAGTGGGGCGCCGGCTTGCGTATCGGGCGGGCGCGGCGCCGGTACGGGTCAGTAGATCGGCGGCTCCGGCGTCGGCGCGCTGCCTTGCAGGAAGGCGAAGTCGCAGCCTTCATGGGCCTGGGTGACCTGCTCCTGGTACAGCTTGGCGTAACCCCGCGCATAGGGGCGGGCAGGCGGCTGCCAGGCCGCGCGGCGCGCCGCCAGTTCCGCATCCGATACGTCCATGTCCAGGCGCCGCGCGCCGATGTCCAGGGTGACGCGGTCGCCCGTGCGCAACAGCGCGAGCGGCCCGCCCACCGCCGCCTCGGGGGAGATATGAAGCACGCAGGTCCCGTAGTGCGTGCCGCTCATGCGCGCGTCGGACAGGCGCAGCATGTCGCGCACGCCCTGGCGCAGCAGTTTCCTGGGTATCGGTAGGTTGCCCCACTCGGGCATGCCCGGCGCGCCGACGGGGCCGCCGTTGCGCAGCACCAGCACGGTGTTGGCGTCCACGTCCAGGTCGGGATCGTTCATCGCCGCGAGCATTTCCTCGTTGGAGTCGAAGACCAGCGCGCGGCCGGTGTGGCGCAAGAGCGCGGGCGTCGCGGCGGAAGGCTTGATCACCGCGCCGTCCGGACAGAGATTGCCCCGCAGCACGGCCAGCGCGAGCCCGGTCTCGGGACAGCCGGGCTCGGCCGCCTTCAGCGGGCGGTCGGGATCGCGGATCACGTCGTCGTCTTCACAGGCCTTGCCGGCGATGTTCTCGCCCAGGGTGCGTCCCGTGACGGTCAGGGCGCCCAGATCCAGCCGCGGCCGCAATTTTTCGAGCAGGGCGGGCAGGCCGCCGGCATAGTGGAAGTCTTCCATCAGGCGGTCGCCCGAGGGGAACAGGTTGGCCAGCACCGGCACTTCGCGGGCAATGGCGTCGAGGTCGTCCAGGCTCAGGGACAGGCCCGCGCGGCCCGCCATCGCCATCAGGTGGACGGCGGCGTTGGTCGATCCTCCCAGGGCCATGTAGGCGACGATGCCGTTGCGCAGGGAGCCTTGCGTCAACAGGCGCGAGGGGCGCAGGTCTTCCCAGATCATCTCGGTGATGCGCCGGCCGCAAGCCCAGGCCATGCGCGTATGCGCGGCGTCCATGGCCGGCAGGCTGCTGGCGCCCGGCAGCGACAGGCCCATGGCCTCGACGATGGACGTCATGGTGCTGGCGGTTCCCATGGTGTTGCAGGTGCCCGGCGCGCGCGTCATCCGCGATTCCAGCGCGATCCACTCCTGGCGGCCGATATTGCCCACGGCATATTCGTCCCAGTATTTGCGGGTGTGGGTGCCCGCGCCCACGGTCTGGCCCTTGTAGCGGTCATTCAGCATGGTGCCCGCGGGACAGAAGATCGCCGGCAGGTCCATGGACAGCGCGCCCATGACCAGCCCCGGCGTGGTCTTGTCGCAGCCGCCCATGAGCACCGCGCCGTCCAGCGGCAGGCTGCGCAGCAGTTCCTCGGCCTCGATGGCCAGGAAGTTGCGGTACATCATCGTGGTGGGCTTGACCATGACCTCGCCCAGGCTCAGCGCCGGCAGTTCCAGCGGATAGCCGCCGGCCTGCAGCACGCCGCGCTTGACCGCGGCGGCCCGTTCGCGCAGATGGGCATGGCAGGGCGAGAGCTCGCTCCACGTGTTCAGGATGCCGACCACCGGCCGGCCCATGAATTCCTCGCGATCCAGCCCCTGTTGCTGCATGCGCTGCCGGTGCGCGAAACCGCGCATGTTGTCGGCGGCGAACCATCGCTGGCTGCGCAGGTCTTCGAGGGCTTTGCGTTTGGCGTCGGACATGCTGCTTCATTCCATCTTGATGTTGGCGCGCTTGACCAGGTCGCCCATGGCGGCATAGTCCTTGCGCAAGAGCGTCGCGAACTCCTCCGGCGTCGAGCTGAGGATGTCGTAGCCCTGCGACGTGAGCAGTTTGCGGAATTTCGGATCGGCCAGGACGGCGCCCATGGCCGCGTTCAGTTGCGCGACGAGCGCCGGCGGCGTGCCGTGCCGGACCAGGATGCCGTTCCACACGACGGAGTTCGCGTCGGCGATGCCCGCTTCCCGCATGGTCGGCACGCCGGGCAGCAAGGGCGAGCGCTTGTCGTCGGCGATGGCCAGCGCCCGCAGCTTGCCGGCCTGCACCAGCGGCACGATGGCGGGAAGGTTGTTGAACATCATGGGGATGCGGCCGCCGAGCACGTCGTTCAGCGCTTCGGGGCCGCCCTTGTAGGGCACGTGCAGCAGCTTGATGGACGCGCGCAACTGGAACAGCTCGGCCGCCATGTGCATGGTGTTGCCGATGCCGGCCGAGCCGTATTCGATCTTGCCCGGCTGGCGCTTGGCGGCGTCGATGAGTTGCGCCAGGGTGCGGTAGGGCGTATCGGCGCCGACGACCAGCACGTTGGGCATGCTGTGCGTCAGGCTGACCGGCTGCAGGTCGTCCAGCACGGAATAGCCCATCGAGGGGTAGATGTGCGGGTTGATGGCGAGCGTGCTCAGGGAGCCGAGCAGCAGGGCATAGCCGTCGGCCGGCATGCGCTGCGCGACATAGGCCGAGCCGATGTTGCCGTTGGCGCCCGGCCGGTTCTCGACGATCACCGATTGGCGCAGGCGATCGCCCAGGGCCTGGGCGAAAGGCCGGGCGAACTGGTCGGCGGCGCCGCCCGGCGGATAGGGCACGACGAAGGTCAAGGGCCGGTCGGGGTAGGAAGCGGCCGCACAGGCCGGCTTCAGTATTCCGAAACAGAGGGCCGATGCGGCCCCGAGGGTAAAGCCACGGCGGTTCATGATGTCTCCTTCCATTTTTCCCTGCGGCGCTGGACGGGGTCGCGGGCGCTTTCTTGGTTACCGGTAACATACGACATTGGTTACCGGTAACACCGAGCTGCGCCAAGTCTATAATGCGTTTCCTCCCGCCGTCAACGCGGCGGTCCGGATAGAAGGGGCATCGTTGGCAGGCAAGAAGAAGGCATCCACGCGGACGGCGGCGCCGCCCGCGCCCGCGGGGCGGCGCAAGATCGCCGCGATCACCATTCACGACGTGGCCGCGCTCGCGGGGGTTTCGGCCATTTCCGTGTCCCGTTATTTCAACCAGCCGGACAGGGTGTCGGAGGCGCTGCGCGCGCGCATCGAGGACGCCGTCGCCCGGACCGGCTTCGTGCCCAGCCAGGTGGCGATGGGCCTGGCGTCCGCGCGCTCCAAGGTGGTGTGCGCGGTGATACCGAGCATCGCCAATTCCGTTTTTTCCGAAACCGTGCAGGGCATGACGGACGTGCTGCGCTCGTCAGGCCACCAGTTGCTGCTGGCGACCAGCAACTATTCCATGGCGGAAGAGGAAACCGCCGTCTGCGCCTTCGCGGGCTGGCGGCCGGCCGCGATGATCTTGACCGGACCCACGCATACCGAGCGCACCGACGCGGTGCTGCGGGCCGGCGGCTTCCCGGTCGTGGAAACCTGGGACGTGCGTCCCAACCGGCCTTTTCATCAAGTGGGATTCGCGCACGACCGGGTGGGATACGAGCAGGCCAGGCACCTGCTCGGGCAGGGCTTGCGCCGCATCCGCTTCCTGCGCACCGGCATGCGCGAGGACTTCCGTGGGGAACAGCGGTCGCAGGGGTATGCGCGGGCAATGGCGCAGGCGGGCCTGCAAGCGGACATCCACGTGCCGGAGTCGCTCGATCCCTACGAGGCCGGCGCGCAAGCGATGGCCCGGTTCGCCGCGGAGCCGGTTCGCCGGCGGCCGCAGGGCATCATTTTCGCCAACGACAATATGGCCGCGGGCGCCATCCTGGCCGCGCCCGCGCTGGGGCTCGCGCTGCCCGGGGATTGCGCCATCGTCGGCTTCGGGGATTTTCCGGTCGCCCGGCGCTTGACGCCGGCGCTGACGACGGTGCATCCAGGCCGCTACGAAATCGGCCGCACGGCGGCGCTGCTGGTCCTGCGCCTGATCGGGGAGGACGGCGGGCCCGGCGCCGCGGCGCCACCCGAGTCCCATTTGATCGACACCGAGTTCCACATTCGCGCCAGCTCGCTGGTGGCGGGCCGGCGGCGCCCTGGAAACCCGGGCTCTCCTTGACCTTGGCGTCCTTCGCCGCGGTTCGCGTTCCCGGGGGATTCGGTCAGCCGTAGAGACGGGCGGGGTTGGCGTTCAGGATGGCCGTCAACGCATCCGGGGTATCGGCGCAGGCCTGGCGCAGCAGGTCGAACAGGGTGTCGACGCTGGGGCGGTCATAGGCGATGTTGACGTGCGGCCAGTCGCTGCCCCACAGGATGCGGTCGGGCGCGCGCGCGATCAGCCGCCGCATGAGCGGCAGCGCCGCCCGGTAGCCGTCGTGTCCCCGGGTGATGCGGTCGGCTCCCGATATCTTCATCCAGACGCACGGCTCGTCGAGCAGGCGCAGCAGGGGAGTGGGATCCTGGCCCTCGTCGACCGGTATCCGGCCCATGTGGTCGATGACCAGCGGCACGCCATGGGGCGCCAGCGCCGGCACCGCTTCGAGCACGTCGGCCAGGTCGGCGTGGACCAGGGCATGCCAGCCGTACGGCCGTATGCGCCGGAGCAGCGCGCTCATCCCGTCCAGGTCGGGTTTGCCGGCCAGATGCTTCATCATGCCCAGCCGGATTCCGCGCACGCCCAGCCGGTGCATGTTGTCCAGGGTCTCTTCGGGCGTGTCGCGGTCGATGAGGGCGATCCCGCGATAGGCCCCGGCGCTGGCTTCCAGCGCGGCCAGCAAGGCGCCGTGGTCGTCCCGGTAGGGCGTGGCCTGGACGATGACGCCGCGCGTGATCCCGCAACGGGCATGCGCGGCGCGCAGCGCGGAAAAGGGCGCTTCCTCCGGCCGGTATGTAGGATTTCCCGTCAATGGGAAATCCTTCCATGGGCCGAAGATATGCGTATGGCAATCCCAGATATCGTTTGTCGGCATGTCCGCTATCCCTGGCCGGCGCTCAATCGCACCGCACGCTCATGCCGCCGTCGACGATGATCTCGGTCCCGGTGATGAAACGGGCCTCGTCCGACGCCAGGAACAGCGCGGCGTTGGCCGTGTCGGTACCGTCGCCCATGAAGCCGAGCGGAATGCGCGCCTGGCGCTGCCGCAGCAGGGCTTCCACGTCGCCGCCGGCGCGTTGCTTGGCCAGGCGCGCCTCCACCATGGGGGTGTGCATCTGGCCGGGTACGACGGTGTTCACGCGGATCCGGTGCTTGGCATATTCGACGGCGACGACCCGGGAGAACTGGATGATCCCCGCCTTGGACGAGGCGTAGCCGACCTGCGCCGCGCCGGTCCAGCGGATGCCGGAAGTCGACGCCGTGTTCACGATGGCGCCTCCGCCTTGCTGCTGCATGACGGGGATGACGTGCTTGCAGGCCAGGAATACGCTCTTCAGATTGAAGTCCATCTGCGCGTCCCAGTCTTCCTCGGAGAGATCGACGGGGCCGCCGCGGCGCGATCCGCCGACATTGTTGACGAGAATGTCGATGCGGCCATAGTGGTCCAGGCAGGCCTGGACCATGGCCTTGACGTCCGCGCTGCGGGTGGCGTCCGCCGTCCACGCGCGGATTTCACCCGGCGCGTCCTTTGCCAGCGCAAGCGTTTCCGTCATGGCATTGGCGTCGATATCGACGGCCAAAACCTTGGCGCCTTCCTGCGCGAAGCGCACCGCGACCGCCCGGCCATTGCCCCAGCCGGGACCGACGCAGCCCGCGCCGGTGACGATCGCCACCTTTCCTTCCAGTCTTCCGTTCATGGTGTCATGACTCCTTATGAGTGAGGGGGAGGCCCGGCATGTGCATGGTGCGCCCTCCTGCCGCTGCGCGGCCGCGTTTGGGGCGGCCCGGCACGCTCATGCCCCAGCCCGCATTTCGCGCGGTTCGCCTTCGGGCGGGTCGATGCGGAATACGTTCAAGGTCATCGAGATCAGGGTGTAGTAGCCGGCCAGGGTGACCAGGTCGAGAACGCCGTCGCGTCCGAACATCGCTTCGGCGCGCTGATAGACCGGGTCGGGCACGTCGTGCGTTTCATGCAGGACCGTCAGGAACTCGTGCACCAGGGCCTCGTCGTCGCGGGTGAAGGGAATCGGCCGCCGGTCGCGGATGGCGTCGACGACCGCGGCGTCCACGCCGGCCTCCAGGGCGATCTTCTTGTGCGCCCACCACTCGAATTCCGCGCCCCACCAGCGCGCGAGCACCAGGATGCCCAGCTCCGACAATCGCGGCGGCAGCGAACTGTCGTAACGGCAGAATTGCCCCAGCGCCTGCGCCGGCTCCGCCATCGCCGGCCGATGCAGCCATACGGCCAACGGCCCGCGAACACGGCCGCGCGGCCCGGCAGCGATGAGATCGTGGACCCGCTTCTGCGCGGGCGACATTGCCTCTACCGAGGGAGGGGTGACTCTTGCCATGGAAGGGCTCCTGTTCAGGTTGCGGGCCGGACCGGGATCTCGGCCAAAGCGTCATTCGGGCTTGATGCCCAACGCGGGGTAAAGGCCGGGAGTGACCGTTGCTCGATGAAACCAGCGTCAGGGTGCGTAGCCGTCCAGATTGATGCTTCGGCCCGCCCCGATGCCGCTTGCCAAAGTAGCTGGGGGAGCGGCGATGGCGAGCAGCCAATGCAGGATGCGCTTGGTCAAGGAAGTCTCCTCCGTATTTGTTGTCTTGTGGGGAGATTCTGCTTAAGCTCGAAGATATCCGTCCAATTGCATTTTTGGATGTGAGTAATTCCTTATCGGAATTACCGGGGTGGATGGGTATGTTCCTTCCGCTAACCGCAACCGCAACCGCAACCGCAACCGCAACTGCTTTCCTCTTTCCGGCTTCCGATTCTCGATTCTCGATTCCCCGATTCCCCGATTCCTCGATTCTCCCTTCCCATCCCATGGATCCCAAATTCCTGCGTATGTTTCTCGTCCTGGCCGAGGAGTTGCACTATGGCCGGGCCGCGGAGCGGCTTTTCATTTCGCAGCCGCCGCTGACCAAGGCGATCCAGCAGATGGAGGAACGCCTGGGAGTGACGCTTTTCGATCGCAACAGGCGCAGCGTGCGCCTGACCGTGGCCGGCCGCGTGCTGGTCGAGGAAGCGCGCCGGTTGCTCACGCAGACCGAGCTTTCCGTCCGCGCCGTGCAGCGCGCCGAGCGGGGCAATGCCGGCCGGATACGCATCGGTTTCGTCGCCGCGGTGCTGTTCATGGACATACGCGAGGTGATTCTCGGACTGGAGCGCAAGATGCCCGGCCTGGAGACCGTATGGGAGGAAATGGGATCGTCCGAGCAGATCCAGGCGCTGGCGCAGGATCGCATCGATATCGGCTTCGCGCAGATATCGCGGGGGATGAGCGAGATGATGTCCATTCCGGTGGGACGGGTGGACCTGGTGGTTGCGCTGGAGACGGGGCATCCCCTCGCGCGCCGCCGCAAGGTCCGCCTGTCCGACCTGGCCGAGGATGCGTTCATCGCCATTCCGCGGCATAGCGGTCCCAGCTTCCACGACCTGACCATTGCCGCGTGCATGGGCGCGGGCTTCAGTCCCCGCATCGTCCACTACGCCAAGCACCTGGTGTCGGTGGTCAGCCTGGTCGCGATGGGACGGGGCGTGTCGCTGGTGCCGCGATCCTTCGCGCGCGCCGGCGTGCCGGGGGTGGTGTTCAAGCAGATCGACGGCATGGCCATCGAGGCGGAGTATTCGGCGGTCTGGAATCCGGCGAACACGCTGCCGCTGCTGCCGCGCGTCCTGTCGCTGCTGGAGACGGGACGCGCTGCGGGGCGGACGTGAGGCCCCGGCGCATCGAAGCATCGAAGCGTCGAAGCATTGGTGCATTGGTGCATTGGAGTATCGAACATCCAGCATCGAAGTCCACGGCCCGATCCGGCGGCGCGTCCCCGCTCAGCCTCGCTTGACCAACAGCCCGCCGTCGACCGGCAGCAGCACGCCGGTGATGTACCTGGCTTCGTCCGACGCCAGGAACAATGCCGCGTTCGCCACGTCCATGGCGGTGCCCATATGACCCATGGGAACGAGCGCGTCCCGTTCCGCCCGCACCTGTTCGCGCGGCACGCCCCGTTCGCGCGCCCGCCGCTCGATCGCCATGGGCGTGTCGATCAGGCCGGGAAGCAGCGCGTTCGCGCGGATGCCGTATTGCGCGTTTTCCATGGCCAGGTGCTGGGTCAGCGCATTGACCGCGCCCTTGCTGGTCTTGTAGGTCAGCGTGGGGCGCGCGGCCAGGGACGAGGTGGACGATACGTTGATGATGCAGCCCGAGCGCTGGGCGATCATCACCGGCAGGACGTGCTTGCAGGTCATGAACATGCCCTTCAGGTTCATGTCCATGATGGCGTCCCACATGGCGACGTCCAGGTCGGTGGTCCGGCGGTCGCCCGTGGAGCGGCCGACGTTGTTGTGCAGGATGTCGATGCGGCCGTAGCGGTCGACGCAGGCCTGGGCGATCGCGCGGCAGTCTTCCTCTTTCGTGATGTCCGCCCGCAGGGTCGATGCGCTCGCGTCCAGCTTGGCGACGGCTTGCAGCGTGTCGTCGGCCCATTCGGGATTGATGTCGACGATCAGCAGCGTGGCGCCCTCGGCGGCGAAGCGTTCGGCCACCGCGCGACCGTTGCCTATCGTCCCGCCCGGCTGCTGTCCGCCGCCGACGATGATGCCGACCTTGCCGGCCAGCCTTCCTTTTTCATTCATGGGACTTCCTTTCCAACGTTTGAAACGGGGGCTTCATGGCCGCGCGGCGCCGGTCCTTCCGCCGGGAAGCGCGCGCAACGGGTCGTTCAGCCCATGGAGACGTGCCCCTCCTGGATGACCTTGCGCCACCGCGCGATTTCCTCGTGCACGTAGCGGGCGAGATCGGCGGGGGTATTGGGGGTGTTGGTGATGCCCTCGCTGCCCATGCGCTGCCGGAACAGGTCGGATTGCGTGGCCTCGATGGCCGCCCGGTTCAGCGTGTCGACGATGGCCGGCGGCGTGCCGGCCGCGGCGAACAGGGCGTACCAGACGTCGGCGGCGTAGCCCGGGTAGGTCTCCGCGATTGTCGGGATGCCCGGCCAGGAGGGCGAACGTTCGGCGCTGGTGAGCGCGATGGCGCGCAGCTTGCCGGCCTTCACCAGCGGGGTGACGGCGCCGGCGGTGCCGAAGAACATGTCGATCTGGCCCCCGACCAGGTCGGTCATCGCCGGGCTGGCGCCCTTGTAGGGAACGTGCGTCAGCGAGACGTGCGCCATCTCCTTGAACAGTTCGGCAGCCAGGTGAACCGCCGTGCCATTGCCGGACGAACCGAAGGTCAATTTCCCGGGATGGGCCTTGGCGTAGGCGGCGATGTCCCCGATCGTCTTGAAAGGACTGTCCGGCCGCACCACCAGGACGTTCGGCGCCCGTCCCACGATGGCGATGGGCGCGAAGGCCTTTTCGGTCTCGTAGGGAAGCTTGGGCGCCAGCGTGTCGTTGATGGCGTGCGCGGACGTGTTCAGCAGGACGGTATAGCCGTTGGGCTCGCTGCGCGCGACGTAGTCGCTGCCGACTACCGTGCCCGCGCCGGGCCGGTTCTCCACGATCACGCTGGTCTTCAGTTCCGCGCCGATGCGTTCGGCCAGGACCCGCGCCAGGGTGTCCGTCCCGCCTCCAGGGGGGAAGGGGACGATGAGATGGATGGGCTTGTCGGGGAAGGTATCGGCCGCGTGTCCGGCGAGGGGAAGCCAGGCCAGGATCGCGGCCAGGCCGAGGCCGGCCACCAGCCGCACGAGGAACGGCTTGCGCATGCTTGTCTCCGAATATGTTCTTTTGTGCGGGTAATGTCGCCTTTTCCGTCCGCCGGGTCCAATTTGCATTTGGGATTGCAGTAATTCGCTGCGGGAATCACTGGTCCCAGGAGTTGCGCTATTCGGACTTCAGGCCCAGCCGCTTGATGGTGTTGGACCAGCGCGCGTATTCCTGGCCGATGTAGGCCTTGCACTGTTGCTGGTCCATGTTCATCGGCTCGGCGCCCTGAAAGTCCAGGCTTTCCTTGACCTTGGCGTCCTTCATCGCCGCTTGCATGGCGTCGTTCAGTTTCGCCAGCACCGCGGGCGGGGTGCCCTTGGGCGCCGCCAGGACCTGCCAGGTGCCGGCGTCGAAGCCGCGCAGTCCCGCCACGCTTTCGCTGAGCGAGGGCACGTCGGGCAATGCCTGCGAACGATGGCCCGACGTCACGGCCAGGGGCTTGACCTTGCCGGCCTTGATGAAGGGCAGCGCGCTGTTGAACGAGCCCGAATACATGAAGTTGACGTTGCCGCTGGCGAGGTCCGACAAGGCCGGGCCGTTGCCCTTGTACGGCACGTGCTGAAACTTCAGGCCCAGCCTGCCCGCGATGTCCATGGACACCAGGTGGTCGATCGAGCCGTTGCCCGAGGAACCCTGGAAGTACTTCGACGGATCCGCCTTGACCGCCTTGTAGAAAGCCTCGGCGCTGGTCGCGGTGTCGCTCTTGGGCACCAGCAGGATCAGCGGCACGGACACCGAGCAGCCGGCGACGTCGAAGGCCTTGGTGGGGTCGAGATCGGCCCGGTTGAACAGCGCGGGCGCGGTAGTCACCGAGGAGGTGCCGTACATCAGGGTGTAGCCGTCCGGCTTGGCGCGCACCAGTTCCTGGGTGCCGATGTTGCCGCCGGCGCCGGGACGGTTCTCGATGATGATGGGCACGTTCAGGATTTCGGACACGCGCTTGAATAGCACGCGGCCGATGGCGTCGGTGGGACCGCCCGGCGCGAAACCGATCAGCAGGGTGATGGGCTTGTCGGGATAGGTATCGGCGGCGCGCGCTTGCGGGAGCGCGGCGGAAAAGGCGATCAACGCCAGGGCGGCGGTTTGCGCGAGTTTGATGCGGGGCGTCATGGTTTGTCTCCTTGTTATAAGAATATGGGCCGGCGAATCGGGAAGGGGCCGGTGAATCAGCGGTGATTCGGTCGACGAATCAGCCGGTGATTCGGCCGACGAATCGGCCAGTGAATCGGCCAACGCGCCGGCGTCAGCCCATGCCGGCCAGCCTGTCCAGCCACGTCGCCGGATGGGCGCCGTTGGGCGCGGGCGGCAGCGACCAATGCGCCGGCGTGTGGGAAAACTGGGCCACGGGCGGAAATTGTTGCAGCACGCCATAGGCCGAGGGGCGGGTCTCCAGCAGCGGCAGGAGGCCTTCCGCGAAATGGCGGCGGTCCTCGCGCGGCGTGAAGCCGGGTTCCAGTCCCAGGCCTTGCACCCACATCGACGTCCGCGTCAGCGATACCTTGACGTGATAGCTGCCGCCTTCGGTGGCGCGGCGCAGCAAGGCCAGCATGACGCCGGCCGCGCCCAGGTAGCCCGTCAGGTAGTCGTTGAGCAGATAGGTCGGCACCACGCGCGGCTTGCCGCCGGGCACGCCCTCGCTCACGGCGATGCCGGCCACCGTCTGGCCCAGTTGCTCGAAGCCGCCGCGTTCGGCCCACGGGCCGCTGTCGCCGAAGGCGCTGACGCTGACGTAGATCACGCCGGGACGCAGGGCGGCCGCGTCCTCGGCGCCCAGGCCGCGGCGGGCCAGGCTGCCGGGCCGCCAGGACTGCACCACCACGTCGGCGCCGCTGACCAGTTCGCGCGCGCGCTGCCGGTCGGCGGCCTGCGTCAGGTCGAGAAAGGCGGAGCGCTTGCCGATGTTCGTGTCTATCGTCTGGCGGAAGGGATCCTGGTTCATCGGCGGCGTGATGCGCAGCACCTCGGCGCCGTGTTCGGCGAGCGAGCGCGCGATGACGGGGCCGGCGATGACGTGGCCCAGGTCCAGCACGCGCAGCGCGGACAGCGGCCGCGGGCCCGGGCAGGGCGGTTCGGGATCGCTGTCGGCGATGCGCGTGACCTCGATCACCGGCTGCTGCGCCAGCAGCGCGCCCTGGGGATGGCGCAGCCATTCCTCGGCGCTGCGGGCATAGACGCCGGGCAGGCGTTTTTCCTCGAAGGCGGCTTCCAGGTCGTCGCCTTTCCAGCGGCCGATGGCGCGGCCCAGGGCGGCGGGGGTGTTGGCGCAATCCAGCAGCTCCAGCACGCCGTCTCGCAGGTGGGGATAGGAGCCGATGGGGAAGAACCAGCGCTGGTCGGCGGTCCGGTAGAAGTCCGCCTTCAGTTCGGTCAGCAGCGACAGCGCCGGCAGGCCGTAGCCGTTCTGGGTCTGGAAATGGCCCGGGTTGAGCGAGGCCGCCGCCTGCATCCAGTCGATGGCGACGGTCTGGCGCCGGCCGGTGGCCAGGTGCCACCATTTCTCCACGGCCAGCGCATAGGCGCCGATGGCCGCGCCGGCCGACAGCGTCAGCGCGTGCGGCGAGTCGAACGCCGGCGCCTCGCCGTGAAAGCGCAACCTGGCGGCGGGCGAGCCGTCCCACGGCTGTTGCGCGCCGAGCAGGTCCGCGATGGCCTGGCAGGCGCTGTGGGACAGGGCGGGAGAGACTGGCATGACACGGGCTCCATCTTCATCGAATGCGGGAAAGCAGTCTATAAAGCAGGAAAAATCGCGTCCAACATATAATTTATGGGTCTGTGAGACATAGCGTGTCTTTATGATCAACAGCCGCCTGCTTCGCCAATTCATCGCCGTGGCCGAGGAACTGCACTACGGCCGCGCCGCCGCGCGCGTCGGCATTGCCCAGTCGCCGCTCAGCCAGGCCATCCAGAAGCTGGAGGCGCACGTCGGCACGCCGCTGTTCGTGCGCAACAAGCGCTCGGTGGCGCTGACGCCGGCCGGCGCCGTGTTTCTCGAAGAGGCCTATCAGTGGCTGCGCTACGAGACGGTGGCGATCCAGCGCACCTTGGGCGCCAGCAGCGGCGGGACCGGGCAATTGGCCATCGGCTTCATCGGCAGCGTGGGCTACGGCTTCATGCCCGAATTGATCAGCCGCTTTCGGCTGGAATATCCCCAGGTGCGCCTGCGCGTCGTCGAGATGACGACCAAGGACCAATTGGAGCAGATGCAGGGACGGGCGCTGGACGTCGGCATGCTGCGCACGCCGCTGCCGGTCGCCGCCCCGCAGATCCAGACGCGTTTCTACCAGCGCGACGTGCTGGTGGTCGCGCTGTCCAGGAGCCATCCCCTGGCCGGCCGCAAGCGCATCGACCTGCGCGAGCTGGCGGGCGAATCGTTCATCTCGTTTTCGCGGGAGAAGGTGCCCGCCGCGCACGCGCAATTGATTTCCGTGTGCGGCGCGGCGGGTTTCTATCCGAACATCGAGCAGGAGTGCTCGCAGATCGCCAGCGTCATCTGCCTGATCGCGGCCGGCTTGTCGGTGGCGCTGGTGTCCGGCAACCTGACTTCGCTCATGCACCCCAAGGTCTGCTACGTGCCGATTTCGAATCGCACGTCCGCGCTCGACCAGGAGGTCTCGATCGCCTGGCGGCGCAACGACGCCAATCCGGCGCTGCATTCCTTCCTGGAGGTCGCGCGCGCCTTGGGGACGGGGGCGAGGAATGCGCCGGCGGTTCCAGCCGGTGGCGGCATGGCGTGACGCGCGGTGCGCCGTACGGAACGCGCCGGCAGCGATTACTCGTACTGGTTCCTGTAGCGGGCAGGGGGCCGCGTCCGGGTGATTTCGAACAGTTCGGCCTCGGACGAACCCGGGTTCGGGCCCGAGGGATCGTTCCATCCGTGTATGACGGTGATGGTGCCCTCGTCCTCGGTCTCGAGTACGTATTGCCAGTAGGCGGTCTTCCAGGCGCTGGCGACCTCCTTCATGCCCAGGGCTTCCGCGACGTCGACCACGGGCCTGTCTTTCTTTTCCAGGCAGGCCTGGTCGATGGCGGCGACGAGCTGCTCGTACGCGGAGGCGGGAGTTGATGTCGGCATACGGGATCCTTGACGGGTTTCGTTGATGGCGTGGCCTCGTTCAGCGGCCGGCCTTCACGACCTCGATGCGCAGCGCTTCGCCGCCGCCCACAATCGCCAGCAGGCGGTCGACGTTGGGATGGGCGCCGGGACGGTTGCGCGCGTCGGTGGTGTGCTCGCCGAACACGGCCAGGCCATGCTCGGCCGCCGCGGCGTCCAGCTTGCCGAACGCCTGCGACAGGTATTGGTAGATCGCCAGCGATCCCTGCTTGCCGGGCTGGTTCTCTATGCTCGCCACCACGGCGCCCTTGCCGTCGATGAGATCGATACGCTGGACGCCGTCGATGGACGGCAGTTGCTGAAGATTGTCCTTGAACACCGGGCCGGGATGGATGACTGGAAGCATTGCGGATTTCCTGAAGTGGCTTGCGAGCCGACATCTTATCCGAGGCCGGCGCTTCGCCGCCGCGCGGGGGCGCCAGGCGGGTTATCGTGCAGTACTTATCGCGGAACCGGCGGAACACCCGACCATCCTAGCCACGGAGACCTCCATGTCACGAACCATCGCGGAAAAACGCGCCGCCTTCCGTGCCCTGCACGCGAGCGGCTGCTTCATGTTGCCCAATCCCTGGGATGCGGGAAGCGCCCGCTATCTGGCCAGCCTGGGATTCCAGGCCCTTGCGACGACCAGTTCAGGTTACGCCTGGTCGAAGGGCCATGCGGACAACCATGTCGAGCGCGATGCGGTGCTCGCGCATCTGCGCGAGATGGTCGCCGCGACGGACCTGCCGGTGAATGCGGATTTCGAGAACGGGTTCGGCGCGGACCCGGCCGCGGTGGGCGAAAGCGTGAGGCTGGCCGTCGCCACGGGCGTGGCCGGCCTGTCGATCGAAGACGCCACCGGCGCCGCCGATGGTTCCCTGTTCCCGCTGGATGTGGCGGTGGCGCGGGTGGCGGCGGCGCGGCGCGCGATCGACGAGAACGGCGGCGATACGCTGCTGGTCGGCCGCGCGGAGAATTTCTTCTCGGGCAAGCCGGATATCGACGACGTGCTGGTCCGCCTGCGAGCCTATGCCGAGGCCGGCGCCGATTGCCTGTACGCGCCGGGCATCAAGACCCGCGAGCATATCGAGGCGGTGGTCGGGGCGGTGGCGCCCAAGCCCGTGAACGTGCTGGTCAGCGGACCCTCCGACTTCACGTTGCAGGACCTGGCCGCGATGGGCGTGCGCCGCGTCAGCGTCGGCGGCGCGCTCGCGCGCGCGGCCTGGGGCGGGGCCATGCGCGCGGCGCAATTGCTGGCGCAGGGCCGCTTCGACGGTTTCGCCGACGCGGCGCCGGGCGCCCAATTGAATGCGCTGTTCCTGAAAGACCGGTAAGGCGGCGGCTTCGGCGGCACACGATCGCAGGCGGTCGGAAGCGGTCAGAAGCGGTGCTGCATGCCCACGATGAACTGCGTGGCGTTCCACTCCTTGTCGAACCACGCGCCGTCGAGATAGGCGACGTAGGTGTAGACGTTCGTGCGCTTGCTGAGGTCGTGGCTGTAGCCCAGGCTGTACACCTTCTGGTCGTGGGCGCGCTTGCCGAAGCGGCGCACGTTGCGGTTGGGCGCGTTCCACTGCACCTGCCCGAGCAGTTTGCCGGCGCCGGTTTCGTAGGATGCGCCCAGCGTGTAGCCGTTGACCAGGCCGCCCCGGAACACGGCGGCCTGGCCCAGGTTGTTGGGATGCACGCCGTTGATGTAGGCGTCGCGGTGCTGCGCCCAGCCGGCATGCAGGGTGGCGGGGCCGAACGAGGCCTTGCCGCCCAGGCCGTATTCGCGCGGGGAGACGTCGTAGTGCATGCCGCGGGTGCTGGTGCGCGATTCCAGCGAGGTTTCCTGGTAATAGGCGGCCACCTTCCAGGCCGCCCCGCCGTAGCTGGCCGCGCCGCTGAATACGCGGTCCCTGGCGTCCTTGCCCAGGAGCGACGGGTGCAGGCCGTCCTTGTTCTGCGCGAGGTGCGCGTCGAAGGAATAGCTGGCCGTGGCCTGGAAGCCGCCGAGGTCGGCGGTGATGAACTTCAGCGTGTTGTCGGCGCGCGGCGTGGTGTTGCTGTTGATCGCGCTGCCGGCGCCGGCCAGCCTGTAGCTGGCGCCGAAGGGGCTGAAGATGTCCGTCATGGCGCTGGCGGCGAGCGTCTGCCGGCCCATGCGGAATTCGCCGAAGCCGCCTTCGAGGCCCAGCCAGGTGGTGCGGCCGAACACGCCGCGCTCGGGCGGCGTCCCCTTGCCGTTGGCGGCATTGAAGCCGCCCTCCAACTGGAAATTGACCCTGAGCCCGTCGCCCAGGTCCTCCGAGCCGCGCAGGCCGAACTTGGATGCGCCCTGGCCCCCGCTGATCATGCCGTTGGAGGCGCCGAGGCCCTTGATGTGGAGATACTGGTAGCCGGCGTCGAGCGTGCCGTACAGCTTGACTTCACTCGCCGAGTGCGCCGGCATGGAGACGCTGGACGCGGCGATGGCGAATGCGAGCGGATAACGTTTCATGTGTGTGGTGTTTCCCAAGAAGGATGGTGATCGCGGCAAGCGGGGCAGCAGCGTCGGGACCCAGGGGCCGGCCGTCGTCCTCGCACGGATGCGATCGGACGGCTGGGCGTCATGGGTGCGGATAGCGTGGGCGTTCGACGGCCCGCGGTTCGACGGGCCGCGAACAGGCGGCCGCGCCGGACGAACCGCGCGCTCATCGAAGCGCGTACGCTGCGGGGTAGGTGAGGGGTGGCGGGACGAACGTTCCGCGGCGATTTTTTGCTATTTGCTTGCGCTGCGGTGTACGGAAATATCAGTCCGCGTTGCGATGTTTCATCGGCGCCTATTCGCGCGCCAGCACCAGCAGCTTGCCCGCCTGGCGGGGATGCGGCATCACGTCGGCGTCGATGTCGTACACCGCGCGCAACAGGGCGGGCGTGAGCACCGCGGCGGGTTCGCCCGCGGCCGCGACCGTGCCGCCGGCCAGCAGCACCAGGCGATCGCACCAGTACGCCGCCAGGTTGATGTCGTGCACGATCACCAGGACGCCCAGGCCGTCCTGGTGCGCCATCGTCCAGGCCGTGCGCAGCAACTCGATCTGGTGCTTGGGGTCCAGGCTGGAGATGGGTTCGTCCAGCAGGAGATAGGGCGGCGCGCCGTCGCGGAAGGCGGCGCGGCATTGCGTCAGCACGCGGGCGAACTGCACGCGCTGCTGCTCGCCGCCGGACAGTTCGGGATAGCGGCGGTCGGCCAGGTGCGCCACGCCGGCCTGCGCCAGCGCGCCGTCGATCAACGCGTCGACCTCGTCCGGATTCAATTCCGGGAACGGGTAGGCGCCCATGGAGACGACGTCGCGCACGCCCAGGTCGAAAGTCAGCGACGGTTTCTGCGGCAGCACCGCGCGGCGGCGCGCCTGCTTGCGCGCCGGCACGCCATGCAGGTCGGCGCCGTCCAGCAGGACGCGGCCGGCGCCGGGCCGCAGCTCGCCCGCCAGGGCGGCCAGCAGCGTGGACTTGCCGGCGCCGTTGGCCCCGAGCAGGCCCGTCATGCTGCCCGGCCGCACCGACAGCGATACGTTCTTCAGTACGCGGGCTTGGCCGCGCGTCACGTCGATGTTGTCGGCCTGCAGCGTCATCAGAATCTGCGCCCCCGCGCCAGCAGCCACAGGAAGAAGGGACCACCGACCAGGCTGGTGACCAGGCCGATGGGCAGTTCCGCCGGAATCACCGCGACGCGCGCCAGCCAGTCGGCCAGCAGCAGCGCCAGCGCGCCCGCCAGGATGGAGGCCGGCAGCAGCCTGCGATGGTCGGCGCCCAGCGTCATGCGCAACAGGTGCGGCACCACCAGGCCGATGAAGCCGATGCCGCCGGTGGCGGCCACCAGGGGACCGACGATCAGCGCGGTGGCCATGACCAGCCGCCGCCGCACCGAGGTCAGCGCGTAGCCCAGGTGGCCCGCCTCCCGTTCGCCCAGCAGCAATGCGTTCATCACGCGCCATTGGCCGATCAGCCATGCCGAGCACAGCAGCGTCCAGGGCCCCAGGAAGGCCAGCAGGCGCCAGTTGGCGCCCGCCAGGCTGCCCATGCTCCAGAAGGTCAGGTCGCGCAACTGGTTGTCCGACGCCAGATACGTCAGCAGGCCGATGAGGCTGCCGGCCACCGTGTTGATCGCCACGCCGGCCAGCAGCAGTCCGGCCACGCCCGGCGCGCGGCGTCCGACGAGATAGGCGCAGGCGGTGGCGGCCAGGCTGCCGGCGAAGGCGGCGGGCGCGATGACGGCATAGCCCCCGCTGGTCAGGACGATGGCGCTGACCGCGCCCAGCGCGCCGCCGGCCGAGATGCCGACCAGCCCGGGTTCGGCCAGCGGATTGCGGAACAGGGCCTGCAACGCCGCGCCGCAGACGGCCAGGCCCGCGCCGGTCACCGCGGCGAACAGGACGCGCGGCAGGCGGATGTTGAACAGGACGTTGCGCCAGAGTTCGTCGTCGGGCTTTTGCGGCGTGTGCGACCACAGCAGCCGCAGCGCATCGGCCAGCGGAATGCGCACCGCGCCGCTGGACGCCGCCAGCAGCGCCACGGCCACGACCGCCAGCGCCAGGCCCAGCAGCGCCGCGTCGCCCTTCAGCGCGTCAGGCGGGCGTGCGCCGCGGACTCTGGCGAGCGACACAATCGGTCTCTTTCAATTGGCGCACCGCTTGCGGCAGGCGCGGTCCGGTGCCCAGCGCCAGCAGGTCGTCCATGACGACGATGCACGAGGCCGCCGGCGTGCCGGCGATGCCGGGCATGGCGCGCAGCTTGTCCAGGCCGCCGGAGGCCTCCAGCGAGGTGCTGGTGATGACCAGCACCTGGGGCGCCAGCGAGGAGAAGGCTTCGGCCGACAGGGTCTTGTAGCCGTGCTGGTCCTGCAGCACGTTGTGCAATCCGGCCAGCCGCAGGACCAGCCCGGCGGCGGTGCCGCTGCCCGCGCCTTGCGGCGTGCCGGTGCGGTTCATGATCAGCAGCGCCCGCGCGTTCGAGGCCGGCAGGGCCTGGGCGGCTTGCAGGTCGCGGTCGACCGATTCGATGAGGCGCCGGCCCGCGGCCTCGTCGCCCAGGATTTGAGCGATCCGGCCGATGCGCTTGTGCAGGGATTGCACCGAGGGCTCGTCGGAAACGGTCTCCACTTGCACGCCCGCGCTGGCCAGTTGCTTGATGGCGTCGGGCGGCCCGGCCTGCTCCGACGCCAGGACCAGGTCCGGCTTCAGCGCCAGCACGCCTTCCACCGGCGTGGCCCGGTAGTAGCCGACCCGCGGCAGCTTGGTGGCCGCCTCCGGGTACAGGCTGGACAGGTCGTCGCCGACCAGGCGGTCGCCATGTCCCAGCGCATAGACAATTTCCGTGACGCTGCCGCCCAGGGTTACCACGCGGTGCTGCGCCTGGGCCTGCGCGGACCCGGCCCAGGCCAGCAAGGCGCCCAGCAGGAAGGCCGTCGCTCGATGCATCATGATGTCGTCCTTTCTTCGGCGGCCGCCGGTGCGGCCACAGCGGCAACGATAACAGTTCTCAATAGGCGCGTGGCGGATCCGGCGGCGGCCATCGTCGCTATTCGCTCGCCGCCTGGTCCATCGCGCCGCGCATCAGGTCCTCGGTCACGCGTATTTCGACGCCCACGGGAGACATCTGCGTCGCCGGCTCGAAGGGCGCCACCGGCGCGCCCGCCGGCGACCGTCCGCGCCGCCAGACAAAGAACACCGCCATGCCCAGGTTGAGCAGGGCCATGGCCCAGAAGAAGCCCGCCGCCCCGGCGTGCTCCATCAGCAGGGAGATGGTCATGGGGCTGACGGCCGAACCGACGGAGTTGATCAACAGCAGGCCCTGGATCATGCGGACCAGCGCATCGGGGCCGGCCTTGTCGGCGGAATGGCTGACGGCGACGGGATAGATGGCGAAGATGCCGCCGCCCAGCAGGAACAGCGGCACGCACAGCCACGCCGGCGTGCTCGGCAGCAGGAGGATCAGCAGCGAGTCCGCCACGCACACGAAGCCCAGCGCGATCAGCACGGTCTGCCGGTCCTTGTGATCCGACCAGCGTCCGACGGGGTATTGCAGCAGCATCGCGCCCAGGATGGTGGCCGACATCAGGCTGCCCACCTGGTCGACGTTCATGCCCACGTGCTGGAGGTAGAGCGGCAGCAGCGTATAGATGGCCGCGATGGCCACGCCCGAGCCGAAGCAGCCCACGACGCCGGTGGAGGTGGTGCGCAGGAGGTCGCCGAAGCGCAGGGGCTGGACCCGTTCCATCACCGGCGAAATGCGCGGGATGATGACCATGGGCAGCACCGACAGCGATGCCAGCATGCCGCCCACGATGAAGGGCACGGTGGCGCCCGCCGCGTCGACCGCGCCCAGTATCAACTGGCCCAGCAGGGTCGAGCCGTAGAACGAGATCATGTACAGCGCCAGCAGCCGTCCCCGCTGCCGGGGCGTGCCGGCCAGCAGCAGCCAGCTTTCGACGACCAGGAAGACGCCCAGCGTCGCCCAGCCGTTGACCAGGCGCAGGATGAGCCAGAACGCGGGATCCGAGAACAGGCCTTGTAGCAGGAAGGTCACGGAAATGACCGATACGAAGCTGCTGTAGGCCCGGATATGCCCCACCCGCGCGATCAGGCGGTCGTTGAAGAACGCGCCTATCGTCAGGCCGATGAAGTAGGCGGACGAAATCAGGCCCACGGTCATCGCCGAGGCGCCCGAGGAATCCAGGCGCAGGGTGGTCAGGGATGAAATGAAGCCATTGCCGGTCGCGACGACGAAAAGACCAAGGATCGGCGCCAGGACGGTAGTGAAAAGCTGCCCAAACATCGTGGGTGAAGGTGTAGCGGTGAGAAGACGCGCATGCGCCGGAACGGCCGCGGGCCACGGGGCCGGCCGGCAATGCCCGCGTCTCGTGCGGGCGGGGCAATCCGGCGGGCGTGATTATCGCTCATCGGCGTTGGACGGGTGGGAAAAGAAACGGGGCGCGCGTTCCTGGGTGGAACACGCGCCCCGTTCGGCGCCGGCGGCTGCCGCGGGACGCGCCGCCACGGATCGCGGCGGCGCGCCGGGCCGGCCGGAATCAGACGCCGACCACGGACACCGCCTTGGTCACCAGGTAGGCTTCCAGCGCTTCCGGACCGCCTTCCGAGCCGTAGCCGGAGTCCTTCACGCCGCCGAACGGCAGTTCGGCCGAGGGCGTGGCGGGCTGGTTGATCCAGACCATGCCCACTTCGAGGCGGCGCGACAGTTCGGTGACGTTCTTGAACGAGCGGGTGAACGCATAGGCGGCCAGGCCGAAGGGCAGGCGGTTGGCTTCCTTGATGGCGTCTTCCAGGTTCTCGAAGCTGCGGATCGCGGCGATCGGGCCGAACGGTTCTTCGTTGAACACGTCGGCGTCCAGCGGCACGTCGGTCAGGACGGTGGGGGCGAAGAAGTTGCCCGCCGAGCCGATGCGCTCGCCGCCGGTGGCGACCTTGGCGCCCTTGGCGCTGGCGTTCTTCACGATCTTGTCCATCGCGACCAGGCGGCGGTCGTTGGCCAGCGGGCCCAGGGTGGTGCCGTCGGCCAGGCCGTCGCCCAGCTTGAGGCTTTCGGCGTGCTTGACCAGCGCTTGCTCGAAGGCCGCCTTGACGTCCTTGTGGACCAGGAAGCGCGTCGGCGAAATGCAGACCTGGCCGGCGTTGCGGAACTTGGCGCCGCCCGAGGCCTTGACGGCCAGTTCGACGTCGGCGTCCTGCGCCACGATCACGGGGGCGTGGCCGCCCAGCTCCATGGTCACGCGCTTCATGTGCTGGCCCGCCAGCGCGGCCAGTTGCTTGCCGACCGGGGTGGAGCCGGTGAAGGTGACCTTGCGGATGATGGGGTGCGGAATCAGGTAGCTGGAGATTTCGGCGGGCGAGCCGAACACCAGGCCGACCACGCCCTTGGGCAGGCCGGCGTCGACGAAGCAGTTCAGCAGGGCGGCGGGCGAGGCCGGGGTTTCCTCCGGCGCCTTCACCAGGAAGGAGCAGCCGGAAGCCAGGGCCGCGCCCAGCTTGCGCACGATCTGGTTGACGGGGAAGTTCCAGGGCGTGAAGGCCGCCACGGGGCCCACCGGCTCCTTGAGGACCATCTGCTGGGCCGCCGGGTTGCGGGCCGGCACGATGCGGCCGTACACGCGCAGGGCTTCGTTGGCGAACCAGTCGATGATCTCGGCGCCGGCGGCGACTTCGATGCGGGCTTCGGCCAGCGGCTTGCCCTGTTCCTGCGTGAGCAGGCGGGCGATGTTGTCGACGCGCTCGCGCACCAACTGGGCAGCCTTGCGCATCAGGGTGCAGCGCTCGTGGGCCGACATGTCGCGCCAGGTTTCGAAACCGCGCTGGGCGGCGGCCAGGGCCAGGTCGAGGTCTTCCTTGCTGGCGTTGGCGACCTGGCCGATCTTGCTGCCGGTGGCGGGATTGACGACGTCGATACGCTTGTTGCCGCGCGCTTCGCGCCATTCGTTATCGATCAGGAGGAGAGTGTCGGGGTAACTGCTCATGGATGCTCCATACCTTTCAAGGGAGAGTTCGGGTCACGTCACGGGATCGCGTCACGATGTCGTTGTTATCTTGCGGTGCGTTCTTCCGCCCAGCCGGGAGGGAAACGCCTGCGCAGCTTGGTAGGCTAACATTTTTAACGATTCGTTCGAAAGTTCCCCTTTCCCTGTTTCCGGTATTTCCCCTATTCCTTTCCGGCATGCCTTCCGGGAATGCCTTCCGGCATCCCCGGGACGGCGCCAGCCCCCAGCCACTCCGCCGCGAACATCCCCGCCGCGCTGACGGCGTCGACCGCCGCGCAGCCGATTTCGGCGCGGACGCGAGGGGCCAGGCCGATGGTGGTCAGTCCCGTGCACGAGAAGACGATGACCTTGGCGCCTTCTTCGTGCAGCCGGCGCGCGCAGGCCAGCGCCGCCTCGCGGCCGACGGGCGTCAGGAGATCCATCGTTTTCGTCACGCCGTCCGGCCGCGCGTAGGGGACGTCCTCGCCCAGCAGGCGCCGGAAAGGCGCCGGCGCGGCGGCGCCTATGCCCATGACCGCCGCGGGCAATCCAAGACAGGCCGCGACACGGGCGGCGGCGCTGCCGGCCGACACCACCGGTATGGAAACCGCCGCGCGCAGTTCGGCCAAGCCGGGATCGGCCGCGCAACTCAGGAACAGCGCCTTGCACCCCTGGTCCTGGAGCGCCCGGCCGAGGCGGACGATCTTGGGGACGGCCATGGCCTGGCTTTCATCGTCGTAGATGCCCTCGGGCTGATCCTCGATGCATCGCGTGATGGTGCGCAGGCCGTATTCCCGTTCGAGGATGCGGCCGTGTTCCAGCAGCACGGCCGGGTCCGCCGTGGTGAGTACCCGGATGATGCCCAGGGACATGGGGATTCTCCTTGTTCCGCTTGGTTCGCGTTCGATTCGGCGTTGGCCGGCCGGCTTGCATTCACTCCGCCAGCATGGCCGGCGGGGCGACGTCCACCGCTTCGCGGCCGCCCTGGAAGACGCGGGCGGGGAAGGGGCCGTTCAATTGCATCTGCTTGCCGCGCACGCGCAGCCAGTCGCCTTCGGGCAGGCCGATGATCTTCATTTCCGGGCGCACCGCCATGAATTCGGCGAGGCGCTGGTCGCGCGTCTCGCCCTGATGGCCGGCAGGCAGGGCATTGGTGTAGTGCGGATTGATCTGCACGTCGATCAGGCCCAGGGCGTCGAAACCGCCCGGGTCGACGATGGGCATGTCGTTCGTCGTGCATATCGTCGGGCATGCGAGATTGGCCCCCGCGCTCCAGCCCATGTACGACATGCCCGCGGCGGCGGCGCGCCGGATGGCGTGCAGCCAGCCGCGCTGCCGGGCTTCCCGCGTCAGTTGGAAGGTGTTGCCGCCGCCCACGATCACCAGTTCGAAGGCGTCGATGTCGGCGGGCTTGACGGTATGCGCGCCCGTCAAGGCTACGCCCGCCGGCGCCAGCGCCCGGCCCGCCTTGTCCGTGTATTCATCCCAGGTGGTGGTCACCCCGGCAAAGGGCAGGAAAAGCGCCTTGGCGCGCGCGCCGGCCAGTTCGCGCACCAGTTCGATCGCGTGGTTCAGATAGCCGCCGTCCGGCGAGCGTGAGTTGCTTAGCAGAAGAAGATTCATGGCTGAAATCGGTGTCGATGATGGAAGGGATGCGGACGCGGACCGAAGATCAGGCCAGCAGTTCGGCGGTGAGTTTGGCGATGAGCGCGTTCGACAGGATCACGGGCAAGCCGCTGGCCCGCGCGGCCGCGCGGCGATGCGCTTCGGTGAAGCCCATGCAATCCAGCAGCAATACCTGCGCGCCGCGATCTCGCAACGCGACGGCCGCGCGCTCCAGTGCGTCCAGGCCGTCGGCATAGGGCGACGCGGCCTCGCAGATGGGCGGCTTTGCCAGCATGGCGAACTTGCCCGCCTCGCTGGCGGCCTGCTGCGGCAAGGGCACGACAATGCCGACCTGGCGATCCCCGGCGATGGCGGCCGCCGCGGGCGGGACGATGCGGTCGGGTTCGACCAGCCAGGCCGGATCGAGGTCCAGGCCGTGGAATTCACCCGTGCACAGGATCAGCACGACCTGGCAGCCGCGCGTCTGCAACTCGGCCAGCTTGCCGTCCAGGTCCCGGCGCACGGCGGCCTTGTCCAGCGTGACCGAGCTGCCGTCCAGCAGGCGGGTCACCAGCAGCGGCGCGTCCGCCCGCGGCGCGTAGCGGGCGGCGATTTCCTCGCGCGACAAGCCGTCGAGCACGCCCAGGTGCAGGCATTCGACGCCTTCAGGCAAGGCGGCGTCGAGTATGGGAGCGATATCCGCGCGCGGCGCCTGGCCTATGGTCAAGGTGCCCAGGCGCTTGCGGCCGTGCGTCTCGGTCGTCGCCGTCGTCGCGGTCGTTGTCATGGAAGCAGTTTTCATGTCGTTTCCTCGGCTGGCGCGGTCATTGGCGCTTTTGCAGATGGGCCAGGGAGCCGTACAGGCTCAACAATTTCTGGTACTCCGCCTCGTCGTGGAAACGGCAGGTGCCGCGCGTGTATTCCTTGGCGACTTCCACGGCGAAGCGCACGGCGGCGGCGATGTCGTATTCGTCGCTGGCCCCCGTGCCGCAACCGGGCACGACGCTTTGCGCCGAGATGGCCACGCCCACGGTGGGCGCGGTGGTGGCGGTGGAGGGCTGGAGGATGCTGTTCAGGTGATAGACGCCGTTGCCGTAAGGCGTGATGTCCTGGGTGGTGATGGGGAAGGTCACGGCGGGGCGGCCGCTGGTCATTTCCATGATGCGCACCAGGTCTTCGGACACGCGCAGGATATAGCCTTCCTTCACGGTCGGGGAGATCGCATAGCCCTTGTGGTTGAGGATGCGGTTGCCCTTGGTGGTGTCGATGGACAGCACGGCGTCCATCTCGGGCGTGATTTCGTTCGCGTTCAAGGTCTCCGTGTCCATGGGCGAGTCCATGAAGTCCACCGGTTCGTGCGGCCGCGTGGGCGCGTCCGGGCAAATATGCGTGCTCAGCACCACGTCGCCGGGCAGCGCGTCGCCCTGCTGGCGCATGTGGGCCAGCTTCAGCGCGGCGGCGACGGCCGCCACCGCGCCGTCGCCGTCGGACACCAGGCCGATGCGGCTGGGGCGCGCGCCCACGCCGCCCAGGCGGCCGACGATGCCCAGGGTCGGGGCCTTGCCGCCGGCATGCCTGCCTTCGGTGCCGGCGATTTGCACGCGCACCAGGTCGGTCTTGCCTTTCGGGCCTTCGATCGTCTTGACCGTGACCTTGGCGTATTGGGCATAGGGGGACAGCAGGTCGACGACCGTCTGGCCGCTGCAGTAGGCGCTATCGAGGGCGTCGTAGGCCTTGAGGGTGTGGGAGAGGCTCATGAGGTTTCCTTGTCGTGGTTGGCGTGGCGGCTTACTTGGACTTCAGGTGCGCGCGGGCCATGGAATTGAAGAAGTTGTAGAGGGCGTCGCCGGCGATGCAGCCCGCGGCGAAGACTTCGGCCTTGCCGCGGGCCGACTCGCCCCAGCGGCGTTGGATCAGGATGCGCAGCAGGATACCGACCAGCACGGCCCAGCCGGCGCTGGCGTTCAGGATCAGCAGGCCGGTGGACAGCAGCACGCCCAGTTGGCGGCGCGGTCCGCCCGCCAGTTGGATGAGCGCGCCCGGGATCGCCCACATCAGCAGCTTGCCGGCTACGCCGGGCGCGATGCCTGCCTTGATGGTGGCGACATAGACCTTGGCGACCGGCGGGATCAGGTTCTGGGCGAAGTAGGCGCCAAAGGAGAAATACACCATCGGGATGGCAATGACGAAAGCCAGCATGCCCGCCGCGAGTTGCTGGCGGCGGCCTTCGAGTTCGAAGCGGGGGTCCGCGCCATTGCCCCGCAGCATGTAGCCCGCCCGCAGGTCGTAGCCCATGTCGGCGAAGGCCGGGCCGGTGGCCGCGGAAAAGCCGCACAGCATGACCAGGGCGATGGGCGGGAAGCCCAGCAGCATGCCGATGAGCAGGGTGATCAGGGCGACGGCAAAGGCCGGAAACCAGCCCGAGTGCATGGCCGCGATGCCGACGATCATCTCATGCACGAAGGCGGCGAAGGCGGCGTAGGCGATGAAGAGAACCAGCATGGGCAGGGACATCTCGGCATACAGGCCGCTGCCCAGCGCGATCAGCGCGGCCAGCACGATATAGGCGATGGCCCCGAAACGCAGGGTTTTCGTGAGTTCGAAAGCGATCTGCCCGGTGCCGGGCGCGGACGCCGCGGCTGTCGCCATGGCCGCGGTTTCCGGCGCGCGCCGTTGCCGGATCTGGCCGATGACCTGTAGCAGCGCCACCAGGCCGGCGCCTATCATCAAGCCGTGCGGCAGGTAGATGGCGTTGATGTCCACGCCGGCGATCGGCTGGGCATAGGCGCGCGCCAGCAGGCCGATGCCGAACATGGACAGCGCCCAGATGTTGCCCAGGAACGCGGTTCCGAAGGCCGACATCGGCACGCCCAGCCAACTGCCGGCCACGCCCGCGCCTATGCCCAGGCCCAGCAGGGCCGCCTGCTTGCCGCCGGTGTCGCCCGCCTTGATCGCTTCCGCCGCCGCGGTGCCGGGCGGCCAGGCGCCCGAGGCGGGGAAGATGCGCGTGTCGAACATGCGGTACAGCAGATAGCCGTCCAGCAGCATCGCCAGGGAAACGCCGATGAACATGGGGACGATGAGGTCGTTGCGGCCGAACAGGAAGGGAATGGCGATGGGCAGCAGCAGGCTGTTGGCGGCGCCGAACGTGGCCGAGGAAATGGCCGACTGCGCCAGGTTCTGCTCGTGCACGGAGCGGAAGCGGTTCAGGGCGGACAGCGGCACGCGGGCGAGCAGCATGGCGATGAGCGCGCCGATGATGGACGTATTGGGCGTCACGCCCAGCGAGGTCAGCAACTGGATGCCGATGATGGCGCCGAGGACGCTCAATAGCGCCAGCAGCACCAGCGTGCCGCCGGCCAGGGCGCGAGGATGGGACGGTGTTTGCATGGATTCCCTTGATTTCGTATCGGTGTACGTATCGGTGTTCGTATTGGTGCTCACTCACATCGGCGACGGCATGCCGCTATGCCGCTGGCGATCAGGACCGCGCCGTCCAGAATTCATCTCCCGCCGCGCGGCCGATGGCGCGGGCGTGGCCGACGAGCCGTTGGGTCAGGGCGTCGACGAAGTCCTGATCTTCCTGCGGCACGGGAAAGCTCAGGCAAAAGGCCAGGGTTTCGCCGCTCTCCGGATCGGCCACCGAGCAACTGATGGAGCCAACGCCCGGCAGCGCTTCGTCCATGGCGATGGACCAGCCGTCGCGCCGCACTTGCTCCAGCCGCTTGCGCAACGCGGGCAGGTCGCCGGGCGCGCGCGCCGGCACCACGGGATAGTGTTCGCCATAGAGGCGCGTCAACGTGTCGTCGGGGATGCGCGCCAGCAGCGTGCGGCCGGTCGACACGGCGACCGCCGGCGAGCGGTGGCCGGGCCAGGTCACGACGCGCAAGGGGTGCGAGCCGTGGCGCACGCGCAGCACGACCACGTCGCGGCAGGTTTCATCCAGCACCGAGATGTAGGCGGTATGGCCGGTTTCCCGCACCAGCGCTTGCAGGGCGTCCTCCATGCGATCCAGGATCGAGGAGGACGAGCGCACCTGATGGGAGAGTTCGAGTATGAGCAGGGCGGGGCGGTAGGCCAGGGTGCGCGCATCGCGCTCCAGGAGGCCGCACGCCATCATCTGCTTCAGTACGCGCGATGCGCTGCTCTTGGGGACGCCGAGGTGGTTGACCACGTCGGTGACGGTGAGATCGCGGCCGCTATGGGCCAATAGCCGCAGGACATCCGTGGCGCTGTCGAGAATGCTCATTGTTGGAGAATGCTCATTATCGAGTTCCGTAAAATGGAACTGTGTCTTGAAAAATGGAACCAGTTAATTCTATGGTGCGCCGCACAGGGTGGAAGCTGGAGAAAACCCTAGATAGGCCGGCATAGGGGGCGCTTCCTTCGCAAGAATGGCCGTTACGGGTACGCTGCCACGGAGCGGTGCGCGAGCCGTTCAGCGATTCGGCGATTCGGTAATTCGGTAATTCGGCGTTTCCGCGCGTTTCCCATGCAGGTTCATCGTGGCGGCCGGGCGCGAGGTTTGCGGGCGGCGTCATTGCCATTCTTTTTTTAGCCGGCATCACCCGGTGCCGAACCCATCATGAACACTTCCCATCCCATCATGCTTATCCGCCATGCGGAGAAGCCCCTGCGCGAATCCCGCTACGCGCAGGACATTGCCGGCGCGGGCGGCAGGCACGGCCTGAGCTCGCGGGGCGAGCGGCGCGCGCAACTGCTGGCGGCGTATTTCATGTCATCGGAGGACCTGCTGCGCGAACGCGGGCTGTGCCGGCCGCGGTTCATCTTCGCGGCGGCGACCACGCCGCGGCATCGCAGCACCCGGCCCGTGGATACGGTCAAGCCGCTGGCCGCGGCCCTTAACCTGGCGGTGCGCGACGAGTTCGCCTCCGACCCGCCCTTCGACAAGGCGGCCGACACGCTGTGCAGCGCCGCGGCGCAAGGGGCGGTGCTGGTCAGTTGGCGGCAGGACACCTTGCCCGAACTGGCCCGCGCCATCGGCGCGCGCGGCGTGCCCGACGTCTGGCCGGAGAGCCGTTTCGACATGATCTGGCTGCTGGAGCGTTCGGGCGGCGTGTGGACGCTGACGCAAGTGCCGCAGATGCTGCTGCCGGAAGACAGCGATGCGCCGATCCGGGACGAGCGAGGATAGCCGCCCGGCCGTTGAAACAGTTTGCTACCTGCTTGCCATATCCGGGTCCAAACCGAATATCTTCTTGCCTCGCGTGCGGCCCGCCGCTGCCGCTTCCTCCACTCGAAGCCTGAAGAAGAATGCATAAAGCCCTCGATCGTGACCCGAGCATTGCCCTTGTCCCCTTGAAATGGCTGCGCCGCGCCGGCGTCGCCGCCGCCGTCGCGATGGCCTTGCCGGTCGCCGCGCCGGCATCCGCCCAGGGCGTGACGCAGTCCGCCCACGCGGGCGCCCACGCCGCGCCGCCGCAGGATGGCGCGGCGGATGCCTCCGGCGCGGCCGCTCATGCCGGGGCGGCAGCGCCTGCCGCTTCGCCTGCCCCCGCGCCGACGCAGGGCGCCGGCGGTGCTTCCGGCGCGTCGGCCCACGCCGGCGCCGCTTCGCCGGGCGCCTCCTCGCCGCAGGGCGATGCCGCGGATCCCTTCGCCGCGCCGGTGACGACCGGCCCGATGAATCCCTATGCGCCGCGCCAGGCGCTGGCGCCGGTGCAGAAGACCGTCATCCAGAACCAGGCGGCCTACGAGCGGCTGATGAACAACAGCGGCATCACGGTGCAGTGGCTGTGGCACGCCGACCGCGGCCATCTGAAGGCGCGCGACGTCAACGACGTGGTCAGCATCGAGGGCACGCAGTCCAACTACGAAGGCACGCTGAAGATCAAGGGCGACGTGGTCGCGATCTCGGCCGACCGCTTCCGTTTCCGCGGCACCATCCTCATCGTCGATGCGCCCGACAAGGGACGGAACTGTGAACGCACCGGCGATTTCGATTTCCGCATCAGCGGCAAGCGCAAATACTGGCGCTTGCAGCAGATGGAATTCTGCGACGGCCTGACCGACTACGTGGACGTCTATTTCTAAGTCCCCGGGCACTGAAGGGCGCGGCCGAGGTCGGGCCTTTCGTGCCGGGTATGTTCATCCGATGGCGACAGCGGCCGCAAACAGCCGCAATGGCCGTGGCCGCGCAAAGTCGGGGTGAGTGCGTCCTGAAGTAGAAGAATAGTTCTAGACAATATTTTCTAGAACGAATATTCTAGCTACTCCGCATGATCTTCAACGCCCGCCCGCCGTCCATCCAAGCATGAACACCCGATCCAGCCCCCCGCCGGTCAAACCCACCAGCGCCGAACTCGACGTCTTGCAGACGATCTGGGAGATCGGACCCTCGACCGTCAAGCAGGTGCACGCGGCCATGGCGCCGGCGCGGCCGGAGCTGACCTATGCGAACGTGTTGCGGCTGATGCAGATCATGCACGGCAAGGGGCTGCTCGCGCGCGACGAACGCGAGCGTTCCCACGTCTATGCCGCGGCGCAGAGCCAGAAAGCGACGCAGGGCGGACTGGTGAAGGACCTGATCCGCAAGGCCTTCGCCGGCTCCGGCAAGGCGCTCGTCCTGGCGGCCTTGCGCGAGGGCCACGTGAGCAAGCAGGACCGCGCCGAAATCGAGGCCTTGCTGCGGGGCGAGGACAAGCCGTGAGCCAGTCGCTGCTCGTCCTCGCCTGGGCCTTGGGCAAGACCCTGCCGGTCTTCCTCTGGAAGGGACTGTGCATCCATGCCGTGGCCGCGGGCCTGCTGCTGCCGATGCGTCCCGGCGATACGCGGCCGCGCCATGCCGTGCTGTGCCTGGCCTTGCTGGCCTGCGGCGTGGTGTTCGCCGTCGACGTGGCGGGCGCATATCGCGCCGAGCTGGCGTCGCTGGCGTCCGGGCGGATTTCCTACGTGGGTGGCGGGCAGGCGGCGCCGGCCGGCGCGTTCTGGCCCTTGTGGCTGGCGGCGGGCTGGTTCGCGGGCGCCGCGCTGGTCGGCGCCAGGATAGGCGTGGGCCTTGCGTGGCTGCGCCGCGCGCTGGACGCCAGCGCGCCCTGGACCGATGCGGCGTGGCGGACGCGGGTCGACGCGATGGCGCGCGCGCTGCGCCTGCCGCGCGCGGTCGGCTTGCGCATCGCACACGGCTTGTCCTCGCCCGTGACGGCGGGATGGCTCAAGCCGGTGATCCTGGTGCCGGCCCATATCGTCACGGGAATGCCCGCCGATCTGTTGGAAGCCTTGCTGGCGCACGAGCTCGCCCACGTGCGGCGTCTCGATTTCCTGGTGAACCTGCTGCAGCATGGGGCCGAGGTCCTGCTGTTCTTCCATCCTTCGGTATGGTGGCTCTCGCGCCGGATCCGGGTGGAGCGCGAACGGATCGCGGACGAGGTCGCGGCCGGCCTGATCGGCGATCCGCGCCGGCTGGCCCGCGCGCTGGATGCATTGAGCCGCGCGGCGGACCCCGGCGCCGGCGATGCGCGCGTGCGCATCGCACAGGGCGCGAAGGACGGGCCATTGGTGGATCGCATACGCCGCCTGGCGCATCCGCGCCCGGCGCCTCGCCGCGGCTTGGCCCTGCCGCTGCTGGCCGCCATGCTGGCGCTGGCCGGCGCCACCTTGTGGTCGGCCGCCGACCTGGGACCCGCGCGGGCTGCGCGGGCGCTGGCGGAAAATGGCGGGCATGGCGGCGTGCTGGCGGACTATCCGGCCATCCAGGCGCTGATCGAAGCCAGCGGCGCGGCCCATGTGCTGGTGGTGGACAGCCGCTCCGGCGACAGGCTGGCGGCGCGCGCGGAAAACGATGTCGTGCCCATCGCGTCCCTGACCAAGCTGATGACGGCCATGGTGGTGATGGACGCTTCCCTCGACATGACGCAGCCGGTGCGCGTCGCGGAGGAGGACGCCGCCGCGACAAAGGACGGGATGTCGCGCCTGCCGGTCGGCACGGTCGCCACGCGCGATACCTTGCTCAAGCTGACCCTGATGGCCTCGGACAACCGGGCGGCGTACGCGCTCGCGCGCAGCTACCCCGGCGGCTTGCCGGCGTTCGAACTCGCCACGCAGCGCAAGATGGCGGCGCTGGGGCTGGCGCACACCACGTTGCGGGAGCCCGCCGGCGTTTCGTCCGCCAACCAGTCCACCGCCACCGATATCGAACGCATCGTCCGCGCGGCGGCGAACTATCCGGCCATCGTGCGCGACACGGTCGCGCTGGGCGAGGACGTGCGCGGGGAGGACGGCGTCATCCGCTACCGCAATACCAATGTGCTGGTCGGGCGGCCGGATTGGGATATCCGCTTGTCCAAGACCGCCACGTCCGAACGGGCCGGCCGCTGCCTGGCGATGCGCGTGCAGGTCCACGGCCATGATTTGACGCTGGTGCTGCTGAACGCGCGCCGGCAACCCGCATAGCGGCGGCTCGCCGCCAAGTGTCTTCTTTTCCTCTGTCCTTTTCCCCTGTCCTTTTCCCACGATCATGAAATCATGCTTCACGCGGCGCGCCGCCGCGTTCCTGGCACTGTCCGCGGCTTTCGTCGCCGTCGCCGCCCCCGTGCAGGCTCGCACGATCTGTACCCTTGCCGCCGATGCCGCCGATGGCCGCGTCCTGGTGGAGCAGGGAGCCTGCGGCGATCGCTATACGCCGGCCTCCACGTTCAAGATCGCCATCAGCCTGATGGGATTCGACGCCGGCATCCTGAAGGATGAGAACACGCCGGTCTGGAATTTCCAGCCCGGTTATCCCGATTGGGGCGGTGAGGAATGGCACAAGCCCGCCACGCCGGCGCGGTGGATCAAATACTCGATCGTCTGGTATTCGCAGCAGGTCGCCGAGCGCCTGGGCCAGGCCCGGTTCCAGGAATACACGTCGAAGTTCCACTTCGGCAACGAGGACGTGTCCGGCGAGCCCGGCAAGCACAACGGCCTGCAGGGCGCGTGGATCATCTCCTCCCTGCGGGTGTCGCCGCGCGAGCAGGTCGATTTCATGCGCAAGATCGTCAATCGCCGGCTGCCCGTCAGCGCGCATGCCTACGACATGACGGCCCGCATCCTCGACCTGGGACCGATCGCGGACGGCTGGCGGCTGTACGGCAAGACGGGCACGGGGTCGCCGGGCAGCGACGGCCATTACGACCCCAGCCGCGCCTACGGCTGGTTCGTGGGCTGGATGGAGAAGGACGGCCGGAAAGTCGTTTTCGCGCGCCTGATCCAGGACGAGAAGGCGATGACGCCCAGCGCCGGCATGCGCGCGCGCGGCAGCCTGGCCGAAGCGCTGCCGGGCCTGGTCGCGGCGGCGGATGGGCGAGGAAAATGAGCCCGAGCCCGCCGCCGCCGGGGCCGCCCGCGCGCGACCTGGGCATCGATACGCTGCGCGGCGTCGCCATCCTGCTGGTGTTGCTGCATCACTTCAATATCGCGTATTCCCTGCGGGACACGACGCTTGCCGCGTGGCTGGGCTGGCCGCTGCTGCATGCGATCGCGCGCAACGGCAACTATGGCGTGACGATCTTCTTCGCCGTGTCGGGATTCCTGATCACGCGCAATGCCCTGGCGCGCTGGGGCGACCTGGCGCGCATCGACGTGGCGGATTTCTACGCGCTGCGGGCGGCGCGCATCCTGCCCTGCCTGGCGCTGGTCGTGGCGGCGGTCGATGCGCTGGCGTTGGCCGGGCTGCCCCTCTTCGACAACCGGGCGGGCGCGCCGGTGTCGCTCTGGACCGTCAATGCCGCGGCGCTGACGTTCTGGATGAATGTCCTCGTCACGCACGTGGGATGGATCAACTATCCCTTGGGCGTGTTGTGGTCGCTCTCCGTCGAGGCGGTGTTCTATTTGTTGTTTCCCGTGTTGTGCGTGGGACTGGCGGGCGCGCGGCGCTGGCTGCTGCCCGGGCTGGCGATCGGGGTCATTTGCGCCGCGCCGTGGTATCGCCTGGCCAACCAGGGAGAGGCGGAGGCCTATCTCTACGGCTACCTGGCCTGCTTCGACGCCATCGCCATCGGCTGCTGCGGCGCGGTGCTGGCGCGGCGCGGCCATGCCGGCCTGTTGGGAACGCGCGTCGCGCGCGCCGCGATCCTGGCGGCGATGTCCGCCTTGTACCTGGCCTGGCCCATCGGCGTGAGCAACGTGCTGGGCACGACGGCGATGGCCCTGGGCACCGTGCTGTTCCTGGCGGGATCGGGGGCGGCGGAACCGCGTCGCCATGCCGACCCGGCCACGCGGCGCGCGGCAGGATCGCACGATGAGGCGCGCGAGGAGGCGCGTGAGTACACCAGCGGCCACGCGATTGCCCGGCCGCTGTGGATAACTCGCGCGCTGGCGGCGTGCGGCCGCCGCAGCTACGAACTCTATCTCTTTCACCTGATCGTCCTGGGCATCGCCCGCGGCATGCTGCCCGCCAGCCATGTAGCGGGGGATGGGCGCCTGCTCATGCTGCTGGCGTATCTGCTGGGCTCGGCCGCGCTGGCCGCGGCCGTGGCGCGGATGTGGTCGGACCCCGCCAACGCCGCCATCCGCAAGCGCTTCGTCCGCGGGCTGCCCATGAAGGCGCGCGCTGACGCGGCGGCGGGCGCGGACTCGGCGGGTTAGCACGGAGAGGGGCGGAGAGGGCGGAAAGGGCGGGATACACTGGAAATTACTCGTCCGTTTCGCGACAGCCCGTTTTTTCCGCCATGCCACGTAAATCCAAGCGCACGCGCATCGATATGCGAGGCCACGTCTTCAAGGACGTCCTCGGTTACACCCTTCGTCACTGGCGCCAGCAGCCGCGCCGCATCGCCCTCATCGTTTTCCTGGTGCTGGGCGGCGCGCTCGCGGACGTGGTCACGCCGCTGTTCGCCGGCCGCCTCGTCGATGCGGTGACGGCGGGGCCGGCCTCGAATCCCGCCATCTGGAAAATGGCCCTGTCCGCCTTCGCCCTGCTGGTCGTCGTGGGCCTGGCCGGCACCGTGCTGCGGCAGTTGTCCTATGGCGCGATCTCGGCGCTGACCGTGCGCATGATGAACCGCATCTGCGCGCAGGCCTTCCACCGCGTCCAGCGCTTTTCCAGCGACTGGCACGCCAACACCTTCGCCGGCTCGACCGTGCGCAAGATCACCCGCGGCATCTGGGCGCTGGACCTACTGAACGACACCCTGCTGGTCGCGCTGCTGCCTTCGCTGACCATGCTGGTGGGCGCGGCCGTGCTGCTGGGCTGGCACTGGCCCGTCATGGGACTGGTGGTGGGCGGCGGCGCCGTCGTCTACCTGGTCGTGATCGTTTCCCTGTCGCTGCTCTACGTCGCGCCGGCGGCGCGTCTGGCCAATTCCTGGGATACGCGGCTGGGCGGCGCATTGGCCGACGCGGTGAGCTGCAACGCGGTGGTCAAGGCCTTCGGGGCCGAGTCCCGCGAGGAGAAGCGCCTGGCGCGCATCCTGGACAAATGGCGCGACCGCACCTACCGGGGCTGGATACGGGGCACCATCAACGGCGGCCTGCAAGGCGCGCTGCTGATCCTGATGCGCACCGCCATCGTCGGCGCCGCGCTGCTGCTGTGGGCCGACAAGCAGGCCAGCGCGGGCGACATCACCTTCGCATTGACCATGTACTTCATCCTGCACGGCTACATGCGCGAGGTCGGCATGCACGTGCGCAACCTGCAGCGCTCGGTCAACGACATGGAGGAACTGGTGAGCCTGGAGCGCCAGCCCCTGGGCATCGCCGACCGGCCGGGCGCGCGGCCCATCGTCATTACCAAGGGCGACATCCGCTTCAATCGCGTGACCTTCCAGTACGGCGGCCACCTGACGCCGCTGTACCGCGACTTCTCCCTGCACATCGCGCCGGGCGAACGCATCGGCCTGGTGGGGCATTCCGGTTCCGGCAAGACCACGCTGATCAAGCTGATCCAGCGCATGCACGACGTGAACGCCGGCAGCATCGACATCGACGGACAGGACATCGCGCAGGTGGCGCAGTCGTCGCTGCGCGCGCAGATCGCCATCGTCATGCAGGACCCGGTGCTGTTTCACCGCACCCTGGCGGAGAACATCGCCTATGCGCGCCCCGGCGCCTCGCAGGCGGACATCGAGGCGGCCGCGCGCTTGGCCAATGCCCACGATTTCATCGCCGCGCTGCCGCGCGGCTATGACACGCTGGTGGGCGAGCGCGGCGTGAAGCTGTCCGGCGGCGAGCGCCAGCGCGTTGCCATCGCCCGCGCCTTCCTGGCCGACGCGCCCATCCTGATCCTGGACGAAGCCACCTCCAGCCTGGACAGCGAAAGCGAGATGCTGATCCAGCAGGCGATGGAACGGCTGATGGTGGGCCGCACCACGCTGGTCATCGCGCATCGGCTGTCGACGGTGCGCGCGCTCGACCGGCTGATCGTGCTGGAGAAGGGCCGCATCATCGAGGAAGGCACGCACGACGACCTGATCCAGCGGCCCGGCGGCGTCTACCGGGGCTTGTTCGAGCGGCAGGCGCTGTCGCTGACCCAGGCGCTGGAAACCGCGGCGGAATGACGCGCCGCGGCCGGCGGCAAGCGGTGGTGCCGCGCGGCCGGACGCCAGGGGCGCATTGCGGATCGTCGCCGGATTAGTTCATGCGTATTTTGTATTTTTGCCGGCCGCGGCGGCTTCTTAAGATGTCCGGATATTCTCGATTCGGATGTTATGGACAGGCGCACATTTCTTGCCGCGACGTCGTCGGCGGTACTTTCAGTCGGCTTGAACGCGAGTGTTCGGGCCCAGCCGGCGGTGGATCCCAAGACCAGGCTGGTCGCGGCCGACCAGGGCGAGCTGGTGCGGGTCCTGCTGGAAGCGAGCGGGGAAAGAAAGAAGCTGGGCTTCGATCTACAACTGCCGAATTTCGCCGGCGGGCCCGCCATCTTCGAAGCCATACGGGCCGGGGCGCTCGACATCGCCTATGTCGGCGACACGCCGCCCATCCAGGCGCGGGCGGCCGGCACCTTGCTGCCCATCATCGCCACCATCTCGCGCCAACTGTCGACGTACCGGCTGGTCAGCCGGCCGGGGCTGACGATCGACAAGCTGGCGGAACTCAAGGGCAAGCGCATCAGCTATATCGAGGGCTCCGGGCGCCAGGTGTTCCTGATCGAGGCGCTGGACCGCGCGGGCCTGACCCTGAAGGATATCCAGCCCGTCGCGCTGCGGATCGCCGACCTGCCGGATGCGATCCGTTCGGGGGCCATCGACGTCGCCGTGCTGAACGAGCCCTATGTCACCCGGCTGGCCGCGCAGGTGGGCGCGACGCCGGTGCGGGACCCGGTCGAGCGCCAGCTCCTGCCGGGCGTCAGCTATTTCTACGCGCGGCCGGAGGTGCTGGCCAATCCCGCGCAATCCGCCGCGATCGGTGAATTCCTCGGCGCCTTCATCCGGGCCGGGAAGTGGAGCAACGAACACCAGCAGCAGTGGGGCAAGGCCTACTACACGGACTTCCAGCGGCTTACGCCGCAAAGCACCGCGGCCATTCTCGCGTCCCAGTCGCCCCTGGTTTTCCAGACGTCCCGCGAAGCCGTGGCCGATCATCAGAAGCTGATCGACATCCTGTATGCGGCCGGATCGATCAAGCAGCGCCTGGACGCGGCGCAGTCATTCACCGACGCCTACGACGCGATCATCGTCGCGCAGCGTTGAGCCGGTCATCCCAGGAAAGCCGATGTCGCCACCCTCGATGTCCCCGCCCGTTTCGCGGGCAGCCGCCTACCCGGAGCACGCCGCCGCCGATGACGCCGCGCCGCGGGAGACGCCCGTCACGCGTTTCGTCCCGCGGCGCCTGCCTGCGGGCATGCGCCTGCTCGGCCCGCTCATCGCGCTGGCCGCGTGGGAGGGCGCGTCGCGCCTGGGATGGCTCTCTCCCGCGACGCTCAGCGCGCCGTCCCAGGCATTGGCCACGGCAGTCCAGATGTTCTCCGACGGCGAACTGCTGCCCCATCTGCTGGCTTCCGCGACGCGCGCCTACACCGGCCTGTTGCTGGGCATCGTCGTGGGCGTGGTCCTGGCGCTGGCGGCGGGCCTGACCCGCGCCGGCGAGGCATTGATAGACGGCCTGGTCCAGATCAAGCGGGCCATTCCCACGCTGGCCCTGATTCCCCTGGCGATCATCTGGCTGGGCATCGGCGAGGCCATGAAGGTGTTTCTTATCTTCACCTCGGTGCTGGTGCCGATCTACATCAACACGCACGCGGCGTTGAAGGGCATGGATATCGGACACGTCGAACTGGCGCAGACGCTGGGCCTGACCCGTGGCGAATTCATCAGGAAGGTGGCGCTGCCGGGCGCCTTGCCCGGTTTCTTCACCGGCTTGCGGCTGGCGGTCGCGCTGTGCTGGACGGCGCTGGTGGTATTGGAGCTCGTCAACACCCAGACGGGAATCGGCTACCTGATGAACCGCGCGCGCGATTGGGGGCAGACCGACATCATCGTGGTCGGCATCATGATCTACGCCGTGCTGGGCCTGGTTTCCGATGCGGCGGTCCGGCTGCTGGAAGCCCGCGCGCTTTCCTACAAGCGTTCGCTCGGATCATGAGCGCCCGCCCTTCGACGGACGCGGCCGTGCAACTGCGCGGCCTGTCGCGCGGCTTCGGCGGCGGGACCGTCCTGGACCGGGTGTCGCTCAGCGTGCCGTCCGGCCAGTTCGTCGCCTTGCTGGGGGAATCCGGCTCCGGCAAGACGACCTTGCTGCGCACGCTGGCGGGCCTGGACGACGATGCGCAGACCTCCGGAAGCGTGCGCGTGCGGGGCAACGTGTCCGTGCTGTTCCAGGATTCCAGGCTGTTGCCCTGGCTGTCGGTCATCGACAACCTCAAGCTGGGCCTGCGGCGCGCGGATGCCGACCGGGCCGCCCTGGAGATGCTGGACGCCGTCGGCCTGGCCGGCAAGGCCACGGCGTGGCCGTCGACCTTGTCGGGCGGGCAGAAGCAGCGCGCCGCGCTTGCCCGGTCCCTGCTGCGCGAGCCGGACGTTCTGCTGGCCGACGAGCCATTCGGGGCGCTCGACGCATTGACGCGGCTACGCATGCACGCCCTGTTGTTTCGCCTGGTCGAACGGCAGCGTCCCACGGTGATCCTGGTGACCCACGACGTGGACGAGGCGCTGGCGCTGTCGGACCGCATCCTGGTGCTGCGCAACGGCCGCATCGAGGAGGATCACCACGTCGGCCTCTCCCATCCGCGGCAGGCCGGCGATGCGGCGTTCGTCGCCCTCAGGGCAAGGCTGCTGCGCGGCCTCGGGGTAGAGAAGAATCCAGTCTAGAAGGGAAAGGACCCGCCATGGCTCGACAACTGCATCTGAACCTGTTCCTCATGGCTCGTGGACACCACGAAGCCGCCTGGCGCCATCCCGCCTCCAGCCGGCGCGCCTTGACCGATATCGAGCTTTACGCCGGGGCCGCGCGCATCGCCGAGGCGGCAAAATTCGATGCCGTGTTCCTGGCGGATTCCCTGGCGGCCGCCGAGAACGGCGGGCTGATCGCCTCCGGCGCGCTGGAGCCGCTTACGCTGTTGACGGCGCTGGCGGGGCGGACCAGCCGCATCGGGCTCATCGGCACCGCGTCGACGACCTACAGCCATCCCTATACGCTGGCCCGCCAGTTCGCTTCCCTGGACCATCTGTCCGGCGGCCGGGCCGGCTGGAACATCGTCACGTCCTGGGCGCCGCGCGCGGGCGCCAACTACGGACGCGAGGAAAACGTGGGCCATGGCGACCGCTACCGCATCGCGGAGGAGTTCATCGAGGCGGTCGACGCGCTCTGGCGCAGCTATCCCGCCGACGCGGTGCTGGACGACCGCGCGGGCGGCCATTATCTCGATACGGCCCGTGTCCGGCCCGTCGGCTACAACGGCGAGCACATCAGGACCCGCGGTCCGCTCAATGTGCCCGCCGGTCCGCAGGGACGGCCCCTGTACGTCCAGGCGGGCCAGTCCGACGATGGCCGCAACTTCGCCGCGAAATGGGCGGAGGCGATCTTCACCGCGCACCTGACCAAGGCCTCGGCGCAGGCGTTCTACAGCGACGTCAAGGGGCGCGCCGCCGGCCATGGGCGGCGCCCGGAAGACATCGTCATTCTTCCCGGCATCAGCGCCGCCATCGGCTCGACCGGGTACGAAGCGCGCCAGGTGTGGGAAGAACTCGACGCGCTCACGCATCCGGACGTGGGACTGGCCCGGCTCTCCGACCGCTTCGGCGGGCACGACTTCCGCGGCATTCCGCTGGACAGGAAGCTGACGCGGGACGATTTTCCCGATCCCGACCAGGTGCAGGCGTCGAAGAGCCGTTCCATCGGCTACGTCAACCTGGCGCTGGGCGAGGGCCTCACGCTGCGTCAACTGCTCAGCCGGCTGGCCGGGGCCCGCGGCCACCTGGCCGTCGCCGGCACGCCGGAAGAGATTGCCGACATCATCCAGGACTGGTTCACGTCCGGCGCGTCCGACGGATTCAACGTCATGCCGCCCATCATCTACCGCCAACTGGAAATCTTCGCCACCGAAGTCGTACCACTGCTGCGCAAGCGCGGCCTGTTCCGCGAGGAATACACGGGCACGACGTTGCGCGAACACTATGGCCTGCCGGCCGTGAGGCAGGCCGGACAGGCCCTGGCGGCATAGCGGCGGCCGCGCGCCCCGGAAACGGCGGCGGAATGACAATTGCTGCGCGGCGCCCCTGGAGAGGGGCGCCGCGCCATGGACGCCGAGTCCCTTGATCCCGCGCCGCGCGCGCGCCGACGGGCGTTTGCCCGGAACTTCAAAGGAGACTCGATGAGGAAATGGCTGGATATTCGCGCATTCATGGGCATACCCGCACTGGACTGGCTGTATGCCGCCGCCGCGACCCTGCTGGGATTTTTCATACTCACCTATCTGCTGCGCTTCGTCGTCGACCGCGCGCAGGCGCTGGCGCGGCGAACGCGGTCGAGGTACGCGCAGATCCTCGTCGACGTGCTGCGCGGCACCAGCAAGACCACGCTGTTCATCGCCGCCTTGATCATAGGCGCCAAATTCCTTCCCCTGACCGAGCGTTGGGACAGCCGGCTGGACCACGTCTGGTTCCTGGTCATCGGCTTCCAGATCGCCCTGTGGATAAACCGCGGCGTCGGCATATGGACCGCTTCGCGCCTGGCCGCGACCGGCGACGTCGTCCACAATCCCGTCATCACGACCATGACCGCCTGGACCCTGCGGGCCCTGCTCTGGTCCATCCTGCTGCTGGCCGTGCTGGCCAACATGGGGGTCAACATCACGGCCTTCGTCGCCAGCCTGGGCGTCGGCGGCGTCGCGGTGGCGCTGGCGGTCCAGAGCATTCTCAGCGACCTCTTCGCGTCCCTCGCCATCGGCCTGGACAAGCCGTTCGAGCTGGGCGACTTCGTCGTTTTCAACGACATCGCCGGCAGCATCGAGCATATCGGGTTGAAGACCACCCGCATCCGCAGCCTCAGCGGCGAGCAGATCGTCTGCGGCAATACCGAGCTGCTGAAGAATACGCTGCACAACTACAAGCGCATGAAGGAGCGCCGCATCCTTTTCACCTTCGGCATCAGTTACGACGCCCGGCCCGAACAGTTGCGCCAGGTGCCGGACATGGTCCGGCAGGCGGTGGAGGCGGCGGGCGACACCCGCTTCGATCGCGCCCATTTCAAGGGCTTCGGCACGCAGGACCTGACCTACGAGGTGGTCTATTACGTCACCGACCCTAGCTACAACCTGTACATGGACGTGCAGCAGAAGGTGAACCTGGACATCATGGAAGGCCTGGAGCGGCTGGAACTGGCGTTCGCGCTGCCGATGCGCAATATCCACGTCGTCAGGCGGTAAGGGCGGCCCAGCCTGGAAAACGGGGGCGTATGGGGGGCATTCCCCCTGCCCGCCGTGGGGCCGGTCAGGCCATATTCAGCTATTCATGCGACGCTATGGCAATTGCTGCGCCGCAATGCCGCGGCCGCTCCCTATCCGAATCCATGGCTGCCCAACAACCCCCTTCCTACCCGCCCCTGCACGGCGGGCAACTCGTGCTCGCCACCTTCGCGGTGGCGCTGGCGACTTTCATGAACGTGCTGGATACGTCGATCGCCAACGTGGCGATTCCCACCATCTCGGGAAATCTCGGCGTTTCCGTGGACGAAGGCACGTGGGTGATCACCGTGTTCGCGGCCGCCAACGCCGTGTCGATCCCGCTGACCGGCTGGCTGACGCAGCGGCTGGGGCAGATCAAGCTGTTCGTCGGCGCGGTCGCCCTGTTCACGCTGGCCTCCTTCCTGTGCGGCATCGCGCCCAACCTGCCCGTGCTGCTGTTCGCGCGCGTGCTGCAAGGCGTGGTCGCGGGACCGCTGATTCCCATGTCGCAGGCGATTCTCCTGGGCTCCTATCCCAAGGAGAAAAGCTCGATGGCGCTGGCGCTCTGGGCCATGACGGCGACCGTCGGGCCCATCGCGGGGCCTTCGCTGGGGGGCTGGATCACGGACCGCTATAGCTGGTCGTGGATCTTCTACATCAACATCCCGGTCGGCATCTTCGCGGCGCTGGTGAGCTGGAGCATCTACCGCCATCGCGAATCGCCCACGCGCAAATTGCCCATCGACCTGGTGGGCCTGTTCCTGCTCGTCACCTGGGTCGGCGCCTTGCAGATCATGCTGGACAAGGGACGCGACCTGGACTGGTTCAATTCCGGACTCATCGTCGGGCTGGCCGTCACGGCCTTCGTCAGCTTCGTCCTCTTCGTGATCTGGGAGCTGACGGAGGAACATCCCATCGTCGACCTGCGCCTGTTCGGGCAGCGCAACTTCCTGGGCGGCACGGTCGCCATCTCCATCGCCTATGGCGTGTTCTTCGGCAACCTGGTCCTGCTGCCGCAGTGGATGCAGGAATACCTGAACTACCGCTCGGTCGACGCCGGCATGGTGATGGCGCCGCTGGGCATCTTCGCGCTCATCCTGTCGCCGGTGGTGGGCAAGCTGCTGCCCAGGTCGGATGCGCGCATCATCGCCACGGTGGCCTTCCTCACCTTCGCGGGCGTGTTCTACATGCGGGCCGACTACGTGCTGGATATCGATACCTGGCACCTGGTGCTGCCCACCTTGCTGCAAGGCATCCCGATGGCGCTGTTCTTCATTCCCTTGACGGCCATCATCCTGTCCGGCCAGCCACCGCAGCGCATACCCGCCGCGGCGGGCCTGTCGAACTTCGTGCGCGTGTTCTGCGGCGCCGTCGGCACCTCCATCGCGGGCACGGTGTGGAACAACCGCACCGTCCTGCACCACGAGCGGCTGACCGAGGCGGCCAACGCGGACAATCCGGTGTTTTCCCACCAGATCGACTTGATGCGCTCGCTGCTGCACCTGGACACCAACGCCGCGAACCACCTGTTCGATTCCACGGTCAACGCGCAGGCGGCGATGATGGGGCTGGACGACATCTTCTTCGTGTCGGCCCTCATCTTCCTGATGATCATCCCTCTGATCTGGATCACGCGGCCGGCCAAGGGCGGCGGCGGGGCGGACGCGTCAGCGGCGCATTGAATGCGGCGCGCCGCAGGCATTCGATCATCCGCAGCGCGATCGCGGTCGGCGCGACGTTGCGCATGGCGATGATGCCGACGCTGGGCAGGTCCAGCTCCACGGGCAGGGGCAGCACGCGCAGCGCGCCCGCCCGCTCGTACTCCCTGGCCGCGCTGGACGCCAGGAAGCCGACCCCCGCGCGGCGCTGCACGAAGAGCACCGTGGCCTGGTAGGACGACGACTCGATCACATCGCCGGGCGGCTGCACGCCGTGGCGGTGGAACTGCTGTTCCAGCTTCACACGCAGCGAGGCCCACGGCGGCGGCATGACGCAGGGCAGCGCCGCGATGTCGGCCCAGCCCGGCTTGCGCCGCCGCGCCAGGGGATGGTCCGGCGCGACGACCGCCGCCATGGGCTCCGCATAGAGCGCTTCGGTCGTCAGGTCGGGCGCGGCATAGCCCGGCTCCAGGCGGCCCAGGAACAGGTCGATCTCGCCCAGGCGCAGCTTGGGCAACAGTCCCGTCAGGTCGCCCGTCTCGACCAGCACCGTGGCGCGCGCGGACTGCTTCTTCAAGGCATCGACGGCGTCGGCCAGCAGCGGCGACAGCGCCACGCCCATGACGCCGATGCGGACGCGGCCGGCGGCGCCGCTTTCCTGCGCGCCGATCTCGTCGCGCGTGCGCTCGTACTGGGCCAGCACCGAACGGGCGAAGCGCACCATGGCGACTCCCGCCGCCGTCGGCTCGGTGCCGCGCGTGGATCGCGTGAACAACGTCTGTCCCAGCATGGCTTCGATTTCCGTCAGCATGCGAGACACGGCCGGTTGGCTGACGGAGAGGAATTCGGACGTGCGTCCCAGATGGCGGAACTGGTCCAGCGCCACCAGCAGTTGCAGATGGCGCAGCTTGATATTGCTGCGCAGCACGCGATCCAGTTGAGCCATGGCCGCGAGTGTACTTAACCGGGACGTTATGTAGCAATGCCGATATTCGAATGGAGGGTTATGGCAAGGGCGGCCACAATGCGGGCACGCCCGGGCGTTCGATCCGGGCCGACAGCACCGCCGCCCTCGGGCCGCCGCCTGTCCGGCGGCCCGAGGGCGCGGTAGAAAAACAGAGCGAGGAGACCATGAAAAAACATTCCGCGGCATCGCCGCTGCGTAGAACGCTATTGCTGGGCAGCGCGGCCATGGCCGCGTCGGCGCTGCTGCCGCGCGCCGCCCGCGCGGCGGGTTTCCCGGACCGGCCCATCACGTTCATCTGTCCGTGGGCGGTGGGCGGCACCGCCGACCAGTCCATGCGCGTGCTGTGCCAGGCCGCGGGCAAGGCGCTGAACCAGACCATCGTGGTCGAGAACCGCGCGGGCGCGTCGGGGATGATAGGCGCCAAGGCCATCGCCGCCGCCAAGCCGGACGGCTACACCATCGGGCAGATCCCCATCTCCGTCACCCGGTTCGCGCAACTGAACATGCTGTCCGCCGACCCGCGCACCGACTTCACCTACATCGCGCGCACGTCCGGGCAGACCTTCGGCATCGTGGTGAAAGCCAATTCGCGCTTCAAGACGCTGGCGGACATGGTGGCGTACGCCAAGCGCAACCCCGGCCTCGTGTCCTACGGGCACGCGGGCGTGGGCGGCGCCACCCACGTGGGCATGGAGCAGTTCGCCATCGCCGCCGGCATCAAGCTCAACGCCATCGCCTACAAGGGCGGGGCGCCGGCGTTGCAGGACCTGCTGGGCGGGCAGATCGACCTGCTGGCCGACTCCAGTTCGTGGGCGCCGCAGGTGCAGGCCGGCAATCTGCGCCTGCTGGCGACGTGGGGCGAGCGGCGGCCGCCGCGTTTCCGCGACAGCCCCACGCTGAAAGACCTGGGCTACGACGTGGTGGTCGACGCGCCCAACGGCGTGGGCGCGCCCAAGGGCCTGGACCCGGCCGTGGACAAAATCCTGCGCGACGCCTTCCGGCAGGCGGTCGCCAGCGATGACTTCAGGAAGATCACCGACACCATCGACGCGCCCATCATGTATCTGGATGGCCCCGACTACCAGCGCTATGTGTCCCAGGTCTACGACCAGGAAACGCAGTTGATCGCCCGCCTGAAACTGAAGGCTCTGTTGCAACAAGGTTGAACCCGTGACGTTTTCCCCGCTGATCCGGCTGCACCCCGAAGACAATGTGTTGATCGCGCGCGACGGCCTGGCCCTGGGCCAGGTCATCGCCGAGCACGGCCTGCGCGTGCGCGCGCAGGTGCCCGCCGGGCACAAGATCGCCGCGCGGCGGATCGCGCGCGGCGAGGCGGTGCGCAAGTACGACGTGGTCATCGGCGTGGCCGGCCGCGACATCGAGGCGGGTGACCACGTGCACACGCACAACGTCGAACTGGCGGACTTCCAGCGCGACCCCGGCTTCTGCCGGGACGCCGTGCCGGTCGACTGCCTGCCGGAAGCCGAGCAGGCCCGCTTCATGGGCTACGTCAGGCCCGACGGCCGCGTGGGCACGCGCAATTTCATCGGCATCCTGTCCTCGGTGAACTGTTCGGCGACCGTCATCCGGAATATCGCTGCGCACTTCGACGCCGAACGGCTGGCGGCGTATCCGAATGTCGACGGCGTGGCGGCCTTCGCGCAGACGAGCGGCTGTGGCATGTCCTCGCCGAGCGAGCATTTCGACGTGCTGCGCCGCACCCTGGCGGGCTATGCGCGGCATCCCAACCTGGCGGGCGTGCTGATCGTCGGCCTGGGCTGCGAGCGCAACCAGGTCGACGCGCTGGTCGATTCGCAGGGCCTGGCGCAAGATCCGCGCGTGCGCACGCTGGTGATGCAGGACACGGGCGGCACGCGCGCCACCATCGCCGCCGGCATCGCGGCGGTGCGCGAGATGCTGCCGGCCGCGAACGCCTGCCGCCGTGTCGCGGTCTCGGCTCGGCACTTGAAAATCGGCCTGGAGTGCGGCGGTTCGGACGGTTTCTCCGGCATCACCGCCAACCCCGCGCTGGGCGCGGCCATGGACATCCTGGTGCGGCATGGCGGTACCGCCATCCTGTCGGAGACCCCTGAGATCCACGGCGTGGAGTACCTGCTGACGCGGCGCGCGGTCAGCCGCGAGGTGGGCGAGAAATTGCTGGCGCGGCTGGCCTGGTGGGAGCGCTACGCGGCCGGGCAGAACGCGCAGTTCAACGGCAAGGTGGGGCACGGCAACCAGCAGGGCGGCCTGGCCAACATCTTCGAGAAATCGCTGGGGTCGGCGATGAAGGGCGGCAGCACGCCCTTGCAGGCGGTGTACGAGTACGCGGAGCCGATCGAGCAGGCCGGCCTGGTGTTCATGGACTCGCCCGGCTACGACCCCGTCGCGGTGACGGGGCAGATCGCCAGCGGCGCCAACCTGATCTGCTTCACCACGGGCCGCGGGTCGATGTTCGGCTCCAAGCCCGCGCCGACCCTGAAGCTGGCCAGCAACACGCCCATGTACCGCCGGCTGGAGGAGGACATGGACATCAATTGCGGGCGCGTCCTGGACGGCGAACTGAGCGTGGCGGAGATGGGGCAGGTGATTTTCGGCGAGATCCTCCAGGCCGCCTCGGGCCGGCCCACCAAGAGCGAGATCCTGGGCCTGGGCGACAATGAGTTCGTGCCCTGGCACCTGGGCATCGTCAGTTGACGACCGCATATTTTTCTCTGGAGACCATGCCATGCCCGCTCTGAATCCTTTCAAATCCGCGCTGGCGTCGGGGACGCCGCGCATCGGCCTGTGGCTGTCCATGGCCGATTCCTATCTCGCCGAGGTCGCGGCCACCGCGGGCTTCCATTGGCTGCTGATCGACGGCGAGCACGCGCCCAACGACTTGCGCAGCACGCTGTACGCCTTGCAGGCGATCGCGCCCTATTCCTCGCAGGCGGTCGTGCGGGCCGCCGACGGCGACACGGCGGGGATCAAGCGTCTGCTGGACATCGGCGCGCGCACGCTGCTGATTCCGATGGTGGACACCGCCGAGCAGGCCCGCGCCCTGGTCGCTGCGACGCGCTACCCGCCGCATGGCGTGCGCGGCGTGGGCAGCGCCGTGGGGCGGGCGTCGCGCTGGAGCCAGCGCACGGATTACCTGGGCGTGGCCGACGACGAGATCTGCCTGCTGGTGCAGGCCGAGAGCGTCACGGCCCTGGGCAACCTGCAAGCGCTGTGCGAGACGGACGGCGTGGACGGCGTCTTCATCGGCCCGGCCGACCTGGCCGCGTCCATGGGACATCGCGGCAATCCCGCGCACCCGGAGGTGCAGGCCGCGATCGAGCAGGCCATGCGCACCATCGTCGCGTCGGGGAAGGCTGCCGGCACCCTGACCTCCGACCCGGCCCTGGCGCGGCGCTACCTGGACCTGGGCTGCACCTTCGTCGCCACGGGAGTGGACGTCCTGCTGTTCGCCAACGCGGCGCGCGCGCTGGCGCGGGATTTCGGCTGCCGGGCCGATCCGCGGGGGGATTGAAAGGTTGCGGCCGGCCCGCGCCGCGCCGCAGATATCAGGCCGCTGATATCGTCGCGCCCTGTATTGACCGTGAAGGAGCCGATTCCAATACTTACGCCATTCCGATAACAGGAGACAACCGTGGAAATGGCGAGAAGAGTATGGGTGGCGGGTCTGCTGGCGGGCGCCTTGTGCGCGCCGCTGCCCGGCATGGCGCAGGAGAACGGCCCCATCCGCATGATCATGCCGTATACGCCCGGCGGCGGCGCCGACACGCTGGGACGCCTGGTCGCCACCAGCATGAACAAGCGCGGCGATCGCAACATCGTGGTGGAGAACAAGCCGGGCGCCAACACCATCCTGGCGACCGACTACGTGTCCACGCAAAAGCCGGACGGCAATACGCTGCTGTACGCCTCGAGCTCGTTCACGATCAATCCCCATCTCTACAAGGTCAGCTACGACCCCGCGACCAGCTTCAGCCCCGTGGCGCTGCTGTCCGAGATTCCCCTGGTGATGGTCACCACCAAGGACTCGCCTTTCCACCGGGTGCAGGACGTCATCGACAAGGCCAAGGCCAAGCCCGGCCAGGTGTCCTTCGCGTCGTACGGACTGGGCAGCGCGGCGCACCTGGGCGGCATCCTGTTCGAATCCAAGGCGAGCGTGAAGATGCTGCACGTGCCCTACAAGGGCAGCATGCCCGCCCTGAACGACCTGATGGGCCATCACGTCGACGTGGCCATCGTCAGCCTGGAGTCGGCCCTGGCCATGATCAAGGGCGGCGAACTGCGGGCCTTGGGCATCTTCAACCAGGACCGCCTGTCCTCCCTGCCCGACATTCCCACCATGGTGGAAACCGTGCCGGGCTGCGTGGCCGTCGGCTGGAACGGCATCCTGGCGCCCAAGGGCACGGACCCGGCGGTGGTGAAGAAGCTGAACGAGCAGGTCAACCAGGCGCTGGTGTCGGCCGACCTGAATCAGTACTTCGCCAACCAGGGATTGGAGCCCAGGCAGCGCACGCCCGAGGCGTTCACGCAGATCATCAAGGACGAAAACGCCAAGTGGGGCCAACTGGTGCAGGCGGCCGGGCTCAAACTGCAATAGCGTGGACGTGGAGGCTCAGCCGGTCTTCCCCACGGCATAGCGTCCGGGGGCAGGCGGGGCGCCCGCCGGACGGTCCTGCGCGGCCGTCGCGGGGGCGCCGAAATGCCGGCGCAATTCCTCGCGCAGGATGGTCTCCATCCGCTCGCGCGAGGCTTCGAATTCATGCGCGTGCACGCCGATGCCGATGGCCAGGGGCGAGCTCGCGACGTCGATCGGCAAACGCGTGGCGACGACCGACGACCCGGCGGTGACCGCTTCGCGGCTGTACGCGAAGCCGCTTTGGCGGCAGGCGCGGATTTCCGCCATCAGGGCGTCGAGGTCCAGCGGCGCGGCGATCTCGCTGTCTATGGCGTTGGCGTTGCGCGCGATGCGCAGGATCTCGTCGTCGTCGCGCAGGCTCAGCAGGACCTTGCCCACCGCGGCGCGGCAGATCGGGCGCATCAGCCCGGGCTTCAGGCCGACCCGCGACGGACGCGCGGAGACGATGTGCATGTACTGGGCGTACAGGCCGTTCTGGATCGCCAGCAGCACCACGTGGCCGGTGGCCTGCGCCAGCGTCTCCATCAACTGCAGCAGGCTGCCTTCGTTGAACAGGCGATGATGCATCCAGAGGCCGAGGAAGGCCACCCGCACGCTGGGATAGAAGGTGCGGGCGCGGCGGTCGTGCAGCAGGTAGCCGAGGTTGTGCAGTCCGTGCAGCAGCACCGAGGTGCTGGATTGCGGATACCCCAGCTTGCGGGAAATGTCGTTGACCGTCAGCGGCGTCTGCTCGACCGCGAAGAGTTCCAGGATCTCCAGGCCGCGGTGCACGGCCCCCACGGACTTGCCGTAGGGATCGTTGGGAAGGTAGGCAGTGGCCGGCGGGTCATCCGCGCCTTGCATCGTGGTCGTCTCCAAGCAGCCGCGCGTTGGCCTCGCCGAGCGCGGGGGAGGCGGCGCGCAGCGGCGGGCGCAGGCCATCGAAGCGGATCGGCAGTCCGACGGTTCGCTGACCGTCTTTTTCCTGGATCATACCCAACCGGCGGGCGTGTTCGTCTTCGGCCAGTTGGGCGATGGTCTGGACGGGGGCGTTGGGGATGCCGGCCTCGTCCAGGATGCGGGACAAGGCGTCGCTGTCGTATCGCGCGGCGTAGGCCTCGATGACGGGCAGCAGGGTCTGCTGGTTGACCACCCGGTCGCCGTTGCGCAGGTAGCGGGGATCCTCGGCCAGGTCGGGGCGGCCCATGACGCGGCACAGTTGCGCGTACAGGCGGTCGTTGCCCGCGCCGATGACCAGCCAGCCGGTGCGGGTGCGGAAGGCCTGGTAGGGCACGATGCCGGCGGCGCCGGAGCCCTGGGGTTTCTGCGGGCCGCCGCCCATGGCGTGGCGGGCCATGGGCGTGGCGACCCACGCCAGGGCCGTCTCGAACAGGGAGGTCTCGATGTGTCCGCCCACGCCGGTGTCCTTGCGCTCCAGCAGGGCGGCGAGGATGCCGAGGGCCGACCACATGCCCGCGCCCATGTCCACCATGGAAACGCCCACCCGCACGGGGGGCCGCTCGGCGCTTTCGCCGGTGACGCTCATGAGGCCGCAATAGGCCTGCATCAAGGGGTCGTAGCCCGGCTTGTGCGACAACGGGCCGCCGCTGCCGAAGGCGCCCAGGTCGCAGTACACCAGCGCCGGCTTCAGCGCCCGCAGGCGGGCCGCGTCCACGCCCAGCTTGGCGGCGGCGCCCGCGCGCAGGTTGCAGACCACCGCGTCGGCGCGCGCCAGGATGAGGGCGACCAGGGCGTCGCGCTGCGCGGCGTCGGCGAGGTTCACCGCCAGGCTGGCCTTGTTGCGGTTGAACGCGCTGAAGTGGGGGCCGGCGCCGTTGACGAAGGGCGGCCCCCAGCCGCGCGCGGCGTCGCCGCCGTCGGGGTTCTCGACCTTGATGACCTCGGCGCCCATCTCGGCCAGGATCAGGCCCGTATAGGGCGCCGCCACGCTGTGGCCGAGTTCGACGACGACGTATCCCCGCAAGGGGTGCGCGCTGGACATATCAGGATTCCTTGTCGGGGTGCGCCGCGGCGGCGGCGCGCTGGAGCAGGCGCATGGCGCGCAGCGCCACCGGCCGGTCTATCATTTCGCCTTCATGCGCCACGGCGCCGGCGCCGCGCGCCACCGCCTCCTCGTAGGCCGCGACCACGGCGCGGGCGCGTTCGAGCTGCGCCGCGCCCGGGCTGAAGGCTTCGTTCAATACCGCCACCTGGCGGGGATGCACGCAGGTGGCGGCGGCGAAGCCCAGCCGGCGCGAGCGCAACACCATCTGGCGGTAGGCGTCGTCGTCATGCGTGCCGGCCACGCTGGCCAGCACGCCCAGCGGCAGGATGCCCGCCGCGCGGGCGGCGTGCACGCCCATCATCTTGGCGACGTACAGCGTGTCGGCGGACGGCTCGGCGTCCAGGTCGGTGGCCAGGTCCTCGCCGCCCACCGCCATGCCGACCAGGCGCGGATGCGCGCGGGCGATGGCGTCCAGCCGGGTGACGCCCGCCGCGCTTTCGACCAGCGCGACCAGGCGCGTGTGGCCGCGCGGCAGGCCGCGCTCGGCCTCGCGCGCGTCGATCACCTCGGCGATCAGTTGCAGTTGCTCGGGGCCCAGCACCTTGGGCACGACCAGGCCGTCGACGGCGGGACCGACGGCGGCATGGATGTCGGCGACCGCCAGGTCCAGTTCGCGATTGATGCGGACCAGCACGTCGGCGCCGCCGGCGCCCGCCTGGGCGGCGGCCTGCGCGACGCCTTGCCGCGCGGCGGCCTTCTCGGCGACCGCGACGGCGTCCTCCAGGTCCAGGATGATGGCGTCGGCGCCGCGTTCATGGGCCTTGGCGACGAAGCGGGGGGCGTTGGCGGGGCAGAACAGCAGCGAGCGCCAGAACGGCAGTTCAGCGTGCGGCATGGTCGGCCTCCCCGGCGGACGCGAAACCCAGCGTGACCTGGGCGCTCGGGCGGCCCCGCGGATCGAGGGCGCGGGCCTGGACGATGTCCAGGCCGGCGTCCCCGTCCCTGGCCGGCCCGGCGCCTTCCAGCGTCATCGTGTCGCCAAGGAAGAGGGGGCTGGACAGACGCGCCTCCAGCCGGCGCAGCGGCGCGCCGCCCATGCGGCGCAGGGCGGCATCCACCAGCAGATGCAGCGTCAGGGCGCCGTTCATGACGCAGCCCCGGTAGCCTTCCTTTTCACGGGCATAGTCGGCGTCGTAGTGGATGCGATGGCTGTTCCACGTCAGCGCGCTGTAGCGGAACAGCAGCACGGGATCGATCAGGCGCTGTTCCCGCCACGCGGCCGGCGGCAGGCCGGCATCCGTGGAGGAGACGGCCGCGGAAGCGCCGTCTGAGGATGGCGCTTCGCGATAGACCACGTTCTGCTTCTCGATGACGGCGTCCTGCCCGTCGACGCTGATCGTATGCGTGACCTGCACGAACACCAGCGGTCCCGAGCGGCCGGTCTTGGGCGTGATCGCGCTGATGCGGGAGGTCTTCACCGCCTCCGCGCCGATGCGCAAGGGATGCAGGAACACGACTTCGCGGCCGACGAACATGCGGCGCGGCAAGGCGATGGGCGGAAGGAAATCGCCTTTCGCGGGATGGCCGTCGTGGCCGATGCGCGCGGCCGGGACGTTGGGCGTGAAGAAGATCGAATACCAGTGCGGCGGAATGGCCGAACCGCGCCGGTAGGCCTGGGGGTCGAGGTCGCTGAGCACGGCGGCGCGGCGCGCCAGGGTCAGGCCGATTTCGTCGTCACGGGTTTCCGTCCGGCCTATCCATTCGGAATAGTCGGATGCGGCGGTCGTGGAAGTGTCGGGGGGCATATCGTTTCCGTTCAGTAGGAGCGCGGCAGGTCCAGGGTGTGCTGCGCGATATTGGCCAGGATCAGGTTGGTGGACACCGGCGCGATGCGCGCCAGGCGCGCCTCGCGCCACTTGCGCTCGACGTGGTATTCGCGGGCGAAGCCGAAGCCGCCGTGCGTCTGCATGCATGCTTCCGCGGCGTTCCACAGCGCCTCCGCCGCCACGTAGCGCGCCACGTTGGCCTGCTCGCCGCAGGGCAGGCCGGCCTCGAACATGGCGGTCGCGCGGCGGATCAGCATGTCGGCGGCTTCCGACTGGATATAGGCCTGCGCCAGCGGGAACTGGATGCCCTGGTTGGCGCCGATGGGACGGCCGAACACCACGCGGTCGCGCGCGTATTGCGTGGCGGTCCGGAGAAACCAGCGCGTCGAACCCAGCGCCTCGGCGGCGGTGATCATGCGTTCCGCGTTCATGCCGTCGAGGATGTAGCGAAAGCCCCGGCCTTCCTCGCCCACCAGCGCATCGGCGGGGATCTCCAGGTTCTCGAAGAAGACTTCCGTGGCGTGGTGGTTGACCATCGCCTTGATGGGACGGATCTCCAGGCCGCGGCCCAGGCTCGCACGGATGTCGACGAGGAAGGTGGAAATGCCGTCGATGCGCTTGGCCACCTCGTTGGCCGGCGTGGTGCGGGCCAGCACCAGCATCAGGTCGGAATGCTCGGCGCGCGACGTCCACACCTTCTGGCCATTCAGCACGTAGCCGTCGGCGGTCCGGGTCGCGCGCGTCTTGATCTGCGTGGTGTCCGAGCCGGTGGTGGGTTCGGTGACGCCGAAGGCCTGCAGCCGCAATTCGCCGGCGGCGATGCGGGGCAGGTACTTGCGCTTCTGCGCCTCGCTGCCGTGGCGCAGCACGGTGCCCATGATGTACATCTGCGCGTGGCCCGCGGCGGCGTGGCAGCCGGCGGCGCAGATCTCCTCCATGATCACGGCGGCCGCCCGCAGGGGCAGCCCGGTGCCGCCGTATTCCTCGGGAATCAGCGCCGCGAGGAAGCCGGCGTCCGTCAGCGCCTTGATGAAATCGGTGGGGTAGTCCTCGCGCTCGTCCAGGCCGGACCAGTATTCGGCGGGGAAGTCGGCGCATACGCGGCGCACCGAGTCGCGGATGTCGGGATAGTCCTCGCCCAGCGCCATGGAGAGAGGCGAGTCGGAGGTGGATGGATTTTGCGTCATGGTGTAGGTCCGGAAAGAAGGAAAGGGTTTCGGCGGGCCGGCGGCGTTGCGGGATTTATCGTTGGAGGTATCGGGGAATCCGCCGGCGCGCGTGACGGCCGGCGCGCGGCCCGCGCCGCGGCAAGGGCGAGCGGCCCGCGCGTCGCGTCAGTGCGCGCGCGTTGGCCAGAGTTCGTCCAGCGGCGTTTCGTCCAGCTCGCGCACGGTCCGCAGCAGGGCGTCGCCCACGGCCGCATAAGGACTGTGATCGAGGCAGTCGCGGAACTTCGCGTCCAGTTCGAAGGGCGTCAGCGGCCGCTTGGCGTGGCCGGCGGGATGCGCGACCCGGTCGCTGCGCAGGGGAGGCGCGCCATGGCGCTCCACGATGACTTCGTCGAACGCGGCGGCGCCGTTCCAGTCGGCCGAGTCGGCGGCGACGGTTTCCACGCGCACGCGGCGCATCAGGTCCTGCATGTCGGGCGCGGCGGCGCAGGCGTCGGTCAGTTCCGCCAGGCCGACCTTGCCGTGCCGCAGCGCGCAGGCCATGGCGAATTCCATGCTGAACTTCGCCTCCAGCCCGGTGCGCGGCGCGTGATTGCGCAGGATGGTCGCGTGTTCCTCGCTGATGCGGACGCGCACGGCCGCCACCTCGCGCGCGGGTATCGGCGTGCGGGCGAGCAGGGCCAGCAGGGCGTCCAGCGCGCGATGGGTGTAATAGCAGGTCGGGTAGCGCTTGAGGCTGACCGGCTGGCGCTCCACCAGCCAGCCGCTTTCCGTGGCGCGCGGGGCGCGGGCCGTGTCCACGTCGCCCTGTGGAGAATGGGCGCGCAGGAAGCCTTGCGGGTGTTCGAGGACGTCCGCGCCGGCCGTCATGCCGGCCGCGGCCAGTTGCGCGGCGACGACGCCGGCCTGCGCCGCCCGGCCCGTTTGGTATGACTTCGCCATGCTCCCGAAATTGGCCATCAGGCCGGCGCCCTGCGTCGCGCCCAGGCCGATGGCGTGCGCCGCGCGCGCGCCGTCCAGCCGCAGCAGGCAGGCGCAGGCCGCGGCGGCGCCGACGGCGCCGAAGACGCTGGTCGTATGCCAGCCCTTGATGGGATGCATGCCGCGTTCGCGCTCGACCAGGTCGCCCCAGGTCTCGTAGCCGACGACGTAGGCGTCCAGCGCGTCGCGGCCGCTGCGCCCCAGGGCCTGTCCCAGCGCCAGGATGGCGGGCGCCATGACGGCGCTGGGATGGCCGCGCAGCGCCACGTCGTCGTAGTCCAGGACGTGTGCCGCCATGCCGTTGACCAGGGCCGCGCTGGCGGCGTCGACGCGCGATCCGTTGACGCATTCCCAGGCCTGGCCCGCCGGCAGCGGGGCCAGGCCCGCGCACAGGACCCGCGGCGGCGCCTCGGCCGATCCCGCCATCATCGTGGCGATGGTGTCCACCACGCCGGGCAGCGCGGCAAGCCGCGCGGCGGCGGAGGTGCCGGTGACGGCGGCGCGCGCGATGCGTTCGCCGAGATCCCGCGTAAGCATTGTCTCTTCCTTCTCGTTGCCTTGGGCACGGTCGCCGTCGCGGCGGCCGTGCCGGTTTTCAGGCAATGAGAATAGGGACGCGGGAAAGGCGCGGCAATACTTGGCGCCCGGATATCAGCGGGCTGATATTCAGGACGCCGCGGGGATCTCCTCCGGCGGCAGCGGCGCGAAATCCTGGCCTTCGGCCAGCGGCGCGTGGCGGTAGGTCGCCGGCGTGCGGCTGAGCTTCACCGGCGCGCCCAGGCCGCGGTAGCCGCCTTCCATCTCGACCACCATGCCGCGATGGGCGGTATGCGGATGCGTCAGCGCCGCGTCCACGTCCAGCACCGGCGCGGCCGGCACGTTGGCGGCCATCAGGCGTTGCAGCAGGTCCGCGGCGTCGAAATCCGCCAACGCGGCTTCCAGGGCCTGCTTGAGCTCGGCCCGGTGGGTCGACCGGCCGCCCGCGTCGGCGTAGCGCGGGTCGCCGGCCAGCGCGGGGCGGCCGATGACGGCGCACAGGATGCCGAACTGGCGGTCGTTGCCCACGGCCAGGAACAAGGGGTCGGTGCGCGTGCGGAAGGTGTCGTAGGGATAGATGTTGGGATGCGCGTTGCCCGTGCGGCGCGGCGTGCGGCCGTCCGTGAACCAGTTGGCCGCATGCGGATGCAGCAGCGAGATGCCGCTGTCGTACAGCGCGGCCTCGACGAATTGCCCGCGGCCGCTGCGCTGGCGCTCCTGCAGCGCCAGCAGGACGCCGATGACGGCGTTCAGGCCCGTCACCATGTCCACCACCGGCAGGCCCACGCGCAGCGCGTCGCCGCCCGCTTCGCCGTTGACGCTCATGATGCCGCTCATGGCCTGGATCGCCGCGTCGTAGCCGGGCAAGGCGCCCAGCGGGCCGTCGGCGCCGAACCCGGAGACGCGGCACCAGACCAGGCGGGGAAAGCGCTCGGACAGCGCCTCGTAGCCCAGGCCCCAGCGCTCCATCGTGCCGATCTTGAAGTTTTCCACCAGCACGTCGGCCTGGGCGATCAGCGTCAGCAGCCGCTCGCGGCCGGCGTCCGTGGAGAAGTCCAGGCGCTGGATGCGCTTGTTGCGGTTCAAGCCGAAATAGTACGACGCCACGCCGTCGCGGAAGGGCGGCCCCCAGGCGCGGGTGTCGTCGCCCTGGGGCGGTTCGATCTTGAGGACGTCGGCGCCATGGTCGCCCAGGATCTGCCCGCAATACGGGCCGCCCAGGATGCGGGAAAGATCCAGGACACGGATGCCGGCCAGGCTGCCGGGACCGGATTGCGTCATGCGGTGCTCCTCAGTTGATTTGCGCGCCGGAGCGCTTGACCACGTCGGCCCACTTGGCCTTTTCCCGCGCGATGAAGGCGCCCAGCGCCTGCGGGCTGCTGTCCGGCGCGGACTCCAGCCCCTGCGAGGCGAACAGGGCCTTGACCCTGGGCGAGGCCAGCGCCTGCACGAAGGCGCGATTGAGCGCGTCGATGCGGTCCGCGGGCGTGCCCGCCGGCGCGACGACGCCGAAGAACACGCTGACGTCGTAGCCCGCATAGCCTTGCTCGGCGATGGTGGGCACGCCCGGCAGCGCGCGCGAGGGGCTGGCGGTGGTGACGCCCAGGGCGCGCAGCTTGCCGGTTTCCACATAAGGCTTGGCCGTGAGCACGTCGGTGAAGCTCATGGCCACGTGGCCGCCCAGCAGGTCGTTGAGCGCCGGGCCGGTGCCCTTGTACGGGACGTGCAGGAAGTCGGTGCCGGCGACGCTGTTGAACATCACGCCCGCCAGGTGCGAGGACGCGCCGCTGCCCGACGAGGCGAAGGACAGCGCGCCCGGATGGGTCTTGGACCAGGCCACCAGCTCCGGCACGGTCTTGGCCGGGATGCCGGGATTGACCACCAGCACGTTGGGCAGGTAGCCGACGTGGATGACGGGCGCGAAGCTCTTGACCGGATCGTAGCCCAGCCCGTGGTACAGGCTGGCGTTGATGGCCAGCGGCCCGGAGGTGCCGAACATCAGCGTGTAGCCGTCCGGCGCGGCGCGCGCGACGTATTCCGCGCCGATGTTGCCGTTGGCGCCGGCGCGGTTCTCGACGATCATCGGCTGCGGCAGGTGGGTGGACATCTCGTTGGCCAGCGTGCGCGCCATGGCGTCGGTGGGACCGCCGGGCGGGTAGGGAATCACCAGCGTAATGGGCTTGGCGGGAAAGGCGTCGGCCGCGTGGGCGGCCAGGGGGGCGAGGACCGCCGCCGCGATGGCGGCGCCGGCAATGAGATTGCGTCTTTGCATGGTGGTTTGTCTCCGTTTCGTTTTATCGGCTTTCGCCTTGGTTCTGTTTTCTGTTTGCTGTCGCTTTGGATTACGCCGTGGGCGCCGTGGCCGCGACTGGGTTCCAGTCCGCGGGCAAGCCATCCGGCGCCAGCGGATCGCGGGGCAGCACGCGGTGTTGCAGGACCAGTTGCGCCCAGCGCAGGCGGTCGGCCGAGCCGCCTTCGACGGCTTCCCAGGCCATGGCGATGGCGCTGGCGCAGTGGTACAGCGCCGAGGCGGCCTGCCGGGCCAGCACGTCGCCGCCATCCCGGGCCGCGGTCTCCGCCAGGGCGCAGGCGCCGTCCATCGCCCGGCGCAGCGCGTCGGCGAAGGCCGGGGCAAGCCCGCCGGCGGCGGCGCGGGCCAGCAGGTCTTCCGTGTGCGCGCGCAGCGCGGGCAGGGCGTCGTCGCGCTTGATCGCGCGAATCACGTCCAGCGCCACGATATTGCTGGTGCCCTCCCAGATCGAGCCGAGATGGGCGTCGCGGACCAGGCGCGGGTCGCTCCATTCCTCGATATAGCCGCAGCCGCCGCGCACTTCCATCGCGTCGCCGGTGACCTTGCGGGCGTCGCGGCAGGCGCGGAACTTGATCAGCGGGGTGAGGATGCGCAGCAGGGAATAGGCGCCGGCCTCGCCCGCGTCGGAGCGCGCCAGGGCCCGCGCCGTCTGGAACATCATCGTGCGCGCCTGTTCGGCGGGGACGCGCAGCTTGTCGAGCTGGCGCCGCATCAGCGGCATGTCGCGCAGGCTGCGGCCGAAGGCGCGCCGTTCGCGGGCGATGAACTCGGCCTCCGCCACGGCGCGCCGCATCAGGCCGGCCGCGCGCACGCCGTTGGACAGCCGGGAGTTGTTCACCATGTCGGCGATCTGCACGAAGCCCCGGCCCGCCTCGCCGACCAGGTAGGCGACCGCCCCTTCCAGGCGGATCTCGCCGCTGGCCATGGAGCGCGTGCCGAGCTTGTCCTTCAGCCGCACGATGCGGTAGCGGTTGGCGCTGCCGTCTTCCAGGCGGCGCGGCAGCAGGAAGAGCGAAATCCCCTTCATGCCAGCCGGCGCGCCGTCGGGCCGCGCCAGCACCATGGCCAGGTCGGCGTCCGGATTCGAGCAGAACCATTTGTCGCCGTGCAGCAGCCAACTGCCGTCGCCGGCGGGTTCGGCGCGCGCCGTGGTGGCGGCGATGTCCGAGCCGGCCGCCTGCTCCGTCATGAACATGGCGCCCTGGGCCAGTTCCTCGAAATCCAGCGAGGTCAGGCGCGGCAGGTAGCGGGCGATCAGCTCGGGGCTGCCGAACTTGCGCAGCGTGCGGGTCAGGGAGTCGGTCATCGACACCGGGCAGCACAGGCCGAATTCGGACTGCACGAAGAGATAGGTCAGCACGTACTTGACGGTGGCCGGCATGGGACCCCGCCAGCCGAGCGTTTCGTCGCGATGCGACATGGCGCCCAGGCCGAACTCGCTGAGCGCGATGCGCTCCAGCGCCACGTAGGCGGGATGCTTGAGGACGCGCTGTTCGTCCAGGCCGTTGCGCGAGCGGTATTGCAGCGTGGGCGGATGATGGTCCGCGATGCCGGCGAGGTCGTCGACCTTGCCGCCGGCCAGCTCGCCCATGCGCGAGAAGTGGGGCGCCATGTGGCGCAGCAGGTCGCCGGGCAGGTAGAGCGGCAGCAGCGCATGCAGCTCGGCGTCGGCGGCGTAGAAGTTCTCGCCCCGGCGGTCGGGGATGGGGTGTTGTTCGGCCTGCGGCATGCCGTGTCTCCTCGGCGGGATGGTTTATCCACGGATTCTAGGCAGGCGTACGATAGCTATCCAATATTGATTTTGTTTTATACGATTCGAGAAAAATATGATGGCCTCGCCTGCCTGCGCGGACGGCGCGGCCTTCGCCATTCCGCGAAGGAAGGAGGCTACCCATGGAACTGAGGCATCTGCGCTATTTCTCCGTCCTGGCCGAGGAGCTGCATTTCAGCCGCGCGGCGGCCCGGCTGTCGATCTCGCAGCCGCCGCTGTCGGTGGCGATACGGCAATTGGAGGAAAGCGTCGGCGCGCGCCTGTTCGAGCGCAACAACAAGGAAGTGCGCCTGACGGCCGCGGGGCAGGCGATGCGGATCTCCGCGCGCAAGATCCTGGCGCAGGCCGAGGAAGCGGCGCTGGAGGCGCGCAACGTGGCGGCCGGCCTGGCCGGCCGGCTGCGCGTCGGCTTCGTCGGCGCCATGCTGTACCGCGGGCTGCCGCAGGCCCTGCGCAACTTCCAGGCGCGCTATCCCCAGGTGCGGGTGACGCTGACCGAATTGAACTCGGGCGACCAGATCGCGGGCCTGATGCACGACCGCCTGGACCTCGGCTTCATCCACACCAGCCGCATGCCCGACGAGCTCGACAGCCGCCTGCTGTTGTCCGAACCGTTCGTCTGCTGCCTGCCGGCCCGGCACCGGCTGGCGCGCGGCGCCGCCGTGCGGCCCGTGGACCTCACCGGCGAGCCCTTCGTCCTGTTCTCGCAAAGCGTCTCGCCCGACTACTACGACCGTATCCTGGCCATCTGCGCGGAGGCGGGCTTCCGTCCGGAGGTGCGGCACGAGGTGCGCCATTGGCTGGCCGTGGTGTCGCTGGTGGCGCAGGGCCTGGGGGTGGGATTGGTGCCGCGGGCCCTCCAGCACTCTGCCCTGCGCGGGGCGGCGTTCCGCCCCCTGGCCGGCGTGGAGGCGCGTTCGGAAACCTATGGCGTCAGCCGGCGCGACGCGCACAATCCGCTGGTGGCGCGGCTGTTCGACGAATTCAGCTAAGGTCTCGCGCCAGGCCCCAGTCGATGCGCATGCGCTTGATTTCCCAGACCCGTTTCGCGGTCAGCGGCAGCAGGCAGCCGGCGTGCGATTCGGGGTCGGCGGCGGCACCGCACAACGCGTTGGCGCCCTTCAGCCATTTCCGCTGGCTATCGCGCAGGCCGCGCACGCGATCCGGCGCCAGGCCGGGCGCGTCCAGCGTCTTGCGGTACAGCAGGTTCAACTGGTCGTCGTAGCGTTCGTGGAGAAACTGGTAGGGCGCGTCGGGGTTCATCACGCCGGGCAGGCGGCTCAGGTCGTAGAGCGAATCGGCGTTGCCGTTGTACAGGCCGTTGTAGCCCGTCTTGATATAGACGAAGTGGCCGTCGTTGGCCTCGCCGCTGGTGCGCCAGCGCAGCAGCACGTAGTCGGTGTTGCCCAGCCGCGCCACCACGTTGGACTGGATGTCCGACACCTGCAGATGGCTGTCGGTCAGCGTGAAGGCGTAGCAGGGACCGTCGCGGTTGATGTCCTCGGTGTTGGGCAAGGGGCACTGGCCCAGCTTGATGCTGCTGCCTTCGATGGTGTCCGATTCGTTCAGGTCGACTTCCATGATGGCCAGCATGGCCGCCGCCTCGTCGCCCTGGCGCCACATATCGAGCAGGTCCAGGTTGAACAGGCCCTCGGCGCGCGCGCAAGGCATGAACGCCGTGGCCAGGGGCAGGGCCAGGGCCAGCGTGGCCGCGGCGCGGCGCGCGGCGCGTTGCAGGAAGCCGGGAGTAAGCATGATCCGTCCATCTCGGTTGTGGCCGGGCAAGTGTAAACGCACCGGGGACGTTGCGGCGGCGCGGCGTTCCGGATGACGGCGGCCCCGCTTTCTTGATCTGGCGCAAACAATCCCGTTTTTTCCCGCTCCCGCAAGAGGAACGGCGCTTTTCCGCCTGGGGTTGCCTGTATAGTTCAATCGCTGACTGATTAAAGAACAGTTGACTGGCGGTCCCGGGGTCTCTTGTTGAGACGACGACGGCGTAACGCTCTTCATCCTGTGCGCGGCGCCACTGCCGCGACTGTCATCAGCGCTGGCGGCTGCAGCCGCCGCAATCCTCGGGGCAAGTCCGGCCGGTTTCCGCGCCTGGACCCGGCCTCAGTCGCGCGAGTCCAATGGGGGGCTCGCCCGCGCATCCAACCTTCGTCATTTGATACGACGCCGCCCGCCGCGGCCCGTCGGGTTTCCTCGCGCGTCCGTGCCGCGCGCGGGAGAGGAGTGCTTGCCGTGAGTTTCTTTCTAGACCGTCTCAAGTATTTCTCCCGTCCCAGGAAGGCTTTCGCCGACGGGCACGGCAGCCTCAGCCGCGAGGACCGGACCTGGGAAACGGCCTACCGCGACCGCTGGCAGCACGACAAGGTCGTGCGCTCCACCCATGGCGTCAATTGCACCGGCTCCTGTTCGTGGAAGATCTACGTCAAGGGCGGCATCGTCACCTGGGAGACGCAGCAGACCGACTACCCGCGCACGCGGCCGGACATGCCCAATCACGAACCGCGCGGCTGTTCGCGCGGCGCGTCCTATTCCTGGTATCTCTATAGCGCCAACCGCATCAAGTACCCCATGATCCGCGGCCGCCTGGCCCGCATGTGGCGCGAGGCGCGCAAGACCATGGCGCCGGTGCAGGCCTGGCGCCACATCTGCGCGAACCCGGAGCTGTCGCAAGCGTACAAGTCCGTGCGCGGCATGGGCGGCTTCGTGCGCGCCGGGTGGGACGAGGTCAACGAGCTGGTGGCCGCCGCCAACCTGCATACCGCCAAGGAATACGGCCCGGACCGCGTGGTGGGTTTCTCGCCCATCCCGGCCATGTCCATGGTGTCCTTCTCCGCGGGCAGCCGCTATCTGTCGCTGCTGGGCGGGACCATCCTCAGCTTCTACGACTGGTATTGCGACCTGCCGCCGTCCAGCCCGCAGACCTGGGGCGAACAGACCGACGTGGCCGAATCGGCCGACTGGTTCAACTCCAGCTTCATCATGATGTGGGGCTCGAACGTGCCGCAGACGCGCACGCCCGACGCGCACTTCATGGTCGAGGCGCGCTACCGCGGCGCGAAGATCGTCTCGGTCTTCCCCGACTATGCCGAGGGCGCCAAGTTCGGCGACATCTGGCTGCATCCCAAGCAGGGCACCGACGCGGCGCTGGCGCTGGCCATGGGCCACGTGATCCTGAAGGAATTCCATCTGGAAGGGCGCAGCGCCTACTTCCGCGATTACTGCAAGCGCTACTCCGACATGCCTTTCCTGGTGCGCCTGGCCGAGCGCGACGGCCGCTACGTGCCGGAGCGCCTGCTGCGGGCGGCCGACATCGAGGGCGGCCTGGGCCAGGACAACAATCCCGAATGGAAGCCGCTGGCCTACGACGAGGGCCAGGGGCGCGACGTCCTGGTGGCGCCGCGCGGCTCCATCGGTTTCCGCTGGGGCCAGAAGGAAGGCGGCGACCAGGGCAAGTGGAACCTGGAAAGCAAGGACGCCGACGGCGCCGACGTCGACCTGCGGCTGAGCCTGGTGGGCGTGCACAGCGACGTCGTGCCGGTCGCCTTTCCCTATTTCGGCGCGCGCGAGCACGACTATTTCCAGGGCACGGACCACGACGAGATCCAGGTGCGCAACATGGCGGCGCGCCGCGTCGCCACGCGCGAAGGCGAGGCGCTGGTGGTCACGGTCTACGACCTGCTGATGGCCAACTATGGCGTGGACCGCGGCCTGGGCGGGGGCAACGTCGCTGCGAGCTACGACGACGACGTGCCCTACACCCCGGCCTGGCAGGAGCGCATCACCGGGGTGAAGCGGGAAGACGTCATCACGGTGGCGCGCCAGTTCGCCCAGAACGCCGACAAGACCCAGGGCAAGTCCATGATCATCCTGGGCGCGGGGCTGAACCACTGGTACCACATGGACATGGTCTACCGCGGCATCATCAACCTGGTGGTGATGTGCGGCTGCGTCGGCAAGTCCGGCGGCGGCTGGTGCCACTACGTGGGCCAGGAAAAGCTGCGGCCGCAGACCGGCTGGACCACGCTGGCCTTCGGCCTGGACTGGAACCGGCCGCCGCGCCACATGAACGGCACCTCCTTCTTCTACGCCCATACGGACCAGTGGCGCTACGAGACGCTTAAGGTCGACGAGATCCTGTCGCCGCTGGCTGACGCCAGCCAGTTCCGCGGCTCCATGATCGACTTCAACGTCCGCGCCGAACGCATGGGCTGGCTGCCCTCGGCGCCGCAACTGCACGACAATCCGCTGGCGGTGGCGCGCGCCGCCGAGGCCGCCGGCCAGGACCCGGTGGCCTACGCCGCCGAGGGCCTGCGCAGCGGCCGCCTGAAGTTCGCCTGCGAGGACCCGGACCATCCCAACAACCATCCGCGCAACCTGTTCGTGTGGCGCTCCAACCTGCTGGGCTCGTCGGGCAAGGGACACGAATACTTCCTCAAGCACCTGCTGGGCACCGAGCACGGCGTGCAGGGCAAGGACCTGGGCGAGATGGGCGGGGAGAAGCCGCAAGAGGTGGTCTGGCGCGAGGAAGCGCCGCGCGGCAAGCTGGACCTGGTGGTGACGCTGGATTTCCGCATGTCCACGACCTGCGTGTACTCCGACGTGGTGCTGCCGACGGCGACCTGGTACGAGAAGAACGACCTCAACACCTCGGACATGCATCCCTTCATCCACCCGTTCACGGCGGCGGTGGACCCGGTGTGGGAATCGCGCAGCGATTGGGACATCTACAAGGGCATCGCCGCGGCCTTCAGCCGCCTGGCCAAGGAAGAATTGCCGGTGGCGCGCGACCTGGTGCTGACGCCGCTGCAACACGACACGCCGGGAGAACTGGGCTATCCCTGGGAAGTGAAGGACTGGACGCGCGGCGAGGTCGACATGATCCCCGGCAAGACGGCGCCGTCGATCGCCCTCGTCGAGCGGCGCTACGGCGACCTGTACGACCAGTACACCTCGCTCGGCCCCCTGACCCGCAAGCTGGGCGTGGGCGGCAAGGGCATCAACTGGAAGGCCGAAACCGAGTGCGACCTGCTCGGCAAGCTGAACTACGTGGTCGGCGAAGCGGGCGCGGCCCAGGGCCTGCCGCGCATCGACACCGATATCGACGCGGCGGAGACCATCCTCACCCTGGCGCCGGAGACCAACGGCCAGGTCGCGGTGAAGGCCTGGCAGGCGCTGTCGGCCCAGACCGGCCGGGACCACACGCACCTGGCGCTGCCGCGCGAGCACGAGAAGATACGCTTCCGCGACCTGGTCTCGCAGCCGCACAAGATCATTTCCTCGCCGACCTGGTCCGGCGTCGAGTCCGACAAGGTCAGCTACAACGCCGGCTACACCAACGTGCACGAGCTCATCCCGTGGCGCACGCTCACGGGGCGCCAGCAGTTGTACCAGGATCATCCCTGGATGCTGGCCTTCGGCGAGGGGCTGTGCGTCTACCGGCCGCCGGTGGACACCAAGTCGGTGCGCCCGATGGAAGGCGTGCGCGACAACGGCAACAAGAGCGTGGTGCTGAACTTCATCACGCCGCACCAGAAGTGGGGCATCCATTCCACCTATACCGACAATCTTCTGCTGCTGACGCTGTCGCGCGGCGGTCCCATCATCTGGATGTCGGAAAAGGACGCCGTGCGCGCGGGCCTGGTGGACAACGACTGGGTGGAAGCCTTCAACGTCAACGGCGCCCTGGTGGCGCGCGTGGTGGTGAGCCAGCGCGTGCCGGAGGGCATGACGATGATGTATCACGCGCAGGAGAAGATCGTGAACATGCCGGGTTCCGAGATCACCGGGACGCGCGGCGGCATCCACAACTCGGTGACCCGCATCGTGCTCAAGCCGACCCACATGATCGGCGGCTACGCGCAGTTGTCCTATGGCTTGAATTACTACGGCACCGTCGGCTCGAACCGCGACGAATTCGTTATCGTGCGCAAGCTGGCGCGCGTCGACTGGCTGGAAGGCGAACGCCGGGCCGCCACGGCCGAGGCATGAGGAGATCGGCATGAAAGTACGCGCGCAAATCGCCATGGTGTTGAACCTGGACAAGTGCATCGGCTGCCACACCTGTTCGGTGACCTGCAAGAACGTCTGGACCTCGCGCGAGGGCATGGAGTACGCCTGGTTCAACAACGTCGAGACCAAGCCCGGCATCGGTTATCCCAAGGATTGGGAAAACCAGGCGCACTGGAACGGCGGCTGGCGCCGCCTGGCCAACGGGCGGATAGAGCCGCGCCAGGGCGGCAAGGTCAAGCTGCTGGCGCACATCTTCGCCAACCCCAACCTGCCGGAGATCGACGACTACTACGAGCCCTTCACCTTCGACTACGACCACCTGCAGTCGGCGCCGGAGCTCAAGGCCGCGCCGACAGCGCGTCCGCGTTCGCTGATCACCGGCCAGCGGATGGAGAAGATCGAATGGGGCCCCAACTGGGAGGAGATCCTGGGCGGCGAGTTCGCCAAGCGCTCGAAGGACTACAACTTCGAGGACGTGCAGAAGGACATCTACGGCCAGTTCGAGCACACCTTCATGATGTACCTGCCGCGCCTGTGCGAGCACTGCCTGAATCCCAGTTGCGTGGCGAGTTGCCCGTCGGGGTCGATCTACAAGCGCGAGGAGGACGGCATCGTGCTGGTGGATCAGAACAAGTGCCGCGGCTGGCGCATGTGCGTGTCCGGCTGCCCGTACAAGAAGATCTACTACAACTGGAACAGCGGCAAGGCCGAGAAGTGCATCTTCTGCTATCCGCGCATCGAGGCGGGGCAGCCCACGGTCTGTTCGGAAACCTGCGTCGGGCGCATCCGCTACCTGGGCGTGCTGCTGTACGACGCCGACCGCATCCAGGCCGCGGCCTCGGTGGCGGACGAGCGCGGCTTGTACGAGTCGCAACTGGACGTGTTCCTCGATCCCGAGGACCCCGCGGTCATCGCCCAGGCGCGCGCCGACGGCGTGCCGGAGGACTGGCTGCAAGCCGCGCGGCAGTCGCCCACCTACAAGATGGCCGTCCAGTGGCGCATCGCCTTCCCCCTGCACCCGGAGTACCGCACGCTGCCCATGGTCTGGTACGTGCCGCCGCTGTCGCCCATCCAGGCCGCCGCCAGCAGCGGGCAGGTCGGCAGCTTCGGCGAGCTGCCGGACGTGAAGTCCCTGCGCATTCCGCTGCGCTACCTGGCCAACCTGCTGACCGCCGGCGATGAGGCGCCGGTGGCGCTGGCGCTGGAGCGCCTGCTGGCGATGCGCGCATTCATGCGGGCGCGCACCGTGGACGGGGAGGAGCGGCCGGCCATCCTGCAACAGGTGGGCCTGTCCGTGGCGCAGATCGAGGAGATGTACCGCTACCTGGCCATCGCCAATTACGAAGACCGCTTCGTCATCCCGACCGCGCACCGCGAATACGCCGAGGACGCCTTCGACCTGAAGGGCAGTTGCGGTTTTTCCTTCGGCAACGGGTGTTCGCCCGGCGCGCCGGCTTCGTCGCCGTCTTCGCTGTTCGGCGCCAAGCCCAAGGGAGATGCGCGCAAGACGGTCTTCATGGAAGTCGAAGTCGCGCGTACGCGCTGAGGAGAGGATATGAGTCTGTCCAACGCCACACCGGCCGCTGAATCGGACGCCACGCCGGATACAACGCCGGACACAACGCCGGCCGGCGCCGACGCCGAGCTCTACGCGGCCCTGTCCCTGCTGCTGCGCTATCCCGAGGCGGACTGGGTGTCCGCGCTGCCGGAGATGCGCCAGGCGCTGCCCGCCGCCGCGCGCGCCGCCCTGGCGCCGCTGCTGGCATGGTTCGCCAACGCCGCCGACCTGATCGCCTTGCAGGAAGTCTACGTCGAGACCTTCGACAGCCGCCCCGCGCATTCCCTGCATCTGTTCGAGCACGTGCACGGGCAATCGCGCGACCGCGGGCAGGCCATGGTCGACCTGCGCGAGGAATACCTGGCGCACGGGCTGGCGCCCGACCCGGCCGAACTGCCGGACTACGTGCCGCTCTTCCTCGAATTCCTGGCCCGGATCCCGCCGGCGGACGCGAGTCGCCTGCTGGGCGACGCCATCCACGTGCTGGCGCGGCTGGGCGACAAGCTGGCCGAGGCGAAGAGCCCTTACGCCTGCGTCTTCGCGGTGCTGCGCGGCAAGACCGATGTCCAGCCCCAGCCCTTGCCCGAGGCGCCGGAAGGCGGGCTGGAGGAAACCCCCGTGGTCTTCGGCCCCGAGGCCGGCGGCCCCGGCACCATGCTGCGGCAGATGCAGGGCGAGGCGCCGCTGCGCTTCCATGCCTCGGATCCGCGCGGCAAGCGCGGCGGCGCGGCGCCGCCGGCGCCGCCTGTTCAGAGCGGTCCCGCGCGGACTTGAGGAGACCATCATCATGGGCGATTACCTGCGCTACTTCTTCTTCGCGGTCTACCCCTATATCGCGTTGACGATATTCCTGCTGGGCAGCCTGGCCCGCTACGACCGCGACCAGTACCGCTGGAAGAGCGATTCCAGCCAGTTGCTCAAGCACGGCACGCTGCGCTGGGGCAGCAATCTTTTCCACCTGGGCATCATCGCCCTGTTCTTCACGCACCTGGTGGGCCTGCTGACGCCGCCGGCGGTGTATCACGCGCTGGGGCTGAGCACGGCGGCCAAGCAGGAGATGGCCATCGTGGTCGGCGCCATCCTGGGACTGGTCTGCTTCGCGGGGCTGGTGCTGCTGATCTGGCGCCGCTTCAGCGAGCCGCGCCTGCGCGCGACCTCGCGCACGTCGGACTGGCTGACCCTGATCTGGATCCTGATCGTGCTGACCCTGGGCCTGATTTCCATCCTGACCTCGCGGCAGCACCACGACGGCGGCGTCATGGTGGCGCTGGGCGATTGGGCGCAGCACATCGTGACCTTCCGCGGCGGCGCCGCCGCCATCATCGCCGGCGTGCCGATGATCTACCAGGCGCACATGGTGCTGGGCATGACGCTGTTCGTGATCTTTCCCTTCACCCGCCTGGTGCACGTCTGGAGCGGCTTCGCCTCCGTCGCCTACCTGGGCCGCGCCTGGCAACTGGTGCGTTCGCGCTGAGGAGACGCCATGATCACCGTCAACGGTACGGCCATCAGCGAAGCGGACCTCGGGGCCGAGGCGGCGCGCCACCAGGGCGCCGAGGATCCCATGATGAGCGCCGCGCACGAACTGGTGCTGCGCGAACTGCTGCGCCAGCGCGCGGCGGAGCTGGGCATCGCCGAGCCGGACGCCGAGGCCGCCGTCCGGGCGGTGCTGGCGGCCGAGGTGAAGACGCCGGCGGCCGACGAGGACACCTGCCGGCGCTATTTCGAACAGCACCTGGAACGCTTCATGACGGGCGAGAGCGTGGAGGTCAGCCACATTCTTTTCCAACTGACCCCGCGCATCGATCCCCAGCGCCTGCGCGCCCACGCCACCGGCATCCTCAACGGCCTGCTGGCGGGCCGCGAGGACTTCGCCGAATGCGCCCGCCGTTATTCCAACTGCCCCTCGGGCGCGGGCGGCGGCCAACTGGGCGAGTTGCGGCGCGGCGACGCGGTGGAGGAATTCGAGCGGGCTGTCTTCAGCCTGCCCGGCGACACGCTGGCGCCGCGCCTGATCGACACCCGCTACGGTTTTCACATCGTGCGCACGGGCCGCAAGCAGGCCGGCGAGCCGGGCGAGTACGAGGCCGTCAAGCCCATGATCGCCAGTTGGCTGGAGGCGGCCAGCCGCCGGCGGGCGGAGTCGCAATACCTGCAATGGCTGGTGGGACAGGCGCGCATCCGGGGCGTGGCGATGCAAGGCGCGGACACGCCGCTGGTGCAGTGACGCATGGATGGAACCTAAAAGGAAAGAACATGGATCAACCGTTGCCCCGGGCCTATCCGGTGCTGTATGCCAGCACCCTGGCCTTCATGGTCTGCTTTGTCGTGTGGATGATGTTCGGCGTGCTGGGGATTCCCATCCGCGACGAGCTGGGCCTGAACGCCTTCCAGTTCGGGCTGTTGACGTCGACGCCGGTGTTGACGGGCGCGGTGTTCCGCCTGCCCCTGGGCATCTGGACCGACCGCTACGGCGGCCGCATCGTGATGACGGTGCTGCTCCTGCTGTGCGCGGTGCCGGTCTTCTTCGTGGCCTATGCCCAGGCCTTGTGGCAGTTCCTGTTCATCGGCCTGTTCCTGGGCCTGGTCGGCGCCTCGTTCGCGGTGGGCACGCCCTACGTGGCGCGCTTCTTTCCGCCGAGCCGGCGCGGCTTCGCCATGGGGTTCTTCGGCGCGGGGACCGTGGGGGCGGCCGTCAACCTGTTCGTCACGCCCATCCTGCTGAATCACTACGGCTGGCGCATGGTGCCGAAGATCTACGCGGTCGTGCTGGTGGTGACGGCCGTGGGCTTCTGGTTCGCGGCGGCCAGGGATCCCGGGGCGGGGAAGAAGGGCGGCAGCCTGGCCTCGCAGTTCGAGGTGCTGAAGGACCCCAGGGTGTGGCGCTACTGCCAGTACTACTCGATCACCTTCGGCGGCTTCACGGCCTTGTCGCTGTGGATACCCCAGTACATGAAGGCGGAGTACGGCCTGAGCATCGCGGCGGCGGCCGGCCTGGCGGCGGGTTTTTCCCTGCCCGGCTCGATACTGCGCGCCGTGGGCGGCGTGCTGGCCGACAAGTGGGGCGCGCACAGCACGACGTGGTGGTGCCTGTGGGTGGCATGGATATGCCTGTTCCTGCTGTCCTACCCGGACACCACCTTCACCATCAGGACGATAGGCGGCGCGGCGTCGCTGCACATCCACCTGCCGATCTGGCTGTTCACGGGCCTGCTGTTCCTGCTCGGCATGAGCTTCGCCTTCGGCATGGCGTCGACCTTCAAGTACGTCGCCGACGATTTCCCGGACAACATGGGCGTGGTGTCCGGCATCGTCGGCCTGGCCGGCGGCCTGGGCGGCTTCCTGCTGCCGCTGATGTTCGGCGCGCTGCTGGACACGCTGCAGGTGCGGTCCAGCAACTTCATGCTGCTCTACGGCGTGGTGTGGGTGTCGCTGATCATCATGTACGTGTCCGAGGTGCGCAAGCTGCGGGTGCTCGGCGACCGGAGCGGCCCGCGCGGCCCGCGCGCCCCGGGCGCCTCGGGCGCCGCGGCGAACTTGAACTAGTCGATGTGGATATGCCGCGCCTCGATGAGGTCCTTCCAGCGCTGGTATTCCCGCGCCTGGAAGGCGGTGAATTCCTCCGGGGTGTTGGCGACGATCTCCAGGCCCTGTTCCTCCAGCTTGCCGGCGACCTCGGGGTCCTTCATGCTGGCGATGGCGGCCGCGGCGAGCTTGGCCTTGATATCGGGCGGCAGGCCCTTGGGCGCGGCCAGGGCCTGCCAGGAATAGATCACCGCGTTGGGCACGCCGGCTTCGGCCAGCGTCGGCACGTCCGGCAGGACGGGCGATCGCCGCGCGCCCGTCACCGCGATGGCGTGCAGCTTGCCGGCCTGGATCAGGCCCAGCACCGCGTTGACGTTCTGGAAGGAATAGTCGACCTGGCCGCCCATGAGGTCGCTGATGGCGGGCGCGCCGCCCTTGTAGGCCACGTGCATGCCCTCGGTGCCGGTCTGCTGCAGGAAGACTTCGGCCGACAGGTGGTCCGACGCGCCGTAGCCGGAGTTGGCGAAGCTCACGTGCCCCGGCCTGGCGCGCAGTTCGGCGATGACGTCCTGCACCGTGCGCGCCTTCTTGTCCGGTCCGGCGACCAGGACGTTGGGCGCCTGCACCGCGACGGTGATGTAGTCGAAATCCTTCAGCGCGTCGTAGGGCATGGACTTGATCAGGTGCGGCGCGATCACGTAGGTGCCCAGCGACGACATCATCAAGGTGTAGCCGTCCGGCGCGGCGCGGCTGACGTAGCCGCCGCCTATCGTGCCGGTGGCGCCCGGACGGTTCTGCACGATGAAGTTGCCGCCCAGCCGCTTCTGCAATTGCTCGGCCATGATGCGGCCGATGGCATCGGTGGCCCCGCCGGCGGGGAAGGGCACCACCACCTGCACGGGATGGTCCTTGGGCCAGGGCGATTCCGCCGCCGCGCCGAATGCGGCGCAGGCGAGCAACACGCCCGTCAGTAATCTCTTCATGCCTGTCTCCTCTGGAATTCTGGGTATTCTGTTTTTCGTTTTCTGCTATCGGCGGCCCGCGCCTGCTTTTATCGGCGGCTGGTCCGCACGACCGCGTCCTCGCGCTTCGCCACATCGGGATGCAGCCGCGTGCCCAGGCCGGCCGCCGTCGGCGCCAGCACCATGCCGCGCTCGACCACCGGCAGCTCGGTCACCAGGTCGCGATACCAGGTGCTCAAGGTGGCGCGCACGACCTCCTGGAAGATCGCCGTCGGCGCGTGGATGGCCAGGTGCAGGCCGGCGACCAGCGTCACCGGGCCGGTGCAGTCATGCGGCGCCAGCGGGCGCGCATAGGCCTGGGCCAGCGCGGCGATCTTGCGCCCCTCCGTCAGCCCGCCGCACCAGGCCAGGTCCAGCATGACCACGTCCAGCGCGTCGCGCGCCAGCAGGTCGCGGAACGGCACCAGGCCGGCCAGCGTCTCGCTGCCGCACACCGGCACGCGCGTCTGGCGGCGCAGGTCGGCCAGGGCCTGGACGTCGTCCATCTTGGCGATGGGATCTTCCGCCCAGAACACGCCGTAGTCTTCCAGCCCGCGGCAGATGCGCGCCGCTGCGCCGGCCGTCCACATGCTGTGCAGCTCGCACATCACGTCGATGCGGTCGCCCACCGCGTCGCGGATCTTGCGGAAGGGTTCGAGCCCGCGCCGAAGGTCCTCTGGTCCGATCAGGTGGCCGCCGGTGGCCGCCGCATAGCCGTCGAACGGCCATATCTTCATCGCCGTGTAGCCTTCTTCGAGCAGGCTCCCGGCCAGCTCGCCCGCGTCGCGCATGAAGGCGATCTGGTCGTCGTAGGGGCCCTTGGGCGCCTCGGAGCCGTCCGTGCTGCGGCGCACGACGCCGGCGGTGTTGTACGCGTAGCCCGCGCAGGTGTTGTAGGCGCGGATGCGGTCGCGCACGCCGCCGCCCATGGCGACGTAGACGGGGACGCCCTGGCGCTGGCCCGCCAGGTCCCATAGCGCGATATCGACGGCGCTGGCGGCGCGGACTTCCGCGCTGGCGCTGTGGAAACCCAGGTAAGGATTCATGAGTTGCTGCGACACCGCCTCGATATGCCGCGCGTCGCGCCCCAGCAGCCAGGGGGCGACCTGCTCGTGCAGGACGGCCTCCACGGCCTGCGCGCCGCGGAAGGACTCGCCCAGCCCGATCAGCCCCTCATCGGTTTCGATTTCCACCCAGATGAGATTGGGACGTTCGTTGATGCGGATGCTGCGTAGAGCCGTGATGGTCGCCATGCCCGGGTCCTGTCGAGGAGGGTTGGAAAAAGAGGCGCGGCGGCGTCGATACGCGGAAGGATTGCCGTCGCGGCTGTACGCATGCTCGGTTCGCGGCGTTACCATGTCAATGAATCGGCAGACTAGTATTACTACTTCGGATCGAGCGAGGTCATCATGGCCATCTCCCCGTTGAGCGATTTCGCCTACAAGCAAGTGCTGGCCATGGTCGAAGGCATGCAGCCCGACCAGCGCCTGCCCAGCGAGGAAGACCTGTCACGCAGGCTGGGAGTATCTCGGCCGGTATTGCGCCAGGCCCTGGCGCGGCTGCGCACGGAAGGCTGGGTCCATGCCCGGCGCGGCGCGGGCAATTTCGTCGGCAAGCCGCCCGCGCTGCAAAGCGCCACCTTCGGTCCGCTGCACAGCATTCCCGACATGCGCAGCTTCCTGGAATTCCGCTGCCTGCTGGAAGCCGAAAGCGCGGCCTGCGCCGCCCGTTGCGGCGATCCCCGGTTGCAGGACGAAATCAGCCGGCGGCGGCGCCTGATGGAAAGCGCGCTGGCGCACGGCCAGCCCGGCATCGAGGAAGACATCGCCTTTCACGCGGCCATCGCCGCGGCGAGCGGCAACCGTTTCTTCAGCATGACCATGAACGCGCTGGCGGAGCAGACCCGGGTGTCCATCAAGCTGATCCGCGAGCTTTCGCCGCAGCCCATGGTGCGGCGCGCGGTGGACGTGCGCAACGAGCATCGCGCCATCGACGACGCCATACGCGCGGGCGACCCCGACGCCGCGCGCGAGGCGATGCTGAATCATCTGCGCGGCGGATTGATGCGATTGTTCGGCAGCGAGGCGCGCGCCGCGGAGGGCGGCCATCCCCATGCGCATGGGGATGCGCCGGCGCCGGGAGGCTTATAATGCGATGAATTGTTCATATTTTTCCGGGCGTGGTTCGCCCAGGCATACGGAAAGGGAAAGCCATCCATGACCGCCCGTCCCGGCCCCAAGATATCCTCGCGCAAGCAGCCCAAGCAGGCCCGCTCCACGGAATTGGTCGCGGCCATCCTGGAGGCCGCCGCGAAGGTGCTGGCGGAGGAGGGCGCGCCGCGCTTCACCACGGCGCGGGTGGCGGAGAAGGCGGGCGTCAGCATCGGCTCGCTGTACCAGTATTTCCCCAACAAGGCGGCCATCCTCTTTCGCCTGCAAAGCGACGAATGGCGGCAGACCCAGGACATGCTGCGCGACATCCTGGAGGACGGCCGCCACCCGCCGCTCGCGCGCCTGCGCAAGCTGGTCCACGCCTTCTTCAAGTCCGAATGCGACGAGGCCGCCATGCGCACCGCCTTGAACGACGCCGCGCCGCTCTACCGCGATGCGCCCGAGACGCGCGAGGTGAAGGAGAGCGGGCAGCGCACCATCCAGGCCTTCCTGGAGGAAGCCCTGCCGCGCGCGCCGGCCGCCCAGCGGGCCCTGGCCGGCGAGGTGATCAATTCCACGCTGGGCGCCGTCGGCAAGCAATTCTCCGAACGGCCCCGCAAGACGGCGGAGATCGCCACCTACGCCGACGCCGTCGCCGACATGCTGTGCGCCTACCTGGAGAAGATCGCGGAGACCGGCGCGCGGCCGGCCAAGGCGAGGTAGTTTCCCCGGCTTCGCCGGTATGCCTGTCGGGGCCTCACCCGCTTCATTAGAAAAACTGCATTAGCGATAAACAAAAATTCGATATTCGCTGACGTCCGGAATCGCTAAGATGGCTTCCGTTCGAACAGGAGAAGGCCGGCCGCGGGTGGCCGGTCCCAGAAGAAAATGGAAGAGACGACACTCGGCACGCCGGCGGGCGCGCGGAAGGCCTTGCCGCCCGGCGCCTGCGATTCCCATTTGCACCTCTACGATACGGCGATCATCGACGCCCCCGCGGCCCCCAATCCGCTGGCCGGCTGCACGGCCGGCCGCTACCGCGCCCTGCGCGACAGCCTGGGCCTGCGGCGCGCGGTGGTCGTCACCCCGGCGCCGCACGTGGTCGACAACCGCGTCACCCTGGCCGCCATCCAGGCCCTGGGCGCGCGCGACACGCGCGGCGTGGGCGTGGTCTTTCCCGACGTGACGGACGCCGAGCTGCGGCGCCTGCACGAGGGCGGCATCCGCGGCATCCGCTTCACCGTCGCCATTCCCCGCACGGCCGTCACCCGCATCGACATGATCGAGGCCCTGGCGCCGCGCGTGCATGAGCTGGGCTGGCACGTGCAACTGCACATGACGCCGTCCCAGATCGTCGAGAGCCGGTCCATCATCGAGCGGCTGCCCTGCGCCATCGTGTTCGACCACCTGGCGCGCCTGGCCGACGGCCCCCTGGACGAACGCGCCTGGGCCATCGTGCAGGACCGGTTGCAGGCCGGCAAAACCTGGGTCAAGCTGTCCGGCTACTACCTGGCCGCGGATGCCGGCAAGGCGCGCGACGTGGCGAGAAAGCTCGCGGCGGCCGCCCCCGAGCGCATGGTCTGGGGCTCGGACTGGCCCCATCCCACCGAAATGCCCACGCCGCCGGAGACGGCGCGCACCCTGGACGCCCTGGAGGACTGGATTCCCGACGCCGGCCAGCGCAAGCGCATCCTGGTCGACAACCCCGAGCAGCTATACGGTTTCGAATAACTATCCGGAGACACATATGCAACGCTTCCAACGCATCCGCAGGGGATTGCTCCTGTCCGCCGTCCTGGCGGCCGCCCCGATCGCCGCCCAGGCCGCCTGGCCGGAACAACCCATCCGCCTCATCGTGCCCTATGCCGCGGGCGGCGGCGCCGACAACGTCGCGCGCGTCATCGCCGGTCCCCTGGGCGAGAAGCTGGGCCAGAGCATCATCGTGGAAAACCGCCCGGGCGCCGGCGCGACCATCGCCGAGGGCGTGGTGGCCCGCTCCGCGCCGGACGGCTACACGGTGCTGTACGACACCTTCACCTATGCCGTGAACGCCTCGTTGCGCAAGCTCAACTTCAACCCGTCCAAGGACCTGACGCCGGTGGCGATCACCGCCACGGCGCCGCTGATCCTGGTGGTGAATCCCAAGGTCAAGGCGAACACCCTGGCCGAGTTCGTGACGCTGGCCAAGAATCCCGACAACAAGGTGACCTACGCCTCCTACGGCATCGGCAGCGCGGCCCACCTGGCCGCCGAACTGCTGGCGCGCGACGCCGGCCTGAGCATGCTGCACATTCCCTACAAGGGCGGCGCGCCCGCGCTGGTGGACCTGGTGGGCGGACAGGTGAACGCCTATTTCGCCAATGCCTCGTCCGGCCTGCCTTACGTCCGCAACGGCACGCTGCGCGCGCTGGCGGTGTCGTCGTCCAAGCGGCTGAATACGCTGCCCGACGTCCCCACCGTGGCGGAAAGCGGCTATCCCGGCTTCGAGGTGCTGGAATGGCACGGCGTGTTCGTCCCGCACGGCACGCCGCCGGAGGCGGCCAGGAAGCTCGCCGACGCGGTCCAGGCGGTCATCAGCTCGCCCGACGTGGTCAAGCGCCTGAACAGCCTGGGCATCGATCCCAGCCCCATTCCGCCGTCCGGCGCGCAGGCCTACATCGACGACCAGGTCAAGCGCTGGTCGACCCTGATCAAGGACCGGAACATTTCCCTGGAATAAGCCGATCACTTGCACCGCGCCGCGCCGCGTCGCGGCGCGTCAGTCCACCCGGGCCCCGGACTCCTTCACGGCCTTGGACCATTTGGCGGCGTCTTCGTGCAGCACCGCCAGGAATGCCTTGCTGCTGCCGCCGATCACCTCGCCGCCGTCGGCCTGGATGGTCTTGACGACGTCGGGCGAGCGCAAGGCCTCGTTGGCCGCCTCGTTCAGGATGTCGACGACGGCTTGCGGCGTTTTCGCCGGCACGAAGAAGCCGTACCAGGTCCCCGCGTTGAATCCCGGATAGCCGGCCTCCGCGATGGTCGGCACGTCGGGCAGCGAGGCGCTGCGCCTGTCGGCCGATACCGCCACGGCGCGCAGTTGGCCGGCCCTGATCTGGCCGAAGGAGGTGGGGATGGACGACATCATCAAGTCGTCGCGGCCGGCGATGGTATCGGTCAGCGCCGAGCTGGCTCCCTTGTAGGGGATGTGCGAGAGCTGGATCCCGGCCGCCTGCTGGAACAGCACGCTGGTCAGGTGCGAGACCGTGCCGCTGCCCGGCGTGGCCAGGTTCAGGTTCTTGCCCTGCGCATTGGCCTTGCGCGCCGCGGCGACGATGTCGGCCAGCGTGCGGAACGGCGAGTGGGTCGGCACCACGACCACATTGGGCGCGTTGGACAGCCGGATCACGGGAATGAAACTCTTGAACGTGTCGTAGGACACGTTGGAATAGAGATAGGGGTTGATCACCATCTGCGAGGTCTGCCCCAGCAGGACGGTGTAGCCGTCCGGCGCCGCATTGGCGACGCGTACCGCGCCGATGATGCCGTTGGCGCCCGGCACGTTCTCCACCACGAAGGACGTCTTCAGCAGTTGGCTCATCTTGACGCTGACGACCCGCGCCATCAGGTCCATGCCGCCGCCGGCGCCGGTGGGGACGATGACCGTGACCGGCGCGCCGGGATAGCCGCCCGCGCGCGCCTCGCCGGCCAGGCCCGCGAGGGCCAGGGACAATACCGGCAATATCGCGCGCAACGATACGCCCGCGCGCCGGCCCCGCCGGGCCCCGGGCCAGTCGCGCCCGGGCAGCCTCCTCGTCTTGGTGGTGTTCATCGCATGTCTCCGTCCGTTCGAATTGTTTTGCGGCGCCGGCGAACCCGGGCCGCCTAGCCGGGCGCCGTCTTGGGCAGGGCCTCGGCGGCCGCCGCCTTGGCCGCCGCCGCGGCGGCCAGGCCGTTCTCGGTGCCGGACTCCGGCACGGCGCTGCCGTACAACAGGCCTTCCTTGATCTTGGGCACGGTCCGCCGCGGATCGAGGATGGGCAGGCCGTGGGTGGGCGCGATGACGCGCACGTCCAGCCGGTCCAGCAGCCATTGCAGCCGCTCGACATAGATGTTCATGTCGGTGAACTTGGTCCAGAACAACGCCCGGTCGGCGAAGACGGCGGACACTTCGGGGATGTTCAGCGAAATGGCTTCTTCGGCGAAGTGGCCGCAATGGCCGTCCTCGTGATAATGGCTGTACGCGAAGCCGTCGCCGGGGAACAGCACGCGCGCCTGGTGATCGAAGCCCCACCAGGTGGTGCGCAGGTCGCGGATGACCGGCTCCACCAGTTCGAACGTGCGTCCGCCCAGGTCGACCCGGTCGCCGCCGCGCATCTCCCGCAGGCGATGCGCGTACTGCGGGAAGGCCAGGTGGTAATCGCAGATGTCGCCGCACACGACCGCCTCCGGATACCGATGCAGCACGCGGCCCAGCCCGCCGGAATGCGGCGTTTCCTGGTGCGTGACGAAAAGGTATTTCAGGGGCGCCTTGCCCGCCAGCAGGGATTCCATCTGCGCGTTTATCAGCGGGAAGTCCTTGGGATGCCCGGTCTCGATCAGCATGGAAGCGGTCTCGCCGATCAGGAGGAAGGCCGCGTTGTACGTGTGATAGATCTTGCCGTTGGCCTGCTGCTCCAGGCAATCGCCCAGCCAGAACACGCCCGGCGCCAGTTGCCGCGGCATCGGTTTCTTGCTCACCGTCATCATCGCACCTCGTCCCGGTCCACGTATCTGGGTTCGACCATGCGCCGGTCCAGGCCGCGCAGCACGTCGTCCAGCATCTGGTACTGGCGCCGCACCAGTTCCCTGCCACGCAGGATGCGGCCATAGCCGGGCGCGATGGTCTCGATGTCGTATTTGTCGAAGACGTCGCCCAGCTTGCGCCGCAGCGCGTCGGTGCTGCCGCCTTCCAGCCACCAGTAGCGGGTGTTCAGGAGGAAGCTGCGGATATGCGCGGCGCTGGTGCGGTTGTCGTCGGCGGTCGTCGTCCAGGGGCCGTTCTCGTCCTGCGACCACTCATGCGAGAACGTGTCGGACGTGAACAGGGTGCGCGTCGCGGCGTCGTACATCCAGCGCGTGCTGATCAGGCGTATGGGCGCCTGGAAGGCCTGCAAGGGGCGGTGCTCGCCGCGGCCGACGTGCAGCGTGGCGGCGCGCCCGACCAGCGTGGTCTTGAGCGCGTAGCCGTCGTCCGGGCCGCCGGCGGCGTCGGAGCGCCCGCCGAAGTCCACCCACTTGGCGGCGTCGGCGTTGCCCGAATAGCATTGCTCGACATCGAAGGCGGCCGCGATCGCCTCGACGTTGCACACCGACATGTACTCGTTGATGCGCATCGGGAAGACCGACAGGGAATCGCCCGGCGCCAGCAGCGAGCCGATCTGCCCGATCAGCGAGCGCTGGTGCGCCGTATAGCCGCTGTCGAGCAGCAGCGCGCGGTCGTCGTGCTTGAGCAGGTAGCAGTTCGACGGCGCGTAGCCGCGCGCGGTGGACGGATAAGCGCTGACGCGGCCCGCGAGCCGCATGATGTTGTGCAGGGCATAGAGCTGGCGGTCGGCCAGGACGGTGATGTGGCTGGCGTGGCTGGCGTGGGTGTCGTGGCCGGCGGGTGCGTCGGCCGGGCGGACGGCGGGCCGGCTGGAGCGTAGTGTCTGCATTCCGATACTCGCGGTGCTGCCGGGGCAGCGGGTCTGGGAGTCGGAACGATTATGGGAGTGCGCCCCGCGCGCCGCCATCGCCCTGGACGTATGTGGACATGGGCCAGGAGCGATGGAACAAAGCGCCGGCGCGGGCTAAGGTCGGTGCCTATGGATTCAGCCATCGACCCGCAATCGCGCCGCAACATCGCGCAGCGCGTCCCGCAGCCAGCGGTGCGCCGGCTCCTTGTGCATGCGGTCGTGCCAATACATGGCGATATCGACGTCGGGCATGGGCACCGGGGGCGCCAGGACCTGCACGCCCGAGGTCGCCTCGAAATGGCGCGCCAGGTATTCGGGCACCGTCGCCAGCATGTCGGAGGCCGCGACGACGGCGGCCGAGGAGAGGATGGACGGCTGCCAGGCGCCGATGCGCCGCGTCCGGCCGGCCGCGGCCAGGGCCTCGTCCACGGTGGCCTCCAGCGTCGCGCTGCCGTCGCGGCCGCGGGCGTAGTAGACGTGCGGCCAGCGTATGTACTGCGCCAGGTCGATCGCGCCACGCACCTCGGGATGGCGCCGCGCCGCGATCACCGCCAGCTTCTGGCGCAGCAGCAGGGACACATGCAGGCCTTCGGGCACCGAGCGCATGAAGCTGATCAGGAGGTCGGCATAGCCTTCTTCGAGCTCGTGGCTGGACCGCGTCAGTTCCGGCACATGGGTGCGCAGGCGGATGCCGGGCGCCACGGCGCGCAGGCGGGCGATCAGGGCCGGGATGAGAACGAAGCCCACCGATTCCGTGGCGGCGACGTCGAAGCGCATGTCCGCATGGGCGGCGTCGAATTCATCCTGGCGCACCAGGGCGTGGTCGATCAGCGCGATGCCCTGGCGTATGCTCTCGGCCAGCGCCACCGCGCGTTCGGTCGGCACCATGCCTTTTTCCGTGCGCACCAGCAGCGGGTCGTTGAACAGCCCGCGCAGGCGAGCGAGCGTGGCGCTCATGGCGGGCTGCGTCATGCCCATGCGCAGCGCCGCGCGGGTGACGTGCGCCTCGCTGACCAGCGCCGTCAGGCAGCGCAGCAGGAAGATATCGAGATGTCTGGGTTCCAAGTGAGACAGCCGGAATCAGGGGCGTCCCCCCATGCCGGAAGCAGGCCCTCGCGTTTTTTGTTCGATCATGCCTTAGCCGACCGGAAAGCTCAATGATGGAAAACATGACCACGATCGCCATGGAAAGCATCTCCCTGCAGGCCGCCCTGGAGATTGCGCAACGCACCATCGCCTACGCGCGCAGCCAGGGGATGACGCCCATCGCGGTGTCCGTGCTGGACGTGCGCGGCGCGCTCAAGGTCTATCTGGCCGAGGACGGCACCAGCCTGCTGCGCGCCGACATCTCGCGCGCCAAGGCCTGGGGCTGCCTGGGCATGGGGTTCGGCAGCCGCAAGCTGGCCGACCGCACCCCGCGCAACGCCTACTTCACCACGGCGCTGCAGGCCATGAGCGACGGCAAGGCCGTGCCCGCGCCGGGCGGCATCCTGATCCGCAACGCGGCCGGCGACGTGGTCGGCGCGGTGGGGGTCAGCGGCGAGACCTCCGACAACGACGAGCTTTGCGCCATGCAGGGCGTGGAAGCGGCCGGGCTGCGCGGCGACCCCGCCTAGGGCCTGTCAACGCGGGCGCAGCGGGTCGGGTCGCGGCGATGGCCGCGCCGGCGTGTGCGCGCCTCGAGGACACGGCGCTAGTCGCGGAAAGGCACGTCCAGCGTCGCCTTGACGCAATCCATCGCCACGAAGGTCCTGAAACTGCGCACGTTGTTGTTCTGGAAGAAAAGCTTGCGCGTCAGTTGCGTGTACTGCGTCATGTCCTTGACCACGAAAATCAGGATGAAATCGCAGGCGCCGGTGACGTAGTAGCACTGCTGGATCTGCGGGCAGTTGCGGAAGGCTTCCTTCATCGCGTCGTAGAGATCGACCTGTTCGCTCTCGGTGGCGACCTCGGTAATGATGGTCAGCGGATGCCCCAGCGCCGGTCCGGAAAGCACCGCGCCCATTTTCCGTATCACGCCCTCCTGCTGAAGGCGCTTCAAGCGCCGGTTCACCGCCGCGGTGGACAAGTGCACCTGCTCGCCCAGGTCGCTTTGCGAGATACGGCCATGCTGCTGCACGAGTTCCAGCAGCTTCAAATCCACGTCGTCCAATGGCGTCACGGCCTGTCCTTGCACGCAATTTATTTGCGTCTGGAGGGTGAAAATGCATAAGAATTAACGCAGGGAGATAAATAACATATCGCCATTCACCCTGGATGGCTAAATGAAATTCTTCCTCAACCCGGCGTCCGCGCCGCCCGCGACTCCCCCGCAACCCATGGCCCGCTGCTCCGCGCGCGACGCGGCGGACGTGGAGGCCACCCTGCGGGCGGTCTTCGACTACCGGCCCACGCCGATGCGCGCGCTGCCCGCCATGGCGCGCAAGCTGGGCATCGCGGAACTGCACGTCAAGGACGAGGGCGCGCGGCTGGGCCTGCGCAGCTTCAAGGCCCTGGGCGGCGCCTACGCGGTGCTGCGGCTGATCATGGCGGAGGTGGGCAAGACGCGGGGACAGCCGTTTCCGGTCGCGGCGCTGCCGCGCGCGCGCTCCGGCTCGCTGCGGAGCGCGGGGGCGGCGGAGGTCTCCGCCGGCGCGGAGGGCGTGAACGCCGCATGGACCCGCGACTTCCACGACATGGCGGCGTCCATGACTTTCGTCTGCGCGACCGACGGCAACCACGGCCAATCCGTGGCCGCCGGCGCGCGCCTGGCGGGCGCCCACGCCGCGATCCTGGTGCATGAGGGTGTCACGCAGGCGCGCCGCGACGCGATCGCGCGCTTCGGCGCCGAGGTCATCGAAGTCGCCGGCACCTACGACGACGCGGTGGCCGAATCGATGCGGCTGGCGCGGGAGCGCGGGTGGACGCTGCTGTCGGATACGACCTGGCCGGGCTACGAGTCCATTCCCCAGTGGGTGATGCAGGGCTACACCTTGATCGCGCGCGAGGCCGAACGGCAGTTGGCCTTGCCGCCCACGCACGTTTTCCTGCAGGCCGGCGTGGGCGGTTTCGCCGCCGCGCTGGCCAGCGCCATGGCCGACCAGTGGTCCGCGGCGGCGCCGGCGTTCATCGTCGTGGAGCCGGCCCGCGCGGCCTGCCTGTACGAAAGCGCGCGGGCGGGGCGGCCGGTGAAGGTGGACGCCGGCGCGCCCACGCTCATGTCCATGCTGGAGTGCTACGAGCCTTCCCATCTCGCGTGGCGTTATTTGCAGCAGATCGCGGCCGCCTTCATGACGGTGGACGACGAGGACGCGGTGGCCGCCATGCGCGCCTTGGCGCTGCCCGAGCGCAGCGGGGAAGCGGTGCTGGCCGGGGAAAGCGGCGCCGCCGGCATGGCCGGCCTGCTGGCCGCGGCCGGGGACGCCGGTATGCGGCGCGACATCGGTCTCGACGAGGGCGCCCGCGTGCTGCTGGTCAATACGGAAAGCGCCACCGACGAAGCGCGTTTCCAGGCGCTGCTGGGTATTTCGTCATCCGACGTGGCGCTGCGCGCCGGCGCGCCGGCATAGGGGCAGCGCATTTCATCCTGAGAGAAGGAAACCATCATGCAAGGACAGATCAATCTGAACGCCGACATGGGCGAGAGCTTCGGCAAGTGGAAGATAGGCAACGACGCCGAGCTGATCAGGATCATCCGGTCCGCCAACGTGGCCTGCGGCTTTCATGCGGGCGACGCCACGGTGATGACCGAGACGGTCAGGCTGGCGCTGGAGAACGGCGCCTCGATCGGCGCGCATCCCGGCTTCAACGACATCTGGGGTTTCGGGCGCCGCCAGATCCAGATGAACGCGCGCGACCTGGAATACATGATCACGTACCAGATCGGCGCGTTGCAGGCGATCGCCAACGCCGCGGGCGCCAAGGTGTCGCACGTGAAGCCGCACGGCGCGCTGAACAACATGGCGCACCATGACGCCACGATCGCCGAGGCGGTCGCGCGCGGCATCCGAGCGGCGGACCGCGAATTGATCTTCGTCGCCAATGCCTGTTCCGAAATGGTGAAGGCGGGGCATCAACTCGGACTGAAGGTCGCGGAGGAGGCCTACGTCGACCGGACCTACTCCGATACCGGCCTGATGACGTCGCGCAGCCTTCCTGGCGCGATGATCACCGACCCCGCCCAGGCGGCGCGCCAGGTGCTCTCCTTTATCGAGGAGCAGGCCATCATCACGCCCTCCGGCAAGCGCATACACAGCGCGATACGGTCTTTCTGCACGCATGGCGACGAACCCACGGCGGTCGCCGTCGCGAGCCACGTGCGCAAGGAGTTGGAAAGAAACGGCATCGCGGTGCTGCCGTTGACGGAAATGCGGTTCTGAAGCATCGCCATATCGAGAGCACTCAAAAAACGCAAGGGGAATGAAAATGAATGCTGTGAATACGGCGCCGCGGCGCCGTCCGGGCAGGGCTCTTTCCAAACGTGCGCGGGCTCGGCCGCTCGCCGTGGCGGCATGCGTGGCCCTGTCCTGCTGGGGTAGCGCCGCCCATGCCGGGGAGGCGTATCCGAGCAAGCCCATCTACCTTATCGTGCCTTTCCCGCCGGGCGGCTATTCGGACCTGCTGGCGCGGCTGATCGCCACCAGGATGTCGGCGGACTTCGGAGAAAGCGTCATCGTCGAGAACCGGCCCGGCGCCGGCGGCAATATCGGCGCCGATCTCGTGGCGAAGAGCCGGCCCGACGGTTATACGCTGGTGATGGGCACCATCGGGACGCAATCCGTCAATCCGCTCATCTATTCCCACATGGCCTACGACGCGGCCAAGGACTTCAGCCCCGTGGCCTTCGTCGCGGACGCGGAAACCGTGCTGGTCGTCAATCCGTCCGTGCCCGCGCGGTCGGTCGCGGACCTGGTCAAGCTGGCGAAGCAGAAACCGGGCGACATGACTTTCGCCTCCGGCGGCAACGGCACGACCAGCCAGTTGGCCGGCGAATTGTTCAAGTCCGTCGACGGCGTCGCGATCAACCACATCCCGTACAAGGGCAACGTGCCCGCGCTGAGCGACGTCGTGGCCGGGCATGTCTCGATGTCCTTCGCCACCTTGCAGCCGGCCTTGCCCTTCATCAAGGAGGGCAAGCTGATTCCGCTCGCCACCCTGGGCACGGCGCGTGCGGCGGTCCTGCCCGAGGTGCCGACCATGGCCGAACTGGGCCGCAAGGAACTGACGGTGCGCAACTGGACGGGCCTGCTCGCGCCCGCGGGAACCCCGAAGGACGTCACGGCCAAGCTGGCCGCGGAGGTCGACAAGATACTCCGGAGCGCCGACGTGCGCGCGCAGATGGAAAGCCTGGGGCTGAGCTACGTGAAGATGGGGCCGGACGAGTTCGGAAAGTTCATCGCGTCGGAGACGACGCGATGGTCCGGGGTCGTGCGGCAGGCGGGCATCACGGCGAACTAGCGTCGCCGTGTCCCCTTAGTCCACGGTGGCGCCCGAGGCCTTGACGGCGGCGCCCCACTTCACGATTTCCTTGTCCATGAAGGCCTGGTATTCCTTGGGCGTCATCACCATCGGCTCCACGCCCAGGCTGGCCAGTTGCGCCTTGACGTCCGGCGAGGCCAGGATTTCCTGGATGGCCTTGTTCATGCGCGTGGTGATGTCGTTGGGCAGGCCGGCCGGGCCGAGGAAGCCGTACCAGGGCTTGGCGTCCACGCCCTTGATGCCGGTCTCGGCCAGGGTGGGCACGTCGGGCAGCGCGGCGGAACGCTTGGAGCCGGTGACCGCCAGCACCTTCAGGTTGCCGGCCTTGACCTGCTGCATGATGGGCAGCGGGTTTTCGAAGGCCAACGGCACCTGGCCGCCGACCAGGTCGTTCAGCAGGGGACCCGATCCCTTGTAGGGAATGTGCTGGATCTTCTGCTTGGTCGCGACGTTGAACATCTCGCCAATGATGTGCTGCGGCGTGCCCGAGCCGGCGGAGCCGAAGGACAGGGTGCCGGTCTTGGCCTTGGCGATGACGTCCTGGATGGAGTTCAGGCCGGACTTGGCGTTGACGGCGACCACGAAATTGGTGTCCGCCAGCGGCGACACGGCCGTGAAGTCCTTGTCCGGGCGATAGGGCAGGGAGCTGTAGAGCGTGCCGGCGATCACGATGGGACCGCTGGCAGCCAGCAGGAAGGTGTAGCCGTCCGGCTTGGCCTTGGCCACGTAGGCCGTGCCGATGTTGCCGCCCGCGCCCGAGCGATTCTCGACGACGATGGCCTGGCCGAACTTGGCTTGCAGCCGCGGCGCCAGCAGGCGCGCCAGGATGTCGGTGGTGCCGCCCGGCGCATAGGGCGACACGATGGTGATGGGGTGGTCGGGCCACGTGTCCTTCGCGTGGGCCGCCGGCAATGCGGCCATGCCGGCCACGGCGAACAGCGCCGCCAGGCGACGGGTCAGTGTCAGGCTCATCGGTTGTCTCCTCGTTTTTTTGGGGTGACGCGAGAGTACTGAAATACCGGGTCGATGCGAGGCCGTGTTTACCCTAGGGCCGGCAAGGCCCCAAGGGCAACGTAAGCTGGGGGTCAGTAAGGTATCAGCCGGCGCTTGCCGCGAGCGCCGGCGCGGGCTGTTCCTGCAGGCGTTGCGCGCGGGCCGTCGCGGCGGGATGGGGCGGGCGCGGCAGGCCCAGGTGCTCGCGCAGCGTGCGTCCTTCGTACTCGGTGCGGAACAGGCCGCGCCGGCGCAGTTCGGGCAGCACCAGCTCGATGAAATCGTCCAGGCCGCCGGGAAACCACGGGGACATGATGTTGAAGCCGTCGGCGCCTTCTTCCTCGAACCACTGCTGCAACTGGTCGGCGATGCCTTGCGGCGTGCCCACGATCTGCTGGTGGCCGCGCGCGCCCGCGATGCGCAGGTAGAGATCGCGGATGCTCAGGTTCTCGCGCCGCGCGAGGTCGACCAGCAGTTGCTGCCGGCTCTTGCCGGCGTTGGTCTCCGGCAGGTCGGGCACGGGGCCGTCCACGGGATAGCCCGAGACGTCGAAGCCGCCCAGCATGTTGGTCAGCAACTGCACGCCGACGACGGGATGGATCAAGTCCTGTAGCTGCGCGAATTTCCGCTCGGCTTCGGCCTGGGTGCGGCCCACCACGGGAAAGATGCCGGGCATGATCTTGACGTGGTCCGGGTCGCGTCCAAGGTCCCGCGCGCGCCGCTTGATGTCGCGGTAGAAGGTCTGCGCCTCGTCGAAGGTCTGGTGCGCCACGAAGATGACTTCGGCCGTGCGCGCGGCCAGTTCGCGGCCGGCGAGCGAGGCGCCGGCCTGCACGACGACGGGCCGGCCCTGCGGCGAGCGGGCTGCGTTCAGCGGTCCCCGCACCTGGAAGTGGTCGCCGCGATGATGCAGCGGATGCAGCTTTTCAGGGGTGAAGTAGACGCCGCTGTCGCGGTCGCGCACGAAGGCATCGTCTTCCCAGCTATCCCACAGCCCGAGGACGACGTCGTGGAATTCCGCGGCGCGGGCGTAGCGCGTGGCATGCTCCATGTGTTCGGCCCGGCTGAAGTTCTGCGCTTCGCTCTCGCCGCTGGAGGTGACTAGGTTCCACCCGGAGCGGCCGCCGCTGATGTGGTCCAGCGAGGCGAACTTGCGCGCCACGTGATAGGGCTCGTTGTAGGTGGTGGAGACGGTGGCGATGAGGCCGATGCGCTCGGTGACCGCCGCCAGCGCCGATAACAGCGTGAGCGGTTCGAAGTTGTCGCTGCGCGCCGTGCGCGACAGCGAGGGGATGTCGCGGTTGCGCACGCCGACGGCGTCGGCCAGGAAAATGGCGTCGAACTTCGCGGCTTCCGCGCGTCGCGCCAGGTCCGCGTAGTGGCGGAAATTGACCCCCGCGTCGGCCTGCGCGTCGGGGTGGCGCCAGGCGGCGATATGGTGGCCGGTCTGCATCAGGAAGGCGCCGAGCTTGAACTGGCGGGTGGGCATGTCGTGATCTCCGTCGGGATGGGGTTGCGCGGGCCCGGACCTACCACGCCATGCGCAGCGACGACAGGGCGGGCAGCGCGGGCGCGCCCGCCTCGGCCAGCCCGTCGAAGGGCTCGTCGCCGGCGATGGGCGCGCCGTCCGGGGCGAGGAAGTCGGCCAGCACGTCGTCGCGTATCCGGATGAAGCGGGGATCGCTGCGGTTGCGGGGATGCGGCAGCGGCACCGGCACGATGCGATGAATGCGTCCCGGCCGCGGCCGCATGACCACCACGCGGTCGCCCAGGAACACGGCTTCCTCGACGTCGTGAGTAACCAGGATCATGGTGATGCGTTCCTTTTGCCAGATGCCTTGCAGTTCGACCTGCAGCCGGGTCCGGGTGAGCGCGTCGAGCGCGCCGAAGGGCTCGTCCAGCAACAGCACGCGCGGCCGGTTGACCAGGCCGCGCGCGATCGCCACCCGCTGCGCCATGCCGCCGGAGATCTGGTGCGGATAGGATTTCTCGAAGCCTTCCAGGCCGACCAGGGCCACGTGCTGGGCCACCAGCTCGCGCTTGCGCGCGGCGTCCAGGGGCGCGTTGCGCAGGCCCACCGCGATGTTCTGTTCGACGGTCAGCCAGGGAAAGAGCCGGTGGTCCTGGAATACGATGCCGCGTTCGGGGCCGGTGCCGCGCACCGGCGCGCCGCCCAGCAGGATGCGGCCGTCGTAATGGTCGTCCAGGCCGAGGACCAGGCGCAGCAGGGTGGACTTGCCGCAGCCGCTGGCGCCGACCACGGCGACGAACTCGCCGGACGGGATGCTCAGGTCGATGCCGTCCAGCACCTGTAGGACGCCGCTTTCGGCCTGGGCATTGGCGTAGCGCTTGCCGACGCCTTGCAGGTCCAGATTCAAGGCTTGCGTGGAGGTTTGCGTGGATGCTTGGGTCATGCGTGGGTGTTCCGAGTTCATTGCGCGGCGCCGCGCAGGCGCGCAAAACGTTGTTCCAGCCGCCGGGTCAGCGCGTTCATGAGCCAGCCCACCACGCCGACGACGATCATGCCGAAGATCACCAGGTCCATCTGGAAGTGTTCGCTGCCCTCGATCAGCAGGTTGCCGATGCCCACGCCCGCCACCAGCAGGTATTCCGCGCCGATGGTGGCGAGCCAGGAATAGATCAGGGCGAGATAGATGCCGGTGAAGATGGCCGGCGCGGCGGCGGGCAGCACCACGTGGAAGAGCGTCTGCGCGCGGCTGTAGCCGTAGACGCGCGCCACTTCCAGCAGGGACTCGGGCGTGCCGCGTATGCCGTCGCAGGTGTTCACCACCACCGGCACCAGCGCCGCCAGGGAGAGGAAGACCACCTTGGCGGTGTCGCCCAGGCCGAACCACACCGAGATCAGCGGGATCCAGGCGAACAGCGAGATCTGCTTGAAGGTGTTGAAGCTGGGACCCGCCAGCCGGTTGAACCAGCGCGACAGGCCCAGCAGCGCGCCCAGCAGCAGGCCGGCGGCCGTGCCGATGAGAAAGCCGGTGAATTCGCGCGCCAAGCTGGCGCCCAGGGCGCGCCAGAGCTTGCCGGTGAGGATCTGGTCGAGGCCGGTCTCGGCCACCTTGGCGGGCGAGACCAGCAACGCGGAATTGACCACGCCGGCGCGCGCCAAGGCCCACCAGAGCAGGATCGCGGCAGCCGGCAGGACGAGGCCGCGCCAGCGTCCGCCGTTCCCGGCCTTGTCGCTCGCGCTCATGGCACGGCCTCCGCTTGCGCGCCGGCCCGGGTGGCGCGGCGGGCGCCGAGCAGGCGCGTTTCCAGGGCATCGAGCAGGCGATCGATGAGCAGGCCGACGGCGCCCACCACGATCACGGCGGCCATCACCAGGTCGAGCTGGAACAACTGGCGGCCATAGACGATCAGGTAGCCGATGCCCTCGCTGGAGGCCACCAGCTCCACCACCACCAGCGACAGCCAGGCCTTGGTGAAGCCCAGCCGCAGGCCGGTGAATAGCGTCGGGGTGGCCAATGGCAGGATCACCTCCAGCACCTCCTGGCGCCGGCTGTAGCCATAGGCGCGCGCGACCTCGCGCAGCGCCGGGCTGGCCAGGCGAAAGCCCTGCAAGGTGTTCAGCGTCACCGGCACCAGCGCCGCCTTGGCGATCAGGATGTACTTCAGCGGCTCGCCGATGCCCACGAGCAGCAGCACGAAGGGCAGCCAGGCCAGCACGGGAATCTGCACCAGGGCGTTGAAGGTGGGCAACAGATAAGCCTGCAAAGGGCGCCACAGGCCCATGGCCGTGCCCAGCGCCAGGCCCAGCACGCTGCCGCCGGCGAAACCCACCAGCACGCGCAGCAGGCTGGCGCGCAGGTTGGTCCAGAGGTCGCCGCTGGTGAACAGGTCGCGCAGCGTGTCCCACACATAGGCCGGGGGCGGCAGGACCTGGGGCGAGATCCAGCCGCGGTCGGCGCCCAGTTGCCACAGCGCGAAGAGGGCCAGCGGCAGGAGCCAGGGCGCCGCCAGCCAGACCGCGCGGCGCCGCCACGCGGATGTCCGGGCGGGGACGGCGGCCCCCGGGGCAGTGTCCGGGGCAGTGGCCGGCCTTGCGCGTTCGCCGCGCGCGAGGGTCAGGATGCTCATGATGCCGGCTTGCCCTTGGCGTCGAAGCGCGTCCAGTAGTGCTCCAGCCCCTGGTTCTTCAGGGCCTGGTCGAGGTAGCGGGTGTCGAACCAGTCGTCGACCGAGACCTCGCGCCGGATCAGCTTGAGCTTCAACGCGTCCGCCACCACGGCCTTGTAGCGCGCGACGATGAAGTCGTCGACCAGCGGGGAGTTGCGCGCGGCCAGGTCCTGCTTGTCGAACTCGGCGGCCCAGGATGCGTAGGGCACGCCGCTCTTTTCCCAGACCTTGAACAAGGCGTCGCGGTTCTTTTCATCGGAGGCCCAGCGCGAGGCGCGCACGAAGACGTCGACCACCTTCTGCACCTGCGCCGGATTCTCCTTGGCGAAGTCCTCGCGCACCAGCAGGGCCGCCTGGCGCGTGTAGGCCGGATCCTGGCCCTGGGTGGAATAGATCACCTTGGCCAGGCCCTGGTCGCGCACCTTGAACCATTCGTAGCCGCCGAAGGCCGCGTCCACGCCGTGCGACACCAGCGCGGCCTGCGCGCTGCCGGCGTCGAGGTTCACGCCCTTGATGTCGCGTTCGCTCAGGCCATGGTCGGCCAGCACGTTGATGGCCACCAGATGGCCGTTGGTGCCGCGGAAGATCGACACGCGCTGGCCCTTCAGGTCCTCGATGCGCGACAGCTTGGAGTCCGGCGGCACGACCACGTAGAGGTTGTTGCGCGCGCCGCTGATCACGAGCAGCTTGGTCTTCAGGCCGTTGGCGCGGCCGACCACCGCCGGCAGGTCGCCCTGGTAGGCGAAGTCGATCTGCCTGTTCGACAGCGCCTCGTTCACGGCCGGGCCGGCGCCCTTGAAGAACAGCCATTCGACCTTGACGCCGTCGGCCTTGAAGGCTTCCTCCAGCCATTGGTTGGCGCGCACCACGCCGCCGGGCGAACCGCCCCAGGTGATCGGGTCGCCGCCGCCCGCGGTGGCCACGCCGATGCGGATCACGTCCGCGGCCAGCGCGGCCGACGCGGCGCCGGCGAACGCCAGGGACAAGGCCGCGCGGGCGGCCCATCGTGCCAACTTGTTCATGCAGGTGCTCCAGGTACGGGGAAAGACGGTGCGGGCCGGGCAGGGGCTCAGGCGGCCTGCTGGCGCGCGGCGGTCAGCTTGCGCTCGACTTCGGTGCCGGCGAAGAAGGCGGGATTGGCTTCGGTGTAGAAGCGGTAGGGATTGCCGAAGACGAGGGCCTTGAAATCGGCGGCGCTGATGACGCCCTGTTCGACCAGGTCCCAGCTTTCCGCCAGGGGCTCGGTGAGGTCCGGCACGTCCCAGTGGCCGACGTCGGAAGACCAGATGGCGTTGATCTTCACGCCCAGCGGGTGCACGCGCTCGTTGAAGGCGGCCGCGACCGTGCGGTCGTCCGCTTCGGAGCCGAAGTAGAAGCTGTTCACCCAGCGGTCCCGGATGTCCTCGACCTTCTCGATTCCGGCCAGCGCGAAGTCGTCGATTTCGTCGGCGCGCGGCTCGCGGCTGTGGGGCAGGGCGGAGATGCCCAGGCTGTCGCGCAGCAACTGGGCGGGATCGACGTCGCGGCCGCGGATGAAGTCGGCGCCATAGCGCGCGAACAGGTCCTTGAGCAGGCCCAGGTCGGCGTTGGCCGGGTTGTAGTTCTGCACCGCGACGCGGTTGCGCTTCTCCCAGCGGTCCACCAGGTGGGTATAGACGTGCGAGCCCCAATCGGCGCCGCCTTCCAGCAGGCCGACGCGCAGGCCGGGGAAGCGGCGCGTGACGCCGCCGAAGAACAGCGCCTTGGCGAAGGCCTGCGAGCCATCGGCGAAGTGGCCGATGTGGTTGTTCATGTAGTTGCTGATGGACTGGCGGCCGGTCCAGCCCTGGCTGCCGTAGTGCGTGGTGACGGGCACGCCGAGCTCGACCACCTTGGCCCAGAAGGGATCGTAGTCGTACTCGCTGTCGATGCCGTAGAAATCGGTGTAGTGCGCGTACCTGGCGATCTCGGGATACTGGTCGGCGGGATACTTGTCGGCGATCGCCTTGACCGGACGCTTCACGCCGCCGGCGATGTTGATCACCTTCAGGCCCAGCGTCTTCACGGCGAATTCCAGTTCCTCGATGCCTTCCTGCGGCGTGTTCAGCGGAATGCCGGCGACGGGCGTGAGGCGGTCGCTGTACTTGCGGTACTGGTCGGCGTGGAAGTGATTGATGGCGCGATGCAGGGCTTGCCGCGTATCGTCGCGCGCGCCCAGCGGCGCCAGCACGTCGTTGGGAAACAGGATGGAGTAGTCCGCCCCTTGCTCGGCCAGGCGCTCGTAGAGCAGCTCGGGCAGCGTGTAGGTGGCGAGGTCCAGGGTGTTGCGGGTGACGCGGGCCCACCAGGGCGCGCGCAGCGTGCGGTTGTATTGCCGTTCTTCCGGCGTCTGGGCGTACCAGTCGCGGCCGTCGCGCTTGGTGTTGTGGCGCGAGCCCAGCGCGCGCCGCAGGGCGTCGACCAGCTTGGCGCCGCCGTAGTGCTGCACGTAGTCCTCGAGGATGGGCGCGTAGTCGTTGACGTGCACGTCGGTGTCGATGACGGGATAGTCCAGCGTCGCCTTGACAGCGGCGGAGCGGGAGGCGTGGATACGGCTCAGGCGATCGTTCATGCAGGTTCTCCGGAGGGGGGGCGACGGCGCGCGCGGGCGCCAGGCTCGGACACGGCGTAAGGGGAACGGCGTAACGGCGGCGGCGCGGCGGGAAGGAAAACGGAAAACGACGCACCGGAAACGACGCAATGCAACCGTCGGGAACTCTAAGCCCGCGGAGATTCGGGACCAACGATGGATTGGTTGTTTTCTACTGCTTATGAGCAAATTCGACGGCCGCGCCATCGCATGCGCGCGCCCGGCCGCCTTATTCGGAGAACGCTATTCGGAGAACGCTACGATCGCGCCGGCACCATGGCCAGGAGATTGGCGACGGCGGGCGCCGGATGGCCGGAACGATAGGCCACGCCCAGGCTGGCGCTGAGATCGTCTTCCTTCAGCGGCACGTAGCGCACCTGGTCGACGCGCGCCTGCTGCATGCAGGCCGGCACGATGGTGATCCCCAGCGAGCTGGCGACCAGGTTGATGGTGGAGGAAATCTGCGGCGCCTGCTGCACGATGCGCGGACTGAAGCCGCGCGCCTCGCAGGCGGTGACGATCATGTCCGACAGCCCGAAGCGCGTGGCGCGCGGATAGAGCAGGAAGGGCTCGTCGCTCAGTTCATGCAGGCGCAGGCTCTTGCGGCGCGCCAGGCGGTGCATGCGCGGCAGGGCGACCACCATGGACTCCGTGGAGATCAGCTTGAACCGCACGTCTTCGTCCATGCCGATGGGCAGGCGGACGAAGGCGACGTCGATGCGGCCCTGGCGCAGGGATTGCATCAGCGGAATGGAGCGATTTTCCTCCAGCGTCATTTCGACCTGGGGATAACGGTCGCGGTAGCGGTGCAGCGCCGTGGTCACCTCCGCGCAGAAAGACGCCGACTCGGTAAAGCCCACGCCGATGCGCCCGATCAGGCCCTGGGCGCTGCGACGGCAGCGGTCGGCGGCCTGGCCCACGCGATCCAGGATGTCGCGCGCCTCCTCGCGCAGCACCGCGCCGGCTTCCGTCAGCCGCACATGGCCGGGCTGGCGGTCGAACAGGCTGACGCCCAGTTCGCGCTCCAGCATCTTGATCTGGTGCGTTAGCGGCGGCTGCGCGATGCCGATGCGCTGCGCCGCCCGCGTGAAGTGCAGCTCTTCCGCGACGACCAGGAAATAACGGAGACGGCGCAAGTCCATACAAAATAAGTATTGGGAATGGGTGCTCAATATATTAGACACGCAGATATTGCGTGTCTAGACTGCCTCTCGGTCATAAGAAAGAGGAGACAACGATGAAGAACCCCAAGACCGACGATGCGGCGTCCGCCGCGACCTCCCCGGGCAGGCGGCGCCTGCTGCGGCGGGCGGCGGGGGCCATGCTGCTGCCGGCGTTGCCCATGGCGGCGGGGATGTCCGGCGCGGCGCGGGCGGCGGAGCGTTTCCCCGCGCGTCCCATCCGGATGGTCGTCGGCTTCCCGCCGGGGCAGACCAGCGACGTCATCGCCCGCGCCTACGCCGCCGCGCTTCAGGAGATCCTGAAAACGCCGGTCATCGTGGACAACAAGGCGGGCGCGAACGGCATCGTCGCCGCCCAGTTCGTGAAAGGCGCGGAGCCCGACGGCTACACGCTGCTGTTCGGCACGTCCGGCCAGATGGTGATCAACCCGGCCTTGTACGCGCATCTCAGCTACGACACGGCGAAGGACTTCGCCCCCGTCGCGCCGATCGCGCGCGGCCGGCTTTTCCTGGTGGTCAACAACGACCTGCCGGTGCATGGCCTGGGCGACTTGCTGGCCTATGCCAAGGCGCATCCGGGGACCTTGCGTTTCGGCTCGGGCGGCATCGGCATCACGTCGCACCTCGCCATGGAGATGCTGAAGTCGGCCACGGGGCTGGATGCGTTTCACGTGCCCTACAAGGGGTCGCCGGCGGCGCTGAACGGACTGATCGGGGGCGACGTGCAGATCCTGTTCGACTCCGGCGGCTCGCTGCTGCCGCTGGTCAATGCCGGCAAGGTGCGCGCGATCGCGGTCTCCACGCTGGACCGCTACCCCGCGATTCCGGATTTGAAGACGGTGGCGGAGCAGGGCGTGCCGGACTTCCAGGTCTATGCCTGGAACGCGGTGCTGGCGCCGCGGGGAACCCCGGCCCCGGTCGTGAACACGCTGGCGGCGGCTTTCACGCAGGCGGGCCATCGCGGCGTCGTCACGCAATCGCTGGCCGCGGCGGCGCACGATCTGCTGCCGGTCGAGCCGGGCGCCTTGAATCGATTCATCCAGACCGAAACCCTACGCTGGCGGCAGGCGGTCGACGCGGCCGGCATCAAACCCGAGTGAGCATCATGAGCACGAGTCATTCCAAGGCAGCCGGCGCCCATGCCGGCCATGAGACCCGCCGGCTGGCCGAGTTCGCGGCGGGGCTGCGCTTCGAGGATCTGCCCGGCGATCTGGTCGCCCGGATGCGGTTGCATGTCCTGGACGGCATCGGCGTCTGCCTGCATGGCGCGCAACTGCCCTGGACCCGCCACGTGGCGGACATGGTGCAGGCCGAGGGGAGCAACGGCGCGGCCACCCTGTGGGGCCAGGGCGGCGGCGCGCGGGCGCGCGCCTCGGTGTCGCAGGCGGCGCTGGTCAACGGCACGGCGGGCCACGCCTTCGAGATGGACGACATCCACAAGGAATCCATTCTGCACCCGAATTCGCTGGCGGTGCCGGTGGCGTTCGCGCTGGCGCAGGCCGATCCGGGCCTGAGCGGGCGCGACGTGATGACGGCGATCGTCGCCGGCTACGAGGTCGGCGCGCGCGCGGGCAACGCCGCGACCACGGCGCTGTTTCTCAACGGCTTCCACCCGCAGGGCGTCACGGGGCCTTTCGCGGCGGCCGCGACGGCGGGGCGGCTGCTGGGCCTGGACGCCCGTGCGATGCAGCATGCCCTGGGCATCGCGGGGTCCCTGGGCGCCGGCCTGATGGCGGCGCAGGAAGGCGCGATGGTCAAGCGCCTGCACGCGGGCCGCGCCGCGCAGGCGGGCGTGCAGGCGGCGTTCCTGGCGCAGCGCGGCTTCACCGGCATCGAGAACATATTGGAGGCGGAGTATGGCGGCTACCTCAGCGCGTTCGCGCGCGAGTACCGGATAGAGCGGCTGACGGACGGCTTGGGCCAGGATTGGGAGGCGGGCAAGGTGGGGTTCAAGATGTACCCCAACGTCACCAGCATGCATGCGGCCCTCGACGCCTACGTCCACCTGCGGCAGGCGCATGGCCTGAAGGCGGAGGATATCGAGCGGATCGAGGTCGGCTGCGGCCACATGACCTACGTGCACGTGGCCTGGCCGTACAAGCCCGCCGGCGTGACCGCGGCGCAGATGAACCTGTTCTACGGGCTCGCCGTGCTGGCCCTGAGGGGTAAACTGGGCGCCGGCGACTACGTGGACGAACGCATCGCCGACGGGGATGTGCTGGACTTCATGGCCCGCATCCATGCGTTCGAGGACGAGTGCATCGAGCGGCGCGGACCGGCCTTTCGCCACGCGGCGACCTTGCGTGTGCGGACGAAGGCGGGCGAGATATTCACGCACGACGCCTGGGCGCGCCGCGGCAGCCCGGAGAACCCGGTGACGCGCGCGGAGGTCGAGGACAAGTTCTTCCTGAACGTGGCGCGGCGGGTATCGGACGATGCCGCGCAGCGCATCGCCGAACTGGTGGCCGGGCTGGACGCCTTGCCCGATCTCGATGAACTCGTCGCGCTGCTCTGACGGCCGCGGCGGCATGAAGGGCAGGCCTTGGACAGGAGACGAACGATGCGGGCGATCACCATCGACAGCCATGGCGGACCGGAAGTGGTGCGGGTGCGCGACGACGCGCCGGTGCCGGTCGCCGGGCCGGGGGAAATCCTGGTGCGGGTGGCCTGCGCCGGCGTGAACTTCATGGATATCCACACCCGGCAGGGCAAGTACGCCGATTCGCAGACGTATCCGGTGCGGATTCCCTGCACGCTGGGGATGGAGGGCGCCGGCGTGGTGGTGGCGGCGGGACCGGGTGTCGCGCACCCCGCGGTCGGCCAGCGCGTCGCCTGGTGCATCGCGTGGGGCAGCTTCGCGGAGTACGCGGCGATACCGGCGCGGCTGGCGGCGGTGCTGCCCGATACGATCGCCTTCGATACCGCGGCGTCGGCGATGTTCCAGGGCTGCACCGCGCATTACCTGCTGCACGATGCGGCGGCCTTGACGGCCGGCGCCAACTGCCTGGTCCACGCGGCCTCGGGCAGCATCGGCCAGATCCTCGTCCAGATGGCCACGCGCATGGGCATCGAGGTCTACGCCACCGCGAGCACGGAAGAAAAGCGCGCCGTGGCCCTGGCGCGCGGCGCCGTGGCGGCCCTGCCTTATGACGACGGCGGCTTCGCCGACCGGGTGCGGGCGTTGACGGGAGGCCGCGGCGTCGACGTGGTATTCGATTCCCTGGGCAAGGCGACCCTGCGCGACAGCATGCGGGCGACGCGCAAGCGCGGGCTGGTCATCAACTACGGCAACGTGTCCGGCTCGGTGAAGGACCTGGATCTCTACGAATTGGGCGAGGCCGGTTCGCTGTTCCTGACGCGGCCGCGCCTGGCCGACCACATGGCCGACGCCGCCACCGTGCAGCGGCGCGCGGACGATGTCTTCGCCGCCATCCTGGACGGCAGCCTGCGCATCGATATCACGGACCGCTATGCGTTCGACGAGATCCCCAAGGGACACGCGCGCATCGAGGCGCGCGAGCAGGTGGGCAAGGCCGTCGCCTGGCTCTGAGGCCTATGCGCCCAGCTTCCGCCGCAGCGCCGCGGCGGCCGGTTCGGTGGCGATGAGGATCAGCTTGAGGGTGGCGCGCGTGGCGCCCACGAACAGCTTGCGGATCGCGCGTTCGTCCAGCGTCTCGAAGTCGATTTCCGTGAAGACCACGGCGGGTATCGATTGGCCCTTGAAGCGGTAGACGGACTCGGCCAGGATGTCGCCGTTGGTGTAGACCGGCAGTCCCAGAAGATCGTACTGCCCGGTGAAGCGGCGCAGCCCGTGCGGTCCCAGGCGGTCGTGCACCAGCACGCGCGAGCGCTGGTGGCCGTGGTAGCTGATGACCGCGATGTCCTCCGCGCGAAAGCCGTCCGAATAGCATTTGCGTATGGCCTGCTTGACCGCCAGCAGCAGGCTTTCCTCGTCGCGGTAGGACAGCACCTCGACGTCGTTGTCGGTGATGGGCGCCTGCGCATCGATGCGGATGTCGTCCGGCAGGATGGACTGCAGCAGGTCGACCACCGGACGGGGGCTGCGGAAATTGCTTTGCGCGCGCAGCCGCACCCAGCCCGGCATTTCCGGCGGCAGGTGGCCGTAGAGGTTCTGCATGGGATCTTCCAGCCACACCACGCGGGCCTCCGGCTTGGCCAGGCGCAGCACCATGCCGCCCCAGCGGGCGTTGAAGTCCTGCCCTTCGTCGACGATGACCGTATCGAACATGAAGTCCGGCGGCACGGCCAGGGCCTCGGCGTCGTCGATCAAGCGCTCGAAGGCGCCGGGCCGCGAAAAATCGGGGCTGCGGCCGGCGTGCCGCAGCAGGCGGTCGCACAGCAGGTGGAAGGACACCGCCAGCCCCCCTTCCGGGGCGATGCGGTTGAAGTGGTCGGCCAGCGGGCGGTTGAAGCAGACGTACAGCGGACGCTTGCCCTGTTCGACGGCGTCGCGGTATTCGGCCAGCGCCAGTTGGGTCTTGCCCGAACCCGCGGTGCCGGTGACGCGCAGGCGATACGGGTCGATATCCAGTTGCCGGGCCCAGTGGGCCAGGCCGCCGGCCAGGCGCGTGACCCAGGCGCGGGCCTGGCCGATCAGCGCGCTGACGTCGGTTTCCAGGCGGATGATGTCGCGCAGGAAATGGTCGACCTGGGCATGGCGGCGCGACGGCTCGCCCGGCGGCAGGATCTCGCGGATGACGGCGGCCAGGGCATCGCGCCGGCCGGCGTCGACGATGCGTTCCGGCGACAGGCCGGCCGTGGTGGGCGCCAGCACGCGATGGTCGGGACAGTAGAGCAGGTAGTCCAGCCGCACGTCGGCGCTGTCCAGGTTCAGGCCGCGGGCCAGCTTGGCGCGCAGGGTGTCGGCGGTGAGCGCCATCTGCACCGGCAGCAACTGGGCCTTGCCGGCATGGCGCTTGGCCAGCCCTTGCTCGGTCTCGTCCAGGGCGCCGGCCTTCTGTTCGATGACCAGCAGGTCGCCCGCCCGGTTGACGACCACGAAGTCGATTTCGCCGTGTATGGCGTGGCGGCCTTCGATATTGGTCCAGTGGATGGCGTGGTAGACGGTGTAGTCGTCGGAGAGGGCCTTTTTCAGGCGGGCCAGGGTTTCCAGCTCGCGCTGGGCCGGGCCGCTGCGTTGCAGGTTTTCCCATCCGTCCGGAATGATGTGCGCCACGTAAGCTCCTGTAGGGCTTTCCCTGTCATGCCTTTCCTGTCATGCCTTCCGTATCGTACCGATTTTGCGGCGGGACCGGTTCCGGGTCTAATGTCGGTTCGCCCGCGCAAGGCGGGCCCCGTGCGTGGCCGGCGCGATGCGCGGCAGCCGCCTTCGTTCCCTTGTTTCATTGCCGTTTCGTTTCCATGAGCGTCGATTCCGCCGCCGGGGCCGCGTCCCGTTCCGGCCTCGTCCGTACCTACGCGATGCGCGAACGCAGCGATCGCGGGGATTTCTACATCCGCGCGCAGGACGTGCGGCGGCCGCTCGAGGAAATGCACCGGCACGACTATTTCCAGATCCAGGTCAACCTGGGGGGCGACACCGTCCAGCAGATCAGCGGCGTGACCCGGCCTTTCCTGAAAGGCATGCTGGCCTTCATCCTGCCGCATCGCATGCACCGGATCCCGCATCCCGAGGGCGGCCGCTTCATGGTCGTCAATTTTTCCCAGCAATTCCTGCGGCCCGGGCTGGATTGCGATCCGCTGGACCTGGAGGACGTGCCGCTGAACGAAGTGCCCGAGCTGGCGCCGTTCCGCTTCCAGGAGTTCCTGGACTACCAGGTGCCCGAGGCTGAGCTGGACAACCTGGTCGCCTTGCTGGAGCGCATGCGGCGGGCGGACCAGGACCGGGTTTTCGGGTCCGCCGAGATCCTGCGCGGCTTCCTGCTGCAACTGATCGGCGAGGTCTGCCTGCGCCACGGCCCCGCGCTGCAGGCCCAGGCGCGCCGCGACGCGCCGCGCAGCGGGCGGCGCGAGGCGCTGGCGCGCGTGCGGGCGCATATCGAGCAGCACCTGGGCAATGCCGACCTGTCCTTGAACGGCGCGGCGGCGGCCGCCTTCCTGTCGCCCAGCTACCTGGCCCACCTGCTGCGCAAGGAGCTGGGCCGGACCTTCACCGAATTGGTGCTGGAGCGGCGCATGAACCGCGCCAGGTCGCTGCTGCTGACCAGCGACAAACGGGTGGCGGACGTGGCCCATGCCTGCGGTTTCGCCGACGAAGCCTATTTTTCGCGGCGCTTTCGCCAGCAAGCCGGCGTCTCGCCGCGCGAGTTCCGGCGCCTGGGATGAGCCGCGCGGCCCGATTTGCGTGGAAAGTTCCAAATCCTCAGCAAGGCTGTCCAAGTTCCGGGACGGATAGGCCGTAGACTATGGCTCCCACCTGAAGTCTGGAGCGAGTCACAGCATGTCTTCCTACGTCATCACCCCCGCCGAGCAGGCCTCGGTCGCCGTCGCCGGCGGCAGCCAGCGCTTCCCCGTCCGCCGCGTCTACTGCGTGGGCCGCAACTACGCCGACCACGCCCGCGAAATGGGCCACGATCCGGACCGCGATCCGCCGTTCTTCTTCAGCAAGCCCGCGGACGCCATCGTGCCGGCCGAGGGCAACATCGAATACCCGCCCCAGTCCGAGGATTTCCACTATGAAATCGAACTGGTCGTGGCCATCGGCAAGGGCGGCAAGAACATTCCGGTCGACCAGGCGCTGGATCACATCTGGGGCTACGGCGTCGGCATCGACCTGACCCGCCGCGACCTGCAGGCCGTGGCCAAGAAAATGGGCCGTCCGTGGGAGTGGGCCAAGGGCTTCGACGCCTCCGGCCCGGTCACGCCCCTGAAGCCGGCCTCCGAGGTCGGCCATCCCGAGACGGGCCGCATCTGGCTGAGCGTGAACGGCGAAGTGCGCCAGCAGGGCGACCTGTCCGAGCTCATCTGGTCGGTGCCCGAGGTGATTTCCTATATTTCGGAATCCATGGCCCTGCAGCCGGGCGACCTGATTTTCACGGGCACGCCGGCGGGCGTGGGCGCCATCCGTCCGGGCGACGTGGTGGCCGGCGGCGTGGACGGCATCGGCTCCTTCGAAATGAAGGTCGGCCCCAAGCCGGCGAAGTAAGCGCTATGGCCGCCCGCGGCCGCGGGCGAGCTCGAGGCAAGCCGGCCGCCCCTTGTGGCGGGAAAGGCGTCGCGCAGCGGCGCCTTTTTTCATCGCCGGGCCGCTCCCAAGATGAAAAAGCGCCCCCTCGGGGGGCAGCAAGCGGCGCAGCCGCGCGGCGTGGGGGCTTTTTTCCATGGCGGCTCTGGTTCCGGCTCCGGATTCGGAGTCGCCATGTCGAATCGGGCCCGCCCCGTTCGTCGTGACAGTACGACCCATCCATTCCCTTGAACGAGAGAGGAACCATCATGGCTACCGGTACTGTCCGACTCCATCGCGTCCTGCGCTGCCCGCCCGATCGCGTCTATCGCGCTTTCCTCGAACCCGCGGCCATGGCGAAATGGCTGCCGCCCCACGGCTTCACCTGCGAGGTCCACCAGATGGATGTCCGGGTCGGCGGCCATTACCGCATGTCCTTCCGGAATTTCGGCAGCGGCAAGGCGCATGGCTTCGGCGGCGAGTACACGGAACTGATCCCCAACGAAAAGATCCGCTATACGGATCGCTTCGACGACCCCGGCATGCCGGGCGAGATCCTGGCGACCATCACGTTGAAGCCGGTGAGTTGCGGGACCGAAATGCACATCGTGCAGGAAGGCCTGCCGGCGGCGATTCCGGTGGAAGCCTGCTATCTGGGCTGGCAGGAATCTCTGTCCCAGTTGGCGCAACTGGTCGAGCCGGAAATCCCCGACTGAGGGATGCGCCGCCGGGAGCGCGGGCCGCCGGCTCGATCCTCCCGCCTCGTCCTGCCTCATTCCATATTGCCGGGCCGCGCGCCCGGCAATATTTTTTTTCATTTTCCCCGCGACGGATTTCGCGCGCCGCGCCGTTCAAGAAGAAACGGCATGACCGATGCAACCCCGGAGGCACATATGAAGCCCGTGACTTTCCTGAAATTCCTCGCGGCCGGCGTGGCTACCGTGACGGCGGCCGCCGTCCATGCTCAGGAGATCATCATCGCGCCGATGGCGCCGCCTCCGCCGCGCGTGGAGGTCGTGCCCGCGCCCCGGCCTGGCTATGTCTGGGACAACGGCCACTGGCGTTGGGAACACGGGCGTTACGTGTGGATCGAAGGTTATTGGCGGCCGGTGCGCGTGGGCCGGGCCTGGGTGCCGGGCCATTGGCAGGAGCACGGCCCGAACTGGCGCTGGGTGCCCGGCCATTGGGCATGACGCGGCGGAAGGGGCGGCCGCGCGGCCTGTCGGCGCGCAGCCATCCCCACCGCGCAGCGTTTCCCGCCATGTAGCCCCCATTCATCGCCCTGCCTGCCGCGGTCCGTATTCGAAGCGGCCGGCGCGGCGTGGGACAAGGAGTCTTTCATCATGATGCGTATTCTGATTCTGGCGCTGGTCGCCACGGCCTTGAGCGGCTGCGTGGTCGCGGTGCGGCCGGTGCATGCGCGGCCGCCGGTCGTCGTATATTGAGCCGAGCCGGGACCGGCGGGCGCGACGCGTCCGGATGTCCGGCCGGTCCGGGCCCGTGCAATGAATAGGAGCGCCGCCACCCGATGCCTGCCCCCACGCCACCGGAACGCGCGTCTTGAGTGCTTCGAACCGCGCGTCCGAGCCTGACCCCGACGCCGAGCTGGTCGCCCGCGTGGTGCGGCAGGAGCCGGCCGCCGTGCGCGAGCTGGTGGCGCGCAAGCTGCCGCGGTTGCTCGCGTTGGCGACCCGGATGCTGGGCGACAGGGCGGAGGCCGAGGACGTCGCGCAGGACGCCTTCGTGCGGGTCTGGCGGCAGGCGCCGCGCTGGCGCGCCGGCGAGGCGAAATTCGATACCTGGCTGCATCGCGTCGCCTTGAACCTTTGCTATGACCGCTTGCGCGGCCGGCGCGAGGATCCGATGGCCGACATGCCCGACGACGCGGATCCGGGTCCGGGCCCCGACGCCGAACTGGCGCGGCGCGACCGCGAGGCCGCGCTGAAGGCGGCGTTGGCCGCCCTGCCGCCGCGGCAGCGCGAGGCCCTGATCCTGACCTACTACCAGGATCTGTCGAACGTGGAAGCCGCGGCCGCCATGGAGATCGGCGTGGAGGCATTGGAAAGCCTGCTGGCGCGGGCGCGGCGCAGCCTGCGGGAGCGGTTGGCGGCCATAGATACCGGGAGAGAGGGGCCATGACACCAGAGCGATTTCGTACCATCGTGGAGGCCTACGGCGCCGAGCCGCGGCGCTGGCCGGCGGCGGAGCGCGTCGCGGCCCAGGCCTGGGCCGCCGCGTATCCCGCCGAGTCGGGCTCGATGCTGGCCGGCGCGGCGTCGCTGGATGCGTGGCTGTCGGAGGACAAGGTGGCGGCGCCGGACGGGGCATTGTTCGACCGCATCCTGGCCGGCGGCTTGCCGGGCCAGGCCATGCCGCCCGTGGACGCCGCGCCGCCGCGCGCGGCCAAGTCTGGCCGGCCCGCGCGGCCCACGCGGCGCGGCTCGTGGCGCGGGCGTTTCTGGTGGCCGGGCGTGGCCCTGGCGGGCGTCGGCGTGGCGGGGGGCTATGCGGGGGCCCTGGCGGTTTCCTTGTCCATGGTGACGACGGCCCTGCCGCCGGGCCATGACGAACCCTGGCTGACCACGGGCTTCGGCAACCCCGTCGTCGATTGGAGCGAAGAATGAACGGACGCGCCTGGAAATTCGCCCTGGTCGGTTCGCTGGTGCTGAATGCCTTCCTGGTCGGCGGCATGGTGGGCGGCGCGTATCAATGGGCCATGTCGCACCGCGTGCACGCGGCCGCGCCGGCCCCCCGCACGGCCTTGCGCTTCGCCGCCGAGGGCTTGTCGCCGCAACGCCAGGCGCAGTTTCTGGAAGCGCTGAAGGTGGCGCGGCGCGACAACCTGGAGTACGTGCGGGAGGGGCGCGAGGCGCGCCATGAGGTGCTGGCGGCGCTGGCCGCGCCGCAGTTCGATCGCGCCGCGCTCGATGCCGCGCTGGCGCGCACGCGCGCCGCCGATACGGCGCTGCGCGTGGCGGTGGAAAGCGGCGTGGCCGACTTCGCGGCCTCGTTGTCGCCGCAGGAACGGATGGTCTTCGCCGACGGCCTGCGCGAGCGCGGGCAATGGCGCGAGCCGCAAGCGCCCGCACGGCCGGCGCAAGGCAAGTAGGGCGGCGCGCCGCCCATGGCCTGGGGCCATGTCGCGGAGGTTCGCGGGTGCGAATTTCCGGGCAGGGCGCCGGACCCAACGCTGGAGGATTTCACCATGAACACGACGTCGGATGCCAAGGGCGCGGCGATCGCATTGAACCGGTTCGGCCTGGGCGCGCGCGCCGGGGAGGCGCCGCCTGGCGATCCCAAGGGCAGCCTGCTGGCCCAGCTTGATCGCTACGATCCCCGCCCCGCCGCCTGGGCGGATCAGCCGGACTCGGCGACATTGATGACGAACCTGGCCGCGCAGCAGAAGGCGGTAAAGGAAGCCAACGCCGCCAATGCCGCCAACGCCGCCAATGCGGGCAAGGTCGCCAATGCAAACGGCGCGGCCGAAGCGGGCAATGCGGCCAAGGCAGGCCATGCGGGCAATGCAGCCAAGGATGCCAGGGCCGGCAAGCCGGGCAAGATGGACAAGGCGGCGGACAAGGCGGAGAAGGCCGCCCCCGGCGAATCCGAGGCGCAGAAAACCCTGCGCTTGACCATCCGCGACACCTATTGGGGCGCCGTCGACGCGCGCGTCGCAAGCGCCCTCGTCACGCCGACGCCCTTCGTCGAGCGGTTGGTGCATTTCTGGGCCAACCATTTCGCCTTGTCCACCGACAAGGGACCCGCCGTCGGTCTGCTGGCGGGCGCCTTCGAGGCCGAGGCCATCAGGCCCCACGTGCTCGGCCGCTTCGAGGACATGCTGGTGGCCGTCGAACGCCATCCGGCGATGCAGATCTTCCTCGACCAGCCCCACTCGGTCGGTCCGGACAGCAAGGCCGCGCTGCGCGCCGAACAACGCAATCCGAACGTGCGGCGGGGCCTGAACGAAAACCTGGCGCGCGAAATCATGGAGCTGCACACCCTGGGCGCGCGCAGCGGCTATACGCAGGCCGACGTCACCGAGTTCGCGCGCGCCCTGACCGGCTGGAGCATCGTGGAAGGCCAGGGCGGCCGCGACGGCACGCCGGGAAGCTTCATCTTCCGGCCGGCGCTGCACGAGCCGGGCACGCGCACGATACTGGGCCGCCGCTACGGCCAGCCGGGCGAGGAGCAGGCGCGCGCCGTCCTGGCCGATCTCGCCGCCTCGCCGGCGACGGCGCGCCATCTGGCGGGCAAGCTGGCGCGGCATTTCATCGCCGACAACCCGCCGCCCGAAGCCACCGAGCGGCTGGCGCAGGCCTATCTGCGCGGCGGCGGCGAACTGGCGCCGGTCTACCGCGCGCTGGTCGAGCTGCCCCAGGCCTGGTCGCCGGCGCCCGCGAAGTTCAAGACGCCGTGGGAGTGGCTGATCTCGTCGCTGCGCGGCCTGGGCCGCGACGACGTCGACAAGCTGCGGCCCGCGCCCACGCTGGCGCAGCTCGGACAGCCGGTATGGCGTCCCGGCTCGCCGGCCGGCTATGACGACGTCGCGGCAAGCTGGGCCGCGCCCGATGCGCTGGTGCGGCGCGTCGAGTTCGCGCAGCGTCTGGCCGCGCGCCAGGGCGACCGCGTCGATCCCGGCGCGCTGGGTCGCACATTGCTGGCGGGCACGCTCAGCCCGGCGACGGCCAGCGCGGTCGGCCGCGCTGAGAGCGTGCAGACGGCCGTCGCGCTGCTGCTCGTGGCGCCGGATTTTCAACGGAGGTAAGGACCATGACCACACGCCGCCATTTTCTCGGCCTCGCGGGCACGCTCGCGGGATCGATCATCGCCGCTCCGCGCATCGTCTTCGCCAACGTCGAAACCGAGCGCCGCTTCGTTTTCGTGATCCAGCGCGGCGCCGCCGATGGCCTGAACATCGTGGTTCCCTATGCGGACCCGGCCTACGCCGGCCTGCGCGGCGACCTGGCCATCGACAGCCAGGCCGCGACGCGGCTGGACGGCACCTTCGCGCTGCATCCCGCGCTGGCGCAGACCGCCGCCATATATGCCGCGCGCCAGGCCCTGTTCGTGCATGCGGTGGCCTCGCCGTACCGCGACCGCTCGCACTTCGACGGCCAGAACGTCCTGGAGACCGGCGGCGGCGCGCCCAACCAGTTGCGCGACGGCTGGCTCAACCGCCTGACCGGCATGCTGCCGAAGTCGCGCGAGAACGCCATCGCGTTCGCACCGGTCATTCCGCTGGCGCTGCGCGGCGCGGTCCAGGTGTCGTCCTATGCGCCGTCGGCGCTGCCGCCCGCGCCCGACGATCTGCTCACGCGCGTTTCCTCGCTCTATGCGCATGACAGGCAACTGGGCCCCTTGTGGGACGAAGCCATGCGGACGCGCGGGCTGGCGGGCGAGGCCGGCGCGCGCCAGGACCCCGCGCATCTGGGCCAGCTTGCCGCGCAGTTCCTGGCGCGGGACGACGGCCCGCGCATCGCGATGATAGAGACCGGGGGTTGGGACACCCACAGCGCGCAGAACCCGCGCCTGGCGAACCAGTTGAAGGCGCTGGACACCATGCTCGCGGCCTTGCGCGACGGGATGGGGCAGCACTGGGGCGCGACCACGGTGCTGGTGGCGACCGAGTTCGGTCGCACGGCCGCCGCCAACGGCACGGGCGGCACCGACCACGGGCAAGGCTCGGTCGCCATGGTGCTGGGCGGCGCGGTCGCCGGCGGCCGCGTCGTGGCCGATTGGCCGGGGCTGGGGCCGGGGAATCTGTACGAGGGGCGCGACCTGAAGCCGACGGCGTCGCTCGACGCGCTCATCGCCGGCGTCGCCGCGGGCGCCCTGGGTCTGGACCCGCATCGCGCGGCCTCGACCCTCTTCGGCACCGCCGGCGCGCCGCGGCCGTTGACGGGCCTGGTGACGGCCTAGGCGCAGGCTGGCGCTACCGCGTTCGCGTTCGCGCCAGCAATTCCAGGATGCCGCGCGTGACGGCCTCGGGCTGTTCCAGGCTGGGCAGGTGGGCCGCGCCTTGCACGATTTGCAGCGTGGCGTCCGGCACGGTCGCCGCCACGTGGCGGCAGCGTTCCTGGATGTGCGGATAGTCCAGGTCGCCCACGATGACGTGCGTGGGCGCGGCGATCCGGTCCAGGCGGTCGTAGGCCGCGTCGGTATCGAGCGAGTCGCCGGCCGGGGGCGCGCGCAGGATGCGCCCGTTCATGTCGAGGAACAATGCACGCGCCGGTCCCGTGACGCGGCCTTCGGGAGCCAGCGCGCCGTCCAGAAAGACGCGGGCCAGCAGCGCGTTGAGCCGGTCTGGATCGCCCGCCCGGCGGGCCGCCGCCAATGCGTCGGCCAGGGCCTGGCGTTCGGGCGGGTGCGTCGGCTCGGGCGCGCCGGCCACCGAATTGTCGATCAGCACCAGGCCGCGCACCCGCGCCGGATGGCGCAGGGCCGCGTCCAGCGCGATGCATCCACCTTGCGAGCAGCCCACCAGCACGGCCGGCCGGCCCGGGGCCAGGGCATCGAGCACCGCCAGCGCATCGGCGACCGGCGAATGCGGTTCGGAGACGGCGCGGGTCTCGCCGTGGCCGCGCCGGTCGTAGGCGATGGCGCGATATCCCGCGCGGCTCACCGCCGCCATCTGCGCCAGCCACATGCGATGGTCGCAGATGGCCGCGTGGAGAAAGAGCACCGGATCGCCGTCGCCGGCGGCGTGCACGGCCAGGTCGGCCTGGCCCGAGGAAACCCGCGAGAAGGATGGCATGCCCATGTCCCGGTCGGATCCGCCGCGCCCGACGGGATATCGGGTCTCGACGGTAACGCGGGCATGATACGCGGGCGGCGCTTACTGCGTCACGGAGTAGGACTGCGGTGTGGCGCCTTGCGGCGCCGGTTGCGCCGGCGTCGTGTAGTCCTGGCCGTAGGAATACGTCCGCTTGATCGCCCGGCGTTCGCGCGAGCCGGCGCCGTGGTAGCTCATCGACGCCATTTCGGCTTCGGCCTTTTCCTTCGGCTCCTCGTTGTACGTCAGCCTGCCGGCGCCCTTGTTGATGCGGACGTAGCGCGTTTCGCCGGCGGCCAATTGCAGCGGGAGCGGGGGCGCGTTGCTGTAGTCGATGGCGACGGTGTGCCGGCCGGCCGGACGATTCACGAAAAAGAAGTCGCCCGGGGACGTGCGGCCGGTCTTGCGGCCGTTGAGCAGCACGTAGGGATTGCCCGTCGCCTGTTCGCCCGGATTCGACGGCTGGTAGAAGTAGATGCGGCCCTGGCCGGGAGGCAGGCCGGCGTAGGTTTCCTCGACCCTGTCGTAGCTCGGCCTGGCGCAGCCGGCCAGCATGCCGGCGCTGAGGGCAAGGAGGGCGATGAGTCCGGATCGACGCTGCATGATGAGGCTGGCTCCTTCAAGTGTAAGAATATGCTTACATTTAAGCATATTGTGAAGGAATGCGTCGAATTATTTCTTGTTCGTCAAATCCCTCAACCGCGCCGCGCGGCTTCCCGGTGCCACCACCAGTCCGAGAGGTCGGCGTGGAATTCGAAGAAGGGGCGCCACCCGTCGAGGACCTTCTCCGCGGGCTGCGGCAGGCCGTCGACGTAGCTGCGCAAGCGGTCGGTGGCGCAGGAACGTATGCCCGGATGCGGCTCGCCCGGGACGGGAACGCGGAAGGTCGCGGCGTCGGCGCCCTCGATCAGGCGCTTCGCGTCATGGAACCAGACCCGCTGGGCATCCCGGCTGTAGCCGTTGCCCAGGACGCGGAAGGTGGCCGGATCGGCGCCGCGCAGCCGCGTGCCGTAGAAATAGACATGGTCCCGGTCGCGCGCGAAGACGCTGGTGTCGACCAGGGGATCCTGGGAAATGTCGCGAAAATTCAGGCGCACTTCCGGGACGACCTCGAAGGACTCGGGATGCGTGCTGCGTATCGACTTGCCGGTGATGTAGTAGGCGCGGCGCGCATCCCTGGCGTAGCGAAAGTTCAGGGGCGTGAAGGTGTCGCGGTCCGCGTCGTCGACGATGTACCAGTAGTACCGCGGCCGCGCCCCGCCCAACTGGCCCTGGCCGTATACGTGCCGCGCGTCGGCCAGCCAGCGTCCGCCGAGCCAGCGGAAGCTGGCGGGATCGATGTCCATCGGCTTGCCGTCACGGTCGGCCAGGGGCTGGCCGAGGAAATAGACGCGCTCCCCATCGTGGCTGTAGTAGCAGCGCGTCATGTCCGGATGGGCGGCGATGAATTCCGCTTTCCAATCCGTGTCGGCATAAGGGCCGATGTGCGGCTGCTTCCATGCCGCGCGCTCCACGTGATAGGTCAGGCCGCCCAGGGTGATTTCCTGTCCCTCGGGGGCCGCCCAGCGCGGGCCCAGCAGCCGCGCCACGATGGCCGCGTCGTCCGCGCCGTCGAAATAGTCCGCATACAAGCGGACCCCGCTGCCCAGCCATTCATAGGTCTGCTTCAGCGCCGCCCATTGCGCGGGCGTCAGCCCGATGCGCGCCAGCACCTCGTCTTCGGTGCGGCCGGTGGCCAGGAAGAAGCGGGTGGCGGCGTAGACGTCGTAGGGCAGGACGACGCGCGGTTCCGCGGACGCGGGCTGGGCGGCGGCGCGTTTGCGGGCCATGGCGTCAGGCGGGGCGGCGGCCGCTTCCCACCTTGGCGCGCAGGAATTCCAGCGCGCTGTCCGGGATGCTGGCGGTGGGCAAGGTCATGAACTGCGCCGGCCCCGTGAATATCATCCAGTAGCCGGGACGCTCCCAGATCTCGGTGATGGCCGGCCACTGCAGGCACGCCGCGCCCAGGTCGGAACGCAGGCCCAGGCCGTCGTCCTGGAAATCGATCTGCGCCGTGGGAAGGGCCAACCGGTGGAACTTGCCGACGGTGTTGCGATGGTGGGCCCGCCACAGCGTCGCGATGAATATCGGCGGCAGCAGGACGGCGCAGGCGAGCACGCCCAGGCTCCAGTCGGCCGGCCTGGTGGCCAGTCCATGCACCAGCAGGACGAGCAGCGCGATCTCCAGGATCCATAGCAGCTTGCGCCCCAGTATGCCGCGGCGCCAGACGTAGGTTCGTACGGCGTCTCTGACCATGCGTTCGGTGTAGGTGACCGTGTAAGAGGGCGGAGTGGCGGGCATGAACATCCGGTAAGCGAACAACCTTGGCGGTGCGGGCCATTCTATCAACCGGGTGTATCGCTGGATGGCAACACAGCAAACAGATGTAAGCGGCATGGCGCCGGGGCGCGGGGCCCGATTCAATGCCTGGCGCCGTCGGCGAGCCTGAAGTCGAAGGGGAGGAGGGCCGAGAAGCGGATGGGTCTGCCAGCGTCGAGAATGGGCTTGAAGCGCACGCCTTTCAACGATGCCAGCGCCGCCTCGTCGAGCAGGGGATGGCCCGAGCTCTCTTCTATCCGGGTCGACGTGATGTGGCCGAGCTCGTCCGCCTCGATCCTGACGACGACGCGGCCTTGCTCCTGGCGCGACTTGGCCTCGGCGGGATAGAACGGGCGCGGCGGCGAGCCGGCATAACGGGTCATGGAGCGGTCGACCAGCCTGCGCGCGGTTCTTGCGTCGGGGCTTGCGGCGGGAGGGCTTGCGGCAGGAGGGCTTGCGGCAGGAGGGCTGGAGGGTGAGCTTGGAAGCGTCGCTGGCTGATTCCGGGAGGTGTCGCGCCGGGCGTAATCCTGCGGATAGGGATCGGCGGCCGAGCCGTCATGGGCGGGCGGCTCGTTGGGATTGAAGGCGATGCGCAGCACCGCCAGGATCACGGCGAGGCCGAACAGCAGGACTTGCGGCGTCGGCCTGAAACTGAAACGCGTGCGCGGCGCCCGGACTGCCGGCAGCGCGGGCGGCTTGAAGTCGGGCGCGTTGTACGCCTGCGTCCAGGCCTGCAGCACGGCGTTCGGCATCCGCAGGATCAGCCAGTAGCCGAAATGGCTCATCAGCGTGTCCATGGCGAAGAAATGCCGCTCAAGCAATTCCTGGCTGGGCGCGGGATGGGCCAGGGCGGCGTCGATCGCCTCGGTCTGGCGCAGGCGTTCCTGCTCGCCCTGGCTGTGCCACAGCATCGATTCGCTGCATGCCTGGGCGATCCACGCCGCGGTCCAGCGATCCGCCAACCGGCCGCCGTTGCCGGTGTCCCAGTGGAAGCAGGCGACGGCCGCGTCGAACAGGTCCACGCGCCGCCAGGGATCGTGGACGAGCACCGTGGCGACGCGCGTCTCCAGCGCTTCCCGCGCGGCGGGCGAAAGCAGGCGTTCGTCCCGCAGCGCTTCGGAGAGCACGGCATGGGGATCGGTCTGTTCGCGGTCCAGGATGCGATCCAGCCATTCGCGCAGCGCCGCTTCGATGTTGACGGTGGGCGCTTGCGCCGCGGGCGGATGCGGTTCTTCGAGCGGGTGCTGGGGGGCCTGGGTGGCCCATGCCATCGCCGTTTCGTAGGCGGCGCGCAGGTTGCCGACGGCTTCGGCGTGGCCTTCCTGGTTGATCTGCTCGAGCGCCCGGGCATACGCCTGCATGACGGTCTCGGCGTCGGCGCCCGGCGGTAGCGACAGCCGGGCGTAGGCGTTCTGTATCTGTTGCGGCAAGGCGGCCATCATTGCTCCGGCGCGCGCGGGGTGGTCCTCATGGCGATTCCGAGGAGCATTAATATTCCAAGTTCTGCGGTTTATTTCTTAATGTAACGCAATTTGGGTGCATGTTCCCTATGGGAGCGTCAGAAATTCGCCGTTTATGGCTTGGACGCAACAAATTGATACGCTGAATGGCGCGCAGCGCGGAAATTTCCGTCGCTGGCCGGCTCGCGTTGAGCGCCCTGAAGCGGCGCCGCAGCATTGTGCGCAGGGGAAGTCCTCGCCGCCGGCGCGCGATGAGGCGGGGCCGCAACACCCAGGTTGACAATGGCCTTCTTCACGCACTTAAATAAGAACGATTTTTATTATTACCTGTGTGCAGTGACTGTGTGCGCAGTGACTTGTCTGCAACTGGCTAGCGCCAACCGTCGCCGCGGTGCCGAGGCGGTAGTGGCCCGATCAAAAGGCGAATCGTGAATTCCCCGGCAATTTGCCTACCCGACACCGTGGGCGCCCTGTACAGCGACCATCATTCCTGGCTCAAGAGCTGGCTGCAGCGCCGCCTCGGCAACGCGGAACAGGCGGCCGACCTGGCGCACGACACCTTCATACGGCTGCTCAGCAGCGAGCGGGTGCCCGCCACGCTGAAGGAGCCGCGCGCCTTCCTGACCACGGTGGCGCAGCACCTGGTGTCCAACCACTGGCGCCGCGAAAAACTGGAAAAAGCCTATCTGGACCTGCTGGCCCGGGCGCCCGAGGCGTACGCGCGTTCGCCCGAGGACCGGGCGATGCTGCTGGAAACGCTGGTCGAGCTGGACCGCCTGCTGGACGGCCTGCCGGCCATCGTGCGGCGCGCTTTCCTGCTGTCCCAGCTCGACGGCCGCAGCCATGCGGAAGTGGCCGCGGCGCTCGATATCTCCATCCCTACCGTCAAACGGTATATCGTCAAAGCGTTGCAACGGTGTTACTTTGCCGATCTTTCCGTGGCTTGATGCCCGCGCGCCCTCCGGCGCGAGGGCCGCGCTCGACAGCGTAGAGGGATATGTCCGCTTCACCTTGGTACAGCACGACCGCCGACGCCGCGGGCATTCCGCCCGAGGTCGCCGAGCGGGCGGTGCAATGGCTGCTGGCACTGCAGGCGCCCAATGTCGCGCCCGAGACAGTGGCGGCCTGGCGGGACTGGCGCGCCGGCGATCCCAGGCATGAATTGGCCTGGCAGCGCATCGAGTCGGTCAACGGCCGCCTGGCGCACCTGTCCTCGCCGCACAATGCCGCCGTCGCCCGCGCGACATTGGCGCCGGCGCGCCGGCGCTCGTCCGCCGGCCGGCGCCATGCCCTCAAGGCGGTGCTGCTGGCGGCCGGCGCGGGCGGCGTGGCCTGGGGCGCGCGCGAATACGTGCCGTGGCGCGCCTGGACGGCCGACTACCGCACCGCGGTGGGCGAACGGCGCACCCTGGTGCTGGCCGACGGCAGCGAACTGATCCTGAATACCGACAGCGCGGTCGACGTGCGCTTCGACGGCGCGCAGCGCCTGGTCCGGCTGCTGGCCGGCGAGATCCTGGTGCGCACCGCCAATGCCTGGGATAGCACGCCGCCCTTCGTGGTCGAGACCCTGCAAGGGACGGCACTGGCCCTGGGGCCGCGCTACGCCGTGCGGCTGCAGGACGGCGAAACCGCCGTCAGCGTGTTCAGCGGCGCGGTCCGCATCCAGCCGGGGCACGCCGCGGCGCATGCCCGCGTGGTGACCGCCGGGCATCGGGTGCGCTATACCACCACGGCGGTGATGGGCGACATGCCGGTCGACGACACGGCGGCGGCATGGAGCGAGGGCTATATCGTCGCCCGCAGCATGCGCCTGGCCGACTTCGTCGACGAATTGGCGCGCTACAGCGCGGACACCCTGTCCTGTGATCCGGAAATCGCCGATCTACGCGTGTCGGGGTCTTTTCCCGTGGCCGACGTCGACCGCGTGCTGGAGACCCTGAGCATGACGCTGGGCGTGCGCATCAAGACGCTGACGCGATTCTGGGGCGCCCGCTCCGTGCGCCTGATGGCGCGCGCGGCGCCGGAGGGCGGGCTGCGCAGTTGACGCCGCGGCGGCTGGCATACCCGGGGCGGCCGTCGCCGGCGGCGGTTACAAAATTCCTGATCCGATCTGATCCTTTTTTCGCTTTCGCGGGTCATGGCAGATGAGAACGCATTTTTCCATCTTCCATTCACACGCAAGAAAGGTCAGAACATGGGTCAGCTCCGGGCGTCGCGTCGCCAGTCGAGTCTAGGTTTCCGTCGCGCGGCGGCGCGCGCGTTGCGGCGCGCCGTGGGCGGCGCGGTCGTGGCCGCGCCGGCGCTGGCGGCCGCGCAGGCCGCGCAAGCGCAGGCGCAGGTTCAAGCGCCAACGCCGGCGCAGGCCCAGACCCAAGCCCAGGCTCAGCCGCAAATTCAGGCCCAGGCGCAAGCCCAGGCCCGCGCGTATGCGATCCCCGCCGGTCCGCTGGAGGAAGTGCTGGGCCGCTTCGGCCGCGAGTCCGGCATCATGCTGTCCTTCAAGCCCGTGGTCACGGCGGGCCGTGGCAGCGACGGCCTGCGCGGCCGCTATACCGTGCAGGACGGCCTGGACGCCTTGCTGGCCGGCACCGGCATCGACGCCACCCGGCAGGCCAACGGCAGCTATCTGCTGACGCGCCCCGCGTCCGCGGCCGGCGCGCAGGGCGCGACCACGCTGCCCACCGTCACCGTCAACGCCAGCCGCATCGCCAACGCGCTGCCCGAAGCCTATGCGGGCGGCAAGGTGGCGCGGGGCGGCGGCCTGGGCATCCTGGGCACGGCGGACATCATGGATACGCCGTTCAGCACCACCAACTACACGCGCGAAGCGCTGGACGACGCGCAGGCCCGCACCCTGGCCGACGTGGTCCAGAGCGAATCGTCGGTGCGCATGCTGACGGCCAGCACCGGCTTCGGCGAGGATTTCCAGATCCGCGGCTTCACGGTGTCGAGCACCGACGTCGGCCTCAATGGCCTGTACGGCCTGGCCTCGGCCAGCCGCATGCCGGCGGCCATCATGGAGCGCGTGGAAGTGCTGAAGGGACCCGGCACCCTGATGAACGGCATGGGGCCCAGCGGCAGCGTGGGCGGCAACATCAACATCGTCACCAAGCGCGCGGGGGAGGAGCCGCTGACCCGCGTCACCACCACCTACCAGAGCCCCGGCCAGGTCGGCACGCTGGTGGACGTCGGCCGCCGCTTCGGTGAAAACGACGAATGGGGCATCCGCGTCAACGGCCTGTACCGCGACGGCGCCACCGCCATCGAGAACGGCAACCAGCAGACCGCCCTGGGTTCGGTGGGGCTGGACTACACGGGGCGCCGGCTGCGCTGGTCGCTGGACGCCTATACCCAGCACGAGGACACCGACAACTTCCGGCCCCAGACCAGTTTCGCCTCCACGGTCACCGACATTCCCGGGCCGCCCTCCGGCCACGCCAACTGGTTTCCGGGCACCAAGCTGAAGTTGCAGGACTCGGTGGTCGCCACCCGCATGGAGTACGACGTCACCGACAACCTGATGGTCTACGGCGCCGTCGGCTACCGCTACGGCGAGGCCAGCCAGACCTTCCCCTCGGGTCCGGCCGGGCAGACAGGCGCGATGAACGTCCTGAACGCCTTCTACGATTCGAACAGCAACACCACGTCCGCCGACATCGGCGCGCGCGGGAAATTCCGCACCGGTCCCATCGGCCACACGGTGTCGCTGGACATCACGCGGTTGCAGCAGCAGCAGTCGACCGCCTACGTGACCGGCGGCACGCGCGCGTCCAACCTGTACGACCCGCAGCCGCTGGCGCCGATCACCGCCGATCGCCAGCGGCCCAGCAAGGCTTCGGACACCGTGCTGTCCAGCATCGCCCTGACCGACACGCTGTCGTTCCTCGACGACCGCATCCTGCTGACCGGCGGCCTGCGCCAGCAGCGCGTGCAGCTCACCAACTTTTCCACCGCGACCGGCGCGCGCACGTCCTACTACAACGAGGACGCCATCTCGCCCGTGGCCGGCCTGGTCGTCAAGCCGTGGGAGAACGTGTCGCTGTACGGCAACTTCACCTCCGGCCTGACGCGCGGCGGCATCGCGCCGGCCACCGCCGCCAACGCGGGCGAGGTCTTCCCGCCCTTCAAGTCCAAGCAGTACGAAGCGGGGGTGAAGGTCGACTGGGGCACGGTGACGACGACGGCCTCGGTCTTCCAGATCACGCGGCCCAACTCGATCACGGACCCGGCGACGAACATCTACAGCTTCGACGGCGAGCAGCGCAACCGCGGCTTCGAGCTGGCGGCGTTCGGCGAGGTGATGGACGGCCTGCGCGTCATGGCCAGCGGCACCTTCTACGACGCCACGCTGAAGAAGACCGCCGGCGGCGTCAACGAAGGCAACGATGCCAACGGCGTGCCCAACCATGCCTACAACCTGGGCCTGGACTGGGACGTGCCGGGCGTGGCGGGCCTGAGCCTGAACGGCCGCGTGATCTACACCTCGTCGATGTACTTCAACGCCGCCAACACCATGAAGCTGCCCGCCTGGACCCGCTATGACCTGGGCGCGCGCTACCGCACCCGCGTGATGGGCAAGCCGGTGGTGTTCCGCGCCACCGTCGAGAACCTGTTCAACAAGACCTACTGGCTGACCAGCGGCACCTACGCCACCGTGGGGGCGCCCCGCACGGTGCTGCTGTCGGCGCAGATCGACTTCTGAGGCGGCGCGGCGGCGGGCTAGGCGTGAGGCCGGGACAGCGCCAGGCCGGCATGCGGGGCCGTCATTTTCAGGATGGCGCCCGACACCGACTCGGTGCAGTACAGCGTCGCGCGTCCCGGGCCGCCATAGGCGATGTTGGTGGTCGACATGCCCTTGGGGCTGCGCCATACCACGATGGGTTCCGCGCGGGGATTGAGCAGCCAGACATAGCCCAGCCCCGGGTTGGCCACGACCACGTTGCCGGCCTCGTCCACCGCCAGGCCGTCCGGCCCGCTGGGGCCGTAGGAGGTGAAGAACTGGCCGACCTTGGCGACGCTGCCGTCCTCCATCAGCGGCGCGCGCCAGACCGCATTGCCGCGCGTCACCGCGACGTAGAGCACTTTTTCGTCGGGCGACAGGGCGACGCCGTTGGGGCTGGGCACGTTGGACAGCAGCAGGTCCAGCTTGCCGCGCGGGTCCAGGCGGTACACGCGGCCGCTGGGATCGTGCATGCCCGACTGGCCCTGGTCGGTGAAATACAGATTGCCCTTGCTGTCGAACACCAGGTCGTTGACGCCCTTGAAGCGCTCGGTGTTGCGGCGGGCGAGGTAGTCCTCGGTGCGGCCGCTGCGCAGGTCCAGCTTCACCAGGCCGTTCTTGTAGTCGGCGATCAGCAGTTCATGCGCCGACAGGAACTTCATGCCGTTGGGTTCGCCGTCGTATTCGGCGGCCAGCTCCCATTCGCCTTGCGGATCGATGCGGAAAATGCGGCCGAAGGGAATGTCGGTGACGTAGAGATTGCCTTGCGCGTCGAACACCGGCCCTTCCAGAAACGAGTCGATGGGGGCCCCGCCGCGATTGGCGTCCGCCCATGCCGAGCGCACGCCCGTGCGCCGGAAACGGGCCGGCATGGCGGTGTGGATCTCGGCGTCGCGCCACTCGGGCTGCCGGAACAAGGTCGTCATGGTCATTGCCTCTGCAGGTTGATCTGGCGGGACACGGCTTCCCACACCGTCTGGCGCTGGGCCACCATGCGCTGGAAGTCGTCGCCGGCCACGACGCGCGGATCGGCGCCCAGCGTGGCGGCGAATTGCCGCATGTCGGGCGAGGCCATGGCCTTGGCGACTTCCGCCTGCAGGCGCTGCTGCACGGCTTGCGGCGTGCCCTTGGGGGCCCACAGCCCGGTGAAGTTGATCACGCCTTCGTCGTCCAGCCCGGCCTGCTTGAAGGTCGGCACGTCGGGTAGCGCCTTCAGGCGTTCGTTGCCGCTGATGGCGAGCAGGCGCATGGTGCCGTTCCGCACCTGGGCGATCACGCCCGGCGTGGAGGCGATCTGGAAATCCACGGTGCCCGACAATACCGCCACCGTCGCTTCGCCGGCGCCCTTGAAGGGCACGTGCATCAGCTTGGTGTGCGAGGCTTGTGCCATGGCCTCGGTCGCGAAATGCGGCGTGGTGCCGATGCCGCCCGTGCCGAACGTCACCTTGCCCGGCTGCGCGCGGGCCGCCGCGAGCAGGTCCTGCAGGGTATGGAAAGGCGATTCCTTGCGCACCACCACGGCCATGGGGGCGAACATGAAAGCGCTGACCGGCGTCAGCGCCGTGCGCGGGTCCCAGGTCAAGGACTGGAAAATGAAGGGCAAGGTCGTATAGGTCGTGTCGTTGGCCATCAGCGTGTAGCCGTCGGGCTGGGCGTGGACGACCTGGGCGGCGCCTATGGTGCCGGTGGCGCCCGCCTTGTTGTCGACGATGAAGCTCTGGCCGGTCTGCAGGGTCAGTTGCTGCGCGACCTTGCGCGTGACCGCGTCCACCGCGCCGCCGGGGGGATAGGGCACGACGATGCGGACGGGGCGGTCGGGCCATGCCGCGTGGGCGGCGGCGCCGGCCAGCGCCAGCGCGGCGCCGGCGATCAGGGTGTGCAGTTTCATCCATGTCTCCTTCGCGTTTTTTCGCGTTCTCGCCAGCATTGCCGCTGGCATTTTTTTGCCGGCATTGCCGCCGGCATCTTTCCCGGCATCGCGCCGGTCATTCCGCCTGGATGCCCGCCTCGGCCAGCACCTGGGCCGATCGCTTCATCTCGCGGTCCACGAAGGCCGCGAAGTCGCGCGACGAGGAACCGACCGGCTCGGCGCCGAGGTCGGCCAGCTTCCGCCGGGTGGCCGGATCGTTGACGGCCTCGTGCAGGGCGCGCTCCAGCGTGCCGGCGACGTCCGCCGGCACGCCGGCCGGCAGGAAAACGCCGTTCCATTCATACATCTCGTAGCCCGGGATGCCGGACTCGGCGACCGTCGGCACGTCGGGCAGGCCCGGCACGCGGGCGCGCGCGCTGACGGCCAGCGCGCGCAGCTTGCCGCTGCGCACCAGCGGCGACGAGGCCGCCATGTTGCTGAACATCATGTCGATCTGGCCGCCCATCAGGTCCGACAGCGCCGGCGCGCCGCCCTTGTAGGGCACGTGGGTCAGCTTCAGCCCGAAGCCGTGGGCATACAGTTCGGCGGCCAGGTATTGCGCCGTGCCTATGCCCGGCGAGCCGTAGGTGACGCGGCCCGGCCTGGCGCGCGCCGCCTGCGTCAGGTCCTGGATCGTGCGCAGGGGCGAGGCGGCCGGCACCACCAGCAGATTGGGCGTGAGGCTGACCAGCGACACGGCGATGAAGTCGCGGCGGGTGTCGTAGGTCAGCGACTTGTACATCGCCGGGTTCACGGCATGCGCCGTGGCGTCGTACAGCACGGTGTAGCCGTCGGCCGGCGCGTGCGCCACGTAGGCCGCGCCGATGGTGCCGCTGGCGCCGGGCCGGTTCTCGACCACGACCTGCTGGCCGAGCAAGGCGCCCAGCTTGACCGACACCAGGCGCGCCTGCACGTCGGCGGCGCCGCCGGCGGAGTAGGGGACCACCATCTTCAACGGCCGGTCGGGATAGTGCGCCGCCGCCACGCAGGCATAGCCGGCGGCGGCCAGCGCGAGAAGATTTCTCAGTATCTTCATGTCGTCTCTGTTTCGTTATCGGTTTCGTTATCTTTTTTCCGGGGCGCGACGCTAGACGGTCGCGATCGGCGTGGCGGGCGATCCGGCCGCGCCGGGCAGCCGCAGGGGCGGCGCCGTCAGCAGGAAGCGCGTGCGCCCGTGCGCGGCCAGCCAGCGCGCCAGCGGCGTGAGATACCAGAGCTCGCCCAGATGGATGCCGTTCTTGAACAGGCAGTGTTCGTGCAAGGGCAACCGCGGCGCGCGGATGCCGGGTTGCAGGTTCACGTGCACGGCCTCGACGGCGGGGTTGTCGGCGACCAGGCAGGCCAGTCCGCTGTCGCTGATCCAGTCAAGCAGCCGCGCGTCGTGCCCGTCCAGGGCGCTGCACGAGCGCTTCAGCAGGTCCACCCGCGGTTGCTTGCGCATGTCCAGCAGCAGTTGCGCGAAGCCGGTATGCACGCACACCATGTCGCCGCGCTCGATCTCCACCGCGTCGGCCTCCAGCACCCGCATCAGGTCGTCGTAGCCGACGCGGCGCTGCGCGTCGCCGAAATGGCGATGCAGGTCCAGCATGACGCCGCGGCCCTGGGCGCCGTGCTCCGCCAGGTTCTCGATGCCCAGCGCATGCGCCGTGGGTTCCGGGAAGCGGGCCCAGGGTTCGGCTTGCGTATCCTCCCTGGCGGCTTGCAGCTCCACGCCGGCGCGATAGCCGTTGTAGAAGACCGCCTCCGCGCGGCCGTCGCCGTCGGCGTCGAAACGGCTGCCGATGTGCGCCAGGCTGTCCCATTGCGTGGAGTACTGAAGGCTCATCAGCACGGCGTCGTCGCAGACCACGTCGGTGATGCGCTCGTCCTCGTCGGCATAGGAAAAGCAGAAGCTCTGCTTGCCCGCGCTGGCGCCGTCGCGCAAGGTGGCGTAGCGGCGCGGCGGCTGGCGCTTGGGGTTGAGCGCCGTGCCGCCCGGGTAGTCCAGGGGCAGGGACAGGCAGAAGGTCAGTCCCTCGCGCACTTCCGCGATGCCTTGCAGCACCTTGCCGCGGTCCACCCAGTTCATGCGCCCGCGCTGGTCGTCGGGGCCGAAGTCGCCCCAGTTGGAGCCGGGCGGCCGCTGCCGCCAACGGGGATGGGGCGCATGCATCGACGTGCCCTCCGGCCGCTGCGCGGCGTCATCCCCGGATGAGGATCCGTGCTGGCCCGGGCTATTCATGCCGCCTCCTTCTCGTCCCGCAGCACCGCGAGCACGTTGTTGGCGGCCGCGGTGCCCATGCTGACGTAGGCATCGCGCGTGACGCCGCCGACGTGCGGGCTGAGGACGAGGTTGGGAATGCCGAAGTAGGGATGGTCGGCCGGCGGCGGCTCCTGCGAGAAGCTGTCCAGGCCGGCGCCGGCGACCTTGCCGCTGCGCGCGGCGGCCACCAGCGCGGATTCGTCGACGAGGCCGCCGCGCGCGGTGTTGACGATGATGACGCCGTCGCGGCAGCGCGCCAGCGTGCCGGCGTTGACGATGCCGCGCGTTTCGTCGGTCAGCGGCGCGTGCAGCGAGATGGCGTCGGACTCGGCCCAGATGCGGTCGAGGGGGACCGTGACGATGCTGTCCGGCAAGTCCCTGGCGTAAGGGTCGTGGCCCAGGACGCGCATGCCCATGGCATGGGCGATGGCCGCGGTGTTGCGCCCGATCGCGCCCAGGCCGATCAGGCCCAGCGTCTTGCCGCGCAGCTCGATGCTCTTGTGCGTGGCCTTGTCCCAGTGGCCGGCATGCATGCGCACGTTCATGGCGACGATGGACTTGGCGCAGGCCAGCAGCAGCGCGATGGCGTGCTCGGCGACCGCCGCCGCATTGGCGCCCGTGGCGGCCTTGATGGCGATGCCGCGTTCGGCCGCGGCGCCGCAATCGATATTGTCCGTGCCGCTGCCGTGCTTGGAGATGACGCGCAGCGATTTGCCGGCGCCGATGACCTTGGGGGTGATCCGGCCATAGCGGACGATCAGGGCCACCGGGTCGTGTCGCGCCACCAGGCCGGCGAGCTGTTCCTCGGTGAACTGGGCGCCGGCGTATTCGACCTGGTAGTCGCGCAGCAGGTCCAGGGCCGCCGGCGCCAGGTCGGCCGCCGTCACCAGGACGCGGGGCTTGGCGGCGGCGGTCACAGCGTTTCCCCTTGCTTGAGCACGCCGGCGCTCACCAGCGCGGCATGCAGCCAGGGCGCGTCGACGTTGCCCTTCCTGATTTCCTCGATGCGCTTGGCTTCCGATTTCACCTTGTGCGCGGCCAGGGGCAGCAGCGCTTCGATCTTTTCCCGTTCGACCGCGACCACGCCATCGGCATCGCCGCAGATGAAATCGCCGGGATGCACCGTGACGCCGCCGACCGACACCGGATGGCCGATGCGGCCGCCGACCTGCTTGGTGGGCCCGTTGGGATTGGTGCCGACGCTGAAGACCGGGAAGTCCATTTCATCGATGTCGAGGCTGTCGCGCGCCGCCGCGTCCATGACCACGGCGGCCAGGCCGCGTTCGCGCGCCACGTTCATCATGATGGTGCCCATCAGCGCGCAGGTGCGGTCGCCCTTGCCGTCGATCACCAGGACGTCGCCGGGCCGGGCCAGGGACAGGGCGGCATGGATCATGAGGTTGTCGCCGGGACGGACTTCCACGGTGAAGGCGACGCCGGCGAAGCGCATGCGCGGGCGCAGCGGCTGGATGCGGCCATGCAGGGCGCCGCGGCGGCCCGCCACGTCGGCCAGGATGGCGGGTTGGTATTGCGCGGCCTCGCGAACGGTGGCGGCGGAAACGCGTTCGAATTGCTTGTTGATGTCGGGGGTGGACATGGCGGACTCCGGATAGGGGGAAGGGCAGGCTCGGAAGGGCGGGTTCGGAAATGCCGGCAAGAGGCCCGGGCCTCTCGCCGGCCTCCGTGGACTAGTCGATGTGGACGCCGGCATCCTTGATGACGGGCGTCCAGCGCTGGATTTCGGACTTGATGAAGGCGCCGAACTGCGCGGGCGTGCCGCCCATGACGTCCGCGCCCTGCTCCTGCAGCACCTTGATCAGGCGGGGCTGCTTCAGGGCCTTGTTCATTTCCGCATTGAGCGCGTCGACGATGTCCGGCGGCGTGCCCGCGGGCGCCACGAAGCCGAACCAGGTCAGCGCTTCGTAGCCGGGATAGCCGGCCTCGGCGACGGTGGGCACGTCCGGCAGGTCCGCGACGCGGTGCGTGGAGGTCACCGCCAGCGCGCGGAACTTGCCGTCCTTGATGTGGCCGATCAGCGTGGGCACCGAGGACATGTACAACTGCACGCGGCCGCCCACCAGGTCGACCACCGCCTGCGTCGACCCCTTGTACGGGATGTGCATGAACTTGACGCCGGCCATCTTCTGCAGCATTTCGCTGGCGAGGTGGGCGACCGTGCCGTTGCCGGGCGAGGCGAAGGCCAGCGTCTGCGCCTTGGCGCCGGCCACCAGGTCGGCCAGGGTGCGGTACGGGCTATCGGCCGACACCACCAGCGCCAGCGGCGAGCCGGCCATCAGGCCGATGGGCGCCAGGTCCTTGATCGAGTCGTAGGGCATCTTGCGGTAGAGGACCGGGTTGATGGCCAGATTGCTGGTCTGCCCCAGCCCGATGGTGTAGCCGTCGGGCGCCGCCCGCGCGACGGCGTCGATGCCCAGGTTGCCGCCCGCGCCGGGACGGTTTTCCACCACGAAGTTCCAGCCCTTGGCTTGCGCCACTTCGCGCACGACTTCGCGCGCGATGAGGTCGGTGCCGCCGGCCGGCGGGAACGGCACGATGACGCGGATCGGTTTGTCGGGGTAGGTCCCGGCGTCGGACTGGGCGGGGATCAGGGTGCAAAGCAGCGCGCAAAGCAGCGGGCAACTGCGCGCGGCGCCCGAGAACAGGCGGCGTAGCGAGGGCATGAGCGTCTCCGTGATGATTATTTTTGGTGACGCTCATTCTGTGAGTCTGTTCCGCAGAATACAATAGCATTTCGTTTGATGAAACATGTCCCGTACCATGAAACAGACTGAGCGAGAAACGGCGTCCGATGGCGAGGCGGAAGAAGGCGTGGTTGCGGTGCGCCGCGCCCTGCGCATCCTGGAAGCCTTCGGGGTCGACGATCCCCACCTGTCGCTGGCCGAGTTGAGCCGCCGCACGGGCTATCACCGGTCCACGGTCCTGCGGCTGGCGCGCACGCTGGCGCTGGACGACTACATGGCGCAGCGCCCCGACGGCGCCTGGCGCCTGGCGCGCGCGGCGGGATGGCTGGGCGCCTGCTACCAGGCCACGTTCAACGTTCACGAGATCGTGGAGCCGGTGCTGCGCGAACTGACGATCGCCACGGGCGAAAGCGCCACTTTCTACGTGCGGGAAGGCAACCAGCGCATCTGCGTGGTGCGGGTCGAAGGGCCGAAGGCGATTCGCCATCATGTGCGAGTGGGGGCCGGCCTGCCCTTGAACCTGGGCAGTCCGGGCCGCGTCATCCTCGCTTTCTCCGGCGAGCCGGGCGAGCCGTATGAGACCGTGCGGCGGCAGGGCTACATGATGTCGCTGGGCGAGCGCGATCCGGAGGTCTCCAGCATTTCGGCGCCGGTGTATGGCCTGAACTGGACCTTGCTGGGCGCGGTGTGCATCTCGGGACCGCTGTCGCGCCTGACCGAAGCGCTGCTGCACCAGCACAAGCCCGCCGTGCTGGGCGCGGCCGAGCGGCTGTCGCGCGCCATGATGGGCACGCGGCCCGGCGCTTGAGGTTCGAGGTCTTCAGGGCCGGTGTTCAGGGTCGCTGTTTGACGCCGCGCGCTTGAGGCCAGGCGCCTGGCGTTCACGCGTTCAGGCGTTCAGATCCCGCCGCGCCGCTTCACCACCATGTCGAACAGCAGGCGCGCCACGGGACTGAGCGTGCGTCCGCGCCGCTGGATCAGGCCCAGCGTGCGGCTGACGACGGGCTGGTTCAGTTTCAGGCTGACCAGCGCTTCGTGGCGTCCCGGCGGCATGGCCAGGCGCGGCACCACGCCGACGCCCACGCCGGCCTCCACCATGCTGACCAGCGCGGGCACGTGCTGGACCTCGCAGGCCCAGCGCGGCCGGATCTCGCTGTGCGCCAGGGCCTGGTCGATGAGGAAGCGGTTGCCGCTGCCTTGCGCCAGGCTGATGTATTCGTAGGCGCTGAGGTCTTTCCAGCCGACCTGCCGCCGCCGCGCCAGGGGATGGTCCTTGTGCACCGCGGCCACGAAGGGTTCTTCCAGCAGCGGCTGGAACTCGATATCGGCGTCCTGGGTGCCGATGTAGGTCAGGCCGAAATCCGCGTCGCCGCGCGCCACCGCGGTCAGCACCACCGACGAGGACTCGTCGATCACGCGGATGCGGATGCGCGGGTATTGCCGATGGTATTCGCGCACGACGGCCGGTAGGAAATACGCTACCGCCGACGGCACGCAGGCGATGGTGACCTGGCCCGACATGCGCTCGGCCACGTCCTGGATGCCCACCAGCGCATTCTCCAGTTCGTTCAGCACGTTGCGGGCGCGCGGCACGAAGCCGCGGCCGATGGCGGTGAGCTCCACCTTGCGCGTGGTGCGGTTGAACAGCTCCACGCCCAGCGCGTCTTCCAGCTTGTCGATGCGCCGCGACAGCGCGGATTGGGACAGGTTCAGGGAGAGCGACGCCGCGCGAAAACTGCCGAGGTCGGCCACCGCCAGGAATCCGCGCAGATCGGCCAGATCGAATTTCATGGGTTTTGTGTTTCGTGCATTAATCAATCGAATATTTGCACTTTACTGGATAAGGGCGCGCCCGCATCATCTTTTCCGCACGATGACAGCACGCCGGCCATCGCCGCCATGCCGATACCTTCATCAAGAAAGGGAAAGGAGACCCCCGGATGTTCCAGATCGTTCCCCCGCGTACGCGCTGCCGGCGTGCGCTGGCCGCGCTTGCCCTGCGTTGGCCGCTGCCGATGCGTTCGCTGCCATCGATGCATGCGTCGCCGTCGATGCGACGGCCGCCGTTACCGCTGTCGCCGCGGTTCTCGCGATTGCCGCGCCTGTTGGCGTCCCTCTCGCTGGCGGTCGCGGCAACCTGCGCCGCGGCGCAGCAGGCGGCCGCGCAGCAGCCGGCCCCCGCGCCGGCCGCCTGGCAACCCGACCATGCCCTGCGCCTGCTGGTGCCCTACGGTCCCGGCGGCAGCTCCGACGTGATCGCCCGCGCCATCGCCATGGAAATGTCGCGCGACCTCGGCAAGCAGGTGGTCGTGGAAAACAAGGGCGGCGGCCAGGGCACCATCGCCACGCAGGAAGCGGCGCGCGCCGCGCCGGACGGCTACACGCTGCTGCTGGGCCACGTCGGCACGCTGGCGGTCAATCCCGCCATGATGTCCAGGCTGCCGTACGACCCGCGGAAGGACTTCGCGCCCATCATCCTGCTGGCGAAGCTGCCGATGGTGTTCGCGGTCAATGAAAAGCTTAAGGTCAAGGACCTGCCCGCCTTCGTGGCCATGGCCAAGGCCGCGCCGGGCAAGCTGAACTACGGGTCGGCCGGCAACGGCAGCGCCGGCCACCTGGCCTTCGAGATGCTGAAGACGGCGGCCGGCATCGACGTCGTGCACGTGCCCTACAAGGGGACCGGCGCGCAACTGACGGACCTGTTGTCCGGCAATATCGACGCGGCGGCCGCGGGCCTGCCCGGCCTGCTGCCGCATGCGAAGACCGGCAAGATCCATCTGCTGGCGGTCGGCTCGGCGCAGCGCCTGGCCGCGGTGCCGGACGTGCCCACCGTGGCCGAGATGGGCTATCCGGGTTTCGAGAGCGTGCAGTGGTTCGGCCTGCTGGCGCCGGCCGGCACGCCGCCGCAGGCCATCGCCCGCCTGCACCAGGCCGCGCTCGCGGCCTTGCATTCCGACACCGTGCGGCGCCGCCTGGAAGAGGATTCCAGCACGCCGTCCGGCGCCGGTCCTCGGGAATTCGCCGCCTTCATCGCCAGCGAGCAGACGCGCTGGGGCGAGGTGGTGCGCCGCGCGCATCTGCACGCGGATTGATGACGTTCGTATGGGATACACCAAATCATGACTGCTGCCGCCACTCCGCAAGACAAACCGCGTTTCAACGAAGCCGGGCTGACCGAACTGGGGACGCGCGCGTTCCAGGGGCTGGGACTGCCGCGCCAGGATGCCGCCGACGTCGCGCGCATCCTGCTGCTGGCTGATATGTTCGGCCTGTCCACCCATGGCTTTTCGCGCATCGAATCCTATGGCGAGCGTTTGCAGATCGGCGGCATCAACGCGCGCGCCCATATCCGGGTGGACGCGCCGGCGCCGGCCTTGCGCCTGGTCGACGGCGACAACGGCGTGGGGCCGCTCGTCGGCATGCATGCCTTGCGGGCGGCGATGGAGGCGGCGCGCACGCAGGGCGTGGGCGTGGCCTTCGCGCGGGGCAGCAACCACTTCGGCCCCATCTCGCCGTATGGGCTGATCGCCGCGCAGGAAGGCTTTGCCAGCATCATCGGCAGCAACGCCACCACGACCATCGCGCCCTGGGGCGGCAGCGACGCGCGCCTGGGCAACAGTCCCGTGGGTTTCGGCGTGCCGAACCCCGGCGGCGATCCCTTCCTGCTGGACATGGCCATGAGCGTGGTGGCGCGCGCCAAGATCCGCAACGCGCTGAAGGCGGGCCAGCCGATACCGGATACCTGGGCCACGGACGCGGCGGGCAAGCCGACCACCGATCCCAAGGCCGCGCTCGACGGCTTCCTGCTGCCGATCGGCGGCCACAAGGGCTATGGCCTGGCGTTGCTGGTGGACCTGTTCTCCGGGCTGTTGTCCAACGCCGCCTATCTGACCCACGTGCAGTCGTGGTCGGACGCGCCGGAGCAGGCGCAGAACCTGGGGCATTTCTTCATCCTCATCGATACGTCCCGGCTGGGTCCGGCGCAATGGCTGGCCGAAAGGATGAAGGATTTCGCGGCCATCCTGCACGGCAGCGCGCCGGCGGACCCCGACCGGCCGGTGATCGTGCCGGGCGAGATCGAAATGGGCAAGATGCGGCGCCAGCGCGAGGAGGGCATCGCGCTGGACGGCGCGGTGGTCGCCTTGCTGCGGGAGCATGCCGCCAAGGCGACGAGCAGTTGAGTTGATACGCGGAAGGAGACATCCATGCACAAGAACGAATCGCCCGCGCGCGCACTGCGCGGCAGCGGGCCGACACCGCGCGGCGGCGGCCGAATGGTGGCGCTGCTGGCGCTGGCGGCCGCGACTATTTCCATGGCCGCCGGCGCGCCCGCGCGCGCCGACTATCCCGAGCGGCCGATCCGCGTCATCGTGCCTTACGTGGCCGGCGGCGCGGCCGACATCACCGCGCGCGTGGTGGCGCAGAAGATGACGATGGACCTGGGCGTGGCGCTGGTGGTGGAGAACAAGCCCGGCGCCAACGGCATGATAGGCACCGACATGGTGGCCAAGGCCGCGCCCGACGGCTACACCCTGCTGCTGGACGCCAGCGGCCCGCTGGTGGTCAATCCGACGCTGTACAAAAGCACGCCCTACGATCCGCTGAAGGACCTGGCGCCGATCACCCAGTTGACCAGCTACCAATACGTGCTGGTCGTGCCGCAGAAATCGCCGATCCACAGCGTGGACGACCTGGTGCGCGAAGCCAGGGCGCATCCGGGCCAGGTGACGTACGGATCGGCCGGCATCGGCTCCGGCGGCCATCTGGCGGGCGAGTTGCTCGGCGTCATGACCGGCGCCAAGCTGACCCACGCGCCGTACAAGGGCAACGCGCAGGCCTTGACCGACGTGCTCAGCGGACAGCTTACGTTCACCTTCGATACGGTGGTCACGTCGGTGCCGCACATCCGCGCCGGCCGCCTGCGCGGCTATGCGGTATCGGGGCCGAAGCGCGCCGGCGTGCTGCCGGACCTGCCCACCATGGAGGAGTTGGGTTATAAGGATTTCAACGTGACCCAGTTCCAGGGCTTGCTGGCGCCGGCGGGCACCGACCCGCGCATCATCGCGCGCCTGCACGACGCGGCGGTCAAGGCGGTGCGCCAGCCGGACGTCGTGCGCAAGCTGGAAACGGAGGGCGGCAACGATATCGTGGCGGGCACGCCCGAGGCGTTCGCGCAGACCCTGCGCGACGACCTGGCGCGCTTTCGCACGCTGATACGGCAGGCCGGGGTGACCGCTGAATGAGCGCGCCGGGCCGTCCCAAGCGCGAATCCTCCCCCGGGGAGGGGTCGCGCAGCGACAGGAGGGCGCACCAATCAGCCCGGCGGCAGACGGAGAGAGACATGTACGACATCGATGTACTGGTGCAGGGCTTTCCCGGCCGCGCGCTGTTCCACGGCGGGCTGGGCTGGAGCACGACCACGCTGTTGCGCGGCGAGGGACGCCATATCCTGGTGGACGTGGGCGCCTTCGGCGTGCGCCACTATCTGGGCAAGCAGCTCGGCGACCTGGGCGTGAAGCCGGAGGACATCACCGACGTGGTGCTGACGCACGCGCACTACGATCACGCGGTGAACTTCACGCTGTTTCCCAAGGCCACGGTGTGGATCGGCGAGGTCGAGCTGGCGTGGGCGGCGGCCCAGCCGCCGGGCTTCAATCCGCTGCCCGAGCTTTACGTCCGCGAACTCGCCGGGTCCGGCCGCGTCCGGCGGATACGGCACGGCGACGCCTTCCTGCCCGGTTTCTCGGCCATCGACGCGCCCGGCCATACGCCCGGCCATCTGCTGTTCCATGTCGCCGGGGAGCGTCCCATCCTGTTCACCGGCGACGCCGCCAAGAACCGCGCCGAATTGTTGTCCATGACGGTCGCCGATACGGCGGACCCGGCCGCCAGCCGCGCCAGCCTGGAAGTCATCTGGGATTATTGGCGGCGCGATCCGGCCACGCTGCTGGTGCCGGGCCACGACCTGTGCATGATCCTGGATGCCGACGGCCAGCCCGAATACGTGGGCGAACGGCGCGCCGCCATCCGCACCTGGTTCGGGGAGACGCTGGAGGGCGGGCTGGTCGACCTCTGTTGCGGTGGGCAGACCGTGCATTACAGTGCATGATCGGGACGCTGGAGGATATGGAAAATGCGCATATCGTCACGCCGGACTTTCATGGAGCGCTGCCTGCTTGCCGCGGCCGCGAGTGTATTGGCGCCTGCCGGCCATCGCGTCGCCGCCGCCCAGGGCGCGCCCGCATCCCCTCACATCGATCTTCCTGAACGTAGAAACGGAAAAACCATGGCTTCTTCTATCGATCCTTCCATCGTCGCCAAGTTCACGCCCACGGGGCGTTTGCGCGCGTCCATCAACGTCGGCAATCCCATCCTGGCGCGGCGCGACCCGGCGACGGGCGCGGCGGGCGTTTCCGTCGACCTGGCGCATGCGTTCGCCGAGCGGCTGGGCGTGCCGCTGGACCTGGTGGTCTTCGACAGCGCCGGCAAGTCGGTGGACGCGGTGACGGCGGAACAGGCCGACATCGGTTTCTTCGCCATCGACCCGGTGCGCGGCGCGGGCATTTCCTTTACCGACGCCTACGTGCTGATCGAGGGCGCCTACGCCGTGCGGGAGGATTCGCCGGTGCGGGAGATCGGGCAGGTCGACGCGGCGGGGACGACCGTCATGGTGGGCAAGGGCAGCGCCTACGATCTCTACCTGACGCGCGAGCTGAAGCACGCGACGCTGCTGCGCGCGCCGACCTCGCCCGCCGTGGTCGACACCTTCATCGCCGAGAAGGCGGACGTCGCCGCCGGCGTGCGGCAGCAATTGGAAAGCGACCTCAAGCGCATCCCGGGCCTGCGCATGGTGCCCGGCAGCTTCATGGTCATCCGCCAGGCCATGGGCGTGCCCAAGGGCCGCGGCGAAGACGCCGCCAAGGTCCTGGCCGCCTTCGTCGAGGACATGAAAGCCAGCGGCTTCGTCGCCGAGGCCCTGAAGCGCCACAACATAGAAGGCGCCGCCGTCGCCCCCGCCGCCACCTGAAAGGGAGAGCTTCCCCTCTCGAAATGTTTAACTTTGCGTGAGGACTTCACGGGGCGCGCGCGGCTACGCTGTGGACATCCACCGGGCCATGGGCCCGGGCTTCATCCATCGATGTTCCGGGAGTCCCGACCATGCTGCTGCTCATCCTCCTCGCTTATCTGGGCGGCGCGCTGACCATCGTCAGTCCGTGCATCCTGCCGGTCCTGCCCTTCGTGTTTTCCAGCGCGAGCCAGCCTTTCCGCCGTAGCGGCCTGCCGCTGCTGGCCGGCATGGCGCTGACCTTCGCGCTGGTGGCCTCGCTGGCGGCGGTCGGCGGCGGCTGGGTGGTGGCCGCCAATCAGTACGGCCGCTGGCTGGCCCTGGCCCTCATGGCCCTGTTCGCCCTGGCCTTGCTGTTCCCGCATGTCTCCGACCGCCTGACCCAGCCGCTGGTGTCGGCCGGCAACCGCTTGTCGCGGACGGCGCAGGATGGCCAGGGCCGGCCCTGGGCGGCGCTGCTGCTGGGCGTGGCGACGGGCTTGCTGTGGGCGCCTTGCGCCGGCCCCATCCTGGGCCTGGTGCTGACCGGCGCGGCGCTGCAAGGCGCCAACGTGGGCAGCACCGTGCTGCTGCTGGCGTACGCCGCGGGCGCGGCGACTTCGTTGGGATTGGCCCTGCTCGCGGGCGGCCGCGTCTTCGCGGCGATGAAGCGCTCGCTGGGCGCCGGCGAATGGCTGCGGCGCGGCTTGGGCGTGCTGATGCTGGCCGGCGTGGCCGCCATCTCGCTGGGCTGGGACACGGGTGTCCTGGCGCAGGTGTCGACGGCGTCGACGGGCGATCTGGAGCAATCGCTGGTGAACCGCCTGGCGGGCGATCGGATGCCGGGCGCCCCGGCCGGCGGCCCCGGCGCGCCCGGCGGCGCGATGACCCGGACGGCCGGAGACGCGAAGAATAGCGGCGCGATGACCGGCGATGCCATGAATGGCGGCGCCATGACCGGTGGCGCCATGACCGGCGATACGATGAACGGCGACACGATGAACGGCGGTGTGATGAACGGCGGTGCAATGAACAACGGCGCGATGACCGGCGCCATGCAAGCCAAGGCGCCGCCGCCCCTGTCCTTGCCCGACGAAGGCCCGGCGCCTGCCCTGGACGGCGCGGTGCAATGGCTCAATTCGCCGCCGCTCACCCTGGCGCAGTTGCGCGGCAAGGTCGTGCTGGTCGACTTCTGGACCTATTCCTGCATCAACTGCCTGCGCGCGCTCCCTTACGTGAAGGCCTGGGCCGACAAGTACCGCGACCAGGGCCTGGTGGTCATCGGCGTGCACGCGCCGGAATTCGCCTTCGAGCGCGACGCCGACAACGTCAAGCGCGCCGCCGCCAAGATGGGCCTGGACTATCCCATCGCCATCGACAACAACTACGCCATCTGGCGCGCGTTCAACAACCAGTATTGGCCCGCGCATTACTTCATCGACGCGCAAGGCCGCATCCGGCATCACCATTTCGGCGAGGGCGAATACGACCGATCGGAGCGCGTCATCCAGCAATTGCTGCGCGAGGCCGGCGCGCGCGGCGTGCCGACTCAGGTGGCCGACGTGCGCGGCCAGGGCGCGCAACTGGCGCCGGACATGGCCGAGGTGGATTCGCCGGAAACCTACATTGGCTACGCGCGCGGCGAGCGTTTCGCATCGGGCCGCGTGACCCCCGACGCCCAGGCGCGCTACGCCGCGCCGGACAGCCCGAAGCTCAATCAGTGGGGATTGGGCGGCGCCTGGACCGTGGAAGAGGAAAGGGCTCGTCTCGACCAGGCCGGCGGCCGCATCGTCTACCGCTTCCACGCGCGCGACCTGCATCTGGTGCTGGGCCCGGCGGCGGGCGACAAGCCGGTGCGTTTCCGCGTGACGATAGACGGCAAGGCGCCCGGCGACGCCCATGGCACGGACGTCGCGGCCGACGGCAGCGGCACGGTGACCGAACAGCGGCTCTACCAACTGGTGCGGCAACCGGGCTCGGTGGGCGACCACACCTTCGCCATCGAATTCCTCGATCCGGGCGTTTCCGCCTACGCCTTCACCTTCGGTTGAGCGGCCGGCCGGGACTTCAGCCACAAGCCGAATTCCCGCATCACTTCGACCACCGGACGCATGCGCTCGCCGTCATCGGTCAGCGCATATTCCACTTTCACCGGCGAGGTCGGATACACCGTGCGCCGCAGCAGGCCGGCGTCTTCGAGGGCGCGCAGGTCCAGCGTCAGCATGCGCTGCGAGATGGCCGGCATGTCGCGGCGCAGGTCGCTGAAACGCTTGGGGCCGTCGAGCAGGAAGGAAACCACCAGCAGCCGCCAGCGGCCGCCGAGCAGGCGCATGGATTCTTCGACGGAGCAGCCGGTGAGCGTGTTTTTCATAAGGGACGGGCAATGCAGGCTAGGTATATTTTTTGTACCTACATGACATTTTAATGCCTTCTTCCCTTTTTATTTCTCCTCCCTAGAATATGCCGCACCCTGTGGAAAACCCGGCGCCGGCGTGAATCCGGCTTGCCCTTGGAGAATTGAAGGACGCATGGCATGAAGCTCTACTACATCCCCGCCAGTTGCTCGCTGTCGCCGCACATCGTGCTGAACGAACTCGGGCTGGACGCCGAACTGGTGAAGGTGGACTACAAGACCCACACCACCCAGGCGGGCGGCAACTACCTCGACGTCAACGAGCTGGGCTATGTGCCGATACTCGAACTGGACGACGGCGCGCGCCTGCGCGAAGGCCCGGTGATCGTGCAATACCTGGCCGACCGGAAGCCGGAGGCCGGCCTGGCCGCGCCCGCCGGCACCATGGCGCGCTACCGGCTGCAGGAGTGGCTGGCGATGTTGAGCAGCGAGGTCCACAAGGGCTTCATTCCCTTGCTGTACGCGCGGCAGGCCGGCCCTTACGCCCAGGTGGCCAAGGAGAAGCTGGCGCGGCGCTACGCCTGGATAGACCGGCAACTGGCCGGCGCGCAGTGGCTGATGGGCGAGCGCTACAGCGTGGCGGACGCCTATCTCTACGCGCTGACGGGGTGGGGGCAGGCGGAATGGATGACGTCCCGCTACAACGCCGACATCCACTTCGACGGCCTGCCCGGTCTCCAGGCCTGGTATGCGCGCATGCACGCCCGGCCCGCCGTGCAACAGGCATTGAAGGAGGAAGGGCTGGCATGAAACGAATCGGCCCCGCCATGGGACGGGGCCGATCCGGCGAGAAGCCCCGGGTCTGCTTCAACACCTGGCAGGCCCGGCGGCGCTACGCAATGCCGCTCAGCGGCGATAGGGATTGCCGGGATGGCGGTCGTAGCGATTTGGCACGCCGTCGCCATCGCGATCCCAACGCGACGCGGCATAGACCCAGCGACCGTTGTCCTGCCGCCATTGCGGCGCGTGGTAGACGTAGCCCGGGCGCGCCCGCAGCCAGTTGCCGCCGATCCAGACGTGGTGGTCGCGACGCCATTCCCAATGGCCCGGCGCCCAGACATATCCCGGCCGCGGCGCGGGCACCACTTCCACGCGCGGAGGCGGCGGCGCGACGCCGATGCTGATGCTGACGTCGGTATGCGCCGAGGCCGGCGCCGTCATGGCGCCCAGGCTGACGATCAACGCGATACCGGCGGACGTGGCAAGCTTGGCGATGGTTTTCATAGTCCTGCTCCTTCCTCGAACTGGCATCCGGGTATGGATGCGTGCAGTGCGATTTCATTATCCGAGCATCGCGCCGCCGCGGAAGCGCCGCGCCCGCCGCGTTCATTTCAGTCGATTTCGGAAACGGAAATCATGAAATCCGTTGAAACCGGACCGGCGATATGCAGGCCCTCGGGCCCTGGCGGCCCCGGGTTTCCTGCCGCATCCCGGGCACGATGCCCGCGTCGCCTCGCCGCGATGTCCTGCGTCCGGCGCCCCGGCCGGATTCTTCGCGCGAAGGGATAATATGGCCGTTCGCGGGCATCTGGCCTGGCGCCCCTGGCGCGACGGGCGCTGAGCGCCGTTCCGCCGTTTCGCCCATTCGCCGCTTATCGAGGAGATCCGCATCATGTCACTGGCCGCAAAAGAAGCCGTGGGCGCCGCGTTCAGCGCGGCGGCCATGCGGCACGCGCAGGCGCGCACCTGGGAGGCGACCGAGCGGATCGCCGCCCTGATCCGTCCCGGCATGCGCGAATCCGAGGCCATCGCCGCGAGCAAGGAGATGTTGGCGGCCTGTGGCATGGACCGGATCTGGCACCCGGTGTTGATCCGCTTCGGCGCCAACACCTTGCTCACGTTCGGCGAGCGCCCCGAGACCGACCCCGTGCTGGGCGAGGACGACATCTATTTCATCGACATCGGCATCGTGTGGCAGGGCCACGAGGGCGATTGCGGCATGACGCGCGCCACGGGGCAGGACCCCGACATGCGGCGCTGCGTGGAGGACGTGAAGCGCCTGCACGACATCGTGCAGCGGCATTGGCGCGAGGCCCGCGTCAGCGGCCAGGCGCTTTATCGGTTCGCCCAGGAACAGGCGCGCGCCATGGGCTGGGTGTTGAACATGGGGATGAAGGGACACCGCGTCAGCGATTTCCCGCACGCCATCTACAAGGCCGGCAAGCTGGCCGACCTGGACGACACGCCCAGCGCCGGCCTGTGGATACTGGAAATCCAGATCGCGCATCCGACCCGGCCCTTCGGCGCCTTCCACGAAGACCTGCTGGAATAATCCCGGCGCCCGGCCGAGCGCCGTGCTCGCCGGTTTGTCGTCCGCCCGCCACGCGCATGAAACCTTGCTTACGCGGAGAGGGGTTCATGAATATAATGCGAACCATTCGTATTTGAATGGCGAACGCGCCCGTGTCTGAAACCCCGCGACTTTCCCGGCAGGCGGTCGGCACCCTCTACATCGACAACCGCGGCTGGCTCCAGGGCTGGCTGCGCGGCAAGCTGGGCGACGCGCATCTGGCGGCCGATTTCGTGCATGACACCTTCGTGCGCCTGCTGGCCCGTCCGCGGACGACGCAGGAATTGCGCGAGCCGCGCGCCTTCCTGCGCACGGTGGCGTCCGGCTTGTTGATCGACCACTGGCGCCGCCAGGACCTGGAGCGCGCCTGGCTGCAAGCCTGGGAAGGCTTGCCCGAGGACACGCATCCCAGCGCCGAGACCCAGGCCATGCTGCTGCAGACGCTGCAGACCGTGGACGCCATGCTGGCGCGCCTGGGCGAACGCACGCGCGAGGCCTTCCTGCTCCAGCAGGTGCACGGCTGTTCGCAGGGCGAGATCGCGCAGCGCCTGGGCGTGTCCGACCGCATGGTCCGCAAGTACCTGTCGGCGGCCATGCTGGGCTGCCTGCAAATCTCCATGGCGGGCGCTTGATGCCCGTCCTCGTCATCCACGCGGCCCCGGCGGCCACGCGCTTCCGTCCATGAAACCGGCTGCCTTGAAGCTGCCGCAAGGCGCGGGTGGCGCCGTCGACTTCGACAGCATGCGGCAGGCCGCCGACTGGTACGCGCTGCTGACCAGCGACGCGGCCGGCGAGGACGACCGGCGCGATTGGCAGGCATGGCTGGCGCAATCGACCGCGCATCGCCAGGCATGGGCGGGCGTGGAATCCATCAACCGGCAATTCGTCATGCTGACGGGCAGCGGCGCCGCGCGCCAGGCCACCGCCAGCGCGCTGGACGCCGGCCAGGTCTCGGCGCGGCGCCGGCGCCGGATGCTGCGCGGCCTGCTGGTGGCGGGCGGCGTCTTCGGCCTGGCGGCCGGCGCCGGCCGCATCGCGCCCGTGCGCCGTCTGATCGCGGGCCTGCGCGCCGACCAGCAGACCGCGCTCGGCGAGATCCGCGAACTGACGCTGCCCGACGGCAGCCTGGCCTGGCTCAATACGGCTTCCGCCCTGCAAGTGCGCTACGACGACAGCGTGCGCCGCATCGTCCTGCTGTACGGCGAGGTCCTGATCCGCACCGCCCCCGACGCGCGCCGTCCCATGCTGGTGGAAACCGGGCAGGGCGTGCTGCGGCCGCTGGGCACGCGCTTCGACGTGCGCCAGGAGGAGGACGCGGCGACCCGGCTGGCGGTGCTGGAGGGGCGCGTGGAAGTGCGCCTGCATGCCGGCGGCGGCGCGCCGCGCGTGATCGAGGCGGGCCAGCAGGTGCGCTTCGACAGCCGGATGGGGCCGGTCGAGCCCGCGCCCCCCGGCCTGGACGCATGGCGCCGCAATATGCTGCTGGCGGACGACATGACCCTGGGGAGCATGACCGAAACCCTGGCGCGCTATCGGGTGGGCATCCTTGGCTGCGATCCGCGGGTGGCCGACCTGCGCGTGACCGGCGGCTATCCCCTGAGCGATACGGACCAGGCGCTGCGCATGCTGGCGGCGGCGCTGCCCGTCAGGATCCGCAGCCCGCTGCCGTGGTGGACCCTTATCGAACCCAGATAGGCGCGGATCCGCCGAAGCCGCGTTCGTCCAAGGCCAAGGCCGAGGCCGAGGCCAAGGCGAGGCCGCCGGTTCCGGATTTTGCCGTCTCGTCCGGCATGGAGGGTGATTCCCTCAACGCCGAGAGTCCTCCCTCATGTTCTCCTTGTCCCGTTTCCTCGCCCGCCCGGGCGCCCGCCCGCTGGCGCTGGCCGCCGCGACGGCGCTGCCCGCCGTCTTCCTGGCCGCGCCGGCCCACGCCGCCGGCGAACAGACCTACGCCATTCCCCCCGGCACCTTGAACCAGGCGCTCAATGCCTTTTCCGCCGCCTCCGACACGCCGGTCAGCGCGGGCGGCGACCTGACGCGCGGCAAGACCAGCGCGGGCCTGAACGGCCGCTACACGGTGGAAGAGGGCCTGGCCCGGTTGCTGCAAGGCAGCGGCCTGGAAGCCTATCGCCAGCCGGGCGTGGACAGCTATCTGCTGCGCCCCGCCCCGGCGCCCGCCACCACCACGCTGCCGACGGTCAATGTCGTGGGCGCCGCGCAAAGCCCCACCGGCCCCGGCCAGGGCTTCGTCGCCGAGACCAGCCTGGCCGGCGCCAAGACCAATACGTCGCTGCTGGAAACGCCGCAGACGATCAGCGTGACGACGCGCGCGCAACTGGACGCGCAGCAGGCCACCAACCTGACGCAGGCCGCGCGCTACATCCCCGGCGTCTACTTCGGCGACAACACCGACACCCGCAACGAATACTTCAAGGCTCGCGGCTTCACCCTGGACCAGTACCAGGACGGGCTCAAGCTGCTGACCCAGGGCGCGTGGATAGAGAACAAGGTCGATCCGTTCTTCCTCGACCGCATCGAGGTGCTGGAGGGGCCGTCGTCCGGCCTGTACGGCCAGTCTTCGCCGGGCGGCCTGGTCAACCTGGTGAGCAAGCGGCCCACCGATACGCCCTTCGGCCAGATCCAGTTGCAGACCGGCACGTACGGCCGCGCGCAACTGGGCGTGGACGTGGGGGGACGCCTGAACGACGACGGCTCCCTGACCTATCGCGTCACCGGCCTGGCCCGCGACACCGGCACCCAGGTCGACCGCATGCGCGAACAGCGCGTGGCGATCGCCCCGGCCATTACGTGGAAGAGCGCCGATACCCGTTTCACGCTGCTGGCCAGCTATCTCAAGGATCCGGAAGGCGGATTCTGGAGTTCGCTGCCCTATTCCGGCACGCTGCTGGACAACCCGGCGCTGCCCGGCGGCAAGCTGTCGCGCCGCCTGAACACGGGCCAGCCCGATTACGAGGACTTCAAGCGCGAGCGCGGCTCCCTCGGCTACGAATTCGAGCACCGCTTCAACGACAGGCTGACGGTGAAGCAGAACTTCCGTTATTCCTACGTCGACTCCACCTACAACGCGCTGCAAGCCTACAAGTTCGTCTCCGGCACGTCGATGCTGATGCGCGACAACTACATGTACAGCGGCCGCGCCAACAGCGTGTCGCTGGACAACCAGGCCTTGTTCGACTTCCGGACCGGGCCGCTCGTCCACAAGGCGCTGGCCGGCCTGGACTACCAGTACGTCGACCGCCACGACTTCTCGCGCTACGGCGCCGGGCCCGACCTGAACGTGCTGGCGCCCGACTACGGCATGACCATCACCGACCCCAAGGTGAACCTGAACCGCCAGCAGACGTTCCAGCAATGGGGCGTCTATGCGCAGGACCAGATCGGCCTGGACCGCCTGCAACTGACCCTGACCGGCCGCCAGGACCGCGCCGTCAGCGTTTCGCGCAACAACCTGACCTCGGCGCGCACCGACCAGGACGACAGCAAGTTCACCGGCCGCGCCGGCCTGAGCTACCAGTTCGACAGCGGCGTGGCGCCGTACGTCAGCTACTCGACCTCGTTCAATCCCAGCACCGGCAGCAGTTTCGGCGGCGACGCGTTCAAGCCGACCACCGGCCAGCAGTACGAAGCCGGGGTCAAGTACAAGCCGCAAGGCTGGGACGGCCTGTTCACCGCGTCGGTCTTCGACCTGAAGCAGCAGAACGTGCTGACCACCGACCCCGTCCACTCGGGCTACCAGGTGCAGACCGGCGAGGTGCGCGTGCGCGGCGTCGAGCTGTCGGCGGTGAGCAACCTGAGCGACAGCGTCAGCATGACGGCGTCCTACACGCACTTGAATCCCGAGGTGACCAAGGACAACGCGGGACTGGAAGGCAACGATCCGGCCGACGTGCCGCGCAACAACGCCAAGCTGTGGGTGGACTACACCGTGCGCAGCGGGCCGCTGGCGGGCCTGGGCGTGGGCGGCGGCGTGCGCTACATCGGCAGCCAGTACGCCGACACCGCCAACGTCTACAAGATCGGCGACGCGGTGTTGTTCGACGCGGCGCTGCGCTACGACCTCGGCTACCTGAATTCCCGGCTCAAGGGGTGGAACGTGTCGATCAACGCCGCCAACATCGCGGACAAGGTCTACGTGTCGGATTGCTCGGACATCAGTTGCCGCTGGGGCCAGGGCCGCACGATCTACGCGACGGTGGACTACCGCTGGTGAGCGCGGCCGGCCGCGTCGGGGGGCGTATGAAGGCCGGCATCGAGAGCCGGCTCAAGGCCTGACGACCACCTTGCCGACGTGCCGCCGCGTTTCCACGGCTTCATGCGCGGAAGCGATATCGTCCAGGGGATAGGCATGGATGGCGGGATGCCGCAGCGCGTCGGCGGCCAGCCAGGCGGTCAGGTCGGCGATGGCGCGGCGCTTTTCCGCCGCGGGCAGGGTGTAGATGAGCAGGAAGGCCACCTGGAGGTTGCGGCGCATCAGCGCCCGCACGGGAAAGGCCGGCTCCAGGTTGGTGTCGGAAGCGTAGACCGCCAGGCGGCCGTTGACCGCGGCCAGTTCCACGTCGGCCGCGAGGTTGGCGGCGAAGTCCAGGTCGACGATGCCGTCGAAACCGCGATAGGTCGCGGCATTGCCCGTCGCGCCATCGGCCGGCCCGGGGCGCGCGCCGCCGTCCGGCGCCTGCGCCGCCAGCCATTCGCGCGCGTGCAGCGGCAGATCGGCGCCGCGCCGCACGGTGGCGATGCCGGCGGCCTGCGCCACGGCCGCCTGGCTGTCGTTGGAGACCGTGCCCAGCACGCGGGCGCCGCGCAGGCGCGCCATCTGCGCGGCGTAGAAACCGACCGCGCCCACCGCACCATGCACCAGGATATCGCGGCCGGGCGCGGCGCCGGCGCGGTCGGCGCAGAACCAAGCGGTCAGGGCCGGCACGCCCAGCGCCGCGCCGACCTCGAAGGACACGTTGCCGGGCAGGGGCACGGCCAGGGCCTCGGGCACCGTGGTCCATTCGGCGGCGGTGCCGCCGGCGCGGTCGAGCTGGCATTCGTAAAGCCAGACGCGCTGGCCCACGCGCGCCGGGTCCACGCCGGGGCCGACGGCCTCGACCGTGCCCGCGCCGTCGTGATGCGGAATCACCCGCGGCCAGGGCTGCGGCCGCGGGCTGTTGCCGCCGCGCGCCTTCACGTCGGAGGGATTGATGCCCGAGGCCGCGATGCGCACCCGCAGCATGCCGGGGCCGGGATCCTCGGAAGGAAGGTCGCCGACGCGCAGTACGGCCCGCGCCGGGCCTTGTGTCTCGTAATACGCCGCCCGCATGCCGGTCTCCTTTTCCCTTTATTGGCTCGGTAGGCCCAATACCGCCTTGGCGACGATATTGCGCTGGATCTCGCTCGATCCGCCATAGATTGTAGTGACCAGCGATTGCAAAAAGGGCGCGCACGGGATCAGCGCCGTGCCGTCGGCCATGGGCATGCCCTGCCAGGAGGCGCCCGCGTCGTCGGCCCAGAGGACGATCTCGCGGGCGATGCGCACATAGGTTTCGGTCGCCAGCACCTTGAGCGCGGACACCGACGGCGGCAGCAGCTCGCCGCGCCGCACGATGTCGGCGTAGCGCCCGTACAGCGCCTCCAGTTCGCGCACGTCCCCCAGCAGCCGCGCATAGACCTGGCAGAACTCGGGCAGGTCGTACAGCGACTGGCTTTCCGCCAGTTGTTCCAGGTGATGCAGGGCCTGGCGGGATTGCTGCGGGCTGCCGGCGAAAATGCGTTCGTAGCCGAGCAGGTCCTTGGCGATGCCCCAGCCCTGGTTCAGCGCGCCCACCAGGTTGGCTTGCGGCACGCGCACGTTCTCGAAGAAGACTTCGCAGAATTCCTGCTCGCCGATGAGGTTGGTGATGGGACGGATGGTCACGCCCGGCGTGGCCAGGTCGATCAGCAGGAAGCTGATGCCGGCCTGCGGCTTGACGGTCTTGTCGGTGCGCACCAGCGCGAACATGTGGGTGGCGTCATGCGCCAGCGTGGTCCAGATCTTCTGGCCGTTGACGATGAAGTCGTTGCCATCGGCCACGGCCTCGGTGCGCAGCGAGGCCAGGTCGGAACCGGCATTGGGCTCCGAATAACCCTGGCACCAGATGTCCTGCCCGGCCAGGATGCGCGGCAGGTAGTGCGCCTGCTGGGCCGGCGTGCCGTGCTTGATCAGCACCGGTCCCAGGTTGATGATGCCCTGGTCGGGCAGGCGCGCGGCGCCCCAGCCTTCCATTTCCTCGAAAAAGATCAGCAGCTTGGCGGGCGGCAGGGCCATGCCGCCGTGCTCGCGCGGCCATGCCGGCGCCAGCCAGCCCTGGCGCGACAGCGTCATGTACCAGTCGCGCGCCTCGTGCAGGCGCAGGCGGCGCGGCACGTGGCGCAGGGCCTGGGGATAGTGCTCGCGCAGGAAGGCGCGCAGCATGAGGCGGAAGCCGTCGTCGCTCATGGCCTCGTAGTCCGTGCCGGCGGCGGCCGGTCCTTCGGCTTGCGCGGGACCGCCCTGTTGCTGGCGCAGCGCCAGGTAGCGGCCATGCAGCGTGCGCGGGCTGCCCAGCCAACTGGCGGCCTGCAAGGCGCGCTTCAGGTACAGCCCGGCGTCGTATTCGTCCGTATAGCCGATGGCTCCGTGCAACTGCACCGCTTCGCGGCACAGCGCGACCACGCGCTCGGCGATGCGCGCTTTCGCCAGCGCGGCGATGCGCGGCAGGGCGGCCGGCTGCGCGGCGCTGTCGCGCCAGGCCTCGGCGAGCAGGGCGCCGCAGACCATCACGCTGATGTAGGCGTCGACCATGCGGTGCTGCAAGGCCTGGTTGGCGCCGATGGGCTTGCCGAACTGAACCCGCGTCTTCAGGTAGTCCAGCGTCATGGCGTAGACGCGGCGGGCGATGCCGTACAGCTCGCTGCATTGCAGCAGGCGCACCGCTTCCAGCGCCTGCTGGCAGACCCGGTCCACTTCCGCGCCCTGCGCCAGCAGGCGGGCCGCCGGAAGATAGGCGTCGACGTGCAGCGTGCACAGCAGGCTGCCGTCGGCGCGCGGCTCCGTGTCCACCGTGACGCCGGCGTCGTCCGGCCGCACCCACACCAGCGTGGGCAGTTCGCCCAGGCGCGCATGCACCAGCCAGCCGTGCGCGCCGGCCGGCGCCACCCAGCGCTTGGCGCCCACCAGGTGCAGGCGGCCGTTGTCGCGGTTGACGGAGGTCGACACGGAGGTGGGCACGATCTCGCCCGGATTCTCCTGCCACGCCAGGCCCAGCACCACGTCGCCGGCCAGCACGCCTTGCAGCAGGTCCGCCACCGGCGGATGGGCGGCGAAGGCCGGCAGGATGAGCGCGGCCATGGCGCCGGCGCCCAGGTAGGGTTCGGGCAGGGGCGATTCCCCCACGGCGGTGGCGATGGCGCCGAGGGCTTCCAGGTCCAGCCCCAGGCCGCCGTGCGCTTCGGGCACCGCGGCGGCGATCCAGCCGGCCTCGGCCAGCGTGCGCCACGTGCCTGCCTCCCAGCCGGGCGCCGTGCCGCGCAGCGCGCGCAGGCGGGCCAGCGGCGAGACCTGGGCCAGCAGGCCGGCCGCCGCGTCCATGAAATCCGCGTGGCGGGGCAGGGCGCCGAACAGCGCGTGGGAATCGAGAGCCGTCATCGTGGTCATTCCTGGAATCGTCGTGGCGGAATTCTAGGCAGGCCATGCGCGCCGATTCATAACGGACTGCTGAGAGCAGCTATTACAAATGCCCTGTGATGCCGGCGCGGCAACGTCCTTAGAATGCCTCTGGATCAGAACAATTCAGCCCGGCCTTCTTCCCGAGCATACGTCCGCGAGACGGCGCGACGCACCCGGCCTTCCGGTGTCCGTCGCCCGCGCCGGCCGCGATGCGCGCGGCGAACGGCGAAGGCCCGATACGGAGACAAGAAGATGCGCGTTTGGAAGACATGGCTGGCGGCCGCCGCGAGCGGACTCCTGTTCAACCTGGCCGGCGCGGCATGGGCCGCGCCGCCCGACGCCACGCAGATCGAGCGCATCGTCATTCCCTATTCGGTGGGCGGCATCACCGACCTCTACGGCCGTCTCCTGGCCGAGCAATTGCAGGGCGGCCAGAAGCTGCCCATCCTGGCCGACAACCGCCCCGGCGGCGGCGGGGCCATCGGCACGGCCTTCGTCGCCAAGAGCAAGCCGGACGGCCGCACGCTGCTGCTGGGCAGCGTGGGCACCGCCACCAACCCGGCCATGATCAAGGCGCTGCCTTACGCGCCGCGGGACATCGTGCCCGTTGCCCAGGTCGCCATCAGCCCGCTCATTCTCTACGTGCGCGCCGACCTGGCCAAGGACCTGGACCAATTGGTGGCCTACGCCCGGCAAAGCCCCGGCAAGCTGACCTTCGCCAATTCCGGCGTGGGGTCCAGCCCCAATCTCGCGGCCGCGCTGTTCGCGCGTCAACTGGGCCTGCAGGTGACGCACGTCAGCTATCGCGGCACCTCGGCGGCGATCAACGATTTCCTCGGCGGGCAGGTGGATGCCTACTTCGATACGCTGCAGGCGATGACGCACGTGCGCACCGGCCGCATCCGCGCCATCGCGGTGGCGGCGCCGGAACGCCTGGCCGACGCGCCCGACCTGCCGACGCTGGACGAGCTGGGCGTGCGTGACGTCCATGCCTCCAGTTGGTGGGGCATTTTCGTGCCGGCCGGCACGCCGCCGGCCGTCATGCGCGAGTTGCAGGCGCGCTTGCGCAAGGCGGTGGAAAACCCCGTGGTGCAGGAACAGGCGCGGAAAATGGGCGCGGTGGCGATCTATCGCGACCAGCCCGCTTTCCAGGCGTTCTTCGATAGCGAGATCCGGCGCTGGAACGCGATCATCGCCGCCGAACACTTGTCCATCGAATGAACGATCTCCATGGCCAAGCACAATGACGCCCAGGGTTGGGACTTGCGCGCGCTGCATATTTTTTCCCTGGTCGCGCGCAGCGGCAGCATCACCAAGATCGCGATCGACCTGGGGGTGAGCCAGCCCGCCGTCAGCCGCTACCTGTCCATGCTGGAAAAGCAGTGCGGCGGCTACCTGTTCACCCGCAACGGCCGGGGCGTGGGCCTGACGGAGCTGGGCCGGCAGGTCTTGCCGATGGCCGAGCAGGTGCTGGCCGGCGCCGACGCCTTGAACGACGTGGTGGCCGCCGCGCACGGCCGCGTCACCGGCACGGTGCGCATCGGCACGCTGCCCTCGCTGAGCGAGGCGCTGATCGTGCCCCTGCTGCTGCGCGTGCAGAAGGAATATCCCGGCATCCACATGCAGATCGTCGAAAGCGGCGCCGGGCAGATCGAGACCTGGTTGCAGCGGCGCGAGATCGATATCGGGCTGCCGTATCGCAGCCACGACGCGCTGGGCGCCGACGAGGAAGTGCTGTTGCGCCTGCCTTCCTACCTGATCGGGCCGCCGGGCGACCAGGTGACATCCGGCCCGCAGGTGCCGTTCGCGAAGCTAGACGGATTGCCGCTGGTGCTGTCGCGCAAGCCGTCGTCCGTGCGCATGATGCTCGACGAGATGGGCCGCCGCCACGATATCGAAATCCGCGTGTCGGTGGAGGCCGACTCCGGCTTCATCCAGAAGCAGATGGCGGTCAGGCGGGCCGGCTATACGGTGCTGCCCTGGCACACGGTCAGCGCCGAGGTGCAGCGCGGCCAGTTGCAGGCCGCCGAGATCGTCCAGCCGGGCGTGCTGCGCATGGTGTCGCTGATGCTGACCGACCGGCCGACGCACGCGGTGAAGGTGGTGACGGGATTGCTGCGCGAGATCGTCAGCGCGTCGCTGGCGAGCCTGGACGCGCTGCCGCCGGACGCGGCCTGACGCATGAAGAAAAACACAACGACACGCCCGCTTGCGCGGGCACGCACCGAGGAGACCGAGCCATGTTCCGATTTCTGACGCGCGTCTGCGCGCTGGCCCTGGTGGCCGGCGCCGCGCACGCCGCCTACCCCGAGCGTCCGATACGCATGATCGTGCCCTTCGCGCCGGGCGGCGGCGCCGACATCACCGCGCGCGTGGTGGCCGACACGCTGGGCAAGAAGCTGGGCCAGCCGGTCATCGTGGAAAACAAGGCCGGCGCCGGCGGCATGATAGGCGCCGCCGCCGTGGCGCGCGCCGAGCCGGACGGCTACACGCTGCTTTACACGACTCCCGGGCAGCAGATGACCCTGCCTTACCTGATGAAGACCATGCCCTACGATCCGGCCGACCTGCGGCCGGTGTCGCAGGTGTCGCTGGCGCCCAGCGTGCTGGTGGTCAACAGGAAGCTGGGCGTGCGCACGTTGCAGCAGTTGATCGACCTGGCCCGCAAGCAGCCCGGCGAGCTGAATTTCGTCAGCGCCGGCATCGGCGCGTCCAGCCACCTGAACGGCGAGCTGTTGCAGATCCTGGCGGGAATACGGTTGCAGCACATCCCGTACAAGGGCACCGGCGACGCGGTGAAGGACCTGGTCGGCGGCAACGGCGACATCGCCATCGATACGGTGGGCATCTATACGTCCTTCATCAAGGACGGCCGCCTGATTCCCCTGGGCGTGACCACCACCGAGGAACTGCCGCTGCTGCCCGGCGTGCCGCCGCTGTCCAGGACGCTGCCCGGCTACGACGCCTCGCCGATCAACTACATCACCGTGCCCAAGGCCACGCCGGAAGCCGTCGTGCAGAAACTGGCCGCCGCCTTGCAAGCCACCATCGCCGAGCCCGAGGTCAAGCAGCGCATGCTGGAGCAGGGCATCCTGGCCATCGCCAACACGCCGGACCAGATGGCCGAGCTGCTGCGCAAGGAGCAGGCGCGCTGGCGCGAGGTGATCGAGAAAGCGCATATCCCGAAACAGTAACCGGAGCCCTCCGCGACATGTCACGCCAGCCGTCCCATCCGCTATCCCATATCCGCGTGCTCGATCTCAGCCGCGTGCTGGCCGGCCCCTGGGCCAGCCAGACCCTGGCCGACCTGGGCGCCGCCGTCACCAAGATCGAGCAGCCCGGCGTCGGCGACGACACGCGCGCCTGGGGCCCGCCGTTCCTGCGCAAGCCGGACGGCGGCAAGTCCAACGAGTCGGGCTATTACCTCATCTGCAATCGCGGCAAGCGGTCGGTCACCGTCAACCTGAAATCGCCGCGCGGCCAGGCGCTGATCCGGCGCATGGCGCGCGAGGCCGACGTCGTGCTGGAGAACTTCAAGGTCGGCGTGCTGGACGGCTTCGGCCTGGGCTACGAGCAATTGCGCAAGGAGAATCCGCGCCTGGTCTATTGCTCGATCACGGGTTTCGGGCAGACCGGCCCGCGCGCCAAGCAGCCGGCCTACGATTTCATGATCCAGGCCATGAGCGGCCTGATGAGCATCACCGGCGAGTCGGACGACCGCCCCGGCGGCGGCCCGATGAAGATCGGCGTGCCCATGGTGGACCTCATCACCGGCCTGTACGCGGCGACCGGCATCCTGGCGGCGCTGGCGCGGCGCGAGGTGAGCGGGGAGGGCGAGCACATCGACATGTCCATGCTGGACGTCGGCGTGACGCTGCTGGCCAACCAGGCGATGAACTACCTGCTGACCGGCGAGGTGCCGCCGCGGCGCGGCAACCGCCACCCCAACATCCAGCCGCAGCGGGTGTACCGCTGCCGCGACGGCTACATCATCATGGCCATCGGCTCGGACGCGCAATACGCCAGGCTTTGCAAGGTGCTGGGGCACCCGGAGATGGCGCAGGACGAGCGCTTCCGCACCAACGCCGGGCGCGTGGTCAACCTGGCGGTGCTGGACCCCTGGCTGGACGAGCAGTTGATCGGGCATGACAAGGGCACGCTGCTGGCGGCGCTGGAACGCGAGGGCGTGCCGTCGGCGCCGATCAATACGATCGGCGACATCTTCGAGGACCCGCAGGTGCGGCATCGGGAAATGCGCTTCTCCGTGCCGCATCCGGACGGCATGGAGATGCCGCAGGTGCGCAGCCCCTTCCGTTTCCGCAATAGCGCGCTGCGCCTGGAAGACGGCCCGCCCACGCTGGGGCAGCACACCGATGAAGTGCTGCGCGAACTGGGGCTGGGCGCGGACGAGATCGCCGAACTGCGCGCGGAGCAGGCGATCTGAGCGTCATGCCGCGGGGGCGGCGGACGCCGCCTGTCCCGCCTTATTCATGTCTACCAACAGAGAGGAGCACCATGCCCGACTATCGTTTCGACACCCTGCGCGTCGAGTTGCAGGACTACGTCGCCACCGTGTGGCTGGCCCATCCGCCCGTCAACGCCGTCAACACGCAATTGCTGCAGGACCTGACGCTGGCCATGGACCGGTTCGGCGAGGATCCGGACGTGCGCTGCGTCATCCTGACCGGCCAGGGCAAGGTCTTCTGCGCCGGCGCGGACCTGAAGAACCGCGGCCAGATGCTGGACCAGCCGGGCGGCCTGGCGCAGCATTCGCGCCGCACGCGCGAACTGTTCCACGCCATCCGGGAGTGCCCCAAGCCCGTCATCGCGGCGCTCAACGGCCCGGCGCTGGGCGCCGGCCTGGGCATCGCGGCGTCCTGCGACATCCTGGTGGCGGCGGACGCGGCCTGCCTGGCCTTGCCCGAGGTCGACGTGGGCCTGCTGGGCGGCGTGAAGCATGCGCAGCGCCTGTTCGGCCATTCGCGCCTGCGCCGCATGATGCTGACCGGGATGCGCGTCTCGGGCGAGGAGTTGTACCGCCTGGGCGTGGTCGAGGCCTGCGTGCCGGTCGACCGCCTGCTGGAGGAGGCCGGCGCCATCGCGCGCCAGATCGCCGCCAAGAGCCCGGTGTCCGTGCAACTGATGATCCAGACCGCCAACGCGATCGAGGACATGAGCCTGCGCGACGGCTATCGCTACGAGCAGGACATGACGGCGCAGGTCGCCAAGAGCGAGGACGCGCGCGAGGCGCGCCAGGCCTTCCTGGAAAAGCGCGCGCCGGTGTTCAAGGGACGATAGGGCCGGCGGGGCCGCGCCCTACGCGCTGTCGCGCTTGACGATGCTGAAGCCGATGTCGACCACGGATTGCGGCGGCATGCGGCCGTTGGCGCGGGTGGCGATCATGTCGGCCGCGGTGGCGCCGATGGCGGCGCCGTCCACGCGCACGGTGGTCAGGCTGGGCGTCATCGAGGCGGCGATGTCGGTGTCGCCGAAGCCCATCACCGCCAACTGGCCGGGCAGCGACAGGCCGCGCGCCACGGCCTCGGTGATGACGCCGATGGCCATCATGTCCGAAGTGCAGAAGACCGCCTGTATCGACGGGTCGCGGGCGAGGACGGCGCGCAGGCCGGCGCGGCCGTCGGCATGCGTGGTGGGGGCGGGCACCGGATGCACCACGGGCTCGGGCAGGCCCAGTTCGCGCGCGCGGCGGCGGTAGCCCTCGGCGCGCCGCTGGGCGCGCTCGTCGTCGCCGGTGAGGATGGCGCAGCGCGACTTGCCGGCCTCGTGCAGGTAGTCGCAGACCGCGCGCCCGATGGCGTCGTGCGACAGGCTGAGCAGCATGTCGATGGGCGTGGGCGTGCTGTCCCAGGTTTCCACCACGGGGATGCCGGAGGACTTGAGCAACTGGCGGCCCTGCGCCGAATGCATGATGCCGGTCAGCACGATGCCGTCGGGACGGCGGCCGATGATGGCGCGCAGCAGCGCGTCCTCGCGCGATTCGCGCGACGGCTCGTCGGCCCGGTCATAGCCAATCTGGCCCACCATCAACTGGTATCCCTTCGCCTCCAGCGATCCGGTCAGGGCTTGCAGCATGCCGCCGAACAGCGAGCCCGCGATGGTCGGCACCAGGGCCATCACCAGATAGCTGCGCGACGAGCGCAAGCCGCCCGCCATGAGGTTGGGCACATAGCCGAGCGCCTGGATGGCGGCGTTGACCTTCTCCAGCGTGACGGCCGATACCTGCCGCGGATGGTTGACGGCGCGCGAGACCGTGATCATCGACACGTTGGCGGCGCGCGCGACTTCGCGCAGCGTGACGCCGCCCTTGTCCTGGCCGCGGCCGGGAAGGTCTGGTGGATCGGAAGGTGCGTTCATGGACGTCGGTAAGGGCGGCTTCGCGGGTTGCGTGGATGGCGGCGTCGGCGCGCCCGGGGGGAGCGCGGTCGGCGTAAAGAGCGGAGCGGGGACACTAAGGGTATTCCCTGGTGTATTTCCCGGCCAAGACGGTCAATACTACGCCAACGTCGAGATGTTAACGTTAACATGTCATCAGACATCTTGCGGCGCCCTCCCCGGGCGACCCATTAGAAGATCCATCCAGGAGACAACGGAATGAAATCCAAGGCATTGAAATGCATGCTCGCGCTCGGCCTTTGCGCCGTGGCCGCGCTATCCACGGCGGCCCATGCGGCGTGGCCCGAGAAGACCGTCACGGTGGTCGTGCCCTTCCCGCCGGGCGGCGCGACGGACGCGGTGGCGCGCGCGGTCTTCAACAAGCTGGGCGACAAGTTCAAGCAGTCCTTCGTGATCGAGAACAAGGCCGGCGCCACCGGCACCATCGGCGCGTCCTTCGTGGCGCGCGCCGCGCCGGACGGCTACACCTTGATGGTGTCCTCGCTGGCGCCGCTGGTGGTGGCGCAGCACCTGATGCCCAGCATCCCCTACAACCCCGACAAGGACTTCACCTACCTGACCGTGGCGGTGCAGACGCCCAACGTGCTGGTGGTCAGCCCCAAGCTCGCGCCCAAGATCAACTCGATCCAGGACGTGCTGGCGCTGCTCAAGGCCAAGCCGGGCGCCATCAGCTTCGCCACCTCGGGCGCCGGTTCCTCCGACCACCTGACCGCCGAGCTGTTCTGGCAGAAGACCGGCACCAAGGGCCTGCACGTGCCGTACAAGGGCGGCGCGCCGGCGATTTCGGACCTGCTGGGCGGCCAGGTCGACATGTCCTTCCAGAACCTGAATGCGGTGCTGGCGCACATCAAGGCCGGCAAGCTCAAGGCCATCGCGATTACGGGCACCAAGCGCTCGCCGGTGCTGCCCGACGTGCCGACCTTCGACGAGTTGAACATGCCCGGGCTGGAGGTCTATGCCTGGCAGGCCATCGTCGCGCCCAAGGGCCTGCCGGCCGACCTGAAGAAGCAGATCGGCGACGCGCTGATCGAGGCGGTGAAGGATCCGGCCGTCAGCAAGCCCTTCACCGACGTCGGCTTGGAAGTCGTGGCCAGCTCGCCTGACGATTTCGCGCGCTTCCAGGCACAGGAGAGCGCGCGCTGGAAGCAGGTCATCGAGGCCGGCCACATCACCTTGCAGTAAACCCGTCGCCACTGTCATCGCCATTGTTGTTGGGATCCGCCTATGTCTTCCTGCTCCACGCTCCAGCCCCCGGGCCGCGCGCCCGTCGTCACCGACGTGCGCGTCGTGCCCGTGGCCGGCCACGACTCCATGCTGCTCAACCTGAGCGGCGCGCACGCGCCTTTCTTCACCCGCAACCTGTTGATCCTGACCGACAGCGCCGGGCGCCAGGGCGTCGGCGAAGTGCCCGGCGGCGAGAAGATCCGCGCCACGCTGGAGGACGCCCGTCCGCTGCTCCTCGGCCGTTCCCTGGGCGACTACCAGGCCGTGCTCAATGACATGCGGCGCCAGTTCGGCGGGCGCGACAGCGCCGGCCGCGGGCAGCAGACCTTCGACCTGCGCGTGACCATCCATGCGGTGACGGCGGCCGAATCGGCGCTGCTGGACCTGCTCGGCCAGTTCCTGGAAGTGCCGGTGGCGGCGCTGCTGGGAGAGGGCGTGCAGCGCACGTCGGTGCAGATGCTGGGCTATCTGTTCTACGTGGGCGATCGCCGCAAGACCAACCTGCCGTACCAGAGCGCGCCCGAGGCGGAAGACGACTGGCTGCGCCTGCGCCACGAGGAGGCGCTGACGCCGCAGGCCATCGTCAAGCTGGCGGAGGCGGCCTACGCGCGCTACGGCTTCGAGGACTTCAAGCTCAAGGGCGGGGTGCTGAGCGGCGAGGAAGAAGTCGAGGCCATCCGCGCGCTGCACGAACGCTTCCCGCGCGCCCGCATTACGCTGGATCCCAACGGCGGCTGGCTGCTGCGCGACGCCGTGCGCCTGTGCCGCGACCTGCACGGCGTGATGGCCTACGCGGAAGACCCCTGCGGCGCCGAGGGCGTGTACTCCGGCCGCGAGGTCATGGCCGAATTCCGCCGCGCCACCGGCCTGCCCACGGCCACCAACATGGTCGCCACGGACTGGCGCGAAATGGCGCATGCCCTGTCGCTGCAATCGGTCGACATACCGCTGGCCGATCCGCATTTCTGGACCCTGCAGGGCTCGGTGCGCGTGGCCCAGACCTGCCAGGCTTTCGGCCTGACCTGGGGCTCGCATTCCAACAACCACTTCGACGTGTCGCTGGCCATGTTCACGCACGTCGGCGCCGCCGCGCCGGGCCGCGTGACGGCGATCGACACGCACTGGATCTGGCAGGACGGCCAGCACCTGACGCGCAATCCCCTGCGCATCGAGAACGGCTACATCCAGTTGCCGACGCGCGGCGGCCTGGGCATCGAGCTGGACATGGACGCGGTGGAGCAGGCGCACCAGTTGTACCTGCAATACGCGCTGGGCGCCCGCGACGACGCCATGGCCATGCAGTTCCTGGTGCCGGGATGGAAGTTCGACAACAAGCGGCCCTGCCTGGTGCGCTGAGCCGGGGTGGGAGGACGCGGACGGGCATGTCCGCGTCCATCTTCATGTTTACCGCCGCGTCTACCGCCCGCGTCCCTTCCGGCCGCGTTTTTCTTTAGTTCCTTCCTTTTCCTTCCGCTTCTTTCGGCATTGATGAATGGATTGCACAAGCGTATGCGGATTTTACGGTCTACCCAACCATCCGCGGACGCAATACATTGCCATCCAGACCCTGCGCGGGTTCTCGCGGCGCCCCCCTGACACGGCTGCCGGACTGTCGAGATCCCGCCATTCACCATGGCAAGGGAGCCGATTCATGGATTACCGATATCTGGGCCGCAGCGGCCTGCAAGTTTCCCCGCTCTGCCTGGGCGCGATGATGTTCGGCGGCGAAACCGACGAAGCGACCTCGCGACGCATCATCGCCAAGGCGGCGGACCAGGGCATCAACTTCCTCGATACCGCGGACGTCTACCACGCCGGCCGTTCCGAGGAAATCGTGGGACGCGCCATCGCCGCCGACCGCGACCGCTGGGTGGTGGCCACCAAGTTCGGCTTTCCCGCTTCCGCCGCGGCGGGCCCGAACCAGCAGGGGCAGTCGCGCAAGTGGATCTGCCAGTCGGTCGAGGCGAGCCTGAAGCGGCTGGGCACCGACTACATCGACCTGCTGTATTTCCACCGGGCCATTCCGGGCCTGCCGCTGGAAGAGGGCGTGCGCGCCATCGGCGACCTGATCCGCCAGGGGAAGGTGCGCTACTTCGGGCTGTCCAACTTCCGCGGCTGGCGCATCGCGGAGGTCGCGCGCCTGGCCGACCAGTTCGGCATGGACCGGCCCGTCGCCAGCGAACCGCTCTACAACATCGTGGACCGCACGGCGGAGGTGGAGCAGTTGCCGGCCGCGGCCCACTACGGCCTGGGCGTCGTGTCCTACAGCCCCCTCGCGCGCGGCGTGCTGTCGGGCAAGTATGCCGTGGACGCGCCGCCGCCGGCGGACAGCCGCGCGGGCCGCGGCGACCGGCGCTTGCAGCAGACCGAATGGCGTCCCGAGTCCTTGAAGATCGCGCGCGCCATCGCCGAACGCGCGGGCGAACGCGGCGCCACCTCGATTGCTTTCGCGCTGGCCTGGGTGCTCAGGAACCGCCTGGTCAGCGCGACTATCGCCGGTCCGCGCACGGAGGCGCAGTGGGACAGCTACGTCGACGCGCTGTCGCTGCGGCTGACCGCGGAGGACGAGCAGTTCATCGACGCGCTGGTGCCGCCCGGGCATGCATCGACGCCGGGCTATACCGATCCCGGTTATCCCATCGAAGGGCGCGTCGTTGCGTAATCCGGCTGGCCGCCGGTTTTTGCCGGCGGCCCCGATTGAAATTCGGGCGGGCAGGCCTGCATGCGTAGATTTGTCCAAAAAAACTTGTCCCCAAAACTTGCCTAAGCGTATTTCATAAATACGCTGTATTTCGGTAAATATATCGAGGCCATGCAACACGCGCGCGAGCTTTCCTCTGGCGCCGCGCGAGGCTTTCGATCGTGCCCGCAAATCGCGATTGCCTGTTTCTCCAGCCCGCGCCGAACACCCTTCCGCGGCCCGCGCGGCGCGCCGAATTTTTTCGAGCCGGAGGGCCGGTCCGCGTGATAATTTCGCGGAATCGGCGGTGCTCGGCCGGTGGTTTCACACCTGGCCCGGTTGCCGTCACGGCAATGAGGAAAGAGCCATGGAACTCGAAATCAACGGCAAGATGCATCAGGTCCAGTCCAGCGCCGATACGCCCTTGCTGTGGGTGATACGCGACGAGCTGGGCATGACGGGCACCAAGTACGGCTGTGGACTGGCGCAATGCGGCGCCTGTACGGTGATCGTCGACGGGGTGGCGATGCGTTCCTGTGTGACGCCCGTCGACGGCATGGCGGGCAAGCACATCACCACCATCGAAGCGATCGAGGACGACAGCGTCGGCAAGCGCGTCGTCGCCGCCTGGGTCAAGCATCAGGTGCCGCAATGCGGCTACTGCCAGTCCGGCCAGGTCATGGCCGCGACGGCGCTGCTCAAGCAAATCCCCAATCCGAGCAACGAGGAGATCGCGGCCGCGATGATCAACCTCTGTCGTTGCGGCACGTACAACGCGATCAACGCGGCGGTGCACGACCTGGCCGGGACGCCCGCCGGCAAGACGGCCGCCGCTGACGCCGCCGTCGCCGAACGCGCCACCGCCGGCGCCGGGGAGATCGCGTGATGGACAACCTCTCCGACCCCTCCGCCGCGGACGACGTCTTCGCGGCCGCACAGGCGCTGAATGAACCCGTGAATATTTCCCGCCGCCGTTTCCTGCTGGCCTCGGCCGGCACCGCGGCGGGCGCCTTCGTGCTCGGCATGGGCCTGCCCGCGGGCGTCGCGCGCGCGCAGGCCGCGTCGCCGGCGGCGCCGCTGCGGGCCACCAAGGTGCCGGCCTTCCTGGAAATCCGGCCCGACAACACGATACGTTTTCAGAGTCCCTTCATCGAAGGCGGGCAGGGCGTCTACACCGCCATGGCGCAAATCGTCGGCGAGGAACTGGACGCCGATCCCGCCACCTTCATCGTCGAGAGCGCGCCGCCGGGCAGCGACTACGTCGCCATGGACAGCGGCCGGCGCATCACCGGCGGCAGCTCGTCGGTCCGCTTCGGCTACGCGAACATGCGCCGCCTGGGCGCGCTGGCGCGCGCGATGCTGCTGCAGGCCGCGGCCAATCGCCTGGACATCCCGGCCGGCGAACTCACCACGCAGCCGGGCCGCGTGGTGCACGCGGCGTCCGGCCGCAGCCTGGCCTACGGCGAGCTGGCGGGGGCCGCCATGGACCTGCCCGTGCCCGATCCGGGCAGCGTGAAGCTGAAGGACCCCGCGCAGTTCCGCTGGATAGGCAAGCCGGTGCCGCGGATCGACGTGTACGACAAGTCGACGGGCAAGGCGCAATACACCATCGACGTGCGCGTCGACGGCATGCTGCACGCCGCCGTCCAGCATGCGCCGCGGCTGGGCATGACCGTCGGGGCCTTGCGCAACGAAGACCAGGTCAAGGCCATGCCGGGCGTGCATTCCGTCCACGTCCTGCCGGGCGCGGTGGCGGTGGTGGCGGAGCGCTGGTGGGACGCCAGGCGCGCGGTCGAAGCCGTGCAGGTCGATTGGCGCGAAGCCGCCGCCGACGCGCCGGTGCGTGTCATGCCCGCCGATTTCTCGACGGCCGCGTTCCGTGACGGCATGGCCGGCCAGACCGCGGCGGGCGACGACACGGAAACGCACGGCGACGTCGCGCAGGCCTTCCAGAATGCCAAGACCGTGATCAGCGCGACGTACGACAGCCAGTATTTGCGGCATGCGCAACTGGAGCCGCCGTCGACGCTGGCGCGTTTCAATCCGGACGGCTCGCTGGAAATCTGGGCGCCCAACCAGGCGCAGGATATCTTCCTGGCCGATATCGCCAAGCGCACCGGGCTGGATCCGAAGCAGATCACGCTGCACTCGCCCTTGCTGGGCGGTTTCTTCGGCCGCCACTTCCTCTACGACACCGCCAATCCTTTCCCGCAGGCGATCGCGCTGGCCAAGGCGGTCGGCCGTCCGGTCAAGGTGATCTGGAGCCGCGAGGAAGAATTCCTGCGCGACGTCTGCCGCCCCATGGCGGTGGTGCGCTTCCGCGCCGCGCTGGACGCGGCCGGCCTGCCGGTGGCCCTGGAGGCGGTGAGCGCCACCGAGGGGCCCACCGAAGGCATCGCCAACAAGCGGGGCGAGAAGAACGACCCGGCCGCGGTCGAAGGGCTGGCCGGCAAGGCCTACGCCATTCCCAACCGCCGCATCGCGCAGTTGTACGTGAAGACGCCGATGATGCTGGGCTACTGGCGTTCGGTGGGCAACTCCATGAACGACTTCTTCTATGAGTCCTTCCTGGACGAGATCGCCGACAAGGGCGGGCAGGATCCCTATGCGCTGCGCATGAAGCTGCTGGAAGGCAACCCGCGGCTCACCAAGCTGCTGCAGGCGGTGGGCGAGCTGTCCGGCGGGTGGAAGCGCGGACCCTACGTCGCCGCGGACGGTACGCGGCGGGCGCGCGGCGTCGCCATGGCCTCGCCTTTCGGGACGCAGGCCGCGGCCATCGCGGAAGTCTCCATCGACAAGGAAGGCCAGGTGGTGGTGCACGACATCTGGGAGGCCATCGATCCCGGCTCCATCGTCAACCCGGCCATCATCGAGCACCAGGTCAACGGCGCCATCGCGCTGGGACTGTCGCAGGTGCTGCTGGAGCAGGCCGTGTACGAGCAGGGCAAGCCGGTGGCGCGCAACTACGACATGTACCCCATCCTGCCGCCCGGCCGCATGGCGCGCGTGCACGCGCGCATCGTCGAAAGCGGCGAGAAGATGGGCGGCATCGGCGAACCGCCGCTGCCGGCCGTGCCGCCCGCCGTCGCCAATGCGGTGTCCACGCTGACGGGGCAGCGCGTGCGCAGCATGCCCCTGTCGAAATTCACTTTCAAGGCCTGACCCCACGCCTGCGAAGGCCTGAACCCACGCCCGCGGGAAAGCGATAGCAAATGAAGAAAAGCCGGTTTGGACGCATTCTGGCCGCCTTGGCGGCGATCGTCGTCGTGGTCGCCGCCGCGGTGGCCGCCTACGTGACGCACACGCCGGCGTCGCCGTTCGATGGGCAGGCGCAGGCCGGCCAGGAGGCCGGCGCCGCCTCGCCGCAACTGATCCAGCGCGGCGAGTACGTGGCCCGCGCCAGCGACTGCGTGGCCTGTCACAGCGTGCCGGACGCGCCGCCTTTCAGCGGCGGCCTGGCGATGGCCACGCCCATGGGCGCGATCTACACGACCAACATCACGCCGGACAAGGCGACGGGGATAGGCGACTACACCCTGGCCGACTTCGACCGGGCCATGCGCCACGGCGTGGCGCGCGACGGGCACCGCTTGTATCCGGCCATGCCTTATCCCTCGTACGCCAAGCTCGGCGACGACGACGTGCGGGCGCTCTATGCCTACTTCATGCACGCGGTGCAGCCCGTCCAGCGGGAAAACCGTCCCGGCGAGATCCCGTGGCCCTTGAACATGCGCTGGCCGCTGGCGCTGTGGAACCTGGTCTTCGCGCCCGGCGGCGAGTACCGGCCCAAGCCGCAGCCCGGCGTTGCCGCCGCGCAGGACGCCGACGGCAAGAGCCGCCTGTGGAATCGCGGGGCCTATCTGGTGCAAAGCGCCGGCCACTGCGGCAGTTGCCATACGCCGCGCGGTTTCGCGATGAACGAGAAGGCGCTGGACGAAGGCAGCCCGCTGTACGTCTCGGGCGCCTTGCTGGACGGCTGGTACGCGCCCAGCTTGCGCAACGATCCGAACACCGGCCTGGGCCGCTGGAGCGAGGACGACGTCTACCAGTTCCTGAAGACCGGGCGTAACCGGCACGCCGTGGTGTTCGGTTCGATGACGGACGTGATCAACAACTCGACGCAGTTTATGTCGGACGAGGACCTGAAGGCCATCGCCTACTACCTGAAGTCGCTGCCCGGCGACCCGCAGCGCGACGGCGCGCCGTGGGCGTACGACGCGTCCTCGAACCAGGGGCTGGCGCTGGGCGAGCGGCTGAAGGTGCCCGGCGCGCAGACCTTCATGGCGCGCTGCAGCGCCTGTCACGGGGCCGACGGGCGCGGCCAGGCGCCGTGGATCCCGCCCTTGGCGGGCGCCGCCTCGTCCATGAGCACGGAGAATGCGTCCAGCATCAACGCCACCCTGAACGGCTCGGGCCGCGTCGTCGCCAACGGCATGCCGGACGCCTACCGCATGCCGCCTTTCCGCGCGCAGCTCTCCGACAAGGAGATCGCCGACGTGCTGACCTTCGTGCGCACGGCCTGGGGCAACCGGGGCGGCGCGGTCACCCAGGAGGCGGTGAAGGACCTGCGCACGCGCACCGACCCCGCCAGCAGCGAGGTGATCATCCTGCAGATGCGGTAAGGGGTGTCGGGGCATCTCCTCAATGAGGTGTTATAGGGGGTGTTTCCATCAATCGATTTTCTCGATGAAATCAGCCAGATAATTCATTCATCGGCTTAACGGCCGGGTCTAGGATGCAGGGACAACGAAATAAAAAACCTGCGAGGAGACCCGCATGTCCCATCCCCCCTTTGCCGGCGCGTGCCGGCGGGCCGGCCGCGTCCTGGCCGGCCTCGGACTCGGCGCGTTGCTCGCCGCCACGGCGCCGCTGGCGGCCGCCGCCGACTTTCCCGACAAGCCCGTGCGCCTGATGGTCGGCATGGCGCCGGGCGGCTCCAACGACACCGTGGCCCGCATGGTGGCGGCCGAGTTGAGCAAGCGCTGGCCGCAGCCCGTCATCGTCGAGAACAAGCCGGGCGCCAACAGCACCATCGCCACCGCCGAACTCAAGCGTTCCGCGCCCGACGGCTACACGCTGATGCTGGTGATTTCCTCCCACGTCACCAACACGCTGCTATATCCCAACCTCAGCTATACGCTGAAGGATTTCGCGCCGGTGTCGCTGATCGCGGATACGCCCTTCGTGCTGGTGGCCAATCCCAGGTTCGGCCCCAACAATGTGCGCGATCTCATCGCGCTGGCCAAGACGCAGCAGAAGGGCATCGATTTCGGCACGCCGGGGCAGGGCTCGACCCAGCACATTTCGCTGGAGCTGCTGGACCAGATGGCGGGCATCCGCATGAACCACATTCCCTACAAGGGCGGGGCGCCGGCCCAGACCGACGTCATCGGCGGCCTGATTCCCCTGATCTTCGCCACGCCGACGCAAAGCCTGCCCTTCATCAAGGACCACAAGCTGAAGGCGCTGGGCGTGACCTCCACCCAGCGCCTGCCGCAGTTGCCCGACGTGCCCACGCTGGCGGAGTCCGGCGTACCGGGCTACGAGGCCAATGTGTGGTTCGGCATCATCGCGCCGGCCGGCACGCCGCCGCGCACCGTCGATTTCCTGCACAAGGAAATCTCGCGCGTCCTGCAGGAGCCCGCCGTGCGGCAGCGGCTGACCGAGTTGGGATTGACGCCGCTGGACGAATCGCCGGCGCAGTTCCAGCAACTGATCGATGCCGAAAAGACCAAATGGACCAAGGTGATCCAGGAGGCCAACATCAAGTTCGATTGAATGCTCGCTCGCTCGATCGTTTGCCCGATCGTTCGAACTTTTCCGTTTTTCCTCGCTGTACGCCGCATCGGCGCGCCCAGTTTCATCGGAGCCCTTTCCTTCATGCCTACCATCGAATCCGTTTCCGTCTGCATCGCCCGCGTCCCGCTGGACAACCCCGTCACCTTCGCGACCCGCAAGGTCCTGGCGCGCGAATACTGCCTGGTGCGCGTGCGCGACACCGAAGGGCATGAAGGCCTGGGTTATTGCTACGCGGTCAACAGCGCCGGCCGCCTGCTGTCGGTGGCCGTGACCGACCTGCTGGCGCCGCGCCTGGTCGGGCAGGAATCGCTGCGGGTGGAAGGCCTGTGGCGCGAGATGTACCAGGAAGCGCTGCTGCTGGGCCGCGCCGGCGGCGTGGTCCGCGCGCTGTCCGCCATCGACATCGCCCTGTGGGACCTGAACGCGCGCAGCGCCGGCCTGCCGCTTTATCGGTACCTGGGCGCGGCGGTGGACGACCGCGTGCCGGCCTACGCCAGCGGCGGCTACTACCTGCCGGGCAAGACGCCGGACAAGCTGGCCGCGGAAATGGCGGGCCACGTCAAGGACGGTTTTCGGGCCGTCAAGATGAAGGTCGGCCTGGAAAGCGTGGCCGGGGAGCGCAAGCGCATCGCCGCCGTGCGCGAAGCCATCGGCGACGACGTGCGCCTGATGCTGGACGCCAACAATGCCTGGCGCGACCTGCCGACGGCGCTGGAATACATGCGGGCCTTCGAGCCCTACCGGCCTTTCTGGATCGAGGAGCCTTTTTCGCCCGACGACATCGACAACCATGCCCGCCTGGCCCGCGCCACGCCCGTCACCGTGGCCACCGGCGAAATCGAGGCCGGCCGCTGGCGCTTCAAGGACCTGCTGGCGCGCGAGGCGACCACCTTGTTGCAGACGGACGCCACGGTGTGCGGCGGCATCACCGAATTCCGCCGCATCGCGGCCACGGCCGACAGCCACGGCGTCACCGTGGCCCCGCACGCCTGGCACGACGTCCACGCCCACCTGGTGGCCAGCTCGCCCAACTGCACCTATGTCGAGTGGATGCCCGACGACCACATCGTCAACTTCCGCCGCCTCATCGACCGCCAGCTACAAGCCCGCGACGGCCACCTCCTGCTCCCCCGCGAACCCGGCCTGGGCTTCAACTTCGACCCCGCCGCCATCGAAAAATACGGCGTAACCTACCCCGGCGCCCAGGCCCCCTGGCAAGTGGTGCGCTAAGCCAGGCAAACACTTCCCGCGTAGCCGCAACTCAAGACCCCCGGCCCAATCGGGGACACCGCGGATCCGGGTCCCCCGGTCCGCTGGTGTCGCCCCTTGAGGGGAGGCGCGCACAGCGCGACTGGGGTGGGCCCCTCCTTCCGGTCCGCCGGTGGCGCCCCCTTTGGGGGGCCGCGCTCTGCGCGGTAGGGGGGGGCCACCCCCTGCTGTTAAACTCCTGGCTTTTTGACTCGGGTGCTATGGTGCAACAACCACGGCGCACAGGTCTCAGCGGTCCGGCGCTCATCCGCCTGCTCGCGCGTTTGACGGACATCGAAGCGACCCCGCCGGGGCAGTCGACCACCGACCGGATGGGGTCCTGGCTGGCCTGGACCGACGCCATCGCGCTGTCGGCCGCCCTGGATGGCGACCCGCCGGTGGTTCCGGCCAGCGCGCGGGGAGAGGATGGCGAAGAATCGCGCGCCTGTGCCGACGTCCGCGCTTACCTGGAAAAGTCCATCGAGGGCGTTTTCACGCCTCGCCGGCGCGCTTCGCCGACGGGCCGTGGCGTCCAGGTGGAAGAGCCGACGGATTTTTCCATTTATCGCCAGCGCTATCTGACGCTGCAGCAGACGATGGAAAACGCCATCGGCAGCCTGCGCGTGCGCCTGCGCACCATGCTCGCCGCCAGCGCGGCCGGCATGGCGCGCCTGGCGGTGCTGGATGCCGTCATGGAGCGGGTGCTGGCCGCGCGCGAGCACAACCTGCTGGCGGGCGTGCCCGGGCTGCTGGAAACGCGCTACCGGGACCTGCGCCAGGCCGAACAGGACGCGCTCGCCGAGGCCGAGGCGGCCCAGCGTCCGCCGCCGGTGCGCGCCGGCGCGTGGCTGGACGCCTTCCGCCGGGATATGCGCGCCGTCATGCACGCCGAGCTGGCGCTTCGTTTACAACCGGTCGAAGGGCTGCTTGCCGCCTTTCGCGCCTGATAACGGGACACCATGTCCAAATACCTGATCAATTTCGTCGTATTCCTGGCCGGTCTGGCCGTCGTCGCCTGGGTCGGCGTGGGCTATGCCGGCAGCAACGGCCTGGCGCTGGCGGTCACCCTGCTGATCGCCGCCTTCTACCTGGGCGGCGTGCTCGAACTGCAGCGCTACCAGCGCGCGACCGGCACGCTGGCGCGCGGCCTGGCCGACCTGGCCAGCCCGGCGGCCGACGCCGGCGCCTGGCTCGACCGCCTGCATCCCAGCCTGCGCAACGCCGTGCGCCTGCGCCTGGACGGCGAGCGCGTGGCGCTGCCCGGTCCCTCCATGACGCCCTATCTGGTGGGCCTGCTGGTCCTGCTGGGCATGCTGGGCACCTTCCTGGGCATGGTGGCGACGCTGCGCGGCACCGGCGGCGCGCTGGAAGCGGCCTCGGACCTGCAAGGCATACGCGCCTCGCTGGCCGCGCCCATCAAGGGCCTGGGTTTCGCCTTCGGCACCTCGGTGGCCGGCGTGGCGACCTCGGCCGCGCTGGGCCTGCTGGCCGCGCTGGCGCGGCGCGACCGCATCCAGGTCTCGCAGCAACTGGACAGCCGCATCGCCCGCGATATGGGCGGCCAGTCGCAGCGCCACCAGCGCGAGGAAGTCTTCCGCCTGATGCAGCGCCAGGCCGAATTGATGCCGGCGCTGGTCGAACGCCTGCAATCCGTGGCGCAGGCCGTGGAAACCCAGAGCCGGACGCTCACCGAGCGCCTGGCCGCCGACCACGCCGCGCTGACCGCCAAGCTGACCGGCAACCATGAAACGCTGAGCGCCCGGCTGGTGGGCGACCACCAGGCCCTGAGCGAGCGGCTGAGCGCCGGCCAGGAATCGTTGCAGCAGCGCCTGGGCGCGCAGCACGAGACCCTGGCCACCCGCCTGGGCGGCGGGCTGGACGCGCTGACCGAACGTCTCGGCGGCGGTCTCGATACCCTGGGCGATCGCCTGGGCGGGGGCCTGGACCAGCTCAACACGCGCATCGCGGGCGATTTCGAGGCCCTGAGCGGCAAGCTCGGCGGCGGCCTGACGACGCTGAGTTCCAGCCTGGGCGGCAGCCTGGCCACGCTCACGTCGACGCTGGGCGAGAACTTCGACGGGCTCAGCGAGCGCGTCGGCGGCCGCCTGGACAGCCTCACCGAGCGCGTGGGCGGACGCCTGGACGAACTGGGCCGCGCCACGGGCGACAGCCTCGCCGGCCTGGGCGCCCGGCTGGGCGAGGGCTTCGACGCCTTGAACGCCCGCCTGGGCGAGGGGCAGGAAAACCTGCACCAGCGCCTGGCGGCGAATCACGATGCCTTGAACCAGCAGCTCGACAGCCGCCACGAGGCGCTGCGCGGCGCCCTGGTCCAGGGTCAGGCCGAGCAGGCCGAACGCCAGGCCGCGCGCCTGGAAGCCATCGAGAACGGCCTCGCCGGCCGCCATGCATCGCTGCATGAAGCGCTGACCGGCAAGCAGGCCGAGTTGAACGACCACATCCGCGCCGGCTTCGATACCCTGCAAGGCGCCCTGGTCGCGGGCCAGGCCGCGCTGCAGGAAAAGCTGGTCGCGAATCACTCTGTCCTCGAAGAGAAGCTGGTGGCCAACCACGCCGCGCTGGAAGGCCGGCTGGGCGACAGCCTGGGGCGCCTGGGCGAGCAACTGGGCGCCAGCCATGCGGAGCTGGGCGGCAAGCTGGGCGCCGACGTTGCGGCGCTCACGGATAAGCTGGAAAGCGGCTACGACAAGCTGGCCGGCAAGCTGGAAAACGGCTACGGGGCCTTGAACGACAAGCTGGCCGCCAGCTACGAGACCCTCAACGGCACGCTGGCCGGCGGCCAGCAAGCCCTGGCCAGCCAATTGACGCAAGACCAGGAAAGCCTGCACCAGCGCCTGGCCCAGGAGCAGCAGACCCTGGCCGAGCGCCTTGCCGCCAGCCAGCAGGCCCTGCACGACCGCTCCGCCGCCGCCTACGAGGAACTGGCGGCCGCGGTGCAGCAGACCTTGCAGGAAAACATCGGCATCAGCGCCCGCATCGCCGGCGAGGCCATCCAGCCCGCCGTGCGCGCCACGCTGGATGGCCTGGCCAACGAGACCGCCACCTGGCGCGCCACCGTCACGGAATCGGTGCGCGAACAACTGGCCGGCCTGGCCGCGCATTTCCAGACCACCACCGGCGACGTCGCCAAGGTCTGGACCGATGCGCTGACGCAGCACCGGCAGGACAGCGAGCAACTGGCGCAGGCGCTGGGCGCGACGCTGGACCGCTACGCCGCCGCGTTCGAGGAACGCACCGAACGCCTGCTGGGCGACGTGGCCCTGCATCTGGAAAACGCCACCTCCGGCGTCACGCAGACCTGGCAAAGCGCCCTGGACAAGCAGGAACAGGCTGGCGCCCAACGCGCCGAAGCGCTGCTGCAAACCCTGGCCCAGGACCAGTCGCAGGCGCGCGCCGACGCCGCCGCCCAGGAACAGCAACGCCTGGAGGCATGGCGCGAAACCCTCGCCGGCATGACCGCCGAGTTGCAGGAACACCTGGACAAGATCGAGCGGCGCGCCACCACCCGGGCGGAGGAGATCAGCGACACCCTGGCCCAGGCCGCGCGCGACATGGCCGCGCAGGCCGAGGACCAGGCGCGCGATACGGTTGCCGAGATCGCCGGCCTGCTGCAGGCCGCCGCCGAGGCGCCGCGCGCCGCGGCCAGCGTGATCTCGGAACTGCGCGAGAACCTGTCCGCCAGCATGGAGCGCGACAACGCGATGCTGGAAGAGCGCGGCCGCCTGCTGGAAACCGTGGCGACGCTGCTGGACGCCGTCAACCATGCGGCCAACGAGCAGCGCGGCGCGGTCGACGCCCTGGTGACGCGCTCGGCCGAATTGCTGCAGGAGGTCGGCGTCAGCTTCACCTCGCACGTGGAAAACCAGACGGCGGCCCTCACGGCCCACGTCGAGCAGGAAACCGGCAAGCTCGCCGGCCACGTCGAGGCCGAGACGGCCAAGCTGGCCGGCATCGCCGCCCAGGTCACCGGCAGCGCGGCGGAAATCGGCAGCATGGGCGAGGCCTTCGGCGCCGCGGTGCAGTTGTTCGGCCAATCCAACGGGGCCCTGGTGGAGCAGTTGCAGCGCATCGAGACCGCGCTGGACAAATCGCTGGCGCGCAGCGACGAGCAACTGGCCTACTACGTGGCGCAGGCGCGCGAAGTGGTCGAGCTGAGCGTGATGTCGCAGAAGCAGATCATCGAGGACCTGCAGCAGCTCGCCGCCGCGCGGGCGGATAACGGCGCCGAGGCGGCATGAGCGACGATATCGACGCCGGCGTCGAGACTTCCGCGCCGACCTGGGCCGTCTTCGGCGACCTGATGTCGGTGTTGCTGGGCTCCTTCGTCCTGGTGCTGCTGGGCGTGATCGGCATGCAACTGGACCTGAGCAGCAAGCTGCGGGAAGAGGTCAAGCAACGCCAGGAAGAAGCGCAGCGCCGCCAGACGCTGGAGGAGGCCCTGGCCGTGCCGCTGGCGCAGGGCCGCATCACGCTGGTGAACGGGCGCATCGGCATCAGCGGCAACGTGCTTTTCGCGTTGAACTCCGACCAGTTGCAGCCGGAGGGCCGCGAGGTGCTGCAAAGCCTGGTGCAGCCGCTGACGACGTATCTGCAGAGCCATGCCGAGATCCTGATGGTCAGCGGCTTCACGGACAACCAGCAGATCCGCGAAGGCAACCGGCGCTTTGCCGACAACCTGGAGTTGTCCGCGCAGCGCGCGCTGACGGTCACGCGCGCGCTGATCGACGCCGGCGTGCCGCGCGGCGCCATCTTCGCCGCCGCCTTCGGCGCGGAGCAGCCGGTGGCGTCGAACGACGACGAAGACGGCCGCGCCAGGAACCGCCGCGTCGAAATCGCGCCGATCCCGCGTCAGACCGCGGATGGCGCGCCGGGGCAGGATAAGGACGGTGTTCAAGGGTCGGGCAAGGACGGCGTGCAGGGCAAGGGCGATGCACGGGGTCCGGCGAAGGACGGCATGCCGGGGCAGGACGGTTCTCAGGGCTCGGTGAAGGACGGCGTACAGGGCCAGGACAAGGACGCCTCGCAGGGTCCGCGCACAGACGGCGTGCAAGGTCAGGACAAGGCCGCTTCGCAGAGCCAAGGCAAGGACGGCACGCAAGGGCAGGGCAGCATCGGTTCGCAGGGCCCGGGCAAGGATGGCGGCCAGGGCCAGGAGAGCGCGCAAGCCCAGGACAAGGGCAACGCCGTCCAGGCGAGTCCGTCCGCGCCCGCGTCCACGTCCGGTACCATTTCCACGTCCGGTGCCGCCGAGGCGGCGGCTGGCGCGGCGGCGGCCGGCCTGACGACGGCCAAGGCCGCCGACAAGCCGACGCCCGCGACGTCGGCCAGCAAAGCGCCGGGCAACAAGTCATCGGCCGGCAAGGCGCCATTCCACAAGGCGTCCCCACACAAAACGCCCGCTCACAAGGCATCGGGCAGCAAAGCCCACGCGTCCACGTCGCAGCGATGACCCGCGCCGGTAAGCCATCCGATATGACCCCCGGCGCGACGCCCGACGCAGCGCCCGACGCGACGCCCGACGCAGCGCCCGACGCGGCGCCCGACACGCCGCCAGCCCCGACGCCGGAAGCGCGGCTTGCCGCCTGGCGCGAGCAGGGTTGGGAGCGCCTGGACCCCGTCGCTTTCTTCTTCATGGAAGCCCTTGCCCGCCGCACCGCCGCGCACGAAGGCGAAGCGCGGCAGCGCCTGGATGCGCGCATGGCGGATCTGATCAAGGCATACGCGGCGCGTATCGAAAAGGAAACGGGGGAAAATTCCACGGACGCGGCGTCCAGGCCATCCCCTGCCGCCCCGACGCCCCTGGCCGCGCTGCGCGACGAACTGACCGGCCAGGCGGCCGGCAACAGGTCCGCGCTACCCTGGACCGCGCACTATCCCGAGCTGCCGCTGCTCGACGAATTCCAGCAGCTCTGGTCGCGCGTCAGCGCCTCCCTGCGCGTGCAGGAATCGCAATTCCAGGTCCCGGACAATGCCGGCCCGCTGAACTCCAGCCACCTGGTGCACCGTTCGCTGACCTTGATGCGCGAACTCGCGCCCGGCTACCTGCATCACTTCCTGGCCTATGTCGACGTGCTGTCATGGCTCGAACCCATGGTCGTGCCCGCGCTGCCCCAGCGCGACGCCAAGCCCGCCGCCAAGGCCTCCGCCAAGACCGCCGGCGCCCGCAAGACCGCCACGAAATCCACCCGCAAATCCACGCGGGCCAAGCCGGGCGGCAACTGACACCTGGCGCTTCGCTCCGCCGATCCAGGCATGCGTCCGGGGAGCATCGCGGCCTTTCCGAAACCGCGCCGCGTCGGCACACCGCCGCCGCAACAGCAGCAGCCTCCGCCGCGCTCAGTCCTTCGCCACGGGACATTGCACCGCAGGGGGCTTGGCCGGCGCGGGATCGACGATGATTTCGGGATAACGGAAGATCCCTACCGATTCGCTGTCGACCACGGCCAGCACGGCGCCGTCCGGCGCCTGCACCACGGACTGCGTGCCGCCCACGTCCGCATGGCCTTCGCGCCGCGCGGGTATGCCGTCCCAGGGCGAAAAGACCCAGGCGTCCGGGTGCGTGTCGCGCCAGTTGCGCGGCGCCGAGCGAATCCGCGCGCCCGCGGCGTAGCGCATCTCGCCCAAGGCCAGGTCGCAAGGCAGCGTCCCGCGCGACAGTTCGAAATAACGCCGCTCGCCGTCCAGGCGGATCAGCGCATCCAATACCGCCAGGCCCGCTACCCGCAGCACCGTTCCCGCCGGCGCTTCGATTTCCCAGCGATCCGCGTCCGTGAACCCGTCGACGTAGCGATTGCCGTCGGTCGCGCGCAGCTCGGTGCCCGCGGGCAAGGCGATAGGCCTGTCATCCGCCGGCCTGTCATCCGCCGCGGGCATGGCGGCTTCGCCCGCCCCGTCGCCGTGCCTGGAGGACGACCGATCGCGGCCCCGGGGCATGGCCACCGCATTGCCGTCCGCCAGCACGCAATGCGCCATCCGCGTCGAGGCGCCGTCGCGGGCGGTGTCGAAGGTCACGCCCCGCGACGCATCGCAGCGCCAGCCGTCCACGGCTTGCACCCCCGCGCCGGTCGCGGCCAGCGACGTGGGGTAGCTCGCCGCGATGTCATGGGACGTCTCGTCATACTCGTCCGTCAGCTCCCGCGCGACCCGCGTGGCCTGGACGCCGCCGACGGCGACCGGCCGTGGAAACTCGGCCAGGGTGAAGGTCTCGGGCGCGCCGGCGCGGCGCAGGGTCAAGCGCGTCCCGGCCGGCATGTCGATGGCGCCGACGCGCGCCGCCTGCGCCAGCGTCATCCGCCGCGCCGCCTCCTCGCGGGCGAATTCGCGCTCGATCTCCCAGGTGAAATACAGGTACGCCAGCGCCGGACCGCTCAATAGCAGCACCACCGCCAACGACACGCCGTGCTTGACGGGCGAGGCGCGGAACGCGCGGCGGACCGGCTTGCCGACCGCCAGCAGGCCCAGCCAGCACGCCAGGCCGGCCAGCGCGCAGAACGACGCCGCCATCAGGAAGAAGAAGGACGCGGAAGGCAGGGGGACGGGAATCATGCCCGCCATCATAGCGGGCAGCAGTCCATCTCAGGCCGCCGCCGCGGCGGTCGGCGCCAGCGCCCGCACGGCCCCCTTCAACCTGGCGCGCAGCAGGTCGATGAAGGCTTCCGCGGCCAGCGAATCGGTGGCGTCGCGCCGCCGCGCCAGGCAGATGTCGCGCTCGTTGATGGGCAGCTTCAGCGGCACCGCGCACAAGCCGGCCAGGCGGAACTGGTACAGCGCCAGCGTCGGCGCCACCGTCACGCCCAGCCCCGCCGCGATGAAGCCGGCCGCCGTCGACAGGCTGTTGACCTCGTGCGCGCGCCGCCATTGGCGCGGATAGATGGCCGCGTCCAGGTGCTGGCGGATGCTGCTGTTGCGCTCGAAGCCGATGATGGGCAGCTCCACCACGTCGGCCAGGCTCAGTTGCCGCCGCGCCGCCAGCGCATGGTCCTCGCGGCAGATCAGGTAGAAGGTGTCGCGCGCCAGGACCTCGATGTCCAGGTCGGCGCTGGGCGAGGCGGCCGCGCACAGGCCGAAGTCCACCTGGCGGTTGCGCACCATGTCCAGGCAGACCGTGCTGGCCACGTCCTGCACCTGCACCGCGATGCCGGGATAGCGCTCGCCGTAGCGGGCGATCAGTTCCGGCAGGATGCCCGCGCAGATGGAGGGCAGGGCGGCCATCGCCACCTTGCCCTTGCGCCGCTCGACGTGATCGCGCATCTCCGCCAGCGCGCGTTCGGTTTCCGGCAGCAGATGCGCGACGATGTGCTGGAAGACGCCGCCTTCGGCCGTCAGCTCCACGTTGCGGGTATTGCGGGAAAAGAGCCGGACGCCGAGATCGCTTTCCAGGTTGGCGATCAGCGCGCTGAAGGCGCTCTGGGTCAGGCAGCAGTGCTCGGCGGCGCGGGTGAAGTTGCGCAGTTCCGCGAGCGCGGCGAAGGCCCGCATGTGGCGCAGGGAAAGATTCATGGCCATGTCTCCTCGGCGGCCTGCCGCTGCCGGCGGCCGTTGCGGCCGCGCGAAACGAAAAGGCGGCCGTCTCCGCCGCTATCTTATCGGGCCGGCGCGCCGCCGGCGTGCCGGGCAGGCTCGGTCCATGCACGGAATCGCCTCTCCGCGCATGGCCGGGCCCGCCGACACGGTCAGAACGAGACGGTGGCCGTCAGGTAATACACCCGGCCGGGTTCGTTATAGGTGTAGGCGCCCGCCGAGCTGTTGTTCGAGCGCCGCTCGATGGTCTTGTCGAACAGGTTGTTGATGCCGAAGCCCAGGCGGTAGTGCTTGTCGAAGGTGTAGCTGCCGCCGATGCCGAAGATGGCGTAGGGGCTGACGCTGGAGAGGGCGTCGCCGGCGGCGTCGGCGCCGGTGCTGGTCAGCGTGCGGGCCTTCTGGCGGCCGTAGAACGTGGCCGTGGCCTGCGCCCGCAGCGATTGCGTGATGCGCCAGTCCAGCGTGCTGTTGACGGTGTACTTGGGAATGATGCTCAGCGGCTGGTGCGTTTCCTTGCTGGCGTTGCTGAACATATAGGTGAAGTTGTTCAGCAGCTTCAGCGTCTCGCCCGCTTCGCCCACCAGGGGGATGTTGAGGTTGCCCTCCAGGCCGTGGATCAGCGCCTTGCCGGCGTTGTACCACTGGTAGTACTTATAGGACGGGAAGGCCGTGGTGGGCTGGCTGAACATGTCCGCCACGATCTTGTTCTTGTAGTCGTTGCGGAAATAGGTGAGGCTGGCGTCGGCGCCCGCGTGGTTGTTCCACTGCACGCCGATTTCCTTGTTCACGCCGATCTCGGGACGCAGGCTGGCGTTGCCCTGGATGTAGCAGGGGCCGGACACGCCCACCGGGCAGCCGTTGCCGCGCGTCGTGTACCAGTAGTTGGGATTGGACTGGTAAAGGTTGGGCGCCTTGAACACGCGCGCGATGCCGCCCTTGAAGGTGATTTCCGGCGTGGCCTCGAAGGTGGCGTTCAGGCTGGGACTGAAGTTGCCGCCGAAGCGGTCATGGTGATCGAAGCGCAGGCCCGGCGTGAGGATGAAGGACTGCGCGATCTCGATATTGTCTTCCACGTACAAGGCGTAGGAATCCGCCCGCGAGACCGGGTCGGTGGCGGCCGCCACGCCGCTGGGCGGGGACTGCTGGATGGAGTTGGGATCGTTCAGGCGCTGGTGGCGGTATTCGAAGCCGGTGGTCAGCACCTGGCTGAAGCCGCCCAGCGTGAAGGGCGTGTGCAGCTCGCCGTTGGTGTAGTAGTTCTCCAGCCGCGATTCGTTGAAGTTCAGCGGCGCGGTGCAACTGCCTTCGGGGCCGCCGGCGGTGCCCTTGACGCAATCGAGGTTGCGCGTGCCTTCGTACTGGAAGGTCAGGCGCGAATCGCCCAGCGCGCCCCATTTGCCGCGATGGGTGACGGACGCGGTCTGGCGATAGGTGCGGCGCACCTCGGCGCCTTCGTCGGCCAGTTGCTCGATGAAGGCGGCGTCCGACGTGCTGACGGGGTATTCGCCGGTGTAGATGTTGCCCTGGCGGCTGAAGCCCGCCTCCAGCTCGACGACGTGGTCGGGATTGATGTCCCAGCGCAGCAGGCCGTCGATGTCCTTGTTGCGCATCCCCTCGCGGCCGGCGGCGTTGGCGCTGACGGCCTGGCCGGCGTTGATGTCCGGGGAGTCGGCGTCGGTCTTGGCGACGTTGCCGTACAGGCGGAAGGACAGTTTTTCGGACACGGGCCCCGACAGGTTGAAGCTCAGCCGGCGGGTGCCGCCCTCGTCCTTGTTGTCCGGGAAGCTGAAATAGGTGGTGGCCGAGCCCGACAATTTGTCGGTGGGCTTCTTCGTGATGATGTTGACCACGCCGCCGGCCGCGCCGGAGCCATAGCGCGCGGCCGCCGGACCGCGGATGACTTCGATGCGTTCGACCGCCTCGGCGGGTACCCAGTTGGTGTCGCCGTGCGTGTCGCGCTCGCCGCTGCGGCGCATCAGCGCCGCTTCGCGCGATTGGACCGGCTTGCCGTCGATCAGCACCATGGTGTTCTCCGGGCCCATGCCGCGGATGTCGATCTGGCGCTGGTTGCCGTACGCGCCGGAGGAGCTGGCGCCGGTCAGGTTGACGCCCGGCACGGTGCGTATCAGTTCGGACAGGTCGTTGGCCGGCGGCCGCTCCTGGATGTCGCGCGCCGTGATGACGGAGACGCCCAGCGACTGCTTCAGTTCTTCCTCGGCGGTGCCGAGCACCTGCACGGCCTCGATGTCGTACACGGGGCCGTTGGCGGTCGACACCGGCGCCGCCTGCGGGAGGGGGACCAGACGGTAGCCGCCGCTGGCCGCCGGCACGGCGCGCAGGCCATGCGGCGTCAGCAGGGCATCCAGCGCCTGCGCCGGGGCGTAGCGGCCATGCAGGCCGCGGCTTTGCTTGCCGGCGGTCAGGGCGGGATCGATGGCGATCATCGCGCCGGACTGCTGGCCGAAGCGGTTCAGCACCTGGTCCAGCGTATTGGCCGGGATGTCGTAGTCGCGGGCGCCCGCGACGGCGGCATCGGTTTTCGCCTGGGCCAGGACGGCCGGCGCGGCGCCGGCCAGGGCCGCGCCGGCGGCGGCGTGCAACAGCAGGGACGCCAGGGATCGTTTGAACGGGGTGCGTTGTGCGATATTCGCCGCGCCACGGATCGCCATCATGAATTTTCCTTCCTTCGTTCACACAGGGGGGGGCGGCATGGTCCGCACGCCGCTTCTTGCCTGGTTGATGCACGAGATCCGGAAAACTGCCTGGCCGTTACAACTTTCCTGCCGCCCGGGAGGCCGCCCCCGCGCCGGCATGCGCGCGCCCCGCGTGCGGCCTGCCGCCGTTGCCGGGCAGGGCGCTTTCGCCCGGCGGACGCTCATCGCGGCGCCAGCGTCACCCAATACCGCGTCACGTAGCGCAGCCGCAGCGGCAGGATTTCCTGCAAGGCGGCCAGCACCGCGTCGGGCTGCTCCACCGGGAAAGCGCCCGACACCAGCAGGTCCGCCACGCTGTCCTCGCAGCCCAGGTGGCCGGCGCGATAGCGGCCGAGTTCCGCCACGAAATCCGCCAGGCGCATGCGTTCGGCCAGCAGCATGCCGTCGGTCCAGGCGGTGGCGGCGTGATCCAGGCCCTGCGGCGCGTCGATGGCGTAGGTGTCGAAGGCCGTCTGTTCGCCGGCGCGCAGGCGCAGGGTGCGCGCGCCGTCGCGGGTCTGGATGTCCACCGCGCCCTGCTGCACCGCCACGTGGACGACGGGCGAGACGCGCGGCTCGTAGCGCACCGTGTAGCGCGTGCCGACCGGGCGGATGCTGCCGCTGCCGGTGGCGACGATGAAGGGACGATGGCGCGCGTCCTCGCCGGTGACGACGAGGATGCGGCCCTCGCGCAGGGTCACCAGGCGCTGCGTCGCGTCGAAGCGCACGTCGATGGCGCTGGCGGTGCCCAGCATGACGCGGGTGCCGTCCTCCAGCACCACGGTCTCGCGCTGGCCGGCGCCGGTGCGGTAGTCGGCCAGCAGGCGGGGCAGGGGCAGTTCGCGCCAGCCCAGTCCCGCCGCCACGCCCAGCCCGGCCAGGCCCAGGGCCGCTTTCATCGCGCGACGGCGCGGCGCGCAGGCCGCGTCCAGGATGCCGCGCGCCACCGGCGGCGGCAGGCCGGCGGCGCCCAGGCGCAGGTCTTCGCCCAGGCCGCTCATGCGGCGCCAGGCGCGCTCGTGTTCGGGATGCGCGCGGCGCCAGCGCAGGCAGGCGGCGCGGTCCGCGTCGGTGGCGACGCCGGACTGCAGCGTGGCGGCCCAGACGGCGGCCTGCGCCACCACGGCCGCCGCGATGGGCCCGCCGCCGTCGCGCGGCTGGAAGGGCGCCGCCAGGGCGTGTCGCGGCTCAGCCATAGACCGCCGCATAGCAGTGCTGGAACGCCTTGATCATGGCCTTCTGCACGACGTTGACGGTGACGCCCAGTTCGGCCGCGATGGCGGGATAGGTCAGCCCGTCCAGTTGCGCCATCAGGAACATGGCGCGCGTGCGCGCCGGCAGGGCGTCGAGCACCCGGCTGACGGCGGCCAGCGCTTCCAGGATCAACGCGCGCGTTTCGGCCGACGGCGCCAGGGCTTCGGGTTGCTGGGCCAGCGCGTCCAGGTAGGCGCGTTCCAGCGCCTGGCGGCGGAAGTACTGGGCCGCCAGGCAGCTGGCCACGGTGTGCAGGTAGGCGCGCGGCTCGCGCGGCTGCACGGGGCTGGCGGTGGCGAGCAGGCGGGCGAAGGTGTCCTGCGCCAGGTCGGCCGCGTTTTCGCGGTTGCCCAGCTTGCGGCGCAGCATGCCGACCAGCCAGCCGTGGTGGTGGCGGTAGAGCGTTTCGATATCGGGAAGAAAGGCCTGTTCAGACACGACGATCACCTTGGCCGCGGCGGCGACACCGCCATTCAGGAAAAGTTCATCATTATAAATAAATATGATTCTTATTTGCGATAATGAATAAGTCATTGATTTCTTGAAGAAAGTGATCGACCGGCAGCCTCGCCAGCCACCGCGCGATCGCCGATTTCGAAACGCACTGAAACAGAGTCGGCCCGCTTTTCTCCCCGTTTTGTTAGTGAGATCGATTCTCATCATCTAGAATGCCCGCTGTTTTGCTTACGCTCAGATGAATCCTCCCTCCTCGCGCCGTTCGTATTGGCTCAAGACCCTGCACCAGTGGCACTGGATCAGCGCCGCGCTGTGCCTGGCGGGAATCCTGCTGTTCGCGCTGACCGGCTTGACGCTGAACAACGCCGCCCTGATCGAGGCCAAGCCGCGCGTGACCACCCGCCATGCCGAACTGCCGGCCGACCTGCGCCAGGCCCTGGTCGCCATGCAGGCCGCCGGCGCGGGGGCGGGCAGCGGGGCGGCGGCGCAGCGGCGCGGGCGGCACGCCCAGGCCGACCTGCCGCCCGCCGCGCTGGCCTGGCTGTCCGGCCAGTTGGGCATCGACGCGGCCGGCAAGACGGCGGAGTGGTCGGCGGACGAAATCTATGTCTCCCTGCCGCGCGCGGGCGGCGACGCCTGGGTCTCGCTGGACCTGGAGAGCGGCGCGGTGGAGTACGAAACGACCGATCGCGGCTGGATCGCCTACTTCAACGACTTGCACAAGGGGCGCCACACCGGCGTGGCCTGGCGTTGGTTCATCGACGCCTGTGCCGTGGCCTGTCTGGTGTTTTCCGTGACCGGCCTGTTGCTGCTGAAGATGCATGCCGGCCGGCGCCTGGCGACCTGGCCGGTGGTGGGGCTGGGCCTGCTGGTTCCCGTGCTGCTGGCCCTGCTGTTCATTCACTGACCTGCCCTGAAATTTCCTGGAGCGACCCTATGCGCAAACTGCTACTCACCGCCATCCTGGCCGGCGCGATCTCCCGCGCGGCCCATGGCGCGGAACTCAACGTCAGCGTGGAGATCCCGCGCCTGGACGTGGCCGAGTACCACCGGCCCTATGTGGCCATCTGGATCGAGAACGCCGACCAGAGCGTGGCGGCCGACGTGGCGGTCTGGTACGACGTCGCCAAGCGCAACAACGAAGGCACCGAATGGCTCAAGGACCTGCGCCAGTGGTGGCGCCGCAGCGGCCGCAACCAGCAGTTCCCGGTGGACGGCGTCAGCGGCGCCACCCGTCCGGCCGGCGTCCAGGCCGTGCGCCTGGACAGCAAATCGCCCGCGCTGGCGGCCTTGAAGCCCGGCCATTACGGCCTGGTGGTGGAGGCCGCGCGCGAAGTGGGCGGCCGCGAACTGGTGCGCGTGCCTTTCGAGTGGCCGCCCACCAAGCCGGCCCAGGCCACCGCGCGCGGCGAACACGAACTGGGCGCCATCGCCGTCAGCGCGGCGCCCTGAATCCCATTCCGAAATCATCCTTGCGTGAAGGAGTTCCCATGAAGTACGCAAACCGTCTCGCCGCCGTCCTGGCCCTGAGCCTGCCCGCCCTGGCCCTGCCGGGCGCCGCCCACGCCCACGATATGTGGCTGCTGCCTTCGTCGACGGTGTTGTCCGGCGAGCAGAACTGGGTGACCGTCGACGCCGCCGTGGGCAACGACAAGTTCTATTTCAATCATGCGCCGCTGCGCCTGGACAACCTGGCCATCGTCGCGCCGGACGGCAGCGCCGCCGAGGCCGAGAACCAGAACCGCGGCAAGCTGCGCAGCACCTTCGATCTGCAGTTGAAGCAGCAGGGCACGTATCGCGTGGCCGTGGTGAACGACGGCGTGTTCGCGCACTGGAAGGAAGACGGCAAGGTCAAGCGCCTGTTCGGCAAGGCCGACGGCCTGGACAAGATTCCCGCCAACGCGCAGGAACTGGGCATCAACCAGGTGATGGGCCGCGTCGAGACCTTCGTCACCGCCGGCAAGCCCAGCGCCGTCAAGCCGGTGGGCAAGGGCATGGAGCTGGTGCCGCTGACCCACCCCAACGATCTTTACGCTGGCGAGGCCGCCACCTTCCAGATGCAGATCGACGGCAAGCCGGCCGCCGGGCTGGAGGTGAACGTGGTGCCGGGCGGCAGCCGCTACCGCGACAAGCTCGACGAGATCAAGCTGAAGACCGGGCAGGACGGCAAGTTCCAGGTGAAGTGGCCGCATCCGGGCATGTACTGGGTCGAAGCCTCCCTGGAGGACGCCAAGACCACGGTGCCGCGCGCCGCCAAGCGCCGCATTTCCTACTCGGGCACCTTCGAGGTGCTGGCGCAGTAATGCCGGCGTCGCGTATGTCGGTTTCTCCTGGTTCTTCCGGTTCGTCTGTTTCGCCTGCTTCGTATCGGCCTCGCGCCTTGCCGGCCGCCGTCATGGCGCCGCCCACGGTGCGCTATGGACGGATGGGCGGCCTGCCTTGCGCCCTGGCCGGCGCCACCATGGGCACCACCTGGTCGGCGCGCCTCGCGCTGCCGGCCGGGGTGGGCGAGGGCGCCGCGCGCCGCGCCGTCCAGTACGCGCTGGACGACGTGGTGGCGCAGATGAGCCACTGGGAAGCGGACTCGGCCATCACGCGCTACAACCACGCGGCGGCGGGCTGGCAAGCCTTGCCGGCGCAGATGCTGGAAGTGCTGGACTGCGGATTGGCCGTCGCGCGCCTGACCGGCGGCGCCTACGATCCGACCCTGGGCGCGCTGGTGCAGGCCTGGGGCTTCGGCCCGCACCAGCGCGCCCATGAACCGCCGTCGGCCGCCGCCATCGACGCCGCCCGCGCGCGCTGCGGCTGGGCGCGTGTGCGGCGCGACGGCAACCATGCCTGGCAGGATGGCGGCGTGCTGCTGGACTTCTCCTCCATCGCCAAGGGCTATGGGGTGGATTGCGCGTCGCGCGCCTTGCAGGCGCTGGGCGTGGACGACTTCCTGCTGGAAGTGGGCGGCGAACTGCGCGCGCAGGGGCTGCGTCCCGACGGGTTGCCGTGGCGCGTGGCCATCGAGTGGCCCGACGGCGGCGGCCATGTCGACTACGTGGCGCTGGACCGCCAGGCCATCGCCACCTCGGGCGACTACCGCCGCTATTTCCAGTACGCGGGCAAGCGCCACTCGCATACTTTGGACCCGCGCAGCGGACGGCCCATCGACAACGGCGTCGCCTCGGTCACGGTGCTGCACGAAAGCTGCATGCAGGCCGATGCGTGGGCGACCGCCTTGACGGTGCTGGGCGCGGAGGCCGGGTTGCGCATGGCCAACGCGCAATCGCTGGCGGCGCTGTTCGTGGTGCGCGGCGAGCATGGCCTGGAGCCGCGCGCCAGCCAGGCCTTCATCGCCAGCCGCGCGGCCCAGTACGCCGGATCCGCATGACCGCGCGCGCCTGCCTCGCCTGCGGCGCGGTGCTGCTGTGGCTGCTGGTGTGCGCCTGGGCCTGGCTGCGGTGGCGGCGCCATGCCAGGGCGGAGCTTGCGAATGCGTCGTCCCCGGCGTTTGGGGCGGCAGTCGTGCCGGCATCCGCATCGACGCGGCAGGCGGCGGACGCCGTGGAGGCGGTCCTCGTCGTGCATGCGAGCCAGACCGGACAGGCGGTGGAGCTGGCGGAAATGACGGCCGGCGTCCTGCGCGCGGACGGCGTCGACGCTCGGGTCGCCGCGCTCGGCGGCATGGATGCGGGGCGCCTGTCCGCGTGGCCGCGCGTGCTGTTCGTGGCCAGCACCTATGGCGAGGGCGATCCGCCCGACGAGGCGGCGACCTTCGCCGACCGGGTCATGGCGAGCCTGCCCGATCTGCGCGGCGTGCGCTACGCCGTGCTGGCGCTGGGCGACGCCACCTATGAGAATTTCTGCGGCTTCGGCCGCCGGCTGGCGGCATGGCTGCGCGACAGCGGCGCCACGCCTTTGTTCGACACGGTCGAAGTCGACCGTGTCGACAGCCATGCGCTGCGGCGTTGGCACGCCGCGCTCGCGGGCCTGGCAACTGGCGCGCCCGCGCCCGAAGGGGGCTACGTCAGCGGCGAAGCGGATGGCGCTCCCGAACATGGCTATATCGGCGGAGCGCCGGTTGAAGGCGCGGCGGCCGGGACCGGGATCGTCACCACGATCACGGCCGAGACCGCGACTGCGCCGGCAGAGGCGCAAGCTCGCGTTCCCGCCGCGTCCGCCGAAGCTTTCGACTTCGGCCATCGCGTCTGGCGCCTGGCGGATCGCGTGCACGCCAACCCGGGCAGCACCGGCGCGCCGTGCTATCACCTGGCGCTGGCGCCGGCGGATGGCGAGGACCTGCCGGCCTGGCAGGCGGGGGATATCGCCGAAATCCTCATCGGGGCCGGCGAGGACATGCCGTCCACGGACATGGCGGCGGCGGTGCGCCGCGACTACTCCATCGCCTCGCTGCCCGCCGACGGCGTCGTCCAGTTGCTGGTGCGCCAACGGCGCGGCGCGGACGGCGCGCTGGGCCTGGGCAGCGGATGGCTGACCGCGCACGCGCCGCTGGGCGCGACGGTGCGCCTGCGGATCCGGCGCCACCCCGCGTTCCATGCCCCCGTCGACGACGTGCCCATGATCCTGGTCGGCAACGGCACCGGCATCGCCGGCCTGCGCGCGCATCTGAAGGCGCGCGCCGCCGCGGGCCGGCGCCGCAACTGGCTGCTGTTCGGCGAACGCCACGCGGCCAGCGACAGGTACTACGACGCCGAGCTCGCCGCCTGGCAGGCGGCCGGCGTGCTGGCGCGCATGGACCGCGTCTATTCGCGCGACGGCGGCGCGCGGCGCTACGTGCAGGAGGCCCTGGCCGACGCGGCCGCCGGCGTGCGCGAATGGGTCGCCGCGGGCGCCGCCATCTACGTGTGCGGCAGCGCCGGCGGCATGGCGGCGGGCGTGGACGCCGTGCTGCGGCAAACGCTGGGCGACGAGACGGTGACGGCGCTGGCGCGCGCCGGCCGTTACCGCCGCGACGTGTACTGAGCCCGAGCCCACCGCGCCGTAAACTTTTGTAGCCAGCCGACGCCTGCGCGCGCGGGGGGATTTCCGCTACAGTCATTTTCCCTTTCGCCACCTAGGACTCGCCCCCATGCCCTCCGCAGCGTTGTCGCCGCTCGCCATCGCCCTGTTCCTGGTCCCCGCCGCGCCGCTCTTGGCGCAAACGGCGGCGGCCCCCATCGATCGCATCACCTTGTCCTCGGGCGGCGTGGCGCAGGTGCACCGCCAGGTGCAGGTGGATGGCGATGGCGTGGTGCGCATCAGCGTGCCGGCCGCGCAGATCGACGATGTCCTGAAGAGCCTGCTGGTGCGCGATCCCCAGGGCGCCCTGGAGTCGGTCACGCTGGACGGCCCCGCGCCGGTGGACGAGGCCTTCGCGCAATTGCCTTTCGACGCCGGCCTGCTGGGCGCCTTGCCCGACCTGCTCAGGCAAATGCCCGGCACGCGCGTGCGCGCCACCTCGGGCGGGCGCAGCATCGAAGGCGCCGTGCTCGGCGCGCAGACCGTGGAGGCCAGGCAGGGCGACACCACCTTGCCGCAAAGCACGCTGTCGGTGCTGACGGCGGAAGGCCGCATCGATACCCTGCGCCTGGGCGCGGACACCTCGGTGGAGGTGCTGGACGACGGCATGCGCGAGCGCTTCGCCGCCGCCGTCGCCGCCCTGGGCCGAGCCGGCGCCGAACGCTACCGCAGCGTCGCCATCGCGGTGAAGGGCAAGGGCGCGCGCCAGCTCGGATTGGAATACGTCAGCGCCGCCCCGGTGTGGAAGCCGGCCTTCCGGCTGGTGCTGGACAAGGCCGGCAAGGCCCGGCTGCAAGGCTGGGCGGTGCTGGAAAACGCCACCGGCGAGGACTGGCGCGACGTCGACCTGACGCTGGCCTCCGGCGCCCCCGTGACCCTGTCGCAGAAGCTCTACGACCGCTATTGGCGCGAGCGGCCCGACCTGCCCGTGGTGGCGGGCGCGGCGGACCGGCCCCGCACCGACGAGGCCGCCGCGGAGGAAGCCGCGCCGGCCGCGTCCAAGGCCTACAGCATGGCCGACCGGCGCATGGCGGCCCCGCGCGCGGCTCCGCCGCCCGCGCCGCTGGTGGAAATGGCCGCGGCGCCGGCGCCGATCGCCGGCGCCGCGGAGGGCCCGGTCGCCCAGGAAAACCTGGTCAGCGTCAGCTTCCACCTGCCGCATCCGGTCAGCCTGCCGCGCGGGCAGACCCTGTCGCTGCCCTTCGTCGACGCGGAAGTGCCGGCCGAGCGCCTGGCGGTCTACCAGCCGGAGTCGGGCAGCCGCTATCCGGTCTCGGCGGTCATGCTGAAGAACGCCGCCGGCGTGTCCCTGCCCACCGGCATCCTCACCGTCTATGACGCCGACACCGGCTTCGTGGGCGACGCCCAATTGCCGGCACTGCCCGTGAACGAGCAGCGGCTGGCCAGTTTCGCGGCCGACCGCAAGGTGGAGATATCGTCCGAGACGAAGCCGGAGCAACGCACGGTCAAGATCTCGGTCAACCAGGGCATGCTGCGCGCGGAGACCCTGTCGCGCCGCGTCACCACCTATTCCATCAAGGGCGCGCCCGACGCCGCCCGCACGGTGATCATCGAGCATCCGCGCCTGGCGGGCTGGACCACCACGTCGCCGCAACTGGATTCGGCCACGCCGACGCACCAGCGCCTGCGCGTGCAGGTGGCGGCGGGCGCGACGGCCAAGGTGGAGGCGGTCGACGAGCGTCCGGGCGCGTCGACCTACGCCCTGGCCGACGCCAATGCGCAGGCCCTGCTGGCCTGGTCCAACGCGCCGGCCGATCCCGCCCTGGCGGCCAAGCTGCGGCAATTGGCGCAGGCCCGCGCCAAGGTGGCGGAGGCGGAGCAGTCGCTGGGCGAACTCGACCGGAAACTGTCCGCGCAGAACGACAACCAGGCGCGCCTGCGCGAGAACCTGGGCGCCGTGCCGCAGGACAGCGAACTGGGCCGGCGTTATTTGCAGATGATGGCGGATTCGGAAAACACGATAGGCGCGCTCGCCGGCCAGCGCGACAAGGCGGACGACAGCCTCCAGGCCCTGCGCAAAGCGTATGCGGAGGACCTCGCCAAGTTGTGACGGCCAGTCCGCGAAGCGGCGTCAGCCGTCGGCGCGGGGTGGGTGACGGGACCCGGCCATGCCGGGGGCGCGCGAGGTCGGGATCTCTATCCCATGCGCGCGCCGGCTGCGTACCCGTCGCCGCCGCGCCGCTTACTTGTTGTTGGGGCCGCTATGGCCGCCCAGTTGCGACAAGCCGGCCGGCGGCGCGGAATCGCCCGCGGCGGCGGGTTTGTTGTCGTCGGACTTGTTGCAGGCGGTCAGCGCCAGCGCCATCAGTGACGCAACGAGCAGATGCTTGATCATGTTCGGTCTCCTCGATGACTCCGCGTGCGCGGAATATCCATCATCGAGCAAAACCTATGCCCTCGCCTGACGACAGGCTGTCAGGCGGCAGCGTCCAAGCTGTCATGCCGCGCCGCAGCATGCGCGCCACGCCCGTGGCGGACGCTGTCATCGCCGCGCCGCGGGAATCGCCCGGAAATGATGGATCAGGGGCGTTACGTCTCTTGACGAACTCAACGCGGCCTCAAGGTTGCATCAAGGCTGCATCAAGGCGACTGCGGCAGCACCTTGTCGCCGCGCTTGATGGCGTTCTCCTCCAGGCGCTTGTTGCGGACTTCCCGTTCTTCCTTGGTTTTCCTGTCGCGCGCGGCGATATCGACGCCCTGCGCCGCCAACTGCTTGTTCTCGTACTCGACGTTCTTCTGGAGGATCTCGTTCTGGATTTTCTCGATGTCGAAGCTCAGCCCCATGCTGTAGGCAGGCGCGCCGTCGGTCCCCGCTCCCGTCGTGGAGACGTCGAGGGAGGCGAGTATGCCGTCCCCGGACCAGGACCATTGCGCGCCGAGATGCATCAGCGCCTGCCAGTCTTCCGGCGACATTTCATAGTCGGGGTCCGGACTGGAAGCATAGCCGTCGACCTTGCCGTTTTCATCGAGCAGGGAAGAGCGGCCGGTGAGCCGCGCGACGCCCTCGGGAAAGGCGCGTTTCCACTTGCCTTGCTTGAACTGCCGGAAGGTCTGCATGACGAAGGCCTGGGCTTCGGCGTGGCTCTTGAAATCGGCACGGTGCTGCAGCGTGACGGATTCCACGAACATGTCGGGCGAGCGCTTCTTGTCGGCGTACAGCGTGAAGGCGAACAACTGCTGCCAGCGGATCTCGTAGCCGGGACGGGTATAGACGGCCGTGACCTGGGGCGGCACGTTGGCGACGCTGTAGGAGACCAGGCCGTCGACGTTGCCGGTCTGGAAAGCCGGCACGCCGGAGTGCTTGGCGGTCTCGACGATATTCTTCCCCAGGTCGAAACGGATTTCGGACATTTGTTCGCCTTTGGCCTTGAAAAAAGTGAGGGTGGAAAGCGCCGCCAGGCCGACGCCCAGCGTTCCGCCGCGCAGGAAGATGCGTCTATTCATCCTTGTTCTCGTCGCCCCAGCCCCAGATTTTCTGCAATTCGCCGTCCATATAGCTGCGTTTCGTCTGCATCAATCTATGGAAGTCCCGCGCGATCTGTTCGACGTATTTCATCCGGTCCTTGGGATCCGGCAGGCTTTGCTGATGGTTTCTCAGGCCGTCCCATGCGCCGCTCCAGAAGCCCGAGGGCGGGTCGAACACCGTTTGCAGCTCGGCGTCGTCGGTGCTGGGCGCGGCGCTGTAGATGACGCGGTAGCGGGTGGTCATCAGGCCCCGGCTCGCGCGGGCGAAGCGATGGTTCATGTCCATCGTTTCCTTGAGCTTCTTGTCGTCGTAGATGAGCGGCTGCAGGATGTTGATCTGTTCCTGCACGGCAATGGTCTTCAGCTCGTTGAGCTGGATCGACGCCTTCCCGGCAGGCCTGCCTTCACGGGATTCGGCGATCAGGTAGTCGTACGTCTTCTGTATTTCGGCGGTCACCGGGAACTGGGCGACCTTCTCCAGGCGCGCGAACGCGGCACCGTCCTGCGCGATGCGGGTAAGCTCCCGGCGCGCCTCGTCCAGGACGTAGAACGCCTCGCGGAATTTGCTCCAGTACTTGGAGACGGGCAACAGGTAGTTGTCGCCGTCGCGGGGAATGTTGGCCTTGACGTAGTTGTGCGCCTGGTAGGCCGCGGCGGTATGCGCGCCATAGCCGCCGTCCATGCCTCCCCATGCGGGCTGCGTATCGAAGTACTGCGACGCGCGCTTGTAGACGGGGTCCTGGGCCTGGCGCGCCTGCTGGCGGTTGAACCAGGGCCTGCCGAACGGCAGTTGTTCGACCGCCGCGCGCGACTGCTGCTGGTATTCGGTTGCCTTGCGCTTGGTGACGTGATCCCGCAGCCGCGCCTCGTTCAGGCTGCCGTCCTTGTTCATGCCGAAGCGCAGGAAAAAGTACAGCCAGGGATAGATGTCCATGTAGAGCCACAGGTTGCCCTTGGCCAGCGCGGCGTAGACGCGCATCGCATGCGCGTAGGGCGACGCGCCGGACATGCCTTCCGAGACCACGCTGGGAATCAGCGACGTGCGCGCGGCCGTATGCCATCCGCCTTCCAGGACGTCTTCGCGGTCGAAGCGATAGGCCTCGACGATGTCCTTGACCACGAAGGCGGCCAGCGCGGGCCAATAGAACTGCACCTTGCCGGCCGACTTTTTGGCGCTCTTGAAATACAGGCCGGCATAGCGCGCCGCGATCCGGCGCGCGCGGTCCTCGGCGTCCGGCAGCAGGCGGTAGCACTTGTCGCCCGCATGCTGCGCGCTGACGCCGACCAGCGCTTCTTCCTGGGCGTATGACCAGACCAGCGCCGGCGGGATGTTGTGCTCGTGCTGGGCGTCGATGTCGGGCTGCGTCATGCAGGTGCCCAGTACTTCGATTTCGCGTCCGTCTTGCGCGGTGTCCTTGGCCATGGGGGGAGTGTCCGTCATCCGGGATAGGCGCCGCGGCCGGCGGGCGCGGCGCGGCGGACCGGCGGTCGACGCCGCGCGCCCGCCGGGGTGCCCGGGGATGTTATCCGAGCGGCGGATATGGGGACAATCCGCGCGGGCCGGCAGGGTCCGGCAATTCGTTACGGAGTTTGTCGTCCGGCAAGGGGGCGCGCACAGCGGGACAGGAATACGGGAGATTCTTGTAACGAATTGCTGGCGGAGGGGTGCGAAGACGGGCCCGCGTCACGGGGGCGTGGATGCTTTCACAATTCTTTCGTTTTCTCATAAACGAGAATTGATATTATTCGCAATTAATATTGATTCTTAAATACGAATAAGCAAACTCCGGGAGGTTTACCGTGGCACGCCACGTCCGACGACGCGCACAGCAGCAGGCTGGCCGGCCTTTTTTTGCCGCCGGGCCGTCCCAAGGCAAAAACGCCCCCCCGGGGGGCAGCAAGCGGCGCAAGCCGCGCGGCGTGGGGGCCTTTTTTTCGACCCGTCCGCTGGTGGCGGTGATCCTGGGCGTGGCTTGCACGCCCGCCGTCATGGCGCAGGCCCAGGTCGTTGACCCGGCGACCGGGGAACCCCGGGCGAAACCGGCCGCGGCCACGGCCACCACGGCCAAGTCCGCCACACCCGCCGGCGCGCCCGCCACCCTGCCCACGGTCACCGTCACCGGCGTGGCGGAGGATCCGGGCGCGGTGCACCTCGACGCCCCGGTCAACAACGGCGCGCTGGGCCAGCGCAGCGTCCTGGAAACGCCGTTCTCCAGCACCGTGGTGACCGCGCAGGACATAAGCGATCGCCAGGTCAACAAGCTGGGCGACGTGTTCGCGGTGGATGCCTCGGTGACGGACAACAGCGCGGCCTATGGCGCCTGGGCCAGCTACCTGACCGTGCGCGGCCTGCCGCTGGACTGGCAGAACTCCTATCGCATCGACGGCAATCCCTTCATCAGCTACGTGACGCTGCTGCCCTACGAGCATTTCGAGCAGATCGACCTGCTCAAGGGCGCCACGGCCTTCATGTACGGTTTCGGCTCCCCCGGCGGTCTCATCAACTACGTCACCAAGAAGCCGACCGACGAGCCGCTGCGCAGCATCGACGTCGGCTACGTGTCCAAGGGCCTGCTGCGGGAGCACGTGGACCTGGGCGGCCGCGTCGGCGACAGCGGCGCCATCGGCTACCGCCTGAACGCCACGCATGAAAGCGGCAACACGTACAACGATGGCCGCCTGAACCGCAACTCCCTGTCGCTGGCGCTGGACGCGCGGCTGAGCGACCGCTTGACCTGGGACTTCCAGACCCTGGTGCAGAACCGCGACGCGCACGACCAGGAACCGACCATCTACGCCGGGCAACTGAGCGGCAAGCGCCTGCCCAGCCCTTTGCGCAATAACGACCAGACCTTGAACGCCAAGGGCCAGTACGCCGACAACGAGTTCCGCTATTACTCGACGGGCTTGAAGTACGCCCTGAATTCGGACTGGATCTTCAGCACCAACTACAGCTACAGCTCCACCCGCACGCGCCGCAACGAGTCCGTGCTGTTCATCCAGAACCAGGCGGGCGACTACGAGGACTACCTGTCGGACTACGGCGAGGCCTATTCCTACAACCAGTGGCAGGGCATGGTCCAGGGCCGCCTGCGCACGGGCCCGGTCAACCACCAGGTGGTGCTGGGCGCGTCGTGGTCCAAGCAGAAGAACGACTACAGCGCCGACGGCGTCTATTTCCCCGCCGGCACGGGCAACCTGTACAGCCAGAACAGCAACGCCTACTACAGCGACGGCGGCCTGGACCTGTACCGCGCGGCCGAGATCACGCAGAAGTCCCTGTTCGCCAGCGACACCATGGACCTCGGCGGCCCGTGGTCGCTGCTGGCCGGCGTGCGCTACACCGACTACAGCCAGCGCGGCTTCGACACCACCGGCGCCGAGTCGTCCAGCTACAAGAAGAACGGCGTGCCGGCGCCCACCTTCGCGCTGATGTACAAGTTCTCGCCCCGCACCATGGCCTACGCCAGCTATATGGAAGCGCTGGAGCCGGGTTCGACGGTGGGCATCGCCTACGCCAACTACGGCGCGCTGCTGGATCCCCTGAAGAGCAAGCAGTACGAGCTGGGCATCAAGACCGGCCAGGAAGACTGGGCCGCCACGGCCGCCGTCTTCCGCATCGAGAAGAAATCCGAATACACCAACGCCAGCAACGAACTGGTGCAGAACGGCGAATCGCTGTACCAGGGCGTGGAGCTGGCCGCCTCCCGGCGGCTGGGCCATGACTGGACGGTGGGCGGCAGCCTGATGTTCCTGGACACGGAGTACCGCAAGGGCTCGGACTACGTCGGCAATCGCGTGGCCGGCGCGCCGCGCTGGACCGCCGCCGCGCAGATCGCCTACGCCGTGCCCGGCGTGCCGGGGCTGAAGCTGCGCGCCGACGCCAAGTACACGGGGTCGGCGATGCTGGGCGCGTCCAACGACGTGAAGGTGGGGGACTACACCATCTTCAACATCGGGGCCACCTACGACACCCGCATCTACGGCTACGACACCACCTTCCGCGCCGGCATCAACAACGTGGCCGACAAGCGCTACTGGTTGTACCAGTCGGCGGACTACGTCAAGGCCGGCGATCCGCGCACGTTCAGCCTGAGCGCCAGCATCAAGTTCTGACGTCGCGTGGTCCGGCATCGCGGGGCGCAGCGGGAAGGGGAGGCCGTTCGACGCCCCGCTTCCCACGCGCGCCCGCAGGTTGTTGCAGTAAGAAACATCTGGCCTGGGGGGCGGCCGCTGTTTCCTTTCGCGGCAGTGTCAACCTTTGGTTTCAGTTGCCGGCGGGCCGGGCGGCAAAAAGGGCGGCGGGGAGGGGGTATATATAATCGAACACTATCCCGAACCCCGCTTTCCGATGACGACAGACCTGCAAGCCTGCGATCAAGAACCCATACGCATACCGGGACACATCCAACCGCAGGGATTCCTGCTTACGGTAGATCGGAAAACCACGGAACTGTTGCGCATCAGCGCCAACGCCGGCCAATTCACCGGCGTCGACCCGCGGGCCCTGCTCGGCCGCACGCTGGAGGCCACCTCGCTGCTGACGCCGGCCTTGCTGCAGGACGTCCTCGCGCCCCAATCCCGCCCGCAGCCGCCCCGCGCGCACGGCATCGCCACGTTCGACAGCGGCAGTTTCCTCGTCATCTCGCACCTGTCGGGCGACGAGCGCATCGTCGAATTCGAATTCGTCGATCCCGCCCTCAAGGGTTCGCTGGATCTTCTCTATCCGGACATGCGCGCGGCGATCGAAACCCTGCAGGCCGACCGCACGCCGGCCGCGCTTTACCAGAGCGCGGCGCGCATCATCCGCGAATTGACCGGATTCGACCGCGCGCTGGTCTACGCCTTCGACGCGCAGTGGAACGGCACGGTGGTGGGCGAGGACCGCAACGACCGCCTGCCTTCGTATTTCGACCTGCGCTTTCCCGCCGGCGATATTCCCGCGCAGGCGCGTGAACTCTATCTCCTGAACCGCCAGCGCCTGATTCCCGACGCCGGCTACACGCCGGTGCCTCTTCTCGAACTCGACCGCGAAGGCGCCGGCCTGGCGCCGCTGGACCTCTCCTTCGCCGTGCTGCGCAGCGTCTCGCCCGTGCACCTCGAATACATGCGCAATATGGGCACGCCGTCGTCGTTCTCGGTGTCCATCGTGGCCGGCGGCCGCTTATGGGGGCTGATTTCCGCCCATCATGCGCAGCCTCGCACCGTGCCGCACCACGTGCGCGCCGCCTGCGATTTCCTGGCCCAGGTCATGGCCATCCAGATCGAGGGCCACGCGCGCGGCTCCCACGCGGCCGAGCGGGTCGAGCGGCAGGGCGTGCAGGCGCGCCTGCTGGCCTACATGGCCAGGGAAGACAACTTCGTGCAGGGCCTGGTCAAGCATCCGGAGGATTTCCTGCCCCTGGTGGACGCGCACGGCGCCGCCGTCATGCTAGACGGGGTCTGCCATACCGTCGGCGACGCGCCGGACGAGGCCGGCGTGGCCGCGCTGGTGGCATGGCTGGCCGGGCAGCACGGCGACAAGGAAATCTACAGCACGGACAGCCTGGCTACCGCCCGGCCCGGCGCGGCCTGTGCGACGCGCGGCGGGGAAGCCGTCGCCGGCCTGCTGGCGGTGCAGATTTCGCAGATCCATCGCAGCTATGTCCTCTGGTTCCGTCCGGAGGTGGTGCGCACCGTCCGCTGGAGCGGCGATCCGCACCGGGCCAAGGAAGCCGCCGCGGGCCGGCTGCATCCGCGGCAGTCCTTCGACATCTGGCGCGAGACCGTGCGCCACCGCTCGGCGCCGTGGACCGAGCCGCAACTGGACACGGCGGCGCTGCTGCGCAACGCCATCATCGGCATCGTCATGCGCAAGGCCGAGGAACTGGCCGACATCACCGATGAATTGAAGCGCAGCAATCGCGAACTGGAAGCCTTCTCGTATTCCGTGTCGCACGACCTGCGTGCGCCTTTCCGCCACATCGTGGGTTACGCCGAATTGCTGAAGGACGAGCTGCACCTGGAAGGCGGCGCCGCGGACGGGGACGCCGGGGCCGCGCCGGCGCCGGGCGGCAGCCGCCCGCTGCGCTACATCGAGACCATCATCGAAAGCGCCCACACGGCCGGCAAGCTGGTGGACGGCTTGCTGAGTTTCTCGCAGGCCGGCCGCGTGAGCCTGGCGCGCGAGGAGATCAACGTGGACCGCATCGTGGCCTCGTGCCGCCACTTGCTGCAGCCCGAATTGCGCGATCGCCAGGTGGCGTTCGACATCGGTCCCCTGGGCCATGTCACCGCCGATCCCACGATGCTGCGGCAGGTCTTCCAGAATTTGCTAAGCAACGCGATCAAGTACACAAAAGGCCGCGACGTGGCTAAGATCAAAGTGACCGCCAACCGGACGCCCGCCGCCACCGTCTTCATGATCGAGGACAACGGCGTCGGCTTCGACATGGCGTACGTGGGCAAGCTGTTCGGCGTCTTCCAGCGCCTGCATCGCATGGAGGATTTCGAGGGCACGGGCATCGGCCTGGCCAACGTGCGCCGCATCGCCGAACGCCATGGCGGATCCGCCTGGGCCGAGGGCGCGGTCGACCAGGGCGCCAGATTCTATTTTTCGATTCCTAACCGGGAGACCGCCGAAAATGTCGGTGCTTAAGAAAATCCTCCTCGTGGAGGACAACCCGAAGGATCTGGAGCTGACGCTCGTGGCCCTGGAGCGCAGCCGCCTCGCCAACGAAGTCGTCACGGCGCGCGACGGCATCGAGGCGCTGGACTGGCTGCTGCGGCGCGGCGCGCATGCGGACCGGCTGGAGGAAGACCCGGCGGTGGTGCTGCTCGATCTCAAGCTGCCCAAGATGGACGGCCTGGAAGTGCTGGCGACCATCAAGGGCGACCCGGCGGTCAAGCACGTGCCTGTGGTGATGCTCACTGCCTCGCGCGAGGAATCCGACCTCGTGCGCAGCTACGACCTGGGGGTGAACGCCTTCGTCGTCAAGCCGGTGGACTTCCAGGAATTCTACGAAGCGATCCGTGGCCTGGGCATGTTCTGGGCCATTCTGAACGAACCCTCGCCCGGCCAGTTGCGGTCCGGGCCGATGAAGGTGACCAAAGCGTGAACACCGGCGCCGGCGCGACCGAGATACTGCTGCTCGAGGACAACGATCTCGATGCCGAACTGCTGCGCCGCCGCCTCGAACGCGCCGGCCTGGATTGCCATATCGACCAGGTGTGGGAGGAGGCGGATTTCCGCGCCGCGCTGCGCGGGAAGTCCTATGGGGTCATCCTGGCGGACTACGTGCTGCCGCGTTTCGACGGCATGAGCGCCTTGACCATCGCGCGCGAGCTGAGCCCGGAGACGCCCTTCATCTTCGTGTCCGGCACGCTGGGCGAGGAAGTGGCCATCGAGTCGCTCAAGCACGGCGCGACCGACTACATCGTCAAGCATCGCCAGGAACGCCTGCCGTCGGCCATCGCGCGCGCGCTCGCCGAACGCGAGCAGCGCCGTGCGCGGCTGCGGGCCGAGCAAGGCCTGGTCGAGATGAACGCGGCGCTGGAGGTGATGGTGCGCTCGCGCACCGAGGAACGCGACCTGGTCTGGCGGCTTACCCATGACCTGGTGGCGATCTGCGATCAGGACGGCTTCATCCGCAACAGCAATCCGGCGTGGCGGGAGATGCTGGGCTGGTCCGAGGCCGACCTGCTGGACCGCCAACTGGCGTCGCTGGTGGCGCCGGGCAGCCAGGAGCTCGCGGTATCCGCGCGCACGGTGCTGCACAGCCAGACCTACGCGCAGGACGTGGACCTGGAAATGCTCGCCGCCGACGGCCGGGCGGGCCGCATGGTCAGTTGGACCTTCGTGCGGACGGAGGACGGCCGCATCTGCGGCACCGGCCGCGACATCACGCAGCGCCTGGAGCTGGAAGCGCAACTGCGGCAGGCGCAGAAGATCGAGTCCATCGGGCAGTTGACCGGCGGCGTGGCGCACGACTTCAACAACGTGCTGATGATCGTGCAGGGCAATCTGCAGACCTTGCAGCGCACGCTGGGCGCGAACGCTTCCGAGCGGGAAAGGCGCTGGCTGGACAACGCGCTCAAGGGCGTGGAGCGCGGCGCCAAGTTGACCAAGGGGCTGCTGGCCTACTCGCGCAAGCAGCCGCTGGCGCCCCAGGCCGTCGACGCCAACGAAACGACGACGCGCCTGGTGGGCCTGCTGACGCAGACGCTGGGCGCGCACATCGAGCTGCGCACCGAGCTGGCCGAGGCGGTGTGGCCGGCCTACGTCGATCCCAATCAGTTGGAGAACGCGCTGATCAACCTGGCGATCAACGCGCGCGACGCCATGTCGCCGCTGGGCGGCGGGCGCCTGACGATATCGACCTGCAACCGCAGCCTGGACGAGGCGTACTGCCGCCTGCATCCCGAAAAGACGCCCGGCGAATACGTCGAGCTGGTCGTCCAGGATACCGGGCCGGGCATGCCGCCCGACGTGCTGGAGAAGGCCTTCGATCCTTTCTTCACCACCAAGAAGGAAGGCCACGGCACCGGCCTGGGCTTGAGCCAGGTGTATGGCTTCGTCAAGCAGAGCGGCGGCCACGTGAAGCTGGTGTCGCAGGCGGGGCAGGGCGCGGCGGTGCATCTGCTGCTGCCGCGCGACCTGCGCGACGGCGAGCTCGGCGAGGCGGCGGCGGACGAAAGCGTCGTCGATTACCGCTCGCCCGGCAACGAGACCGTGCTGGTGCTGGAGGACGACGCCGAGGTGCGCAGCATCTCCACGGAAGTGCTGCGCGAACTGGGCTACCGCGTGCTGGAGGCGGGCGACGGGCCGTCGGCCCTGCGCCTGGTCGAGGAACATCCGGACATCGACCTGGTGTTCTCAGACGTCGGGCTGCCGGGCGGCATGAACGGGCGCGAGGTGGCCGAGCAGGTGCACCTGAAGCGGCCGGGCCTGCCGGTGGTTTTCACCTCCGCCTACGCCTCGCAGGCGCTGGTCAGCGACGGCGCCCTGATGCCCGGCGTGGAGCTGCTCGAAAAGCCGTTCACCACCCAGCAACTGGCCATGCGCGTGCGCCGCACGCTGGACCGGACGCGCGGCTGAGGCGGTGCGCCGGCCGGGTGCGGGGTTGCGGACGGCGGCATGCGGGGCGGGGAAATACGCCCCCCTTCATGCGCCCTCCGGGTTGCCGCCGGCGCCCCCGCTCCCGGGAATGTGGAGAAATCGCGGATTTGTTAGCGAATGATGCGGGCGCGTAAAGCGGCCGGGCCGCGGGGTTGCCCGCGGGCGCGGGGTTTGCGGGCCGGCGCGCGCCCGAGCGCGGCGTCTTGCGCGATGCGTCAGGGGAAAGCGCGGCCGTTCCCGTCCGCGCATTAATGTTCGCGTCAGCAAAAACCCTTACCGTCGATCTCCATAATCCGGCCTGCGCGCTCCGCCTGACAACAAAATGATGGCCTTGCCGCGTTGCATCGCCGCCGGATGATGTCCTTAGGATCCGATCATCATGCAGCCTTCTGCTTCAACGCAGCCCGGTCGTCCCGCGACGCACCGTTCCCCGCTTGCGCTCATGCGCACCGTATTGCGCGTGACCGCGGGCAACTTCCTGGAACAGTTCGACTTCTTCCTCTTCGGCTTCTACGCCAGCCAGATTTCCGCGGTGTTCTTTCCCTCCTCCAGCGAGTTCGCCGCGCTGATGAAGACCTTCGCCGTGTTCGGCGCCGGCTTCCTGATGCGGCCGCTGGGCGCCGTCCTGCTGGGCACCTATATCGACAAGGTGGGACGCCGCAAGGGACTGATCGTGACGCTGCTGCTGATGGCCTGCGGCACCGTGCTGATCGCCTTCGTGCCGGGCTACCAGACCATAGGCATGCTGGCGCCGGCCCTGGTGCTGATCGGCCGCCTGCTGCAAGGCTTTTCCGCCGGCGCGGAGCTGGGCGGGGTGTCGGTCTATCTCGCCGAAATGGCCACGCCGGGCCGCAAGGGCTTTTTCGCCGCGTGGCAATCGGGCAGCCAGCAGGTGTCCATCATCGTCGCCGCCGCGCTCGGCTACGGCCTGGACCAATGGATGGACAAGGGCACCATCGCGGCCTGGGGCTGGCGCATTCCCTTCTTCGTCGGCTGTATGATCATCCCCGTGATCTTCGTGCTGCGCCGCAGCCTGCAGGAAACCGAGGCCTTCCAGAAGCAGCAGCATCGTCCCACGCTGCGCGAGTCCTGGACCGCGCTGCTGCGCAACTGGGGCCTGATGCTGGCCGGCGCGTTGATGGTGGCGCTGACCACCTGCACCTTCTACCTGATCACCGTCTACGCGCCGACCTTCGGCAAGTCGGTGCTGCACCTGAGCACCGAGGACAGCCTGACGGTGACCTTCTTCGTCGGCATCTCCAATTTCATCTGGCTGCCCATCGGCGGCGCGGTGTCGGACAAGATCGGCCGCAAGGCCCTGCTGCTGACGATCGCCGTGCTGGCGGTCCTGACGGCCTATCCGGCCTTGTCCTACCTGGCGCAGGCGCCGAGCTTCCACAAGATGCTGGGCGTGCTGCTGTGGCTGTCCTTCATCTTCGGCATGTATAACGGCGCCATGATCCCGGCGCTGACCGAGATCATGCCCGCGTCGGTGCGCGTGGCCGGCTTCTCGCTGGCCTACAGCCTGGCCACCGCCATCTTCGGCGGCTTCACGCCGGAGATCTCCACCTACCTGATCCACGTCACCGACGACCGCGCGGCGCCCGGCTACTGGATGACCTTCGCGGCCGTCTGCGCCCTGTGCGCGACGCTGGCGGTGTACCGCAAGGGCGGGCAGGTCCATACTGCCCAGACCATCGCCGCGAAGTCCTGATGCCGCTTACCCGTTGCTGCTTCCCTGACGCCGCTTACATAACCACACCGCCGCGGGCCCCACGGAGGGGGCCGCAGCGTGTATAAATTCGCACTATAAAAACCGATCCGTTTTCGTCGAGAGAAAGAGGAGATCCCTACATGAAACCCTATCCGCGCCTGCTGTCGACCAAGGTCGCCGGCCTGCTGGGAGCCACCCTGGCGGCCGCCGCCTTCGCCTCGGCGGTCCACGCCGCCGAGGTGAGCGTCGTGACCTCGGGCGGCTTCACCGCCGCCTACAAGATCCTGGGTCCGCAATGGGCCAAGTCCAGCGGCAATACGCTGAAGACCCAATTGGGCCCGTCCATGGGCAAGTCCGACGAGGCGATTCCCAATCGCCTGGCGCGCGGCGAGAAAATCGACGTCGTCATCATGGTGGGCTATGCGCTGGACGACCTGATCAAGCAGGGCAAGGTGATTCCGGGCTCGCGCGTGGACCTGGCCGATTCGCGCATCGGCATGGTGGTGCGGCAGGGCCAGCCCAAGCCGAATATTTCCACCATGGCGGCGTTCAAGAAGACGCTGCTGGCCGCGCAGTCGGTCGCGTATTCGGATAGCGCCAGCGGCGTGTACATCGAGAACGAGATGTACAAGAAGATGGGCATCGAGGACCAGCTCAAGCCCAAGTCCACGCGCGTGCAGAAGACGCCGGTGGCCGAACTGGTGGCCGAGGGCAAGTACCAGCTCGGCTTCCAGCAGGTGGCCGAGCTGCTGCCGGTCAAGGGCGTGACCTTCGTCGGCCGCATTCCGGAAGAGGCCCAGTCGGTCACGCGTTTCGCCGCGGGCATTCCGGTCGACGCGGAGCATCCCAAGGAAGCCGCCGCGCTGCTGAAGTACCTGGCGTCCAGCCAGGTGCAGCCGACCGTGCGCAAGACCGGCCTGGATTCGGTCAAGAAGCCGGCCGCCAAGCCGGCTGCCGCCGCGCAAGGCCACTGAACGGCCACGCCGGCCGGCGACGCGGGCCGGTGACGTGGGCCCACGTGGCCCTCGTCGCCCCGGCGGCCTGCCTCACGGCGGCCGCGGGCCCGTCGCCCGCGCGCGGCGCCCGTGTCCCCCGCGCGTCACGTGCGGGGACGGATGTCTCTCCGTTATCATCGTCGCCTTATGGACATGATGACCATCCCGATACGACAGGAGTGCCCGCCGGGCGCCTGTGATTGCCGGCGCGAAATCCTGTTGCAGGATCCCGCCGCCGATCGTCGTGTCCTGATGTTGAACAAGCAGGAAGAGAAACGCCTGATCGAGCGCATCGAGGCGGTCCAGACCCTGGCGGATCTGCGCCACATGGAAAAGAAGCTGTTCCAGTTGCTGGGCATCACCCTGCGCATCGACCCCGGTCCCTATGAAGTGCGCACGGTGCGCGGCTTCATCATCAAGGTGGACGAACAGGTCGGCTTGTGCCGCCAGCTCCGCTCCTCGATCCCGGCCGCCGTGCGGCGCTGCCTGGAGCGCAATCCCGAAATCTCCTACGCGCTGTTGAACGAGCGCGGCCTGTTCAACGGGCTTTGAATCCGGCGGGCTTTGAAGCCAGCGGTCTTTGAACCTGGCGGGCGTTGAACCCGGCGGGGCTTTGGACGCGATCAGCCGCGATCGGCATTGCCGCCCGCGTGCGTATCCGTCCTCAGCGCGACCCGCTGCAATGCCCGCAGCGGGCCGCTGCCCGGGCCGGTGCGGGTGACCAGGTAATAAGGCAGGCGCGGCCAGGGCAGGGGACCGGCCACCGCGCGCAGGCGGCCGCTGTCCAGGTGCGCGCGGTAGTAGTCGATCGGCAGCAGCGCGATGCCCAATCCCGCCAGCACCAGTTCGCTGATCGCCACCAGGCTGTTGCTGGCCAGCATGCGCTGCATGCTCAAGCCATTCACGCGGGCCCAACTGTCGAACACTTCCGTCAGGCCGGAGCCGCCCGATTGCGCGAACACCGGCAGGCGCGCCAGCGCGTCGCGGGTCAGCACGCCGGAGGGCACGACCTCCGGCGCCGCCATCATGGAAAACGCGACCTCGGTCAGCTTCATGGACGTGAACTCCGGTCCGGGCAACTGCTGCGGCATGACGGCCATTTCGATGGCGCCCGCGCGCAGGCGCGCGGTCAGCGTCGCGGACACGTCCACATACGGCTCCAGCGTCACGTCCGGATATTCGCGCTGCATGTCCGCCACCCAGCGCGGCAGCCAGGTCCCCGCCACCACTTCCGTGACGCCGAAGGCCACCAGGCCGGCGGGCGCGGCGTCGGCCCCCGTGCGGGCGTACATCCGCTCGCGCAGCTCCAGCATCTGTTCGGCGGTCTCGAGCACCGCCCGCCCGGCGTCGGTCAGCACCGGGCGGTAGGCGGAGCGGTCGAACAGCGGCGTCTTCAATTCCTCCTCCAGCTCGCTCACGCGCTTGGACAGGGCGGATTGCGTCATGCACAGCTTGGCGGCGGCGCGCGAGAAGCTGGACAAACGGGCCGCCCAGAAAAAGGCTTCGATCTGCTTGAGGGTCAACATGCTGGAGAAACCTGGACGAAAGTCGAGTCGGATGGCGGATGATGGCAAGGGACCGCTGGGGCGGCACGGTGCCGCGAGGCCAGGCACGGCCAGTCCTCTTCCTATCCCAACATTCGTCAAAAAATTCATGAAAAATGCTGCAAATTTATCGCTTTTTTTCCTTATGTGCCGAGCGTAGCATCCGCCCCCAACACAATCATTATCAATAAACCGGAGATAAGCATGTCCGCAACGGCCGCCGCCGGCAACCCGGATCCCAGCCTGTTCGAAGGCCTGGCCACTTCCCTCATCAGCGACTGCATGCAGCGCATCGCCGGCACGCACGGCCTGGACGCGCGCCACGGCGACGCGCCCTTGCTCGGCACGGCCTACACGGTGCGGGTGCGGCAGGGCGACAACCTGCACATCCACGAGGCCTTGCGCCATCTGCAACCCGGCGACGTGCTGGTGGTGGACGGCGGCGGCTGCGTGGAGCGCGCCCTGGTCGGCGAGATCATGATGCAGGTGGCGCGCAAGCGCGGCTGCGCGGGCTTCGTCATCGACGGCGCCATCCGCGACCAGTCGGCCTTCCGCCGCGACGGCTTCCCCTGCTTCTCGGCCGGCGTCACGCATCGCGGCCCCTACAAGAACGGCCCCGGCGAGACCCGCTGCGCCGTGACGGTGGGCGGCGCGGTGGTCAACCATGGCGACATCGTCATCGGCGACGAGGACGGCGTGGTGTTCGTATCGCCGGCCCAGGCCGCCGCCGTGGCGCAGGCCGCGCGCGCCAAGCTCGCCGACGAGACGCGCACGCTGGCCGACATCGCCGCGGGCGCCTACGACGATAGCTGGATCGACGCGGCGCTCGGACGCTGATCGCGCGCCGGGCCATCGTCGTCCGGTCCGGCCGTCCCGACCGCGCCGGCCACAGCCCGGTGCCCGGCCCCCGGCGTTCCCTACACATAATTCTTTGAACTGGAGACTATCCATGCGTTTGCTTTCCCTGTTCCGCGCTTCGGGCGCCGCGGCCTGCGCCGCCGCCGCCCTGCTGGCCGCGCATGCGCCCGCCGCCGTGGCCGCCGGCTACCCCGAGCGTCCGATCCGCCTGGTGGTGCCATGGCCCCCGGGCGGCGCCACCGACGCGCTGGGCCGCATCCTGGCGCAGCAACTGGGCACCCGCCTGAAGCAGACGGTCATCGTCGACAACAAGGCCGGCGCCGGCGGCAACATCGGCACCGCCTCCTTCGTGCGCGAAGCGGCCGACGGCTATACGCTGCTGATGGCGACCAGCTCGACCAACGCGGCGAACCCGCATCTGTACAAGCACCTGGGCTTCGACGCGGAGAAGGCGTTCGCGCCGGTGGCCTTCGTCGCTTCCATTCCCAACATCCTCGAAGTCCCGAACAAGTCGCAGTTCAAGACGGCGCAGGAAATGCTGGCCTACGCCAAGGACAATCCCGGCAAGCTGAACTACGGTTCCGGCGGCATCGGTTCCTCGCAGCACCTGGCCGGTTCGATGCTGAATCACGCCGCCGGCGTGAACATCGTGCACATCCCCTACAAGGGCAGCGGCCCGGCGGTCTCGGACCTGCTGGCCGGCCAGGTGGACATGATGCTGGACACCGGTTCGCTGGCGCAGGTCAAGGCCGGCGCCCTGCGCGCGCTGGCGGTGGCGTCGCGCAACCGCCTGCCGGAACTGCCCGACGTCCCGACCTTCGACGAAGTCGGCGTCAAGGACATGTACGCCTCGGCCTGGTACGGCGTGGTGGCGCCCGCCGGCACGCCGGCGGACATCGTCGACAAGCTGAACCATGAAATCAACGCCATCCTGGCCGAGCCCGACGTCCGCAAGACCCTGACGGCAATGGGCGCGGAACTGGGCCAGCCGGAGACGCCGGCGCAGTTCGGCCAGTTCATCCAGTCCGAGATCGGCCGCTACAAGACCATCGTGGAACAGTCCGGCGCCAAGCTGGATTGACGGCGATGCGGACCGCGTCATCGAGGGCAGGCCCTGCGCTTCGATGACCGCGGTCCCTTCGCGTTTCATGCGGTGCATGAATCCATCGATCGCCGCGGGCCTATCCTTTCGCCAATTCCGCGCGCAATACCTCGGCGACCGTGCGCTGGCGGGCCGCCGGCATGCGGTCGATCAGCGTGGACAGGCTGATCGCCAGACGCGGGTAGCCTTCGGCGTCGCACCACGCCATGCCGACCCCCAGCACGCCGGGCACCGCCGCATTGCCGATGACCGACCAGCCGCGGTCGCGCGTGCTTTCCACCAGGCGCCGGATATGCGGCGCCGTCAGCCCGCCGTAGGCGCGGAGCGCGGTCTCGTTGCGCGCGATGATGTCGGCCGCTTCCGCCGGCGGCAGCGCGGCCAGCAGGGCCAGGCCGGCGGCGCCCACGCCCAGCGGCTGGCGGTGGCCCACGGTGACGGCCAGCACCTGCACCGGATAGTTGCCGATCTCGCGGTGCAGGCATAGCGAATCGTCGCCGGCCCGGCAGATCAGGAACACCGAATCGCCCAGCGCGTCGCTGATGCGGCGCATCGCGGGCCGCCAGCGCCGGATCGCCTGTTCATGCGGGTCGCCGTCGCCGGCCTCGGCCTGCAGTACGCGATAGCGCGGCTTGCGGCCGTCGCGCAGCGCATAGCCTTCGTCGACCAGCACGTCGAGGAAGCGATAGACGGTGGAGCGCTGCATGCCCGTCTGCGCGGCGATTTCGGTCACGTGCAGGCCGGCGCCGCCGGCCCGCCGCAACGCCCCCAGGATATGCAGGCCGCGCCGCAGCGTGCGCGGGCCGCCATCGTGCCCTCGCGTCCCAAGCCCCGCCGCATCCCGGCGCTTCGAATCCTTGCTGCTTGCTTTGTTCATTTTCTGGACAAACGATCTTTGACAGCGCTCCACATGCCCGCATCATAGGCCAAGGCAAACACAGATTTGTCCAAAACCTAGACAAACCACGGAGACAGGAAAATGACGCTTACACGCTGCGCGCGTGCGCTGACGGCCATGGTGCTGGGCGGCGCCGTCACCCTGGGGGCCATCGCCCCCGCCCAGGCCGAGACCCAGGACCAAACCAATTACCCCAGCCATCCCGTGACGATGATCGTCGGCTACGCCGCCGGCGGCGCCACCGACATCGTGGCGCGCCTGCTGGCCAAGTCGCTGACGCAGGAGTTGGGCCAGACCTTCGTGGTCGAGAACCGCACCGGCGCGAACAGCAATATCGGCGCCGAAGCCGTCACGCGCGCCGCGCCGGACGGCTATACGCTGTACGTCGGCTCGATCGCCAACACGATCAACATGACGCTGTACAGCAAGCTGAACTACGACGTGAACAAGGATTTCGCGCCCATCGGCATGATGGCCTCGGTGCCCAACATCCTCGTGGTCAACCCGAAGGTGCCGGTGCACAACGTCAAGGAATACATCGCCTACGCCAAGGCGCATCCGGGCAAGCTGAGCTGCGCCTCGTCGGGCAGCGGCTCGTCCATCCACCTGTCGTGCGAGCTGTTCAAGATGGAGACCGGCACCGACATCCTGCACGTGCCCTATCGCGGCAGCGGCCCCGCGGTCGCCGACCTGCTGGGCGGGCAGGTCGATTCGATGTTCGACAACATGCCTTCGTCCCTGCCGCACGTGCGCGCCGGCAAGCTGCGCGCGCTGGGCGTGACCACGCTGCAGCGCGTCAGCTTCGCGCCGGACGTGCCGACGCTGGCGGAATCGGGGCTGCCCGGCTTTTCGGTGGAATCGTGGTTCGGCCTGATGGCGCCGGCCGGCACGCCGCCGGCGGTCGTCGAGCGCCTGAACACGGCCCTGAACAAGGCGCTGAAGGATCCGGAGCTGCGCGCCACGTATGAGAAAAGCGGCTTCGTGCTGCCGCCGGCGGACAACTCGCCCAAGGCGTTCGGCGCGTTCGTCGCGGCCGAGACCGCCAAGTGGGCCAAGGTCGTGAAGCAGGCGAACCTGAAGGCCGACTAGGGCGTAGGGCGGACCGGGTCGGCCTCATTCGTCAACTCTAGGAGTTTCTGGTGTACCCCATCGATTTCTTTTTCCGCGCCGCGCGGCGCTACCCCGGCAACACCGCGGTGGACGGCCCCGCCGGCATCGTCACCTACGCCGAGCTGGCGGCGCGCGTGCGGGCGCTGGCGGCGGCCATGCAGGCCTTCGATCCCGCGCCGCAGACCCGCGTCGCCATCTGCGCCGGCAATACGGCCGAACACATCCTGGCGCTGTTGGCGACGCTGGCGGCGGGAAAGATATGGGTGCCGCTGAACTATCGCAGCACGCCCACCGAGATCGGCCGCATCCTCGCGGCGACGGAGCCGTCCATCGTCGCCGTCGATGCCGCCGGCGCGCCCCTGGTCGGCGACGACATCGCGGCGCATCGCATCGTTCTGGATGCGACGGCTGGCGCCGCTGGTCACGGCCTGGCCGACCTGCTCGCCCGTCATGCGGGCGCCGCGCCGGCCGCCACGGCCATGGACCGCGAGGCCGTCCAGGCCATCAAGTTCACCGGCGGCACCACCGGCCTGCCCAAGGGCGTCATGCAGCCGGCGCGCGCCTGGAACGCCGGCATCATCAACCAGATCCACGGGTGGGGCCTGGGACCGGAAGACCGCTACGTGGTGGCCGCGCCCATCACGCACGGCACCGGCACGTATCTCCTGCCCCTGCTGGCCCAGGGCGGCGCCTTGCTGCTGGTGGATGCGGCGAGTCCCGCCACCATCACCGCCGCCTTCCGCGAACGCGGCGGCACGCTCAGCTTCATGCCGCCCACGCTGATCTACATGATCATGGCGCAGGAGGGCGTGTCGCGGGCCGACTTCCCCAAGCTGCGCAATCTCATCTACGGCGGCGCGCCCATGCCGGTGGGCAAGTTCGAACAGGCCCGCGCTTTCTTCGGTCCCGTGCTCGGCACCACCTATGGCCAGACGGAGGCGCCGCAGATCGTGACGCTGATGCGCCCGGCCGATTTCGAGGACGCCGCCAATCTCGGTTCGGTGGGCCGCGTGACCTGGCTGTCGGACCTCGCCATCCTGGACCCCGACGGCCGTCCCTGCGCCGACGGGGAGATCGGCGAGGTGGCGGTGCGCGGCGACCTGGTGATGTCCGGCTACTGGCGCCTGCCGGAGAAGACCGCCGAGGCCCTGGTCGACGGCTGGCTGCGCACCGGCGACACCGGCCTGGTGGACGAGCGCGGCTATCTCTTCCTCAAGGATCGCCTGCGCGACGTGGTCATCACGGGCGGCTTCAACGTCTATCCGGTCGACGTGGAGAACGCGCTGATCTCGCACCCTGACGTGTACGAGTGCTCGGTGTTCGGCGTGCCGGACGATAAGTGGGGCGAGGCGGTGCACGCCGCCGTGCAGCCGCGCGCCGGCGCCGTCATCGACGTCGAGGCGCTGAAGCTGCAAGTGCGCGGGCTGCTGGGCCCCGTCCACACGCCCAAGCACATCCACATCTACGAGAGCCTGCCCCGGTCGTCGGTCGGCAAGGTGCTCAAGAACGCGGTGCGCGACGCCGCCCTGAAGGAGATCGCATGACTACCCCCTCGAACGAAAACGAATCGAAGCACGCGAACCATGGCAAGGGCGACGCGCCCGTCACGCGCCTGTGCGCCCATCATCTCGCCGGCATGTCCTATCGCGACGCCGACCTGGTCGAGGACCTGATCGGCAAGACCACCTTCACCGAGGTGCTGTTCATGCAGATCACCGGCCGCAAGGCGCGGCCGGTCGACCTGCGCATCGTCGACGCCGTGCTGGTCACGCTGATGGAGCACGGGCTGACGCCCAGTGCCATCGCCACCCGCCTGATCTACATGAGCGCGCCGGAGAACCTGCAGGGCGCGGTGGCGTCGGGCCTGCTGGCGGTGGGCAGCTCCTTCGTCGGCACCATGGAGAACTGCTCGCGCCTGCTGGACCGCATCCAGGCCGCGGACGATCCGCGCGCCGAAGCGCGGGAGATCGCGCGGGCCCACCGTGCGCAGCGGCACGCCATGCCGGGCTTCGGCCATCACCTGCACAAGCCCGACGATCCGCGCGCCATCAAGCTGCTGGCGCTGGCCGAGGCGGAGCCGGAGCTGGCGGGAAATTCCGTCAAGGCGCTGCGCACGCTGGCCGCCGCGGTGGACGAGGCGGCGGGCCGCCACATCACCATCAACGCGACGGGCGCGGTGGCGGCATTGCTGGGCGAGCTCGGCATCCCCACGGCCTTGATGCGCGGCTTCGCCGTGATCTCGCGCGCCGCCGGCCTGGTGGCCCACATCGCGGAGGAACAGGAAAGCCCCTCCGGCCGTTTCATCTGGGACACCATCGACAACGCCATTCCCTACGTGGGACAGGGCAAGTCGCATCAAACGTCGCATCAAACGTCGCATCAAACGCAGAAGTGAGGCGGCACATGGCCATCGACGCAAACACGCGCGCGGCGCGCGCGATTCCGGTGACGGCCGGTGCGGGGCGACCGGCATGACGGCCGCCGACCAGGAGTCGGGGGCGCCGTCGTCGGCCATGGAGGCGCCGCCACTTGCGCCCGGCCTGTCGTCGCGCCTGGCGGGCAAGGTTGCGCTGGTGGCCGGGGCGGGCGCCAGCGGTCCGGGCTGGAGCATAGGCAAGGCCTGCTGCGTCACGCTGGCGCGCCAGGGCGCGCGCATCGTCGCGCTCGACCGCGACCTGGCGGCGGCGGAGGACGCGGCGCGGGAGGTCGTTCGCGCCGGCGGCGCGGCGCTGCCGGTGTGCGCCGACGTCGGCGACGAGGCGGCGATGCGCGCGGCCGTCGCGCGCGCCATGGACGAGTACGGACGGATAGATATCCTGCAGACCAACGCCGGCATCGGCAAGGTCGGCGGCCCGGGCGATATCGGCGTGCAGGAGTGGGAGCGCATCCAGCGCGTGAACGTCACCAGCCTGCTCATCGCCAGCAGCCTGGTGGCGCCCATCATGCAGGCCCAGGGCGGCGGCGCCATCGTGACGGTGTCCTCGATCGCCGGCATCCGCTACACCGGCTATCCGCATCTCGCCTACAGCGTGAGCAAGGCCGCGGTCATCCATTTCGCCCGCATGCTGGCGCAGCAGTACGCCGCCGACGGCATCCGCGCCAACACGGTCATTCCCGGGTTGATCGACACGCCGCGCGTGCGCCACACCGTGGGCCGGATGTTCGACGCCGACGACGCCGGCGCCGCCAGCCGCGCGCGCGACCGCCAGGTGCCCATGGGCCGCATGGGCACGCCCTGGGAGGTCGCCAACGCCGTGGCCTTCCTGGCCTCGGACGAGGCGTCCTATATCACCGGCACGGAGCTGGTGGTGGACGGCGGCCTGGTGGGGAAATACGCGTAGGCGTCAGTGTCCTGTCCCGGACGTCAGGCGGGGCGGTTCGCCGCCCTGGGCCGGCGGCGGCATGTCGGGCGGGGTCCCGCTGGACGGCGGCTTTTGCCCGCCCCAATCGCGTCCGGCCAGCCAGTGCAGCAGCAGGGCGATCGCCAGCAGCAGGATCATGATCAGCCCCCAGGTGAACCAGCCCAGCACCGTCAGCCAGCCGGACAGCCCGTTCAGGATGGGCAGCGCATGGTTGATGTGGTTCAGCGCGTCGGCGATGCCGGCCTGCAGGGCATGCACCCAGCCGGCGTCGACCCAGGGCGGCATCCAGTCGGGCACGGGGGCATCCGCCGGCGGCGCGGCGGGGACGGGCACCTGCACGTCGCCGATGCTGCCCAGCAGCCAATGCATGAGTTTCAACGCCATCGACACGATGCCGGTCCAGATAACGGCCAGCAGGCCGAAGATCACCCAGATGATCGTTTTCATCCGCGCCATTTCCCGATCTGTTCTACACAAGGCCCGGCGCGGTTTCATCGCCGGGCAGTTCGTTCACGCGCCGCGGCGGCCAGGCGCCGGCGGCCCGTCGATTATCGCCGCGGGCCGGCGGCGGCGCGCGTGCTCAAAAAGTAAAAAGAAACCACAAGGACCGGACTTGCCGCTATAGTCGGAACACGCGCTAGATTTCTATTGATTTCCTTTTATTGCAATCCGGTTTCTTGTCGCGTTACGGCTTTGCAGTATTTCGGGTCTCCGCAAGGGGAGGAGCCCGAGGCCACGCGAGTGGCGATTCGCGTCCCGGGACGCGGATATTTCGTTGCAAGGGCGAGTATCGCCTCTGTCTTGCTTTCCGCACTCGTGTTCGATACGGCAATGGAGACAGTCATGTATTCAGTGCTCTTCGAAGTTCAACCCAAGCAGGAACGTTTCGCGGATTACCTGCGCCTGGCCGTTACGCTCAAGCCACGGGTCGACCGGCGGGTCGACGGGCTGATCGACAACGAACGTTTCGAGGACATGCAACGGCCCGGCTGGCTGTTGTCCCACTCCCTGTGGCGCGACGAAAAGGCCGTCGCGCGGTGGCAGGCGACGGTGGAGCACCATGCGGCGCAGGCGCGCGGCCGCGCCGCCATCTTCGCCGACTATCACCTGCGCGTCGGCAACGTCTGCTACGACAGCCATCCGCCCTCGCGCGCGGCGGCGCCCCAGCGGGATCGCCCCGCGCGCATGAACCGCGCCGAGCCCGCCGCCCGCGCCGGCCGATGGGCCACCCTGACCGAACTCGCCGGCGGCGCACGGGCCGCCGATGCGGCGTTGCGCGAGGAATTGCCGGCGCGGCTCGGCCTGCCCCTGGACAGCGCCGACCTGCTCGATTACAGCGTGTTCGCCAGCATCTATACGCCGGGCAAGCTGGCCTTGCTGGTTTCCTGGGCCAGCTACGACGCGGCCTCGGCCTGGCGGCCGGCCCTGCTGGACGCGCCCGCGCCGCGCCACCGCACGGTGCGCATCGTGCGCGATCACGGCATGCACGACGGGCGCGCCGGGGACGGGGAAGCGCCGCCGGCATAGGCGAGCCCCCGTATAGGCAAGCCTCCGCATGGGCAAAGCGCGTGCATGGGCACGCCGCGTGCTCATCCGCAGCGCATGCCGCGGCGGCGGCGTGCGGGCGGCCGGCGCCGCTCTCCCGCCGACCAGGTCCGCCGGCCAGGAGCGCTTTCCATGCAGAAAAACCCCCTCAGGCAGCCCCATGGCAGCCCCGACCTGCCTGCCGTGACGATAAGCAGCTACAGCCTGGAGTTGCGCGAGGGCAAGGGCTTCGTCGGCGACCGCGCCAGCCGCACCGCTTTCCGCGCCGGCCTGGACCGCTGGCGCAAGCTTTACCGCCGCCTCCTTGGCGAGGACGTGTTCGGCGTGATGCCCACCGAGGACATCGGCAAGCGGGCCGTCGACGAATTGCTGCGCGAGGAAGGGGACGCGGCGGCGGTCATCCTGTCCGCCATGGAGGATCACGCGGCCCAGCTCGCCCGCGTCGTGCGCCGCTTCGCGCGCCATCCGTCGTGGCAGGGCGTGCAGCGGGTGGCCGTCGGCGGCGGCTTCAAGCAGAGCCTGGCGGGCCGCCGCACCATCCGCCGCGCGGACCAGTTGCTGCGCGAGGCCAAGGTGGAGATCCGCCTGCGCGCCATGCACCATCATTCCGACGAGGGCGGCCTGATCGGCTGGGTGCACGTGGCGCCGCCCGCGCTGTGGCGGCACTACGATGCCATGCTGGCGGTGGACATCGGCGGCACCAACGTGCGTTGCGGCATCGTCCGCGTGCCGGGGAAGGAGGGGGACGGCAAGCGGCGCGATCCCGACGCCGCCCGCGTCGGCAATCTGCGCAAGTGGGGGCACGCCGCGGACAAGGAAACGACCCACCGGGAACACCTGGTGCAAGGCATCGCCGACATGCTGACCCGGCTGATCGACAAGGCGGACAAGAAAGGCCTGAAGCTGGCGCCGCTGGTGGGCGTGGCCTGTCCCGGCCACATCCACGGCGACGGCGTCATCACCAGCGGCGCGCAGAACCTGCCGGGCGATTGGGAGCACGAGAATTTCCACCTGCCGCACAAATTGATGGAGGTCCTGCCGTCCATCAACGGGATTCCCCCTACCGTGTGCCTGCATAATGACGCCGTGGTGCAGGGGCTTTCCGAATTGCCCTGGATGCGCGACGTCTCGCGCTGGGCGGTGCTCACGATGGGCACCGGCCTGGGCAACGCCAGCTACGTGAACGACGAGGCCCAGGAGGACTGAAGGGGCCCGCGCCGCCTCCTTTACAGCGCGGCCAGCGCTTCGCGGATGGCCGCCTCGCTTTGCGGGCGCACCAGGCGGGCGACTTCCTTGCCTTCCCGCAGGAAAACCAGCGTGGGCCACAGCTTGACGGTGAACGAGCGGCCCAGGCGCCGGCCCTTGCCGTCCTCGACCTTGATATGGTCCACCCCGGGATAGGCCGCCAGCGCATGGCCGATGAGGGGCTGCGCGGCCTGGCAGTGCGGGCACCAGGACGCGCCGAACTCCAGCAGGGTGGGCGCGCGCAAGGCGTCGATCTCTTCCCGGGTGGGTTCGGCGGGGAGCGCGGGGGCGGCTTCGGACATGAGCGGATGTCTCCTTCTGATAGACCGGCGGTCTGTTTCGCTGATTATTCGGCTCGTCATGCACATCATCGCATGTTGCATTGCATGCGCCACATGTTCCATCCCGGCCCCGGCGCCCCGGGGTTTAAGCTCGCTGTAGGCGAATTTTCAGCCGGTCGAAAACATCATGGCGATAAAGTTAAGCTCCGTGAAATGCTCGTGACATCACGCAACCCGCCTCATGCTTACGGCTTCTCTGCGCTCCGAACCCCATGCCGGCCCGCGGCGCAAGGAGCGCTTATTCGTGGAAAATCCCTCCGGCACCGTCCATCAAGCCGCCAACGGCTACTCCACCGCCGCCGAAGCCTATGTGCGCGGACGGCCCGAATACCCGCAGGCGTTGACCGACTGGCTGCGCGATGAAATCGGCCTGGGCCGCGGCGCGCGGGTGGTGGACCTGGGCGCGGGCACCGGCAAGATGACGCCGCGCCTGCTGGCGACCGGCGCCGACGTGGTGGCCATCGAGCCCGTCACGCAAATGCTGGACAAGCTGTCCACCACCTATCCCCGCGTCGAGGCGCTGACCGGCGCGGCGCAGGCCATTCCGCTGGCCGACGGCGAGGTCGACGCGGTGGTGTGCGCCCAATCCTTCCACTGGTTCGCCGGACCCGCGGCGCTGTCGGAAATCCATCGCGTGCTCAAGCCGGGCGGCCGCCTGGCCATGATCTGGAACCTGTCCGATACGCGCCTGCCCTGGGTCGCGCAACTGTCCGCCCTGATCAACCGGTACGAGGGCGACGCGCCGCGTTTCCACACCGGCGCGTGGCGCAACGCGTTCCCGCACGCCGGCTTCGGTCCGCTGGTGGAGCGCCGCTACGAGCACCTGCACATCGGCAAGCCGGAAGACGTCATCTTCCATCGCGTCCACTCCATCAGCTTCGTCGCCACCTTGCCGCCGGCGCGCCGCGCCGCCCTGGACCGCGAACTGCGCCGCCTGGTCGACAACGAGCCCACCCTGTGCGGCCGCGAGGAAATCGCCGTGCCGTATATCACCTCGGCGGTCCACACGCGCAAGCTGGCGGTTTGAACCGCGGCTTGGGCGCCTGCCAGGCCAAGCCAGGCCCGCCTTCAATATCCGCGTTGCGGATCGACCCGGTTTTCCAGGGCCTCGCCGGCATGCAGCCGGCGGACGTTTTCGGAAATCTGGTCGAGGATGCTCTGGATGCTGTTGGCCGAGGCGATGTGCGGGGTGACGTAGATGTTCGGCTCGTCCCACAAGGGGCTGGCGGGATCCAGCGGTTCGGCCTCGAACACGTCCAGCACCGCGCCGCGCAAGTGGCCCTCGCGCACCAGTCCCAGCACGTCCTCCGAGACCAGATGCCCCCCGCGCCCGCAGTGCACCAGGGCCGCGCCGCGCGGCAGCTTCCCCAGCAGCTTGCGGTCGAGGATGCCCTGGGTTTCCCCGGTCAACGGCAACAGGCAGACGAGGATGTCGCTGCCGGCCAGGAAGGCGTCCAGCTCGTCCGCGCCGGCGTAGCTGCGCACGTTGGCGATCTGCTTCGGCTGGCGCGACCAGCCCCGCACCCGGTAGCCGTGATGGAAGAGGGTGCGCGCCACGTGCGTGCCCAGCGTCCCCAGTCCCAATATGCCGACGGTGCGGCTGGACGCCGGCTCCTGGTCGACGCGATGCCAGTGGTGGCGGCGCTGGTTCATCAGCACCTGGTCCAGATTGCGGTGGAACAGCAACACGCTCCACAGGACGAACTCGCTCATGCCCGCCGACAGGTCCGGCGCCGCGACCCGGCAGATCGGCAGCGGCGGCAGCATCGGGTCTTCGAGTATGTTGTCGACGCCGGCGGCGATGGCGTGGATCAGCCGCAGGCGCGGGAAGCGCGCCAGCGCGCCGTGTTCGGGCCGCCAACAGGCGGCCACCTCGGCGTCCAGCGCGCCCGGGTCGTCTTCGGTATAGACCTGCAGGTCCGGGTATTGGGCGCGGGCCAGCGCGACGAGCTTGGGAATGTCGCTGTTGTCGCCGAAGAAAACGATCTTGGTCATGACGCGGTGCGGAAATGAGGACCGCGCCATTGTGGGCCGGCCGCGCCGGCGGCGTCCAGGCAGGGATAACTCGGCTTGCGGTTTCCTGTTGCGGTGCACCGTGGCGGCGCCGGCCCGGACGCCCCGGGCCGTATCCGTCAGCCCCGGTGCCTCAGGCCGGCAATTGCGCCATCGGCAGAGGCCGCGCCGGCTGCTCGATGGCCGGTCCGGCGTGCGCCGCCGACTGCCCCACCGTGAACAGCCGCATGGCGTCGGCCAGCACGTCGGCGCGTTCGACCAGCCGCTGCGCGGTGGCCGCGGCCTGCTCGACCAGTGCGGCGTTCTGCTGGGTGGCGCTGTCCAGGTGGGCCACGGCGTCGTTGACCTGGCGGATGCCCCGGGCCTGGTTGCCGCTGGCGTCGGCGACTTCGTGGATCACGTCGGCCACCCGGTGCACGGCCTGGTCGATGGCGCGCATCTGGCTGGTGGTGCGTCCGACCAGTTCCGTTCCGGCGGCGATCTGCTGCACGCTGCTGTCGACCACCGTCTTGATCTCGCGCGCGGACGCCGCGCAACGCTGCGCCAGGTTGCGGACCTCGGCCGCCACCACCGCGAAGGACTTGCCGACCTCGCCGGCGCGCGCCGCCTCGACGGCCGCGTTCAAGGCCAGGATATTGGTCTGGAAGGCGATGCCGTCGATCACGCCGGTAATGTCCGCGATGCGTTGCGCGGCGGTCGTGATGCCGGCCATGGTCTGTTCCACCTGAGCGGCGATGCGGCCGCCGTCGTCGGCCGCGGACTGGGCCTCGTCGACCAGGCTGAGGACGCGCTGGGTGGCGTCGGCATTGCCCTGCACCGATTCCGTCAGGGCGTCCATGGCCGCCGCGGTCTGCTCCAGCGAGGTGGCCTGTTCCTCGGTGCGCTGGGAGAGATCGATATTGCCCGCGGAGATTTCATGCGCGGCCTCCATGACGCCGCCGATCTGGTCGCGCACGTCGAGCACGATGGCCGAGAGATTGGCCTGCAACTGATTCAGCGCGCGTTGCACGGCGCCCAGGTCGTCGTGGCGTTCCACCTCTATCGTCGTGGTCAGGTCGCCGGCCGCCATCTGGGCGGCGAACACCGACATCGCGTCCACCGGCGAGGACAACTGGCGCACCAGCAGCGACGCGCTCAACAGGCCGCCCACCACGCCCGCGCCCCAGGCCAGCCAGAAAGGCTGGGGCGGCAGGCCGCCGTAGGCCGCCCAGGCGCCGGCCAGCGCGAACAGCAGCGTGGCGGCATAGCCCAGGCCGACGCGGCGCCCCACCGGCTGGCGCCGCAGGGCGCCCAGCCAGCCGGCCAGCCCCGTGCGCGTCAGCGCGCCCTCGCGCAGGCGATGGCCGCGCAGGGTGTCCTCGCGCATGGCCGCGTACAAGGCCTCCGCCTCCTCGACTTCCTCGCGCGACGGGCGCATGCGCACGCTCAGGTAGCCCACTTCGACGCCGTGCTCGACCACGGGGGTGACGTTGGCGCGCACCCAGTAGTGGTCGCCGTCCTTGCGGCGGTTCTTCACCAGGGCGGTCCAGGGGCGTCCGGACTGGATGGTGGCCCACATATCGGCGAAGGCGGCGCGCGGCATATCCGGATGGCGGATGATGTTGTGCGGCTGGCCGATCAATTCCTCCTTGCTGTAGCCGGAAACGGCCACGAAGGCGGGATTGCAGTAGCGGATGTTGCCGGACAGGTCGGTCGCGGAGACCAGGTGCTGCTTGTCGGAAAACAGGAACTCCCGCTGCGTAACGGGCAGGTTATTGCGCATGACGGCGTCTCTAGACGGCAGGCGGCGCCGCGCCCGCGCGCTCGTCCGCCCATTGTTATCGGTCCTCCGACTGTATGACGGCGCCGCCTTTTGAAAAACGCCGTGAAGGGCGGAGATTTGCCGTTTGTTCCGCTTTTTCCGCTTTCTTTTCCAAAGGCGCGGGCCGCCCGTCGCGCCGTCGCCGGCCCGCGCGTTGCCGCGGCGGCCGCAGCCTTCCGGACCGGGCCGGAAACGCTATTCCAGCGTGATGTGCGCGTCCTCGATGACCTTGCCCCAGCGGCTGATTTCCGAATTCACCAACTGCGCCAGCTCCTGCGGCGTGGAGGGCGCGGAGACGGCGCCCTGCGTGGCGATGGTCTCCTTGGTTTTCGGATCCTGGAGCAGGGCCACGACGTCATGGTTGATCTTGGCGACGATGGGCGCCGGCGTGCCCGCGCGGGTAAACAGCCCCCACCAGGACGTGACGTCGTAGCCCTTGACGCCGCTTTCGATCATGGTGGGCACGTCCGGCAATTCGGGCGAGCGTTTGGGCGACGTGACGGCGAGCGCGCGCAGCTTGCCGGACTTGATCAGCGCGATGGCCGCCGGCAGGTTGTCGATCGCCATCGGCACCATGCCGGACATGACGTCGGTCAGGGCGGCGTTGCTGCCCTTGTACGCGACATGGGTGATCGGCGTATTCGTCATGCGCTTGAACAACTCCGACGACAGATGCGGCGAGGTGCCCGAACCGGGGCTGGCATAGAAAGCCTTGTCCGGATGCGCCTTGAAGTAGGCGAGCAATTCGCTGACCGATTTCGCGGGCACGGCGGGGTTGACCACCAGGACGTTGGGAACCGTGGCGATACGGGATATGGGCGTGAAGTCCTTCACCGGGTCGTAGCCCAGCTTGTCCTTGTAGAGCCCGGGATTGATGCCGTGCGTATTGATCGAGCTCATGTAGAGCGTGTAGCCGTCCGGCGCCGCGCGCGACGCCAATTGCGCCCCGATGTTGCCGCCCGCGCCGGGGCGGTTCTCGACCACCACCGGCTGGTTCCACATCTTGCCCAGGCCGTTGGCGACGAGCCGCGTGAAGAAATCGGAACTGCCGCCCGGCGGGAAGGACACGATCAAGGTGACGGGCTTGGCCGGATAGTTGGCCGCATCCTGCGCCAGGGCGCCGGATGTCGCGGCGCCCATGGCGACGCCCAGCAGGCAGGCCGCGAGGCGGGTGTGTACGCGATGCTGCATGAATGTTTCCCCTTGGAGTTGGTAGTGGGTCGTGGTAATCGGTCGCGGTCGCGCCCGGCCGGCGATGCGAATACAAGACGAATTATGCGTCGCCACGATGGAAATATAGTCGCGCCGGCAGGCGGGAGCGCAAATCGATAACGAAAATTTTTTCTATTCATTGGCGATTTTAGGGGTTTCCACTTGGCGTCAAATCCAAAAATTGGTGAAGCAATCCTATTTATCGCGTCTTTTTTGTTGTCAGCTTCAACGCGTCCATGGACAATTCCACATATTGAGCGCGCCAATGACTGCAACCAGCGAAGGAAGACCATGGACGCCATAGACCGGAAGATCATTTCGATCCTGCAGGAGAACGCGGAAACGCCCATCCAGGCCATTGCGGACATCGTCAACCTCTCGACCACGCCGTGCTGGCGCCGCGTGCAGAAGCTCAAGGAATTGGGGGTTATCAAGAAGCAGGTGGTCTTGTGCGACCCGGCCATGCTCAATGTCGGCGTCACCGTATTCATCTCGGTGCGAACCAACCAGCACTCGCAGTCCTGGCTCAATAAATTCGCCAATCACGTCAAGGACATCCCCGAGGTCATCGAGTTCTACCGCATGAGCGGCGATGTCGACTATCTGATTCGCGTGGTCGTTCCGGACATAGCCACCTACGATACCGTGTACAAGAAACTGATCCGCATCGCGGACCTCCACGACGTCAGTTCTTCGTTCGCGATGGAGCAGATCAAGTACACGACGGCGCTGCCCGTCGACTACAGCGGCTGAACGGCGCGGGCAGCATTGCCCGCGCGGCGCCTCATGCCGGCGCCAGTTCGGCGATGCGATTGACGTGCGTGGAGACCCGCGGGCCGTCCACGCCGTATACGTGGATGGATATCGCGGTGCCGGCGCCGTCGTTGCGCAGCCGGTGGATTTCCTCCATGCCCGCATGGCTGGCGGCGGCGTCGCCTTGCGGCCGGTGGACGATGCCGCGGCGCGTCGCGCATCGGGTGGCCGGGTCCCAGGCGAAATGCTCCTCCTGCATGTCTCCTTCGAGGATGAAGTAGGAACACCAGGTGTAGTGCCCGTGTATGGGCGTGATCTGCCCCGGCCGCCATACCAGCGCCACGATGGTGAACAGCCCTTGCGGGTGCGCATACAGGATGTGGCGGGTGTAGCGGTCCGCATGGCCCTGGCGCTGTTGCGCGCTCAGCAGGCCCGCCGCGGGCAGGCGGTCGCGCAATGCATCGCATACGGCTTGTGGAAGCTGCTCCGGCGGCGCCGTCTCGATGGCGCGTCCGATCGCGGCCACCAGGCCGCCTAGCGCGGAACGGCCGGTCTGCGAAGCCGGCGCAAGGGTGCTGGTCAACATGAACGGGAATCTCTTGGTGTGGATACGTTCATGCTACGCGCGCCGTCGTGGAAAAAAGGCGTCTTATTTGCCGGGATATGGAGCTTCCTGAGCAAGGATTTCTATATTTCAGGAAACCGGCGGAATCCATGGATCCCGGCGCGCTGGATCCGTTCAAAAGGCGTTCAAAATGGGTTCAAGCGGATCCGGCGTGCTCGGCCTGGGCCATCAAGGCCTTGCGATCGACCTTGTTGGTCGGCGCCAGCGGCAGCGCGTCGACGAAGTAGACGCGGCGCGGGTGCTGGTAGGCCGGCGCATTCGCCAGCACGAAATCCTTGACCTGCCGTTCGCTCAGGTCCTTGCCGGGATGGCGCACGACGAAGGCGACCGGCTTCTGGCCTTTCATCTCGTCGCGCACCGGCACCACGCAAGTCTGCATGACCTCGGGGATGCGGGAGATGACGTGTTCGACCTCGCCGGGATAGATGTTCTCGCCGCCGCAATTGAACATATCGTCCACGCGGCCGACGAAGTAGTAGCAGCCGCTGGCGTCGCGCCGGAATACGTCGCCGGATTTGTACCAGCGGTCCGGCGTCAGCACCTGCGCCGTCTTTTCCGGCAGGTTCAGATAGCCCAGCATGTTGGCGGGCGTGCGCATCCACAGCTCGCCTTCGTCATCCGGGCCGACATCCCGGCCCTGCGCGTCCACCAGGCGGACTTCGACGCCCGGCAATGGCCAGCCCAGTCCGCCGCCGGGAGGCAGCGGCCGGCCCTGGGTCGGACCGAAGACGATGGGGCCGGCTTCCGTGGTGCCGTAGCCGCCGGCCAGCGAGGCATTGGGAAAGGCCTGCCTGACCGCCTCGTAGAGGCTGGCGGAGGCCGCCGCCGAACCCATGCGGACGTAGTGGACCTTGCGGGTGTCGATGCGGGACAGCGCTTCCTTCTCCTTGACGACCATGGCCATCATGGTCGGCACCGAAGTCACCCAGGTGACGCCGTGGCGTCCTATGGCGTCGATGAACTGCAGCGTGTCGAACTGCGGCAGCAACACGATGGACGCATGGCCGGCCAGCGCGAACTTGACCGAGGCCAGGGCGTTCATGTGGAACAACGGGGCCGCCACGATGAAGCGTTCGCCCAGGAAGGTCGCGCGGGTCGCCAGCCGCGAACGCAGCGTCCAGAGCTGGCCTTCATGCGATAGCTGCACGCCCTTGGGGCGGCCGGTCGATCCCGAGGTGTAGAGAATCATCGCGCATTCGTCCGCCGCGGGCACGACGGTGTCGAACGGACCTTCGTCGAGGAATTCCCGCCAGGCCGATTCGTCGTCCAGGCGCTGCGCGGCGATGCCCGGCGGCAACAACGCCTGGCGCGCCGCGTCGACGAAGACCAGGCGCGCCTCGCAGTCGTCCAGGATCAGTGCCAGCGTGTCGGCGGACACCTTGTAATTGACCGGGACCGCCACCATGCCCGCGCGCATGATGCCCAGGTAGGCGATGACGTATTCCGCGCGGTTCAGGCTCATCAGGGCAATCCGCGCGCCGCGCGACAGCCCTTTGCGCAGCAGGCCGCGCGCGCAGGCGTCGGCCTGCCGGTCTATTTCCCCGTGCGTATAAATGCGCGGCGATGCGGCATCGACGCAATCGATGATGGCGATTTCGTCCGCCGGCTTCGCCGCGTCCGTCAGCTTGCCCAGATTGACCAACATGCTTCCACCTTCTCTTGACGGTTACCCGTGTCACCCCGCGATGGGGACATAGGTGCCGCGGCCGATGGCGACCAGCTTGCCGTCGGCCGACATTACGTCGATATCCACCACCGCCGCGCTGCGGCCGGCCTTGCGCACCACCGCGACGGCTTCCACATGGGGCGCCATGGCGGGGCGCAGGTAGTCTACCCGCAAATTCATGGTCGGCACGCCGCCGCCCACCAGCATGCCGATGGCGAAATCGCCCACCACGTCGATCAGCGATGCGATTGCGCCGCCATGGAACTGGCCCGATCCCGCGGCGCCCCGTTCCAGGTTGTCGCTCATCGGCATGCGCACCGAAAAACGGGAGGCGCCGTGATCGATCTCCAGTATTTCCAGGTTCATCGCGCTGATGAAGCGGGAGCGCTTGAAAATCGCCTCGATGTCGGCGCGTTCGAGTTTCCCGGGCTCCGCCTTGGCGGTGTTCGTATTGCTCATGGTTTCACCATCACCTTGCCGAAGACCTGGCGGTCCTCGAGTTGCTTGAATGCCTCGTTGACTTCGGACAATCCGTAGACCTTGTCGATCACCGGCTTCAGCTTGCCCTGCCGCACCTGCTCCACCAGCGCCAGCAGTTCCTCGCGCTGCCAGCCGTTGGAGCCCAGGACCTGCAGTTCGTAGCTCCAGATGAAGCGCAGGTCTTCCTTGGGATCGTAGCCGGCGGTGGCGCCGCAGGTCAGGATGCGGCCGCCGCGGTGCAAGGTGCGCAGCGATTTCACCCAGGTATCGCCGCCGGTGAAGTTGACCACCACGTCCATGCCCTTGTCGGCGAAGCGGCGATGAGGCTTGCCGAAGTGCTCGAACACCCACTTCATGAAGTCATGCTGCTTGTAATCCAGCAGATGGTCGGCGCCCAGCTCCTTCAGCCGCGCCAGTTTTTCCGGGGAGGACGCGGCGGCGATGACTTCCGCGCCGGCCATCTTGGCCAGTTGCACGCAGCACGTGCCCACGCCGCCCGACGCCCCCAGCACCAGCACTTTTTCACCGGCGCGGATGCGGCCGATGGTGAGCATCATGCGCCACGCGGTGCCATAGGCCACCGGCAGGGCGGCGGCTGTTTCGTAGCTGACGTCGTCGGGAAGCTTGACCAGGTGATGGTCGGGCACGGCGCAGAACTCGGCCAGGCCGCCGTGGCGCGCCTCGCCGATGACGCCGCCGAAGGTCTTGCGGTCGGAGGGGTCGATCATGACGCGGTCGCCCACTTTCCAGCCGCCCTCGACGTCCGGGCCTACCTCGACGATTTCGCCGGCGAAGTCCAGGCCCATGATGATGGGCATGGGCACCGTGATGCCGGGCATGCCGTTGCGCGTGAAGACGTCATGGTAGTTCAGCGTGGCGGCGTGGACCTTGACGACGACCTCGCCGGCCTTCGCTTCGGGGTCCGGGAAGTCCTTCTCGTATTTGATGCTGCCGGGTCCGCCGTGTTCATGGATGACTGCTGCTCTCATTGTCTGTAGTCCCTCTGGAATGATGCGTGGTGGTGCTTTATTTATCTGGATTGAATGAACTGGAGCGCGGCGTGGCTCGCCTGCGCGGGCGCAACCCACAGCGCGTCCTGGCTGCCGTCCAGCGTGCGCGCCGCATGGGTTTCGATCTCGCGTTCCGACAGCAGGGCCCGCAGGGCGGGCAGCGAGGCGACTTCGATGCAGGCCGCCGAAACGCGGTGGATGGGATCGTCCAGGACCGGGCAGGCATCGCGCATGGCTTCCGGGCTCAGCACCCAGAAGACGCCGCGTCCCAACGCAAAGCGGTAGGCATCGCCATGCCGCGTGGGCGCGCCGAGCAACCGTTCGAAGCGGACCAGCGTGGCCGGCAGGTCGGCGGGGCAGAAGTAGATGGCGGCCAGGCCGGTGGCGCCGTTCGGATGCGACAGCAGATGCGGTTGCCACAGCACTTCGCGCGTGCCGTGTTCGATGACGATGAAGCGGGCTTCCGGGTACTGTTCCCCATCCAGGTAGATATTGCTGAAGCGCGCGCGCCGGATTTCGTCGTCGTGGGGACCGAAGGCCGCGTCGCGTTCCAGGCGGGCGGGCGCCGCCGCGGGAATCCGCCGGGCCAGGAGCGCGCGATGGGCTTCGTCGGCGGAGGCGCAATCCATGGCGACGATGTGCAGTCCTTCGTAGCGCTCGATCATGAGCTTGGCCGTGCTGTGCAGGGAGGGATCGACCAGGCCCAGCAGCTCGAAATAACCGTGCTTGAACATGGCGCAGTGATTGCCTGAACCCCAGGGCACGACCGGGCCGCCGGGCGTAATGCTGCCGGCATGCATGCTGCGGGACGACAGGCGGAAGCCCAGTTTCTCGAAGGCTGCCCGGGCCGCTTCCAGATCGCGGACGATCAGGCCGGCATGGTCCAGGTTCAGCGGCAATGACGGCATTGCATTCCCCATGAAAGTGATTGTTTTCCGGTCCCGCGCGCCGGCCGGCGGGCATGCGGGCATGTGTTCCCGAGCCGATATAGTACGCGGGGCAGGTGGGAATTCCATACCATTAAGCCGCGGTAAATACGGCTATCGAGGTATTTTTTTCTAGAAGATAGGAATTAACGCTAATTCGCTGCCAAGTTTCGCGGCGTTTTTGGATGTTTTCTGTGCGGCGCCGGCGCCCGTGACCGCCAGGGGATGGCTTTGCTTGCGGGCCGTCGTGAGCGCCGCCTGTCCGGATCGTTCGGAAAACTTCCACCGGGACAGGGAGCAAATCGCGGGGCGGTCGGCCGGCGCGCCGGGCGGGCGGCGCTGGTCTTCTCATGTCCGCGGCGGGGGCGGACTCCTATCGTTCATGCGTCTGGCCTCGAATGGGAGACGCAATGATCGAAGGCGCAAACCGTTTTTGGGCGGCGGGTTCCGTCGCCGTCGAGGCGCCGGCCGGTCCGGCCGCGGCCCCGGCTTTCGTCGCCGCGCCGGGCACGCCGCCGCGCGCCGGCAAGGGCGGCGCATCGCGCTGGCGATGGTTGCCGGCCTTGCTCGGAGGGCGTCCCTGGGCCCTGCTTTTCGCGTTGTCGAAGAAGGTGGCGCGCGCGCGGCGGGGCGGGGATGCGGACGGCGGGACGGGTTATTGCAAGGCCGCCGCTGCGGCGCGGGCCGCTGCGGCGTTTCGCGCCTGGAAGGCCGAGGGGCCGCGGACGTTCGATACGCTCTACGGGAGCGACGGCTCGCTGCGCCGCGACGTCGTGACCGTGCTGTGGCAGCGTATCGAACAACTGCTGCCGGCGCCGCTGGATGCGCCGGGTCCCGTGGCCGCCGGCGCGGCGGTTGCGAAGAAAATGCCCGCAACCACGCCCGCGACCACGCCCGCGCCCGCAACCGCGACTACGGCCGAGGCCATGACCCCGGTTCCCGATGACGGCGCCATGACCGCGGCGGAATTGCACGCCCTTGCCGGCAAGCTCAAGCGCGCCGAGGACATGCTGGGCACGCAGGACGGCGTCGCGCTGCGGGCAGTGAGAACGCTGCGCGAGCAGGTGCGGGGCGCGCGGGCCAGCCTGGGGCGGCCGCTGATGGTGGCGGCGGCCGCGCGGCAGGCGGATGCCTGTGCGCAGGCAGGCGCCGCCAGCGCCCGCCATCTGGGCATGGATATCTCCATTCCAGGCTTGCCCTTGAGCGCGACCGTGTCGCCCAGGATAGGCGCCACCTACGCAAGCGGCCTGGAGGTGGGCGACGACCTGGGGATAAACGAGAGCCGGACGTTCGAGGCGCGGCTCGGCGTCGTGGGACGTATCAAGGCCTTTTTCCTCAATCTGGATCTCGGCCTGGCCGGCCGGCACGCCCGGTCCGTGGGGCGCAGCTACCGCGATCGGGATCATCTGCTGGAGGCGCCGGACAGCAGGGCGTATCGGGCCGCGCGGCACGTCGCGGGGTTGGAGGATCTCGCGGATTCCATGGCGCATCCCTTGGCACATTCGCGTTCGCGTTGGGGCGTGCCGAAGGCGTTCTCCTTGCAGGACCTGGACCGACTGCGCCAGGCGGCCTGCGCCGACTACGATGCGTTCGCGAAAACGGCGGCGATGCTCGGCGTCGTGGTGACGCGGCCGCAAGCCGAGGGCGCGCTTCATCCGCTGTCGGAAAACCACCGGACGGCTGTCGGCGCCGGTTCGCCATCGAGGACGGTCACGACCGGCGTCAAGCTCACGGCGGGCGCCGGTTTCACGGCGGATATCGCGTCCGTCGCCGGCGGCACGGAAGCGGCGTTCGGGTCGCTGCACGCCCATGCGCGGGCCGAAGCAGGCGGAGCGAAATCGCGCACCGCCATCCGGACCTACGTGCCCGCATGGGAAGCCTTCGGGGCGCAGGAGGCGGAACGGGCGGGCGAGGACAACACGCGCCAGCGCCTGGCCCATCTGCGTGACGCCTTCCTGCCCACGCTGCGGGCATTGCATCGATCTCACGCCGGGCCGGCATGGGCCGAGGAAATAGACCCGGCAGTGAGCCGCGCAATGCCAAACGCGCTCCGAGCGTTCGATCTTCCTCGAATACTGGATGCCGTGACCATTTGGCGGCCCGGGGAGCCGCCGGTGTCCGCCGTCGACCTGAATTCCGCGCTCGACGCCCTGGCGCTGGAGCTCGATCTGTATTGCCTGTCCATGCGAGGCGCGCCGCACGACGAGCGCGCGCGTGAGCCTGCCCGCGCCATCGAACGGGCGTGGGGAATCCCCCCGGAGCAGGGCGCTTATGGCTATATGCGCGCGCTCGCCATCGCGGCCGCCTTGATCGGCCAGCACGCGCGGGAGACGCGGCAGCTCCCCCTGGCCGCCTACGAGGCGTTGACGGCGCGCCTGGCCGCGCCGGCCCTCCGTCACGATGGCGCGCTGATGAAACGCGTCACGGGTTTCGAGGACACCTTGCCGATCGAGACATGGAAAATCGAGATGGCGCTGGGCGCCGGCGTGGGCATGAGCGCGCCGGGCCGTCCCAAGCGCGAATCCTCCCTCGGGGAGGAGGTCGCGCAGCGACAGGAGGGCACACCAATCAGCGCGCCGGGCCGCTCCGAGCGCGAATCCTCCCTCGGGGAGGAGGTCGCGCAGCGACAGGAGGGCACAACCATGCCCGCGCCGGGCCGCCCCAAGGAGGGCCCATCAATCGGCCTGCCGCCGCTGGGCGCGGACGCCGACATCAGGGGCAGCATCCGGGGTTCGCGTGTCGCGCATTTCAATGCCTTGAAAGCGGGCGATTTCATCGACGTCGAGGTCAGCGTCGGCCTGTCCGCCCGACTGGGCCTGGGCGGGGCGATCGAACCCATCGTCGAACCCATCGCGGCCTGGGCGGGCGGCCAGTTGAGCGACGCCATGGGCGCCTTGGCCGAAGCCGGCCTGCCCGCCGGCATGGCCGGGAAATTGAAGGCGTCCATCGGCGACGCGCTGAAAGCGGTGTCGCCCTCGATCGGGGCGGGCGCCCACCTGGTCGTCGCCTTCAACTATTCCAAGCCGCTCGCCACGGCGCCGGGTCCCGGCGATGAGGACCATGCGTTCCGGCCAGGCGCCAGCGCCGCGCCCGGCTTCAACCTGGAGCACGTCCGCGTGCTCGCGCGCATCGACGGCGCGCAGAACACGGAGACCGTGCCCCTGACCACGATCATGGGCGAGCACGCCATCCGGTCGGTGCTGATGCGCCTGGACAATTGCTACAGGAAGGACGGCGACCCGGCCCGGGGCGAGCGCGAGGCAAGGGCGTACCTGGCCTCGCGGCCCGTCCGCCGGGACCTGCCCGCCATGTTCCTGAACCTGGGCAAGGACGACGGCGCCGCGATACGCCAGGTGCGCGCCTTCGTGCGCGTAGCCCTCGCGCAGCTCGCCGACGCCGGCGCCAGGCGCGCGCTGCGAGCATGCGAGGAAGATTTCTTCAACGCCATGCGAGCCTACGCCACGGCGGCCGCCGTGACCCCGGCGCCGTCCAGCGGCGACGCAGGAATCGCGCATCCGCGCGCATCGTCCGAATACGCAACGGCCGAGCAGGCGCTCCTTGCGCTGGCGACCGCGCTGACAGGACCCGCCGGCATCTACCAGGGCAAGCGCATGGAATACGCAACGACGCTGGCCCGCCTGCGCACTGGCGCGTAGACCTTTACGCTTCCCGCGCCGCCCGCTTCCCCGGCCGCCGCGCCGTCCGCCGGGGCGCCACGCGGCGCGACATTTCGGAGTCCAGGATCAGGCGGCCGCGCAGCTTGCCGTTGAGCTGCTTCACGAGGCCCGAGGCCTCCTGCATGTGCGCGACCATCAGGGCGCGCACGGTCTCGACGTCGCGGGCGCGCGCCGCCGCGGTGATGCGGCGATGGAGCGCCGCGTTGGCGTCGCCGAAACGGCGCTGCGCGGGCAGCGGCGTGTCGTTCTCGAACACGGTCAACTGGCGCAGCATCTCGTTGATCAACTGGCAGGAAAAACGCAGGAAGCTGTTGGGATTGGCCTGCGCCAGGATGTCATGGAAGTTGAGATCCTCCTTGCGCTGCGCGATGACGTCGGCGGTATGGCCCGAGGACGGATCGCAGCACTCGATGCTGCGCTCCAGCGCCTCGAAATCCGCTTCCGTCAGGTGCGGCACCGCGCCCGCCGCCAGTTCCGGCTCCAGCAGCTTGCGCACCGTGTAGATGTCGTCGATGGTGACCTCCTTGAAGAAGAGGTAGTTCTGCATCAACTGGAAGGTGCGGTCCAGCGTGACCTCGACGATGCGGCCGCCCCCGGCCGGTCCGGTGCTGATGGTGACCAGCCCCTGCACCTCCAGCGATTTCAGCGCCTCGCGCATGGTGCTCTTGCTGACCGAGAACATCTCCTGCAACTCGCTTTCGCGCGGCAGCTTGTCGCCCGGGCTCAGGTCGCGGTCGGTGATCAGGCGCTTGATTTCCTCGGCCACCAGGTCGGCGCGCTTGGGCCGCGCCGGCCGCGCGCGCGCGGTCGCGGCGATGGCGGCGGCGCCGATGGTGCGTTCCGTGGTTCGAGCCATGGGACTCCCCCGTTTCTTATCCGGATCGAAAGGACGCGGCGACCAGGGTTTAACCTGATACGCGCCCGGTTGACGGCCAAAATGGCGCTTCTATATTATCAATTCCGTCGTATTTATCATGATAAATAGCGATGAATACGAAAACCCTTGCGCGCGGCGCCGGCCATGCCCGCGGCGCGCGCAGGCCTTGTCCGTGTGCGCGCCGCAACGTACGGCGCGCGCCCGTGCTTCCATGCAGCTTCGCCGCCGTCCACCGCGCCGGCGCCAGTCTAGGGGAATACCGTGAATCGCCGTGAACTGTTGAAAATGGCCGCCCTGGCGGCCGTGCCGGGCAGCCTTTCCATGCGCGCCGCGTTGGCGCAGTCCGCCGGCCAGACCATCCAGTTTGGCTGTCCCGTTCCGATGTCCGGCGCCTTCGCCGCCAACGGCAAGTACGGGGACCTGGGCATGAAGCTGGCGATCGAGCAGTACGGCAAGGCGCTGGGCCGTCCGCTGGCCTACACGCTGCTGGACACCGAAGCCAAGCCGGCCACCGCCGTGCGCAAGCTGCAGGAGCTGGTGCAGCAGAAGAACGCGCGCTTTTTCGCCGGCGGCATCCTGTCGTCGGAAGCCCTGGCCATGGCCAAGGAGGCGCAGAAGGACGGCGCCCTGTTCATCACCACCGCCGGCGCCGACGAAATCACCGGCTCGGACTGCAACAAGTCGACCTTCCGCTGGTCCGTGCCGACCTTCGGCGCCATCGAGCGCACGGTGCGGCCGCTAATCGAGCAGATGCCCAAGGCCAAGCGCTGGTACACGATCACGCCGCAATACGTGTTCGGCGACGGCCTGCTGAACGCGGCCAAGAACATCTTCAAGGAAAAGGGCATCGAGCACGTCGGCAACAGCTACCACTCGCTGGCCGAAAAGGAATTCAGCGGCTATCTCACCAACGCGATGGCGGCCAAGCCGGACGTGCTGCTGCTGCTGAACTTCGGCTCGCAGTCCTCTGACGCGCTGCGCCAGGCGGTCAGCTTCGGCATGAAGCAGAACACCACCATCCTGATGGCCTGGGCCTCGGGCCTGGAGCAGTTCGAGTCGCTGGGCGCCGACCTGTGCGAGGGCGTGTACTTCGGCGCGCAGTACTGGCACGGCATCGACTCGCCCGGCAACAAGGACCTGGTCCAGCGCACGCAGCAGACCTTCAAGTTCAATCCCAACTACAGCCTGGCCGGCTCCTACATCTGCACCAAGATCTTCATCGACGCCATCATCAAGGCGGGCTCGGACGATCCGGCCAAGGTGATCCCGGTGCTGGAGGGCATGAAGTACGCCGGCCTGACCGGCGACGAGGAAATCCGCGCCGAGGACCACCAGGTGCTGAAGAACTACTACCTGCTGAGGGGCAAGGCCAAGTCCGCCATGAAGGACAAGGACGACTACGCCGACATCCTGAGCTTCGGCAAATCCTTCCTGCCCGTGGCGCAGACCGGCTGCAAACTGTGAATGTTTATCTGCTGCAGGTGGTCAACGGGATCGGCATCGGCATGCTGTACTTCCTGTTGGCCGTCGGCCTGTCCATCATTTTCGGCCTGCTGCGCTTCGTCAATTTCGCCCATGGCGCCTTTTACCTGCTGGGCGCCTATTTCTGCTACCAGGCCGTGGCATGGGGCGTGAATTTCTGGCTGGGGCTGGTCCTGGTGCCGCTGGTGGTGGCCTTGCTGGCATGGCTGGCCGAGCGCACCTTGTTGCGCCGGGTATACGACCAGCCGCATGAATTCCACATCCTCATCACCGTCGGCCTGGCGCTGGTGCTGCAGGAAGTGGTGATCCTGGTCTGGGGGCCGCTGGGCGACAACGTCGCCACGCCGGCTTCGCTGCAGGGCGTGGTCATGTGGGGCGGCTTCATCTATCCCAAGTACCGGCTGTTCGTCATCGCCTTCACCGCGGTGTTCGCGCTGCTGCTGTGGTGGCTGCTGGAAGGCACGCGGCTGGGCAGCGCGGTGCGCGCCGGCAGCGAATCGACGGAGATGGTGTCGCTGCTGGGCATCAACGTCTTCCGGGTGTTCGGCCTGGTGTTCGCGCTGGGCGCCGGCACCGCCGCGCTGGCCGGCGCGCTGTCCGCGCCCATCCGCGGCGTCGATCCCTTCATGGGGCTGGAGGCGCTGGGCGTGGCCTTCGTCATCGTGGTGGTCGGCGGCATGGGCAGTTTCGCGGGCGCGCTGGTGGGAGGACTCTTGATCGGTATCGTACAGAGCGTGATGAGCACGCTGTGGCCCGAAGGCGCGCGCCTGATGATCTACGTGGCCATGGCGGCGGTGCTGTTGCTGCGCCCGCACGGCTTGCTGGGGAGAGGGTGATGGCTGCATCCGATCGCACGAACGCCCCCTCGAACGGCCCCTCGAATGCCCCCGCCCACCGGCCGGCCGCGCGGCGGCCGGCGGCGGCCTACGCGGGCTGGTGGCTGTCGCTGGCCGTGGTCCTGATCCTGCCCCTGACGCTGGACTCGGGCACGCTCGCCACCGAAGTCCTGGTGTACGCGCTGGCGGTGCTGGGCTGCAACCTGCTGCTGGGCTACACCGGCCTGCTGTCCTTCGGCCAGGGGATTTTCTTCGGCGTAGGCAGCTATGCCCTGGGCATCCTGATGACGCGCGCGGGCCTGGGCCTGCCGGCCTCGGTGCTGCTGGCCCTGGTGGCCGGCGCGCTGACGGCCGCCGTCGTCGGCTGGTTCGCCATCCGGCAGCGCGGCACCTACTTCGTCATGCTGACGCTGGCTTTCGCGCAGATGTTCTATTTCCTGGCCTACAGCCTGCCGGACTGGACCGGCGGCGACAACGGCCTGCTCAACATCCCGCGGCCGCCCTTGTCCCTGTTCGGCACGACGCTGATGTCCCTGGACAGCCCCTGGCGCTTCTATGCCTTCGTGGCGGTCTGTTTCCTGGTGGTGTTCTGGCTGCTGCAACGGGTCACGGCCTCGGTGTTCGGCCGCACGCTGCTGGCCATCCGCGAGAACGAGACGCGGGCGCGCGCGGTCGGCTACGACACGCGGCGCTTCAAGCTGGCCGCCTTTACCCTGTCGGGGGCGGTGACCGGCCTGGCCGGCGCCTTCCATGCCCTGATGACCGGCATCGCGCCCTTGTCGAACATCGAATACCACACCAGCGAGATGATCCTGGTGATGACGGTGATCGGCGGCACCGGCAACCTGTTCGCGTCGGTGCTGGGCGCGGCGTTCTACGTCTTGATGTCCGACTGGCTGTCGACGCTGTGGCCGCGCTGGCTGTTGCTGCTGGGCCTGCTGCTGATCGGCGTCAGCCTGTTCATGCACAAGGGGCTGTGGGGCTTGTTGCAGCGGGGCTGGACGGCGCTGCGGCGCGGACGCTCCGCCGCGGCGGAGACCGGGCCGGACGGCGCGCGGGAGGGGGAAGCATGAGCAGCATAGGCATGGATGAACGGAATCCCGCGGACGCCACGCCGCTGCTCGACGCGCGCGGCGTCGTCAAGCGCTACGGGAAATTCACCGCCCTGGCGGGCGTCGACCTGCGCGTGCGCGCGGGCACGGTGCATTCGGTCATCGGTCCCAACGGCGCCGGCAAGACGACGCTCTTCCATACGCTGACCGGCACGGTGCCCATCACCTCGGGCGCCATCCATTTCGACGGCCACGACGTCACGCACGAGCCGGACAACGTGCGCGTGCGGCGCGGCATCGCGCGCTCCTTCCAGGTGACCAGCCTGTTCGCCAACCTGGACGTGCGCGAGAACCTGCGCCTGGCCGCGCAGGGCGCGCACGCCGCCGGCGCCTTCGACATGTGGCGCCCGCCCGGCCGCCACCGCGACGTTGCCGAACTGGCCGACGCCATCCTGGAACGGCTGGGCCTGACCGCGCGCGCCGGCAGCCCGGCCGGCGCGCTGTCGCACGGCCAGCAGCGCCGGCTGGAAGTCGGCATGGCGATGGCCGCGCGGCCGCGCGCCATCTTCCTGGACGAGCCCACCTCCGGCATGGGCGTGGACGACCTGGACGGCATGAAGGCGCTGATCCGCGGCCTGGCGGCGGACCACACGGTGCTGCTGATCGAGCACAACATGAACATCGTCATGGACATTTCCGATACGGTGACGGTGATGCAGCAAGGCCGCGTGCTGGTGGAAGGCACGCCGTCGGCCATCCGCGACGACGACCGCGTGCGCTCCGCCTACCTGGGCAATATGATTACCGGAGGCCGCGCATGACCGGCAATGGCAAACTGGCGCTGCGCGACGTCCACGCCTATTACGGCAAGAGCCACATCCTGCAAGGCGTGTCCCTGCGGGTGGACGAGGGCGAGCTGGTCACCCTGCTGGGCCGCAACGGCGCGGGCAAGTCGACGACGCTGCGCACCATCGCGGGCGCGCTGCGCCCGGCGCGCGGCGAGATCGTCTTCGACGGCGCGGTGGTGAGCCAGTTGCCCGCGCACAAGGTGGCGAGCCGCGGCCTGTGCCTGGTGCCGGAGCACCGGGGCATCTTCCGGCTGCTGACCGTGGAGGAAAACCTGCTGCTGGGCGCGCGCAGGCGCTCGCCCTGGCAACTGGCCGACATCTACCGCATCTTTCCGCGCCTGCGCGAACGGCGCCGCAACGGCGGCGCGCAACTGTCGGGCGGCGAGCAGCAGATGCTGGCGATCGGCCGCGCGTTGATGAACCATCCCCGCCTGCTGATGCTGGACGAGCCGGTGGAAGGCCTGGCGCCGGTCATCGTCGAGGAGATCGTCGCCCAACTGAAGCTGATCCGGCAGGAGGGCGTGGCCATCCTGCTGGTGGAGCAGAACCTGGAGGTCTGCACGCAGCTTGCGGATCGCCACTACATCATCGAGCAGGGCGCCATCGTTTACGAGGGCGACAATGCGGCTTTCGCCGCCGACGCCGGCGTCAAGGACCGTTATCTGGGCGTGGGCGTCGGCGCATGACGGCGGCGCCGGCCCGACGGGCAATGCCATGCCGGGCCGGGCGCCGCGCGCCCGCCGGCGCGGCGCCCGGCTGAATATCGCGCGGGACGCATGCCGTCCGCGCCGTTGTCCTACTTTTTATCTGGAAGGCACATCATGGATACCTCTATTCCCGACACCAAAACGTTGCGCGTGAACGGCGCGCGCCTGTGGGAATCGCTGATGACGCTGGCGCGCATCGGCGCCACGGACAAGGGCGGCGTGCGCCGCCTGGCCCTGACCGATCTCGACCGCCAGGGGCGCGACCTGGTGGCGGGCTGGGCGCGCGAGCTGGGTTGCAGCGTGCGCGTGGACGCCGTCGGCAACATGTTCATGCGCCGCGCCGGCCGCCGCGACGACCTGCCGCCCGTCATGGCCGGCAGCCATATCGACACGCAGCCCACCGGCGGCAAGTTCGACGGCAACTACGGCGTGCTGGCGGGCATCGAAGTGCTGCGCACCTTGCACGATCGCGGCATCCGCACCGAGGCGCCGCTGGAAGTGGCGGTGTGGACCAACGAGGAAGGCTCGCGCTTCGTGCCGGTGATGATGGGCTCCGGCGTATATGCCGGCGCCTTCACGCTGGAGCACGCCCTCGACGCGGTGGACCGCGACGGCGTCAGCGTGCGCGCGGCCCTGAAGGAGATCGGCTATGCCGGCGCCGAGGCGGTCGGCGGCCAGCCCGTGGCGGCGTATTTCGAGGCCCACATCGAGCAGGGCCCGGTGCTGGAGGCGGCGGACGTCGTCATCGGCCTGGTGCAGGGCGCGCTGGGGCAGCGCTGGTTCGACCTCACCATCACCGGCATGGAAGCCCATGCCGGCCCCACGCCCATGAATTTGCGCCATGACGCGCTGCTGGCGGCGGCCGACGTCGTCAAGCTGGTCAACCGCATCGCGCTGGACCACGCGCCGCACGCGCGCGGCACCGTGGGCTGCCTGGATACGTATCCGAACTCGCGCAACGTCATCCCGGGCCGCGTGCAGATGACGGTGGACCTGCGCGCCGCCGACGACGCCACGCTGGACCGCATGGCCGAGGCGCTGCGCGCGGGCATCGCCGCCATTCCCGGCGTCGACATGGACCTGCGCGAAGTGGTGTATTTTCCGCCGCAGGCCTTCGACCCGGCGCTGATCGGCATGCTGGCCGAAGGCGCGCGCGCCCTCGGCCTGTCGGCCATGGACGTGGTCAGCGGCGCGGGCCACGACGCCGTGTACCTGGCGCGCGTGGCGCCCACCGCCATGATCTTCGTGCCCTGCAAGGACGGCATCAGCCACAACGAGATCGAGGACGCCAAGCCCGAGCACCTGGAGGCCGGCTGCAACGTGCTGCTGCAGGCCATGCTGAGCAAGGCGGGTGTATAAGGAGCCGCAGATGAAAGTCCTGATCGCCCGCATGAACCACGAGACCAATACGTTCTCGCCGGTGCCCACGCCTTTGGCTTCCTTCGGCCGCAACGGCCCGCTCTACGACGACGACGCGCTGCGCGAGAACGACGGCGGCCGTACCGCCATGTCGGCCTTCATCGACCTGGCGCGGGCGCACGGCGCGCAGATGGTGACGCCGCTGTCGGCCTGGGCCTTCCCCAGCGGCCCGGTGCACGCCGATGCCTATGACGCCATGTGCGACCGCATCCTCGCCGCCTTGCCCGGCTGCGAGGCGATATTCCTGGACCTGCACGGCGCCATGGTGGCGCAGAACAGCGACGACGGCGAAGGCGACCTGCTGGCGCGCGTGCGCAAGGCCGCGCCCGGCGTGCCGCTGGCGGTGGCGCTGGACCTGCACGGCAACGTGACGCCGGCCATCGTCGACAACGCCGACGTCGTCGTCAGCTTCAAGACCTATCCGCACATCGACATGTACGAGACCGGCGAGCACGCGGGCCGGCTGCTCTGGCGCATGATCGCCGGCGAATTCCGCCCGGTCATGGCCTGGCGCCGCCTGCCGCTGATGACGCATACGCTGCGCTCGGCGACCGAGGGCGGCGCGATGCACGCGGCCGTCGAGGCCGCCAAGGCGGCCGAGGCGGCGGACGACGGCGTGGTGGCCGCGTCCGTGCTGGCCGGCTTCGGCCTGGCCGATATCGCCAAGCCCTGCATCAGCGTGATCGTGGTGGCCGACGGCGATCACGCGCTGGCCGACCGCACCGCGGCGCGCCTGGCGAACGACATCTGGAACGACCGCGACGGCTTCGTCTACCGCAGTCCGCCGATGGCGGATTCCCTGCGCGAGGCCGCCGCGCTGGCGCAGGGCAAGGACAAGCCCATCCTGCTGCTGGATCACGGCGACAACTGCAATTCCGGCGGCACCTGCGATACCACGGCGGTGCTGGAGGCCGCGCTGGCCGCCGGCATGGAAGGCATCCTGACCGGCCCGCTGTGCGACCCCGAGGCCGTGGCCGCCATGATCGCGGCCGGCGTCGGCGCGCGCGTTTCGCTGCCCCTGGGCAACAAGCGTCCCCTGGACGACATCGGCATCCATGCCCGGCCCATGCTGGCCAGCGGCATCGTGCGCGCCATCACCGACGGCGAATACGTGATCACGGGGCCGGCGTATACCGGCATGCGCGTGGGCATGGGCCGCTGCGCGGTGCTGGACATGGGCGCGGCGGTCGTGGTCGTGTCCGAGCTTCCGCACGAGCCCTGGGACCTGGGCGTGTTCGACAGCGTCGGCCAGGATCCCCGCCGCGCGCGCTTCCTGCTGCTGAAATCGCGCATGTATTGCCGGCCGGTGTTCGTGCCCATCTCGGCGGGCTTGGTGGAGATCGACAGCCCGGGCGTGACCACGTCGGACTATTCGATCTTCCCCTATCAGAAGCGGGCGCGTCCCTTGTTCCCGATGGAGGAGGACGCGCGCTTCGACCCGCGGGCGCCCGCGGTGTGAACGCGGCGCGCGGGACATGCCGCGCGCGCTTTATCGCTTTATCGGTCCTATGCGCGGCCGATGTCTTCCAGGCGGGCCTGGATGTGGCGGCGGAACGCGGCAAGCACGGGCACCGCCGCCGTCCGCGTAGCCGGGTCGGCTTCCACCGCGTCCGTGTCCGCGGACGCAGGCGCCGGCGCGCAGGCGTCCACGGCCCAGCCCATCATGCGCAGGGCCGTTGCGTCGTGCGTGGCGACGGCCCGGACGACGGCATGTTCCAGCTCGGGGGCCGGCCGGCCGCAGGCAAGGCTTTCCGCATGATTGCCGTCGGCGTGGCTGCCCGCCGAATGCGCGTTGCCGTCCTCGTCGATGTCATCCGACGGGAAAAGCCGGCGCAGCGCGGCTGCTTCGTCCAGCGCGTCGCGCAGGACGGCCTGGTTCCTGGGAAGCATCGTTCGATGGAGCTCGCCCCACGATTCCCGTTGCTGCAGGAAGGGGTTGTCGTCCAGGCGGCCGTATATCTGGCGCCGGGCTTCCCGCGCCGTGTAGTCCCTGAACAGCAGGCATAGCTGGTTGACGTGCTGCGTGATCGCGTGCTGGCGCCTTTCCGCCGGGGGCAAGCCGGAGAGGCCCGTGGGACACGCGTCGTACACGGCGGACAGGCGCCGCAATTCGGCGATCTTGGCGTCGAGGATCCGGCGGTCTTCGGCGTCCAGTTCGGACAGCCTTACCGTCTGCGTGGCAAAGTCCAGGGCCCCGAGCGCGTCGAGCGGCGACACGCTTTGCAGGACAGCGGGCATGGCGTCGGGAGCGCTTGCGGCTTCCTCGCCCAGGTTGGCGATCGCCGCCGTCGCCAGGCGCAGATCGGCGCGCGCGCTCGAGGACAGCACGTCCGGCGATGTCCGGTCGCCGGCGCGCGCGCAGCGGGGGGCATCCAGTCCCGCGGCCGCGCGTGAAATTTCCGCAAGGGATCGGACGCCGGCCGGCGAGCGCGATTCGGTCGCCGCCTTTGCGTCGCCGGCGCGCTGGGCCGGGTTGGGCCGCAGCCGGAACGGCGCGTCGTTCGCGTTGTCGACTTGATCGTGCAGCAGGGCCAGGGCGGGGGAGACGGGGCTGTGCGCGAGGTTGGAAGTGGATATCGAAGGCATGGGCAAGTCCTGAAGGGTTGTGAAAAGGCATGCATGGGTGCCACTTTCATCGCGGGCGTTCCCGCCATTCACGCCGCCGTCAGGTTTGACAGCGCCGGCGTTGCGGGAGTACACCGTTACCCGCTTCTCATGCCCGGCCGTGCAACGCGGCCGGCGCCACCGACCCTCTTCCACACGCCGTACCTCATGCCCGCGCCGCGCCTGTCGTTTTCACTGCAACAACCCCTGCCCATAGGACAAGGCCTGCCGGCCGCGGACCGGCGCCGCGCCGCATTGGCCGTGATGCTGGGCGTCTGCATGGCCAGCCTCGACACGGCCATCGCCAATACCGCGCTGCCGGCGATGGCGCGCGACCTGGGCGTGAGCGAGGCCGATTCCATCTGGGTCATCAGCGCCTATCAACTGGCGATGGTCGGGGCGCTGCTGCCGCTCGCCTCGCTGGGCGAAATCATCGGCTACCGGCGCATCATGGTGGCCGGCATGGTGCTGTTCACCATCGCTTCGCTGGCCTGCGGCCTGTCGCCCTCCCTGCCATGGCTGGTGGCGGCGCGCGTGGCGCAGGGCCTGGGCGGCGCGGGCCTCATGGCCGTGAACATCGCCATGCTGCGCTATATCTACTCGGACCGCATGCTGGGCGCCGGCGTGGGCCTGAATTCGCTGGTGGTGGGCTTCTCCTTCGCCGCCGGCCCCACGGTGGCCTCGCTGATCCTGACCGTCGCCAGTTGGCACTGGCTGTTCCTGATCAACGTGCCGGTGGGCATGGTCGCATTGCGGCTCTGCCAGTTGTCGCTGCCCGCCAGCGCCGGCAGCGGCCATCGTTTCGACGGCCTGGCCGCGCTGTTCGCCGCCGGCTTCCTGGCGTTGCTGGTCTTTGCCTTGAACGAAGGCGCGCACGTGGCGCCGCCGCGCATGATCGCGCTCAGCGCCGTGGGCGCGCTGGCCTGCCTGCTGGTGCTGCTGCGGCGCCAGGCGGGCCATCCGGCGCCGCTGCTGGCGGTGGACCTGCTCAAGCGGCCGATGTTCGCGCTGTCGGCGGCGACCTCGGTATGCACCTTCGCCACGCAGTCGCTGGCCTTCGTGTCGCTGCCCTTCCTGCTGCAGAACGCGATGGGCTACACCCAGGTGCAGACCGGCTTCCTGATCACGCCGTGGCCGGTGCTGGTGGCGGCGCTGGGTCCGGTGGCCGGGCGGCTGTCGGACCGCTATTCGGCGGGCCTGCTGGCGGGCGTCGGCCTGGCGGTGCTGGCCGTGGGCATGGTGTTGCTGGCATTGCTGCCGGAAGCGCCCGGCGCCTTCGACATCGGCTGGCGCATGGCCTTGTGCGGCGCCGGCTTCGGTTTCTTCCAGTCGCCCAACGTGCGCGCGCTGATGACCTCGGCGCCGCCCGCGCGCAGCGGCGGCGCGTCCGGCATGGTGGGCACGGTGCGCCTGCTGGGGCAGTCCAGCGGCGCGGCGCTGGTGGCGGCCTGCTTCCATGCCTCCACCGCGCAAGGCGCCCTGATGGCGCTGTGGTTGGGCGCGCTCTTCGCCGGCCTGGCCAGCATCGCCAGCTTCATGCGCCTGCGCTTGAACTGAGGCAGGCCGGCGCCGCGTCCTCCTGCCGCCGTTCCTGTTCGAGCGCCCCACGCCACGCGGCGAGGTCGCGCGCGCGCAGCGGCCGCGCATAGTAGTAGCCCTGGCCGAACTGCACGCCCCGCGCGCGCAGGAACTCGGACTGCGCCGCGGTCTCCACGCCTTCGGCGACCATCGTCAGGTCCAGCTTGTGCGCCAGGCCGATGATGGCCTCCAGCACCACCGCCGACACCGCCTCGGTCCCCGCGCTGTTGACGAAGGCGCGGTCGATCTTCAGGTAGTCGGCCCGCAACTGCTCGATGCAGGCCAGCGAACTGTGCCCCGTGCCGAAATCGTCGATGGCCCATTTCACGCCGCGTTCGCGCAGGCGCCGCATATTGGCGCGCGCCACGTCCGAATCCGGCAGGGCCGCGCGTTCGGTGATTTCGAGCACCAGGACGACGGGCGTGTCGCCCTCCAGACGCCGCAGCAGCGCCTCGACGTCGTCGACGAAGTCGGCGCGGGCGATGTGGCGGGCGCTGACGTTCAATCCCACGTGGGCGTGCGGCGGCAGGGCCAGCGCCCGCAGGTCGGCGGCCGCCAGCGCGAAAACGTGGCGCGTCAGTTCCGCGATGAGGTCGTTGTCTTCGGCCACGGGAATGAAGAGGTCGGGCCGTATCGGTCCGGCGGACGGATGGTGCCAGCGCAGCAGCGCCTCGACCCCGGCGAACGCGCCCGTTTCCAGGTCGATCACCGGCTGGTAGGCCAGATGGAATTCGCGGTTGCGCATGCCCTTGCGGATGTCGGCGGCCAGGGTCACGCGGCGATTGAAATAACGGCGCGTCAGGTAGCCGCACAACAGGCAGGCGAGGACCAGGAAGGCCATGTAGTTGCGCCAGATGTCGCGCCGGAACGAATCGATCTGGTGCTTGAGGACGGTGACGCGGACCTCCGCCTGGTAGATGTCGGAGGGGGACACCTGGGTCTGGTCGCCGACGGCGTGCGCGGGCCGTTCGCGCTCGCCGGGATCGAGCAGGGGCAGGCGGCGCTTGCCGAGCAGGATCTCGATGTCGTAGAGACCGTCGCGGGCCGCGGCGGTCTTGATGTCGTACAGGTACTGGGCATCGACGAAGGCCACGGCGCCCCGGCCGTTGGCCACGCCGTAGGAAACCTGGACGGCGGGCCGGTCCGGCACCAGCAGGGTGCCGGAGACCGGCGTGATGGTCAGCCCCGGCTCGATTTCCCCTTCGGGCGAGACGGCGTACAAGGGCGTCGTCACGTCCGGGTAGACCGACCAGCAGTAGATCTGGTTGTCCCGCACCAGGCCCAGCGAGCGGAAATACGGCCGCAGCGTGCTCATGCGCGTGATGTTGCGCTTGACCGCTTCACAGGGGCGGTCGAGGCTGGCGCCGGCCAGGGTGCGGGTCGCATCCTCGGCGTGCATCACGATGTTCTCGATCTGGTGGCGCACCACCGCGGCCGTGATGCCGGCTTCGTTGGCCGCCTGGTGGCGCGCCTCGGTGGCGATCAGGGGCAGGATGAAGAATATGGGGGCTAGCGTTCCCAGCAGCGTCAGCGCCGCCCCCCACAATCTGCGCTTGGATGGTTGGCTTTCAGGCACGCGCGTTCCCCGGTAAGAGGGTTGGGATGGGGCGCGGCGCCGGAACGGGGTGAGCTTGCCTTGCGTGGCGGCTCGCGGGGTGCCTGCTATGTCACCAGAATCTTGTCATTATGTAAATGAGACAAATCGTAGCTCGGGGTTTTTTGCGGTGCGGGATGTCAGGGGCGCGGCGCCGCGCGTGACAGGCGCCAGGCCATGAGGCCCAGCGCGGCCACGGCCGCAAGCAGTACGGCCCACAGGACGTAGCGGCGGCGCGCGCCGGGGTCCTCGCTGGCCGCCACGGCGGCCGGCATCGGGGCCAGCTCCCGGCCTATGCGCGCCTGGGCGGGCGCGGCGGCGCCCGCCGCCATCAGGTCGGAGAGGGGCACGGCCGCCGGTCCCCAGTTCGGATTGCCCACCGCCAGGACGAAGGGGCCGCTGCCGCGCGCCACGAAGGTGAGGACCGTGGGGCGCCAGCCTAGCGAGACCGCGGGCAGGCCGCCGCCGAGGCCGCCGCTGCGCGTGTCCACCAGCAGGCGCCATTGCCGGTCGGTATCGACCGGCACGGCCCAGGGCGGATTGCGCTGCTCGCCCGGGTTCGCCGTGGCCGGGGCGGTCGCCGGCGTCGTCGTCGGTGCATTCGCCGATCCATTTGCCGGTCCGTTCATCGGCCCATTCACCGATCCGTTCCCCGGCGTCGCCGCCGCCTGCAAGCGCAGCAATTGCCCCTCGGCCACCTGGCGCCAGGGCGCTTGCGCATCGCTGCGCGAGTAAAGCTGTCCGCGCGCCACCGTATTGGTTTGCGGCAGGTCGAACTGGATCCGGTCCACGGGATATGCGCCGCCGGTGTCGAACAGGTATTCGCCCGCGCTCGCGCCCGCCCGCGTGGGGATGCCGCCGCGCCATGCGCGCGTGGGCGGCGTGGCGTCGACGGGGACCGATTCGCCTTCGATGCCGGCCAGGGTGGGCGCGCCGTCCGGCCAGCGCAGGCGCAGGTAGCGGGCGCGCAGGCCGTCCAGTTCCACCCGTTCCTGCGCCAGCGTGGCGTCGCCGTTGGCGGTCTTCAGCAAGGACGCCTGGATCACGGGCGTCCAGTCGCGCAGGTCGGCGCTGGCGGAAACGTCGACGCGGCCTTGCCAGCGGCTGTCCTGCAAGTGGATCAACAGCGCGGAAAGCGGCGCGCCGTCCGCGCCCAGGTCGATGACGTCGCCGCCGCGCGTGGCGGGGGAGGGCGGCCTGGCCGCGGCGCGCAGGCTGCCGTCGGGGCCGATGGTGACGCTCAGTGCGTCCTCCCCCGGGCCCTGGCCGCCAGCGGCCGGCAGGGGAAACCAGCGCAGGGGCCGCAGGCTTGCCGGGCGCGCCGGCGCGGCGGCGTTGTCGAAGGTATAGGGCACCGGCTCGCCGGCGCTGTTAAGGATGCGCACGTCGCCCAGGTCGCCGCGCTGGCTGGCGGCATAGACGGCATCGTCGAGGGCGACCTGGTAATAGGGCGCGCTGGCAAGCTGCTCCAGCGCGTAGCGCCGCACGGGAACGCCGGCGGCGGGCGCGGCGCCGACGGCGACGGCGACGGCGGATGCCGCGGATATCGCGGATGCGGCAGGCGCGGCAACGGCGGCAAGGACAGGGGATGCGGCGGAGGATCCCGCGGCCGCGGCGTGGGCGGGGCCCGCGGTTCCGGCGGCCATGGCGGCCATGGCGGCGCCGGCGAACGCTCCCGCCACCAGCACGGCCGCGAGCGCGCGGCGCGGTCCGGCCTTGCGCGGCGTGCGGGACAGGGCGCCGTCGGGATGTGAAGGACGCGGCATGGGCGACGGAATCATGCGGAATTCTCCGTGGCCCCCGCCTTGCGAGGCGGCAGGGGCGAGAAATAGCCGATCAGGAGCAGCAGCAGGCCGATGCCGATGAAGGCGACGATGCGCGAGATGCCCGACAGGTAAGACAGATCGAAAAGGAACAGCTTGATCACCGTGATGGCCAGCAGGCCCGCGCCGGTGAACCACAGCGGCCGGCTGCCGCGGCGGGTGGCCAGGATCATGGTGGCCAGGGCGCAGACCGTCCAGAACACCGACACGGCGGCCTGCACCAGGGTCGATGCGCCGAGCGCGTCCAGGTCATAGGCGACGCCGCTCCAGTGGTGCAGCGTGCGCAGCAGCATGGCGTTGAGCCAGACGAAGGCCGTCAGCGCGGCCAGCGCGCGCGGCAGCGGACTGCCGCGGCTGTAGACCTTGCCGGCGGGGCGCAGGCCCAGCGCGTCCAGCCGCCTCACCCAGACCGTCGCGGCCAGCGCCGCCAGCAGGATCGCCACGTCCAGCGGGTTCAGCACGGGCAGGTAGAACAGCGGCGCGGCGTCGCCGTCGCTGAAGACGCTGAGCAGGCTCCAGCCCCACAGCAGCAGCGCCAGCGGCGTCGCGCCCCAGACCAGGTAGGCCCGCGCGTGCCGCCGCACGGGCCAGGCCAGGCGCGCGCCGGGGCCGGCCAGCAGGAGCAGCATCAGGCCATAGCCATAGGCCCAGGCGCTCCATTGCCAGGCGCCTTCCGGCACCCAGTCGCCCAGCCGCACATAGCCTTCCACCGTCAGCAGGGCGCACAGCGTCCAGAACGAGAAGGCGTGCAGCGCGTCCAGCAGGCGCGGCGGCAGGTCGTCGCGTTCGCGATAGAGCAGCAGCCACGACAACGCCAGCCCCACGGGCAGCGCCAGGACCACGGAAAGCGGCGCTCCGGCCAGGCTCGCCAGGGCGCCGATCAAGGCCAGCGCGGGCGGCAGCGCGACGCCGGGCCAACGCGCCAGGGGCCAGGCCAGCGCCCGGCGCAAGGCGTGCGCCAGCCAGGCCGTCAGCACCAGGAACAGGACGTCGGCGTCCAGCGCGTAGTGCCAACTGGCGAAGGCGTAGGGGTAAAGCGCGAAGTATTGATAGATCTCGTAGAGGCCGCCGATGGTCCACCACAGCATGCCCCAGACGGCCATCGCCACGCCGGTGCCGGACAACTCGCGCCGCCAGGCCGCCGCCGCCGGCTTGCCGTTCAACTGCCAGGCCGTGAACAGCGCGGCCACGGCGATCAGGAACTTGCCGAGGTAATTGCCATTGAGCACCGGCAGCGGCGCCGAGCCGGGGCCGTAGTACGCCTGCAGGCTGAAGAACACCAGCCCCGCGGCCACTTGCAGCAGCAGGGCGAAGGCCAGCGCCAGCAGCCGGCGCTGGCGCACGCTGATCCACGCGATGGCGGCGCCTTCGATCGCCCACACCGCGCTGGTGGTGGGACCGGTGAAGGCGAGCGGCACGGCCAGGGTGGCGAAGATGACGCCCAGCGCCAGCATGGCCTCGAACAGCAGCGCCAGGCGCGCATGGCGGCGCCGCAGCCAGGCAGCCAGCAACAGGTAGAAGGCGGCCAGCGCCAGCGCGCTGTAGGCCAGCGCGAATTCCTTGCCCTGCACCAGGGCCGCCTGCATCAGGATGGCCACCAGGGGCGTGCCGAACACCAGCGTGCCGTCGACGTAGTGCTTCAGGGCCAGGTCGCGGCGGATCGCATAGAGCAGGGCGATGCCCACGTACATCAGGAAAAAGAGCAGCAGGAAGGGTTCGGTGCTGGCGAACAGCGCCGGCTGATAGGCGGACGCGCCCCACGCCGCGCCGATGCCGAAGGTGAAGACGAAGCCCAGCAGGTTCAGCGAGCGCCAGGCCTTGAACCAGGCCACCGCCAGGATGCCGGCATTGAGCAGGGCGTAATAGCTGAACAGCATGACGTGGCTGCCGCCGCCGGTGGACAGCAGCACCGGCGCCAGGAAACCGCCGGCGCTGCCCATGAAGGCCAGCGCCGCCGCGTTCTGCCGCACCGCCAGCAGGGTGCTGAGCACGCAGATCGCGATCATCAGGGGCAGGGAGGCGCCGGCCGGCAGCAAGGCGTACAGGCGCGTCGCGGCAAAGACGGTCAGGTAGAGAATGCCGATGCCGCCGCCTTGCAGCACCAGCCCGTAGGCATGGCGCCGGTCGCGCAGGCGCCAGCCCGCGCCCAGCAGGACGATGGCCGCCCCGGCCACGCCGGCCAGGCGGAACTCGACCGGGAACATGTCGTTGTCGGCGGCGTACTTCAGCAGGAAGGCGATGCCGAAGAACAGCACGATCATGCCGACGCGCACGACCGTGTTGCCGCCCAGCAGCCACGCGCGGATGGCGGCCACGCCGCGCTCCAGCGCATCGGGCTGGCGCGGCGCGGCGGACGCAGCGGTGTTCATGCCGGGGGAGTGGGGAGCCGTGGAGGCGGTGCCCATGGTGGCTCCCGCGGCGGCGGAAACGGGCGGCGTGTTGGAATAGGCGTCCAGCGCGGCGTCCGCCGCGCCGCTCCCGGCGGCGGCTTGCGCCGTCGTCGTGTATGCACCGGCGCCAGCCGCCGCGCCGGGGAATATCTCGGCGTCGACGCTGGCCGGCGGCGTGCCTGCTTCGGCGCCCGCGGGCCGGGTTTGCGGCGGGAATCTGCCCGTTTCCCACGCGGGGGCCGGCGCAGCGCCGGTTGCATGATCCATATCCGGATGGGCTGGCGTACCCGTGAGGTAAGGCGGCGCACCCGCCGTATCCACGCCACCGGCCGCATCGGCCGTGCGTTCCGCACCAGGGCTGGCGGCGCCCGCCAAGCCACCCGCGCCCTGCGCGCGCGTCCGCAATTGCGCCACTTCGGCGCGCAGCAGCGTCACTTCGCGTTCCAGGCGCAGCACCCGCTCCGGCAGCGGCAGGCTGCTCGCCTGCCGCGCGGGATTCTGTCCGTATCCCGCCGCGCCGGCCGCGCCGCTGGCGGCCTTGCGCCGGATCAGGTGCGGCAGCGCGAAGCCGAGCACCGCGCCGACCAGGGCGACCTCGAATATGGGCAGGTCATAGGTCAGGGCGAAGCCCGCGCCGAAAAGGAAACCCAGGAACGCCAGGAACCAGCTCATGATTCTTCTCTCAAATGACAGCCAAGGCCACGCCGCGGCCCGTTCTCATCCGCGATTCCACGGTGAAAGAACAGCAAGCGCGCAGCGCGGCGCCGCGCTGCGGATTATGCCAACGCCGTCCCCAATATGTACCGTGCGTGACAGTGCGGCGCCGAGGGCCGCGCCTGAAACGACAGTCTCGCTGCCTGGAAAGCCGCGCCACGCCTGCATCCGCGGGTAGGGTTACTGAAATGGTCTATTGGTAACTCGAAATATCAGAGCAAAGAAATGCGGGCATGAGGATTGCAATTGCCCGGGGCAAAAAAAGGAGACCGCCTTGCCCCCCGCCCCCGCATTGCCGACACCGTTGCCCTGGTCGGACGACGATCCCGCCGCCAGCCTGCGCGCCTTGATATCCCATTTCGGCGATCCGCCCCTGCCGGGGGCGGGCCGCACCCTGGACCGATGGCGCATCCTGGCCGAGGTGGCGGCCATGGACGTCGCGGCGATCAAATTGTACGAAGGGCACACGGACGCCGTCGCCATCCTGGCGGAGCTGGACCCCGGCGGGCGCATCGACCGCCTGGCCCGCGCCCAGGTCGAGGACGCGCCGGTCTGGGCGGTGTGGGCCGCGCAGCCGCCGGATGCCCGCGTCGATGGCGTGGCGCGCGCCGAAGGCGTGGCCTTGAGCGGCCGCAAGGCTTGGTGCTCCGGCGCCCCCTGGGTCACGCACGCGCTGGTGACGTATTTCGACGAGGCGGGCGAGGCGGCGCTGGCCGCCGTGTGCCTGGACGCGCCCGGCGTGCGGGTCACGGCCGAGGGCTGGCAGGCGGTGGGCATGGGCCGGACCCGCAGCGTCGACGTGTGCTTCGACCAGACGCCGGCGTGGCCGGTGGGCGCGGCCGGCGCCTACGTTGCGCGGCCGGGCTTCTGGCACGGCGGCGCCGGCATCGCGGCATGCTGGTACGGCGCCGCGCTGCCCCTGGCGCGCGCGCTGCGCGCCGCCCAGGCGCGCCGGGCCGAACCGCATGCGCTCGCCCATCTGGGCCGGGTCGACGTGTCCTTGCGCCAGGTCGCGGCCTTGCTGCGCGAAACGGCCCGCGCCATCGACGACGACCCGCGCGGCGATGCGCAGGCGCCGGCCTTGCGCGTCCGCGCGGCCGCCGAAGCCGCCGCCCTGGGCGTGATCGAGGCGGCCGGCAAGGGGCTGGGGCCCGCGCCGTTCTGCCGCGATGCCGCGCTGGCGCGCCGCTACGCGGATCTCCCCGTCTTCCTGCGCCAGAGCCATGCCGAGCGCGATCTCGCGCAACTGGGGCAGGGCGTCGCGCGGCACACCACGGCGGAGGACGCATGGCGGCTGTAGACACGGCGTACTTCGAACGCCTCTATGCGGGGCGGGAAGATCCCTGGGGCATCTCCACGCATTGGTATGAAGCGCGCAAGCGCGCGCTGCTGCTGGCCTGCCTGCCCAGCGCGCGGCTGGGCCGCGTTTTCGAACCCGGCTGCGCCAGCGGCGTGCTGACGCAAGCCCTGGCCGAGCGGGCCGACCACGTGCTCGCCACCGACCTCAGCGAGCAGGCGGTGCAGGCCGCGCGCCGGCGGCTGGCGGACGCGGGCGCGCGCAACGTCACCGTGGCGCGCGCCGTGTTGCCCGACGAATGGCCGGTGGCGGCCGGCCAGGTCTTCGATCTCGTCGTGCTGAGCGAACTCGGCTACTACTTCGACGCGCCATCGTGGGCGCGCATGGCGGCGCTCGCCGTGGCCAGCCTGGCGCCGGGCGGCGCCATCGTGGCCTGCCACTGGCTGCACGATTTCGCCGAGCGCCGGCTGGATACCCATGCCGTGCATGGCGCCATCGCGCGGCAGGCGGGCATCTTCCCCTTGGCGGATCACGCGGAGCAGGATTTCCTGCTGCAGGCATGGAGCCGCGAGCCGCTGTCCGTCGCGCGCAGGGAGGGATTGGCATGATAGGTGTCGTGGTCCCTGCCCATAACGAAGAGGCCTGTCTGCCGGCCTGCCTGGACGCATTGCTGCGCGCCGCCCGCCATCCCGCCCTGAAGGGGGAGGACGTGCGCATCGTGGTGGTGCTGGACGACTGCCACGACGGATCGGCGGAGATCGTCATGGCAAGGCCGGTCACCGGCCTGCGCATCGCGGCGCGCAACGTGGGGGTGGCGCGCGCGCACGGCGCCGCGCACCTGCTGGCGGCGGGCGCGCGCTGGCTGGCATTCACGGACGCCGACTCCGTGGCCGACGAGCGCTGGCTGGCCGACCAGCTTTCGCTGGCCTGCGACGCGGTGTGCGGCTGCGTGACCGTGGACGACTGGTCGGCGCATCCGGCCGCGGTGCGCCTGCGCTATCTGGCCCATTACCAGCATCGCGACGATCATCGCCACGTGCACGGCGCCAACCTGGGCGTCAGCGCGCGCGCCTACACGGCGGCGGGCGGGTTCAGCGGCCTGGCCCTGGGCGAGGACGTCGCGCTGGTGGAGGCCTTGCTGGCGCAGGGCGTCGAGGTCAAGTGGAGCGCCCTGCCGCGGGTGGTGACCAGCGCCCGCAAGGTCGGGCGCGCCGCCGGGGGATTCGCCGATTTCGTCGCCGGACTGGCCGACGGCGATGGTCGCGCCGACGCCGTCGCTTGAGGCCGCCGTCATGCGCGCGATGTTCGATGCCGGACGCCTGCTGGTGATTTCGCCCCATCTCGACGACGGGGCGCTCGGTTGCGGGCTGCTCCTGACGGCGGCCGCGCGGGCGCGCGTGGTGACCGTCTATACGGCCATGCCGGCCGCCGCGCCGGCCGCCACGAAATGGGACCGGGATTGCGGGTTCGCCGATAGCCGCGACGCGATGCGCGCGCGGCTGGACGAGGATGCGCGGGCCATGGCGGTGTTGGGCGCCGAGGCCGGCCACCTGGAGTTTCTCGACAGCCAGTACGGGCCCTTGCCGAGCCGGGAGCGGCTGGCCAAGGCGCTGGCCGGGGAGATCGACGCCTACGCGCCGGACGTGGTGGCGATGCCGCTGGGCCTGCATCATTGCGACCACGAGCGGGTGCGCGAGGCCGCGCTGCTGGTCCTGCCGCAGCGGCGCAGGCTGTTGTGGGTGGGCTACGAGGACGAGTTCTACCGCTATCGCGCCGGCGTCCTGCAGCGCGTGCTGGGCCAGTTGGCGCGCCGCCGCGTCCGCGCGACGCCCATCGAGTGCGCCGGCCAGGGCGATCCCGAACGCAAGCGCCTGGCCGTCGCGGCCTATGCCAGCCAGTTACGCGCCGTCGGCCTGCACACCCCGGACGCCGCCGTCGACGCCGGGGAACGGTATTGGTGGCTGGACGCCGCTGGCGGCGGGTAGGGAATGATTGGATAGCAGGATGGTTGGTGAGCGGGGCGACCGTCGTTGTGGCGTGGGCGAGGCGGCGGCAGCGGGGCAGCGGGGCGGGCAGCCCGGCTGTAATCGCAGGGGGCGCAAGGAAGAAGCGGCTTGCTGTCGGTCAACTAATATTTTAGTATTTTAGTATACCAATGACATAAAGGAGACGCCCATGGCCCAAATCCATTCCCATCCGACCACATCGAATCCCGATTCCGCTTTCGCGTCCCGTTGTGGCGAGCGTCCGCGCGGCATGTTCCGCCGCGCCGTCCATGGCGTCGCCGGCCGCCTGCCAGGCCGCCTGTCCCGCGGCGCGGCCGCCGTGCTCGCCGCGCTGGCGTGCGCCCCGGCCTTCGCGGGCGCCTATCCCGACCATCCCATCACCATCATCATTCCCGCCTCGCCGGGCGGCGCCATCGATATCGTCGCGCGCCTGATCGGCCAGAAGATGAGCGTCTCCATGGGCCAGTCGGTCGTGGTGACCAACAAGCCGGGCGCCACCGGGACCATCGGCGAGGACTACGTGGCGAAGGCGGCGCCGGACGGCTATACGCTGGTGCTGGCGGCCAGCTCGCACGCCATCAACCCGTCCATGTTCAAGCTGCCGTACGATACGGTGAAGAGCTTCGCGCCGGTGGCGATGACGCATTCGGTGCCCCTGATGCTGGTGGTCACGCCCAGCCTGCCGGTGCACGACGTGCGCGAGCTGATCGCCTACGGCAAGGCGCATCCCCACGAACTGACGTTCGCCTCCAGCGGCCCCGGCGGCGCGCCTCATTTCTCCGGCGAGCTGTTCAAGAGCATGGCCGGCATCGACATGGTGCACGTGCCCTACAAGGGCAGCACGGCGGCGCATCCGGACCTGACCAGCGGCCGCGTGTCCATGATGTTCGACACCCTGGCGGCCCTGCATGCGCCGATTTCCGGCCATCAGGTGCGGCCGCTGGCGGTCACCACCACGCACCGCGCCGCGGCCTATCCCGACGTGCCGACCATGGCCGAGGCCGGCCTGCCCGGCTACGACACGAGCACCTGGGGCGGCGTGCTGGCGCCCGCCGGAACGCCGCCCGCCGTCATCGACAAGCTGAATGCCGAGATCAACAAGGCCCTGTCCGCGCCCGACGTGAAGCAGAACCTGGCGCAGATGGGCATCGAGCCGGTGACCCGGTCGCCCCAGTACTTCGCCGATTTCATCCAGTCGGAGATGGTCAAGTGGCAGAAGGTCGCGCACGACGCGAATATCCGGCCGGAATAGGCGCCATGCAGGTGTCCCGCAGTCCCCCTGTAGACGCCGTGTCCTCATTCATCGCCGACAAGATCATCGCCAACACGATCATCGTCAACGAGATCGTCGCCAACAAGATTCCCCACCTCGGAAGCCGAACCCGTGAAGCATCGCCTGCTGCAACAAACCCGCCTCATTCCCCAAGCCGACACGGCGCTGCGGGAACGCTACGACGTCCATCCGCTGTGGGAGGAGGCCGATGCCGACGCCTTCCTGGCGCGCCACGGCGGCGAGTTCGCCGGCCTGGTCACCACCTCGCGCCTGGGCGCCAGCGACGCGCTCATGGGCAAGCTGCCCAATCTGCGCGTCATCTCCAACTTCGGCGTCGGCCTGGACGCGATGGACGTGGCGGCGGCCCGGCGCCGCGGCATCGCCGTCGGCTACACGCCCGAAGTTCTCAACGATTGCGTGGCCGATACGGCCTTCGCGCTGCTGATGGACGTGTCGCGCGGCGTATCGGCGGCCGACCGCTACGTGCGGCGCGGGGAATGGCTGCGCGCGCCGTATCCGCTGACGCATCGGGTCAGCGGCAAGCGCCTGGGCATTTTCGGCCTGGGCCGCATCGGCCGCGTGATCGCCAGGCGGGCGCAGGGCTTCGACATGGAGATCCGCTATCACAACCGCCGGCCGGCGGCGGACCTGCCCTATGCCTATGAAAACAGCCTGATCGACCTGGCGCGCTGGGCGGATTACCTGGTCATCGCCAGCACCGGCGGCGCGGAGACGCGCCATATCGTGTCGGCGGAAGTGCTCGACGCGCTGGGTCCGCAGGGCTTCCTGATCAATATCTCGCGCGGCGGCAACATCGACGAGGCGGCCCTGGTGCGGGCCTTGCAGGAAAAGCGCATCGCTGGCGCCGGGCTCGACGTCTTCGAGCAGGAGCCGCGCGTGCCCGAAGCCTTCTTCGCGCTGGACAACGTCGTGCTGCTGCCGCACGTGGCCAGCGCCACGCACGAAACCCGCGCCGACATGGCCCAACTCGTGCTGGACAACCTGGAGGCGTTCTTCCGCACCGGCGCGGTCAAGGTCTCCGCCTTGTAGCCATTGCCGGGCGCGGTCCGCTTCGCGCGCGGGGGCCCGCGGCGCCGCTCATCCACGATGGCGGAGGCGGGCGCCGCGCGGCGCGGCGGCTTCAGCTCGCGTCCAGCATGATCTTGCCGACGTTGAGGTTCGCCTCCATGCGGCGGTGCGCGTCGGCCGCCCGCGCCAGCGGGAAGACGCTGTCGATGACGGGCTCGATGTCGCCGCGGGCGAAGGCGTCCAGCCAGCGCTCGCGGAAGCGCCGGACCATGGCCTGCTTGACCGCCGGCGGCCGCGACTTCATGACCGTGCCCATGATCTGCAGATGGCCGAACAGCAGCCGGTCCATGGGCAGCGTGGCGGACTTGCCGCCCATCAATCCCACCTGCACCAGCCGGCCGCCGTCGGCCAGGCTGCGCACGTTGCGCTCCAGATAGGGCGCGCCGACGAAGTCGACGATGACGTCCACGCCGCGGCCGCCGGTGGCGCGCGCCACGGCCTCGGCATAGTCCTCGTTCTTGTAGTCGATGACCAGGCCGGCGCCGAATTCGCGCACGCGCGCCGCCTTGGCGCCGTCGGCGGTGGCGTAGACCTCGGCGCCCAGCGCGCGCGCCAACTGGATGGCGGCCGAACCGACGCCGCTGGCCCCCGCGTGCACCAGGACTTTTTCCCCGGGTTCGAGGCGGCCCAGGTGCAGCAAGGCCTCGTGGGCGGTGACGAAGGCTTCGGGGATGGCGCCGGCGTGGATGTCGTCCAGGCCGGCGGGAATGGGCATCGCCATGCGGTAGTCGATGCGCGCCACCTCGGCGTAGCCGCCGCCGCCGACGATGCCCATGACGCGGTCGCCGGGCCGGTAGCCTTGCACCTCGCTGCCGACGGCGATGACCTCGCCGGCGATCTCCAGGCCCATCAAGGTGGAGTCGCCGAAGTCGGCGCGGCCGTAGGCGCCGCGCCGCTGGTTGAGATCGGCGCGGTTGACGCCGGCGGCGCGGTTGCGCACCAGCAGGTCGTGCGGACGGACGTCGGGCTCGGCGACGTCCCGTAGTTGCAGGACGTCGGCTTCGCCGAAATCCTTCATGTCGATGGCTTTCATGGTGGCCAGGGGCTCCGGGCGCGGGGCGCGGCCACCGCGGCCCTGGACGGCCCGGGCGGCGCGCGCCCCTGGATCAGGGGTGACGGAATCGCCCGATCATACTGATTCCCGGCGCCGCCGGCGTCGTGCCCGGAAATCCGCGGCCATGAGAGAGCTCGCCGGGCCGTCCCGGGCGCGCATCCTCCATCGGAGATGGCCGCCGCGCGGCCGTGCCGCTTACCCGCCCAGTACGCGGCTGACCAGGCCGCTGAGGGCCGGACCGGCGACGACCATGCCGATGCCGGCGATGACCAGCGTCAGGCTGGCGACCACGCCTTCCTCGCTGTCGCGCTCGCGCGCGCGGGCCGCGCCGAAGCCATGCGCGCCGGCGCCATAGGACGCGCCTTGCGCCAGTTTGGAGCGCAGCCGCAGCGCGGCCAGCAGGCCGTCGCCGGCGATCATGCCGACCAGCCCCGTGATGATGGTGAACAGGGACACCAGCTCCGCCGAGCCGCCCGTGCGCTCGGCCAGCGCGACGGCGAAGGGCGTGGAGATCGAGCGCGCCATCAGGCTGTGCGTGACTTCGGGCGTGAAGCCGAACAGGCGCGCCAGCAGGCAACTGCTGACCACCGCCACCACCATGCCGGTGGCCACGCCCAGGCTCAGCGACAGCGCGTGGCGGCGCGCGACGCCGCGGTATTCGTAGATGGGAACGGCGAAGGCCACCGTGGCGGGCCCCATCAGCCAGGTGAGCCAGTGCGTTTCCTGGAAGTACGAGGCATAGGGAATATGGACCAGCAGCATCAGCCCGATGGTCAGCGCCGGCACGACGATGGCCGGCGACAGCCACGGCTTGCGATGGCGCAGATACAGGGGCTTGACCAGGAAGTACAGCAGCAGCGTCCAGGCCAGGCAAAGAATCGGCAACCAGGTATTCATGGCCTCGGTTCCGCGTTCAGGCGGGCGTGGCGCCGCGCGAGCCGCGCCAGGCGGTCTTCCAGGCGGCGTCCCGCGTGCACGGCCAGGGCGGTGGCCGCCATCACCAGCAGCGTGCCCACCGCGATGGCCAGCACCAGTTGCACGCCTTCGCGGCGGAACAGGTCGAAGTACTTCACCACCGCGACGACGCTGGGGATGAAGAACAGCACCAGTTCGTTGAGCATCCAGTTGGCGCCGCCCTTGATCCATTCGATGCGGACGATGCCGGCGAGCAACAGCCCCAGCACCGTCAGCAGTCCCACCACGCCCGGGGCCAGCGGCAGCTTCAGCAGGGCGGTCAGCCACGCGGCCGCCGCGAAGGCGAGAACGAGAAACAGGCTCTGGCCCAGGCGCGATGCATGCGGGCGCAGGCGCGCCGCCAGGGGATGGGTAAGAAAGGAGGACTTCATATTGCTGCCGCTACGGAAAAAGTCTCCGGCACGCGCCGGACGGCCCTGTCGATGGGCCGTTGAGAAAAGTGTAGGGACGCCCCCCTGATGTATCCAGTGAATTATTTCTATTTTTATTATTCTGATTTGGCATAATCAGAAAAAGCGCGCGCACTGCACCGCCGCGGTGCGCGCGCCGGTCGCCTGGAGAACCGCGGTGGAACTGCGTGCATTGAAATATTTCGCCGAAGTGGTGCGTCAGGGCAGCTTCACCGCCGCCGCCGATGCACTATTCGTGACCCAGCCCACCGTCAGCAAAATGGTGCGGGTGCTGGAGGAAGAACTGGGCGCGCCGTTGTTGGCGCGCGACGACGACCGGCGCAAGCGCAGCGTCACCCCCACCGACGCCGGCCGCCTGGTCTATGCGCGCGCGCAGGAAATGCTGGCCGCGGAGACCCTGCTGCGCGACGACCTGGAGGCGCTGGGCGACCTGACGCGCGGCAGCCTGACCATCGGCCTGCCGCCGCTGGGCGCCTCGCTGGTGGCGCCGGCCATCGCCGCCTTCCACAAGCAGTGGCCGGGCGTCGAACTGAAGCTGCTGGAATCGGGCGCGCGCGCCGTGGAGCGGGCGCTGCGCGAAGGGGAGCTGGACGTCGGCATCTGCATGGCGCCCATCTCCGACGACATGGAAGGCATCCCCATCTGCGACTATCCGCTGCACCTGCTGGCGCCGCGCGAGGCGCGCTGGCAGGGGCGCCGGGAGGTGCGCCTGGCCGAGCTGGCGGAGGAGGCCTTTCTGCTTTACGGGGAAACCTTCCAGCTCAACGAGATCATCGACCAGGCCTGCCGCGGGGCGGGCTTCACCCCGCGCCTGGCTTGCCGCAGCAGCCAGTGGGACCTGATCGTGACCCTGGTGGAATGCGGCATGGGCATCGCATTGCTGCCGGCCCACTATGGCGAGCGCCTGGACCGGCGCCGCTTCGTGTCGATTCCCATCGCCCAGCCGGAAATCCGCTGGCAACTGGTGGCCAGTTGGCGCCGCAACGCCCAGCTCTCGCGCGCGGCCCGCGCCTGGGTCGAGGCGACGCGGGCTTTCTTCGGCGCCGATCCGGCGCGGGTCCGCGCGCCCGGTGCGCCCGGCATGTCCGCCGTCAGCGGCCGCCCGACACGTCCAGGAAAGCCCCGGTCGAGTACGTCGCTTCCTCGGAAAAAAACCACATGATGGCGCCGGCCACTTCCTCGGCCGTGCCGCCGCGCCGCAAGGGCACCATGTGCTTGACGCGGTCCACGCGGCCGGGCTCGCCGCCGCTGGCGTGGATGTCGGTGTCGATGATGCCGGGACGCACCGCGTTCACGCGGATGCCCTCGTCGGCGACTTCCTTGGACAAGCCTATGGTCAGCGTATCCAGGGCGCCCTTGGACGCGGCGTAGTCGATGTATTCGTTGGGCGAGCCCAGCCGCGACGCCGCCGAGGACACGTTGACGATCACGCCGCCCGCGCCGCCCAGGCTGATCGACATGCGGCGCACGGCCTCGCGGCAACAGATGAAGGGGCCGACCACGTTGACGTCCAGGATGCGGCGCAGGCGTGCGGCGGTCATGTCGCGCACCTTGGCCTGCTGTTCGAGGATGCCGGCGTTGTTCACCAGGCCGTCGAGGCGGCCGTAGCGCTGCTGCACGGCGTCGAACAGGCCGACGATTTCGGCCTCCTGGCCCACGTCGGCGCAGAACGCCTCGGCCTGTCCGCCGGCGGCGCGTATGCGCGCGACCACGCCCAGCGCGGCCTGTTCGTTGCTCTTGTAGTTGACGCAGACGGCGTAGCCGCGGCGCGCCGCGAGCAGGGCCGTGGCGGCGCCGATGCCGCGGCTGGCGCCCGTGATCAGCAGGACTTTTTTCATCGCCGGGCCGCTCCCAAGATGAAAAGCGCCCCCTCGGGGGGCAGCAAGCGGCGCAGCCGCGCGGCGTGGGGGCCTTTGTTCATCGCCGGGCCGCTCCCAAGATGAAAAGCGCCCCCTCGGGGGGCAGCAAGCGGCGCAGCCGCGCGGCGTGGGGGCCTTTTTTCATGGTGGAGCCTTGTCTGTCGGAGAGCTGTCCAGAGTGTATGCCAGGACGGCGGCGCCGCCTTTGTCGCCGCGCGGGCGGGCCCGCCGTGTCTATGGCCCGCTCGCCGGCCAACCCTGCTGCCCGATCAACGGCACGAAACTGACCGCGCCCAGGTCCTCTTCGTCGAACGCATCGGCATCGACGCGGGTGATGCGCAGCAGGCGCTGGCCGTGGCGCCGTCCGCCGGCCGGCAGCACCAGCCGGCCGCCCACGGCGAGCTGTTCGCGCCAGGCCGCCGGCACGTCCGGCGCGCTGGCCGACGCCACGATCACGTCGTAAGGCGCGCCCGGCGGCCAGCCCAGGCTGCCGTCGGCGTGGTGGACGGCGACCTTCAGGTAGCCTTGCGCGCGCAGGTTGGCGGCCGCCACGCGGGCCAGTTCGTCCAGGCGTTCGACGGTGTCCAGGCCGCCGGCCAGTTCGGCGAGGACGGCGGCGGCATAGCCGCAGCCGGTGCCGATTTCCAGGACCCGGTCGCCGGGCCCGGGGTCGGCCGCCTGCGCCATCAGCGCCACCACATAAGGCTGGGAGATGGTCTGGCCGCCGGCAATGGGCAGCGGGCCGTCCTTGTAGGCGTCGTCGCGCAGGGATGCCGGCAGGAATGCCTCGCGCGCCACCTTGCCCATGGCCGCGAGCACGCGCGGATGCCGGATGCCGCGCGGGATCAGTTGATGCTCCACCATGTGCAAGCGCGCTTCGCTAGGTTGGGTCATGGCATGGCTCCTGTCTCTCTCAAAGCTGAGGCTCGGCCGCGACCGGGCCGGCACGGGATGTGCCTGGCCCCGACCCTGCACCAGTTCCGTGCAATCCTTGACCGGTCGTTGCCATGGCAGGGCAGCCTCCCTGGGAAGCAGCGCCCGGCGGAGTTTTCTGGTTACTTTTCCGACAGCGAAGTTCACCTATTTCGTTCTTTCTATGAGTAAGCTCGGGTTTACCCGATGAAACAAATGCAGGATGGCGCGGCTGGCGGGGCCTAGGGCGGACGCATGGGGCCGACGGCGCGCCGAAAGGCCGGCAAACGCGCGCAATCGCGCCGGTCCGGCAGCCATCCGGAATCGACACATCCGGAATCGACAATCAACGATAGCGCCGTATCGGCCGGCCGGGACAGTCCCGGCGGCAGGGCTGGCGAAGGAACCGGCGGCGCGCCTGGGAACAGGCCGCCGCGCGGCGGGGACGGCGAGACAGCCCCGGCCATATGGAGGTTCCGCGGTCCGCCGGCGTGCGGATCGGCGCTATCGAAGGCAGAAGCAGACCATGGCGGCGAATCCTTCCCCTTCATTACCCCCTCATTCCGGCGCCCGCGCGCCCGGCGCGGCCAAGGCCGCCCGGCCGCGCATGTGGGAGCTGGACGCGGTGCGCGGGCTGATGCTGGTGCTGATGCTCTCGACGCACCTGCCCACCAAGTTCGCCATCCCCGCTTCCCAGCCCTTCGGCTTCGTCTCGGCGGCCGAAGGCTTCGTCATGCTGTCGGCCTACATGGCCGGGCTGGTCTACACCCGGCGCTACATGCGCGACGGGCTCGCCGCCATGCACAAGGCCTTCCTGCGGCGGGCGCTGGTGGTGTATTCGTGCCAGGCGGCCTGCCTGCTCTTCCTTTTCACCCTCATCGCGGTGCTGGGCCTGACCATTCCGCAGCCCGACGTGCAGCACCTGATGTGGTACTACCTGCAGCAGCCGACCACCGCCTTCCTGTCCGCGCTGGCGCTCATCTACAACCCGCCGCTGCTGGATATCCTGCCCATCTACGTGATGTTCATGCTGCTCAGTCCGTGGGTGCTGTCCATCGGGCTGCGGCACGGCTGGCGCACCATCCTGACCATCAGCGGGCTGCTGTGGTTCGCCACGCAGTTCGGCCTGTCCAAATACCTCTACGGCTGGCTGGTCGACCTGACGGGGCTGCCGGTGCCGTTCAGCGAAACCGGCGCCTTCGAAACCTTCGGCTGGCAATTGCTGTGGATCTTCGGCCTGTGGCTGGGGGCCACGCATGCGCGCGTGCCGGCCGGGGAGCGGCGTCCTTTCTCGCGCATGGAGGTGGCCGGCGCGGCGCTGGTCGCCGGGACCTTCTTCATCTGGCGCCACCTGACGGGCCAGGCGCCCTTCGCCGACGGCGAGCCCATCAATTTCCTGTGGGACAAGTGGCACCTGGGGCCCATGCGCCTGCTGAATTTCTTCGCGCTGGTCGTCCTGGCCATGCACTACGACGACTGGATAAAGCGCCGCCTGCCGCGCGTGCCTTTCCTGGAAACCATGGGCCAGTCCTCGCTGTCGGTGTTTTGCGCGCACCTGGTGGTGGTGCTGCTGGCCCTGTGCGTGGTCGGGGTGGCGACGCCCGCGCGCTCCTCCTGGCTGGACGCGGCGCTGTACATCGGCAGCGTGATCCTGCTCTATGGCGTGGCGGTGATCATGCGTTCCGGCAAGGCCGCGGCGACGGCGCGCCAGCAGGCCAGGCCGGCTCCGGCCCTGGCGGGCGCGGGCGCCGGCAAGGGCTGCGTCAATCGAGGTGGGCGGTGATGAGGCGCTTCCACAGCGCGTAGCCGTCCGCGTTCAGGTGCAGCTTGTCCTCGCGGAACAGGGCCATGCGCGGTTGGCCCTTGTCATCCACCATGGATGAATAGACGTCGATGAAATCGGCGTTGGGGACCGTCAGCGTATAGGCCTTGATCAAGGCGTTGGCTTCCTGGATCTGCGGCATCAGCGAGGCGCGCAGCGGGCTGGGCTTGATCGAGATATAGGCGATGCGGGTCTTGGGCAGGTCCGCGCGCACCCCTTCGACGAACTTGCGGAAGCTCTGCAATACCTGCTGCGGCGTGCGGCCCTCGGCCAGGTCGTTGTCGCCCGCGTAGACCAGCACCAGGTGCGGCTTGTAGGGCGCGACCAGGGCGTGCAGGTGTTGCGTACAGTCCATCATGCGCGAGCCGCCGAAGCCGCGCTTGACCACCACCGGCAGGGAACTGAAGTCGCTCTCCAGGTTGCTCCACAGCCGGATGGACGAGCTGCCGACGAACAGCACGCCGCCCGGCTTGGGCGGATGTTCCTTGTCGGCGGCGGCGAAGGCGGCCAGGCTGGCGTCCCAGCGATTGTCCACCGCGGCCGCGGCGTTCTTGTCCAGGGATGCCGTCATCGCGGACGTGGTCGCCGGCGCGGCGGGCGCCAGGACCACGGGCGTGGCGGAGGGCATGGGCGTGGCGGCGGTCTGGGCGCGAGCGCCGGCGGCGAGGACCGACAGAAGACCGCACGTCAACGCGGCGAGGCGTAAAACGTTCATCGAAACCTGAATGGCTGGATAAGGCCGCGGGATGAACTTGCCTGGTCCGGGATCGGCTCCCCTTCGGAAGCAACGGAACCGGGGTCCGGTCAGCCGCCCCGCAAGCCCTGCCGGGCCGCGTCGCGCGCCGTACCGGGCGCGCGGCCTGCGCCCGGTTGCCGGAACCGCATCATGATGCGGCAAGTCCCGGAGAGGTTAAAGAAATAAATTGTGTATGCCCCCGCCGGGGGAGGGCTGTTGTTATTCCGGCACAAAACCAGCCCAATGTGACGAAAATTTTACGGCCGGGTCCGAACTTTGTAAGCTTCTCCACGGTTTGGGCGTTTTGTTCAAACAGGACGGCGTATCCGCCGCGAGGGCCCATGGCCGCGTCCCGGACGTTCCGGACACGGCGCCGCGGGCCGCGCCGGCGCGCCATGCAAGGGAGACGCGACGCAGATGCCGCGCTCCCGGGGAAATAAAGGTGTCGGACGATGCGTCCGCAAGAATCGAGTTTTTGGTGGTCAGTACAGGGCGAGTGGGTGGAGGAGCCCAATAACCGGCGCGGCGGCTTCAGCGGCGTCCAGCGGGTGATCGTGCCGGAGTCGGGCGCCTGTTATTACGTGAAGCGCCAGCGCAATCACCTTTTTCGCAGTGTCCGCTATCCGGCGGGGCGTCCCACGCTGCTGCGCGAATGGCAGAGCATGCGTTTCTGCCAGAGCATCGGGGTGCCCACGGCGCCGCTGGTCTTCTTCGACATGCAGAAGAGCAAGGAAGGCTGGGACTCGATCCTGGTCACGCGTGGCCTGAGCGGCTACGTCAGCCTGGACCAGGCCTACGCGGAAAAACTCTGGTCCCCCGAGCAGCGCGCGGCGGCCCTGCGTGCGGTCGCGGGGGCGCTGATCTCGCTGCATCGCGCGCGCCGCAAGCATGGCCATCTCTATCCGAAAGAGGTCTTCGTCGATTTCTCCCATTCGCAGCCTGCCGTGGCGATCGTCGACTGGGAACTCAGCCGTTACCGCCTGACCGCCGCGCAGGCCGCCCAGCCCGACGTGCGGCGCCTCCTGAAGTCCCTGCTCGGCCTGGGCATGACGCAGGACGAACTGCGCCTGTTCTTCGACGCCTACCGCGCCAGCGGCATCCACCTGCCGCCGATGCCGCAGTTGGCGCGGCGCTAGGCCGACGACACCAGGCCGACATCAGCCTGGTCCCGGGCCGGCCGTCCTCATTCCGCCTTGGGAAACAAGGCGATGAAGTCCAGCAGCTTCTCCCCCAGCAGGTTCACGTGGCCGCGCATGGCCGCGCCGGCGCCTTCCTCGTCGCCGGTGGCCAGCGCGCGCAGCACGGCCGCGTGCTCCGTCAGCGTATCGGCGCGGCGGCTGGGCTTTTGCGTGACCATCTTGCGATACAGGCCGATGCGGTTGCGCAGCGCGCGCGTCTGCTCGGCCAGGAAAGCGTTCTGCGAGGCCTCGTAGATCAGTTCGTGGAAACGCCGGTTGATCTCGTAGAACATCTCCACCTCGCCGGTGCCGGCCAGCGCCGCCAGTTCCTCCTGGTAGCGGCTTAGCTGCGCCAGTTGGGCCGCGTTGATGCGGCGCGCCGCCAGGCGCGCGCACAGGCCCTCCAGTTCCGCCATCACCTGGAACATCTCGATCAGGCGCGTGGCCGACAGCGCCACCACCAGGGCCGGCTGGCGCGTGCGGATCTGGATCAGGCCCGCCGACGCCAGATGGCGCAAGGCCTCGCGCACCGGCGTGCGCGAAACCTGGAAACGCGCTGCCAATTCCACTTCGTCCAGGCGCGCGCCCGGCGCCAGCGTGCCGGCGAGGATTTCGCTTTCCAGCGTCTGCTGGATCTGGGCGGAACGGCTGGCGCCAGGCTGCGCCGCGGCGGACGCGAAGGACGGAATGGAGGACACGGGAAGGCTCGTCATCGGGGTAGGCCCCTGCCTGGGGCGCGGTGTTCAAGAGGAGGCGGCACGGCCTGCCCGGGCGTGGTCGTGGGCGGCTTGCGCGGCGGAAGACGGCCTTGGCCCGTAGCGCGCCGGCACTGGCGCCGTCCGAGGCAGGCTCGCCGTCACCCGCATTGTACCTTTTAATGTATGCAAGATAAATGATCTTGTATGCACAAGAACGCGGCGTCCATGCACCACGTTACGCCCTGTGTTGGGGCAGGCGAAAGCCAATATCCATGCGGTCATGGGGAAAGCTGGTTGGCATGGATGTTGCGTTTGCTGAACCGGCAAGGATGGAGAGACGGCCCGGAATCCGGGCGGGAACCTTCTCTCCAGGCAATCCGGATTCAAATCTTGCATACATGGATCCGACCCTGAAACCACGTCGAGGATAGGCAGCAATGGATCTGGGTTTGAACGGCAAGTCGGCGCTGATCACCGGCGCTTCGAAGGGCATCGGCCTGGCGACGGCGCACAGCTTCGCGCGGGAAGGCGTGTCCCGGCTGCACCTGGCCGCGCGTTCGGCCGAAGGACTGGCCGCGGCCAAGGCGGCGCTGTCGGCGGAATACGGCGTGGAGGTGCAGACCCATGCCCTGGACCTCTCCGTCACCGCCAATGTCCTGGCGCTGGCGGAACGCTGCGGCGACGCCGACATCTTGGTCAACAACGCGGCCGATTCCACGCCGGGGCCCATGGACCAGTTGTCGGACCAGGCCTGGCGCGACAGCCTGGACATGAAGATTTTTTCCTACGTGACCCTGACCCGCGAAATCTACGCGCGGATGAAGGCGCGCGGCCAGGGCGTCATCGTCAACGACATCGGCAACTCGGGCGAGAACTGGGACGCCAACTACATCGTGGGCACCACCGGCAACGCCGCCATGATGGCCTTCACGCGCGGCGTGGGCGGCCGCAGCCTGGACGACGGCATCCGGGTGGTGGGCGTCAATCCGGGGCCGGTCGCCACCGACCGCATGGTCAAGCTGATGAAGCGGCGGGCGGTGGACTGGTACGGCGACGAAAGCCGCTGGGAGGAACTGTTCGACAAGTATCCCGCCAAGCGGCCGGCCAGCCCCGAGGAAGTGGCCGATCTCATCGTCTACCTGGCGTCCGAACGCGCGGCCTACATCACCGGCACCATCGTGACCATCGACGGCGGCATCGCCTCGCGCCGCTCCATCATTTGAAGGCCGGGAACGCCATGCGCAGCTTCGAACAACGCAACGCCTACTTCGACCGCCTCTGCAATACGCCGGGCCTGATGTGGCTGGGGCAGAACACCAACCACTTCGATCCGCATCCCGCCGTCATCGCCGCGGTGACCGAAGCCCTGGCGCGCGGCGACTATCACGCCTATGCGCCGCCGGCCGGCTTCGAAACGCTGCGCCGCCTGATCGTGGACGATGCCGGGGTGCCGCAGGCCTGCGCCTTCGTCACCGACGGCGCGGTCGAGGCGCTGTACAACGTCTGCCGCAACGTCTGCGAGCCGGGCAAGGATTTCGTCACCACCGATCCGAGCTGGGCGTGGCCGATGGCGTTCGCGCGCCATGCCGGCGCCAACGTCGTCGAATTGCCGATCTACGACGCCGCGCAAGGGTACAAGCTGACGGCCGCGCAGTTGCGCGCCGCCGTGGGACCGGACACCGGCGTGATCTACCTGGTCGATCCCAACAACCCCCTGGGCACCTGCCACACCGAAGCGGAGATACGCGAAATCGCCGACATCGCGCGCTCGGTCGGCGCCTACCTGATCCACGACGCCACCTATTCGCAGTTCGCCGACGACTTCACGCCGGCCTTGCGCTTCTACCCGGAAAAGACGGTGATGACCTACAGCTTTTCCAAGTGGCTGGGGCTGGCCGGCATGCGGCTGGGCGCCGTCATCGCCGATGCCGACATCATCGAGCGGCTGGCCAGCGCGCCGCCCAACAACCTGGGCAGCAACGTGCTGTCGCAGCGCGCGGCCATCGCGGGATTGCAGACCAAGGCGGAATGGTTCCCCGAGGTCAAGCGGCGCTTGCGCCGCAACCAGGCCGCGCTGGCCGACGCGGTCGCGCGCGTGGACGGACTGCACCTGCCCGTCTACCCGTCGCAGGCCAATCTGCTGATCGTGGAGACCGGCGACGCGGGCGTGCGGCCGGAAGCGCTGGTGGCGGCCTACCAGGCCGAGGGCGTGATGATCCGCCAGGGCACGTACCACACCAAGCGCTTCGGCGACCGCTTCGTCAAGATCAGCCTGACCGTGCCCGAAGCCTGGGCCGACCGCTGCTGCGAGCTGCTGCCGGCCATGGTCGAGCGCGCGCGCAAGGCGCCGGCGCCGGCGGCCTTGTTCTAGCGTTTTTCCAGGGCGTTCTTCCGGGACGTTTGCGCCGGCTGCCCGGGGCGCGCCAGTCGCAGCGTCATGTTCGATTCGCAACGCCAGCAAGCCCGGCGGCATCCGGCAAGCCGCCAACGATACGAGGATACGAAAGCCATGCCCATCATCACCACGCGCGACGGCGTCAGGCTGCACTACGAGGAATGCGGCAGCGGCACGCCCATCCTGTTCGTGCACGAGTTCGGCGGAGACTGGCGTAGCTGGGAGCCGCAGATGCGGTACTTCGCGCGGCGCTACCGCTGCATCACCTATAGCGCGCGCGGCTATACGCCGTCGGACGTGCCGGCCGAGGTGGACCGCTATTCGCAGGAAATCGCCGTCGACGACATGGTCGACGTGCTGAACGGACTGGGCCTGGCGCGCGCGCACGTCGTGGGCTTGTCCATGGGCGGCTTCGCCACCCTGCATTTCGGCCTGCGCCACGCCGCGCGCGCCTTGTCGCTGGTGGTGGCCGGCGCGGGCTACGGCGCGGAGAAACAGTACGAGGACTATTTCCGCGGTGTCTCGCTGGAGGTGGCGCGCAAGTTCGAGGAAATGGGCGCGCCCGCGTTCTCCAGGATCTATTCGACGGCGGCGTCGCGCATTCCCTTCCAGCTCAAGGACCCGCGCGGCTGGGCGGAGTTCGCCGAGCAACTGGGCCAGCACGACGCCACCGGTTCGGCCAACACCATGCGCGGCGTGCAGGCGCGCCGGCCGTCGATCTACGACCTGGAGGACGAGCTCAAGCGCATGGCCGTGCCCACCCTGGTCGTCGTCGGCGACGAAGACGACCATTGCCTGCAACCGGGCATCTTCCTCAAGCGGACGGTGCCGGCCAGCGGCCTGCTGGTGCTGCCGAAAGCGGGGCACACCTTGAACATCGAGGAGCCGGGCCTGTTCAACCAGTTCGTCGGCGATTTCCTGGCGACGGTGGAGCAGGGCAAGTGGCTGCCGCGCGATCCCCGGTCCGCGCCGGCCGAGATCATGAAGACCCAATGAAGTGACGACCTTCTGCACAGGAACCTCGACCGCCCCATGAATGCCTTGCCTTCCCGTCTGGTCAGCCAGGAGCGCCTGATGCGCCGCCTGATGGCGATGGCCCGTATCGGCGCCACCGCGTCGGGCGGCGTCGATCGCGCGGCGCTGTCGGCCGAGGACGCGGCGGCGCAGGCCCTGCTGGCCGAGTGGGGCGCGGCCCTGGGCCTGGAGGCCACGCGCGACGCCGCCGGCAACTTCTTCCTGCGCTGGGAAGCCGGCGCGGGCGCGCCGCTGCTGTCGGGCTCGCACCTGGACAGCCAGCCCACCGGCGGCCGCTACGACGGGGTCTACGGCGTGATCGCGGCGCTGGAAGCCGTGCAGGTCATGCGGGAAGCGGGGCTCGCGCCGCGCCGGCCGGTGGAGATCGTGGCGTGGATGAACGAAGAAGGTTCGCGCTTCGCGCCGGGCATGATGGGGTCGGCCGTGTACGGCGGCGCCCGTGCGCTGGCCGAGATCCTGCCCGCGCGGGACGCGGCCGGCGTTTCGGTCCAGCACGCGCTGGCGGCCACCGCCGCCGCCTTGCCGGGCATCGCGGCGAGGCCGCTGGGCGGGCCGCCCTATGCCTACATCGAGGCGCATATCGAGCAGGGACCGGAGCTGGAGCGGGCGCATTGTCCCGTCGGCATCGTCAGCGGCATACAAGGCAAGCATACGTTTCGCGTGACCGTGCAGGGGGAGGCCGCGCATGCCGGCACCTCGGCGCGCGCCGAGCGGCGCGACGCGCTGCTGGCGGCCACCGCCATGGTGCAGGCCCTGGCGCGTGCGCTGCACGACGAGGCCGATATCGTGAAGTTCACGGTCGGCCGCTTCGACGTGACGCCCAGCGCGCCGTCGGTGGTGGCCAGCCGGGTGGTGTTCTCCATCGACCTGCGCCATCCGGACAGCGCGGAACTGCGGCGCCTGTCGGCCCTGGTGGCGCCGGTGTGCGAGGCCGCGGCGGGTCCTTGCGCGGTCGAGGTGGCGCGGCTGTCCGCGGCCGACTCCCTGACCTTTCCGGAAGCCATGCGGGCGCGCCTGCGCCGCGCCGCCGACCGCCTGGGGCTGCCGCGCCGCGACCTGCTTTCCGCGGCGGGCCACGATGCGCGGTATCTGCATCCGGTCTGCCCGTCCGCCATGCTGTTCGTGCCCAGCCGCGACGGCATCACCCATAACGAGGCGGAGTTCACCGAACCCGCCGACCTGTACGCCGGGGCCCGCGTGCTCGCGGATGTCCTGGCCGAACTGGCCATGCTTGAGGAGCAGCCATGAGCGGCGCCCATATTCTCGACCTGGATCGGCAGCCGCGCGGCGCGTGGGCGCCGGCGCGCAAGGAGGAGCCCGGCGCGGGGGCCTTGCTGAGCCTGGACGGCATTTCCAAGACCTTCGGCGCGACGCAGGCGCTGTACAAGCTCGCCGTCGACATCGCGCCCGGCGAATTCGTCACCGTGGTCGGCCCCAGCGGCTGCGGCAAGAGCACCCTGTTCAACATCGTCGCCGGGCTGGAAGAGCCGGACGCCGGCGGCAGCGTGCGATTCCTCGGCAAGTCCTGCCGCGCGGCCGACCTGCTGGGCAAGGTGTCCTTCATGCCGCAGCGCGACCTGCTGCTGCCGTGGCGCACCGTGATCGACAACGCCATCCTGGCCGTGGAGCTGGAAGGCGCGCGGCGCGCCGACGCCCGCCGCGCGGCGCTGGAGATGCTGCCGGAGTTCGGCCTGGCCGGCTTCGAGAACCAGTATCCGCACCAGTTGTCCGGCGGCATGCGCCAGCGCGTGGCGTTGATGCGCACCTTCATGTTCAAGCGCGACCTGATGCTGCTGGACGAACCCTTCGGCGCGCTCGATGCGCTGACCCGCAGCATGATGCAGCGCTGGCTGCTGGACGTCTGGCAGAAGCACCGCCGCACCATCCTGTTCATCACGCACGACGTCGACGAGGCCGTCTTCCTGGGCGATCGCGTGCTGGTGATGGCGGCGCGTCCCGGCCGCGTCAAGCTGGAACAGAAAGTCGACCTGCCGCGCCCGCGCCGCGCCGACATCGTCACCGCGCCCGAGTTCATCGCGCTCAAGCGCACCCTGCTGGAAGCCATCGAGGAAGAAAGCATGAAGTCGTTTCGCGCCGGCGATGCGCCGGGAGGAGAGGCATGATGGGCACGAACGACACCGCTACCGCGTCCGCCGCGGCCTCCGCGGGCTGTCCCGCCGGCATGCCGCAGACCGAATGGGACGCGCGCGTGTCCCTGGCCGCGTGCTACCGCCTGGTCGCCGGCCTGAAGCTCGACGACCTGATCTACAACCACATCTCCCTGCGCGTGCCGGGCACGCACGACCAGTTCCTCATCAACCCCTACGGCATGTTGTTCGAGGAGATCACCGCGTCGAGCCTGGTCCGCATCGACTTGCAGGGGCGCAAGCTCAGCGACAGCCCCTACGACGTGAACGCCGCCGCCTTCGTCATCCATGGCGCCATCCACCAGGGCAAGCGCGACGCGGCCTGCGTGCTGCATACCCATTCGGACGCCAGCATCGCCGTCTCGGCGCAGCGGGAGGGCTTGCTGCCGCTGTCGCAGTTCGCCATGCGCTTCTATCGCCGCCAGGCTTTCCACGACTACGAGGGCGTGGCCATCGACATGGACGAACAGGCGCGCCTGGTCGCCGATCTGGGCGAGCACCGCGTCATGCTGATGCGCAACCACGGCGTGCTGACCCTGGGCCGCACGCCGGGCGAGGCCTTCATGCTGCTGTATTACTTCGAGCGCGCCGCGCGCATCCAGTTGGCCATGCAGGCCGCCGCCGCGGGCGGCGCCGGTCCCATCCTGCGGCCCGGCGACGACGTCTGCGAGAAAGCGGCGCGCCAGTTCTGGGAGCAGAAGGGCGACATCCTGGTGGCCGGCGAGCGGGAATGGCCCGGGCTGCTGCGCCAACTGGATCGCCTCGATCCTGGCTACAAGACCTGAACTCGTCTCTCCACGAATACCCGTCACGAATACCCGCTACCCACACCCGCCACGAACACCAGCCCAAGAAGGTGCACCATGCTCAAGACCCACCCCCTGCATCCCGGTTTCGGCATCGAAGTGCTGGACCTGGATCTCGCCGATCCCGCCAGCGACGCGGCGGTCGATCAACTGGTCCGGGACCTGGACCGGCACTCGCTGATCCTGGTGCGCGGCCAGGCGTTGAGCAACCAGCGGCACGTCGAGATCAGCCGGCGCTTCGGCTCGCTGATGACCCATGTCCTGAAGCAGTTCCTCACCACGGGCCTGCCGGAAATCTACGTCCTGTCCAACGTCTCGGAAAACGGCAAGCCCATCGGCAATCACAAGGAAGGCTGGAACTGGCATTCGGACCTGTCCTACGTCGCCGAGCCCAGCATGGGATCGCTGCTGTACTCGGTGGAGGTGCCGCCCGAGGGCGCCGACACCCTGTTCGCCAGCATGCACCTGGCGTACGAGGCGCTGCCGTCCGAGACGCAGGCGCGCATCCGCAAGCTGACCGCCACGCATTCGTACGCCGGCTACTACGGCAAGGCCTTCGCCGACCGCGCGCCGCTGACCGACGAGCAGAAGGCGCGCACGCCGGACGTGGTGCATCCCGTGGTGCGCACGCATCCCGTGACGGGGCGGCTGTCCCTGTATGTCGGCGAGGACATCGTCAAGCAGATCGACGGCCTGCCGCCCGCGGAAAGCGCGGCCCTGCTGGCGGCGCTGAACCAGCACGCCGTCAGCGACGCCTTCGTCTACCGGCACAAGTGGCGCCAGGGCGATCTCGTCATCTGGGACAACCGCTGCACCATGCATTGCGCCACGCCTTACGAGGACGACAAGTACCGCCGCGTCATGCACCGCACCACCGTGGCCGGCACGCGGCCGTTCTGATCCGGCTCGGCCACCCATCCGCGGCGGACGTATCGCGCGGGCAATCGCACGCAAACCGCACGAAAACCGTACGCAATCGCACGCAATCCACTCACGACAAGGGGAAGCAAAAATGACCGTTATCCGCACTAAACGACGCCTGCTGGCCCTGGCGGCCTGGGCCGCCACCTTCGGCGCGGCAGCGGCCATGCTGCCCGCGCCCGCCATGGCCAAGGACCTGGTCAAGGCGACGCTGCGGCTGAAGTGGCTGCCGCAGACGCAGTTCGCCGGCTTCTACTACGCGCTGGCGCAGGGCTACTACAAGGACGAGGGCATCGATCTCACCATCAACCCGGGCGGCCCCAATCTGCTGACGGAGAACCTGGTGGCCACCGGCGCCGACACCTTCGGCCTGTCCGGCGGCACCGACAGCGTGCTGGCGGCCATCGACAAGGGCATGCCCATCGTGTCGGTGGGCGTGGCGCACCAGGTCACGCCTTTCGTCTTCGTGGCGCGCAAGGACGGCCCGGTCAAGACGCTGGAGGACTTCCAGGGCAAGAAGGTGACGGCCTGGTTCACCGGCGCCAACTACGTGCTGTTCGGCATGCTGGCCAACAAGGGCATAGACCGCGCCAAGGTGGACATCCAGCCGCAGCAGGTCAGCGTCACGCCCTTCGTCAACGGCGACGTCGACGTCATCACCGCCACCTGGTACAACGAGCTCTACACCATCCGCCAGCGGGTGGGCGAAGACAAGCTGCGCCTGTTCAAGGCCGAGGACTACGGCATCACCTTCCCGCGCGACACGCTCATCGTGTCGCGCAAGACGGCGCAGGAGCAGCCCGAGCTGGTCAAGGCCTTCCTGCGGGCCTCCATCCGCGGCTGGCGCGAGGCCATGAAGCATCCCAAGGAAGCGGTCGACACGGTGATGAAGGTGGCGCCGACCCTGGATCGCACGCACCAGGAATTCATGCTGACCGAGGCCTACCGCCTGATGACGGAAGGCAAGGCCAAGACCGACGGCCTGTTCTGGATCGACCCGGCCGCCGTCCAGGCCGCCGAGGATTTCCTGGTCAAGAACGGCGTGATCAGCAAGCCCGTCGACGTGGCGCAGGCCTTCGACGCCAGCTTCCTGAAGGCCATTCCCCTGGCCGACCGCCTGCCATGACGAAGCGTCCGCGCGCGTTTTCCTTCGGCGGCGGCGCCGGCGCGGCCATCCTGCGCGGGGTCGCGACCGTCGTCGTCATCGGCCTGGCGTGGGAAGCCGTGGTGGTGGGCGCCGGCATCAAGCCCTATTACCTGCCGCGCCTGTCGGCCATCCTCGGCGCCATCGCGGCGCTGCCGGATGCCTACCTGGCGGGCTTCCTGAGGACCTTGTCGGAAACGCTGCTGGGCTACGCCGCCGGCGCGCTGGTGGGCGTGCTGAACGGCGTGCTGTTCCACCGCTCGCGCCTGCTGCGAGAGACGGTCTTCCCCTTGTTCGTCATTTCGCAGACCATCCCCGTCATCGCCTTCGGCGCGGTCGTGGTGCTGTGGTTCGGCAACACCATCCTGGCCAAGGCCTTGATCGCCTTCTACCTCACTTTCTTTCCGGTGACGGTCAATACGCTGAACGGGCTGGAGGCCGTGGACAAGCGCCAGGTGGATCTGCTGCGCAGCTTCGGCGCCACGCGGCGGCAGTTGCTGTTCCGGCTGCAGTTGCCGGCGGCGCTGCCGCAGATCTTCGTTGCCCTGCGCCTGGCCTGCACCTTGAGCCTGCTGGGCGCCATCGCCGGCGAATGGTTCGGCGACACCACCGGGCTGGGCGTGCTGCTGCTGCAAGCCATGTACAACGAGCAATTCGTGGCCTTGTGGGCGGCGATCCTGATGGCGGGCCTGTTGGGCACCTCGTTCTACGGCCTGGTGGCCTGGGCCGAGCACAAGGCCGTGTTCTGGAGGAGCGAGCTGTGAAGACGCTGTCCTTCCCCCCGTTTTCCGTCTCCGCCTTGCCCTGGCCCTCGCGGGCGGCGCGGCGCGCGGCCCTGGGCCTGCTGGGCGTGTTCGTGCTGTGGGAGGCCGTGGCGCGGGGCCTGGACCTGCCCGCCTACGTGCTGCCCAGCGTCACGCGCATCCTGCAGGCCATCGCGCAGCAGCACGCGTTGCTCCTGAAGGCGGCCGCCATCACGGCGATGGAAGCCGCCGCGGGTTTCGCCATCGGGTCGCTGGCGGGCCTGTTCCTGGCCATCGTCCTGACCATGCTGCCGGCGGTGCGGCGCAGCGTGCTGCCCGTCGCCACGGCGCTGAATTCGGTGCCGGTAGTGGCTTATGCGCCGCTCATCCTGCTGTGGTTCGGCATGGGGCCGGAAAGCAAGATCGTCATGGTGGCGCTGGCGGTGGGATTCACTGTTTTCCTGCACGCGCTGGCGGGGCTGGACCGGGTGGATCCGCGCGCGGTCGACCTCATGCGCAGCTTCGGCGCGGATCGCGCGGCCATCCTGTGGCGCCTGCGCGTGCCGGCGGCCATCCCCCTGACGGCGGCGGGGATGCGGGTGTCGACGGTGCGCGCCATGATCGTCGCCATCGTCACGGAAATGCTGGGCGCCACGGGCGGCCTGGGATGGACGATATTCCAGGGCGTGCTGCAGATCGATTTCGTCCAGGTCTGGGCCGCCATCTTCGTCGCTTCCGCCATCAGCCTGCTGTTCTTCGGGGCGGTGAATCTATTGGAGAAGCGGTATGTGTTCTGGAAATGAAGCGTCCGAAGCGCTGTCCGCTGGGGCGTCGAACGAGGCGTTGAACGGGACGTCCGGCGGGGTGTCGAACGAGACGTCCGCTGTGGCGTCCATGGCGGCGCTGCCGCCGGGGCGGGCCGCCGCGCCGGCGGGCGCGGCGCAGGCGCGGGCGCGCTATTTCAATTCCGCCAATGCCTTCAACATTCACCTGGACCCGGTGCCGGCGCGCATCTTCACCGAGCCGGCCGCCGCCGCCCTGGCGGACGAAGGCGCGGCGGGCCCCTCCGCGACCGCCTTCTTCGCCTGCGACCAATCCGCGCAACTGGGATGCCCCTGGCCCGCCACCACGCCCTTCATGCTGGCCCGCTATGCGCGCATCGCCCCGGGCGCCAGCCTGGACGCCGATTTCGCGGCCAGCGGCTCGATCTGGTACGTGATCGCGGGCCGCGGCCAGGCGCGGCATACCGGCGGCGCCGAGGTCCTGGATTGGGCAAGCGGCGACGTCTTCTACCTGCCGGCCGGCGCCGCCACGCTGCGCGCCGAGGGGCCGCGGTCGGCCGTCTTGTGGCTGGTCACGGACGAGCCCCTGCTGGCCTACCACGGCCTGCGCGCCGCGCGGCCCGGCGACGCGCCGGTGCATTTCAAGTCCGGGGATATCGCCGCGGAAATCGATCGCATCCATGGCAGCGTGCCGGACGCCGGCACGTCGGGGCTGGCGGTCGTGTTCTCCAGCGAGGCCATGCAGGCGCGGCGCAACCTGATGCCGGCGCTGACGCTGTCCCTGAACACCTTGCCGCCGGGCTGCGCGCAAGCGCCGCACCGGCACAACTCGGCGGCCCTGACCCTCATCGTCGCGGGCGAGGCTTGCCATTCGCGTGTCGACGGGCAGGACTGCCCGTGGTCCGACTGGGCGACGCTGGTCACCCCCGCCGGCGCGCCGCATTCCCATCACAATAACGGCCCGCGCCGCGCGGATTTCCTCATCGTCCAGGACGGCGGCCTGTATTACGAAGCCCGCACCATGGGGTTCGCGTTCCTGGACGATAGCGCCCGGGACTAGGGGCGTGTCCCGGAAGTTTTCGCCCTCTATTCGCTCCGTCGATAGCGTGCGTCCGGGCCGATCCCGTGATGGGTCACGCGTTTTCCGTCCGCGCCCATGTACACGTACAGCGCCATGTGCCAGTGCTGGTCCTGCAGGTAGTAGTAGGTCCAGACCACTTCGCGCATCTCGCCCAGGCCGGCGGTTCCTATGTTCGCCGGCGGGCCGAACACGCAGCGCACCTGGCCGGGCGTCCAGCCGGGCTCGATGTCGCCGAAGAGTTCCGGGTTCAGCACCTGCGCCACGCTGACCAGGCGGCCGTCGGCGCCGATGTAGGCGGCCCAGGCCGTGCTGCCCTCCGGCTGCTGGGACCAGACGACGCGCTGGCCGCCGTCCGGCCCCGGGCATTGCGCCCCGGGCGGGCCGTATCGTTTTTCCATGTCGGACAACAGGGTGCCCGGCTTGGCGCTGCCCGGATCGGCGCAGCCGGCCAGCGCGGCCAGCAGGACCAGCGCGCCGGCGCGCAAGACGGAGAGGGGAATGGCAGGGGCAGGCATGATGGCGCTCCGGAAACCGCGCCGGAAGGGGCGCGGGAAATCCATCTAGCGTACACCTTCCGGCGGGCGTGTTGCCGGTGCGCGGCACTCGGCGCCTGGCGCCCGATCCTGCCTTGCAGGGGCCCGCGCCACGGCTTCGGCGCGAGACGCCCGCGGGCGTCTCGCTCCCATCACGGCTGGATGGACGTTGCCCCCGAAGCGATCTGCAGCGCCCGCGCCAGCGACGCGCGGATCATCTCGCCGTGGCCGAACTGGGGGAAGGTCTCGTAGGTGGCCTGGGCGGACGCGGCGCGCAGCTTCTCCGCCATTTCCGCCACGATGGCGCGCGGATCGGCGCGCTTGCCGTCCTGCCCCGCGGGCGGCCGCGCGCCGGGCGGTCCGTTCATCGCGCCGGCCGGGCCGTTGATCGCCCCGGGCCGCACGTTGGGATTCATCCGGCCGTCCGTGCGCGGCTTCGTGCCCACCAGGATGGCGACGCGCAGTCCGGCGGCGCGCGCCGGATCGAAGGCGCGCCATTCCCGCACCAGGGCGCCGTCGTTCCACCAGGCGGAGGGATCGCCGACGATATAGGCGCCGAAGGCGCGCGGCTGCGTGTACAGCACGTGCAGCGCGAAGAGGCCGCCATAGGAGTGGCCCCACAGCATCTCTCGCTTGGTATCGATGCGGGCGCGCGACCGCGCCAGGGGACGCACCTGCGTGTCGATGAAGCGGAGGAAGACGTCGGCGCCGCCGCCCTCGCGCCCGCGATCCAGCGGTATGGGAATCTCGCGTCCCTGCGCGTCGCGCACCGCCGGCGTGTAGTCGTAGGCACGCGACACCACGTCGTTGCGGGTGGCGATGTCGTAGCCTATGGCCACCAGCACCGGCGGATGCGCCTTGCCCATGGCCTGCATGTCGGCGTCGGTCAGCGTGGCCATGGCCGCGTTGCCGTCGAGCATGTACAGCGCCGTGTAGCCGCCCGCCGGCGCGGCCTGCTTGGGAATGGCGATCTCGATGCGGTAATGGCGCTTGCCGTCGGCCGAGTCCAGCCGGTGCTTCTCGAACCGGTAGTAGGCCGACTCGCGGTCCGCCACCGTCGGCCCCACGGGCTGGTCCCACGGTCCGCGCACGACGGCGCCTTGCGGTCCCGCGTCCGGCGCTGCCACGGCCTGCACCGCCGCGACCGACAACGCCATGGCGGCGGCCAGCGCCGCAAGCGCGCGGCCGCCGCGCCGCGGCATCATGGATGAAATCCTGGACATGCAATCACTCCTTCATACGTTCAAAGCGCACGTGCCGCGCAGTCTAGCGCGGTGCGTGCCCGATAGCTCCCACGCGCGGTGCCGGCGCACCCCGTACCGCGCCCCGCCGTCACCACGCATAGTTGAGGTTCGCGGTCACCGAGCGGCGCGCGCCGTAATAGCAACTGGCCACGCCGGAGCAGCTCGCGAGATATTCCTTGTCCGCCAGGTTGGTGGCGTTCAGGGAGAAGCGCAAGCCCTTGAGCGAGGGATTGATTTCCCCCAGGTCATAGCGGATGGCCGCGTCCCACAGCGTCACCGCCTCCATGTGATAGGCATTGGCGGTGTCGCCGTAGACCCCGCTGGTGTGGCGCATGCCGGCGCCCACGCTCACTCCGGGCAGGATGTCGCGGGGCAGCTTGTAGTCCAGCCACAGATTGACGGTGCGCTTGGGCACGCGCGGCAACTGGTTGCCCAGGTCCGTGGTGTTGCTCTTGGTGACCCGGCTGTCCATCAGGGTGCCCGACGCGATCAACGTCCACTGGTCCGTCAGCGCCATGTTGCCTTCCAGCTCCAGCCCGCGCACGCGTGCCTCGCCGGTCTGCACGTAGCACTGGCTGCCGTCGCACAGGTGGGTGGGATCCGGGTCCGGCGTCTGCACGTTCTGCTGGCGGATTTCGTAGACGGATAGCGTCACCATGCTGCGGCTGCCGGTGGGCTGGAACTTGAGGCCCGCCTCGATCTGCTTGCCCTTGGTGGGCTTGAAGGGCGTGCCGCCGTAGCCGGTGCCGTTGACCGGCTCGAACGACGTGGCATAGCTGACATAGGGCGCGAAGCCGTTATCGAACAGATAGACCAGGCCCGCGCGCCAGGTCGTCGCTTCATCGGTGTAGTGCGTCTTCGCGCCGGTGCTGCGGACCAGGGAGTTGTCCTCCGACCAGTCGTGGCGCAGGCCGAAGGTGGCGGTCCAGCGGTCCCAGCGCAACTGGTCCTGCGTATACAGGCCGGTCTGGTTGCTATCGCTGCGGCGCGACGGCGTCATCTTGCCGATGGTCACGGGGCCGCCGTACACGGGATCGAAGACGTCCAGCGTGCCGGCCTTGCCGCTGGCCGAGGCCACGCGTATGGTCTGCGTGCGGTAGTCGACCCCGGTGAGCAGCGTGTTGCGCACCGGACCCAGGTCGAAGTCGTACTGCACGTTGTTGTCCATCGTGAATCCTTCGGAACGGATTTCGTTGGACGAGGCGCTGCGCGCCAGCGTGCGGCCGTCGGACATCAGGTCGCCGGAGCGCGAGACCCCGGCGTTGTCGGTGTCCACGCGCATGTAGCGCAGCTTCTGGTTGAATTTCACGCTGTCGGAGAAGGCATGGCTGAATTCGTAGCCGATGGACGACTGCGTGCGGTCGTAGCGGTTGAACGCCGGTTCGCCGAGAAAGCGGTTGGAGCCGAAGTGGCCGTACTGCGTGCTGTAGTAGGTGCCGTGCGCCGGCAGGAACTGGTAGGTGCTGCCGCCGCGGTCCTGCTGGTAGTTGGCCAGCAGCGTCAACTGGGTGCGCCACGAGGGCCGCCACGTCAGGCTGGGCGCGATCATGACGCGGTTGAGGTCGACGTGGTCGACCTGGGTATTGCTGTGATAGGCGGTGCCGACGACGCGGTACAGCCACTTGCCTTCTTCGTCCAGCGGACCGCTGACGTCGCCGTTGAAGCGCGCCAGCCCGTTGTTGTCGGTCGATACGCCCACTTCGCCGCGCGCATAGTCGGTGGGGTGCTTGCTGACGACGTTGATCAGGCCGCCCGGCGCGATCTGGCCGTACAGCACGGACGACGGGCCGCGCAGCACCTCGACCCGCTCCAGGCCGTAGCCGTCGAACTGCGTGGCCGAGGCGGTGGCGCCGCTGCTGCTGCCGGGCGGGCGCAGGCCGTCCAGGTAGAGGTTGTTGGCGAAGCTGCCGGTGCGAAAGCCCCGCACGGAGATTTCGTCGACGCGGCTGTCCACGCCGTAGCCGCCGATGTTCACCCCCGCGCTGTAGCGCAGGGCGTCGGCGGAGTTGGTGGCGCCGAGCAGGTCCATCATTTCGCGGTTGACCACGGAGATCGATTGCGGCGTTTCCAGCAGCGGCGTGTCGGTCTTGGTGCCGGCCTTGCTGTCCAGCGAGATCGTGCCGATTTCCCGCATGCGCTCGGCCGACACCGCGACGGAGGGCAGGGTGGCGACGCCGCCGGACGACGGCGGCGCCGGTTCCAGCCGATAGCCTTCGCCGTTCGGGTTGGGGCGGGCGCGCAGGCCGCTGCCGGCCAGCAGGCGGTTCAGTCCGTCCTCGACCGGATAGCGGCCGTCCAGCGCCGGCGCCTGATGGTCGCCGGCCGCTCCGGGCGCGCCGATGATGGTGACGCCGGCCTGCTGGCCGAAGCGCAGCAAGGCTTCCCGCAAGGGCAGGGCGGGCAACTGGATGCGCACGGTGCGGCCGGCGGTATCGGCGGGCTGGCCTGGCGCGGGCGTTGACGGCGGGGCTGACGGTTGCGCGGACGTCTGGGCATCGGCATCGGCGGCCAGCAGGACGGCCGGCGCGCCGATGAAGCCGCTGAAGGCCAGGGTCAGGGCCAGGCCGAGAGGACGTCGGCGCGCGGCGCCGCGCCGGCGGGAAACGGGAAAGGAGAACATGGCGATCTTCGTTGGGAATGGGGCCTGGGGGGCAGGCCTACACCCGGTCATGACGAAGGCGCCGCGGCAATCTGCCTGGAAGTTTCAATTGGTTTCATTTTTTGGGTCCAGCTTCGGCGTCAGCTTTGCAACGTGACCCAATAGCGCGTCCGGTACCGCAGGCGCAGGCCCAGGTGGTGCGCCAGCGCCTCCAGCACGCGGTCCGTATCGTGGATGCGGAAGGTCCCCGTCACGCGGCGCGCCGCCACGGCGTCGTCGCATTCCAGGAAACCGTGGCGGTAGCGCGCGAGCTGCCTGAGCAGGTCGTCCAGCCGCAGGTCATCGGCGATCAGCACGCCTTGCGTCCAGGCCAGGTCGCGCTCGCGCCAGGCTTGCGGCGGCTGGAAGCCCGCGTCGTCGAAGCGGCGCGCCTGGCCGGCTTGCAGCGCCGCTTCGATGCGCCCGCCGGCGACCAGGCGCGCCGTTCCTTCCCGCAGCGCCGCCATCGTCTCGGACGGCGAACACTCCGGCAGTTGGCGCAGCAGCAGTTGGGCGCTGTAGGGCTCGACGTAGCCGTGCCGCGTGCGCAGCCGCAAGCCGGCGCCGCCGCCGTCGCGGTTGTCGACCAGCATCTCGCCCGCGTGCAGCACGACTTCGATGCGGGCCGTGTCCGTGTCCGTCCGGCCCTCGTGGATGTCGATGGCGGTGCGCGTGTTCAGCAGCAGGCGGGTGCCGTCGGCCAGCGTCAGGGGCCGTTGTTCGCCCACCGCGGTGCGCGTCTGCGCCAGCCAGCCCTGGCTGTCGGCCTGGCGCCACGCCATCCCGCCGGCCGTCAGGGCCGCCGCGCCGCCGCACAGCAGCTTGATGGCCTGGCGCCGCCCGCGCCGGCTGGCGACGGCTTTCAGCGCCTGCGCCGCGGGCGGAAGATCGCAAGGCGATGCGCCGCGCGGCGCCGCCGGCAGCATGCGTTGCAGGTCGGCGTAGCGGCGCCAGACGGCGGCGTGTTCGGCGTCGGCGTCATGCCAGCGCCGCCAGGCGTCCAGCGTGCCGGCGTCGGCGCCGGCCTCCAGGCGCACCAGCCATTCGGCGGCCTCGGCGACGATGCGCCGGTGCTGGCCGGCCGCGGGCGGCGCGGGGCGCTCAGCCATCGGCGGCCCCGTCGAAGGCGAGGTAGAGCCGCTGCCAGGCCTGGACCAGGTCTTTCTGCACCACGTTCACGCTGACCTTCAGTTCGCGCGCGATATCCGCATAGGGCAGGCCGTCGATGCGCGCGAGCAGGAAGGCGCGGTTCATGCGCGCCGGCATCCGGTCGAGGATGCGGCAGACATGGCCGAGCTGTTCGATGACCTGCAGCACGTCCTCGGGGGAAGGGGCCGCCGCCTCGGGTTGCAGGGCCAGGCTTTGCAGATAGGCCTGTTCCAGTTCGCGGCGGCGGTGGCGGTCGATGAGCAGGCGGGTGGCGATGGCCGTCAGGTAGCCGCGCGGGCGTTCGGGCCGCGCCCAGCGCGGTTGGCGCAGCAGGCGTTCGAACGTGTCCTGCACCAGGTCCAGCGCGTCGGCGTGATGGCCGTGCAGCTTGCGCCGCAGCAGGCCAAGCAGCCAGCCGTGATGCTCGCGGTACAGCGACGCCACGGCCACGGGGCCGGCGATGGCGTCGGGGGAGGGGATAACGGACTCGTCGGGTTCCAAGACGGGCGGCGCTGCTCAGGGATTGGATGCGGATTGAGAATAAGAATGATCCTCAATTATAAGCATGCGTCAGCCCGGTGACGTGTCCGGCGCATGTCGGCAACCGTCCTTTTGCCGCCCCCTGCGGCAAAGCGGCAACAACGATCTCCGTCGCGGGATCGCGCGCCTCCCGGCGCTGGCCGGGCGGCTCCGCCTTTGCCCCGCGCGGCGCGCGGACGGCTTCACGCCATGGCCAGCGGCGCCTGGTCGACTTCGCCGTCCAGCGCCAGCGTGCCGTTGAACGCCGGCACGCAATGCCCGCCCACGTGCGCGTACCAGGCGCCGTCGTGGGCGCGGGCCCGCGCGTGCAGGCGGCTCGGACGCCGCAGGTCTTCGCCCTGGACCACCAGCAGGTCCAGGTCGTCTTCCCCGCGCAGGCGCGCCAGCAGACAGGCCATGGCGCCCGTGGCGCTGCCGGTGGCCGGGTCTTCCGTCATGCGGGCGGTGAACATGCGGGCATGGACGTCGGGCGCGCCGCGCGCGCCGTCCAACGCATAGGCATAGACCGAATGGGCGCCGTCCAGCGGCAGCAGGCGCGCGTAGGCGGCGCGGTCCGGCCGGGCGCGCGCCAGCGCCTCGCGCGACGCCAGTTGCACCACCAGGAAGGGCAGGCCCACCGACACCACGCGCGGCGCATGGGCGTCGATGCGTATGTCCGATTCCTTCAGGGACAGGCAGGCGGCGGCCTGCGCGGCGCGGATCTGGGCCCGGCACGACAACGGTTCCGGCGCGCACAGTTCGGCGCCGACCACGCGGCCGTCCTGGCGCCAGAGCGCGATCTCCACCTGGCCGGTGGCTTCCTCGAAGGCGAGGGTGTCCGGCACCGGGATGCCGCGCGCCGTCATGTCGTCGGCCAGCGCGCAGGCCGTGCCCAGGTTGGGATGGCCGGCGAAGGGAATTTCGCGGTCGGGGGTGAAGATGCGGACGTGCGCGGTATGGCGGGGATCCGCGGGCGGCAGGACGAAGGTGGTTTCGCTATAGCCGAACTCGGTGGCGAGGGCCTGCATCTGGCGCGTGGACAAGCCCTGGGCATCGAGCACGACCGCCACCGGATTGCCCGCGAAGAGCCGGTTGGTGAAGACGTCGATGGTGGCGTAGCGGCGCAGCATGGGAGACTCCAGTCCGAACGGCGGGGACGCCCGTTATCCGGACGCCCCGCAACATTCAGGAAGCAAATCGGCCATGTTGCCCCTGGACCGGGTATCGGGACAGATACAGTTCAGGGCTTCTTGCGCATAACAGCACCGGGCCTCACCAACCGGAGCCGCCGCCCCCGCCGCCGCCGTCGCCGGACGACCCGCTGTCGAAAGACCCGCTGGACGAGGAATCGCTGCTGCCCGACCAACTGCTGCTGGTTCCCGGCGATCCCGACGAGGACGAGATCACGGGCGGCGTCACGTCGCTGCCGATGCTGTCCAGCGCCCGCCCGGGATCGCTGTGGTAGATGTCGTAGCCGCCATACATGTCCTGCATGGCCTGGACCGCCGCCACGCCGGCGACCGTGGCCGCCAGCCCCGCGAAGGCGGCCGCCCATTTCTTGCCGACGTCCAGCGCCACCGCGTAGGGCAGGTAGCGTTCGTACAGGCGCAGCTTGTCCTCGACCGTCGCCAGCGCCTCCAGGCGCGGCCCTTCGGCCAACGTCAGGTACTGCTTGAAGCCGTCGATGCGGTCCATAATTTCGGCGCCTTCGGCGGTGTAGCCGCGCAGGAAGCCGAAGGCGCGCACCACCACCGGCAGCAGCAGGGCCGGCAGCGCCACCGACAGGGCGCGCAGCGGCGTGGCGCCATTTTCAGCCGACAGCACGCCGATGCCGCCCAGCAGGAAGGGCAGGCCGAACAGCGTCCAGAAGATCAGCACCGCCCAACTGAAGCCGGCGCGGCGCAGCATCGTCCAGGCGGCGGTCAGCGTGCCCAGGCCCACCGCCATGAAGGGCAGGGCCATGATGGTCCCGCCGACCGGGCCGCCCTGCAGCAGCAGCGTGCCGATGCAGGCGGCCACGTACAGCAGCCACAGCCAGACGCCGCGGCGCGCGCGCTTGCCGCCGTCGGCGATGTAGCGCGAATACAGATTGTCCAGCGAGCTGGTCAGGGTGGCGCGCGCCTCGCGCAGCCGGCTGGACCCGGCATTGCTGCGGTAGAAGCTGGTGTGCGCGCCGAACATCTTGTGCAGGATGGTGCCGAGCAATACGTCGCGCGCCAGGCCGCGCCGTCCCTGCGCGTCGGGCTCCAGCAGCACGAAGCGCGTTTCCTTGTCCGCGCTGCGCTTGCTCGCGTTGCGGTCGATGCGCAAGGCGCGCAGGGCGATCAGTTCGATGACGGCGATGACGAAGCCCTGGTCGTCATTGCCCTGGCGCGCCATGTAGCGCACGGCCGGCGCCGACATGCCCTCGGGCGGTTCGTACAGCGGCACGATATGGCGCGGCGCGCGGCGGCGCGTGCGGAGATAGGCCGCCAGGTAGTACGCCGCCAGCAGCACGAAACCCGCCACCGCCACCAGCGGCGCGAGATTGTCGCGCAACTGGTAGTAGAGCCCCAGCAGGCGCGAGGGCGGCTGCACGATGCCCTTGGGCCAGGACACCGCCACGGTCAGCCCCTCGCGCGCGCCCAGCGGCTCGGTGTTCTCGAATACCACGAGGCCGGGCTGGCTTTCCGCCACGCGCGCGTTTTTCTCCGTGGCGCCTTGCGGGCCGGTGTAGAAGGCGGTCCTCAGGATGCGCGCGTTGTCCGGCAGGTGGATGCGGGCGATGGCGTGCGCGATGGGCAGCGTCCAGCCGGTGCCGGTGGCGTTCCAGTACAGCTCGTCGTGGTCCTGGTAGAAACCCAGTTGGCGCGTGGTGCGATAGCGTATCTCGTAGACGTGGGCGCCCGGCGGCAGCCAGCGGTCGGCGCTGCCGATACGGATGCGCACGCCGTTGGACAATTTCTCCAGGTCGTAAGGCTCGGGATTGCCGTCGCGCTTCACGCCCAGGACGTCGAAGCCGACCTCCACGCGCAGCCCGTCCCTGGCGTTATAGAGCGTGGGGAAATCGCGCAGGATGCCGCGCTTGATTTCGTTTCCCTGCGCGTTGACGAGCAGGCGCTCGGTGACCAGCAGGTCGCCGTTGCGCTGCACGTCGACGTTGGATTCGAAGACGGCGATGAATTCGCGCCCCATGGCGGCGGACGCCGCCTCCGCGTCCGGCAGGTACTGGGCGCAGGCGGGCGTGGCCAGCAGCAGGGCGGCCATGACCGTGGCGACCAGGCTGGCGAGGATGCCCAGCACGGTGCGCAGCGGCATGGGGACGCCGCGCCGCGCTTCCGCGGGCGCGGGCTCGCGCCGCGCCGTCCAGGGCAGGCGGCGCCGGCGCGGCGTTTCCACGCCGGCGGGCGCGGTCAGGGGCCGGGCATGGCGCCCGGGGCGCACGGGGCGCGCGGGGCGTTGCGGGCGGGAGGCATCGAGGCGCGGGTCAGAATGAGACATGGGGCACCGCGGCGTCGGCCGGATTGTCCAGTTCGAAATAGGGTTCCCGCGTGAAGCCGAAGCTGTTCGCCACCAGGTTGGCGGGGAAGGATTCGACGCGGATGTTCTGCTCGCGCGCGGCGCCGTTGTAGTAGCGGCGCGCCATTTGCAACTGGTCCTCGATCTCGCCGAGACTGTCCTGCAGGCTGCGGAAATTGGCGTCCGCCTTCAGCTCGGGATAGGCCTCGGCCACCGCCATCAGGCGGCCCAGCGCCAGGCCCAGGGCCTGTTCGGCGCGCGCCTGTTCCGGCACGCTGCCGGCGGCGATGCTGGTGGCGCGGCGCGTGGCGATGTCCTCGAACACGCCTTTCTCGTGCGCGGCGTAGGCCTTGACGGTTTCGACGAGGTTGGGGACCAGGTCCGTGCGGCGGCGCAACTGCACCGAAATCCCGCTCCAGGCCTCGCGCGTCATATTGCGCAGCCGCACCAGCGCGTTATAGGTGAAGACGATATAAAGCAGCACGGCCACCACGACGACGGCCGCGATGATGCCCCATGTTGAAGCCGGCATGGCTGTTCCTCTCTTGTTTTCCCCAGGCCGCCCGATCGTACCAATCGCGGTTACGTGGAGAAACGAGCGCCATGATGACGGGGTTTCCGATTGTTACTCGGTTTGCTCAGCGGTGTGGCGCCAGGCCGCTGGCGGCGGGACGCTTGTCCCATGGAGGTCCCGCGCCTGTCGCCGAATCGGCGCGCCCTCGTACGGAACCGGGCGCCCCTGAATTGGTAGATATTGATACATCTTCGCGGCTCACCGCCCCGCCAGCATGACCCCGGCGTGCAGCAGCAGCCCGATGACGCCGCCCACGATCATGCCGTTGAAGCGGATGTACTGCAGGTCGCGGCCCATGCTCAATTCCAGTTCGTCGACCAGGTGCCGTTCGTCCCATCCCTTCACCGTTTGCGCGATATGGTCGGTGACGCCCGTGCGCAGCGTCGAAGCCAGCCGCTCCGCGCCCGACAGCACGTGCTGGTTGATGGCGCGCCGCAGCTCGGGATCCTGGCCCAGGTTGCGGCCCAGCGACATCAAGGTCTGCTCCAGGTGGCGCGCCAGCACCGAGTCCTCGCTGAACAGGTCGCGCTTGAGGCTGTCGTGCACCTCGCGCCAGATGCCGCGCACGTATTCCTGCAACTGCGGATGGTCGATGACGCGCTGCTTGAAGTCGTCGATGCGCCCCTGCAGTTCGGGGTCGTCGCGCAGCCGCCGCACGTAGGCGCCGACCCAGGCCTCGTAGTCGCGCCGCAGCGGATGGTCCGGCTGCGCCAGCACGTCGTGCAATTCGTCCAGCACGGCGCGCGCGAGCCGGTCGGCCAGGCTGTCGGCGATGTCGTCGACCGACTTCACCAGGTTGATGGCCTTGGCGATGCGCGGCCATTCCTTGCGCGCGTATTTCACCATCAGGGCCGCCGCGCGCTCCTGCACCTGTTCCTCGTGCAGATAGGCGCCCAGGCGTTCCAGCGCTTCGTCCAGCAGCACGTGATGGCGGCCGTCGCGGCTCAGGACCGCGAGCACTTCGCCCACGGTGGCCGCGGCATTCCATTCGCGCAGCTTGCGCACCACGAAGGCCTGGATGGCGCCGTGCACCGCCTGTTCGTCCAGCAGGTTCAGCGCATGCACCGCCCAGGCCCGCGCGGAGCCGGCCACCACGCGGGCCTGGCGCGGATCGGCCAGCCACTGCCCCAGGCGGGCGGCGGGATCGAAGACGCGGATTTTTTCCAGCAGGGTGGTGGGATCGAGAAAGTGATCGCGCACGAATACCGCCAGGCTGTCGCCGATGCGCGCCTTGTTGGCGGGGATGATGGCGGTGTGCGGAATGGGCAGGCCCAGGGGACGGCGGAACAGCGCGACCACCGCGAACCAGTCGGCCAGCGCGCCCACGGTGGCGGCTTCGCAGAACGCGCGTACCCAGGACCACGCGCCTTGCGCGCCCATCGCGATGCTCAACGCGAATCCGGCCAGGGTGACGGCCAGGGAGGCCAGGGCCAGATTCTTCATGCGGCGCAGGGACGCCCGGCGTGGGTCGATCGGCAATGTTGCTCCTGGAACGGGTCGATGGGGAAGGGCGGATCCGCTGCATTCTAATATCCCGCGCCCTCGCCTATCATCGCGTGTGGACAGGCCCCGGGCGCGCCGGGGCCGCATGGATGCATGGGCGATATCTGGAGAAGTCAGCATGAAGACAGCAGTGATGGGCGCCGGCGCCGTCGGGTGCTACTACGGCGGCATGCTCGCGCGAGCGGGCCACCCCGTGACCCTGATAGGCCGGGCAAGCCACGTCGAAGCCATGCGGCGCGACGGCCTGTACCTGGAGGCGCAGGCTTTCCAGGAACATATTCCGGTGATCGCCACCACGGACGCCGAGGGCGCGCGCGGCGCCGAGCTGGTGCTGTTCTGCGTGAAGTCGGCCGACACCGAGGCGGCCGGCCGCGCCCTGTTGCCGCATCTGGCCCCCGGCACGCTGGTGCTGAGCCTGCAGAACGGGGTGGACAACGCCGAGCGCCTGCGCGCGGTGCTGCCGCAGACGGTGGTGCCGGCGGTGGTGTACGTGGCCACGGAAATGGCGGGGCCCGGCCACGTGAAGCACCATGGGCGCGGCGAGCTGGTCATCGGCGAGTCGCCGGCCAGCGCCGGCGTCGCCGAGGTGCTGGAGGCTGCCAAGGTGCCGACGCGCGTGTCCGACAACGTGATGGGCGCGTTGTGGGCCAAGCTGCTGGTGAACTGCGCGTACAACGCCTTGTCGGCGATCGCGCGCCTGCCGTACGGGCAGTTGGCGCGTGGTCCCGGCGTGGACGACGCCATGCGCGCCGTGATGGAGGAATGCCTGGCGGTGGCGAAGGCCGATGGCGTGACGGTGCCGGGCGATAGCTGGGCCGCGATCGAACAGATCGCGAAGTCCATGCCGGGGCAGTATTCCTCGACCGCGCAGGACATGATGCGCGGCAAGCTGACCGAGATCGACTACCTCAACGGCTACGTCGCGCGCCGCGGCCGGGCCCACGGCATCGCGACCCCGGTCAACGGCCTGCTGCACACCCTGGTGAAGCTGCTGGAAACGCCCCCCGCGGCGGGGGACGAGTCGAGGTAGGTCAGCCGAACAGCTTGGCGGCCGTGCGGGCGACCAGCGCGCCCTGGTGGCGCGCGCCGTCCAGTTCGTTGGCGCTGGGCTGGCGCGAGCCGTCGCCGCCGGCCAGCGTGGTGGCGCCGTAGGGCGAGCCGCCGGTGACCTGGTCCAGCGCCAACTGGCCCTGGAAGCTGTAGGGCAGGCCGACGATGGTCATGCCGAAATGCAGCAGGTTGGTGATGAGGGAGAACAGCGTGGTCTCCTGGCCGCCGTGCTGCGAGGCCGTCGACGCGAAGGCGGCGCCGACCTTGCCGTTGAGCGCGCCGCGCGCCCACAGGCCGCCGGCCTGGTCCAGGAAGGCCGCCATCTGCGAGGAAATGCGGCCGAAGCGCGTGCCGGTGCCGACGATGATGGCGTCGTAGTGTTCCAGGTCGGCCACCGTGGCGACGGGCGCCGCCTGGTCCAGCTTGAAGTGCGCGCCGCGGGCGATTTCCTCCGGCACGGTTTCCGGCACCCGCTTGACGTCGACCTGCGCGCCGGCGTCGCGCGCGCCCTCGGCGACGGCTTCCGCCATCTTTTCGATGTGTCCGTAGGACGAGTAGTACAGCACGAGGACCTTGGCCATGAGGGGGAACTCCTGTTTTTCATTGCGCGGCGCGAGGCGCCGCGGGATGGGCTCGCGCTTTCCGCGCGGCGCCCGGGTGTGGGGTAGCGATATCGTCAGCGTAGGGCTAGTCGTCTCCCGGGAGAAGCCTATATATTTCGATGGAATCCATCGAAAGGAACGATAGATGCTGGATGGCGTATCCCTGGACCAGTTACGGACCTTCCTGGCCGCCGCCGAGGAAGGCAGTTTTTCCGCCGCCGGGCGCAAGCTGCGGCGCGCGCAATCGGTGGTCAGCCAGACGCTGGCCAACCTGGAGGGCCAGTTGGGCGTCGTCCTGTTCGACCGCGCCGGCCGCTATCCGCGCCTGACCGAGGCCGGCAGCGCCTTGCTGGGCGAGGCCTGCGAGGTGGTGCGGGGCATGGAAGGCTTCAAGTCGAGGGCGCGCGCCATCGCCGAAGGCCTGGAGCCGGAGCTGTCGGTGAGCGTGGACGTGATGTACCCGATGGCGACCCTCACCGTGGCGGTGGGCTCCTTCCGCGAGGCCTTCCCGCACACGCCCCTGCGCCTGTACGTGGAGGCGCTGGGCGCCGTCGTCAAGCCGGTCATGGACGGGACCTGCCGGCTGGCGGTCATGGGGACCTTGCCGCTGGTGCCCGCCGGGCTGGATTCGGAATACCTGCTGGACGTCCCGCTGGTGACCGTGGTGGCGCCGGGCCATCCGCTGGCGGCGCTGCCCGGGCCGGTGGGCGCGGGCGACGTGGGGCGGCACGTGCAATTGATCCTGACGGACCGTTCCTCGTTGAGCGAAGGCCAGAACTATGGCGTGCTGTCGCCGCTGGTGTGGCGGCTGGCCGACCTGGGCGCCAAGCATGCCTTCCTGCGCGCCGGCTTCGGCTGGGGGCACATGCCCGCGGCCATGGTGCAGGCGGACCTCGACAGCGGCGAGCTGGTGCGCCTGGAACTGGACGGCCTGCCGCCGTCGCTGTCGCGCCTGTCCATGCACGGCGTGTACCGCAAGGAAACGCCGCCCGGGCCGGCGGGACGCTGGTTTCTCGACCGGCTCAAGCAGCGCGCCTGAGCGCGGGCGTCATCCGCCGTGGGCGTTGCGGGCCGCGTGCGGCCGGTGTCGTCGCGCCGTTGCCTGGCGGCGCACGGGCGTCATCGCCCTGTCATTGCTTGACCGCGCATTGGCGGCGCGCGATGTCCAGGTGCACGGCGGCGGCGCGGGCGCGGGCCGCCGCGTCGCCCGGCTTGTCCTGCAGCTTGCCGCTGGACAGCGCGATCAGCAGGGTGTCCGGCATGGCGGCGGTGTAGGCGCGCGCCACGCAGTCGCAATAGGTGGCGCGGGCGTTGCTGTCCTGGGGCGCGTACGGATCCAGCCGCGGCGTCTGCTTCAGCAGGGTCAGGCATTGCTGCGTGTTGCTCGTGACGGACTGCTGGCGCAGCGCCGCCACGTTCTGCGCGAGGGCGCCGCCGCTGTTGGCCAGCGCCAGCATGGCCAACACCGAGACCGCGCGCCGGACAAACCGGCGGGGCTGGACGAAGTAGGAAAGGACTTGCATGAAAAGGACTCCTGGCGCGCGCCGGCGGGAACGGGGCCGTTTCCCCTTCCGGGACAGGGCACCCTCATGAGAGCGGCATGGCGGCGGATCCGCGGCGCTCCGGCGGCAGCGCAGGCGTAGGTTAACGCCCGCCGGCGGCGCCTAATCCTGGAAAAACATCCCGGAAAGGCGGTACTTCCCGCCCATCGCGGCGAACGCTCCATGCCGCGCACATCCAGCCGCCGGAAGAAATGCGTCCCGGTTTGTGGCGCCGCCCGCTGCGTTTAGACTGCGGGAAAGACGCGGCGCGGCATCGCGCCGTCACACCGAGGAGATATCCATGGCTGCCTACCTGCTGCTCATCGTCGAACCGCCGGGCCAGCGCGCCGCCCGCAGCCCGGAGGAGGGACGGGAGGTCTATGCCCGCATGGTCGAGTTCGCCGGCGGCCTGAAGGCGCGCGGCAAGCTGTTGGCCTGCGAATCCCTGGCGACGGACACCGAAGGCGTGCGCGTGCAGGTGCGCGAAGGACGCAGCCGGCTGATCGACGGGCCCTTCACCGAGGCCAAGGAAATGGTCGGCGGTTTCTTCCTGCTGGACTGCGAATCGCGCGAGGAAGCCGTGCGGATCGCCGAGCAATGCCCGGCCGCGCAATGGAGCACGGTCGAGGTGCGCCGCGCCGCGCCCTGCTACGAATAGCCCGAATAGTCCACGATGGCCTGCGTAACCTCCATGACCCGCATGACTTTTGCGACCGAGGCGGAGGCATGGGGCACGGCCGCGGCCACGATGTCGAAGCCGCGTCCACCCGTTCGTCGTATCCATGAGCGCCGGTCCGGGGCGGCCGCCCCCGCGGGCCGCCATGGACGGCCCGCGCCATGACGCACGGCGCCTCCGCGGCGCGGGTCGCCGCCGCCATCGAGACGGCCTGGCGGGACGAGGCCGCCAAGGTCATCGCCAGCGTGGCGCGCATGGTGCGCGACGTCAGCCTGGCCGAGGACCTGGCGCAGGACGCCCTGGTGGCGGCCCTGGAGCATTGGCCGCGCCAGGGCGTGCCCGACAATCCGGGAGCCTGGCTGATGACCACCGCCAAGAATCGCGCGCTCGACCGGCTGCGGCAGGATGCGCTGCGCGCGCGCAAGCACGAAGGCATCGGCGCCGATCTCGAAGCCCTGGGCGCCGGCGTCGAACCGGATTTCGTGGCGGCCCTGGACGCCGCCCGCCAGGACGACATCGGCGACGACGTGCTGCGCCTTATGTTCGTCGCCTGCCATCCCGCCCTGTCGCGCGACGTGCGCGTGACGCTCACCTTGCGCCTGGTGGGCGGCTTGAGCACCGCCGAGATCGCGCGCGCCTTCTTTACCTCCGAGGCGGCCATCGCCCAGCGCATCGTGCGCGCCAAGCGCAGCCTGGCGGAGGCGAAGCTGCCTTTCGCGGTTCCGGATGCCGACGAACGCGCGCAGCGCCTGGACGCCGTGCTGGAGGTCATCTACGTGATCTTCAACGAAGGCTATGCGGCGACCTCGGGCGCGGACTGGGCGCGCCCCGCGCTATGCGAGGAGGCCTTGCGCGTGGGCCGCCTGCTGGCGCGCCTGGCGCCCGACGACAGCGAGACCGCCGGCCTGCTGGCCTTGATGGAACTGCAGGCGTCGCGGCTGGCGGCGCGGATCGACGCGCAAGGCGGCATGGTGTTGCTGGCGGACCAGGACCGGACGCGCTGGGACGACGCGGCCATCGCGCGCGGGTTCGATGCGCTGGACCGCGCCCTGGCGCTGGCGGCGGCGGGCGAGGGCGTGGGGCCGTACACGGTCCAGGCGGCCCTGGCGGCCTGCCATGCGCGGGCGCGGCGCGCCGCCGATACGGACTGGGCGGCGATCGTCGGATGGTACGACGTGCTGGACCGCGTCGCGCCGGGTCCGGTGGTGCGGCTCAATCGAGCCGTGGCGCTGGGCATGCTGCAAGGCCCGGCGGCCGCCTTGCGGGAGGTGGAGGATGTGGCGGAGGCCTTGAGCAGCTATCCCTGGCTGCACGCGGTGCGCGGCGACCTGCTCATGAAGCTGGGGCGGGAAGCCGAAGCGCGGCAAGCCTTCGAACAGGCGGCCGCGCTGACGGACAACGCGCCGGAGCGCGAGCTGCTGCTGGCGCGCGCGGCGCGCTGATCCGCGCCTGCGTCCCGCTCCCGTCGCATAGGGGGCTGGCGAACGCCTGGCCGAAGGCGCCGCGCCGGCGCCTTCCCCCCTCGGGCATCAATGGCCGGTCGAATCGCCGCGGCGGCTGGTTTCGAACAGGAACCAGGTGCGCTGCTCGGTTTCGTCGATCCAGTTTTCCAGCAGGCTGGCGGTGGCGATGTCGCCATGTTCATCGCACAGGTCGTGGGCGATGCGCATGGAGGCCGTCAGTTGCTTGTTGTCTTCCTGCAGTTCGGCCAGCATGTCCAGCGGCTGCACGTAGTCCGCGTCGTTGTCGAGGATGCGCTGGCTGCGGGCGATATGGCCGATGGAACGCAGGGTGGTGCCGCCCAGCTTGCGGACGCGCTCGGCGATGGGATCGGTCATCGCGAAGATCTCGGCGCTCTGGTCGTCCAGCAGCAGATGGTAGTCGCGGAAGTGCGGACCGCTGACGTGCCAGTGGAAATTCTTGGTCTTCAGGTACAGGGCGAAGACGTCGGCCAGCAACTGGTTCAGCGCGCCGCTCAGGTCGCGGGTGGCTTTGTCGGTGAGGTCGGACGGCGTGGACAGCGGCGCGAGGCGGCGCTTGACCAGGCTTGCCTTCTTGGAAGCGGAAGCGGACTTGCTGGAGCTGGCGGGTTTTTTCATGAAGTCACCTGGGTTGGACAAAGGGATGACGAAGAAGACTGGGCATGCGGATGCGCCATCCGGTTCGTTGCCTGCATGGCATGCGCGAACCGGCAGCCATGTCGCAGTCTAGCTCGTCATCCAGTCTCAGGGAATAGCGCGATAGCGTTATGTGGCATCGCGCACGCCGACAGCGGCCGACACGCCGCCGCGATGTGCCGGCCATTGCGTTGGCGGACCTCGCCGCGAGGCCGGCGCGGGCCTCCAGCCTGCGAATGAGATACGTTCGTGGCGCGCCTTCCCGACATGTCTTCGTGACACGTCTTCACAGCGCGTTTTCATTGCATGTTTTCATGACATGCCTTCGAGGCGCCCGCTCGCGCCATGCGGTCTATCTCGTTCGCGCCATGCCGTCCAGCGCCATACCGTTCATCTACGCGGCGTCATCCTTGCGCGGGCGGCGCGCACGTGTCGCGGTCTTGCGGGGCGCGCGCTTGGAGGCAGGCGGCGCGTCGCCGGCCGCCGCGTCAGGCGTTTCCGCCTGGGCCGCCCGGGCCGCTTCCGGCCGCAGCGCCTGGCTTGCGCCAGCGGGAGCCGCCGCGGTCGCCGCGCCCCTGCGGGAGCCACCGGTAGCGGCATTCCTCGGTTTCGCCGCCGCCGATCTCGCGTCCGTCACGTTCGCGGCCGCTGCGTTTGCATCGGCTGCATTGGTCGCATCGGCCACATCGGCCACATCGGCGACGCGCCCGGCGCTCTTCTTCGCGGCCGATGTGCGGCGGCCCGCGCCGCGCCGGCCGGCGGTCGTCTTGGCGGCAGGCGCTTCGGCGACGGTCGCCGCATCGGCGGCCGGCACGGCCGTATCCACCGCCGCCGCGTTGCCAGCGGTTTCGCTCGCGACCGCGTCGTCCACGATGGGCGAGGGCGCGAACGGGTCGGAGGCGCTCGTCTGCCGGGCCGCATCCTGCGCGGCCTTCTTGGCGGCGGCCTTGGCCGTGCGCGCGGGCACGGGATGGCGCTTGCGGTTCGGCTTGGCGTCGGCCTCCTGCGCCGCCGCGGCGTCTTGCGCCACGGGCGTGGGATCGTCCATCAGGCCGGTGTCGGCGGGGGCGCCGGTCGGCAGGAAAGGCGAGTCCAGCGCGGCGATTTCGGTGTCGCTGGTGGGCGGCTGCGGCGCGATGCCGTCGGCCTCGGCTGCCCCGCGCCATTCGCGATCGGCGCGGTCGCGCCGGGAGGCGCGCCGGCCCTCGCGCTGACCCGGGATCCGGGCTTCCTGTTCCCCGGCGCCGGCATGGCCTTCGTCCGATTCCGCTTCCTCGCCGCGTTGTGCGCGCGCGTCGCCCCTGCGCTCGTGGCGCGTCTCGTCGCCGCGTTCACTGCGCTCGTTGCGCGCGTCGTCGCGGTGGTCGCTGCGTGCATCGTCGCGTTGGTCGTTGCGCGTTTCGTCGCGGCGCTCATTGCCCGCGCCGCGCTCGCGTCCCTTCCTGCGCCCGTCGCCGCGCCCTTCGCTTCGACCTTCATTGCGCCCGTCGTTGCCGCGATTGTCGTTGCGGCTCTCACCGCGCCCCTCATTGCGCGCCGGTTGGCTATCGGATTCACCGCTCCCCGCGGCATCGACCGCCCCAGCGCTGCGATAGACGAAGGTGCCCGACTTCTCGTCGCGGCCGGTTTCCAGCAGCCCGCGCGCGCGGGCTTCGTCGAGCAGATTGCCGAAAGCCCGGAAGCCGTAGTAGGACTCGTTGAAATCCGGCTTGCGGCGCTTGATGGCGTCCTTCAGCGCGGACGCCCAGATCTTGCCGCTGTCGCCGCGCTCGGCCACCAGCGCGTCGAAGGTCTCGACCGCCAGTTCGATGGCCTTGCTGCGGCGCGCGTCCATTTCTTCCTTGCGGCGCCGCTCGTCTTCTGGCGAGCGGCGGCTGGCGCCGTTGTCGCGCGCGTCGCGTCGCGCTGCCGCCGAACGCTGGGTCTCGCGCACCAGGTCGTCGTAGAAGATGAATTCGTCGCAGTTGGCGATCAGCAGGTCGGACGTGGACTGCTTCACCCCCACGCCGATGACGTACTTGGCGTTCTCGCGCAGCTTGGAGACCAGCGGCGAAAAGTCGGAATCGCCGCTGATGATCACGAAGGTGTCCAGGTGGGACTTGGTGTAGCAGAGGTCCAGCGCGTCGACCACCAGGCGGATGTCGGCGGAATTCTTGCCGGACTGGCGCACGTGGGGGATTTCGATCAGCTCGAAATTGGCCTCGTGCATGGCGGCCTTGAAGCCTTTGTACCGATCCCAGTCGCAATAGGCCTTCTTGATCACGATGCTGCCCTTGAGCAGCAGCTTTTCCAGCACCAGGCGGATATCGAGTTTTTCGTAGTTGGCGTCGCGCACGCCGAGCGCCACGTTCTCGAAGTCGCAGAACAGCGCCATGCTGACGTTTTCGTGGGATGCAGCCATTTTCTCTCCAGGGCGGGCGGCGGCCGCGGCCGGTATGGCCACGGCCGAACGTCCGCCGATCGCGTATTGTCGCTTAAGTCCGCTTCTTGCTTAAGCCCGCCCCGATGGGGACGTCCGGGCGCCGCCGGCGCTATCATCTTCCGTCAGACGCCGGCCACGGCCTCCTCCGCGGCTTGCGCGTCCCCGCCATTCGATGCCGCCCCATACTTCCTTGGACATGCCGGACCCTCACGCTTCCTCCGCCGCCCCGACCGTCCCGGATGCCGCCACGGCCGCGCTGCCGGCGGCCTCGCTGCCCGGCGCGCCGCCGGCGCAGGCGTTCCCCGCCCCCTCCGAACCGCTGGACGGCCCGTCCTGGCGCGCGCATTTCCCGGTCTGCGCCGACCTGGCCTATCTGGACCACGCCAGCCTCGGCCCCACGCCGCGCCTCACCGCCCAGGCGGTGGCCGACAGCCTGGCCGAGCAGGGCCGGCGCGGCTCGCTGGCGCATCCGGGCCTGCACGAGATCGCCGACGCCGCGCGCGCCGAGTTCGCCGCCTGCATCGGCGCGCCCGCGGCACAGGTGGCGCACGCGCCCAATGCCTCCGCCGCCGTCAGCCTGATCGCGGCGGGCCTGCCCTGGGAAGCGGGCGACGAGGTCGTCGTGCCCGCCATCGATTTTCCCTCGGTGGTGCTGCCCTGGATGACGTTGCGGGCGCGCGGCGTGCACGTGCGCACGGTGGCCTGCGTCGACGGACGCGTGGACGTGGACGCCCTGCTGGCCGCCTGCAACGGCGCCACGCGCGTGATGTGCGTCTCCTGGGTGCAATTCAGCAGCGGCTGCCGTCTCGACCTGGCGCGCCTGGGCGCCGCCTGCCGCCAACGCGGCATTCTGCTGGTGGTGGACGGCGTGCAGGGCGTGGGCGCCTTGCGGTTGGACGTGGCCGACCTGCCCATCGACGCGCTGGTGGTGCATGCGTACAAGTGGATGCTGGCGCCCCAGGGCGTGGCCTGGCTGTACGTCGGCGAGCGGCTGGCGCAGCGGCTCGGCCTGTCCGCCGCCGGGCCGCGCAGCCTGACGCCGCGCGACTCGTATTTCGATCACCGCTACGAACCGCGCGCGGACGCGGCGCGCTTCGAGACCGGCATCCTCGGCTTCCACGGCATCGTGGGCGCGCGGGCCAGCCTGGCCTTGCTGCGCGCCGCCGGGCCGGCGCGCGTGGAGGCCGCGGTGCTGCGTCATGCCGGGCATCTGGCGCGCGGGCTGCTGGATGCCGGCTGCCATGTGCAGGGCGGGGCCGATCGCCGCGACTTCCACTCCGGCATCGTCGTGTTCCGCCATCCGCGGCTCGACGCCGCGGCCTGCCGCCTGGCGCTGCTGCGGGCCGGCGTGGTCACCGCCGCGCGCGAAGGCCACGTGCGGGTCGCGCCGCATTTCTACAACACCGACGCGGAGATCGAGACGCTGCTGCGCACGGTGCGCGACATGAAGGACTGACGGGGCGTCCCATGCGCCGGCCGCCGGTGCCGGCGCTGCAAGAGAGGCTTGTCCTGCTCCACGCGGGACGCGCGGTTTGCCATGCGTGCGCCTTGCTCGCGGGATGACGAGCTTCGAACAATCCTGAATAAAAACTGAAAATATCGCGCCGAAAGATACGAAATGCCGGACCCTCGCCAGTTCAGCAAAAATCTCGGCGTCCCGGGAAACGGACTGAAACGTCCTTCGTCAACCTTCCATCTTTTTCCGCACTCCGGACGGGTATATCTGGGTAAAGTAAGGGTGTGTACATCCCGTTGATGGATGTCCGGAGTACAACCATGAAGAAACTCACTCTCTCGACTTTGGCCGCCGCCACCCTGGTGCTGGCGTCGGCAACCAGCCCGGCGATGGCCGGTGGCTATTATCACGGCGGCTACGGCGGTTACCACGGCTACCACGGTGGTTATCACGGGGGCGGCGGCGGCTGGTGGGTCGCCGGTGCCCTGGGCCTGGTCGCCGCGGGCGCCTTGATTGCCGCCAACCAGCCCACCTACGTGGCGCCCGCGCCCGTCTACGCCGCGCCGGTTTATAGCGCGCCGGTCTATGCCGCGCCGCCCGTGTACGCCGCCCCGCCGGTCGCGCAGACGGAGTACGCGCCGCCGCCCGCCCGTTCCACCGGCGACCTGATCGCCTATCCGGCCCACGGCCAGACCCAGGCGCAGCAGAACCGGGATCGCGCGGAGTGCCAGAACTGGGCCGTCAACCAGAGCGGCTTCGACCCGTCGAGCGTGACGCAATACTCCAACAACGTCCAGGTCGATTCGTACAACCGCGCCATGTCCGCGTGCATGACCGGCCGCGGCTACTCGGTCAGTTGATCGCCGGCCGGGCCCGGTAATTCTTTCAGGCTGGCGCGTCGAAAGGCGCGCCTTCCAGGAAGGCCTGGTGAGCGCCGATCGTCGCGGCGATCTCGCGCAGCAGCAATATCGTTCGTAGTTGCGCCATGCGCGCGCCGGCCGCATCGATTGCGGCCGTTTCTGTTTTTTCCTCAGGCGCGCCGCCGGACAGCCGCCGCGCCAGGCGGTCGGCCAGCCGCGTGGCCAGTCGCGCCACCGCGCCGAATTGCGCGCGCCGCAGGCGACGCAGCAGGGCATCGCGCTCGCGCGCCGTCAACGCCGCCTCCACATGCCCGCCCGGACCACCCTGATGGCGCAGCCGGATGACCGCATCGCCGATCGCCAGCGCCCCCAGGATGCCGTCCAGGTCACGCGCCATTTGCGCCGGCGGTACCTGCACGCCCTGCGTCATCTGCTGGCGGATGCGGTCGGCCGTGCGGCTGTGCAACTGCGCGGCCGAGGGCGCGCGCCGCGCCTCGCCCAGCCCGGCCAGGTCGGCGCGGACGGTCGCATGCAGGCGCGCCAGCGCGGCGCGGCGGTCGACCGGGAACAGCAGGGTGAAGGCCAGCACGCCGCAGACGATGCCCACGATCAAGGTGATCGCGCCGTTCAGTTGCCCCGGCATCGTGGCATAGCTGCCATTGCCCGGCGACAGCAGGTCCCACAGGAAAATCGAGAACGAGGCGCCGATGGCGGCCGTCGCCGGCCGGCGCATCGCCAAGCCGGCGCCGACCAATACGATGGACAGGGGCAGGGCGAAGCTGGCGTAGTCGTGCGCCACCGGCATCGCCAGCAAGGCCCACAGCATCGCCACCACGGCGGCCAGGGCCGTGCCTTGCAGGAAGCCCAGGCCGGCCGCCACCGGATTGGGCCGCGTCGAGAACAGGGCGCAGATCACGCCGGTGATGGTGACGAAACCCGGCCCCGACGGCCACGCCGATCCTATCCAGAAGGCGGCGGCGAGCAGCAGCGCGGCCGCCGCGCGGATGCCGTTGCGCACGGCGGCGGTGCGGTCCAGGTGCGTGGCGTAGCGTTCGCGGGCGTTGGCGGGATGGGCCTGCCAGACGGCTTCGCGCCGCTCGGTGGCGGTCTCCAGCGCGCGCAGCAGCGCCAGCCGTTTCGCGGCGGCCAGTCTCTCGCGCCAGCCCGCGCCGCCGTCCCAGGACGCCATCTCGCGCGCCAGCGTGGCCGCGGCCGCCCGGGTCTGCGCTTGCACCGCCGCCGCGCGTCCGGCCGGTTGCGCGGCGATGTCGCCCACCAGGTCCAGCAAGGCCGGCGGCATGGCGTCCCGGTCGCCGGCCCGCCGGTCGTCGGCCAGCGCGTGGGCGGCGACCAGTTGCGCCATGGTGGCCACCGCGGCGGCCCGGATATGCCCCATGCGCCGGCGCACTTCCAGGGAGCCCGCGGCGGCGAACTGCGCCGCGACGTCCATGTCCAGCCCCGCCACGAACAGGCGCTGCGGCGCGTTGCCCGGCGCTTCGCCGCTCATCATGCGGCGGGTCAGCTCGGCGGCCTTGCGCAGATAGTCGTCCAGGCGGCGCCGGATGCCGATCAGGCCGCGATCCGGCTCCCAGGCCGCCGCCAGCACGGCCTCCACCGCCACGCCTAGCAGGATGTAGCAGACGCGCGCGACGGCGATGTGGAAGACTTCCTCGGGATGGCTCACGCTGTCCATGGCGATGATGACCGCGGTATAGCCGGCCAGCACCGCGCCGTAGGAGCTGAAGTTGCGCAAGCCGGTGGCCAGGGCGGTGCAGATGCCCAGCCAGGCGGCCAGGCAGGCCAGGAACAGCCACGGCGCCTGCGACAGGGCGCCCACCAGCGCCATGGCCACCGCCGCGCCCGCCAGGGTGCCGATGGCCCGGGAGCGTCCCTTCGAGAGGCTCATCCCGCGCGTGCCCTGGGCCACGATCCAGACGGTCATGGCGGCCCATTTCGGGTTGTCCATCTGCATTTCGAGGGCCAGGTAGAAGGCCAGCAGCGAGGCGACGGTGGTGCGCAGGGCGAAGCCCAGGGCCGGGGCATCGATGAAGGACGGCAGGGCGAAAAGCGGGCGGGGCGCCGGGCCGGCGGCAGGGGACGAGCGGGTCATGATGGCGCGAGTCTAGATCGGCTCGTGAATGGGATAAACTGCCTGGATTGGCAATTTCTGTTGCTGGAAACGGTATAAAACAGCTTGGACAACGGCACAAACAGCGTGGCGACCCCATGAAATTCGAACATGTGCAGGTCTTCCTGCGCGTCGTGGAGGCGGGCAGTTTTTCCGGCGCGGCGGCCTTGCTGGACATGCCCCTGACCAGCGTCAGCCGCCAGGTCAAGGCGCTGGAGGACGACCTCGGCGTGCAACTGCTTTACCGCACCACCCGCAAGGTGCGCAGCACCGACGCCGGACGCGAGTTCTACGCGCGCTGCCTGCAGGCCGAACAGGTCCTGGCCGACGCGCGCGCCTCGGTGGCCAGCCTGCGCACCGAGGCCGAAGGCACCCTGCGCGTGCTGGTGCCCTACGCCCTGGGGCTGCTGGTCCTGGAGCCGACCCTGGCCGCCTTCCGGGCCAGCCATCCGCGCGTGCAACTGGTGCTGACGTATCACAACGAAGCGCTCGACCTGGTCGCGCACGGCTATGACATCGCGATCCGCATCGGGCCCTTGCCCGACACCACCTACGCGGCCCGCCAACTGTGCCTGTCGCGCGCGGTGCTGGTCGCCAGTCCGGCCTACCTGGCGCGCGCCGGGCGGCCGGCCGATCCGCGCGACCTGCGGCGCCACGATCTGCTGAGCAGCGGCGGCGACGCTCCGCTGGCGCAGTGGCGGCTGCGGCACGCCGGCAGCGGCGAGATCAGCGACCTGACGCTGCGGCCCGTGCTGGTGGCCAACGAATCGGCCACCCTGATCCGCCAGGCCCTCAACGGCGGCGGCATCGTGCTGGCGTCGCGGATGCTGATCGGACGCCACCTGGCCAGCGGGGCGCTGGAAAACGTGTTGCCGGAATGGTCGCGCTGGCCCGACGTCGAACTGCATGCGCTGTTTCCCCAGCGCGCCACGCAGGAGCGCAAGGTGCGGGTCTTTCTCGACTACCTGGTGGACGTCTTCGCGTCCTGGCACGTCGGCGGCGCGGCCTCCCCGCCGGCCTGAGCCGGACCGTCAGCGCCGCGGCCCGACGGGCAGGGGGCGCGGCGCCTCGGTGGCCATGCGCTCGGCGCTGTCGCCCGCCAGCGTCACGTCGCCGCGCGGCCGGGCCACGCAGGGCAGGATCCAGCCCTCGTCGATTTCATCCCGGCTCAGGCCCGGGCGCTCCACGACATAGCCGATCTCGCCCGCCTCAAGGTGGCACATGCAGGCGCGGCAGGTGCCGTTGCGGCATGAACTCGCCAGGCGGATGCCGGCGCGCAAGGCCGCCTGCAGCAGCGTTTCGTCCGCGCGCGCCGGATAGGTCCAGCCGCTGGTCTCCAGCGTGACCGTATAGGCGGCCTCGCCCGTGGCGGGCGGCGAGGCGGGGGGAGCGGACGCGGAAGCGGGCATGGCAGCCATTCTAGCCCTCCCGCCCCGCATCCGCCTGCGCTACACTTCCATTCCTGAAAGTTATTTTCATGATGACTACCATTCATGAATCCATCGCTGCGCGATCTCTCCTATTTCCTCGCCGTGGTCGCCCACGGCCATCTCGGCCGGGCGGCCTCGGCGTGCGCGGTGACGCAGCCGGCGCTGTCGAAATCGCTCAAGCGCCTGGAGGACGAGACCGGCCTCGCGCTGTTCGACCGCAGCGCGCGCGCCGTGCGGCCGACGGCCGCCGGCCTTGCCTTCGCCGAGCACGCCCGCAAGGTCGTCGACCAATACGAGGACGCCATCCGCCACGCCCAGGCCCTGTCGGCGGGCGACACCGGCCTGCTGCGCGTGGGCGCCACCGCGGCGACCATGGACACGGCGGTCCTGCCCGCGCTGGAAGTGCTGCTGCCCGAACGGCCGGGCCTGCGCGTGACCTTGACCACGGGCGTGGCCGACGAACTGCATGATCTCCTGGAGCAGGGCGTGCTGGACGTGGTCGTCGCGCCGCTGGAGCGCGCCGTGCCCGCCGCCTTGCGCCAGCAGGCGGTCGGCCGCGACGACCTGCGGGTGGTCGCCCGGCGCGGCCATCCGCTGCTGCGCCGGGCGCCGGTCGGCCTGGAGGCGCTTGCCGCCGCGCGCTGGATCCTTCCCAAGCGCACGTCCCTGCTGCGCCAGCAACTGGACGCCGCCTATGCCGCCGCCGCGCTGGCGCCGCCGGCGCCCGTGCTGGAGGTCGACTTCATCTCGGCCGGGGCGCTCAAGCTGGTGGCCGGGGGCGACTGGCTGACCGTGGCGCCCGCCGCCCTGCTGGAGGAAGCCAGCGGCGTGGTGGCCTTGCCGGCGGCGTCGCCGTTGCCCCTGCGCCGCGAGGTCGCCTTGCTGGCGCGGCGCAGCGCGGCGTGGTCGCCGCAGATGAAAGCCATGCGCGAGGCCTTGCAGCGCGCCAACAAGAGCGCGGAGGGCAGTCCCGCATGAAGATCTCCCGTTTCTTTCGCACGCGCGCCGACGCTTCCGGCATCGCCGCCAACGAACGCGCCGCGCTGGTCTACCTGCGCGGCCTGCTGGTGGCCGGCGCGATGGGCGCCCTGGGCGCGCTGGCCGCGCAGGCCTTCCGGTCCAGCCTGGACAACGTCACCACCTGGCTGTTCCAGCGGGAAGGCGACATCTCCCAGGTCTTCGCCTCGCTGCCCTGGTACGCCCGCATCGCCTGCCCGGCCGTGGGCGCGGCCCTCGCCGCCCTGATCCTGGCCCAGGCCTTGCGTCGCGAGCACGCGCAGGGGACGGTGTCCGAATATCTCGAAACCATAGACGGCAAGACGGACCGCATCCCGGTCGCGCCGTCCCTGCTGCGCTGCGTCTCGTCGTTCTTCTCCATCGTGTCGGGCGGCTCCATCGGCAAGGAGGGCGCGATGGTGCAGTTGTCGGCCACCGCCGCGTCCTGGCTGTGCTATCCCTTCCGCGCGATGCCCGGCGCCGCGCAGGGCATGTCCGTGCTGCGCGGCGAGGACTTCCGGCTGGCGGTGGCGCTGGCGGCCACGGGCGGCCTGGCGGCGGTCTATCACACCCCCCTGGCGGCGGCGATCTTCATCGCCGAGATCGCCTATGGCGGGCTGGAGCTGCGGCGCGTGGGCTTTCTCTTCACCGCCGCCGCCGCGGCCACCTGGGTCGTCAGCGCGATGGGGCACTACACGCCGCTTTACGCCCTGCCGCCTTTCGCCTTCGACGTCACGGGTCCCGGGATGCTCGCCATCATGCTGGTGGGCGTGGCCGGGGGCGCGGCCGGCGCCGTCTTCCTGCGCGTGGTGCGCCTGGCCCGCACGGGTTTCACGCGCCTGCACAAGTCGCTGGTGGTGCGCATGACCGCGGGCGGCCTGGTGGTGGGGCTGATCACGCTGGTCGCGCCGGACGTCACGGGCAACGGCTTCGCGCCCATCGTCAAGCTGCTGGACGGGCAGGCCCTGTCCGTGCCCTTGCTGGCGCTGCTGGCGCTGAAGATCCTCGCCACGGCGGCGACGGTGGGCGCCGGCGCCATCGGCGGCCTGTTCACGCCGTCGCTGATGATAGGCGCGCTGGCCGGCTCGGCGTGCGCGCCGCTGGCGGCGCACTGGCTGGGCATGCCGGACAGCGCGGTGCTGCTGGGCGTGGCCGGCATGGCCGCGGGCCTGGCCGCGACCACCCAGGCCCCGCTCATGTCCACCCTGATGGTTTTCGAAATGACGCAGGAATCGTCCTTCGTCTTTCCGCTGATGCTGGCCACGGTGGTGGCGTACGCCACTTCCATGGCGCTGGGCGACAGCGGCACCTACTCCGTCATCGCGCGCCACCGCGCCCGTTCCGACCGCCGCAGCCGCCTGGCCGACGCCACCGCCGGCGCGGTCATGCGGCCCGTGGCGAGCCCCGTCGTGGCGGCGACGCCGCTGCGCGAGGCCATGGCGGTCGGCCTGGCCGGCAAGAACCGTTTCGTCTTCGTGGTCGACGGCGACCGGCATTACCAGGGCGCCGTCTGGCTGCAGGACGTGGTGGCGCGCGTGAACGCGGGCGAGGCCGAGGCGGCCGTCGGCACGTCCAGCTACGTCCCGGACTTCCCGGTGGTCTACGCCGGCCAGCGCCTGTTCGACGTCTGGCAGACCGTGGTGGAGTCGCCGGCCGAACGCACGCCGGTGCTCTCGGACCCGCAGTCGCGGCGGCTGGTGGGCGTCCTCAACAAGAGCGAACTGCTGAAGCAGGCACGCCTGCTGTTCGCATGACGCCGGCATGCCGGGAGGAGAGGAGGGATTAAAGTTTGGTAACACAGCGATACGCCCGAGCCACGACGGCGGTGCGAGCATGGCGCTCGTTACCCTTGCGTTAGTACGTCCATGCCAGCTCCATCCGAACAAAATACGCTAGTGCCGGGGCCGCCTTCGATTTCCTTCGATGCCGGGTTGCCGGATCTCGCGACGCAACCGCAGGTGGCCGGGCACGCGGCTCAACCCCTCCAAGACCCCCTGTTCCAGCAGCGCAAGCTGGACGCCCTGAGCCACCTCACCGGCGGCTTGGCGCATGACTTCAACAACATCCTGCAAGGCCTGCTGGGTTCCCTGCAACTGGCCCAGCGGCGCCTGGCGATAGGCGAAACGGAAAAGGCCGGCCGGCTGATCGACGCCGGCCTGAACGCGGGCCGCCGCGCCGCGGGACTCACGCATCGCCTGCTCGCCTTCGCGCAGCGCCAGTCGCTGGATCCCAAGCCCGTCGACGTCGCGTCGCTGCTGCGCGCCATGGAGCCCGCGCTGCGCGCCGCCCTGGGTTCGGGCATCGTCCTGGCGACGACGGCGGCGCCCGATCTGGCGCCCACCCTGTGCGACGCCCGCCAGTTGGAAAGCGCGCTGCTGGGACTCGCCGCCAATGCCCGCGACGCCATGGCCGGCGGCGGCGCGCTGACGCTGGCGCTCACGCGCGAGGTCCTGGCCGGCGCGGGCGCCGCGGCGGAGAACGTCGCGCCCGGCGCCTACACCTGCCTGACGGTGACCGATACCGGCAGCGGCATGACGCCGGACGTGCGCGAGCGCGCCTTCGATCCGTTTTTCACGACCAAGCCCATGGGGCAGGGCACGGGCCTGGGCTTGTCCATGATCTACGGCTACGTCAGGCAGTCGGACGGGGGCATCACCCTGCATAGCCGCGAGGGCGAAGGCACGCGGCTGCGCATCCTGCTGCCGGAGGTGGCGGCGCTGCCGCAGGCGGAACGGGCGCAAGGGCAGGTCGCCGCCCCGGCCGGCAATCCGCTGGTGCTGGTGGTTGACGACGACAGCCTTGTGCGCGAGCTGGTGACCCAGGTGCTGGCCGACGCCGGCTACCGCATCGTCGCGGTCCCCGACGCCGCGGCGGCGATGACGGTGCTGCGCGGCGGCGCCGCCCCCGCGCTGTTGCTGACCGACGTCGGCCTGCCGGGCCTGAACGGCCGCCAGTTGGCCGACGCCGCGCGCGAGCTGCAGCCCGGGCAGAAGGTCCTGTTCATGACCGGCTACGCCGCCAATGCCGTGGTGGGCGGCGGCGAGGCCCTGGATCCGGGGATGTCGATATTGATGAAGCCTTTCGAAGTAGGCGAATTGACGGCCAAGGTGGCGGAAATGCTGGAAAGCCGCCACTGAGCGGCGAGCCCGGAACGGGAATGGGTTTTGCGCCTGCCGCCCGGCTCTTATGGGGAGCGATCGTCGGGAGACAACCATGAATTATTTCAACGAGAGCAGCCGGACGTTTCTCAAGCGGGCCGCCTTGTGCGGCGCCTTGCTGGTGTCCGCGGGCGTGGGGTGGCCGAGCCAGGCCGCCGAGTTGACGCGCCGCGACCAGCGCTTCATGGAGCAGGCGGCGCAGGCGGGCCTGACCGAAATCGCCGCCAGCAAGCTGGCCATGGACCATTCGGACAACGACGACGTCAAGCGCTTCGCCGGGATGATGGTCACCGACCATACGGCCATCGCGCAGGACCTGCAGGCGTTGGCCGCCGGCAAGGGCGTGCAGTTGCCGACGGAGCCCGCGCGGGCGCAGCAGTCGCTGCTCAAGCAGTTGCAGAACGCCAAGGGCGGTAAATTCGACAAGACCTACGTGGAAAAAGTGGCGGTCAGCGCCCATCGCGACGCGGTCAAGCTGTTCACCAATGCGGTAAAAAATGCCAAGGATGCCAACGTCAAGGCCTTCGCCGAGAAAAACCTGCCGGCGTTGAAGGCGCATCTCGAAAAGGGCAGGGCCTTGCGCACCGCGGTGTCGGGCGGCCGTCCCGGCGGCTGGGTGGGCGAGCATCCGCATTCGCCGGCGCCGGCCGGCCCCGCGGGCCCGCCGTCCACGCCCGCCTCGCCCGTATCTCCGGTGTCCCCGGCCTCGCCCGCGGCGCCCGCCAACGTGGTGCCGGGCAAGTAGATCGGCGGCTGCTCCCTAGGCGTTTTGCCTTGGGGGTGGGCCCTCCCCCCCAAAAAAAAACGCACCGCGTAGCGGTGCGTTTCCCTGGACACGTCTTGCGTCACTGGGGGACTGCCAGCGACTCCAGCGCGCGGATGCCATCCAAGGCGGCATCGGTCGGCGTGCGGAAGACATGTTCGGACTGGATGACATGGGGCACCGTCGTCTTACCCGTATCGACGACCTCGACCTCCCAGCGAAACCCGCCCTGCGTCACGGGCTCCAGCCATAACGTGGCCCGTGACTGCTGGGTTTCCTTAGTCAGTATCTTCATCGCGCCCCAGCCCCGCCCATCTCACGCGATATGCGCTTCGATGGTGATTTCTTCCTTGCGCTGGCGCATCCGGGCGCCGATGTCGCGCAAGTCCTCGTTCATGACGATCAGCTTCGGATACAGCTCGCCTTCCTCGCCGTTGACGTGATGGCTGGTCAGTTCGCCCAGCACCGCGACCTTGGCGTGGAACAGGCGGTCCTCGGACGTCATGCCCTGGATCTGGGCGATCAGGCTGCGTATGCAGGAGTGCTCGACCATGGCCTTGTCGATCAGGTGGCCAAAAGCCGTTTCATTGCGCGCCCGGACGTGGGGATAGAAAAGCTCTTCTTCGATTTGCGCGACCACGGTCAGCGTCAGGCACGCCTCATGGGCGATGGCCTCGCGGGTTTCGGCATCTTTTTCACGGCTGAAGGCCTTGAAAAGGTGTTTGATCCGGGAATGGTCGTCCAGCATCAGACCCAGCGCGTCTCGCTGGGCGAGAGGAATTTCCGCCTTGTTCATAAACATTCTCCTAATCCGCGGGTTGCCGCAATGGCGCGGCGCAGCACCGAAGCAAGCCCCGTGCCTGACCATGCCTATGGGGAATCCGGAGCGCGCGCGGCGGGGCGATTCCTGCGCCGCCGGCCCTCCGGGTGGGCGAGGCCCCGTATGGGCCTCCTTGACGGCTCGAGCTTACGCAGAAGGCGCTTTGCCGCGCCACCCTCCATATAGATGAGTACCGGCTGCGCGCGAAGGATGGATGATCGGGAAAAACTGCCCATGCCGCCGGGGAAGGGGGATTTTCTTCCTCAACCATAGGGATGAGGATGAGGGCCGGAGGCTGGTCCGCCTCGTCCAAACGAAGCGGTTGTAAGCCCGCGGCGGCATGGCTAAGGTGGCTTATCCAGTGGTTTTCGCTGCGGCGCGGCAGGCGGTGTTTCGACGAAGCCCGCGCCTGCCGCCGTGGCGGCGCCCATGCCCGCGCCGATGCCCGCCATGCCCACACCGTCCTCCTCCACCTCCCCTCCCACGCCAGGCCAGGCTTCCCGTTTCCTGGCGCAGGCCACGTTCGGCCCCACGCCCGCCGAGATCGACCGGGTCGTGTCGATGGGTTATGCCCGCTGGGTGGACGAGCAACTGGCCATGCCGCCGTCGCAGACCCACTTCGACTGGCTGATGTCGATGGGCAAGAACACCGAGGCCTACAAGGGCAACGGCATCAACGAGCCGCTGGACGCCACCTTGTGGCGCAAGTTCATCTCGGCGCCCGACCAGTTGCGCACGCGCGCCGCCTTCGCGTTCTCGGAAATCTTCGTCGTCAACGTGCTGTCCATCTCGGCGTCCTGGCCCATGTTCGGCGCGGCGGCGTTCATGGACACGCTGGCCGCGCACAGCCTGGGCAACTTCCGCGACATGCTGGAAGGCGTCACGCACAGCGTGGCCATGGGCTGCATGCTGACGTACCGGGGCAGCCGCAAGGAAGATCCCAAGACCGGCCGTTCGCCGGACGAGAACTACGCGCGCGAGGTGATGCAGTTGTTCACCATCGGCTTGTACGAGCTCAATCCCGACGGCACGCTCAAGCTGCGCGACGGCAAGGCGGTGGAGACCTATACCAACGACGACGTGCGCGGCCTGGCCAAGGTCTTCACCGGATGGGACCTGGCGGGCCAGGAGACCGATCCCGAGTTCCAGCGCCGCCCCATGGCGTTGAACCCCGCCAACCATTCGATGTCGGAAAAGCGCTTCCTCGGCAAGGTCATCCCGCCGGGCACCGGCGGCGTCGAGTCCCTGCGCATCGCCCTGGACACCTTGTGCGCCCATCCCAACGTCGGCCCCTTCATCGGCACGCAGCTCATCCAGCGCCTGGTCACCAGCAATCCCAGCCCGGCCTACGTCGGCCGCGTCGCCGCGGTGTTCGCGGACAATGGCAAGGGCCGGCGCGGCGACCTGGGCGCGGTGCTGCGCGCCATCCTGCTGGACCCGGAAGCGCGCCAGCCCGATCCGGCGTCGCCGACCTGGGGCAAGGTGCGCGAGCCCATCCTGCGCTTCGCCGCCTGGGCCCGGGCCTTCGGCGCGACCTCGCGCAACGGGCAATGGGCCATGCCCGATACGACCGACAGCACCATACGCCTGGGGGAAAGCCCGCTGCGCGCGCCGTCGGTCTTCAACTTTTTTCGTCCCCGCTTTACGCCGCCCAATACGCCGATCGCGCAGCAGGGCATGGTGGCGCCCGAGTTCCAGATCACCGATGAAACCAGCGTGGCGGGATACCTGAATTTCGTGGCGATCTACGTCGACCGGGGCTGGGAGGACGTGCAGACCGACTACGCGGCCGAGGCGGCGCTGGCGCACGATACGCACGCGCTGGTGCGGCGCATCGTGCTGCTGCTGGCGGGCGACGCCTTCAGCATGGCCACCGCGCGCGTCATCGCGGACGCGGTGGCGGAGATCCCGGAACCGCGCAAGCTCGACCGCGTGCGCGCGGCCATCATGCTGGTGGCGGCGACCCCGGAATACCTGGTGCAGAAATGAGGCGCCGCCACGCCGGGCCGGCTGGCGGCGCCCTTGCCGGACGCGGCATCTCCCGGCTTCCGGGCGCGCGCGGCAACGACGATGGGAGAAGGCCATGAAGGCCACACGACGCGAATTCCTCCGGCGGGCGTCCCTGCTCGGCATGAGCGGCACGGCCGCGCCGCTGGCGTTGCAGATGGCGGCGGTGGGCGCGGCCGCCGCGGCCGAGCCACCCGCGGCCGCGCCGCATGCGGGCGGCCCGGCCGGCGGCATGGGCAACGCGGGCGCTGCCGGCAACGTAAGCGACTACAAGGCCCTGGTCTGCATCTTCCTCTACGGCGGCAACGACCCCTACAACACCGTCGTGCCCTACGACCCCGCGCGCCATGCCCGCTATTTCCAGGCCCGCGCGGACATCGCGCTGGCGCGCGACAAGCTGGCCGCGACGGCGCTCAAGCCCAGGGACCCGCCGCCGGGCGGCGACGCCTATGCGCTGGCGCCCGGCCTGGCGCCGCTGGTGCCGTGGTTCGAGCGCGGCCAACTGGCGGTGCAACTGAACGTGGGGCCGCTGGCGGCGCCCACCAGCAAGCGCGACTACATCGGCGCCCGCGTGCCGCTGCCGCCCAAGCTGTTCTCGCACAACGACCAGCAGTCCTATTGGCAGGCGCTGGCGCCGGAAGGCGCGGCGTCCGGCTGGGGCGGCCGGCTGGCGGATCTCTTCATCGCCGCCAACGACAACGCCACGTTCACGGGCGTGACGGCCGGCGGCAGCGCGCTGCTGCTGGCGGGGCATCACGTCAGCGCCTACCGGGTCAGCCCGGCGGGCTCCACGCCCATCGAGCTGCTGCAGCGCGACACCTATGGCTCGACCACCTGCACCGATCTCATGCGCCTGCTCGTCACGCAGTCCGGCGAGCATCTGTTCGAGCGCCAGCATGCGGCCATCGTGGCGCGATCCATCCGCGCCGACGCGCGCCTGCGCACGGCCCTGGCGCGCGACACGGTGGGCGGCGATTTCGCCACGCCCTTGGCCGCCCAGTTGAAGATCGTGGCCCGCATGATCGCCGCGCGCGACACCCTGGGCATGCGCCGCCAGGTGTTCTTCGTGACGCAGAACGGCTACGACAACCACGACGGCCTGAACGACGTGCACCCCGGCCTGCTGCGCGAACTGGGCGGCGCCATGGCCGAGTTCCAGAAGGCGCTGGACGCCATGGGCGTGGCGGGACAGGTCACCACCTTCACGGCCTCGGAGTTCGGGCGCACGCTGGTCTCCAACGGCAACGGCTCCGATCATGGCTGGGGCGGCCATCACCTGGTGCTGGGCGGCGCGGTGCGCGGCGGCCGTTTCTACGGCAGGCATCCCGAACTGGCGCTGGACGGCCCGGGCTTCGTCGACCATGGCCGCATGCTGCCCGACGTGGCGGTGGACCAGTTCGGCGCCACCCTGGCGACCTGGTTCGGCGCCGGCTCCGGCTCCCTCGACGACGTGTTTCCGAATCTGCGCCGCTTCGACAACCGCGACCTGGGCTTCATGCAGGACGCGGCGCAGGTCGGATGATGACGGGTCCCGCAAGCGCATGCCGGATGATGATCCACGGACTCGTGCGCGAGGGGGACCGATCCCCTGTAGGGATGGGAGGGATCGCCCATCGGTCCGAGAGACAAGCGCGCCGCCGCTGCGTCATGATGCGTCTTCCGGGGGCGGATACAGGCGGCGCGGCGCGTCGCCCGGGGGCCGCGCGCGTGCGCCGGGCCACGGAATGCGACGACGATGATGACACTGTGGCCATCCCCGGCAAGGCCGGGCTTTCCGGGCTTTCCGGGCCTTCCGGGCTTTCCGGGCCTTCCGGGCTTTCTGGGCTTTCTGGGCTTTCTGGGCCGTCCCGGCCGCGTCGCGGTGGCGGGGCTGCTGGCCGCGGCGGTGCTGGCCGTGTGGCCGGATCGCGCCGTGGCCGGCGACATCTACCGCTATCGCGATCCCTTCGGCATTCCCCGCGTCATGGTGGTGCCCAAGGGTTACGCCAAGTACTATCAACGGGCGCAGCAGCGCGCCCAGGCGCGGGCCGGCGTGCGCGTGGCGAGCGGCGCGCGCGCGGACGCGGCGGGGCTGGATGCGCTCGACGCGGCGAGCCGCCTGGAAAGCCTGTCGGCGCATCCCGGCATGGAGAACTATCGCGGCATCATCTCCAAGGCCGCGGCCGACGCCGGGGTGGACAGCGCCTTGCTGGGCGCCGTCATCGCGGTGGAGTCGGGCTTCCGCAAGGACGCCCGTTCGCCGCGCGGCGCGCTGGGCCTGATGCAGTTGATGCCCGCCACGGCGGCGACCCTGCTCAAGCACGGCGACATCGAGGCGGCGCTGGTGGACCCCGCCATCAACGTCGGCGCGGGTTCGCGCCACCTGCGGCGCCTGCTGGACCTGTATCCCGGGCGGCTGGACCTGGCCCTGGCCGCCTACAATGCGGGGACGGGCGCCGTGGCCAAGTACGACGACGTGCCGCCGTATGCGGAGACGCGCCAATACGTGCGCGACGTCATCGCCCTGTATGCGCGCTACAAGGGCGGGCAATAGGGGCGGGCAATAGCGGCGGCGGGAATAGCAGTCCGCAATAGCGGTGCGCAACAGGGGGCGCGAGCGGTACGCAATAGGGGCGGCGGCGAACTTCCGTGCCGCCGCCGGGTCGGACCTCAATCATTCAATAATTCTTGCAGGACAGAGCAGGGCATGCATTCCTTCTGGGTATTTCTGTCGGCGCTCGGCGAGTCCCGTCTCCTGGTGCCGGCCGCGGTGGTGGCGACCCTTTTCCTGGTGGCGTCGGAACGCGCCACGGTCTTCAAATGGGCCTGCGGCTTCGGCATCGCCGCCCTGGTGGTGCTGGTGTCCAAGCTGGCCTTCCTGGGCTGGGGCTATGGCTGGGAGGCGATCGATTTCACGGGTTTCAGCGGCCACGCCATGGTCAGCGCGGCCATCTATCCCGTGCTCGGCTACGCCCTGGGCAACGTCCATTCGGAACGCGCCGCGCGCTGGGGCACGGCGGCCGGCGCGCTGCTCGCGATAGCGATCGGCGTCTCGCGCCTGTACCTGCGCGCGCATTCGCCGTCGGAGGTCATCCTCGGCCTGCTGGTCGGCGGCATCGTCTCCAGCATGGTGTTGCTGAAGTGGCCCGCCCACCGCACGGGCCTGCGCGCGGGCGCGGTGCTCCTCGGCTTCCTGCTGTCCGCCGCGGCCAGCTACACCATCGCGCCGAAGGTGCGTACGCACGATCTGGTGGTGGTCATGGCGCTCAAGCTGTCGGGTTCCGCGCAGCCCTACACCCGCGAAGCCTTGAACTGGAATCGCCGCTGAACGCCAGCTTGCGCGGCGTTGACAAGTCCCTTAAAAATGCGGCTTTCGCCGTCGCGGTGCATAATCACGGCCTGCCTCAACCGCCGCTCAAGCCTGCCATGCCACTCGCCCTGGGTGCTTTCATCGTTCCCCTGATCGTCGCCTGCGCGCTTTTCATGGAGAACGTCGACGCGACGGTGCTGGTGACCTCTCTACCCGAACTGGCGCACGACCTGGGGCAGGACCCCATCACCCTGAAGCTGGCGGTCACCAGCTACGTGGTGGGCCTGGGGGTCTTCATTCCCATCTGCGGCTGGGTGGCCGACCGCTTCGGTTCGCGCACGGTCTTTCGCGCGGCCATCGGCGTCTTCATCGCCGGTTCGCTGCTGTGCGCCGCCTCCACCTCCTTGTTCACCTTCGTGCTGGCGCGCTTCGTGCAAGGCGTGGGCGGCGCCATGATGGTGCCGGTGGGCCGCATCATCATTTTCCGTTCGGTGGCGCGCGCGGACTTCGTGCGCGCGGTCAACTACCTCACCGTCCCCGCGCTGCTGGGCCCGGTGGTGGGCCCCTTGCTGGGCGGCTTCATCACCACCTACCTGCACTGGCGCCTGATGTTCTTCATCAACGTGCCCATCGGCATCCTCGGCATCTGGCTCACCAACCGCCATATCGAAAACACGCAGATGCCGCATCCGGGGAAGCTGGACTGGCTGGGCTTCGTCATGTCGGGCGGCGGGGCCGCGCTGTTCATGCTGGCCATGTCGCTGCTCGGCAGCGACATCGTCGACATGCGCGACAACCTCATCATGCTGGCGGTGGGCGTGCTGCTGTTGCTGGCGTATTGGGCCTATGCGCGGCGCGCGAGCAACCCCGTGCTGGACCTGAGCTTCCTGCGCGTCCCGACCTTCCACACCGCCGTCATCGGCGGTTCCCTGTTCCGCATCGGCCTGGGGGCGATTCCCTTCCTGCTTCCGCTGGCCTTGCAGGAAGGGTTGGGCATGACGCCGTTCGAAGCGGGCACCATCACCTGTGCCTCGGCCTTCGGCGCGCTGTTCATGAAGCTGGTCGCGCAGCCCGTGCTGCGCCGCTTCGGCTTCGGCCCGGTGTTGATGGCCAACGCCATCCTGGCCGGCGTGGCCATCGCCGTCTATGGCGTGTTCCACCCGGGCATGTCGCGCCTGTCGATCTGGTTCATCGTGCTGTTCGGCGGCGTGTTCCCCTCGCTGCAATTCACCGCGCTCAACGCGCTCGCGTACGCGGAGATCGAAAGCGCGGACGTCGGCCGCGCCACCAGCCTGGCGGCGGTGATCCAGCAGATGTCGCTGGGCCTGGGCGTGGTGGTGGCCGGCATCGCGTTGCAGCTCTCGCACTACGTGCAGGGCCATCCGCGCATCGTCTGGACCGATTTCTGGCCGGCCTTCCTGGTGCTGGGGCTGTGTTCGGTGGCGTCGGTGCCGGTCACCGCGCGCATGCCGCGCGGGGCGGGCGGCGAACTGGCGCGCGGGCGCTGAATCGCGCATCGCGCGCGCCGGGCCGGGCCTGGGGCCCCGCCGCCGCGCCGGCTTTCTACAGGAAGCCTTTCGCCTGCGCCAGCACCGCGTCGCAGGCCTTCTTGGTCACTTGCGATTTCAATCCGTCGCCGCTGAGATCCACGCTCTTGCCGTCGCCGGTCTTCAGCAGTCCCTTGGCGCCGGACACGTAGTCGTCGTTCTTCTCCGCCGGCTGGCCGCTGCTGCCGGACAGGCGGCTGGTCAGCTTGTCCTTCAGCGACGTCGCGCCGTCGCCGCTCAGGTAGTTGTTCTTGATGCAGTACTGCAGGACGCCCGTCGCGTTGCCCATGCTGCCGGAGGTCAGGTTGCCGGAAGCGAGGCCGCCGAGCATGGAGCCGCCGCCGGCGCCGCTGCCCGCGCTTTCACCATGTCCGCCGCCGCCCAGCACGCCTTCCAGTTTGTTCAGCGCCTGCGCGCCGGCCGGTCCGGCCAGGGCCAGCGCCAGCGCGGCCGCGCCGCAGCGGAGAAATAGGGATCCTTTCATGGTCGAGCTCCTGTCGTTCAGGTGGCCGCTACGGGTTCGCGCGATAATGTGCGGGGCCTGGCGCCGTGCCAGGCATGTGAACCGTCGTGGCCGCCGGGTTCGTCGAGACTGGGCCGGACGTCGTCAACGCGAATACATGTCCAAGGGGGACGCCGCATGACCAGCCAGCAACCGCTTCGTATCCTGCTTTCCCGCGCCACGGCGGACCGTTTGCGCGAACGCGTGGACACGGTGCTGAAGGGACGTCCCCATGAACTGTTGATCGCCGAGCCGACGCGCGGCCATGCCCATGGTAACGCCGACGTCGCCTACATTTCGCGCGAAGTTACCGGAAGTTCCACCAAACACGTTCTGACGGAATCGCTGGAAGCCTTCTACGAATCGCTGCGGGCCTCGCCCATGCTGCAATGGGTGCACGTGCACTCGGCCGGCCTGGATCGCCCCATCTTTCCGGAGCTGATGGCGCGGGGCGTAAAAGTTACGCCTTCCTCCGGCGCCAATTCCGAGCCCGTGATGCAGAACGCGCTGGCCGGCCTGCTGGCGCTGGCGCGCCACTTACCCGAATTGATGCGGGCCCAGCGCGAGAACCGCTGGCTCAAGGCGGGCGAGCTGACCATGCCGCGCGACCTCAGGGGCCAGAAGGCCGTGATCGTCGGCTGGGGCGTGATCGGCCAGCGCCTGGGCGAGATGCTGCGCGCGCTGGGCCTGCGCATCTCGGTGGTGCGCAGCAGCGCGCAGCCGGTCGAGGGCGCGCAGGAATGCGTGGCGTTCGAGGACATGGCGTCCATCCTGGGCGATGCCGATTGGCTGGTGCTGGCCTGCCCGCTGACCGAACGCACCCGCTTCCTGGTCGACCGCGCCATGCTTTCCGCGCTGCCGCCGCGCGCCCACCTGATCAACGTCGCGCGCGGCGAGGTGGTGCGGGAGGCCGAATTGATCGCCGCCCTGCGCGAAGGCCGCCTGGCCGGCGCCTACCTGGACGTCTACGAGCACGAGCCCCTGGCGGCCGATTCCCCCTTGTGGCAGATGCCCAATGTCATCGCCACGCCGCATTCCGCCGGCCATTCCGACGGCAACGCCGGACGGGTGGACGGCATCTTCCTCGATCTGCTGGCACGCTGGAGCGCCGAGCATCCCTGACGATACGGGAGATACGGGGAACCCTGCGCGCGACCCCGGGCCCAGGATCGTATCGTGTCCTCGCCCTTCAGACCCTGCCGGGACGCGGCATTAGGGATAACGCGCCCCTGACGCTTGAAAACCGGGCCTGATACAGATAAGGCCTTGAAAACCGTGCATAATTCCCCGTCCCGCGCCGTATTCCGCGGCCGGGGCCTGCACTGCGGTATCATCCGGTCCGATTTTCTAGCTTCGCTTGGCAATGAAAGGGCAACCTCTACGATTCGCGGCAGACCTCATCGCCCCCATCCTGGATGGGCGCAAAGTGCAGACACGCCGCATCCTGAAACCGCAGCCGCCGCAGAGCACCTCGGGCTGGCTGCGCGAGATGGGACCGAATGCCAAATGGGTCGCGGTCGAGGAGACGGTGCCCGGCCGTCCCATGCGCCGTCGCGTCCGCCGCGCCGTTTGCCCCTACGGCGAACCGGGCCAGACCATTCCGCTCTATGACGAGGACGGCAACGCCTTCGCCCTGGCCCTGCTGGTGGGCCTGCGCCTGCAACGCCTGCAGGACATCAGCGACGCCGACGTGGCTGCCGAGGGCTGTGTCAACCAGGCCACACCGCGCGGCGCCTTCCTGCCGGGCATGCCGATCAAATCCATCTTCGCCTTGAACTGGTGCGAAACCTACGGCGCCCGCGCCTGGGCCGTCAATCCCTGGGTCTGGGTCCTGGAATTCCGCATGCGCGAGGCCATCGTCGCGCCGGAAGTCGACCCCCGCCAGCAGGACCTCCTGTCCTCTCCCGCTTATTCCCGCGGCCGCGCGCGCCTGACGCTCTGATCCTTCGAGGCCGGCGTATCGAAGCGGGCGGCCAGGAAATCGATGAAGCCGCGCACCCGCGCCGACATGTGATGCCGGCTCGGGTAGTAGACGAACAGGTCGGCCGGCTCCAGCGTGTAGGCCGGCAGCAGGCGCCGCAAGCGGCCCGTTTCCAGATACTTGGCCAGGTCCCATTCCGAGCGGATCAGGATGCCGTGGCCGTCCAGCGCCCAGCCCAGCACGATGTCGCCGTCGTTGCTGGCCAGCGCCCCGCCGACCTTGACCACCTCCGTCTGGCGGTCGCGCGTGAAGCGCCAGGCGCCGTAGGCCTCGTCGTTCTGCCGGTGGATGATGCAGCGGTGCTCCTGTAGCGCGGCCGGCGTCTGCGGCGCGCCGTGGCGGCTCAGGTAGGCGGGCGACGCGCACAGGAAGCGCCGGTTGCTCAGCAGGCGCCGCGCGCTCAGCCGGCTGTCGGCGGGCTGGCCGAAGCGCACCGCCACGTCATAGCCCTGCTGCACCAGGTCCACCGGCCGGTCGGTGACCTCCAGTTGGACCTGGACCTCCGGGTGCAGGCGGGCGTATTCCGAGACCAGCGGCGCGATCACGGTGCGGCCGAAGCCCAGGGTGGCGTTCACCCGCAGCAGGCCGCGCGGTTCGGCGCGGCTGCCGGCCAGTTGGTCCTCCATGGCGCGGATCTCGGCCAGGATGTGGGTCGCGTGCTGGAGATAGGTCTCGCCCTCGCTGGTCAGGCTGACCCGCCGCGTCGTGCGGTTGACCAGGCGCACGCCCAGCCGCTGCTCCATCTGCGCCAGCCGCTTGGTGGCCGCCGGCGGCGTGATGTCCAGGGCGCGCGCCGCGGCCGACAGGCTGCCGTGCCGCGCCAGCAGGGCGAAGAAGACCAGTTCGGAGGATGGATCGTTTTTCATCGCCGGGCCGCTCCCAAGATGAAAAGCGCCCCCTCGGGGGGCAGCAAGCGGCGCAGCCGCGCGGCGTGGGGGTCTTTTTTCATCGCCCATTTATAACTCAAGGTGAGGGATATTTTTCTTTTGGGTGAAAAATGGGCCAGACTTGATTCGTTAACCTAGCCTCCGTGACACGTCCGGCCGGCTTGTGCCCGGCCCCCGCGGCGCCGAGGGCGCGGCGGCGTCTCGTCCAACAGCGAAGAGCGATATCGCAGGAGACTTCATGAGAATCGTTGAAATCCGGGAAAAGACCGTTCCCATCAGCTCGCCCATCCGCAACGCCTACATCGACTTCAGCAAGATGACCCTGAGCCTGGTGGCCGTCATCACCGACGTCATCCGCGACGGCAGGCCGGTCGTGGGCTACGGCTTCAATTCCAACGGCCGCTACGGCCAGGGCATGTTGATGCGCGAGCGCTTCATCCCGCGCATCCTGGAAGCCGAGCCGGACTCCCTGGTCGACGACAGCGGCGCCAACCTGGACCCGCACAAGATCTGGAAGACCATGTTCATCAACGAGAAGCCGGGCGGCCATGGCGAGCGTTCGGTGGCCATCGGCACGATGGACATGGCGATCTGGGACGCGGTCGCCAAGATCGCCGGCAAGCCGCTGTTCCAGTTGCTGGCCGAGCGCTACGGCAACGGCACGCCCAACCGCAAGGTTTTCGTCTACGCCGCCGGCGGCTACTACTATCCCGGCCAGGACCACGAGAAGCTGAAGGACGAGATGCGCAGCTATCTCGACCGCGGCTACACGGTGGTGAAGAAGAAGATCGGCGGCGCCTCGCTGGACGAGGACCTGCGCCGCATCGATTCCATCCTCAGCGTGTTGCAGGACGGCCAGCGCCTGTGCGTGGACGCCAACGGCCGTTTCGACCTGGACACCGCCATCGCCTACGCCAAGGCGCTGTCGCAATACGACCTGTTCTGGTACGAGGAAGCCGGCGATCCGCTGGATTTCGAATTGCAGGCCACGCTGCGCAACTACTACGACAAGCCCATGGCCACCGGCGAGAACCTGTTCTCCATGCAGGATGCCCGCAACCTGATCCGCTACGGCGGCATGCGCGCGGACCGCGACTGGCTGCAATTCGACTGCGCGCTGAGCTACGGCTTGGTGGAGTACCTGCGCACCCTGGACATGCTGCACCAGCACGGCTGGTCGCCCAGCCGCTGCATCCCGCACGGCGGCCACCAGATGTCGCTGAACATCGCCGCCGGCCTGGGCCTGGGCGGAAACGAGTCCTATCCGGACCTGTTCCAGCCGTATGGTGGCTTCCCCGACGGCGTGAAGGTGGAGAACAGCTACATCACCATGCCGGACCTGCCCGGCATCGGCTTCGAGGGCAAGGCGGACCTGATCAAGGAAATGCGCGCGCTGTCGGATTGACCGGGCAGGGCGGCGCCCTCAGCCGCGGCCGGGCGCCGCGCCGCCCAGGATGATGCGGTCGATGGCCTGGGCCAGCCCGTCCTTGTCGTTGGACGCCGTCACGCAGCGCGCCTGGGCGCGCACCGCGGGATCGGCATGGCCCATGGCGATGGACAGGCCGGCGCGCTTGAACATGGGAACGTCGTTGTCGCCGTCGCCGATGGCGGCGGTGGCCGTCAGGGGCACGCCCACCTGGCGGGCCAGGGCCGACAGCGCGTCGCCCTTGTTGGCGCGCGCATGGGTGATGTCCAGGTAGTAGGTCTGCGAGCGCAGCGCCAGCGCATGGGGCGCGATGCGGGCGTTCAACGCCTGCTCCAGGCGTCCCAGCAGGGCGGGATCGGAACTGGCGGCGACGATCTTGTCGATGCGGTCCGCCCAGGGCGAGAAATCGTCCACCACCACGCCGTCGTAGCCCAGGGTCTTTCTTTCCAGCGGCACGTACTCGCCGGCCGGGTCGCGCAGCAGCCACTGGTCGTCCGCGAAGACCCAGGTTTCCACCGGCTCGCGCAGCAGCAGGTCCAGCGCGATGCGGGCGTCGCGGCCGGTCAGGCGCGTCGACTCCAGGATCTCGCCGCGCGCGCCGACGATGGCGCCGCCGTTGAAGGCGGCCGTCGGCACCGTGATGTTCAGCGCCTGGATCAGCGGCAGCATGCCGCGCGGCGGCCGCGCGCTGACCAGCGTGAAGCGCACGCCGGCCGCGCGCAGGCGGTCCACCGCCGCGATGGTGGCCGGCGCCAGGCTCTTGTCCATGCGCAGCAGGGTGCCGTCCACGTCGGACACCAGCAGGGCGATGCCGGAGGCGTTCACCGGCTTGTCGGCCGCCACCCCCGCCCGCACGCGCACCCGCGCGGTGGCGCCGCCGTCCTCGCCCGCGGCGTTGGCCTTCCCGGGCGCGCCGTCGTCTACTTCAGGCTGTGCCATGAGCGTCCGTCCCGGGCCAGCAGGTCGCCGGCGGCCTTGGGGCCGTCGCTGCCGGCGGCATAGGGCTCGACGTGGGGATAGTCGCGGAAGGCCTCCTGGAAGGGGTGCACCGCGCGCCAGCCGTTCTCGATGTTGTCGGCCCGCTGGAACAGCGTCTGGTCGCCCGTCATGCAGTCGTAGAGCAGGGTCTCGTAGCCGGTCGACGGCCGCATGGTGAAGAAGTCGGCGTAGGCGAAGCCCATCTCCACGTTGTCGATGGTCAGCGAGGTGCCGGGACGCTTGGCCTGGAAGTCGAACCACATGCCCTCGTCCGGCTGGATCTGGATGATGAGGTAGTTGGGCCGCAGCTCGTCGACCTGGGTATCGCGGAAGGGCGACATCGGCGCCGGCTTGAAGCAGATCGCGATCTGCGTATTGCGCACGCTCATGCGCTTGCCGGTGCGCAGGTAGAAGGGCACGCCGGCCCAGCGCCAGTTGTCGACCCACAGCTTGAGCGCCACGTAGGTCTCGGTGGTGCTGTCCGGGGCCACGCGGTTTTCCTCGCGGTAGCCGTTCAGGTGCTTGCCGTCGACGTCGGCGGCGGTGTACTGCCCGCGCACGGAATTGCGCAGCGCCTCGTCCGGCGCCTGCGGCCGGATGGCGGCGACCACCTTGGCTTTTTCGCTGCGCACCGAATCGGCGTCGAAGGCCGCGGGCGGCTCCATCGCCACCATGGCCAGCAACTGGAACAGGTGGTTGGGCACCATGTCGCGCAGCGCGCCGGTGATCTCGTAGAAGTTGCCGCGGGTTTCCACGCCCACGGTTTCCGCCGCGGTGATCTGCACGTGATCGACGTAGTGGTTGTTCCAGAACGCCTCGAACAGCCCGTTGGCGAAGCGGCTGACCAGGATGTTCTGCACCGTTTCCTTGCCCAGGTAATGGTCGATGCGATAGATCTGCTTCTCCTCCATCACGGAGAGAATGCGGGCGTTAAGGTCCTGGGCGGTCTGCAGGTCCGAGCCGAACGGCTTCTCGATGATCACGCGGCGGAACTGGTCCTCGCCTTCCTTCAGCAGGCCCGCGTCGGCCAGGCGCTGCACCACGTCGCAGAAAAAGCGCGGCGCCGTGGCCAGGTAGAAGATCGCGTTATGCGTGCCCGATTCCTCGATGCGCCTGGCGATCTGCCGGTACGTTTCCTCGTCCAGGAAATCGCCTTCGAGATAGGAGATCCGGGGCGCCAGGCGATCCCAGAGCTGCGGGTCGAAGCCGTCGCCGTCCGGCCCGCCTTCCTTGGCCTTGGGACGGTTCTCGCGCATGAAGTCCGCCAGCCGGTTGCGGTAGTCCTCGTCGCTGACCGTGTTGTGGTCGACCCCGATCACCCGCAGCGCGTCGCCCAGCAGGCCGTCGCGCGTCAGGTTGTAGAGCGAGGGCACCAGCAGGCGCTTGACGAGATCGCCGTGCGCGCCGAACAGGAACAGCGCGACGGGCGGCGCTTTCTCGGTGCGCGAGGGCTTGGGTTTCCTTGCTGCCATTATTTCTTTTCCTCCACGTGGCCGCCGAAGCCGAAGCGCATAGCGGACAGGATCTTGTCGGCGAACGTCGCGTCCTGGCGCGAGCGGAAGCGCGCGAACAGGGACGTGGCCAGCACGGGCGCCGGCACCGCCTGCTCGACCGCCGCGTCCACCGTCCAGCGGCCTTCGCCGCTGTCGGCGACTTCGCCGGAAAAACCGTTGAGCTTCGCATCCCTGGCCAGGGCGATCGCGGTCAGGTCCAGCAGCCAGGACGACACCACGCTGCCGCGCCGCCATACCTCGGCGACGTCGGCCACGTTGATGTCCAGGCGCTGGTCCTCGGGCAACTGGTCGGAATTCTTGGTCTTGAGGATGTCGAAGCCTTCGGCGTAGGCCTGCATCAGCCCGTACTCGATGCCGTTGTGCACCATCTTCACGAAGTGGCCGGCGCCCGCCGGCCCGGCATGGATGTAGCCGCGCTCCGGCCGGTCGTCGCGGCCGTCGCGGCCGGGCGTGCGCTCGATATCGCCCAGGCCCGGGGCCAGGCAGGCGAACAGGGGGTCGAGGTGGCGCACCACCTTGTCCTCGCCGCCTATCATCATGCAATAGCCGCGTTCCAGGCCCCAGATGCCGCCGGACGTGCCGACGTCGACGTATTCGAGTTGCTTGGCCTTCAAGGCCCTGGCGCGGCGCATGTCGTCCTTGTACATGGTGTTGCCGCCGTCGATGATGATGTCGCCGGGTTCGAGCAGGCCGGCCAGCGTGTCGACCATGTGCTCGGTCACGGCGCCGGCCGGCAGCATGACCCAGATGGCGCGCGGCTTGGCCAATTGCGCCACCAGCTTCTCCACGCTGTCCACGCCCACCGCGCCTTCGTCCTGCAAGGCCTTGACCTTGTCCAGGCTGCGGTTGTAGACCACCACGTCATGCTTGTCGCGCATCAGGCGGCGCGCGATATTCGCGCCCATGCGGCCGAGTCCTATCAGTCCGAGTTGCATCGCCATTCTCCTGTCTGGACGGTATGGGCTGCGGCGGCCGCGGACGGCGGCCGCCGCGCGGTGGAAATCATCGTGCCTGCAAGGCGCGGGTGGCGGCCTCCAGCAATCGCGCCAGGCCGGCCTCGACGCGGCCGCCCGCGATGTGCACGCGCAGGTAGCGGCGGCCGCGTTCGGCCAGCACCTGGAGGTCGCCGATGGCCTGCGCCGCCTGCACGGTGCCGAAGCTGATCTTGCGGCCCGGGATGGGCAGGTCGTGGGCGGGATCGGCGGTGATCTGCAGGAAGACGCCGCTGTTCGGGCCGCCCTTGTAGGCCTGCCCGGTCGAATGCAGGAAGCGCGGGCCGAAGCCGCCCACCGTGGCGACGCGGCGCTGGTCGCGGATCAGCGTGCGCAGCGCGGTCAAGGCCCGCTCGTGCGCCGGGTTGCGGGCGATGTAGGCCAGCACCGCGGCGTAGTCGCCGGCGCGCAGGCGCGCCAGGTGCGCGCCCAGGGCGCCTTCCAGCGTGCCGTCGGCGCGCAGCGCGGCGTCGCCGTACAGCGTCAGGTCGCCGTCGGTCAGCAGGGCGGTTTCCGGCGCCAGCTTGCCGGTCTTCTCATAGGCGTCGGTCAGGGCGCGCGTCTTGACCTTGCTGGCCTCGACGTCGGGCTGGTCGAAGGGATCGATGCCGATCACCGCGCCGGCCACGGCGGTGGCCACTTCCCAGCGGAAGAATTCCTGGCCGATGGCGCCGGCGCGCGGCAGCGTGATGCGCACCACCGGGTGGCCGGCATCGGCCAGGGCCTGCACCGGCGCGTCCAGTCGGCGGTCGTCGCCTTCGCGGTAGAGGTACACGAAGACGCGGTCCTGGCCGTAGTCGCCGGGCTTGCCGATGGGTTCGAGATCCACCGGCACGATGCCCTTGCCATGCTTGCCGGTCGATTCCGCCACCAGTTGTTCCAGCCAGGAACCCACGCTGGCCAGCGCGGGCGAGGCGAACACCGTCAGCTTGTCGCGGCCGGACACGGCGGCCGCGCCCAGGATGGCGCCCAGCCGCACGCCGGGGTTGGCGGCCGGCGGCGCCGAGGGGCCGCAGGCGCGCACCATGGGCTGGGTTTCCCGCATGAAGGCCGCGACGTCGTGTCCCAGCACGCCCAGGGGCACCAGGCCGAACACGGAAAGCACCGAATAGCGCCCGCCGATCTGCGGATCGCCATGGAAGATGGCGCGATAGCCGGCCTCCTTGGCGGCCGCTTCCAGCTTGGAGCCGGGATCGGTGACGGCGACGAAATGGCGGCCGGCCTGGTCCTCGCCCACCGCCTTCACGGTGGCGGCGTGGAAATAGGCGTTGAGGATTTCCGGCTCCAGGGTCGAACCGGATTTGCTGGCGACGATGAACAGCGTGCGGGCGAGGTCGACGGACTGCTCGACCGCGCCGATTTCATCGGGGTTGGTGGAGTCCAGCGCATGCAGCTTCAGGCCCTTGCCCGCGGTCCCCAGCGTCTGCGCCAGCACTTCCGGTCCCAGGCTGGAGCCGCCCATGCCCAACAGCACGGCATGGGTATAGCCGTCGGCCTGCACCGCCCGCGCCAGCTCGGCGATGGCGGCCGGGTCGGCCTGGCGGCCCTGGCCGGCGGCCAGCCAGCCCACCCATTTGCCTTCGGGGCCGCCGGTCCACATGCTGGCGTCGCCCTGCCACAGGCGGCGCGACCAGCCTTCGGCGCGCGCGCGCTCCAGGGCCTTGCCGGCGGCGTCTTCCAGCGCCTCGGGCAGGTGATAGGCCACGCCGTTCAGGCGATCGCCCAGGAAGGCGTTGCGCTTGCCCGCCACCGAACCCAGCAGGGCGTCGAAGGCGTCGGAGAACTGGCGCGCGCCGTCGTCCACCAGTTCGGCGGTGACCTGGTCCAGGCGCAGGCCCAGGCGCCGGGTTTCGTCCAGCACGTGCTGCGCGCCGGCCACGTCCTGCGTCAGCGAGGCGCTCACGGCGCCGCCATGGCGGAAGGCGTCCATGGTGGCCGAGGGCATGGTGTTGACGGTGTCCGGGCCGATCAGCGTGTCCACGTACAGCGTGGCCGGGTAGGCCGGGTTCTTGGTGCCGGTGGACGCCCACAGCAGGCGCTGCGGGTGCGCGCCGCGCTCGGCCAGCGCCTTCCAGCGCGGGCTGGCGATCAGTTGCTGGTAGTCCCGGTACGCCAGCTTGGCGTTGGCGATGGCCACCTTGCCCTGCAGCGCCTTCAGCGCGCCGGCCTCGGCGTCGCCGGCGGCCAGGCGGTCGGCGATGGCCTTGTCGATGCGCGTGTCGATGCGGCTGACGAAGAAGCTGGCGACGCTGGCCAGGCGGCGGATATCGCCGCCCGTCCGGACCCGCTCCTCCAGCCCCTGGACATAGGCCTCGGCCACCTGCGCATAGGCCTCGCGCGAGAACAGCAGGGTGACGTTGACGTTGATGCCCTCGGCGATCAACTGGCGGATGGCGGGCACGCCCTGCGCCGTGCCGGGCACCTTGATCATCAGGTTGGGGCGGTCGACCGCCCGCCACAGGCGGCGCGCCTCGGCCAGCGTGCCTTCCGTGTCGTAGGCCAGATAGGGCGAGACTTCGAGGCTGACGTAGCCGTCCTTGCCGTCGAGCCTGTCGTAGACCGGGCGCAGGACGTCGGCGGCGGCCTGGATGTCCTGCACCGCCAGGTGCTCGTAGACCGCGCCGGCGTCGGCGTCGGCCTGGGCCAGGAATTCGTTCATGGCGCCGTCGTAGGCGCTGCCGTGGCCGATGGCCTTCTCGAAAATGGACGGATTGGAGGTGACGCCGGTCAGGCTGTCCTCGGCCACCAGCTTGGCCAGGCCGCCGTTCGCGATGAAGTCCCGGCTGAGGAAATCGAGCCAGATGGCCTGGCCGGCCTGGGCCAGTTGGCGCAGTTTGTTGTTGCTGTCGTTGCTCATTGAATGCTCCCGTGCTTCTTGGCCTGTTCGCGCGCCGCGCGAACCACATTTTCCATCGTGAAGCCGAATTTGGCTTGCAACTTCGCGAATGGCGCCGAGGCGCCGAAGGTGTGCATCACGATCTTATCGCCAGTCGCGCCCACGTAGCGGTCCCAGCCCAGCGGTCCGGCCTGTTCCACGGCGACGCGGCCGGCGACCGAGGGCGGCAGCACGCTGTCGCGGTAGGCGGCGTCCTGCTCCTCGAACAGGTCCCAACTGGGCATGGAGACCACCCGCGCGGCGATGCCTTCGCCGCTCAGTTGTTCATAGGCTTGCAGGCACAGCGCCACTTCGCTGCCGCTGGCCATCAGGATGACGTCGGGCGAGCGCGGCGCGCAATCGGCCAGCACGTAGGCGCCGCGCGCCGCGCCGCTGGCCGGGGCGTATTTCTCGCGGTCCAGCGTGGGCAGCGGCTGGCGCGACAGCACCAGGCAGGTGGGGCGGTGCCGCTGCCGCAAGGCGATCCGCCATGCCTCGGCCGTTTCGTTGGCGTCGCAGGGGCGCAGCACGTGCATGCTGGGTATCCCCCGCAACTGCGTCATCTGCTCGATGGGCTGGTGGGTGGGGCCGTCCTCGCCCAGGCCGATGGAGTCATGGGTGAAGACGAAGACCACCGGCAGCTCCATCAGCGCCGCCAGCCGCATCGGCGGCTTCATGTAGTCGCTGAAGATCAGGAAGGTGGCGGTGTAGGGGCGCAGGCCGCACAGCGCCATGCCGTTGGCGATGGCGCCCATGGCGTGCTCGCGCACCCCGAAGTGCATATTGCGGCCGCCCGGCGTGGCGGCCTGCAGGCTGCCCGCGCCCTCGAAGGTCAGCAGGGTCTTGGTGGAAGGGGCCAGGTCGGCGGCGCCGCCCATGAGCCACGGGATGCGTTTGGCGCAGGCGTTGAGCACCTGGCCGCCGCTGTCGCGGGTGGCCTTGCCCTTGGGGTCGGTGGGGAAGACGGGAATGTCCTTGTCCCAGTCCGCGGGCAGCGCGCCTTCCAGCAGGACGCGCAGTTCGGCGGCCAGCGCCGGCTCCAGCGCCTTCAGCTTGCCCTGCCATTGCCCCCAGGCGCCGTCCACGCGCCGGTCCATGGCGTCGCGCAGGCGGTGCCGCACCTCGTCCGGCACCCGGAACTTGGCGTCCTCGGGCCAGCCGTAGGCCCGCTTGGCCAGGCGCACTTCCTCCTCGCCCAGGGCCTCGCCGTGCGCGGCCGCGGTGTTGTGCTTGTTGGGCGCGCCGTAGCCGATGACGCTGTCGACCACGATCAGGGTGGGACGGTCGTCGGTGGCCTGGAAGTGCTCGATGGCGCGCGCGAAGGCCTCGGTGTCGTTGGCGTCGGCGACGTGCACGGTATTCCAGCCGTAGGCGGCGAAGCGCGCGGCGACGTTTTCCGTGAAGGCGAGCTCGGTGTGGCCTTCGATGCTGATGGTGTTGTTGTCGTAGATCCAGCAGAGATTGCCCAGCTTCTGGTGTCCGGCCAGCGACGCGGCCTCGCCGGAGACGCCTTCCATCATGTCGCCGTCGCCGCAGATGACGTAGACGTTGTAGTCGAACAGCGTGTGGCCGCCCTGGTTGTAGCGGCTGGCGAGGTGGCGCTGGGCCAGCGCCATGCCGACGCTGTTGGCGCAGCCCTGGCCCAGCGGACCGGTGGTGGTCTCGACGCCGGTGGTCAGGCCGTATTCCGGGTGGCCGGGCGTCTTGGAGTCGAGCTGGCGGAACTGCTTGATGTCGTCCAGGCTGACGGCCGGCTGGCCGGTCGGCTTGTCGTCGCGGTCCAGCTCGACCACGCCGGCCAGGTGCAGCAGCCCGTACAGCAGCATGGAGGCATGGCCGGCGGACAGCACGAAGCGGTCGCGGTTGGGCCAGTCGGGATGCGCCGGGTCGTAGCGCAGGTAGCGGCTCCACAGCGTGTAGCCCACCGGCGCCAGGGCCATGGGCGTGCCGGGGTGGCCGGAATTGGCCTTTTGCACGGCGTCCATCGCCAGCGTGCGCAAGGTGTCGATCGCCAGTTGGTCCAGCGGATCGGAAGCGGAGGAGGGGGAGGTGTTCATCGGAGCTCTCTCGGGATGCCGGTGGGAATCGCCGCGGCGCGCTCACTGCGGACGAGGGGCGGCGGCGGGGGCGCGCGCCGTGCTGGATGACCATGCAACCCGGCTAGTTGAATCGCACGTCATTGCAGCGACGTGAACCGCATATGGCAGCAAGCCGCATGCCGGTGGGCGCCTGTTCGCCGGCTCCTTATTTCCCGGAGGATTTTCGGGGGGGTGATTTCTTCGAGACCGGTTTTTTCGGCAAGGGTTCCTTTTTCGGCAAGGGTTCCTTCAAGGGCGCCTTCGATGCCGCCTTCCTCGATGCCGCCGTCCGCGATGCCGGTTTCCCCGGCGCCGGTTTCCCGGCCGCGGCCTTGCTCTCCGCGGGCTTGCCGGCCTCGCTCGCGGGCACGGGATTCCCCGCGGCGCTGCGCCGTTTCGTGTTCCAGGCGAAGGCGCCGCCTTCCAGGCCGGCGTCGTTCGAGCCGATCGACACGTGCTTGTCCAGCTTCAGGTCCACGCGCGCGGAATTGCCGCCGCCCAGGTGGATGCGGTCCGGGCGCAGCAGGATGTCCATCAGTTCCAGCGCGCGCGCCAGCCGCCGGTTCCAGCGCTTGCGGCCGATTTTCTTGCGTTCGGCGTCGCCCAGGTATTCGTCGTAAGTCTTGTTCTTATGGATGGGATGATGGGCGATTTCCATGTGCGGCATCAGTTCGCCGTCGCGGTACAGGCCGGTGCCGATGCCCGTGCCCAGCGTCATCACCAGCTCCAGGCCGTGGCCGGAGATCAGCGCCAGGCCTTGCAGGTCGGCGTCGTTGAGCAGCTTGACGGGCTTGCCGCCCAGCATTTTGGATACCGCGCCGGCGAGGTCGTAGCCCGTCCATTCGGGGCTGTCCAGGTGGGCCGCGGTGTAGACGCGGCCATTGCGGACGACGCCGGGGAAGCCGATGGCGATGCGGTCGTATTCGGGCAGGGGCGCCACCATTGCGCGCAGCTTTTCCAGCAGCAGCGCCGGCGGGCAGGGATGCGGCGTGGGAATGCGCACGCGGTCCGCTCGCATGTGGCCGCGATCGTCGATGACAGTGGCCTTCAGGCCGGTTCCACCGATGTCGATCGCGAGAATGCCGGGCTTCATGTGCAAGGTCCTCCTGGTCCGCCGCGCGTCCCGCCTGATGCGGGACAGCTCCGCGGTACGGTACACCAAGCGGCCGTTACATGGGTATCCACCGGCAACCTTGCGGGGGGCTGAGAGCGCGTGTCCTCGCCCCCTCCACGGGCCGCGCCGCCCGTCAGCCTTGCGGCGTCGTCACGCGCACGGCCAGCTTGCCGCCCAGGTAAAGGGCGGCGACGTCGACGCTGCCCGGGCCCACGTCGAAGGGCTTGGCCACGGCGCCCGTGGTCACCACGTCGCCGCGCTTGAGCGTGATGCCGTGGTAGCTGGCGCGCTCGAACAGGAAGCGCAGCGCCTGCACCGGATCGATCGCGTCGTCGCCGCTGAGGCCGCGGCCGACGGCGCGGCCGTCGGCCTGTTCTTCCACGGTCTTCACCACGCGGTCGATGTGCGCCGGATCGATGCGCTCGCCCAGGATATGGGCGCCGAAGCCGACGTTGTCGCCGACGAAGCTGGGCCAGCCCACCGCCCGGCGGTCGACGAAACGCGACTGCACCAGTTCGAAGGCCACGTGGGTCGAGGCCACCGCGCCCATGGCGTCGGCCGGCGCCGTGCCCGGCGCGATATCGCGGCCCAGGACGAAGGCGATCTCGAATTCCACGGTGACGGGCGCGGCACAAGGCAGCCGCACGGTCGAGCCGGGCGGATGGAAGCGCTCGGCGAACAGCCGGCCCACCAGGGGCCGTTCCAGGTTGCCGGCCGCCATGGCGGCCACGCTGCCCACGCCCAGCTTCCAGCCCTTGGGCGTCTCGCCCAGCGCCTCGGCGTAGGCGGCCTGCACCGCATAGCCTTCCATCAGCGTGTTGGGGCGCACGTCGGCGGGCAATTCTGTCAGTTGGCGGCCTTCGCGGTCGGCTTTCACCAGCAGGCTGGCCGCGGCGCGCGGATCGAATGGTTGTGACATGGTGGCTACTCCTCGGTTTGGCGCCGCGCGGCGAGCGCGGCCGGATATCGGTGAAATCGCTGGCGTCGGCGCGCCGCCCCGGTGCGGGACCGGGCGGCGGGGCGGGAATGGGGCGGCGTCATGTCGGACTCCGGTCAAAGCAGTTTGGGCAGGGAGGCGGCCAGCATGGCGATGCCCGAGGCGGTCAGGGTGCCCAGCACCATGCGCCGGAACACCGCGTCGCTGATGCCCACGTAGACCCGTCCGCCCACCAGGGACGCGATGAGCACGATGGGCGCGACCGCGGCGAAGTCGGGCAGCATGTCGCGCGTCACCACGCCGGTGGCGCAGTAGGTGACCATGGTGACCGTCAGCATGGTCAGGTTGAAGTTCTGGATGACGCCGCGCTGCGTATCCCGGTCGAAGCCTCGCAGCGTGCACCACAGGGTGGGAATGACGCCGGAAAAGCCGCCGATGGCGCCCATGGCGCCGCCGACGATGCCGATGCAGCCGTCGGCGCCGCGGCCGCCCGCCGCCAGCCGCGGCAGGCGCGGCGCGACCAGCATGATGGGACACCATACCGCCAGCAGGACGCCCAGGAAAGCCTTGAACAGCACGGGATCCAGGTGCGGCAGGACGCGCAGGCCCAGCGGCAGCCCCGCCAGCCCGCCCAGCACGAAGGGCAGGACGTTGTGCCAGTTCGCCCGCCGCCGCACGGTGAACGCCGCCAGCACCTGCCCGAGCCAGCCGCCGAATACCGCCAGCGTCGCCGCCAGGAGCGGATCCAGCACCCAGGCCCAGAAGGACAGGGAGACCAGGCTGAAGCCGAAGCCGGTCAGGCCTTGCAGAAACCCGGCGCAGGCCGCGCCGGCGATCATGATGGGGAAGGTGTTCATGCTATAGCCCGGCGCTGCCACGGGGGTTGCAGCGGTCCTGCCATGCGCCGGTTTGCGTACTCATGCGAGGGTGCTTCCCCTGTCATCGGGCCCTGGTCTGGGCGTGAAGACCGGATTCTGACAAATTTCCGGCGCCCTGGCTTGTTGCACTGCGGCGTCAGGGATTACCAACAGGCGGCGCGCAAGGGCGGGGTTGCGGCGGCAAATGAACGGTAAATGAAGTTGATATGCAATATCATCATGCTTTGCTTTTTCCCTTGCTTCCCTTTTTTGCCGCTCTCTTCCTCATGAAAGACTCCTCCGCCGCGCTTCCGGCCGCCAATCCCGCGCTGCGCAAGTCCGCCGCCAATGCCCACGGCCGCCGGGGCGTCTTCCTCAAGTGGCTGCGCAAGACGCATAGCTGGATCGGCCTGTGGGGCGCGCTGCTGGGTTTCCTGTTCGGCCTGACCGGCTTCTTCCAGGACCATCGGGCCGTGATGAAGATCGACGTCGGCGCCCAGCAGGTTTCCACGCTGCACCTGGACCTGCCGTCGCCGCCGCCGGCGGACCCGGCGCAGTTGAATGCGTGGCTGCAACAGGCATTGAAGCTGCCGCGCCCGGCCGAGCGCGTGCAGCGCGAGCAGGCGCATCCGGTGGCGTGGGGCGACCGCAGCGCGATCCAGCCCGAACGCTGGCAGTTGAACTTCCGGACGCCCAACTACATGGCGCAGGCCGAATACTGGGTCGGCGCCAGCCAGGTCAGCGTGCGCCGCGTCGATGCCGGCATCATGGGCGTCCTGGAGAACCTGCACCGCGCCAACGGCGTCGGCGCGGCCTGGGTGCTGATCGCCGACACCATCGCCGGCGGCATGATGCTGCTGTCGCTGACCGGCGTGTTGCTGTGGGTGGGCCTGAACAAGCGCCGCGCGGTCGGCGCCGCCATCTTCGGCGTGTCCATCGTGGCGACCCTGATCGTGGTGAACGCGACGCTAAGCTGACGCGGCGCGCAGGCGCCACAAGGACGTCACCTCGCGCGAGCGCGCGGCATGCAGCGCATCCCCGGCGTCTCGCGCCTTGCCGTGGCGCGGCCGCGCGTCCAGCCGGCCGGCGACTTCCAGGCCGGCGGCGGCAATCCATTCCAGCAGCGTTTCTCGGCGGCGCAGGCGCAGGTGCTCGGCCAGGTCCGACACGATCAGCCATCCCTCGCCGCCCGGCGCCAGGTGTGCCGCCAGGCCGTCCAGGAAGCCGCGCAGCATGCGGCTGTCCGGATCGTAGACCGCATATTCGATGGGCGCGCCGGGCTTGGCCGGCACCCAGGGCGGATTGCAGACCACCAGGGGCGCGCGGCCGGCGGGAAACAGGTCCGCCTGTTCGACGTGCACCCGCTCCGCGCAGCCCAGGCGCGCCAGGTTCTCGCGGGCGCAGGCCAGGGCGCGCGCGTCCTGGTCCGTCGCCACCACGCGCGCCACGCCACGGCGCGCCAGCACGGCGGCGATCACGCCGGTGCCGGTGCCGACGTCGAAGGCCAGGCCATGGTCGGCGGGCAAGGGCGCCTGCGCCACCAGGTCCAGGTATTCGCCGCGCACCGGCGAATACACGCCGTACCAGGGATGGATGCGCGCGCCGCCCAGCGCGGCCACGGGGAGGCCCTGTTCGCGCCACTGCCAGGCGCCGATCAGGCCCAGCAGTTCGCGCAGCGAGGCGACGTAGGGTTGCGTGGCCGGCCCGTGCGCCTGCTCGCAGGCCTCCCGCACGTCCGGCGCCCGCCGCAGCGGCAGCACGTGGCCGGCCTCGAAGGGCAGCAGGATCATGCCCAGCAGGCGCGCCCGCTGGGCCCGCGCCTGGCGGTGCAGGTGGAAGGCATGGGGGAAAGCGTCCAGCGGGTCGGCCGGCTTGCCCTTGGGCTTGCTCTTTTTATCCAGGCGCCGCGTCAGCGCCTGCATCAGTTGCCGCGCATTCTGGAAATCGCCGCGCCACAACAGCGCGGTCCCTTCGTTGACCTGCCGGTACGCGGCGTCGGCGGTCATCGTGTCGTCGGCCACGACCACCCGGCGCGGCGGCGGGCTGCCGCTTTCGGAGCGCCAGGCGGCTTGTCGTTCCTGCCCCTGCTCGATCCAATGCAGGGTGGCGGGCTCGGCCGGGGGACTGGCGGTCATGGAAACTCCGGAAAGGGGTGGGGAAACGCGGCGATCGGCGCGGCCGCCCGCCATCTTAGCCCGTCCTCCGGACTTTCCCGGCGGGGCGCCGTGCGCTCCCCCGGCCGACTTCAGGCAATCGATCAAGCAGTTGATATAGCTGTATGATTTGTAAAGGTTTTGTTCCTTTGGGACGGAAGCGCACAGAGTCTCGTAGAATTTCGGCGCGCGACCGGTTTCCGGCCCTGTTGCAGCGCCGCAACTCGCCACCCGCCCCGCAAACCCGCCCAGCAATTTAGCCGTAGCTGACAGGTTCCTGCATGTCAAAATGTCGCCAGCGGCGCGCTGGCGCCGCTTGTTGCCGCGGCAGGCGTTTTGCCCTGGCGGCGCGGCGGCGGAAAAGGTCCTCACGCCGCGCGGGGACCGTTTTCTTGCCCAGGGGCGGGCCGGCGGCAAATTTGCATTGCTCTTACTTCACGCTTATATAACGAGACTCGCTTTGAAGCTCCTGCCTTACGCTGTTGGTACGCTCGCCGGCGCCTTCCTGGCCGCCAGCCTGGCCTTCACCGCGCCCGCGCGCGCGGCCCAGCCCGATCCCATCTTCGTCCTGAATTCGCTCGACGCCTCGGTCAGCGTGCTGGAACCGGGCACCTACAAGGAACTGCGCCGCATCCCCACCGGCAAGGAGCCGCATCACCTGTATTTCTCGCCGGACCAGAAATCGCTCATCGTCGCCAACGCCACCAGCGATTCGCTGACGCTGATCGACCCGCGCACGGCCCAGGTGCAGCGCACGCTGACCGGCATCGTCGACCCGTACCAACTGCGTTTCTCGCCGAACATGAAGTACTTCGTGACGGCCGCCAATCGCCTGAACCACGTCGACATCTATGCCTACGTGCCGCAGGCCACGGGCTTCGACCTCAAGCTGCTCAAGCGGGTCGAGACCGGCAAGACGCCCAGCCACATCGGCATCGACAGCAAGAGCACGACCACCTACGTGTCGATGCAGGACAGCGACGAGGTCTACGCCATCGACCTGGCCACGCAGAAAGTGAAATGGGTCCTGCCGGTGGGCAAGACCCCGGCCGACGTCTACATCGTGCCCGGCGACAAGGTCATGCTGGTGGCCCTGACCGGCGATTCCTACGTCGAGGCCTATGACATCTCCCAGTCGCCGGCCAAGCTCATCACCCGCATCAAGACCAACAAGGGCGCCCACGCCTTCCGCATCCAGGGCGACGGCCGCCACATCTTCGTCAGCAACCGCGCCGCCAACACCATCAGCCGCATCGACATGCAGACGCTGCAGGCGGTCGACGAGTATCCCGCGCCCGGCGGCCCGGACTGCATGGACGTCCTCGCCGGCGGCAAGACGCTGCTGGTGACGTCGCGCTGGATCCGCAAGCTGACGGTGATCGATCTGGAAAAGAAGGCCGTGGTCCACCAGACCAATGTGGGACGCTCGCCGCACGGCGTGTGGACGCTGGATCATGTCTCGATGCAATAGGGCCGCCGCCATCGCCCTCCTGGGCGCGGCCGCCTGCCAGGCGGCCGCGGCAGCGCCCGCGCCGGCCGCGTGCGCCAAGCCGGTCTACCTGACCTTCGACACCGGCCATATGGGCGTGGCGCCGCTGGTGGCGCAGGTGCTGGAAAAGCACGGCGTGCACGCCACCTTCTTCCTTGCCAACGAACGCACGCTCACCGGCGGATCGTCGCTCGACGACCAGTGGGCGCCGTGGTGGAAGGCGCGCGCGGCCGCCGGCGACGTCTTCGGCTCGCACACCTACGACCACGTCTACTGGCTCAAGGACCTGCCCGGCGGCAAGTTCCTGGTGCGGCCCGGCTTCGGCCCCCATGCGGGCAAGGAAGAAATCTTCACCGCGGCGCAGTATTGCGACGCGCTCGATGCCTCGGCCAGGCGTTTCCAGGCGATGACCGGCGCGCGCATGGCGCCGCTGTTCCGCGCGCCGGGCGGGCATACCTCGCCGGCGCTGCTGAAGGCCGCGCAGGCCTGCGGCTACCATCACGTCGGCTGGTCGCCCAGCGGCTTCCTGGGCGACGAACTGCCCAGCGACAAATATCCCAACCGGCGCCTGCTGGAGCAGGCGCTGCAAGACATCCGCCCCGGCGACGTCCTGATGGCCCACCTGGGCATCTGGTCGCGCCAGGATCCCTGGGCGCCGGCGGTGCTGGAGCCCCTTATCGCCGGCCTGCAGGCCAAGGGTTACTGTTTCGAGACCCTGGCCCGGCATCCCCGGTACGGCCAGTGGGCAGCGGTTGACCGGCAGGCGCCGGCGCCGCGCTGACGCGCAGAGTTTCATCGCATGGACACCCTCAATCACTACATCGGCATGGCGCAGGACTGGTTGTTCGAAACCGCCATCCAGCCGCTGCTCTACCATCTCGGCTTCGCCGGCGCGCTGGAAGACGCCTACGACGCCACGCTGTGGCTGCTGGCCGGCATCTGCCAGATCATCGTGCTGGTGTGCCTGATCGGCCCGCTCCAGCGCTGGCGGCCGGTGGAAAAGGTGCTGGACCGCAAGGAGATCCGGCTCGACGTCCTGTACACCGTCATCCACCGCCTGGGCCTGTTCCGCGTGGCGCTGTTCTTCACCATCGATCCCCTCTGGGACAGCGTGTTCGGCCAGTTGCACGTCTGGGGCCTGTCCACGCTCCAACTGGACAACCTGTGGCCCGGCGTCACCGACAACGCGCTGGTCAGCCTGGCGGTCTACCTGCTGATCTTCGACCTGGTGGAATACGTTTACCACCGCGCCCAGCACAACGTCGAATGGATGTGGCAACTGCACGCCGTGCATCACAGCACGCGGCAGATGACGATGTGGAGCGACAACCGCAATCACCTGCTCGACGATCTGCTGCACGACGCGGTGATCGTGATCGTCTCGCAATTGATCGGCGTGCCGCCGGCCCAGTTCGTGGCCATCGTCGCCATCACCCAACTGGTGGAAAGCCTGTCGCACGCCAATCTGCGGGTGAGCTTCGGCCGCATCGGCCAGCGCCTGCTGGTCGGGCCCAAGTTCCATCGCGAGCATCACGCCATCGAGTACGAAACCACGCCCACCGGCAAGGTCATCGGCAACAACTACGCCGTGCTGTTCCCGATCTGGGACATCCTTTTCCGCACCGCCTATTTCAAGGGCAACTACGGCGCCACCGGCATCGCCGACCAGTTGCCGGAAGGCGGCGGCCGCGACTATGGCCGCGGCTTTTTCGCGCAGCAGTGGCTGGGATTCAAGCGCCTGGCTGGCGTATTCCGGCGCCGGCCGCGCGGGGCATGACGATCTCGAACGCCGTCCCGGTCTCCGGGGCGGAGGTGGCGCGCACCGTGCCGCCGTGCGCGTCGACGAATTTCTTCACGATGTAGAGCCCCAGGCCCAGGCCGTTGCGCGAGACGCGGCTTTCCACGCTGGCCTGGAAGGCATTGAAGAGATTGGGCAACTGCGCCGGCGGAATCACGCCGCCGTTGCGCACGCGCACGACGATGCGGTCCGCCTGGCCGCCGTCGATGTCCACCGACACCGGCGCTTCGGCGGTGCCGTGCTGCAAGGCGTTGCCGATCAGGTTGGACAGCACCTGCGAAAACCGGTCGACGTCGACCGTGCCCACGGTGTCGCCCCGCGCGGCCAGCTCGACGCGTTCGCGCTGCCGGGGATCGGCGATTTCCTCGATGATGGCCTGGCAGGCCTCGCGGTAGTCGGCCTGGGCCGGCTGCAGCACCAGGCCATTGGAGCGGATGCGCGCCACGTCCAGCAACTGGTCCACCATCCTGGCCATGCGGCCGGCGCTGAACTGGATGCGGCGGGCGTTGGTCGCCACCTTGGGATCCTCGCTGGTGCGCAGCAGCAGCTCCGAGCCGTGCAGGATGGCCGACAGCGGCGTGCGCAGGTCGTGGCCCAGCACGGCGGTGAACATCTCGTTCAGCGTCAGGGCCTGGCGCAGTTCCTCCAGTTGGCGGGCCAATTGCTTGCGCTGCGTGTAGAGCTCGACGAAGACATTCACCTTGCTGAGCAGGACGTCGGTGTCGATGGGCTTGTACATGAAGTCCACCGCGCCGGCCTCGTAGCCGCGGAAGTGGGCCTCGCGCTCGTGCGTGGCGGCGGTCAGGAAGATCAGCGGCACCGTGCGAGTGCGGTCGCTGCCGCGCACCAGCTCGGCCAGCTCGAAACCGTTCATCTGCGGCATCTGCACGTCGACCAGCGCCAGCGCCACCTCGTTGGCCAGCAGCAGCTCCAGCGCTTCCACGCCGGAATTGGCCTTCAGCACCGTGATGCCCGGCCGGCTCAGCAGCGCCTCGAAAGCGACGAGGTTCTGCGCGATGTCATCGACGACCAGTATGTTGATGTTCTCGGTCACGGCTAACGATCCCCTGATTCATGCAGCATGGTATGGGTATGGGCCAACGCGGCCAGGCTGCGCGCGAGCGCGGCCGGCCCGGCGACCAGGTCGGCGCCCGCCCGTTCGATGGCGAAGGACGGCATGGCGGGGGCGTCGGCGCTGGCGGGGTCTTGCACCCAGGCGCGGCCGCCCATTTGGCGCACGGTCTGCAAGCCATCGGCGCCGTCGGCGCTGCCGCCCGTCAGGACGATGGCGAGCAGCCGTTCGCGATACGCGATGGCCGCGGACTCGAACAGCAGATCGATGGACGGCCGGGAGAAGTTCACGGCGTCGTCCTGCGACAGCGCGAAGCTGCGATCCGGTTCGACCAGCATATGGTAGTCGGGCGCCGCGAAATATACCGTACCCGGCTCGATGGGGGCCTTGTCCTCCACTTCCCGGACGGGCAGGGCGCAGCGTGGCGTGAACAGCGTCTCCAGCAGGCTGTCGCGGTCCGCCGGGATGTGCAGCACGATGGCCAGCGCCGCCGGAAAATCCGCCGGCAACGCGCCCAGCAGCGTGCTCAGCGCCTCGACGCCGCCGGCGGAGGCGCCGATGGCGACCAGTTCGACGGCGGGCCGCGGAACGGAGGCGGATGCGGGGGAGGGCTGGGACGTGCTCATATACGCTGGTAGATTCTTTCGTTGCGGTCCAGTTCCACGAACTGCGCCGCCTGGCGGGTGTAGCGCAGGCTTTCCTTGGCGCCCAGGCCGAGGAAGCCACGGCGCACCAGGGCTTCGTGGAACAGCGCCGTGGCGCGGTCCTGCAGCTCGCGGTTGAAGTAGATCAGGACGTTGCGGCAGGAAATGAAGTGCACCTCCGAGAATACGCTGTCCGTGGCCAGGCTGTGGTCGGCGAAGACCACGTGCTCGCGCAGGCTGCGGTCGAAGCGGGCGTCGTGCAGATTGGAGGTGTAGTAGTCGGACAGCGATCCCGTGCCGCCGGCCGCGCGGTAGTTCTTGCTGAACTGGGCGATGCGGTCCAGCGGGTAGATACCCGATTCGGCGGCGCGCAGGGCGTCGGGATTGATGTCGGTGGCGTAGATCAGCGCGCGCGACAGCAGGTCTTCTTCGCGCAGCAGGATGGCCAGCGACCAGACTTCCTCGCCGCTGCTGCACCCGGCCACCCACAGCTTCACCGACGGATAGGTCTTGAGCACCGGCACCACCACCTCGCGCAAGGCGCGGAAATAGGAGGGGTCGCGGAACATCTCGCTGACCTGCACCGTGAAGAACTGCAGCATCTGCGCGAACACCGCCGGCTGGTGCAGCACCTTCTCCTGCAACTGCGAAATGGTGGCGCAGTCGAAATGCTCCATGGCCTGCTGCACGCGCCGGCGCATCGACGAAACGGCGTAGCCGCGGAAGTCGTGCTGGTAGCGCAGGTACACGCCCTCCAGCAGCAACTTCAGTTCGATGTCGAAAATGGCGTCCATGGCGGCGGTTCGGCTTACTTGGGCATCCACACGCGGCACAGCGAGACCAGCTTGTCGATGTCGATGGGCTTGGCGATGTAGTCGTTGGCGCCGGCGTCCAGGCAGTTCTTGCGGTCGTCGACCATGGCCTTGGCCGTCAGGGCGATGATGGGCAGGTCGCGCAGGGCCGGCTGCTTGCGGATTTCGCGGGTGGCGGTCAGGCCGTCCATCTCCGGCATCATCAGGTCCATCAGCACCACGTCCACCGCGTTGTCGCGCGCCAGGAAGTCCAGCGCCTCGCGGCCGTTGCGGGTGACGATGACCTCGGCGCCCAGCGGCTCCAGCACGCTGGACAGCGCGAAGATGTTGCGCACGTCGTCTTCCACCAGCAGGATGCGGCGGCCCTCGAAGACCGCGTCGCGCTGGCGGGCCTGCAACAGCAGCTTCTGCTGGTCCGGCGGCAGGGAGGCCTCGACCCGGTGCAGGAACAGCGTGACTTCGTCCACCAGGCGCTCGGGCGACTTGGCGCCCTTGATGATGATGGAGCGGGAATAGCGCCGCAGGCGGGTTTCCTCGTCGCGGGTCAGGGCGCGGCCGGTATAGACGATGACGGGCGGGAATGCGTACTTGTCGCCGCTGGCCATCTGTTCCAGCAGGTCGTAGCCGGACGCGTCGGGCAGCATCAGGTCCATCACCATGCAGTCGAAGGTGTGCGCGGCCACCTGCTCCAGCGCCTGCGCCACGGTGCCGCACATGGTGATTTCCACGTCGTCGGCGCGCAGCAGCAGGGCGATGCTTTCGCGCAAGGTGTCGTCGTCCTCCACCACCAGGATGCGGCGCGCGCGCGTGCGCAGCTTTTCTTCCACCTTGGCGAAGGCGGCGATCAGTTCCTCGCGCGCCACCGGCTTGACGGCATAGCCCACCGCGCCCAGCTCCAGCGCGGTCTGCATGTGGTCGGCCACCGAAATCATGTGGATGGGAATGTGCCGCGTGGCCGGGTCGTGCTTGATCTGGTCCAGCACGCTCAGCCCGGACTGGTCGGGCAGGCCGACGTCCAGCAGGATGCCCGAGGGGCGCAGTTCGCGCGCCAGGCGCAGCGCGTCCGCGCCGTTGGCGGTCAGCACGCAATCGAACTCCTGTTCGTGCGCCACCTCGTACAGGATGTCGGCGAAGCGCTGGTCGTCCTCGATCACCAGCAGCAGGCGGTCGAAGCGGCGGGCCTGGACATCGCCGCGCGGCGCCGCGGCAAGGGGCGCGGCCGCGTCGGCATCCGCGGCCGCGCGGGCGTCGTTGGCGGCGTGCTCGCGCCTCGCTTCGGGGGCCGGCGGCTTGCCGGCGTCCATGCCGGAGGCGGCCGGCGTCGCGCGCGTCGCCAGGGCAGGGGTGACGCGCGCCGCGGGCTGGCCCGGCGCCGGCAGCAGGTCCGCCGCGGCTTCCCGCGCTTCCTCGCCCGCGCCCGCGGGGGCGGCCGACGGCGCGATGGCCGTCTGGTCCAGTTGCGTGCTCACTTCGGCCGTGAAGATGCTGCCCTTGCCGGGCGTGCTGCTCACGCGCAGTTCGCCGCCCAGCAGGCGGGTCAGTTCGCGCGAGATCGACAGGCCCAGGCCGGTGCCGCCGTATCTGCGGCTGGTGGTGCCGTCCGCCTGGCGGAAGGCCTCGAATATCACGCCCTGCTGGTGTTCCGGGATGCCGATGCCGGTATCGGCGATGGCGAAGGACACGCGCGCGTCGCCGGCGCCCGCCACGGTCAGCGTCACCTCGCCCTGCTCGGTGAACTTGAAGGCATTGGCCAGCAGGTTCTTCAGCACCTGCTGCAGCTTGCCGCGATCGGTGACCAGCATCGGCGGCGCGTTTTCCTCGACGATCACGCGAAAGCCCAGGCCCTTGCTGGCGGCGATGGGCTCGAACATCTGGCGCACGGCCTCCAGCACGCCGTTGAGCGCGACCGTGCCCGTGTCCATATCGACGTGGCCCGCCTCGATCTTGGACAGGTCCAGGATATCGTTGATCAGCGACAGCAGGTCGCTGTTCGAGGCGTGGATGGTGCGCGCATAGCGCTGGATTTCCTCGGGGGCCATGGTGGCGGCCTTGGGACCGGCCAGCATCTGCGACAGGATCAGCGAACTGTTCAGCGGCGTGCGCAGCTCGTGCGACATATTGGCCAGGAATTCCGACTTGTAGCGGTTGGCGCGATGCAGTTCTTCCGCGTTGAGCTCCAGCGCGTGCTGGGCTTTCAGCAGATCGCGTTTCTGCCGTTCCAGCCGCGCGGTGTGTTCCTCCAGTTGGGCGTTGCTCTGGATCAGGTCGCCTTGCTGCTGCTCCAGCCGCTGCTGCGATTCGCGCAGGGCGCGGCCCTGTTCCTCCAGTTCCTCGTTGGAGACCCGCAATTCCTCCTGCTGGGTCTGCAGTTCCTCGCTCTGGCGTTGCGTTTCCTCCAGCAGGTCGCGCAGGTGTTCGCGGTACATGGCCGAGCGCAGCGCCACGCCGATGTTCTCGCCGGCGTTGGCCAGCAGGGTCAGCACCTCGGAGAAATCGCCCTGGCGCACGAACGCCAGTTCGATGACGCCCTGGATGCGCCCTTCGGCGCGCACCGGGGCCAGGATCAGCGTGCGCGGCTGCGCCTGCCCGACCGTGGAGCGCACCGCGGCGTAGTTGTCGGGCACGTCGCGCACCACCAGCGGCTCGCCGTGCGAGGCGACTTCCCGGGCCAGGCTGGCGCTGGCCGGCGTGTCGTTGCGTTCGCAGGCGAAGCCGCCGATCCAGACCAGGGCGCCGCGTTCCAGCCGGTGGATGGCGCCGAGCTGGGCGTCGGCATAACGCGCCAGCGCATACAGGGCGTTGCGGCCGACGTCTTCCACGTTCTGTTCGCCCAGCAGTTCCTTGGAAACGCTGGCATTGCCCTCCTGCAGCCAAGCCAGGCCCTGCGCCTTCAGGCGCGCGCCGATCACCTGCATCGCCAGCGTGGCGGTGGCGAAAATCGTGATCACGCCGAAGCTGCGGTTGATCACGTTGCGCAACTGGATATCGTTGCCCAAGGGGAGAAAGGCGCCGGCGATCACCAGGGTCATCTCGATGATGGCGACGACGATGGGCAGGTACTTGTTGCGCTGGAAGACACTCAGCGTGACCGGGATGATGTAGAACACCCAGACCGCAACGCCCAGTTGCGTGACCACGTCGACACCGAAAATCAAGGCGCTTAGCGCGGCGATGCCGATCAATATCGGCATATCGTCTTTGTTTTCAGTGTGCATGGGGACGCGGGGAAAAAAGGGGCTGATTGGACAAATGCCAGGAATAGTACCGCACGTTACTTACTGTATCGGCAAAAATCGCGCCATCAGCAAGTAGCGTGCCTGGCTGCGGCCCGCATCTATTCCTCGTCCCGGGAAGCCGTGCGCGTCGTACCCTCCGCCGGCGGCAGGTGGACGTGATGATGCTTCTTTGTCCTTGCGCCGATGTACTTGTCCAGCTTGTGCAGGGCGCTGAGGATGATGAAGGCCAGCAGGGTGGAGAACAGCGCGGTGGCTTCGCGCCCCATGCCGGCGGCCACGCCGATGGCGGCGGTCAGCCAGATGCTGGCGGCGGTGGTCAGCCCCTTGATCTGTCCTTCCTCGCTCATCTTGATGATGGCGCCGGCGCCCAGGAAACCGATGCCGGCGATCACGCCTTGCAGCACGCGGCTGACGTCGCCGACGTGCATGCCGCTCTGCATGGGAATCAGCACGAACAGGGCGGCCCCCAGCGACACCAGCATGTGGGTGCGCAGGCCGGCGGGCTTGCCGCTGCGCTGGCGTTCATAGCCGAGGATGCCGCCCAGCAGCACGGCCAGCATCAGCCGGATGAAGATCCGGGTGAAGTTGGGAAGGTCTCCCAGATCGGAGAATTCCTCGCGTATCGTGTTCCAGACGACGTCCACGCTGCCGGCCATGCTGTCGTCCTTGTCCTTTTCCGGTCACGCACAGGCCGGCGTATGTTCGCAGGCCGCGAGGAAGTCCAGCAGGGCATGGTTGAAGGCCCGGGGATTGCCCAGGTTCATGCCGTGCGAGGAACCGGGAATATCCACCCGGCGCACGTTGGGCAGCAGGTTCTGCAGGACGTCCAGGATGGCCGGGTAGGGGGCGGGGCTGAGCGCGCCGCCTATCAGCAGCACCGGTTTGTCCAGCGCCCGCGCGGTGCTTTCCTTCAGCCGGTAGCCCGGTTCGCGGCCCTGGCCCAGCAAGGTGTTGGCGTTGTCGATCACCATGTCCTTGAACCAGGGCACCATGCGACGCCAGGTGTCGGGGCCGGTCACGGTGTCGATGAACAGGGCCAGGCCGCCCTCGACGTCGCCCGCGCGGATCGCGTCCATGGCGTGCCGGCGGAAATCGCCGCGCCGGTCTTCTTCGTCGCTGACCGACAGGCCGGGGTCGGCCAGCACCAGGCTGCGCACCAGCGCCGGATGGCGGCGCGCCAGTTCATAGGCGACGCGGCCGCCGCGGGAATGGCCCACCACGTGCGCCGCGCGGCCTGCGCCGGTTTTTTCCAGGAAGACTGCCATGTCCTGGACGTGCTGTTCCAGCGAGAAACCGTCGCCGTCGCCGTTCCAGCGCTCCGGCCAGTGGTGGCGCAGGCTGACGCTATAGGTCTGGTAGCAGCGCGCCAGCGGCGGCATCTGGTACTTCCAGTAGCGCAGATCGCACAGCGAACCGTGGATGAACAGCAACGGCGTGCCCTGGCCGGCCGTCGCATAGGCCAGCGCATGGTCGCCGAGGTCGGCGTGGAGGATTTCAGGCGTGAAGTCGGATCGCATCGGAAATGCAGCGTGAACGGCGGACGGCGGGCGCGGGATGCCGCGCGATCCGGCGGCGCGCGGCCGCCGGGACTCGCATCAGCGTATCACTGCAACGGATCACTGCAACAGTTGCAGGCGGCTCTTGGCCGTGGTGGCGGCCGGCGAAGTGGGATAGTCCTTGACGATGCGTTGCAGCGTGGCCTTCGCGCCGGCGCGGTTGTTCAGCTCGATCTGGCTGCCGGCGACGACCAGCAGGGCGTCGGGCGAGCGGGCATTGTCGGGCGACTTCTGCACCATATTGTTCAGTTGCTCGATGGCGCCCTTGAAATCCTTCTGCGCGTAGCGGCTGCTGCCCAGGTAGAACTGGGCGGAGGGCACGAGCTGGCTATTGGGATACAGCGCGACGAAGGCGGTCAGGGATTCGGCGGCATCCTTGTACTGGCCCTTGCGGTACAGGTCGATGGCGCCGTCGTAGGCGGATTGTTCCTGCGGATCGTTGGCGGTCGCGCTGCCGGTATCGCCCGGATTGCCGCCGCCCGCGGGCTTGTTGCCGGCGGCGGGCTGGCGCGTGGCCAGTTCCAACTGGTTCTGCAACTGCTGGATCTGCGTCTGCAGCGACTGGATCTGGTCGGCCAGTTGCAGGCGCGCGCGCACGTTCTGGTCGTTTTGTTGCTGGAGTTGCTGGCGCAGATCAAGAATGGCCTTGCGCGCATCGTCGTCGGCGAATGCGTGGGCGGGGGAAGACAAGGCGGCGAAGGCCAGGCCGGCGGCCGCTACCAGGATACGCAAAGGGGATACTCGATCGCTCATAAAAATTCCTGGGAAAGAAGGGGACCCCACAAGGCGCCGGCAGCGGGCCTGCCTCCCGGGCCGTTCCCTGCCGCGTCATGACGGTACGAGGCGGCAAAAAACAAGCGCCGGGCGGCCGATAGACCGTCCCGACGCATTGTGGGGCTATCAAATATCAGGCGTCGTTGAGATTAACGCAGATAGTTGATGTCCGCGCGGCGGTTTTCCGCGAAATCGGCTTCGGTCGTACCGGTCGACTTCGGCTTTTCCTTGCCGAAGCTGATGGTTTCGATCTGCTGATCGCTGACGCCCAGCAGCGTCATCGTGCGGCGAACCGCATCCGCACGACGCTGGCCGAGGGCCAGGTTGTACTCGGCGCCGCCGCGTTCGTCGGTGTTGCCTTCGATCTTCACGCGCTGCTGCGGGTGCGAAGCCAGGTAACGGGCGTGGGTTTCCACGAGGCCGCGATACTGGTCCGACACGGTGTAGCTGTCGAAGTCAAAGTACACCGAGCGCTGTTGCGCCAGGATGCTTTGGGGGTTGAACGGATCAAGGACCTCGCCCGAGTTGGCGGAGGAGGAGCCTTGGTTAGCGCCAGCGCCCTGACCCGCTTGATCGTCGAGAGGGACGGAGCTGCAAGCTGCCAGCGTGGCGGCAAGAGCGGCAATGGTTAGGCTTTTGGCAATGCGCGACTTCATGATAGTTCCTTTGAAGAGAGAGTCACACGTGTTATCGGGTAAATGGGCCCCAAGTTGGTTCACGTATTTCCCCATTCAGTACCGAAAGCGTCTGCCGTACGCGGCCATCGCTCGATACCCCCGCAAGGACACTACGTCCGCCTTGGATGGCGGCGTAGAGTACCTGCATTCCGTTCGGCGCGAAACTGGGCGACTGATCATCACGACCATCAGTCAGCAAAGTTTCGGTACCGGACGACAGGTTTAACGAAGCGATGCGAAACGCACCGTCGCGTCTAGCAACGTACAGGAGCGTCGAACCGTCTGGGGAAATACGGGGTGAGATGTTGTAACCGCCGTTAAATGTCAGGCGGCGCGGCTCGCCGCCGTCCAGACCTACCTGGTAGATCTGCGGGCCGCCGCTACGGTCACTCGTGAAAATGATGGAACGGCCGTCGGGCGTGAACGTCGGCTCCGTATCGATGCCCGGCGAGCGGGTGATACGGCGCAGGTTCGAGCCATCGGCATTCAGGACATAGATCTGGGACAGGCCGTCGCGGGTCAGGGCCACGGCGAGCATGCTGCCGTCCGGCGACCAGGCCGGCGCGCTGTTGTTGCCCTTGTAGTTGGCGACCGGCACGCGCGCCACCGAGGACAGCGTGCGGATGTACACCACCGGCTTGCCGGATTCGAAGCTGACGTAGGCCAGGCGGCTGCCGTCCGGCGACCAGGCCGGCGAGATGATGGGCTCGCGCGAGCGCAGGGCGACCTGCGGATTCTGGCCGTCGGCGTCGGCGACCTGCAGTTCGTAGGTGTTGCCCAGCTTCAGCACGTAGGCGATGCGGGTGGAGAACACGCCGCGCACGCCCGTGATTTTTTCGTAGATGCGGTCGGCGATCTGGTGCGCGACGCGGCGCAGTTCCTGTTCGGAACCGGAGAAGGCGACGCCGTCGAGCTGGCCCTTCTTGACCGTGTCGGCCAGGCGGTAGCGCACGTCGTAGCGGCCGTCGGCGCCGCGCTGGATGCTGCCGTAGGCGAGGAAGTCCGCGCCCTTGCCGCGCCAGTCGTCGTAGCTGACGGGGCTGTCGACGTTCAGGCCGGCGCCGGCGGCGTTGATCAGGCGGAACTGGCCGGTGCGGTTGAGGTCGGCGCGGATGACGTCGGCCAGGGCGCGGCCATGGGCGTCGTCCACCGCGAAGTCGGCGATCGCGACGGGATATTGGGTTGCGCCGGTGCCGGAAATGTCCACGCGCAGTTGCGCGTGGGCCGGCCGCCCGACGAACAGGGCCGCCAGCAACAGCAGCAGGCCCAAGGCATACATCCGCAACGCGGCGTATTGCGCAGGTCGGCTAGAGACGGGGGTCATGAATAGCAATCTCCTGTCAGTCGTACATTCGATAAATTACGTCGATCAGCGGCTCGTACCGTCCCGTCGAAGGCTTGGGGAACGGATTGCAGCGGCGGATTCCGGTTTCGACCGCACGGTCGAAACCCGTGTTGCCCGAGGAGCGCGTCAGGGTCAGCCCCGAAACGCTTCCATCCGAACGTAACTGTACCCGGTATTCGGCCGTCGGATTCTGCGAACCGGCCCGCGGCGGTGTCGGATAGGACACGCCCGGCTGGATGCAGGCGCGGACCTTGGCGCCATAACCGTCGTCGCGTCCGCCGCCCGCCTGATTGCGGTCCGCCGTACCGTTCGGTATACCGGCCGCGCCCATGGCGTCGTTGCGGAAAGCGTCGCGCAGCGCCTTGTCCGCCGCGGCCTTCTTGGCGGCAGCGGCCTTTTCGGCGGCAGCCTTTTCAGCAGCCGCCTTTTCGGCAGCCGCTTTTTCCGCCGCCGCCTTGTCGGCCGCGGCTTTATCGGCGGCGGCCTTCTTGGCGGCGTCGTCCTTGGCCTTCTTCTCGGCCGCGGCTTTGTCCGCCGCCGCTTTTTCGGCGGCGGCCTTGTCGGCGGCGGCTTTCTCCGCGGCCGCCTTGTCCGCGGCCGCCTTCTCGGCCGCGGCCTTGTCGGCAGCCGCCTTTTCAGCGGCCGCCTTCGCGGCGGCGGCTTTCTCGGCGTCCTTGCGTTCCTGCTCCAGCTTGGCCTTTTCCTTCTCGGCCGCTTCCTTGCGCTCCTGTTCCAGGCGCGCCTTTTCCTTGGCCGCTTCCGCGGCCTGGCGATCCTTCTCTTCCTGCTCTTTCTTCTTGCGCGCTTCTTCCAGCGCGATCTCCGGATCCGCCTCGTCCTTGGGCTGGGCCTGCGGCGTCGGCGTGGGCGGCGGGGGAGGGGGCGCGGGCTTGGGCGGCGGCGGCGGGGTTTCCGGCTGCGGCTGGGGCTGCGGCTTGGGTTGGGGCTGCGGAGGCGGCGGCGCGGCGTCGGGCGTGTCGCCCTTGGCCCACAACTGCACCTGCACCGGTCCGGGATTCTCCGTATGCCAATTGATGCCGAAGATGAGCACCAGGAACAACAGCAGGTGAGCCAGCAAAGCCAGCCCCAGCGCCTTCCAGTTGTCCTGGGCAGGCGGGCGCTCGGGCGGACCGCTGTGGTGTTTGATGATCGGAGGAGGCGTCATGAATATTGCAGTGGAAGGTTCGACCGGCGGCGCGCGGCGGACAGGCGGCTCAGCGCCGCCGTCCCGGTTGCGCCTGCGGCTGGCCGGCGGCGCTGGCGGCCGCGCCCGTCGACGACTGCTGGTCGACCAGCAAGCCCAGACGCGTCACGCCGTTCACGCGCAGCTCGTCCATCACCTTCATCACGGATTCGTAGGGCACCTTGCCGTCGGCCGCGATCACCACCGGCGTATCCGCGGTGATGCGCTGGCGCACCTGGTTGACCAGGTCGGCGCGGGCGATGGTTTCCGGATTGGCGCCCGGCTCCCGCATGCGCAGGGCGATCTCGCCGTTGGAGGAAATCTGCACCTCCAGCGGCTTGACCGGCACGTCGGAGGCCGCGCCCACCGAGGGCAGGTTGATCAATCCGGGCGTGATCAGGGGCGCGGTGACCATGAAGATCACCAGCAGCACCAGCATCACATCGATGTAGGGCACCACATTGATGTCGGATTTCATGCGGCGGCCGGCGCGGCCGCCCGAACGCATCGATCCCATCAGCGCACCTGCCGTTGCAGAATGTTCAGGAACTCATCGACAAAACTGTCGAAGCGGATCGAAAGGCGGTCGATGTCGTTGGTATAGCGGTTGTAGGCCACCACCGCGGGGATGGCGGCGAACAGGCCGATGGCCGTGGCGATCAGCGCTTCCGCGATGCCGGGCGCCACCGACGCCAGCGTGGCCTGCTGCATGTTGGACAGGCCGATGAAGGCGTGCATGATCCCCCACACCGTGCCGAGCAGGCCGATGTACGGGCTGACCGAGCCGGCCGAGGCCAGGAAGTTCAGGTGCGACTCCAGCGCGTCCATTTCACGCTGGTAGGCGGCGCGCATGGCGCGGCGGGGGCCGTCCAGCAGCGCGTCGGCATTGGCGCTGCCGCGGCGCGCCTTGAGGAATTCGGTCATGCCGGCATCGAAGATGCGGGCCAGCGCGCCCTGTTCGGCGCGGCGGCTGGCGACGGCCTGTTGCAGCATGGAGAGGTCGCCGCCCGACCAGAAATCGTCTTCGAAGCGGCGGGTCTGCTGATGCGCGCGCTTGATGGCGATCAGCTTGGCGAAGATGTACGTCCAGGACATGATGGAAATGCCCAGAAGCAGCAGCATGATTAGCTGGACCGGCACGCTGGCGTGCCCGATCAGCGTAAGCAACGACATGTCGTTGGAGACTTGCATTTTTATCCCTGAATAGATTCCAGTGTTGCGCGGAGTTCCTTGGGCAGTTCCGCGGGTCTCAGGCGGGTCGCATCCACGCAACCCACTTGGATGCCCCCTTCGGCCAGCAGTTCCCCTTCACGGAGCACTCGCTGCGCGAAGTGTATCGAAGCTCGTCCCAGTCGTGTGACGCGGGTTTCAACAGTAAGGAGATCGTCGAGCCGCGCCGGTTTACGGTAGGACATGTCCAGGCCGGCCACCACGAAGATGCGCCCGGTCTCGGCGGCCATGCTGGATTGGTGGTACCCGAGGGTACGCAGCCATTCCGTACGTCCGCGTTCCATGAATTTTAGGTAGTTCGCGTAGAAGACGATTCCACCGGCATCCGTATCTTCGTAGTAGACACGGATGACCAGCGTCGAAACCTGTGCGGGGGAAGAATTCAAAGGGTGTCCAGCTTGGCCAATATCCGATCCAGCGCTTCGTCCAGGCCTACCTTGGCCGCTTCGGACTCACGCCGGGCCTGCAATTCCAGCACGCCGTCCTTGAGGCCGCGCTCTCCAACTGTTACGCGCAAGGGCACGCCGATCAGCTCCCATTCGGCGAACATGACGCCCGGACGCGCATCGCGGTCGTCGAGCAGGACGTCGATTCCGCGTTCGCGCAGTGCTTCGTAGAGATCGTTGGCGGTGTTACGAACAGTTTCATTTTTCCCCCATCCCACGGGGCAGATCACCACTTCGAAGGGGGCGATAGGGCGGGGCCAGATAATACCCTTGTCGTCGTGGTTCTGCTCGATGGCCGCGGCGGCGATGCGCGTCACCCCGATGCCGTAGCAGCCCATCTGGATGACGGCGGGCTTGCCGGACTCGTCCAGGAAGGTGGCCTTCAGCGCCTCGGAGTACTTGGTGCCCAGGAAGAACACGTGGCCGACCTCGATGCCGCGCTGGATGGCCAGGACGCCCTTGCCGTCCGGGGCGGGGTCGCCCGCCACCACGTTGCGCAGGTCCGCCACCGCCTCGGGTTCGGGCAGGTCGCGGCCCCAGTTCATGCCGACGTAGTGGAAGTCCTCGCGGTTGGCGCCGCAGACGATGTCGTGCATCTTCGCCACGGTGGCGTCAACCACCACGTGCACGGGTTTTGCCGTCTTGATGGGGCCAAGATAGCCGGGTTTGCAGCCGAAATGCTCGACGATCTCGGCTTCGGTGGCGAAGCGGAAGCCCTGCTTCAGGCCCGGCACCTTGGCGGCCTTGATTTCGTTCAGGGTGTGGTCGCCGCGCAGCAGCAGCAGCCAGATCTGCGCCGGGCCCTCGGCCGGCTCCGTGGCCAGCACGATGGACTTCACCGTGGTTTCCAGCGGAATCTTCAGGAAGGCGGCGACGTCCTCGCACTTGGCCGCGCCCGGCGTGGCCACCGCTTCCAGCGCCCGGCCCGGGGCGCCGCGCTCGGCGATCAGCGGGCCGGATTCGGCCAGTTCGATATTGGCGGCGTACTGGCTGTCGGGGTTGTAGACGATCAGATCCTCGCCGGTTTCGGCGATGACCTGGAATTCATGGCTGCGGGTGCCGCCGATGGAGCCCGTGTCGGCCGCCACGGCGCGGAATTCCAGCCCCAGGCGGGTGAAGATCTTCATGTACGCGGCGTACATGATGTCGTAGCTGGCCAGGGCGCCGGCCTCGTCGCGGTCGAAGGAGTAGGCGTCCTTCATGGTGAACTCGCGGCCGCGCATCAGGCCGAAGCGGGGGCGGCGTTCGTCCCGGAACTTGGTCTGTATATGGTAGAAGTTGACGGGCAGTTGACGCCAGCTATGGATTTCGTTGCGGGCGATGTCGGTGATCACCTCCTCGGACGTGGGCTGGAGGACGAAATCGCGGTCGTGGCGGTCCTTGATGCGCAGCAGCTCGGGGCCGTATTGCACCCAGCGGCCCGATTCCTGCCAGAGTTCGGCCGGCTGCACCACCGGCATCAGCAGTTCGATGGCGCCGGCGGCGTCCATTTCCTGGCGGACGATGTTCTCGATCTTGCGGATGACGCGCAGGCCCAGGGGCATGTAGGTATAGATGCCGCCCGCGAGCTTGCGGATCATGCCCGCGCGGGTCATGAGCTGATGGCTGACGACTTCGGCTTCGGCCGGGGCCTCTTTGAGGGTATTGATGTGGTAGTTGGAGGCGCGCATGGTTTCCAGGTGGCGGCAGGTACGTATAATCAGGCGTAATTGTATTGAATTTGCTGGGGGTGGCCCATGCTGGACCGCGAAGGCTACCGTCCCAATGTCGGCATCATTCTCGTAAATAGCAAAAACGAGGTCTTTTGGGGCAAGCGGATACGGGAACATGCGTGGCAGTTCCCGCAGGGCGGCATCAAGTACGGGGAGAGTCCCGTGCAGGCCATGTACCGCGAGCTCCATGAGGAAGTAGGGTTGAATCCCGAGCATGTCCGGATATTGGGGCGTACACGCGATTGGCTGCGCTACAACGTACCGGACCATTTCGTCCGCCGCGAATGGCGTGGCCATTACAAAGGGCAGAAGCAAATCTGGTTTCTGCTACGTCTGATCGGGCGCGACAGCGATGTCTGCCTGAGGGCGACGCAGCACCCGGAATTCGACGCCTGGCGCTGGAGCCAGTACTGGGTGCCGCTGGACGCGGTCATCGAGTTCAAGCGCGAGGTCTATACGCAGGCCTTGAACGAGCTGTCGACGATCCTGTTCCGGCGTCACCATGAAACCCGCTACCTGCGCCAGCGCGTGCATGGTCAGCGGGCCAGCGAGAACTCGGGCGGAGGAGCCGACGGGCATGCGCATATTGCTGGTTGAAGATGAAAAGGACATGGCGTCCTGGTTGGTGCGCGCCCTGGCCCAGAGCGGTTTCGTGCCCGATCACGCGGCGGACGCGCGTACGGCCGAGGCGTTCATGGCCGGCACCGAATACGACGCCATCGTGATGGACCTGCGCCTGCCCGACAAGCACGGGCTGGTGGTGCTGCGCGAAATGCGCAACCGCGACGACCGCACGCCCGTGCTGGTGCTGACCGCGCAGGGCGCCTTGCAGGACCGCGTGCGCGGCCTGAACCTGGGCGCCGACGATTTCCTCACCAAGCCGTTCGCCCTGGAAGAACTGGAAGCGCGCCTGACCGCGCTGGTGCGCCGCAGCCGCGGCCGCCAGCATCCGCGCCTGCAGTGCGGTTCGCTGGCCTACGACAGCGAGAGCCGCGCCTTCACCCTGGACGGTTCGCTGCTGTTCCTGACGCCGCGCGAGCACGCGGCCCTGGCGGCGCTGCTGACCCGCAGCGGCTATCCGGTGGACAAGTCGCAGTTGTTCGGCAAGGTGTTCAACCACGACAGCGAAGCCAATCCGGACGCCATCGAAGTGGTGCTGCACCGGCTGCGCAAGAAACTGGCCGGCAGCGACATCCGCATCGTCACGGTGCGGGGGCTGGGCTACATGCTGGAAAGCGTGGCCAGCACCAGCGAATCGGCCGAGGCCTAATCTCGTGTCCGTGCGCATCCCCGGGGGCCTGGGCATGGGCGCGCGGCGCCATGGCGCCGCGGCCTAGCGCGCGCGCGGCCCGCCTGCGGCTGCTGCGCGGCCGCCTGGGCATCCGCACGCTGCTTTTCATGCTGCTGCTGCCGGGCGTGGTGGCCCTGCTGGTCATCGATAGCTGGAACGACTACCAGACGCTTTCCGAAATCACCAACGACGCCTACGACAGCGCCTTGCTGGAGCCGGCGCGCGTCCTCGAAAGCAGCATCGAATTCACGGCCGACGGCGCGCTGCAGGTGGCAACGCCGCTCTATGCCCAGGTCATGCTGGAATCCCGCGCCGGCCTGCGCAAGTACTACCGCATCGAGGAAATCGACCCGCCCATGCCGGACGGCCAGGCGGCGCCGGCGTCCGCCGGCCGCGCCCTGCTGGGCATGCCCGACCTGCCGCGGCCCGGGACCTGGCCGAGCAGCAACGGCACGCCGGTGTTCTACGACGGCGTGTACCGGGGCGATCCGGTGCGCCTGGTGGCCATCGTGCGCGATCTCTATTACCACGGCATCCATCGCCAGGTGCTGGTCCTGATCGGCGAAAGCACCAGCAAGCGGATCGAGGCCGAGCACGCGGCGCAGCGCCAGGAGTTCCTGCGCGACGCCCGCATGCTGGCGCTGGTCGTGCTGATGGTCTGGTGGGGCGTGGCCTGGGCGCTGCGGCCGCTGCACCGCCTGCGCAGCGACATCCGCGCCCGTCCGTCCGACGACCAGACGCCCCTGGACGCCAGCGGCGTGCCTTCCGAGGTCGCCCCCCTGGTGGAGGCGGTCAACCACCACATCGAACGCCACCGGCGCATGTTGCAGGAGCAGACGCAATTCCTGGACGACGCCTCGCATCAACTGCGCACGCCGCTGGCCATCATGCTGACGCAGGCCCAATACGCCCTGCGCGAGCGCGACCCCGAGCGCATGCGCGAAGGCCTGCGCGGCATCGTCGCGCAACTGGGCCGCAGCCGCCGCCTGACCGAGCAGCTCCTGCAATTGGCCCATGCCCATGCCAGCCAGGGCGAGGCGACGCCGCGCAAGGTCCTGGACCTCAACGACCTGGCGCGGGACGTCGTCCTGCAGCACCTGCCCCTGGCCCATGAGAAACAACAGGATCTCGGTTGGGGGGGGATGCAGGCGACTTGCGGAACTAGGGCAATTGGTGCAGACGGTGACGAAAGCTGTCTGACAGCCGCGGCCCCCGTGGCGGGCAGCGAGGTCGAACTGCACGAAGCCCTGTCCAACCTCGTCCACAACGCGATCAACTACGCGCCGCCGGGCGCGCGGATCACGGTTTCGGTGGCCCGCGGGCGGCAGCGCGCCGAGGTGCGCGTGGCCGATAACGGGCCCGGCCTTCCCGCCGCCCTGCGCGCCCGCGCCTTCGAACGATTCGACCGGGCGGGCGCCGACGGCGGGCAGCGCAGCTCCAGCGGCTCGGGCCTGGGCCTGGCCATCGCCCGCGCCTACGCGCGCCGCAACGGCGGCGACATCCTGCTGGAAGACGGCGAGCCCAATGCCCTCGGCGGCGCCGGTCTTTGCGCCATATTATGGATTCCCCTCTTAAGGGATAACCCTGTGATTCAGGGTCCAGACAGCATAAAGAAAGCGGATTAGCAGCTTCCCTCCTTATTCTGCGTTCCAGGCTCACATGGGTTGTGAGAGGGGCATGCTCAACCGGGCATTTCCCGCGGGCAGTTTCAAGCCCTGGTTTTCGGAGGATTGCGGTGGAAACATCCAAAAGAACAATTAACAAGGACTATTACGGCGGCGCCCTAATGGTCCTGGTCGGTTTGGGAGCGATATATGGGGGGACTGACTACCATATCGGCTCGCTGAGCCACATGGGACCGGGTTTCTTCCCGGCGGCGGTGGGCGGGCTTCTTGTCCTTACCGGCATCCTGATCGCGATCAGCGCGCGCTCGGGCGCTCCGGCGGAACAAGTGCCGGGCGGTCATGCCCACGGCATGCCCGACGTGCGCGGCGGGATCTGCATCCTGCTCAGCATCGTGGCTTTCATCATCATCGGCGAATACGGCGGCCTGCTGCCAGCGACTTTCGCCATTACTTTCATCGCGTCCCTTGGCGATCGTAAAAACACGATCCTCCAGGCGGTTCTGCTGTCCTTGGCCATGGTAGTCATCGCCATCGTCGTGTTCTGGTGGGCGCTGCAACTGCAGCTTCCGCTGTTTCGTTGGGGTTGATCGCCATGCATCAAGCACTCATTGATCTTTGGTACGGTTTTGGCGTCGCGTTCGAACCCCATAACCTGATGTGGTCGTTCTTCGGCGTGCTGGTGGGTAACCTCATCGGCGTGCTGCCCGGCATGGGCGCGCTGTCGGCCATTTCGATCCTGCTGCCGCTCACCTACGTGATGCATCCGGTGCCCGCCATCCTGATGCTGGCCGGTATCTTCTACGGCTCGCAGTACGGCGGCGCCATCGGCGCGATCCTGCTGAACCTGCCCTCGCACCCGCCGCATGCGGTGACGTGTCTGGACGGCTACCCGATGACCAAGGCCGGCAAGGGCGGCACGGCATTGGGCATCACGATGATTTCGTCGTTTTTCGCCGCTTCGGTCGGCATCATCGTGATGATCTTCTGCTCGCCGCTGCTGGTGGAAGTGGCCTTCAAGTTCGGCCCGACGGAAATCTTCTCCATCATGCTGTTGGGCCTGCTGGCCGGCGCCACGATGTCGCGCGGTTCGCCCCTGAAGGGCGTGGCGATGACCTTGTTCGGCCTGCTGTGCGGCGTGGTCGGCACCGACGTCAACACCGGCACGATCCGCTTCTCCTTCGGCCTGCTGGACCTGTCCGACGGCCTGGAGCTGGTGGCGATCTCGATGGGCCTGTTCGGCGCCGCCGACTTCCTGGTCAGCGTCAACAAGATGTCCATCATCAGCACCTCGACCAAGCTGAAGCTGCGCGACATGCGGCCCTCCATGGCTGAAATGAAGCAGGCTTTCATGCCGATGGTGCGCGGCACGCTGGTGGGCACGCTGTTCGGCGCCATGCCCGGCACCGGCCCGACCATCACCACCTTCATCGCCTACGCGCTGGAGCGCAAGGTCTCGAAGACGCCCGAGCGTTTCGGCACCGGCATGCTGGCCGGCGTGGCCGCGCCCGAAGCCTCCTCGCACTCGAAGACGCAGGTCGACTTCATCCCGACGATGAGCCTGGGCATCCCCGGCGACGCGGTGATGGCGCTGATCCTGGGCGCGCTGCTGATCCAGGGCATCCAGCCCGGCCCGCAGTTGATCACCGAGCACCCGGACATTTTCTGGGGCCTGATCGCCAGCTTCTGGGTGGGCAACGTCCTGCTGATCGTGCTGAACGTGCCGCTGATCGGCGTGTGGGTCAAGCTGCTCAAGGTGCCGTACAAGTACCTGTTCCCGTCCGCGCTGTTCTTCATCGCGGTGGGCGTGTTCTCGACGCAGAACAGCTTGTTCCAGATCTGGGAAGTGCTGGCCTTCGGCGTCATCGGCGCCCTGTTGATGGCCCTGGACTTCTCGGTGGCTCCGATCCTGCTGGGCTTCGTGCTCGGTCCCATGGTCGAGGAAAACTTCCGCCGCGCCCTGCTGCTGTCGCGCGGCGACATGATGATCTTCATCCAGCGTCCGATCAGCGCCTGGTTCATCGCGGCCAGCGCCCTGCTGATCATCGTGCAGGTCTGGGCCCGCTTGCGCAAGGGCAAGGGCAAGGGCAAGAAGGACATGCTGCCGAAAACGGCGTAGGGACCCCCCCGTACCGCGCGGAGCGCGGCCCCCCAGGGGGCGACACCCGCGGACCGGAAGGAAAGCCCACCCCAGGCTCGCTTCGCGCGCCGCCCCTCAAGGGGCGACACCAGCGGACCGGGGGACCCGGATCCGCGGTGTCCGCGATTAAAAAGACCTGTGCATTGCACAGGTCTTTTTTTCTATCGCATGCGCCGTTGCGCGGCAGCGGCGCATGCCGGCGCTACTCGGCGCTTGGGGCGTGCTATGGTTTTGGACTTCCATTGTCCACTCGCTCAACCGGAACCGGATTCCCATGCACGTACTCTTCGCGCTCCCCGATCGTAATCCCGACGAATGGCTGCCTGGCCTGCGGGCCGAGATGCCGGATTTCAAGATATCGGTGTGGGATCCGGCCGGGCCGCCGTCCAATGCCGACGTGGCGCTGGTGTGGAAGCCGCCGGCGGCGCTGTTCAAGCACGAGACCGGGCTGAAGGCGGTGTTCAACCTGGGCGCCGGCGTGGACGCGCTGCTGAAGATGCCGGAAATTCCCGCGCACGTGCAGATCGTGCGCCTGGAAGACGCCGGCATGTCGGTGCAGATGGCCGAATACGTGCTGTACGCGCTATGGCGCGAATCGCGCGGGTTCGCGCGCTATGAGGCCGACCAGGCCGCCGGCCGCTGGGACCCGCGCGAAGGCCTGCGCCGCGAGCAGTGGCCCGTGGGCGTGCTGGGCCTGGGCGTGGTGGGTTCCCGCGTGGCCGAGGCGCTGGCCGCCTTCGAATATCCCGTGGCCGGCTGGTCGCGCAGCCCGCGCAGCATCGACGGCGTGCGGACCTATGCCGGCATGGACCAGTTGCCCGCCTTCCTGGCGCGCACCCGGGTGCTGGTCAACGTGCTGCCGCTGACCCCCGAGACCGAAGGCATCCTCGACCGCGCCACCTTGAGCCAGTTGCTGCCCCACGCCCACCTGATCAACGTGGGACGCGGCGAGCACCAGAACGAGGACGACATCCTCGCGCTGCTGCAGGAAGGCCGGCTGGACAGCGTCTCGCTGGACGTGTTCCGCACCGAGCCGCTGCCGGCGGCCAGCGGCCTGTGGAAACATCCGCGCGCGCACGTCACGCCGCACATCGCGGCCAGCACCTTGCGCGAGGAAACCATCGTGCAGATCGCCGACAAGATCCGCCGGATGGCGCGCGGCGAACCCCTGTCCGGGGTGGTCGCGCGCGAACGCGGCTATTGATCGATCTATCGGCCTATTGATCCCGCATCGCGGATCGACGGGCTGCGACCCTCGAACCGCGAAGGGCGCGGCGCATGCCGCGCCCCGTCGCGATCAATCGCGCAGCCGCTTGACCAGGCTGGACGTGTCCCAGCGTCCGCCGCCCATCTTCTGCACGTCGGCATAGAACTGGTCCACCAGGGCGGTGACCGGCACGCGCGCGCCGTTGTTGCGCGCTTCGGCCAGCACCAGGCCCAGGTCCTTGCGCATCCAGTCCACCGCGAAGCCGAAGTCGAACTTGTCGTCGACCATCGTGCCGCCGCGATTCTCCATCTGCCAGCTTTGCGCCGCGCCCTTGCTGATCACGTCCAGCACCAGCTTCATGTCCAGGCCGGCGGCCTGGCCGAAGGCCACGCCCTCCGACAGGCCCTGCACCAGGCCGGCGATGCAGATCTGGTTCACCATCTTCGCCAGTTGGCCCGCGCCCGGCTGGCCCACCAGCGTGACGGCGCGGCCGAAGGCCTGCGCCACGGGCTTGATCGCGTCGAAGACCGCCTGCTCGCCGCCGCACATCACGGTCAGCACGCCGTTGACCGCGCCGGCCTGGCCGCCCGAGACCGGCCCGTCGACGAATTGCAGCCCCTGCTTGCGCGCCTGCGCGTACAGTTCGCGGGCGACGTCGGCGGAAGCGGTGGTGTGGTCGACGAAGACCGCGTCCTTGGCCATGCCGGCGAAGGCGCCGTCCGCGCCCAGCACGACGCTGCGCAGGTCGTCGTCGTTGCCGACGCAGGCGAATACGATGTCGGCGCCGGCCGCGGCTTCGCGCGGGGTGGGGGCGGCCTTGCCGCCGAATTCCTTGACCCATTCCTGCGCCTTGGCCGCCGTGCGGTTGTAGACCGTCACGGCGTGGCCGGCGCGCGCCAGGTGTCCCGCCATGGGAAAGCCCATGACGCCCAGGCCGAGGAAGGCCACTTTCCTGGGGGCGACGGTGTCGTAGGTCTTGGTGCCGATGGATGCCATGCAGAGTCTCCGGTAGAAGGCTGGAAAGCCGTGAATTGCCGCGGCGGCCGGGATGCCGGGGCGCCGCTGCCGTCGGGGCGCGCGCCGCGCTGGAAGTCGTATTTCTCAGGAGCCGTACCTTACGGCGATGACGCGCCCAGGGCAAGCGCCGCGGCCGTCCTTCCGGCGCGCATCGGGAAGATGGCCCCGCACCCGCGATCGGGACCGCTGCGTCCGGCCGCCCCGTCCCGCGAATCAAAACCCCGCCGCCAGGCCGTCGCGGCGGCTGTCGCTGGCGGCCACATAGCCATCGACGGCCGGGTCGCCCAGGCGCCAGATGAACTGGCCGGACCCGAAATCCATATAGGGATCCTCCAGGCCTTCCAGCACGTGGCCGCGCGCGCGCAGCGCCTCCTGCACGGCCGCCGGCATCTCGGGCTCGACGTCCACCGAGCGTCCGTGGTTCCATTTCCAGCGCGGCGCGTCGCAGGCGGCCTGCGGCTGCTGGCCGTAGTCCAGCATGCGCACCAGCGTCTGCAAATGCCCCTGCGGCTGCATATTCCCGCCCATCACGCCGAAGCTCATGACGGGCGCGCCGTCGCGCATGAGGAAGCCGGGGATGATGGTGTGGAAAGGGCGCTTGCCGCCCGCCACCACGTTGGGGTGGCCGGGCTGCATGCTGAATCCGTGGCCGCGGTTCTGCAGGCTGACGCCCGTGCCGGGCACCACCACGCCGGAGCCGAAGCCCATGTAGTTGGACTGGATGAAGCTGATCATCATGCCGTTGCGGTCGGCGGCGGTCAGGTACACGGTGCCGCCGCGCGGCGCGTGGCCACTGCTGAAATTCCGGGCGCGGTTCATGTCGATCAGGCGCGCGCGTTCCGCCAGATAGGCCGGATCCAGCAAGGCCTCCGCGCCCACTTCCATGTGCGCGCCGTCGCCCACGTGGGCGTAGACGTCGGCGAAGGCCAGCTTCATGGCCTCGATCAGCAGATGCTGCGTATCCGGATGGTCCACCGGCCGCGCCGCCACGTCGAAATGCCGAAGGATGCCCAGCGCGATCAGGGCCGCGATGCCCTGGCCGTTGGGCGGGATCTGGTGCAGCGTGTAGCCCCGGTAGCCTTGCGCCAGCGGCGCGACCCATTTGGGCTGGTAGTCGCGCAGGTCGGACAGCGTCATCGCCGCGTCGTGCGCCTGCGCATGCGCCACCAGCTTGTGCGCCGTCTCGCCTTCATAGAAGTCGCGCCCGCCGGTGGCGGCGATGCGCTTGAGCGTAGCGGCCGCGCCCTTGAGTACGAAATGCTCGCCGATCGCGGGCGGCCGTCCACGCGGCAGGAAGTGCTCGGCGAAGCCGGGCAGGGGCTGCAGGCTGTCGGCCTGCGCCGCCCATTTTTGCTGCACGACGGGCGACACCGCGCAGCCGCGCTCGGCATACTCGATGGCGGGCGCCAGCACGTCGGCGAAGGCCAGGGCGCCCATCTTCCCGTGCAGGGCGGCCCAGCCCGCGACGCAGCCCGGCACGGTCACGCTGTCCCAGCCGCGCATGGGAATGGCGCCGTTGTGCTTGCGCTTGAAGTAGTCCACGCACCACGCCGAGGGCGCGCGGCCCGACGCGTTGATGCCATGCAGGCGCGCGCCGTCCCAGACGATGGCGAAGCAATCCGAACCGAGGCCGTTGCTGACCGGCTCGACCAGCGTCAATACGGCCGCCGCGGCGATGGCCGCGTCCACCGCGTTGCCGCCGCGCTCCAGGATGCGCAGCCCGGCCTGCGCGGCCAGCGGCTGGGACGTGGCGACGACGTTGCGGGCGAATACGGGCGCGCGGGTGGTGCGGTAGGGGTTGTGCCAGTCGAAGGTCATAGGGTGCTCGGGACGAAGACGGGTACGGGGTAAACCCGTACTTTAGCGTAAGCGATTGTGTGCACTGCACCAATTTGTTTGTCCCCCTGCCCATGCCGGCCCATAAAAAATGCCCCCACGCCGCACGGCTTACGCCGCTTGCTGCCCCCCGAGGGGGCTTTTTTACCTTGGGGCGGCCCGGCGGTAAAAAAAAGGGCGCCTTGCGGCGCCCCGGAAGCGGGATGCGTGGCGGACCGCGAACGGCCCGCCGCCGCATCAGCCTTCTTCGACGAAGGTTTCTTCGCGCTTCTTGCGGATCGAGGGCAGGGCGACGATCACGATCAGCGCGATGGCGGCGGCCAGCAGGCTGGCCGACAACGGACGCGTGATGAAGGTCGAGAAGTCGCCGCGCGACAGCAGCAGGGCACGGCGGAAGTTCTCTTCCATCATGGGGCCCAGCACCAGGCCCAGCAACAGCGGCGCGCCTTCGCACTTCAGCTTGGACCAGACGTAGCCGATCACGCCGAAGGCCGCGGTGGTCATGATGTCGAAGGTGTTGTAGTTCAACGAGTACACGCCGATCGTGCAGAACACCAGGATCGCCGGGAACAGCACGCGGTAGGGCACCTTGAGCAGCTTCACCCACAGGCCGATCAGCGGCAGGTTCAGGATCACCAGCATCAGGTTGCCGATCCACATCGAGGCGATCAGGCCCCAGAACAGTTCCGGGTGGCTGGTCATCACCTGCGGGCCGGGCTGGATGTTGTGGATGGTCATCGCGCCCACCATCAGCGCCATCACCGCGTTGCCCGGGATGCCCAGGGTCAGCAGGGGGATGAAGGAGGTCTGGGCGGCCGCGTTGTTGGCCGATTCCGGACCCGCCAGGCCGGCCGGGTGGCCCTTGCCGAAGCGCTGCGGCTGTTTGGCGATCTTCTTTTCCAGCGTGTAGGAAGCGAAGGACGACAGCACCGCGCCGCCGCCGGGCAGGATGCCCAGGGCCGAACCCAGGGCCGTGCCGCGCACCACCGCGGGCCAGGCTTCCTTGAACTCTTCCTTGTTGGGGTAGAGCGAACCGATCTTGTCGGTGATGTCGACGCGGTTTTCCTTCTGCTCCAGGTTGGTCATGATTTCGGCGAAGCCGAACACGCCCATGGCGACGATGGCGAAGTCGATGCCGTCCTGCAGTTCGGGGATGCCGAAGTCGAAGCGGGCGACGCCGGAGTTCACGTCGGTGCCGACCATGCCCAGCAGCAGGCCCAGGAGAATCATGGCGATGGCCTTGGGCAGCGAGCCCGAGGCCAGCACCACGGCGCCCACCAGGCCCAGGCACATCAGCGAGAAGTATTCGGCGGGACCGAACTTGAAGGCGACTTCCGCCAGCGGGGGCGCGAAGGCGGCCAGCAGCAGGGTGGCCACGCAACCGGCGAAGAACGAGCCCAGGGCGGCGATGGCCAGCGCGGCGCCCGCGCGGCCGTTGCGCGCCATCTGGTGTCCGTCCAGTACTGTCACCACCGCGGATGTCTCGCCTGGCAGCGCCACCAGGATCGCGGTGGTCGAGCCGCCGTATTGGGCGCCGTAGTAGATGCCGGCCAGCATGATCAGGCCGGCCACGGGCGGCAGCACATACGTGATGGGCAGCAGCATGGCGATGGTCGGGACCGGGCCGATGCCCGGCAGCACGCCGATCAGCGTGCCCAGGATGCAGCCCAGCAGGGCGTACAGCAGGTTCTCCGGCGTGAACGCCACGCCGAAGCCCATCATGAGGTGATCAAACAATTCCATGTCTGGCGCTCCTTAGTTCGAACCCAGGAAAGACGGCCACAGCGGGAAGATGAGGCCCAGGCCCTTGATGAACGCCAGATAGGAGAACACCACGAGGAAAATACCGTTGGCGACGGCGATCTTCCAGTTGAACTCATGGCTGGCCAGGCTGCTGACGACCACCAGGAGGAACACGGAGATATAGACGCCCAGGAACTTGAGGACCAGGCCGTAGAGAACGACCGAGCCGATCACCAGAAACACGACGCGCCAGTCGAAGCGGTCGACGTGGGTTTCGGTGGCCTTGGGCATCATGGATCCGATCAGGACCACGGCGCCGAGGAGGGCGAGTACGATGCCCAGCCAGAAGGGGAAATAGCCAGGCCCCATCCGGGCGGCGGTGCCCATCTGGTAGCTGGCGCCTTTCATTGCGAATCCCAGGCCCAGCGCGATGAACATCGCTCCGGCCCAGAAATCCTGCTTGTTGCGTAGCTGCATGATTGTCTGCTCCCTAGTACAGCATGTGATAAACGTATTCAGGTGGATGTTTGCAAAGTGAAAGTAGATTCAAAGTAGAAAGATGGGCGAATGGTAAATGCTCTGATGCCAAACCGGAACCCTGTAATTTGGCTGAAAGGCTATGGTTTTCCCTAGATTTAGGGTTCATCGGGCAGGAAGTTGTAAGGATTACGCCAAAATGGCAGGCTTATGAAAGCTTATTGAAAGTAAAAAGAAAGTGACCGGAAAGCGTGTCGGAAAGTTTGTCTCATGAAAAATACATGGGACCGGATGCGAGGGGCCGTCCAGGCGGCCGGACTACCGGGTCTGTGTCACCGGATCCGGGGCAAAGTGCCGGGACCGCAGCTTTCAAAATCGGCTGGCCATTGACAGGGGGCGGGCGCCCCGCAGCCCGCCGGCGCCGGGCGCCTGCATCGCCCCTTGCTGCTATCCCCTGGCAGGCTGGAACGTCCCGGGCGGCCCTAAAGGCCCGCTTCCGCCCCCGCCCCCGCTCGCACGGGCTCCCTCACCGCACCGATTCCACTCCGGGCTGGCGACCGGGCGCGGTTCGCGTGACGAACCATGGCGTAGCGCCTGGGGAAGCACGGGCAAGAGTGATGGGGCCCCGGACGCAAGAACGCAATGGCGATGGGGAGCGTCTGCATGTCCTTGCGGAAGCGGCACATGACTCGCTCCGTTTGGAACGCAGGCCCCGGCACGCCTCGCCGCCTTGTCGATGTCGTCATCGACGCCGCCCGATGCGTGCCGCGCGTGATGCGCGTGATGCGCGAGCCCGCGTCTTCTTCTTATATATAGATACAGGGCAGCGCCCACGAAGCGACGCGCTCCCGCCCCTGTCCTTCCTACTGAATATTGCCAGGTATCACACGGTGCATTCCCCCGTGTTTCGTGGCGCGAGATGGTTTACGATAGCGCCCATGCTGCAAGACCTCGACAATCTCGCTGCCCGGATCGGGCAATTGGTGCAACGCACGCGCCAGCTTCATGCTGAACGCGATGCCTTGCGGGCGCGCCTGCATCAGGCGGAGCAGGAAGCGCGTACCCTGCGTACCCGCTGCGACGAAGCGGACGCGCAAGTCCGGCAATTCCAGGAGCGATTGCAGAATTACGACAGCGAAGTCGGCGACCGCCTGGCCCAGGCCGAGGCGGCGGAGGCCACGCTGCGCGCCGAACTCGAACGGCACGTGCAGCAGTTGCAGTCGCTGGAATCGCAGGCCGCCGCGCGCGAAAGCGAATGGCAGTCGCGCCTGGCCGCGCGCGATACCGATATGCAACGCCTGCGCGTGGCCGCGGTGGCCGCGCGCGAACGCATCGATGCGGTCCTGGCACGCTTGCCCGGCGCCTCCGTGGGAGAGCAGGCATGAGCATGGAGCGCTTCGAGGTTTCCATTCTTGGCCGTGAATATTCCATGGCCTGCTCCACCGAGGAAAAGCCGCATCTGCTGGCCGCCGTCCGTCACGTCGACGTGTTGATGCAGCGTATCCAGGGGACGGGCAAGGTATCGAGCAACGAACGCATCGCCGTGATGGCCGCCTTGCAGATCGCCGGCGAGCTGCTTGCCATGAAGGCGCCGGATGGCCCGCTGGGTGGTTTGGCAGTCGGCGACTTCAAGCGTAGAATCGAGGACATGAACTCCCTGCTCGATGACGCGCTGTCGGGCCAGGAGAAGTTGCTGTAATCAGCACCACAAGTTTATAGACCAGGCGTTTCGAAAGTCTGGTTTCGGTTTGTCCCTGCAGTGCTCGTGACTGGACCATACATTCTCTGAACCTATGTCTTACGGCATACCGGTTGTGTGAATGTGGAGCTAGCGTGATCGTCTCTCTGTCAGACGAACCCAATGTTCCTCCGATCGCGACCACCTTGAACCTCAGGGTTCGAGATGCCGGTCCTGACGGCACATGCGGGGCATCTCTCCAAGCGGGCCTGCCTGACGGCGGGTCCGCTTTGGTTTTTCTGGCGCATCCTTTTTTGCCGCCGGGCAACGGAAGCCCACCCTGTACCCGCTTCGCGGGTGCCCCTCGAGGGGGCGCGTCTCGTCCGGCCACGCGTGGAAGTCTTTATAGGGAGCACTGTTTTATGCGCAAGCTTACGATCTCGTCCCCCTTCGAACGCCTTCTGACGCGCAGCGCCCTGGCGCTGGCCGCGGTGGCCGGCGCGGCGCCCATGGCGCAGGCGCAATCCACCCACGATGCCGCGCCGACGGCCGGCGCCGTGCAGGCGCCCGGCGCCACGGCGCCGCAGATGGCGCTCACGGCCTCCGCTTCCACGGACGTCCAGCCGGACACCGTGCTGATCACGCTGAACGCGGAAGTCGAGGCGGCCGATCAGCCGACCGCCGGCCGCAAGCTGAGCGCCGCGCTCGATGACCTGGTCAAGCGCGCGGGCGGCGTCGAGCACGTGACGGTGCGCACCGAAGGCTTCGGCGTCTGGCCGGTCAACACCGACAAGGGCAAGATAGGGGGCTGGCGCGGACAGGCAAGCATCGTGCTCGAGTCCACGCAGTTCGATGCCGCCTCGGCGCTGGCGTCCAAGCTGTCCGACAAGAGCGCGATCTCGAACATCACCTTCCGGCTTTCGCGCAAGGCGCACGACGCCGCCGAACGCAAGCTGCTGACCGAGGCGGCGGAAAGCTTCCGCCAGCGCGCCTCGGCCGCGGCGTCGGCCTTCGGCTTTTCGGGCTACCGCATCGTCAAGCTGGACCTGGGCGGGGGCGGCGGCAACGTCGTGCCCATGCCGCGCGCCATGATGGCGATGGCCAAGGGCGGGGGCGCGGCGCCGGCCGCCGACGTGCCCCTGCGGCCGGACACCGTCACGGTTTCGGTGGAAGTGTCCGGGACGATCGCCTTGCAGTGAAGACGTACAGTCCGATCCCCAGCAGGATCATGGGGATGGACAACCACTGTCCCATGCTCAGGCCGCCGGCCAGCAGGCCCAGGAAATTATCGGGCTCGCGCGTGAATTCCACCAGGAAGCGGAAGCAGCCGTAGCCGATCAGGAAAACCGCGCTCACCTGGCCGGTGGGGCGCGGCTTGCGCGCGAAGACCCACATGATGATGAACAGGGCGATGCCTTCCAGCCCCAGTTCATAGAGCTGGGAAGGATGGCGCGGCACGCCGTCGCCCGCTTGCGGGAACACCATGGCCCAGGGCACGTCGGTGGGACGGCCCCACAATTCGCCGTTGATGAAATTGCCCAGCCGCCCCATGGCCAGCCCCAGCGGGATCAAGGGGGCGATGAAGTCGCTGACCATGAACAGCGACTGGCCGCGGCGGTGGGCGAAGAACAGCATTACCAGGATCACGCCGATCAGGCCGCCGTGGAAGGACATGCCGCCCTGCCACAGGTAGAAAATCTCCAGCGGGTGCGAAAAATAGTAGCCCGGCTTGTAGAACAGGACATAGCCCAGGCGCCCGCCGGCCACCACGCCGACCACGCTATAGAAGATCAGGTCCTCCAGGTCGCGCGCCGTGTAGCCGCCGGCAACCTTGCCGTGCGACAGGCGCCAGCGGCCCAATATATAGACCAGGCCGAAGCCGAACAGATACATCAGGCCGTACCAGTGCACGGCCAGCGGGCCGATCTGCACGGCGATAGGATTGAACTCGGGATAGCGCAGCATGAGTGGGTTCGATAAACGGGTTGGCCAATACGTGGTTGAGGATATTAACCGGCGCGCGGCGCGGCTGATCGCGGCGGGCAATTCGGGTACGATCGTCCGCCATGAAGCTTGTCATGGAATCGTGCGATGTTTTTTAGGATAGACAGCGCCTGGCGCTTGGCGTTCTGTGGCCTGCTGGCCCTCGCGGCCTGTCCCGCGGTGGCGCAGGACGGCCTTCCGGCGCCGGTGGCCGAATTGCTCCGGGGCAAGGTATGCCTCGGTTGCCACCAGGTCGACACGCCGCGCGTCGGCCCGCCGTTTCGCGCCGTGGCCCAGCGTTATGGCAGCCAGCCGGAGGCGCTGGACTATCTGGTGCAGTCCATCCGCAACGGCGGCCGCTATCGCTGGGGCAAGCTGTCGATGGCCGCGCAACCGCAGGTCAGCCCCGACGAGGCGCGGCAGATCGCGCAATGGATCCTGACCCTGGCGCCCGCGCCGGCCGCCGCCGGCGCGGCGCCGGCCAAGCCCTAGGGCCAGCGGATTCTACCCACCGGCGTCGGCGGGCTTGAGGACGCCGCGGCGCATCTGGTCCAGCTCGATCGATTCGAACAAGGCCTTGAAGTTGCCTTCGCCGAAGCCGTCGTTGCCTTTGCGCTGGATGATCTCGAAGAAGATCGGGCCGATCTGGTTCTCCGTGAAAATCTGCAGCAGCAGCCCGCCGTCCGGCGCGCCGTCCAGCAGGATGCGGTTGCGTTCCAGGCGCGCGGTGTCTTCCCCATGGCCCGGCAGGCGCTTGTCCAGCAACTCATAATAGGTTTGCGGCGTATCCAGGAAGCGCAGCCCCTTGGCGCGCAGGGCCTCCACCGTGGCGTGGATATCCTCGGTGGCCAGGGCGATGTGCTGTATCCCCTCGCCGTGATAACGGTCCAGGTATTCCTGGATCTGGCCTTTCTCCGCGGTGCCTTCCTCGTTGATGGGAATGCGGATATTGCCGCAAGGCGAGGTCATCGCCCTGGACTTCACGCCCGTCACCTTGCCCTCGATGTCGAAATAGCGCACCTCGCGGAAATTGAACAGGCGCTCGTAGAACTCCGCCCACTCCGCCATGCGCCCCTTGTGGACGTTGTGGGTGAGGTGATCGACCCGGGTGAGGCCGGCGCCGGCGTGATGGAGATCGGCGCGCGCCGTTTCGGGATGGATGGGTTCGAAGTCGACGTCGTAGATGCTGATGTCGCCGATGCCGCCATGGCCGGCCTTGCCGCGCCAGCGGTCCACCAGGTAAATCAACGAGTCGCCGATGCCCTTGATGGCGGGGATGTTCAGCTCCATCGGCCCGCTGTGCGAGTCGAAGCCCCATGCGCCCAGGTCCAGCGCGCGGCGATAGGCCGACGCGGCATCGTCGACGCGAAAGGCGATGGCGCAGATGGAAGGGCCGTGCAGGCGGGCGAAGCGCTGCGCGAAGGAATCGGGTTCCGCATTGACCAGGAAATTGATGTCGCCCTGCCGGTAGACCACCACGTCCTTGTGGCGGTGCCTTGCGATGGGCTTGAAGTCCAGCAGTTCGAACACGCGGCGCAGGGCGGCGGGATCGGGGGCGGCGTATTCGATGAATTCGAATCCGGAGGTGCCCATGGGGTTGGCCCAGGGCTGGAATGCGGTGGTCATGGCGCGAGTCCCCTTGTCGTCGATGCCCCAGGCCGCGGGTAAGCGGGCGGGCGGGTCCGTGATGCCGGCATACGAGAAAAATTGTAGGAAAAGTCGGCCGGCAGGTGATTGCGAAAATGCCGATCGCAGGCCCATATTGCGCAATAAAATTGCTGAGTAATAAATATTTGGAGCAGGAAATGTCGGAAATCGAACTCGATAAAACCGATCGCCGCATCCTGGCGGAACTGCAGCGGGACGGCCGCCTGTCGAACCAGGAGCTGGCGGACCGCGTGTCCCTCTCTCCCAGCCCCTGTCTGCGCCGGGTGCGGCGCCTGGAGGAAGAGGGCTATATCCGCCGCTACGTCGCCCTGGTCGACCCCGACAAGGTGGGCTTCGGCCTGCTCGCCTACGTGACGATCCGCCTGAACAAGCACAGCGGCGCCAGCCATGCGCCCATGGCGGATTTCGCCCGGGACGTCCAGGCCTGGCCCGAGGTGGTGGCCTGCTACGCCATGACCGGCGACATGGACTATCTATTGAGAGTGCAGGTGCGCGACCTGGCGGATTTCTCGCGCTTCGCCATGGATACCTTGATGCAGCACCCGGCGGTCGTCGATATGCGATCCAGCTTCGCGCTGCAGAAGCTGAAGGAGACGACGGAGCTGGCGCTGGAGGGACGTTAGCCCCGGCCAAGTCTCCTGGTCGAAGCGCTGGCGAGCGGCAGATTCAGAGGCGGCGGAAGTTCTCAAAGACTTTTTGAGGTTTTCTCCCCCCTCGATTTGCGCACGGCCAAAAAACCGTGCTATAGTCTCTTTCTTCGCTGCTCAAACGCAAACGCGACAACGAAGCCGGCAACGGCTCCGAAGCGCCAGCAGGGTAGCGAAGGTGAAGTGAGATGAGGTCGTTGACGGTTGAGCGCGCAGCGCCGCCCGACACGGTTTCAGCGAGATCCGGCAACGGATCGAGCAAGGCTGCATTCAGATGCAAGGCGGTGACTTCGACGAAGCACGCAGCGTTTGAAGGAAGTAAAAAAGTTCAGAAATGAATTTGACAACTTCGAAAAACTGCTTCATAATCTCGTTTCTCTGCTGCTGACACAGCGACGCGACGAAAGCCGCCCAGCAAGTCAGGTAAACAGCAGGCAGTACGTAGTACCGAATTCAGCAGTACCGCTCTTTAACAACGAAACAACCGATAAGTGTGGGCGCTTGATGCGGATCGCGCGACCGTCGAGCAATCGATGGCGCCAACGAAATCAAGTGCTCACAAAGAAGTAAGAAATGCGAGACAAAGCAATTTGTCTTGGTTCTCACTTCCTTTGAGCAAATGCGAAATGCGTCCTTGGTCTGGCTTGCTGGATTAGAGGGCGCGCAAACAGAGATTGAACTGAAGAGTTTGATCCTGGCTCAGATTGAACGCTAGCGGGATGCCTTACACATGCAAGTCGAACGGCAGCACGGACTTCGGTCTGGTGGCGAGTGGCGAACGGGTGAGTAATGTATCGGAACGTGCCCAGTAGCGGGGGATAACTACGCGAAAGCGTAGCTAATACCGCATACGCCCTACGGGGGAAAGCGGGGGATCGTAAGACCTCGCACTATTGGAGCGGCCGATATCGGATTAGCTAGTTGGTGGGGTAAAGGCTCACCAAGGCGACGATCCGTAGCTGGTTTGAGAGGACGACCAGCCACACTGGGACTGAGACACGGCCCAGACTCCTACGGGAGGCAGCAGTGGGGAATTTTGGACAATGGGGGCAACCCTGATCCAGCCATCCCGCGTGTGCGATGAAGGCCTTCGGGTTGTAAAGCACTTTTGGCAGGAAAGAAACGGCGCTGGTTAATACCTGGCGCAACTGACGGTACCTGCAGAATAAGCACCGGCTAACTACGTGCCAGCAGCCGCGGTAATACGTAGGGTGCAAGCGTTAATCGGAATTACTGGGCGTAAAGCGTGCGCAGGCGGTTCGGAAAGAAAGATGTGAAATCCCAGAGCTTAACTTTGGAACTGCATTTTTAACTACCGGGCTAGAGTGTGTCAGAGGGGGGTGGAATTCCACGTGTAGCAGTGAAATGCGTAGATATGTGGAGGAACACCGATGGCGAAGGCAGCCCCCTGGGATAACACTGACGCTCATGCACGAAAGCGTGGGGAGCAAACAGGATTAGATACCCTGGTAGTCCACGCCCTAAACGATGTCAACTAGCTGTTGGGGTTTTCGGACCTTGGTAGCGCAGCTAACGCGTGAAGTTGACCGCCTGGGGAGTACGGTCGCAAGATTAAAACTCAAAGGAATTGACGGGGACCCGCACAAGCGGTGGATGATGTGGATTAATTCGATGCAACGCGAAAAACCTTACCTACCCTTGACATGTCTGGAATGCCGAAGAGATTTGGCAGTGCTCGCAAGAGAACCGGAACACAGGTGCTGCATGGCTGTCGTCAGCTCGTGTCGTGAGATGTTGGGTTAAGTCCCGCAACGAGCGCAACCCTTGTCATTAGTTGCTACGAAAGGGCACTCTAATGAGACTGCCGGTGACAAACCGGAGGAAGGTGGGGATGACGTCAAGTCCTCATGGCCCTTATGGGTAGGGCTTCACACGTCATACAATGGTCGGGACAGAGGGTCGCCAACCCGCGAGGGGGAGCCAATCCCAGAAACCCGATCGTAGTCCGGATCGCAGTCTGCAACTCGACTGCGTGAAGTCGGAATCGCTAGTAATCGCGGATCAGCATGTCGCGGTGAATACGTTCCCGGGTCTTGTACACACCGCCCGTCACACCATGGGAGTGGGTTTTACCAGAAGTAGTTAGCCTAACCGCAAGGAGGGCGATTACCACGGTAGGATTCATGACTGGGGTGAAGTCGTAACAAGGTAGCCGTATCGGAAGGTGCGGCTGGATCACCTCCTTTCAGAGCGAAGCGTGATTGGTGTCAAGCGTTCACACTTATCGGTTGTTGATATGGCTGGATCGGTGGCAGGGCAGAGAGGTTTATTTGTCTGTCATCCACAGCGGATCCGATGATTAATTGGGTCTGTAGCTCAGTCGGTTAGAGCACCGTCTTGATAAGGCGGGGGTCGTTGGTTCGAATCCAACCAGACCCACCAGGTTTTACGCGGCGCGGTGTATGCGACGGGTAAATGGGGGTGTAGCTCAGCTGGGAGAGCGCCTGCTTTGCAAGCAGGATGTCATCGGTTCGATCCCGTTCACCTCCACCACGAATTGCTTGGGTAACCGGGCAAGTGGGTGAGTAGGCTGATCGTCGGGTCCGTGGAAAGCGAAGAGAGTCCAACGTTTAGGGCTGCATCGAGTGTGATGCAGGGTTAAACGTTGGGTTTTTAATCCAATAAAGCTGTATATCGTTCTTTAACAATCTGGAAGAAGCAAAACGACAATGTGTTCGTCGAGTAGTTCGAGTGATCGGACGAAAGGTGAATACGGGTTGTGATTGCATTAATAGTTCTAAAGCAATTTGGAACGGCACAAATGCGATGTCATGTCAGACATTGAATTGAAGGTGGTTGTTTGGTTGTATAGCCATTAGCGTTATAGGATCAAGCGACTAAGTGCATATGGTGGATGCCTTGGCGATCACAGGCGATGAAGGACGTTGTAGCCTGCGAAAAGCTGCGGGGAGCTGGCAAACAAGCTTTGATCCGCAGATGTCCGAATGGGGAAACCCACCGTCGCGAGACGGTATCCATGACTGAATACATAGGTCATGGAGGCGAACCGGGTGAACTGAAACATCTCAGTAGCTCGAGGAAAAGAAATCAACCGAGATTCCGAAAGTAGTGGCGAGCGAAATCGGAAGAGCCTTCACGTTTTAGCACGCAGGATAGTCGAACGGTATGGAAAGGCCGGCCGTAGCAGGTGATAGCCCTGTAGACGAAATTCTGGGTGTGGAACTAAGCGTGAGAAAAGTAGGGCGGGACACGTGAAATCCTGTTTGAAGATGGGGGGACCATCCTCCAAGGCTAAATACTCGTGATCGACCGATAGTGAACCAGTACCGTGAGGGAAAGGCGAAAAGAACCCCGGAAGGGGAGTGAAATAGATCCTGAAACCGTATGCATACAAACAGTAGGAGCCTCCTTGTGGGGTGACTGCGTACCTTTTGTATAATGGGTCAGCGACTTACATTCAGTGGCGAGCTTAACCGAATAGGGAAGGCGTAGCGAAAGCGAGTCCGAATAGGGCGATTCAGTCGCTGGGTGTAGACCCGAAACCAGATGATCTATCCATGGCCAGGTTGAAGGCACGGTAACACGTGCTGGAGGACCGAACCCACTAGTGTTGAAAAACTAGGGGATGAGCTGTGGATAGGGGTGAAAGGCTAAACAAATCTGGAAATAGCTGGTTCTCTCCGAAAACTATTTAGGTAGTGCCTCAAGTATGACTGCGGGGGGTAGAGCACTGTTATGGCTAGGGGGTCATGGCGACTTACCAAACCATGGCAAACTCCGAATACCCGCAAGTCCAGCTTGGGAGACAGAGCACCGGGTGCTAACGTCCGGACTCAAGAGGGAAACAACCCAGACCGCCAGCTAAGGTCCCCAATTATCGCTAAGTGGGAAACGAAGTGGGAAGGCATAGACAGTCAGGAGGTTGGCTTAGAAGCAGCCATCCTTTAAAGAAAGCGTAATAGCTCACTGATCGAGTCGTCCTGCGCGGAAGATGTAACGGGGCTAAGCGATAAACCGAAGCTGCGGGTGTGCACTTAGGTGCACGCGGTAGGAGAGCGTTCTGTAAGCCTGTGAAGGTGGCTTGTAAAGGCTGCTGGAGGTATCAGAAGTGCGAATGCTGACATGAGTAGCGATAAAGGGGGTGAAAAGCCCCCTCGCCGTAAGTCCAAGGTTTCCTGCGCAACGTTCATCGGCGCAGGGTGAGTCGGCCCCTAAGGCGAGGCAGAGATGCGTAGCTGATGGGAAGCTGGTTAATATTCCAGCACCGTCGTACAGTGCGATGGGGGGACGGATCGCGGAAGATCATCAGGGTGTTGGATGTCCCTGTTGCTGCATTAGAGAGGGCGCTTAGGCAAATCCGGGCGCATGACTCAAGGGTGTGGCGCGAGCGAACATGTTTCGCGAAGTGATTGGAAGTGGTTCCAAGAAAAGCCTCTAAGCTTCAGCTGTACGAGACCGTACCGCAAACCGACACAGGTGGACGGGATGAATATTCCAAGGCGCTTGAGAGAACTCGGGAGAAGGAACTCGGCAAATTGATACCGTAACTTCGGGAGAAGGTATGCCCCGGTAGTGTGAGGCGCCTGCGCGCTGAGCATGATGGGGTCGCAGAGAATCGGTGGCTGCGACTGTTTATTAAAAACACAGCACTCTGCAAAGACGAAAGTCGACGTATAGGGTGTGACGCCTGCCCGGTGCCGGAAGGTTAAGTGATGGGGTGCAAGCTCTTGATCGAAGCCCCGGTAAACGGCGGCCGTAACTATAACGGTCCTAAGGTAGCGAAATTCCTTGTCGGGTAAGTTCCGACCTGCACGAATGGCGTAACGATGGCCACACTGTCTCCTCCCGAGACTCAGCGAAGTTGAAGTGTTTGTGATGATGCAATCTACCCGCGGCTAGACGGAAAGACCCCATGAACCTTTACTGTAGCTTTGCATTGGACTGTGAACCGGCCTGTGTAGGATAGGTGGGAGGCGCTGAAACCGAGTCGCTAGATTCGGTGGAGCCGACCTTGAAATACCACCCTGGTCTGTTTGCGGTTCTAACCTTGGCCCGTGATCCGGGTTGGGGACAGTGCATGGTGGGCAGTTTGACTGGGGCGGTCTCCTCCCAAAGCGTAACGGAGGAGTTCGAAGGTACGCTAGGTACGGTCGGAAATCGTGCTGATAGTGCAATGGCATAAGCGTGCTTGACTGTGAGACTGACAAGTCGAACAGGTGCGAAAGCAGGACATAGTGATCCGGTGGTTCTGAATGGAAGGGCCATCGCTCAACGGATAAAAGGTACTCTGGGGATAACAGGCTGATACCGCCCAAGAGTTCATATCGACGGCGGTGTTTGGCACCTCGATGTCGGCTCATCTCATCCTGGGGCTGTAGCCGGTCCCAAGGGTATGGCTGTTCGCCATTTAAAGAGGTACGTGAGCTGGGTTTAAAACGTCGTGAGACAGTTTGGTCCCTATCTGCCGTGGGCGTTGGATACTTGACGGAGCCTGCTCCTAGTACGAGAGGACCGGAGTGGACGTACCTCTGGTGTACCGGTTGTCATGCCAATGGCATTGCCGGGTAGCTATGTACGGAAGAGATAACCGCTGAAGGCATCTAAGCGGGAAACTCGTCTGAAGATTAGGTATCCCGGGGCCTCGAGCCCCCTGAAGGGTCGTTCAAGACCAGGACGTTGATAGGTCGGGTGTGGAAGCGCAGTAATGCGTTAAGCTAACCGATACTAATTGCCCGTGAGGCTTGATCCTATAACCCTGATGGTTGGTCCGTGTGGCGCGAGTGAGTGGACCTCGTGCCGGCGGACACCAACAACCCCAACGATTCGACACGATGAAATCATCGTGACGTGGCATCGCGTGTGCAAAGCGATTGCAACCCATCGCCTGAATCTACGAACATACTGTTGTAAGCTTCTTCCCAGATTGGCGCGGCGTGGCTGGTTTACGAACCGGTTCACGACGTGCAACCCCTTACGCCTGACGACCATAGCGAGGTGGTCCCACTCCTTCCCATCCCGAACAGGACAGTGAAACGCCTTTGCGCCGATGATAGTGGACGGACGTCTGTGAAAGTAGGTCATCGTCAGGCTCTTATTGTGCAAACCCCCGCTGGTGATCCAGCGGGGGTTTGTTTTTATGCGCTCGGTTTATGCGCACGGAAAATAGCTGTGCTCGGTTGACGCGCACACGAACAAACAAGCCCTCATGCAAAGGCCCGCCTGGTCATCCAGGCGGGCCTTGTTCTTTGATAAAGCCTGACGATGCAAGCCTTTCTTGCATCATCGTCAGCAAATAACAACGTCCGGCGCGCCCCCTTCCGGCGGGGCGCGCGCGCTTTTCGATGTGGGGTAACATTGTCCGGCACTATTCAGAAGGAGCTGCATCGTGAGTGAATCCCAGATCCCTGTTACCTCCAACGGCCTCGATCTGCGCACGCTGACGCATGTCGCATACGGATTGTTCGCGATCGGCTTTCTCACCGGCGGCGTGCTTTGCATGGCGACCATCGCCAGCGTCGTCCTCATGTACGTCAAGCGCGCCGACACCGCCGGCACCTTTTATGCCAGCCACTTCGACTGGCTGTTGCGCACGTTCTGGTGGGCGCTGCTGTGGCTGGCCATCAGCGCCGTCGCGACGCTGATCCTGCTGGGCTGGATCGGCGTGGTCGCCACCATGGTGTGGGTGCTCTATCGCCTGATCAAGGGCTGGCTGGCCCTGCTGGAAGGGCGTGGACCCGCTGCCTATGCATAAAGCATCCAGGCCGCGGCGCAGCCGCGTAAGGGATGCGATGCGCGGTACGTGATGCCGCGCTACACAATGCGCATGATGCCGCGCGATGCGCGGCGACAGGCAGGCGAAAAGAAAATGGCTGGCGCGATGCCAGCCATTTTTTTATTCGTCTCGGCAGGAGCGCCGCATCTGCGCAACGGGCAGCATGCAGGGCACGCCTCCTGCTGATCTCGCCGTGGCGATTACTTCAGGTGCGCATTGACCAGCTTGGTCAATTCGAACATCGATACCTGGTCCTTGCCGAACAACGGACGAAGCTTGTCGTCAGCGTTGATATTGCGCTTGTTGCTGGCGTCTTGCAGGTTGTGCTTCTTGATGTATTCCCAGATCTTCTTGGTGACCTCGGTACGCGGCACAGCCTCGGGGCCGATGACGGCAGCCAGGTCCGCGCTGGGGGTCAGCGGCTTCATGAACGCGGCATTCGGCTTGCGGGCAGTGGCGGTTTTGGAGGGGGTGGCCATAATCCGGCTCTCCTTCTCTGAGTGTTGGAAAATTGAATCCTGCGGCCGGAGCATAACGTGTCTAGGCAGTAAAGACAAAGGCATTTATCGTCTGTAGCAACTAAAATCACCTGCGAATCTTTACAACTCGGATTTCTGTAACCTTCCTCCATGTACCCACGTTCACCACTGGAATCGATCCGGTTATTTCACGACGAATTGACCGCGATACGCAGGGATTTGCATGCACATCCCGAATTGGGCTTTGAAGAGGTGCGCACGTCGGGCATCGTGGCGGGCGGCCTGCAAGCCCTGGGCATCGAAGTGCATCGCGGCATCGGCAAGACCGGCGTGGTGGGCGTGATCCGCGGCAAGCAGTGCGACAGCGGCCGCATGATAGGCCTGCGCGCGGACATGGACGCCTTGCCGATGACCGAGGACAACGATTTCGGCCATCGCTCCACCAAGGAAGGCTTGATGCACGGTTGCGGCCACGACGGCCACACGACCATGCTGTTGGGCGCGGCGCGCTACCTGGCGCAGACGCGCAACTTCGACGGCACCGCGGTATTGATCTTCCAGCCCGCCGAGGAAGGACGCGGCGGCGCCAAGGCCATGATGGAAGACGGCTTGTTCGACACCTTTCCCTGCGACGCCATCTACGCGCTGCATAACTGGCCCGGCCTGCCGCCCGGCACGGTGGGCATCAATCCCGGGCCCATGATGGCGGCCGCCGATCGTTTCGAGATCACGATCGACGGGCGCGGCGGCCACGGCGCGCATCCTTACCAGACCATCGATCCGGTGGTGGTGGCGGGACACCTGATCACGGCCTTGCAGACCATCGTGTCGCGCAACGTCAATCCGCTGGATTCGGCCGTGCTGTCCATCGGTTCGATGCAGGCGGGCCATCCCGGCGCGATGAGCGTGATTCCGCGCGAGGCCAGGCTGGTCGGCACCGTGCGCACCTTCCGCAAGACGGTGCAGGAATTGGTGGAAAAGCGCATGACGGAACTGGCCACCTCGATCGCCGGCGCCTTCGGCGCCACGGCCACGGTGCGCTATGAGCGCATCTATCCCGCCACGCTGAATACGCCGCAGCACGCCAACCTGGTGGCCGATATCGCCACCGAGATGATAGGCAAAGAGAACGTGGTCCGCGACCTGGTGCCGTCCATGGGCTCGGAAGATTTTTCCTTCATGCTGCAGGCGCGGCCCGGCGCCTATTTCCGCCTGGGGCAGGGCGGCGCCGAGTCCGGCTGCACCCTGCATAATTCCCACTTCGACTTCAACGACGCGGTGATCCCGCTGGGCAGCGCGATGTTTTGCGCCCTGGCCGAGCGCGGCATGCCGCTGCCGGAGTAAAGTCTCCGGATCGGCCTTGCTGCCGCCCCATTGCCCGCCGTCCTCGATGCCCCGTCCGCGCCGCGGCGGGGCCCAACCCCCGGACCGCCCCGCGCGGCCGTATTGAACAACGCATGACGCTTATGACTACCTCCACGCCCGCGCTCCTGACCATCACGCGCCCCGACGATTGGCACCTGCACCTGCGCGACGGCGAAGCGCTGGACGCCGTCGTGCCCGACACCGCGCGCCAGTTCGCCCGCGCCATCATCATGCCCAACCTCAAGCCGCCGGTGACCACCACCGCGCAGGCGCTGGCCTACCGCGACCGCATCCTGGCGGCGCTGGCCAAGGCGGATATGAACGAGGACGCGTTCCAGCCCTTGATGACGCTTTACCTGACCGACAACACTTCGGCGGAAGAAATCGTGCGCGCCAGCGAATCGGGCCTGGTGCATGCCGTGAAGCTGTATCCGGCCGGCGCCACCACGAACTCGGCGGCCGGCGTCACGGACCTGCTGGGCAAGTGCCGTCCGGCGCTGGAGGCCTTGCAGAAACAGGGCATGCCCTTGCTGGTGCATGGCGAGGTCACCGACCCCGCCACCGACGTGTTCGACCGCGAGGCCCTGTTCATCGACCGCGTCATGCTGCCGCTGCGCAAGGCCTTTCCCGAGCTGAAGGTGGTGTTCGAGCACATCACCACCAAGGAAGGCGCGCATTACGTGCGCGATGCCGAAGGGCCGATCGCCGCGACCATCACGCCGCAACACCTGCTGTACAACCGCAACGCGATTTTCACCGGCGGCGTGCGGCCGCATTACTACTGCCTGCCCATCCTCAAGCGCGAAGTGCACCGCGTGGCGCTGGTCGAGGCCGCGGTCAGCGGCAGTCCCCGCTTTTTCCTGGGCACCGACAGCGCCCCGCACGCGCGCGGCCTGAAGGAGCATGCCTGCGGTTGCGCCGGCTGTTATAGCGCCTTGCACGCCATGTCGCTGTACGCGCAGGCCTTCGACGCGGCGCGCGCCCTGGACAAGCTGGAAGGCTTCGCCAGCCATCACGGGCCGGACTTCTACGGCCTGCCGCGCAACACCGGCACGCTGACACTGGTGCGCCAGCCCTACGCGATTCCGGAAGAGCTGCCGTACGGTTCGACGACGCTGGTGCCCCTGGCCGCGGGCGAAACGCTGGATTGGCAGGTGCAGGCCTGAAAGGTCGGAAGGACCCCAAAGGCTCCCGAAGGACCTGAGGGCGCGGAGGACCTGAAGGCCCCGAAGGACGGGAAAACTCCGAAGCCCGCGGCCCGTCCTCAGCTCGCGTCGCGCCGCGCTTCGAGCGCTTCCCAGCGCTCGAATTTCGCTTCCAGTTCCTTCTCGATCTCGCCGATGCGCGCATTGATGCGGGCCACTTCGTCCGGGGCGTCGCGGTAAAGCGAGCCGTCGGCCAGCTTGCCGGACAGTCCTTCCTGTTCGGCCTCGAGCGCGGCGATGGCGTCCGGCAGGCCTTCCAGTTCGCGGGTTTCCCAACTGCTCAGGCGGGAGACCTTGGCCGGCTTCGGGCGCGCCGCGGCCGGCGCGCTCTTCGCCTCGGCCGCGGGCTCGGGGGCTGCCGGCACCGACGCCGGCTCTGGCGTCGGCGCGATTACGCGGCGTTGCGGCAGCCAGTCGTCGTAGCCGCCGACATAGTCGTTCCAGATGCCGGGGCCGTCGTTGGCGATGGTCTGCGTCACGACGTTGTTGAGGAATTCACGGTCGTGGCTGACCAGCAGCACCGTGCCGGTGTATTCCTGGAGCAGCGCCTCCAGCAGTTCCAGCGTCTCGATGTCCAGGTCGTTGGTCGGTTCGTCCAGCACCAGGACGTTGGCCGGCCGGGCGAACAGGCGCGCCAGCAGCAGGCGTGCGCGCTCGCCGCCGGACAGGCTGCTGACCGGCGAGCCGGCGCGCGCGGGCGAGAAGAGGAAATCGCCCAGGTAGCTCATGACGTGCTTGCGCGTGCCGCCGATCTCCACCCACTCGCTGCCCGGGCTGATCACGTCGGCCAGGGTGTCGGTTTCGTTGAGCTGGGCGCGCATCTGGTCGAAGTACGCGACCTCGACGTTGGCGCCCATGCGCACGGTGCCGCTGTCGGGCTGCAGGCGGCCCAGCATCAGCTTGAGCAGCGTGGTCTTGCCGGCGCCGTTCGGGCCGATGATGCCGATGCGGTCGCCGCGCAGCAGCGTGGTGGAATAGTCCTTGACCACCTCGCGGCCGTCGAAGGCCTTGCTGACGTGTTCGAGTTCGGCCACCAGCTTGCCGGAACGCTGGCCCTCGGCCAGCGCCAGGTTGACGTTGCCCAGGCGTTCGCGCCGTTCGGCCCGTTCGACGCGCAGCCGTTCGAGCCGCCGCACGCGGCCCTCGTTGCGCGTGCGGCGCGCCTCCACGCCCTTGCGGATCCAGACTTCCTCCTGCGCCAGCAGCTTGTCGAAGCGCGCCTGTTCCAGCCGCTCCGATTCCAGCCATTGCGCCTTGCGCTCCTGCCATTGCGAGAAATTGCCGGGGAAGCTGAGCAGGCGGCCGCGATCGAGTTCGACGATGCGCGTCGCGATGGCGTCGAGGAAGCGGCGGTCGTGGGTGATGATGACGGCGCTGCCTTTCCAGCCCCGCAGCAGTTCTTCCAGCCAGGCGATGCCGTCGAAGTCCAGGTGGTTGGTGGGCTCGTCCAGCAGCAGCAGGTCCGGGTTGCCGGCCAATGCGCGCGCCAGCGCGACGCGCTTGCGGGTGCCGCCGGACAGGCCGGCGACGGGCGCGTCGGTGGGCAGGCCCAGGCGTTCCAGCAGCGAGCGCACGCGCGAGGCGCGTTGCCAGTCCTCGTGGTCCTCGTCGGTGCTGTTGACGGCGTCGAAGACCGTCATGGTCTCGTCGAGTTCGGGTTCCTGCTCCACCGTGGCGACGCGCAGGCCGGAGGCGCGCGCGACGTCGCCGTCGTCCGGCTGCGCGCGGCCGTCGAGCAGGCGCAGCATCGAGGACTTGCCGGCGCCGTTGCGTCCGATCAGGCCGATGCGTTCGCCGGCCTGGATGGAAAAGTCGGCGTGGTCCAGCAGCGGGTGGTGGCCGAAGGCCAACTGGACGTCGGTGAAGGTGATGAGGGTGGTGGGAGCCATGAGCGGCGAGGCAGGTCGATGCAAACCGCTATTGTCGCAGGAAGCCGGGGCGGTTCAATGCAGGCGGCTCAGTGCGCCTGGCTTCCCGGCTGCGCCTGGGCCGCCGGCGCGGCCGCGACCGGCGCGCGCGGCTGGGCGGGATCGTAGTAGCCGTCGGTCAGCGTATTGAGGAAAGCGACCACGTCGTCGATTTCTTCCGGCGTCAGCGCCGGCTTGTCGCCGGGCTTGCCGCCGAACGGCGGGTCCATATTGACGTTCTCGTGCATCCCGGGCGGCAGGTCGTCGAACTTCGCTATCGTGCCGTCGGCCTTGCGCGGGTACCACTTCTCCGGATTGGTGTCGCGCGTCACGTACCACTCCACCACCTGGCGCAGGTCGTGGAACACGCCGTTGTGGAAGAAGGTCTTGCGCGTCGCCACGTTGCGCAGCGTGGGCGAGCGGAACAGGCCGCAGTATTCGGGATGGTCGCTCAGGTCCTTGCGCAAGGGGCCGCACAGGCCTTCGTCGAAATAAGCCGGATTTTGGTTCGCGGGAATGGCGGGGTTGCGCGGCAGCCCCAGCGCGATGAGGCCGAAGTCGTTGAAGATGGGCAACTGGCCCGGCACCGCGAAGCGATGGCAGCTCGCGCAATTGCCCTTGTCCTCGGCTTCGAACAGGCGCGCGCCGCGCATCTCCTGGTCGGTGAGCTTGGCGATGCCGCGCACCGCGGCGTCGTACTTGCTCGAATAGGGGAAGAAGAGCTTGGGATCGTTCTGGTAATACTCCAGCGCCTGGGTGATGGCGTTGAACGCTTTCTCGTCCGTGTCGAAGACATGGCCACCGAACAGGGCGCGCAGCCGGTCCGCGTTGGGGCTCTTGCGCACGTTGCCGACGACGACGGAAATGCTGGGGTTGGCCATTTCCAGGGGATCCAGCAGCGGAATGCGCGCCTGGGCGCCGGCCCGGTCGACGCGGCCGTCCCAGGTCAGGCCGCCGGTGGGGCCCGCGTCGGTGCTGTTGTCGCCTTCTTCCTCGCTGTCGATGAAGTGCTCGCTGAAGGGCGGCACGGTTTGCAGGTACATCAGCGAGGGGACGGCGCGCACGCCGGCGCGCTTCATGTCGGGGCCGCCGAGCTGCACCGAGAGGTCGTTGGGCGGGCCGTAATGGTGCTCCGGGCTGTGACAGCTCGCGCAGGACTGCTGGCCCGACGCCGACAGCGTCTTGTCCTTGAACAGCGCGGCGCCCAGGGCGGCGATGTCGGCCGCGCGCTGCCGGGCGTAGGCGCGGTCGTAGGTGGCCGGCGGCTCGGGGAATTTCTCGTAGACGTCTTGCCGCGCATCGGTCGGGGTCGGGGCCGGGGCCGTGGTCGCGCCCTGGCTGCGTTCGCCCCACAAGGCCAGCGCGCCGCCGATGCCGATGGCCAGCAGGGTGGCGATCAGGGTGCACAGCACGCCGCGCCAGCGCAGGCGGGCGGACGGGATCGAAACGGTGGGGCGAAGCGTCGGGCGGGGGGGCAGGGGCATGTCGTGGAGGCAATGGGCGGCGCGCGGGGCCGCGGTGGAAACCGGGAATGCGGGAGGTGCGCGCCCGTGCTTGCGTCAGGCCGCGGTCAGCAGCGTAAACACCGAATATTTCAGGTTTGCTGACGCGGGTTGACGCGATGCTGAATGCCCGTTGACGGCAAGCTGGATTTTTCCGTGCCTGTTCAGATTGTTTTCAGCAGCCGTTCACGAAGTTCACATGGTGTAACCCCAACATATCGGCGCTCGGTGTCCGGACATCGATTACTTCCCCGACAAGAAAGAGGAACGCCTTTTATGAAGAGCACGCACAAGATCATCGCGCCCTTGGTGGCCGCGGCGCTGGCCACCGGGCTGGTCGCCTGTGGCGGTGGCGGCGATGACGACGACACGCCCTCCACGCCTTCCACGCCCGTCACCACCGCTCCCACGCAAGAGGAGCTGGTCGCGAAGGCGGTGGACAATATCCAGAACGTGGTGGTGATCTACGCGGAAAACCGCAGCTTCGATAACCTCTACAGCGACTTCCCCGGCATCGACAGCCCGCTGGCGACCGCGACCTACGACAAGCAGGTCGACCGCGACGGCACCCCGCTGACTTCGCTGCCCCCGGTCTGGGCCGGCCTGACGACCGCCTCCGCGCAGTTCGACACGACCGTTCCCACCGTGGCCACGACGGCGACCACCGGCATGCCGAACGCGCCGTTCTCGATCAACGAGACCTATCCGGGCGTGGACATCAACGCGGTCAACGCGGACATGTGGCACAACTTCTACCAGAACCAGATGCAGATCAACGGCGGCAAGAACGATATGTTCGCCGCCTGGGCCGACAGCGGCGGCGGTCTGGTGATGGGCCACTTCTCCGGCAACGCCAGCAAGCTGCCGCTGTGGCAGGTGGCGCAGAAGTACACGATGGCCGACCATTTCTTCATGGGCGCCTTCGGCGGTTCCTTCCTGAACCACCAGTACCTGATCGCCGCCGCCGCGCCGGTGGACCCGGTCACGTCCGCCAATTCGGCCACGCTCAACTCGCACGTCGCCATCCTGGACGACGGCCCGCAGGGCTATCACCTGTCGGTGAACACCAGCGCCACCGGCGCCGCTTCGGCGCTGACGGGCCCGGCCACGTCGATCTTCAAGTCCAACGGCGCGCAACTGACGCCGGACGGCTACGCGGTCAACACCATGCAGCCGCCGTACCAGCCCAGCGGCAACAAGCCCGCCAACGACGCGGCGGGCGTGGCCGAGGGCGTGCTGGCCGACCCGACGCAGGCGACCACGCTGCCGCCGCAGACGGGCCCGAACATCGGCGACTACCTGACCGACAAGAACGTCGAGTGGGCCTGGTACGGCGGCGGCTGGGCGTTCCAACTGGCGCGCGCGACGAATGCCGCCGGCTGGGTGGGATCGGACTACGCCAGCGTCGGCCTGCAGTCGGACGGCAAGACGCCTTTCGTGAACTTCCAGTTCCACCACCAGCCCTTCAATTACTTCAAGCGCTTCGATCCGACCACGGCGGCGGGCATCGCCGACCGGACGGAGCACCTGAAGGACGGCGGCGTGAACGGCGAGCAGTTCATCGCCGACATCCGGGCCGGCAAGCTGCCGCCGGTGGCGTTCTACAAGCCGGTCGGCAACCTGAACGAGCACAACGGCTACGCCGACGTGCTGCGCGGCGACCAGCACATCGCCGACATCATCTCCGAGCTGGAGAAGAGCCCGCAGTGGGGGCACATGCTGGTGGTCGTGACGTATGACGAAAACGGCGGCATCTGGGATCACGTCGCGCCGCCCAAGGGCGACCGCTTCGGCCCCGGTTCGCGCATTCCCGCCATCGTCATCGGACCCACGGTGCGCAAGGGCTACGTCGACCACACCATGTACGACACGACCTCGATCCTGCGCTTCATCACCCGCCGCTGGAGCCTGCCCGAACTGCCCGGCCTGACCGTGCGCCGCGAAGGCCTGAAGGCCAACGGCGTGGACCAGGGCGACCTGAGCAACACGCTGGACACGAGCGCCACCGCCGCCTCGTGACCGCTCCGGCCCGGCGTCCGCCGAGGCGGCGCCGGGCACCCCGGACCGGAACGCCGCCGGCCCGCCTCGCCGCGGGCCGGCGGCTCGTCCTTCCGGGGGTACAATGCGGACCGCAAGACGAATCGGGCAATCGCGGGGCGCTCACGCGCTTCGAGGAAGGTCCGGACTCCATAGGGCAGGGTAGCGGCTAACGGCCGTCCGTCGGGTCGATGGCGACATCGGCCGGGCGAGGAACAGGGCCACAGAGACGAGTCTGCGGCGCGGGCGGGGGGCGACTCCCGCACAGGCACGGCGACTCCGTGCCGCGCCGGCCGGCAACGGCCGGCGGCATCGCAGGGTGAAACGCGGCAACCTCTACCCGGAGCAACATCAAATAGGCATGCGCACGGTCCTCGGACCGGGAAGGGCGGCTCGTTCGAGCATGCGGGTAGATGGCTAGATCCGGCCAGCAATGGCCGGGCCAGAGGAATGATTGCCCGCCGGACTCGCGTCCGGCGTACAGAATCCGGCCCATAGATTCGTCTTGCCTTGCTTTCGGCTGAAATCGACACAAATAAGGCGAGGAAGTTACCTTTTAGCGCCAAAGTCTCATATACGACTTTGAGTTTCAGCGACAACCCCCTGATTTATCAGGGGGTTTTCTTTTTTGGATTACGCGAGGTTCGCCTAAGTCCTTGTTGTGATTGAAAAAATTGTGTCGCCCTGCTTGACCGCGCTTTAACCATCCCGTAGAGTGGGAAAAAGTAGGTTTTTGTGCAATTAAGTGGGAGAGGGAAGGGGTGTTCCAGGGAAGCAGCGCGTTAACGCTGGATGCGAAGGGGCGGGTGTCTATCCCGACCCGGCATCGCGACGCCCTGCTGGCCCAGGCGGAAGGCCGCCTCACCCTCACCCGTCACCCTGACGGCTGCCTGTTGATGTATCCGCGCCAGGAGTGGGAAAAGCGCCGCGAAACGATCGCCGCCTTGCCCATGTCGGCGCGCGCGCTGCAACGGCTGATGTTGGGAAACGCGCAGGATGTGGAGCTGGACGGATCGGGCCGCATTTTGATCGCGCCGGAATTGCGCAACGCGGCCGGCATGACGCGCGAAGTGATGATGCTCGGCATGGGCGCGCACTTCGAGCTGTGGGATGCGGCCGCGCTGGCCCGCCGGGAGGCGGAGGATCTGGCGCAGGGCATGCCGGACGTTCTCAACCAGTTTTCTTTCTGACGCGGGCTATGGAATTCGAACATCGGCCCGTGCTGCTGGCGCCGACGGTGGATGCGCTGTTGCTGCCGCGTTTCGGCCGCCGCGACGCCCACCGCGCGGCCGAGGCGCCGGCGGCGGAGCAGGCCGATCCCCGGCTGGCCGGGGTGTACGTCGACGGCACCTTCGGCCGCGGCGGCCACACCCGGGCGCTGCTGGCCCGGTTGGCGCCGCAGGCGCGGGTGGTGGTGTTCGACAAGGATCCCACCGCCATCGGCGTGGCGCGCGAGCTGGCTGCGCGCGACGCGCGCGTGACGGTGGTGCACGGCGGTTTCGCGACGATGCCCCAGGAGCTGGCGGCCCTGGGCATCGAACGGATAGATGGCGTCATGCTGGACCTGGGCGTTTCGTCCCCCCAGCTCGACGATGCAGGGCGGGGTTTTTCTTTCATGCGCGAAGGCCCGCTGGACATGCGCATGGATACGACGCGCGGCCCCACGGTCGCGGAATGGCTGGCGCAAGCCAGCGTGGATGAGATGCGGGAGGTCATAGCGGACTATGGCGAAGAACGGTTTGCTTTTCAGATTGCAAAAACGATTGCAGTTCGCCGCGCAACAGCGCCACTACGCACCACGCTCGAACTCGCCGAGCTCGTCGCAGGCGCCGTCCGCACGCGCGAAAAGGGTCAGCATCCGGCCACACGCACCTTTCAAGCTCTACGGATTTACATCAATCGGGAACTCGAGGAGCTCGCTCGCGCCCTCGCGGCAGCTCTAGCCCTGCTCGCGCCAAAGGGGAGGTTGGCGGTGATCAGCTTTCATTCGCTGGAAGACCGGATGGTCAAGCAATGCATCGCCGCCGCGGCCCGCCCGGCCAGCGAGGCGATGCGACGCCTGCCGCTGCGCGAAGACGAACTGCCCCCCGCGATCATGCACTCCCTGGGGCGGGTCCTGGCCGATGACGAGGAAGTCGCGGGGAATCCGCGCGCCCGCTCGGCCATCCTGCGCGTGGCCGAGCGCACCGACGCGCCGCTGCCCGCCGGCGGCGTCGACGCATTGGTGCCCGGCCTGGCGCCGGCGCCCGCGCGCGGCGCCGGCAAGGGGAGGCGCTGATGGGCCGCTTGAGCCTGGTCCTGGCCATGGTGCTGATGCTGTGCGCGATCTCCCTGGTGACCGCGCGCTATCAATCGCGCCAGTTGTTCATCGACGTCGACCGCGCGCAGGCGCAGGCGCGCGACCTGGAAAACGACTGGCGCCGCCTGCAACTGGACCGGGCCGAGCTGGCGCGCAGCGCCCGCGTCGACCGCGCCGCGCGCGACGATCTTAAAATGATTTCCATCGTTCCGGACCGCACTATCTATCTCAACCAGCAGCCGGTTCCGGTCAACGGAGGGGGGCAATGAAGCGCCTGCCGTTCTTCGACAATCCCGTGCTGCGCGGACAGTTGCCGACGTGGCGCGCCCGGCTGGTCCTGATCCTGTTGTTCTGCGCCTTCGGCACCCTGGCCGGCCGCGCGCTCTACTTGCAGGGCGTCAGCACGGACTTCCTGCAGCAGCAGGGCGAACGCCGCTACGAGCGCACGCTGACCCTGGCCGCGACGCGCGGCAAGATCCTCGACCGCAACAACGTCGTGCTGGCCTCCAGCGTGCCGGCGCGCGCCATCTGGGCCATTCCGGAAGACGCCAACACCGCCACGCCGGCGCAGACGGCCGCCCTGGCCAAGCTGCTCGAGACCACCGTGCCGGAGCTGACCGAGCGCCTGAAGAACGAAGACAAGAACTTCGTCTACCTGAAGCGCCAGGTGCCGATGGACGTGGCGGACAAGATCAAGCAGCTCGCCATGCCCGGCATCCACCAGCAGCCCGAGACGCGCCGCTATTACCCGGACGGCTCGGTCATGGCGCACGTGGTCGGCTTCACCAACGTGGAAGACCAGGGCCAGGAAGGCATCGAGCTGGCGTTCAACCAGGCGCTGCAAGGCCGGCCCGGTTCGCGCCGCGTGATCAAGGATCGCCTCGGCCGCGTCATCGAGGACGTCCAGGCGGTGACCCTGCCGGTCGACGGCAAGGACATCCACCTGTCCATCGACACGCGCCTGCAGTACCTGGTCAGCAAGACGCTGAAGGACGCCATCGACCTGCACCACGCCCGCGGCGCCGCGGCGGTCATCATCGACGCGCGCACCGGCGAGATTCTTTCGCTGGCCAGCCTGCCCACCTACGATCCCAACGACCGCGCCACCTTCCAGCCGGCGTCCATGCGCAACCAGGCCATCACGGACACGTTCGAGCCCGGCTCGATCATGAAGCCGTTCACCGCCGCGCTGGCCCTGGAACTGGGCCGGATCACGCCCAGCACGCAGTTCGAAACCGGCAACGGCCAGTTCCGCTACCAGGGCTCGACCATCAGCGACGTCAGCCGCAACGGCACGCTGACGGTTGCCGGCGTGCTGCTGAAGTCCAGCAACATCGGCATGACGATGATCTCCGAAACGCTGCAGGCCCGCGAAATGTGGGACAAGTTCACCGAGCTGGGCCTGGGACAGGCGCCGCAACTGGGCTTCCCCGGGGCGGCGCCGGGCCGCGTGCGGCCGTGGGACCGCTGGCGCCTGATCGAAAAGGCCACCATGGCCTATGGCTACGGCCTGTCCGTTTCGCTGCTGCAGATGGCGCGCGCGTATACGGTGTTCGCCCGCAACGGCGACATGGTGTCCCTGACCCTGGTCAAGCGCGATAGCGAACCGACCAGCGTGAAGGTCTACACGCCCAAGATCGCGGCCATGATCCGCTCTTACCTCGAAGCCGCGGCGGGCCCGGACGGCGCCAAGCTGGCGCAGGTGCAGGGCTATCGCGTGGCCGGCAAGAGCGGCACCGCGCGCAAGATCGTCGACGGCAAGTACAGCCGTTCCCGCTACCGCAGCTCCTTCGTCGGTTTCGCCCCGGCGTCGAATCCGCGTCTGGTGATCGCCGTCACCATCGACGAGCCGCAGACCGGCGGCTACTACGGCGGCGCCATCGCCGCGCCGGTGTTCTCCACGCTCATGGGCGGCAGCCTGCGCCTGCTGGGCGTGCAGCCCGACGCGCCCTTCCAGTCGACCGTGGTGGCCGGCTTGCAGGAGCCCCTGCGATGAACGCCATGGCCGATACCCGTCTCCCGGCCGCCGACATCGTGCAGTGGCTGCGCGCGCGCGTGCCGGCGGGGGCCCACCTGCGCCTGGATTCGCGCGAAGTCGGCGCGGGCGACGTCTTCGTCGCCTGCCCGGGCAGCACCAGCGACGGCCGTGCCTATATAGAACAGGCCGTGCGGCAGGGCGCCGTGGCGGTGGTGTGCGAGGCGGCGGGCTACGGCAAGCCGCGCGCGCAGGCCGCCGACGCCGTGCCCGTGCTGCCGGTGGCCGGCCTGCGCGGGCAGCTCGGCCGCGTGGCCGACCTCTGGTACGGCGAACCGTCGGCGGCATTGACCGTCATCGCGGTCACCGGCACCAACGGCAAGACTTCCACGGTCCAATGGCTGGCGCGCGCGCTGTCGCAAAGCGGCCGGCCCTGCGGCGCCCTCGGCACCCTGGGCGCGACGCTGCCCGGCGGACAGGCGTTGCCGGGACAACTGACCACGCCGGACGTGCTGGCCGTGCACCGGCAATTGGCGGCGATGCGCGATCACGGCGCAAGTTGCGTCGCCATGGAGGCGTCCTCCATCGGCATCGAGCAAGGCCGCCTGGACGGCGTGCGCATCGGCGTGGCGGCCTTCACCAACCTGACGCGCGATCACCTGGACTACCACGGTTCGATGGACGCCTACGAGGCGGCGAAGTCGCGCCTGTTCGACTGGCCCGGCCTGGCGCGCGCCGTCGTCAACGCGGACGACGCGGCCGGCCAGCGCCTGCTGGCGCGCCTGCCTGCCGGCCTGGCCTTGTCCTATGGCCTGGAGCAGGAGGCCGACATCCGCGCCAAGGACTTGAGCGCGACCGCCAACGGACAGATCTTCACCCTCGCCACCGCGCAGGGCGAAGCGCAGATCATGACCAGCCTGCTGGGCCGCCACAACGTGGAGAACCTGCTGCTGGTGGCCGGCGTCCTGACGGCGCTGGGGGGCTCGCTGGCCGACGTGGCGCGCGAACTGGCCGCCGCCACGCCCGTGCCGGGACGCATGGAGATCGTCGAGGCGCCGCCGGCGCTGGCCGCCGCCGGCCCGCTGGTGGTGGTCGATTATTCCCACACGCCCGACGCCCTGGCGCGCGCGCTCGCCGCGCTGCGCCCGGTGGCGCAGGCCCGCGGCGGCCGGCTGCTGTGCCTGTTCGGTTGCGGCGGGGATCGCGATCCCGGCAAGCGTCCGCTGATGGGCGGCATCGCCGCCGCCGACGCCGACGGCGTCTACGTGACCAGCGACAACCCGCGCGGCGAGGACCCCGAGGCCATCATCGACCAGATCCTGGCCGGCATGCCCGCGGCGCGCGCCGTGACGGTGCAGGCCGATCGCGCGCGCGCCATCATGCAGGCGGTGTGGTCGGCCGCCGCCGCCGACGTGCTGCTGCTGGCCGGCAAGGGCCATGAGACCTACCAGGAAGTCGCCGGGCAGCGCGCGCCTTTCGACGATCGCGCCTGGGGCGCGCTGGCCCTGGCCCTGCCGCAAGCCGTGGGCGTGTCCACCGATACGCGCACGCTGAGCGAGGGCCAGGTGTTCGTCGCGCTGAGCGGCGAGAATTTCGACGGCCACGATTACCTGGCGCAGGCCCGCGCGGCCGGCGCCCGCGCCGCAGTCGTGGCGCATGCCGTGGACCTGCCCGCGGACGAGGCCCCGCTGCCACAATGGGTGGTGGGCGACACGCGCGCCGCCTTGTGCCGCATCGGCGCGGCCTGGCGCGCGCGCTTCGATCTGCCGGTGGTCGGCGTGACCGGCAGCAACGGCAAGACCACCACCAAGGAAATGATTTCCGCCATCCTCGCGGAGTGGCTGGGCGAGGACCAGCGCCTGGCGACGGCGGGCAATTTCAACAACGACATCGGCGTGCCGCTGACGCTGCTGCGCCTGCGGCCGCGCCACCGCGCCGCGGTGATCGAACTGGGCATGAACCATCCCGGCGAGATCGCCGCGCTGGCGGCCATGGCGGCGCCCACGGTGGGCCTGGTCAACAACGCCCAGCGCGAGCACCAGGAGTTCATGCACACGGTCGAGGCCGTCGCGCGCGAGAACGGCGCGGTGCTGGCGGCGCTGCCGGAAGCGGGCTATGCCGTCTATCCCGGCGACGACGCGCACACGCGCGTCTGGGACGAAATGTCGGGCACGCCGCGCGTCCTGCGTTTCGGCCTGCAGGCCGGCCTGGACGTCTATGCCGAGGCCATCGAAAGCGACGTGCTCGCCACCCGCTGCCGCCTGGTGACGCCGGCCGGCACGGCGGCGCTGACTGTCCCCGTCCCCGGTTTGCACAACCTGCGCAACGCCCTCGCGGCGGTGGCCTGCGGCCTGGCCGCGGGCGCGCCGCTGGACGCCGCCTGCCGCGCCCTGGCCGGTTTCAGCGCGGTCAAGGGCCGGATGCAGCGCCAGCAAATGGGTGACGGAACCGTGCTGGTCGACGACACCTACAATGCCAATCCGGACTCGGTCCGGGCCGCGATCGACGTGCTGGCGCAACTGCCGGCGCCGCGCGTCCTGGTGCTGGGCGATATGGGCGAAGTGGGCGCCAACGGGCCGGCGATGCACGAGGAAGTCGGCGCCTACGCACGCGAGCGGGGGATCGACGCCCTGTTCACGCTGGGCGCCGCCGCGCGCGCGTCCGCCGCCGCCTTCGGGGCGGCCGGCAAGGCGTGCGAGACGGTCGAGGACATCGTGGCGGCGACGCGGGCCTTGCGGCCCGCCGCGGTATTGGTAAAGGGTTCGCGCTTTATGCGCATGGAGCGGGTTGTGAAGTTGTATTCGAGTGAAGGCAGTCATGTGCCTCCGGCGCGGGAGGACAAGCATGCTGCTTGAGATTGCCCGCTGGCTGTCCGACGATATCCGCACGTTCGGCGTGTTCGAGTACATTACGCTGCGCGCTGTGTTGGCGTGCGCGACGGCGCTGCTCATCGGCCTGATGGCCGGGCCGCGCGTCATCCGCAAATTGACCGCGATGAAGATCGGCCAGGCGGTGCGCGCCTACGGTCCGCAGACCCACCTGGTGAAGACCGGCACGCCCACCATGGGCGGCGCGCTGATCCTGATCTCCATCGGCATCAGCGTGCTGCTGTGGTGCGACTGGAGCAATCGCTTCATCTGGGTGGTGCTGCTGGTGACCTTCGGCTTCGGCGCGATAGGCTGGGTGGACGATTACCGCAAGGTCGTGCACCGCGATCCCGAAGGCATGCCGGCGCGGCAGAAATTCTTCTGGCAGGCCCTCATCGGCCTGGTGGCGGCGGTCTATCTGGCCTTCGCCGTGTCGGCGCCGGCCAATACCGAGCTCTGGCCCCTGTTCCGCGCCTGGGTGGTGAGCGGCCTGACCATGCCCCTGCCGACCCGCGCCGACCTCATCGTGCCTTTCTTCAAGACGGTGAGCTATCCCCTGGGCGTGCTGGGCTTCGTGGCGCTGACGTGGTTCGTCATCGTCGGCACCAGCAACGCGGTCAACCTGACCGACGGCCTGGACGGCCTGGCCATCATGCCCACCGTCATGGTGGGCAGCGCGCTGGGCATCTTCTCCTACGTCATCGGCCGCGCCGACTATTCCAAATACCTGCTGTTCCCCTATGTGCCGGGCGCGTCCGAGCTCATCGTGCTGTGCGCCGCCCTGGGGGGCGCGGGACTGGCCTTCCTCTGGTTCAACGCCTATCCGGCCCAGGTGTTCATGGGCGACGTCGGCGCGCTGGCGCTGGGCGGCGCGCTGGGCACGGTGGCGGTGATCGCGCGGCAGGAAATCGTGCTCTTCATCATGGGCGGCGTGTTCGTGGTGGAAACCTTGTCGGTGATGATCCAGGTCACCTGGTTCAAATACACCAAGCGCAAATACGGGGAGGGGCGGCGGATATTCCGCATGGCGCCCCTGCATCACCATTTCGAAGTCGGCGGCTGGAAGGAAACCCAGGTCGTCGTGCGGTTCTGGATCATCAGCATGATGCTGGTGCTGGTCGGCCTTTCCACTCTCAAACTGCGATGAGCGTTCCGGATATCTCCGCCCCCGCGCCGGCTCGCATCCTGATCCTCGGATTGGGCGAGACCGGCATCGCCGCCGCGCGCTGGTGCGCGCGCAGCGGCGCGCGGCTGCGCGTGGCCGATACCCGGGCCGAGCCGGGCGGCCTGGCCGCCTTGCGCGAGGCGCTGGCGGCGCAGGGCGGCGAGGTCGAATACCGCCTGGGCCAGGCCGGTTTCGACGCGGAGCTCCTGGACGACGTGACCCAGGTGGTGATCAGTCCCGGCCTGGCGCCGAACCAGGCGCCGGCGCGCGAACTGATCGAGGCCGCCGCCGCGCGCGGCATCGAGGTCATCGGCGAGATCGAACTGTTCGCCCGCGCGCTGGCGGCCCTGGCCGATAGCCGCGACTACCATCCCCGCGTGCTGGCCGTCACCGGCACCAACGGCAAGACCACGGTCACGGCGCTGACGCGCCATCTGGTCGAGGCCGCCGGGCTTACCGCGCGCGCCGCCGGCAATATCAGCCCGGCCGCGCTGGCCGCGCTCATGGACGCGCTGGACCAGGACGACCTGCCGCAGGTCTGGGTGCTGGAGCTGTCCAGCTTCCAGTTGCACACCACGCATACCCTGTCGGCCGACGCCGCGGTGGTGCTGAACGTCACCCAGGACCACCTGGACTGGCACGGCGACATGCAGGCCTACGCGGCCGCCAAGGCGCGCCTGCTGGGCATGGCCCGCATCGCCGTCGTCAACCGCGACGACCCGCTCACGCTGGCCATGGTCGAGCGCGTCGAAGGCTTGAACGCGCGCACCATCGGCCGCGACGCGCCCGCCCTGGTCGGCGACCTGGGACTGGACCAGGCCAGCGGCGTGGCGTGGCTGACCGCCTGCGAACCGAGCGATTTCGATATCCCGGTCGCCGCGCCCACGCGCCGCAAGAAGGATGCGCCGCCGCCCAGCCGTCCGCAGGGGCGCTTGTCGCGCCTGATGCCGGTGGACGCGCTGCTGATCCGCGGTCTGCACAACGCAACGAATACGCTGGCCGCCTTCGCGCTGGCGCGCGCCATCGACCTGGGCTGGGCGCCCTTGCTGCGCGCCGCCCGCGAGTACGAGGGCGAGCCGCTGCGCGTCGAATTCGTGCGCAGCATCGGCGGCGTCGACTACATCAACGACAGCAAGGGCACCAATGTGGGCGCCACGGTGGCCGCGCTGGACGGCCTGGGCCAGCAGGTGGTGCTGATCGCCGGCGGCCTGGGCAAGGGCCAGGACTTCTCGCCGCTGGTGGCGCCGGTGGCGCGCCATGGGCGCGCGGTGGTGCTGATCGGCAAGGACGGCCCGGAAATCGGCCGCGTGCTGGAATCGACCGGCGTGGCCTGCGTGTACGCCACGGACATGCATGACGCGGTGCGCCAGGCGCATGGCCTGGCCCAGCCGGGCGACGCCGTGCTTCTGTCGCCGGCCTGCGCCAGCATGGATATGTTCCGCAGCTACGTGCATCGCGGCCAGGTCTACACCGAAGCGGTGCAGGAACTGGCCCTGGATCAAGGAGAGGTCGCATGAGCCTGTTCGCCGACCTCACGGGCAGCGTCAACGCGGTGCGTCCCGGCCGCACGCGCATGCGGTCCTTCGACATGCCGCTGGTGATCGCCTCGTCGACCTTGCTGGCGCTGGGACTGCTGATGGTGTACTCGGCGTCCATCGCGCTGGCCGACGGCCCACGTTACGCCTCCTACGGCCAATACTATTTCGTGGTGCGCCACGCCGCCTTCGTCGCCACCGGCCTGGTGGCCGCCGCCATCACGCTGACCTTCCCGATCCGCCTGTGGCAGCGCCTGGCGGTGCCGCTGTTCATGGTGGCCCTGGTCCTGTTGATGGCGGTGCTGGTGCCGGGCATCGGCCGCGAGGTCAACGGCGCGCACCGCTGGATTCCCCTGGGCCCGCTGAATTTCCAGCCATCCGAGCTGATGAAGGTCGCGGCGCTGCTGTACGCCGCCGACTACACGGTGCGCAAGCAGGAGCACATGCAGAATTTCGTGCGCGGCTTCGTGCCCATGGCCTGCGCGCTGGGCGGCGTCGGCATGCTGCTGCTGCTCGAGCCCGACCTGGGCGCCTTCATGGTGATCGTGGCCATCGCCATGGGCATCCTGTTCCTGGGCGGCATCAACGGCAAGTTCTTCAGCAGCCTGCTGGGCGTGCTGGTCAGCACCTTCCTGATGCTGATCTGGCTGTCGCCCTGGCGGCGCGCGCGCCTGTTCGCGTACATGGATCCCTGGAACCAGGACAACGCCTACGGCAGCGCCTACCAGTTGTCGCACTCGTTGATCGCGCTGGGCCGCGGCGAATGGCTGGGCGTGGGCCTGGGCGCCAGCGTCGAGAAGCTGCACTACCTGCCGGAAGCGCATACCGACTTCATCATGGCCGTGATCGGCGAGGAACTGGGTTTCGTCGGCGTCATGCTGGTGATCGTGCTGTTCGGCATCATCGTGCAGCGCGCCTTCGAAATCGGCCGCCAGGCCGTCGCCATGGAGCGCACCTTCGCCGGCATGCTGTCGCAGGGCGTGGGCATCTGGTTCGGCGTGCAGGCCTTCATCAACATGGGCGTGTGCCTGGGGCTGCTGCCCACCAAGGGCCTGACGCTGCCGCTGGTGAGCTACGGCGGTTCCGGCGTGGTCATGAACCTGCTGGCGCTGGCCATGCTGCTGCGCGTCGACTTCGAGAATCGAACGATGATGCGGGGAGGGCGCGTATGAGCGCGCCGGGCCGCCCCAAGCGCGAATCCTCCCTCGGGGAGGCGGTCGCGCAGCGACAGGAGGGCACACTGTTGAGCAACGTCGACGCCACCGCATCCGTGCGCACCGCGCTGATCATGGCCGGCGGCACCGGCGGGCACATCATGCCCGGCCTGGCCGTGGCCGACGTGCTGCGCGAGCGCGGCTGGCGCGTGCTGTGGCTGGGCAATCCCGACCGCATGGAAGGCAAGCTGGTGCCGCCGCGCGGCATCGAGATGATGCCCCTGCGTTTCCAGGGTCTGCGCGGCCGCGGCGTCAAGGCCGTGCTGCAACTGCCGTTCCGCCTGGCGTCGGCGCTGCGGCTGGCCCTGCGCTACGTGTCCACGCTGCGGCCCGACGTGGTGCTGGGCATGGGCGGCTACGTGGCCTTCCCGGGTGGCGTCGCCGCCGCCCTGCGGCGCGTGCCGCTGGTCGTGCATGAACAGAACGCGGTGGCCGGCACGGCCAACCGCACGCTGGCGCGCATGGCGCGCCGGGTGCTCACCGGCTTCCCCGGCGTATTGCCGCGCGGCGAGGTCATGGGCAATCCGGTGCGCCGCGAAGTCTGCGCGCTGCCCGCGCCGGAACAGCGCTACGCCGGCCGCAACGGTCCGCTGCGGCTGCTGGTGGTGGGCGGCAGCCTGGGCGCGCTGGCCTTGAACACGGTGCTGCCGCAGGCCCTGGCCCTGCTGCCCGCCGAACGCCGGCCGGCGGTGACGCACCAGGCCGGCGAACTGCACATCGAGGCGCTGAAGCAGGCCTATGCGCAAGCCGGCGTGGACGCCGACTGCCGCGCCTTCATCGAGGACATGGCCGGCGCGCTGGCCGATGCCGACCTCGTGGTCTGCCGCGCGGGCGCGATGACGGTGGCCGAAGTGGCCGCCGCCGGCGTGGCCGCGCTGTTCGTTCCCTTGCCCCATGCCATCGACGATCACCAGACGGCCAACGCCCGCTATCTGAGCGACGCCGGCGCCGGCTGGATGCGCCGCCAGGCCGAGCTGACGCCGCAGTGGCTGGCGCAGTGGCTGGGCGAGCGCGACCGCGAAGAACTCCAGGCGGTGGCCGTGCAGGCGCGCGCGCGCGCGCTGCCGGCCGCCGCCCAGCATATCGCCGACGCCTGCGAACAGGCAGCGAGGCGCGCATCATGAAACACCGTATCCAGCACATCCATTTCGTCGGGGTCGGCGGCGCGGGCATGAGCGGCATCGCCGAGATCCTGCTGAACCTGGGCTACCGCATCAGCGGCTCCGACCTCAGCGACTCGGCCGTCACGCGCCGCCTGGCCGGCCTGGGCGTGGCCATCGCCATCGGCCACGCCGGCGCCAACATCGAGGGCGCCGACGCCATCGTCACCTCCACCGCCGTGGCGGGGGACAATCCCGAGGTCATCGCCGCGCGCGCCGCGCGCATTCCGGTGGTTCCGCGCGCCGTCATGCTGGCCGAGCTGATGCGCCTGAAGCGCGGCATCGCCATCGCCGGCACCCACGGCAAGACCACGACCACCAGCCTGGTGACCAGCGTGCTGGCCGCCGGCGGCCTGGACCCGACCTTCGTGATCGGCGGCCGCCTGAATTCGGCCGGCGCCAACGCGCGGCTGGGGCAGGGCGACTACATCGTGGTCGAGGCCGACGAGTCGGACGCCTCCTTCCTGAACCTGCTGCCCGTGATGGCGGTCGTCACCAATATCGACGCCGATCACATGGACACCTACGGCCACGACGTGGCGCGGCTGAAGAGCGCGTTCATCGAGTTCACGCAGAAGCTGCCGTTCTACGGCACCGCCGTGCTGTGCGCCGACGACGCCAACGTGCGGGAAATCATCCCCTTCGTTTCGCGCCCCGTCACCACCTACGGCCTGGACGGCGACGCCCAGGTGGCCGGCCGCAACGTGCGCGCCGACGGCACCCGCATGCTGTTCGACGTGACGCGGCGCGGCCGCAAGCAGGAGTTGCCGCCGCTGTCGGTGGCCTTGAACCTGCCGGGCCTGCACAACGTGCGCAACGCGCTGGCGGCGATCGCCGTGGCGACCGAACTGGGCGTGGACGACGAGGCCATCCGCGGCGCGCTGGAATCCTTCCACGGCGTGGGCCGCCGCTTCACCCAGGTGGGCGAGTTCGCGGTGCCGGCCGCGCATGGCGGCGGTTCCTTCACCGTCATCGACGACTACGGCCACCACCCGGTCGAGATGGCGGCCACGCTGGCCGCGGCGCGCGGCGCCTGGCCCCGGCGGCGCATCGTGCTGGCCTTCCAGCCGCATCGTTATACCCGCACCCGCGACTGCTTCGAGGATTTCGTGCGTGTGCTCGGCACCGCCGACGCGGTGTTGCTGACCGAGGTGTATGCCGCCGGCGAGGCGCCCCTGGTGGCGGCCGACGGCCGCGCCCTCGCGCGCGCGCTGCGCGTGGCCGGCAAGGTCGAGCCGGTATTCGTGGAGGACGTGGCGGAATTGCCCGCCGCGGTATTGGATTTCGTGCGCGACGGCGACGTCGTCATCGTGATGGGCGCCGGCTCGATCAGCAAGGCGCCCGCGCAAATTGGAGAATTGGCATGACCATTGCCCCTGCACAATTCGGCAAGGTCGGCGTGCTGTACGGCGGCCGCTCCGCCGAGCGTGAAGTGTCCCTCATGTCCGGCGCGGGGGTGCACGAGGCGCTGCGCAGCGCCGGCGTCGACGCCCATCTTTTCGACACCGGCCGGCAGACCTTCGCCGACCTGGAACAAGCCGGCTTCGACCGCGTTTTCATCGCCCTGCATGGCCGCTACGGCGAGGACGGCACCATCCAGGGCGCCCTGGAGCTGCTGGGCATCCCCTATACCGGCAGCGGCGCGGCCGCCTCGGCGCTGGCCATGGACAAGGTGATGACCAAGCGCATCTGGCTGCAGCACGGCCTGCCGACCCCGGCCTTCGAGGTGCTGGGCGGCGATACCGAATTGCGCCTGGTGCCCGACCGCCTGGGCCTGCCCCTGATGCTCAAGCCGCCGCACGAGGGATCGACCGTCGGCATCACCAAGGTGCGCGGCTATTCGGATATGAAGGAAGGCTACGCGCTGGCGGCGCGCTACGATGCGGAAGTGCTGGCCGAGCAATTCGTCATCGGCCGCGAACTGACGGTGGCCCTGCTGGGCACCGGCCGCGGCGCGCGCGCCCTGCCGGTGATCGAGATCGTCGCGCCGGACGGCAACTACGATTACGAACACAAGTATTTCTCCGACGACACGCAGTATTTCTGCCCGGCCGACCTGCCGGAAGCGCTGGCGAGCGAAGTGCAGCGCATCAGCGTGGCGGCTTACCGCGCCCTGGGCTGCGAAGGCTGGGGCCGCGCCGACCTGATGCTGGACAAGGAGGGCCGTCCCTGGCTGATCGAGATGAATACGTCGCCGGGCATGACCAGCCACTCGCTGGTGCCGAAGGCGGCGCAGGCCGCCGGCATGAGCTATTCCGAGCTGTGTGTTTTCATTCTTTCCGAGGCCGCCTGCAAGGTGCGCGCCCCGGCCCGTAACGCTTGACCAGGAAGATCCGTGTGGAACGACGCCCGCGTCACCAATCTCATCGCGAACACGCTGGCCGTGTTCGCGGTGCTGGCCATGCTGGCCGGCGGGGTTGTGTGGCTGGCCAAGCGGCCGTATTTCAATCTGGCGGCCATCGAACTGGAGCCCGTGCCGGATTCGCAGTTGCACTATGTGTCCCCCGCCAGCGTGCGGGCCACGATAGCCGGCGAGATGGTGGGCAACTTCTTCACCGTCAACCTGGACAAGGCGCGCGAGTTGTTCGAGTCCGTGCCCTGGGTGCGCCATGCGTCCGTGCGCCGGATCTGGCCCAACACGCTGCGCGTGCGCATCGAGGAGCAGCAGCCGCTGGCGCTGTGGAACGAGAACCAGATGATCAACACCTGGGGCGAATCGTTCACGGCCAATACGGGCGAGCTGGACGACGAGAACGCGCTGCCGCATTTCTCCGGGCCGGAGGGCAGCGAGAGCCTGGTGGTGCAGCGCTATGCCGAGCTGGCGCGCTGGTTCGCGCCGCTGGACATGCACGTGCAGGAACTGGACCTGAGCGCGCGCTACGCCTGGCGGGCCAAGCTGTCCAACGGCCTGCTGCTGGACCTGGGCCGGGATCCGGGCGCGGACGCGCCGGATCCGAACGGACCGCCGGGGGCCTTGCCTTTCGCGGCGCGCATTCAGCGTTTTGTGCAGGCCTGGCCGGCCTTGATGTCGAAACTGGAGGGCCGCACGGTATTGCAAGCCGATCTGCGCTATCCCAATGGCTTTGCCCTGGCGCTGGCGCCGCTCCCCGAACCCGAAAAACCGAAACCCACCCCGAAAAAGCGTTGACAACATGACCCGTGACATCAAGGACCTAATCGTCGCCCTCGATATCGGCACCAGCAAGGTGGTGGCGGTGGTCGCCGAGATCCTGCCGGAGAACCGCTTCGAGGTGCTGGGCCTGGGCCAGCACGAGTCGCGTGGCATGCGCAAGGGCGTCGTGGTGAATATCGAAACCACCGTCAATTCCATCCAGCGCGCGCTGGAGGAAGCGGAGTTGATGGCGGACTGCAAGATACGCGACGTCTATACGGGCATCGCGGGCAGCCACATCCGCAGCTTCAATTCCAGCGGCATGGTGGCGGTCAAGGACAAGGAGGTCACGTCGACGGACGTGGCCCGCGTCATCGAAACCGCCAAGGCGGTGAACATCCCCACGGATCAGCAGGTGCTGCACGTGCTGACGCAGGAGTTCATCGTCGACGGCCAGGAGGACATCCGCGAACCCATCGGGATGAGCGGCCTGCGCCTGGAAGTGCGGGTCCACATCGTGACGGGCGCGGTGAGCGCCGCGCAGAACATCGTCAAGTGCGTGCGCCGTTGCGGCCTCGAAGTGCAAGACCTTATTTTGCAACCATTGGCGTCGAGTCTCGCCTGCCTGACCGCGGACGAAAAGGAACTGGGCGTCGTCCTGGTGGACATCGGCGGGGGCACCACCGACGTGGCGATCTTCACCGGCGGTGCGATTCGCCATACCGCCGTGATTCCCATCGCGGGCGACCAGATCACCAACGACATCGCGGCCATGCTGCGCACGCCCACGCCGGACGCCGAGGAAATCAAGCTGCGCTACGGCGTGGCCAAGCAGGTGCTGGCCAGCCCCGACGAAACCGTCGAGGTGCCGGGGCTGGGCGATCGCGGTCCGCGGCTGGTCAAGCGGCAGGCGCTCGGCGCCGTTATCGAGCCGCGCATCGAGGAGTTGTTCACGCTGGTGCAGCAGGTGGTGCGGGATTCGGGCTACGAAGATCTGCTGGCCTCGGGCGTGGTCCTGACGGGCGGTTCGGCCCAATTGCCGGGCATGGTGGAACTTGCGGAGGATGTGTTCCTCAAACCTGTCCGTGTCGCCGTGCCGGAATACGAAGGCAGCCTGGCCGACGTCATGCGCAACCCGCGCTTCTCGACGGTCATGGGGCTGTTGCAGGAAGCGCGCATGCAGCGCGTGCGCGGCCGCAAGGTCGCCGCGCAGACGGGTAATTTCAAGAGCCTGCTGACGCGCATGAAAGAGTGGTTTATGAATTGAGCCCACCCCCTACCGCGCGGAGCGCGGCCCCCTCAAGGGGGCGGCACTGGCGGACCGGAAGGAAGGCCCACCCCCGCGCTGCGCGCGCCCCTCAAGGGGCGGCACAAGCGGACCGGGGGACCCGGCTCCGCTGTGCCCCGGGTCTGCTAATGGAGGGTGGGGTGAGGTAGTTAGGTTGGGTTTTGGGTTTATGTGGTTCGGTGGTTTGGAAGTTCACGTAGTAGTTCGGAAGCGCGTGTAGTAGTTCGGAAGTCTGTGTGGTGGGAAGTATTTAGTAGTTCGCATCATTTAGTAGTGGCGGCATTTGCGTGTTGGTAGCAGACTTCGAGCATTTGCGTATTGCGGTGTTTGTGTAGCGCGAGTGGCGGTAGGAAAGGGTGTCGGGCTGTCGCCGGCATCCGGGGCGGGCTTAGTGGTAATGGCGCGCTGACGGAGGCGCTTCAAACCCGTTGCGGGTCACCAGGACCGGCATCGGCTTTGAGGCGATTCACAAAGAATGCGGCATCGGGGAAATTTCTTGTGATTTGCATTTAGGACTTGAGGGAGTCGTCAATCATGATGAACTTTGAAATGCTTGATAACAGCACCAAAGGCACCGTTATCAAGGTGGTTGGTGTAGGCGGTGCGGGCGGCAATGCCGTGGCGCACATGATCCGTAACGGCGTCAACGGCGTGGACTTCATCTGCGCGAACACTGACGCACAGGCACTGGCCGCGACCAACGCGCCGGTGCAGATCCGCCTGGGCCGCACCGGCCTGGGCGCCGGCGCCAAGCCGGAACAGGGCCGTGCTTCGGCCGAAACCGCGCGCGAGGAAATCCGCGCCGCGCTCAACGGCGCCCATATGGTGTTCATCACCGCGGGCATGGGCGGCGGCACGGGCACGGGCGCGGGTCCGGTCGTGGCCGAAGTGGCCAAGGAGCTCGGCATCCTGACCGTCGGCGTGGTCACCAAGCCGTTCTCGTTCGAAGGCAACAAGCGCCTGAAGATGGCAGAGGACGGCATCGGCGAGCTGGCCAAGCACGTCCACTCGCTGATCGTGGTGCTGAACGAAAACCTGTACGACCTGATGGATGACGATGCCACGCAGGAAGACTGCTTCAAGGCGGCCGACGACATTCTGCACAATGCCTGCGCCGGCATCGCGGAAATCATCAACGTCGAAGGCAACGTCAACGTCGACTTCGAAGACGTCAAGACGATCATGGGCGAGCAAGGCCAGGCCATGATGGGCACGGCGACCGCCGCCGGCGCCGACCGCGCCCGCGTCGCCGCCGAGCACGCCATCGCCTGCCCGCTGCTGGAAGGCATCGACCTGCACGGCGCTCGCGGCGTGCTGGTGAACATCACCGCCAGCCGCTCGCTGAAGATGCGCGAAACGCGCGAAATCATGGAAACGATCCGCGGCTACGCCTCGGACGACGCCACCGTGATCTTCGGCACCGCCTACGACGAGTCGATGGGTGAAAACCTGCGCGTGACCGTGGTCGCCACCGGCCTGGGCCGCGCGTCCAGCCGTCCGCAACTGGTCCAGAGCACGGCCGAAGTGCTGCGCACCGGCACCGACAACCTGCCGATGGGCGGAATGCAGCACAACGGCGGCGGCGCTTCCCAGGGCGACTATCGCAATCTGGACATGCCGTCGGTGATGCGCAATCCGCGCAGCCAGGCGTCGGCCCAGGTGCGCGCGCTGGAAAGCTCGGGCATGGACCACTTCGACATTCCGGCTTTCCTGCGCAAGCAGGCGGATTGAACTTAGCGTCATCCGACGGCTCCAACTCCCTGTTCTCCGGCCCGCGCTGTCCCCGGCGCGGGCCGGAGGGGAATAACCCCTCGGTTCAATGTAATCAGGGACATATACCTTTGTCTGGTTTGTCGCTGCATTGCAATAGGGTTACACTTCCCGGGTACTGTTGGCATTTGCGGGCATTGTGCCGGCCTATCCTCAAAAAATAAGATTTATTCCCATGTTCCGTCAGCGCAGCATTCAAAATCTGGTCAAAACGACCGGGGTGGGCGTCCACTCCGGCCGGCGGGTGGAGCTCACCCTGCGTCCCGCTGCGCCGAACACGGGTATCGTTTTCCATCGCACCGACCTGCCCGAGGTCGTCGATCTGCCGGCGCAAGCGACCGGGGTCGGCGATACGCGCATGGCGTCGGTGCTGCAGCAGGGCAACGTGCGGGTCTCCACCGTCGAACACCTGATGTCGGCCCTGGCCGGCCTGGGCATCGACAACCTGCACGTGGACCTGACCGCCGAAGAAGTCCCCATCATGGACGGCAGCGCGGCGACCTTCGTCTATCTGCTGCGCTCGGCCGGGATCGTGGAACAGAACGCGCCCAAGCATTTCATTCGCGTGCTCGAGCCCATCGAGGTGCGCGAAGGCGAGGGACGCAACGAGAAGTGGGCGCGCCTGGAGCCGCATGACGGCTTCGCGCTGGCCTTCTCCATCGACTTCCGCCACCCCGCCATCGACTCCACGGCGAATTTCGCCGAGATCGATTTCGCCACCCATTCGTACACGCGGGAAATCGCGCGCGCCCGCACCTTCGGCTTCGTCAACGAAGTCGAGGCGCTGCGTTCCATGGGCCTGGCCCGGGGCGGCAGCCTGGACAACGCCATCGTCATGGACGAGTTCCGGGTGCTGAACAGCGACGGCCTGCGCTACGACGATGAGTTCGTCAAGCACAAGATTCTCGACGCCATCGGCGACCTGTATCTGCTCGGCAAGCCGCTGGTGGCGCGCTACGTGGCCTGCAAGTCCGGCCACTACATGAACAACCAGTTGGCGCGCGCGCTGCTGGCCCAGCAGGAAAGCTGGGAACTGGTGACCTATGAATCGCAGGCGGCGGCGCCCAAGGCCTTCCGCTACGAGTGGAAGCTCGCCTAGAGGGAGGCCCACCCCTTACCGGGAGGCCCACCCCCTACCGCGCTGCGCGCGGCCCCCTCAAGGGGGCGGCGTTGGCGGACCGGCAAAGCCGGCTCCGCTACGCCCTGGATGAGTACCGAGGCTTGCGCTCGGCTTTTTTTTGCCGCCGGGCCGCCCCTAGGCAGAAACGCCCCCTTGGGGGGCAGCAAGCAGCGTCAGGATTTCGACGGCGGCTTGTGGTGCTTGTGATGTTCTAGCAGGCGCGCCACCGCGTCGGCCAGCTTGCCGGGTCGCAGGTTCTGCCGCAGGGCGGCGAAGGCCTCCAGCGCCTGGCTGTCCAGCGGCGCGGCTTCGCGCGGCGGAGGCGGCGGGGGCGGAGGCATCAGGCCGGCCTGCACCTTGACGGAAATCTCGTTGAGTTGCCAGCCGGCGGCCGCCAGCGCCTGGGCCACCCGCGGCGCCATCTGGCGTAATTTGGCGGCATGCGCGGCGCTTGGCACGGCCAGTTGCAACTTATCGGTTTCAAGGCGTGCCACGCGGCACACTTCGCCCAGCGCCGGCGGTAGGATCTTGGCCACGGCGGCTTGTACCTGCATGTGCAGCCGGGCGGTGGCCAGCATGCCGGCGGCATGGTTGTCATGCCCCAGCCATCCCAGGGCGGTAGCCTGCTTGCGCCCCGGCGCGGAACGCGGACGACGGTAGGGAGTCTTTCTCATGCCGGACAGGAAAGGATAGCGAGCTTTGAAGATAGTCATTATGCATGCCCGCGGCGAGTCGGACGGGCATTTCACCGTCGGCGGGGGGCGCCTGGCCCTGCTGCTGGGCGCGTTGTTGGCGCTGGCCGCGATGATAGGCGCGTACAGCGCCTCCATGTACCGCAACCTGTCGGCCCCGCAGGCCGGCAGCGACGTCAGCCCGCTCGCTTCGGAGCAGGCCGTCCGCAACGCCGCCTTCGTGCGCGACAACCTGAACATGCTGGCGGGGCGCGTGGGCGCCCTGCAGGCCAAGCTGATCGGCATCGACGCGCTGAGCCGGCGGCTGGCCGCGGCGGCCGGGGTGACCCTGGCCGACCCGGCGGCGGCCGCGCCGCGGGACGGCGCCGCCACGGCGGGCGCGGATGCCGCGCAGGCCGCGCTGCATCCGTCCGATCCGCGGGCCGATGAGGTCATGGACGACAATTTCACGGATCGCGAGCCGCCCTCGCTGGACCCCGGCTCGGCCCAGGCCCTCGGGCGCCAGCTCGACGCGCTGCTGGCCCATGCCGCCGCGCAGTCCAGCACGATGGACATGCTGGACGCCGCGCTGACGCGCCGTTCCGGCGACCTCGCGCGCCTGCCGACGTCCATGCCGCTGGACGGCTATACCTATTTGAGCTCTTCCTATGGCTGGCGCCGCAACCCGGTGACGGGCCGCTACGCCATGCACGAAGGCGTGGACTTCCCGGCGCCGCGCGGCACCCCCATCATGGCCGCCGCCGGCGGCGTGGTGGTGGAGGCGGGCCCCGAGAGCGGCTACGGCAACCTGCTGGAGATCGACCACGGCGACGGCCTGTCCACCCGCTACGCGCACGCGTCGGAACTGCTGGTCAAGAAGGGCGACGTGGTCCAGCGGGGCCAGATCGTCGCCCGTGTCGGTTCCACCGGGCGCTCCACCGGCGCCCACCTGCATTTCGAGGTGCGGCTGGCCGGCCAACCCCTCGATCCCAAGCTCTTCATCGGTCCGCCCTCGACCGCGCCGCCGGCCCTGGCCGCCACGCCGTCCGCCACGGGCGGCTGATCGTGGCGGGCACGCCGGTCACGGCGTGACATTCCCGTCACTCCACCGGGGGCTCGATCCCCAGGTGCGTTACACTCGATCGTTTGCCGGCGGACGCGTCCGCTCCACCAACTAAAAGATCGCCGCACGACGGGCGTCCCCGCATGGGAAGGCCTGGCGCGCGGCCCAAATACGCATGCTTTTTCTGCTCAAGAAACTCATCGGCAGTCGCAACGACAGGTTGCTGAAGCAATATCGCAAGACCGTCAGCCAGATCAACGGCCTGGAGTCCGGCATCGCCGCGTTGTCGGACGAAGCGCTGGCCGCCAAGACCGACGAGTTCCGCAACCGCTACAAGGAAGGCGCCTCGCTGGACGACCTCCTGCCCGAAGCCTTCGCCGTCGTTCGCGAGGCCGGCAAGCGGGTCTTCGGCATGCGCCATTTCGACGTGCAGTTGCTGGGCGGCATCACGCTGCATAACGGCAAGATCGCCGAAATGCGCACCGGCGAAGGCAAGACGCTGATGGCGACCTTGCCGGTGTACCTGAACGCGCTGTCGGGCCGCGGCGTGCACGTCGTCACCGTCAACGACTACCTGGCCCGCCGCGACGCGGAATGGATGGGGCGCCTGTACCGTTTCCTCGGCATGTCCACCGGCGTGGTGGTGCCGCAGCAGCCCAACGAGGAAAAGAAGGCCGCCTACGCCGCCGACATCACCTACGGCACCAATAACGAGTTCGGCTTCGACTACCTGCGCGACAACATGGAGTATCGCGTCGAGGACCGCCGCCAGCGCGAACTGGCCTACGCCATCGTCGACGAAGTGGACTCCATCCTGATCGACGAAGCGCGGACCCCGCTGATCATCTCCGGCCAGGCCGAGGATCACACCGAGGTCTACATCCGCATGAACGAGGTGCCACCGCTGCTGACGCGCATGGCGTCCGAGCCCAAGCCGCAGGAGCCGGAACCGGAAGGCGATTACTGGGTCGACGAAAAGAGCCAGCAGGTCTACCTGTCCGAGGCCGGCCACGAGCACGCCGAGCAGATCCTGGCCCGCCTGGGCCTGCTGCCGGAAGGCGAATCGCTGTACGACCCGCGCCATATCGCGCTGATGCACCACCTGATGGTCGCCCTGCGCGCCAATACGCTGTTCTTCCGCGACCAGCAATACGTGGTGCAGGACGGCGAGGTGGTCATCGTCGACGAATTCACCGGCCGCCTGATGGCGGGCCGCCGCTGGTCCGACGGCCTGCACCAGGCGGTCGAGGCCAAGGAAGGCGTCAAGATCCAGCACGAGAACCAGACGCTGGCGTCGATCACCTTCCAGAACTACTTCCGCATGTACGACAAGCTGTCGGGCATGACCGGCACGGCCGACACGGAAGCCTATGAGTTCCAGGAGATCTACGGGCTGGAGACGGTCATCGTCCCGACCAACAAGCCCATGATCCGCAAGGACCAGAACGACCAGGTCTTCAAGACGAACCAGGAAAAGTACAACGCCATCCTGGAAGATATCCGCGACTGCCACCAGCGCGGGCAGCCCGTGCTGGTGGGCACCACCAGCATCGAGAATTCCGAGCTGCTGTCCGGCCTGCTCCAGCGCGCCAAGCTCCCGCACGAGGTGCTCAACGCCAAGCAGCACGCGCGCGAAGCGGAGATCGTGGCCGAGGCGGGCAAGCCCGGCCGCATCACCATCGCCACCAACATGGCGGGCCGCGGCACCGACATCGTGCTGGGCGGCAGCGTCGACAAGCAGGTCGACCTGGTGCGGGCCGACGCCAACCTGAGCGAAGCCGACAAGGAAGCGCGCATCGCCAGGATCCGCGACGAATGGAAGCCGATGAACGAGCAGGTCAAGGCCGCGGGCGGCCTGCGCATCATCGGCACGGAACGCCACGAGTCGCGCCGTATCGACAACCAGTTGCGCGGCCGCGCCGGCCGCCAGGGCGACCCGGGTTCCTCGCGCTTCTACCTGTCGCTGGAAGATCCCTTGATGCGCATCTTCGCGGGCGACCGGGTCCGCGCCATCATGGAGCGCCTGAAGCTGCCCGAGGGCGAGCCGATCGAGGCGGGCATGGTGACGCGCTCCATCGAGACCGCGCAGCGCAAGGTCGAAGGCCGCAACTTCGACATCCGCAAGCAACTGCTGGAATACGACGACGTCGCCAACGACCAGCGCAAGGTGCTCTATTCCCAGCGCAACGACGTGCTGCAGGCGACCACGGTCGGCGAGACCGTGGAAAACCTGCGCGACGCCGCCGTGACCGAGATGTTCCGCAGCTTCGTACCGGCCGACTCGGTCGAGGAGCAGTGGGACATTCCCGGCCTGCAGCGCACGCTGGAAGGCGATTGGCAGATCGCGTTGCCGCTGACCGAAATCCTGGAAAAGGAACCCAACCTGACCGACGACGACCTGCTGGAGCGCGTGCTGCAGGCCGGGCGCGACGTCTACCGCGGCAAGGCGGAGCAGGTCGGCGCGGAGGGATGGGCGCAGTTCGAACGCTCCATCATGCTGCAGGCGATCGACCAGCACTGGCGCGAGCACCTTTCCTCGCTGGACTTCCTGCGCCAGGGCATCCATCTGCGCGGCTATGCGCAGAAGAACCCCAAGCAGGAATACAAGCGCGAAGCCTTCGAACTGTTCTCCGGCATGCTGGACCGCATTCGCGACGACGTCGTGCGCGTGCTGATGACGGTGCGCATCCAGTCGCAGGAGCAGGTCGCCGAGGCCGAGGCGGAAGCCGCCCAGCCGCACGTGCAGAACGTGCAGTACCACCATTCGGACTACGACGAGGCCCTGGCCGGCCAGGACGACAAGCCGCAGGGCCAGACGCCGCAGCGCAACGTGCTGCCCAAGGTGGGACGCAATGATCCTTGCCCCTGCGGCAGCGGCAAGAAGTACAAGCAGTGCCACGGCAAGCTGGTCTGACCGGGGCCGCGGCGGGCGCGCCAGAGGAGAACGCCATGTTGCATGCGGTGGGACGTACCGAGTTCGATCATGCCGTGATCATGGTGCGCGATCGCCTGCAGGAGCTGGCGCCGCACTTCGAGCGCCAGGGCTATACCCTCAGCGAGACGGCGATCCACAACCTGGGGTCGTGGAATCGCCTGATCGTCCTGGAAAGCGCGTATATCGAGCTGCTGGGCTGGCCGCCCGGCAAGCCGCCGGCGCGCAAGGAAATCGCCGATTCGCCGCTGGGCCTGGAAGCGCTGGTGCTGCGCACCAACGACGCGCAGGCCACCTATGAACGCCTGCGCGACGCGGGCTACGCCGTCAATCCGGTGCAAGTGCTCAAGCGCAACGCGCGCTTCGAGGGGCAGGAGGTCGAGGCGCAATTCCATACCGTGCGCTTCGCCGAGCAGCCCGTGCCCGGGATCCGCATGTATTTCTGCCGCCACATCACGCCGGAGTACGTCTGGATGCCGTCGCTGATGACCCATCCCAATGGCGCCCGGGCGGTGATCCGCATCGATGCGCGCGCCCCCGACGCGCGCGCCACGGCCGAGGCCATCGCGCGCGTGGCCGACGTGCCCGCCGAAGCGGCCGGCGAGGGCTGGGACGTGCTATTGGGCAATGCGCGCCTGCACGTCGCCGCCGACGCCGCCGCGAGCCAGGCGGGACTGGCGGCGCTGACGCTGGAAAACCGCGCCGGCAGCCACTACTCCCTGGATATCGGCGTCTGACCGTCTTCGTCCCCGGCGTCCCGCGCCAGGGGCGATTCGTAGGCCCGCATTTCCGGCGCCGGCCCCGTCCAGGGTTCGATCTCCACCAGGGCCGACTGCGCGCTGGTGCCCTGGGTCAGTTGCGACGTGCCGATATCCAGCGTCAGCACGTTGGGGTTGCCATGCCGTTCCAGCTCCTTGCCGGGATCGAACCAGGCCCCCGTCGACATGACCAGCACGCCCGGGCTGACGCCGATGTCCAGCATGGCGCCCGCCAGGCAGGCGCCGCGCGCATTGAATACGCGAACCAGCATGCCGTCCTTGATGCCGCGGCGCGCCGCGTCGTCCGGGTGGATGCGTATGGGCTCGCGGCCCTGGATCTTGTGCCGGCGCGATTGCGGCGCCGGGTCTAGCTGGGAGTGCAGGCGGTCGGCCGGCTGGCTGGTGATCAGGTGCAGCGGCCAGCGTTGCGCCGCGGGGGCGCCCAGCCACTCGGCGGGCGGCAGCCAGCAGGGGTGGGGCGGGCAATCCTCGTAGCCGAAGCCCGCGACCTTGCTGGAATAGAGTTCGATGCGGCCGGACGGCGTTTGCAGCGGATGCGCGGCCGGGTCGCGCCGGAAGTCTTCGAACAGGATGAAGTCGCGCTCGCTCTCCGGCAGCTCCAGGTAGCCGCGTTCCCAGAACGCCTCGAACGGCGGCGGCGACGGCATGGGGATCGGCCCCTTGCGCCAGCGCTCGCCCATGCGGGCATAGACGTGGCGGATCCAGTCCATTTCGCCGCGGCCCTCGGTGAAGGCCGCTTCGAAGCCGCCCAGCGCCGCCAGTTCGCGATAGATGTCGAAGTCGCTGCGGCTCTCGCCCTGCGGCGGCAGCGCCTGGTGCATGGCGAAGACGTAGCGGTCGCGCGTGGAGCCGCCGATGTCGTTGCGCTCCAGCGTGGTGGTGGCGGGCAGGACGATATCGGCGCGCCTGGCGGTGGGCGTCCACCAGCTTTCGTGCACGACGATGGTTTCCGGCTTGCGCCAGGCCCGCGCCAGCCGGTTCAGGTCCTGGTGGTGATGGAAGGGGTTGCCGCCCGCCCAGTAGACCAGGCGGACGTCCGGATAGATGCCGGTGCGGCCGTTGAACTGGTATTCGGCGCCGGGCGCCAGCAGCATGTCGGCGATGCGCGCCACCGGGATGTTGCGCGGCGCAGGATTGCGCAGTTCCGGCATTTCCGGGCCGGCCACGTCCGGCCGCGGATTGGAGGCGCTGTTGATCGAGCCCGTGCCGAAGGAGAAGCCGCCGCCGGGCAGGCCGATCTGCCCCAGAATGGCGGCCAGCGCGATGCTGGCCCAGTAGGGCTGTTCGCCGCGATGGGCGCGTTGCAGCGACCAGGTGCAGTTGATCAGGGTGCGGCAGCCGGCCGCGTTGCGCGCCAGGCCGCGGATGGTGGCGGCGGGCACGCCGCAGATGGCCTGCGCCCACTCGGCGTCCTTGGGCTGGCCGTCGCCGTCGCCGCGCAGATAGGCCGCATAGGCGGCATAGCCTTCGCAATGGGTATGCAGGAAAGCCGCGTCGTGGCGCGACTCCGCCAGCAGGGTATGGGCCATGGCGATCATCATGGCCACGTCCGTGTTGGGGCGGATGGGAATCCATTCCGCGTCCAGCCAGGGCGGCACGTCGCCGCGGGTGGGCGAGACGATGACGAAGCGCGCGCCGCGCTCGGCGGTGCGGCGCAGCCAGTGCTCGGTGGTGTGGGCGCCGGCGCCGCCGGCGATCATCTGCGCGTTGCGCAAGGGCATGCCGCCGAAGGCCAGCAGCAGGTCGGTGTGGCGCGACACGCTGTTCCAGTCGGTGACGCGGCCGGTCAGCGGTTTGTACGTGCCGATGACGTGGGGCAGCAGGAATTGCGCGGCGCCCCAACTGTAGTTGCCGGCCTGCTCCACGCAGCCGCCGCCCGCATAGAGGAAGCGGTGGGTCTGCGTGATCGCGCTATGCACCCGTCCGGCCGAGGCCCAGCCGTAGGAGCCGCCGAAGACGCCGTGCGGGCCGTGTTCGGCGCGCACGCGCTGGAGTTCTTCATGCACCAGCCGCAGCGCCTGGTCCCAGCTCGTTTCCACGTAGCGGTCGCTGCCCCGGCCGGCGGTGTCGCGATTACGCAGCCAGCCCTCGCGCACCGCCGGCCGCCGCACGCGCAGGGGCGAGTGGACCATGGCGGGCATCGCATGTATCAGGCTGGAGGGGGCCGGGTCGTGCGGGAAGGGCTCGCAGGCGATCAGGCGGCCATCCTGGACCAGCGCGGTATAGGCGCCCCAATGCGATAGCGTAGGGTGGCGGGTGACGGCGGACATCCGCGCATTGTCGCCCAGATCCCGCCGGGCGGCGCATGCATCCATCCGCGCCCGCGGGCGGCCGCGCGGGCGGAGAGCAAAAATTTTCGTTGTGACGCCACAACGCGAACGTGATTTTTATTTCAGGCGGTCACGCGGCCGTCATCGTGCGATCCTTTTTTCCATGCCGGGGTTTAGGATAGCCACTGACCCGAACGGAGCGAACGGGCAAACGGATAGGTTGCGTCACTATGTCGGCGGTAGTCTCTGAGTTGGCGTGCATCCCGGCGCAAATGCCGGAGCATGATTCTTTGGACAGTGTCTTGCGGCACTGGAACGGCGTCGACGACCTCTGGGTCTTTGCTTACGGTTCGCTGATCTGGCGCCCGGGCTTCGCCTGGCAGGAACGCCGCATCACCACCGTCAAGGGCTACCACCGCTCGCTCTGCCTGTGGTCCCATCATCATCGCGGTTCGCGTGAAATCCCCGGCCTGGTCTTCGGTCTGGATCGCGGCGGCTGCTGCCGCGGCGTCGCCTTCCGCGTGGCGGCCGCCGACGTTCCCGTGGCCTTCGCGGCCCTGTGGGAACGCGAGATGATAGACGGCGCCTACACGCCGCGCTGGCTGAACTGCCATGGCGACGCGGGCTGCGTCAGCGGTCTGGTCTTCGTGCTCAATCGCGGCTGCGCCAACTACGCCGGCGAACTCACCGAGGAAAGCCGCATGGCCGCCATCCGGACGGCGGTCGGCCGTTCGGGCGCCTGTCTCGAATACGTCGTGGAAACCGATAGGGCGCTGCGGGACAACGGTATCGAGGATTGCCGCCTGGGCGCCCTGGTGCGGCGGCTGATGCCGGCCTATTGACCGGCGCCGCCGCGTCAGAACGACCACTTCCCGAACATGAACAGGACGTTGCCGTTGCCCTTGCCGCCCGGGATATAGGTGGCGTAGAAGGTCGCCTTGTCGTAGCCGACCGACGCCAGCGGCAGCACGCCGGGGAAGGGGATGTAGTGGAAGATGTCCTGGCGCGCCGTCAGGAACACCGTGTACCCGATGCCGAAGCGCAGGTCGTTGCCCACGCGGCCGATGGCTTGGTAGCCGTAGCCGGCAATGGGCTCGACGTGGCCATGCGAATCGAGGAAGGCCATGCCGTACAGGCCGTGCCAGTCGCCGTCGGAATCGTAGAGGCTGCGGCCGTAGCCGGCGCCCCAGGATTCCTCGCGGAAACTCTTGATCTTGTCGGCGGAATAGGCCGCCCGATTGTGCCAGGCATAGCCCGAGATATAGAGATCGTCGCTCCCCGTGCTCCAGATCTGGTCGGCCCGGTTACAGGCGAACTGGATCCAGCCGGGCATGCTGTCGCAGGCGGAGGCCGTGGCCGGCAAGGCGGCGCCGGCCGCGGCCAGCATGAGCGTCGCGACGCCGAGCCGCGCGCGATGAACGATTGTTTTTTTGACCAAGATCTAACTCCCTCTTGTATGTCACGCGGATGACAACGTTCCAGTATGACGACCGGAACGTGAGGAAGTTGTCGAATTTGGCGCTGTCTTTTTTGCCTATGGCGCAACAAATTGTTGAATGGTCGGCTTTACAACAAGAAGATGGTGGCCAGCCCCAGGAAGATGAAAAACCCCAGCGAATCGGTGGCGAAGGTCAGCAGGACCGACGAGCCGATGGCGGGGTCCTTGCCGAAGCGTGCTCGCACCATGGGTACGAGCACGCCCACGGACGCGCCCACCAGCATGTTGCATATCATCGCGGCCATCATGACCAGGGCGATGGAAATGGAGCGTGAAATGCCCCAGGCGAAGCCGGCGGCCACCACGCTGCCGCACAGGCTCACCAGGAAGGTCACCAGCAACTCGCGCTTGACCAGTTGCCACAGGTTGCGGCCCGTGATGCGGCCGACCGCCAGGGCGCGGATGATCATGGTCATGGTCTGGTTGCCCGAATTGCCGCCGATGCCGGCGACGATGGACATCAGGAAGGCCAGGATGACGATGTGGCTGACCGTATCCTCGAAGCGCGAGGCGACGAAGGAGGCCGTGGCCGCCGTACAGAGATTGAACAGCAGCCAGGGCGCGCGGTTGCGCAGGGCCATCTTGACCGGCGCGAAGATGTCCTCTTCCTGCAGGCCGGCGCGCGACAGGTCCTGTTCCTGCGAGTCTTCGCGGATCACGTCCACGACGTCGGCGATGGTGACGCGGCCGATCAGGCGGCCCTGGTCGTCGACCACCGGCGCGGAGACCAGGTCGTAGCGCTCGAATGCGCCGGCGGCGTCGGCGTCGGAATCCAGCGGCGCCAGCGACAGATAGTCGGTGGTCATGACCTCGCGCACGTCGGTTTCCGGCTCGCTGACCAGCAGCGTGGACAAGGGCAGGATGCCTTGCAGCTTGTCCTGCCGGTCGACCACGAAGATCTGGTCGGTGTGGTCGGGGAGTTCATGCAGCCGGCGCAGGTAGCGCAGCACCACTTCCAGCGTCACGTCCTCGCGCACGCGGACCATTTCGAAGTCCATGATGGCGCCGACGCTGTCCTCGGGGTAGCCCAGCGCTTCCAGCAACTGGGCGCGTTCTTCCTCGGTCAGGCCTTTCTGCACCTCGGCCACCACGTCGGGCGGCAGGTCGGGCGCCAGGTCGGCCAGCTCGTCGGCGTCCAGGTTGCCGGTGGCGGCGACCAGGTCCTGCCGGTCCATCGCCTCGATCAGCGATTCGCGGACCCAGTCCTCGACTTCGAGCAGCACGTCGGCGTCGTGCTCGGGGCTGACCAGGCGCCAGACGTTCTGGCGCTCGGCCTTGGGCAGCGACTCCAGGATGAAGGCGATGTCGGCCGGGTGCAGGCCGTCGACCAGGGCCTTGAGTTCGGCTTCGTGCTGGCGCTGCACCAGTTGTTCGACCAGGTCGGCCTTGTCGTCGCCTTCCTCCTGGCGGTGGACCAGGTTGGCCACCACCTCCTGGCGGCGCAGCAGTTCATGCACTTCCGCCAGCGCGTGCTGGGCGTCCTCGGGATCGAGGCGCCGGGGGGCGTGGCGGGCGGGGGGCGAAGACTTGGTCGCGGCGGCGGCTTCCGTCATGCGTGGAATTCGTCAGAGGGTAGGCAGGGGGCGGCTGTGGCGGGCGTCGTCCGTGGCGACGTAGACCAGGGTGGCCTCGGTGACCTTCACGACTTCGGCATCCAGGCGGTGGCGCTGCGCATAGACCTCGACGGAGACGGTCACCGAGGTGGTGCCGGTCTTGACGACTTCCGCGTAGAAGCTGCAGACATCGCCGACGAACACGGGCTGCTTGAAGACGAAGGAGTTGACCGCCACGGTGGCGACGCGCCCGGCGGCGCGCCGGGCCGCGGGGATGGATCCGGCGATGTCCACCTGGGCCATGATCCAGCCGCCGAACACGTCTCCGTGCACGTTGGCGTCGGCCGGCAGGGGCATGACGCGCAGGACCGGTTCGCGGTCCTTGGGCAGGGAATTCGAGTGGTGGGGCTTGGTGGAAGTCATGAGGCCGGTTCCTAACGGAGAACCGGCCGATTATGCAGGAAAAATGCGCTGGCGTTTGTGGCGGCGGGGTCCGGCGGCCGGCATGGGCGGCCGGCCGTCGCGCCCGCGCGTCAGCTTGGCCTCAGGTCGCCAGCTTGACGATGGCGTAGCCGCCGAAAATCAGCCAGGCGTAGATGATCAGGCCCAGGGCCATGACGCGCGGGCCGGCCTTGCGGATCTGGCTGAAGCGCGTCTCGATGCCCAGCGCGGTCATGGCCATGGTCAGCGCGAACACGTCCAGGCGCTTGGCCACGGCGATGACCGGCTCGGGCAGCACGTGCAGGGAATTGACGACGGCCAGCACCAGGAAGCCCACCGCGAACCAGGGCACCGGCAGCTTGGCCGCCGGCGCGCCGTCGGCGCCGCCGGCGCGGCTGCCGCGCAGCCACAGGCCGAGCACCAGCAGCACCGGCACCAGCAGGGCGACGCGGGTCATCTTGACGATGGTGGCGACTTCCGTGGTGGCCGGGTCGATATTGCTGGCCGCGCCCACCACCTGGGCCACTTCGTGCACCGTGCCGCCGATGTAGATGCCCAGCGCCTGGGTGTCGAAATGCAGCCAGCCGGCCCGGTAGAAGACCGGGTAGAGGAACATGGACAGGGTGCCGAACAGGACGACCGTGGCCACCGCCACCGCGCTCTTGTGCGGCTGGGCGCGCAGCGTGGGTTCGAAGGCCAGCACCGCCGCGGCGCCGCAGATGGCGCTGCCGGCGGAGGTCAGCATGGCCGTGTCGCGGTCCAGGCCGAGCAGGCGCTGGCCCACCACGGTGCCCAGGACCAGGGTGCCGACCACCACCGCCACCGACACCGCCAGGCCAGGCAGGCCGACGGCGGCGATCTGCTGGATGCTGATGTTCAGGCCATAGAAGGCCACCGCGATGCGCAGCAGCTTGCGGGCGGTGAAGTTCACGCCCACGCCCCAGTCCGCCGGCATGGTGCCGCGCAGGAAGTTGCCGTAGATCATGCCGCAGACGATGCCGACGACCAGGGGCGAAAAGCCCAGGTTGCGGATGGCGGGCAGGTCCGCCAGTTGGACCACGGCGGCGGCCATCAGGCCGACGAACAACACCCCGTTGAGCTTGTCGCGCCAGGGCGAGGAGAGGGGGAGGGCAGTGGAGGACATGGTTTCTTTATAAATAAATAACTACAAGAAATATTAGGTCCGCCGTCGATATTTGAAAAATGGCATTATTGAATATGTAATATCAGGAATTCGGATAACGTGTGCGTCACGCCGCGGCATCGCCATGGAGGCGGCCGTCGCGCCGGGGCCGAAGCCGTCCCGCCCTCATCCACGATTCACCGATCGAAGCGCCATGACCCCTGAACAGCTCCTGACCTTCGCCTACGTCGCCGATACCGGCAACATCAGCCGGGCCGGCGAACTGCTGCATCTGTCGCAGCCGGCGGTGTCCGGCCAACTGCGCGCCCTGCAGGAATGGTTCGGCGAACCCCTCTACCGCCGCCGCGGCCACGGCGTGGCGCTGACGAGCGCCGGCGAGCGGCTGGCGGAACAGGCGCGGCTGCTGCGCCAGGCGTATGGCCAGGCGCGCGCCGTTCGCGACGACTGGCGCAACGTCGCCTCCGGGACCCTGCGCCTGGGCGCCAGCACGACGCCGGCCAGTTACCTGCTGCCGGCGCTGGTGGCCGAGTTCCGGCAGCGCTATCCCGCCGTCACCCTGCATCTCTCGGACGGCAACACCGCCGAGATCGTGCAGCGGCTGCCCTTGCTGGACATGGCGTTCATCGAAGGCGAGGTGCCCGCCGGCCTGCCCGCCGATACCCGCGCGCATGCCTGGCGGCGGGACGAAGTGGTGGCGGTGGTGCGGGCCGATCACCCGCTGGGCGGCGCGCGCTCGGCGAC